>CAXTHW010000015.1:0-118371 GCA_964244245.1 uncultured Rubrivivax sp. | reverse complement strand
TGTAACGAGACAGGCGAGCTGATCATCACGAGCTGGAAGCCGTAGCAGACAGGGCTGCGGTGGATCAAAGCGCGGCCGTCCGTGCAGTAGCCCTGCGGGTGCTCCCAGCAGTCCGCGCGCAACCCGAGGCGGGGCAAACGGTGCGGCTCAGCGGGGCAAACGGTGCGGTTCCGTACACTTCCCCACACTACAACGGTCGGTCTGGGTTGCAGTGGCGGAAGGCCATCGACCTCAAAACTGGCACCAGACTGGCACCAGCATCGCCCAGAAAGCAAAAAAGTCAGCAGGCGCTAACCTGCTGACCCTTGCATTTCTTGGCTCCCCGACCTGGGCTCGAACCAGGGACCTACGGATTAACAGTCCGGCGCTCTACCGACTGAGCTATCGAGGAATACAGCCTTGTAGTATAGCTTGCAAAGCGGCGGCTTCAGAAGGCGGCCTGGGCCGAGAGGCGCCAGGTGCGCGGCGCCAGAGGGTAGAGATAAACGTGGCCGAACTGGTAGGGCGACTCCTTCCAGGCCCTGCGGTCGGTGGCGTTGTCCAGGCCCGCGCGCCAGGTCAGCGCCGTGTCGCCCAGTCGCTGGGCCCAGCGCGCAGCAAGGTCCAGCCGGGCCCAACCGGGGATGCGCGCGCTTTGGTCGTCCGGCAGCACCACGCGCTTGCTTTCCGCCGCCAGCGCGGCCTGCAGTTCCAGCCCGGGCACGGCTGCCAGGCGGTAGGCGGCGGCCAGGCGCAGCGTGGCCTTCGGCACGTTCACCGGCCGGGTGCCGTTGATGCCGTTCTGCGCCGAACCGCGACGCTCGGCGTCCAGCACCATGGCGCCGAGTTGCCAGTTCCAGGCGCCGCCGTGCCATGCGATCTGCCCATCCGCGCCTCGGTGGCGTGCAGTGCCGTCGATGACGCGGGCGCCGCCCACGTCGGCGGAGACGGGCCGGTCGATGTCGAACAGCGCCAGTGCCGCGTCGATGCTTGGCCCTGCATGCTTGATGCCGATCTCGATTTGCCTGCTCTTGAGCGCCGGCAGTGCCTGCCCTGCGTTGCTGTAGAGCGAGGGCCGGTTGGGTGCCACGTCGGTCTCCAGGCCCCGGCCCCAGCTTGCATAGACAAGTGTCTGCTGGCTGACCTGCCGCCCCACCGCCAGCCAAGGGACGGTCACGCCCTGCGTGGCGTCGGTGGGGCGCAGTGAGCCGTCGCTGTCCGGGCTGGTCCGCGCGCTGGCGCGTGACAGTCGGGAGCCACGCAGTCCGGCCCACAAGCTGCTGCGCTCGGTGAGTTGTATCGCGTCGCGCAGGTACAGCTCGGTGCTGTGTTCGCTGCGGTTGGTGTTGGCGTCGGTGAAGCCGGGCGAGGGCGGCGTGCGCAGGCTGCCGTCGTCCTTGCCCGGGCCGGCGATGTCGAAGATCTGGTCCTGGAAGCGGCCGCTGTAGCGGGTTTGCAGCAGCCCCGTTTCGATGGTGTGCGTCACCGGCCCGGTGCTGACGTGGCCGCTGAAGGCCAGGTCCAGTGCGCTGCTGTTGCGGCGCTCGTCGTTGCTCACGTACTGCCAATAGGTGAAGCTGCCGTCAGGCGCGAAGCGGTCGCACCATGCGTTGCATTCGTAGGTGGTGGCGTCGTACACGCCATACGGAAAGGCGGTGCGGTCGTCGCTCTTCAGGCGCTGCGTCATCGCATGCGCCTTGAAGCGCCAGTCGTCGTTCAGGCGCTGCTGCCAGCGCAGTGAAGCCGTGTTGCCGTTGAGCACCACGGGCAGGTTCCAGGGCTGGTGGTTGAGGTTCAGGCGGGGGTCGATGCTCTTGGCGCTGGGCACCACGTCGCCGCGCATGCTGAAACCGGCGACGCTGGGCTGGCTTTGCCGGCTGCCTTCGAACTCGGCTTCGAGCAATGTGTCGGGGCCGGGCTGCCAGTCGGTGGCCAGCGCCAGCAGCGAGCGCTGGCCCTTGCTGTCGCGCTGCTGTGGCGACAGGTGCTCCAGCGCCGCATTGAGGCGCCAGCCCAGGCGGCCTTCGCTGCCCACGCGGTCGCCGATATCGACGGCGCCGAGCACGCTGCCGGCCTGCCGGAACGCCAGCGTGGCGCTGCGCTGGCCCGCCACCGGCCGCTTGACGACCAGGTTCACCAGGCCGCCCGGTGCGCTGCTGCCGGCCTGGATGCCGCTGGTGCCCTTGAGCAGTTCGAGCCGCTCTTTGTTGTCCAAGGCGATGGCGGTTTCTGCGTTGATGGGCAGGCCGTCGCGGCGGTAATTGAAGCGGTTGTCCAGCGTGTAGCCGCGCGCGGAGACGATGCTCCAGTAGCCGGGCGCGTTGTAGGCATCGCCCAGGCTGGCGTCCAGGCGCACCAGGTCGCCGATGGACGCGATGCCGGCGTCTGCCAGTTGCTGGCTGCCGAAGCCCAGGGATTGCAGCGGGCTGCGGGCCGCGGCGATGTCGCCGAAACCCGAGACCGCCGGTGCGGCGTCGTTGCGGCCGGTGATGACGACGCTGGTCTGTGCGCCGGCCAGCGTGCCGGCGCAGCACAGCAGCGCCGCGGCCAGCGCGGCCGGTGAGCGGAAGAACGTGAGTGCCATCGTGTGCCTTCAAAGCGATGGCAGGGGCGGCGGGCCGGGCGACGCGGCCGCGAACGGGCCCCGTTGTGTGGGCTGCTTCCCTGCGCGAGCATTACCTCGATCAGGTTCAAAGGGACTGTCTCAGTCGGCACCGCCTGCGCAGTGCCAACACCCCTAGCGAACGGCCGCTGAACCCAGCGGCCGGGTCAAACTATAACGTCAGCCCGCCGGCCCGGCAGCAACGCCCAGGCGCTGCTGCAATGTCGGGCTGGTGGTGGTGTATTGAAGTTGCACCGGCTGGCCCGGGAAGACGCGGGCCGCGGCGGCGTAGGCGGCCAGCGTGGCCTCGTGAAAGCCGCACAGGATCAGCTTGCGCTTGCCCGGGTAGGTGTTGATGTCGCCTACCGCAAAGATGCCCGGCACGCTGGTCTCGAAGGTTTCGGTGCCGACGACGAGTTGCCTGCGCTCCAGCGCCAGGCCCCACGCGGCCACGGGCCCGAGTTGCGGGCTCAGGCCCTGCAATACCAGCAGCGTGTCCAGCGGCAGGAACTGCGTGCCGCCGTCGGCCGTGTCGATCTTCAGCCCCGTGAGGCGGCCGCCGGCCTCGACCGCGGCGGTCGGCTGGCCGGCGACGAAGCGCATCTGCCCGGCGGCGCGCAGCGCCTGCATCGCTGCCACGGTGCCAGGCGCTGCGCGGAAGGCCTCGCGCCGGTGCAGCAGCGTGACGCTGGCGGGGCGCCCGTTGCCCGCCTCGCCCACCTCGCCCACTTCGCCCACTTCGCCCACTTCGCCGGCCTCGCCCGCCTCTCCAGGCCCGCCGCACGAGGCGAGCCGCACCGCAGCGTCGAGCGCCAGATCACCGTCACCCGCGATGACGATGTGCCGGCCGGCAAGCTGCCGCGCGGGCTCGGCGCTGTAGAGCACCTGCGTGCCTGCAAACCGGTCCAGCGCCGGCAGCTTGAGCCGGCGCGGCACGAAGGCCCCGGTGCCGCCGGCGATGCACACGCAGCGCGCCAGCAAGCGCACGCCCTTGTCGGTTGCAACCAGAAAGCGGCCGTCTGCCTGCGGCTGCAGCACGGCCACCTGCTGGCCCCAGTGCTGGCCCGGCGAGAAGACTTCGATCTGCCGCAGCAGCCGCTCCACCAGTTCGAGCCCGGTGCAGACGGGGATGGCCGGGATGTCGTAGATCGGCTTGTCGGGGTACAGCTCGGCGCACTGGCCGCCGGGGTGCGGCAAGGCGTCGATCAGATGGCAGCGCATGCCCAGCAGCCCGAGCTGGAACACCTGGAACAGGCCGACGGGCCCGGCGCCGATGACGACGGCATCGGTCTCCAGCGGGGCCGCAGCCGCGGCGGCCACCGTGTTCAGCGGATCAGCTCCTTGAGCTTGTCCTTGCGGTCTTTCCAGTCATCGGCGTCGGGTGCCGGCGCCTTGCGCTTGGTGATGCTGGGCCAGCCGCGCGCCAGCTCGGCGTTGAGCTTGATGAAGTGCAGTTGCTCGGTCGGCACGTCTTCCTCGGGCAGGATGGCGTTCACCGGGCACTCGGGGATGCAGACAGCGCAGTCGATGCACTCGTCGGGGTCGATGGTCAGGAAGTTGGGGCCTTCACGAAAGCAATCGACAGGACAGACGTCCACGCAGTCGGTGTACTTGCAGCGGATGCAGGATTCGAGAACGACGTGCGTCATGGGCAGGCTCAGGGTGTGGAAAGGGTCGTGCCGGCGCGGGCCATGCCCGTCGGCGGCGCGATTTTAAGACGCGCTGTCGAGCACCTTCTCGGGCACCGTCACAAGTGCGGTCTGTGGTGCCGCCTGTGGTGTCGTCTGTAGGGCCGTCTGCGCCGCTGGCAGCGGCCGTGCGCCGGCGCCCACCACCACCACGCTGGGCCGGCCGCCGTGCAGCAGCGCTGCCTGCGCCAACGCGGGCAGCGTGTGGTCGCTGGCGAGCTGGTCGGGCCAGCCGGCGCGCGAGACCACGTTCACCGGCGTGTCGGCCGGCCAGCCAGCGGCCACCAGGCGGCGGCCCAGCTTGGCCAACTGCTTGCCGGCCATGTAGAACACCTCGGTGTCGGCGCTGCGCCCGGCCTGCAACTGGCCTTCGCGCGTCATCGCCGTGGTGAGGCTGACGCTGCGGCCGCTGCCACGGCGCGTCAGCGGCCGCTGGCTCGTGGCGGCCGCTGCCAGGGCCGCGGTGACGCCGGGCACCACCTCGCAGTCGATGCCGTGCCGGGCCAGCACCTCCAGCTCTTCTTCCAGCCGGCCGAAGATGCTGGGGTCGCCGCCTTTGAGCCGCACCACGCAGCGGTGCTGCGCCGCCTGGCGCACCAGCATCGCGTCGATAGTGGCCTGGCCGGTGGAGTCGCAGAAGCCACGCTTGCCGACGTCGATCCAGCGCGCCTGCGGTGCCAATGCGCGCAGCGCGGGGTCGGTGAGGGCGTCGAACAGCACCACGTCGGCCTCGGCCAGCCGGCGTGCGCCGCGCACGGTGATGAGGTCTGCCGCGCCCGGCCCGGCGCCGATGAAGACGACCTTGCCCATGCTCAAGCGGCCACCGGCTCCGGCCGCATGTGCAGCCCGCACTCCTTGGCGCTCTCTTCGCTTTCCCACCACCAGCGGCCGGCGCGCTGGTCTTCGCCGAGGGCCACCGCGCGCGTGCAGGGCGCGCAGCCGATGCTGGGGAAGAACTGGTCGTGCAGTGCGTTGTAGGGCACGCCGTGCAACTGCACGTAGTGCCAGATGTCGGCGTCGCTCCAGTCGGCCAGCGGGTAGAACTTCTCACGGCCGTCGGCGTCCAGCTCGAAGAAGGGCACATGGCTGCGTTCTTCGGATTGGGCGCGGCGCAGCCCGGTCACCCAGGCCGTGCGGCCTTCGAGCAGGCGCTGCATCGGCTCGATCTTGCGCACCGCACAGCAGCCCTTGCGCAGCGCCACGCTGTCGAACATCGCCTTCTCGCCATGGCGGCGCACGAAGTGCACCACGGCCTCGGTGCGCGGCTTGAAGCGCTCGACCTGCAAGCCGTAGCGCTGCGCGATGCGCGGAATCAGCGCCAGCGTCTCTTCGTGCAGCATGCCGGTGTCGAGCGTGGCCACTGCGATCGGCAGCTTGTGGCGGGCGATCATGTCCGTCAGCACCATGCCTTCGACGCCCAGGCTGGACGCCTGCACGATGCGGCCTGCGTGGTCTTCTGCGGCCTCGCGCAGCAATGCCACGGCGTGCGCAACGCGGGCGTCGAAGCCGCGCGTCTTGCGGGCGTGCAACTCAATGGCCGACGGCATGCTGGGTGTCCTGGCGCTGGAAGATGGGAAGGCCGCCGATGGCGTCGCCCTGGTAATGGCCTGGAAAGCGGCCGGGGAGGCGCCCGGGGACGCTACCGGGAAGGCGCCCCGGCAACGGCCCCGGCAGCGTATCGACGATGCGTTCTGCGGTGTCGGTGTTCTGGTCGGCGCGCAGTTGCACCGCGTCGAAGCCGCAACGGCGCAGCAGCGGCAGCATGTCCACCACCACGTCGCCGGTGGCGATGATCTCGCCTGCGTAGCGCAGCCTGCCTCGCAGCAGCACGGCCTGCGAGTAGGCGCGGCCGTCGGTCCACTTGGGGAAGTGCAGCACCACCGTGGCGGCAGCGGCCACGTCGGCGGCGCGCGCCAGCACGTCGTCGCTGTTGCCCAGCGCCAGGGCGCCGGCCGGCAAGCTGTCTTGCGCGGGGATGAGTTGCATGCGGTGCTCCTCGGTGCAGGGTTGTCAGGCCGTGGTCAGGCCGTTACAGCGGCCGTGCTGCGGCGCACCGCGTCGGCGGCGGCGCGGAAGGGTGGCGTGCCCAGCCGGCGCGCCGTGTCGATGAAGCGCTCGCCTGCATGGCGCTCGCGGCGGTAGGTCTCGACCACGGCCTCGATCACGTCGGGCACCTCGTCGGCCGCGAACGACGGGCCGATCACCTTGCCTGGCACGGCCGCGCCGCTCAGCGTGGAGCCGTCGGAGCCCGCCAGCGTCACCTGGTACCACTCGCTGCCGTCTTTATCGACGCCCAGGATGCCGATGTGGCCGCTGTGGTGGTGGCCGCAGGAGTTGATGCAGCCGCTGATGTGCAGGTCGATGTCGCCGATGTCGTAGAGCGTGTCCAGGTCGTCGAAGCGCTCGTTGATGGCCGCCGCGATGGGGATGGAGCGCGCGTTGGCCAGCGCGCAAAGGTCGCCGCCGGGGCAGGCGATCATGTCGGTCAGGAAGCCGATGTTCGGCGTGGCGAAGCCGCCCTCGCGGGCGTCGAGCCACAGCGCGCGCAGCTCGCTTTCCAGCACCCAGGGCAGCAGCAGGTTCTGGTCGTGGGTGACGCGCAGCTCGCCGTGGCTGAAGCGTTCGGCCAGCTCGGCAGCGCCGTCCATCTGGTCGGCGGTGACGTCACCGGGCGGCAGGCCGGCGCGCTTGAGCGACAGCGTCACCGCGCGCACGCCGGGCAGCTTGTGGGCGTGCACGTTGCGCTCCAGCCAGCGGGTGTAGGCCACCGGCATGTCGCCATCGGTGCGTTGCCTGCCGGCCGGCTGCGCGCCCAGCGGCGCCACGAAGTTGGCCGCGACGCGGTCGAACTCCCCCTGCGGCACGACATGCGGGCTGCCGGGCAGCAGCGCAGCGAACTCGGCGTTGACGTCGTCGATGAACTTCTGCCCTTCGGCCTTGACGAGGATCTTGATGCGCGCCTTGTAGGCGTTGTCGCGCCGGCCGTGCAGGTTATAGACACGCACGATGGCCTCGATGAACACGAGGATCTGCTGCCAGGGCACGAAGTCGTTGATCAAGGTGCCGATCACCGGCGTGCGGCCCATGCCGCCGCCGACCAGCACCCGGAAGCCCACGTCGCCAGCGGCGTTGTGGTGGAGCTGCAGCCCGATGTCGTGCCACGCAGTCGCGGCTCGGTCTTCGGCAGCGCCCGTCACGGCGATCTTGAACTTGCGCGGCAGGAAGGCGAACTCGGGCTGCAAGGTGCTCCACTGGCGGAGGATCTCGCAGTAGGGCCGCGGGTCGATGGCTTCGTCGGGCGCGATGCCGGCCAGCGCGTCGGTCGTGATGTTGCGGATGCAGTTGCCGCTGGTCTGGATGCCGTGCATGTCCACGTCGGCCAGCAGGTCCATCACGTCGGCGGCATCAGCCAGCGCAATCCAGTTGAACTGAAGGTTCTGCCGCGTGCTGAAGTGGCCGAAGCCGCCGCGCTCCTGCGGCGTGCCGGCGTCTTGCAGGTCGTGCTCGCGGGCGATGCGCGCCAGTTGGCGGAGCTGGCGGCTGGACAGTTCACCATAGGGCACGGCCACGCGCAGCATCGGCGCGTGGCGTTGCACGTACCAGCCGTTCTGCAGGCGCAACGGGCGGAAGTCTTCGTCGGCCAATTCGCCGGACAGGTTGCGCTGAAGCTGGTCGCGGAACTGCGCTGCGCGGGCATGCACGAACTGGCGGTCGAATTCGGTGTAGCGGTACATGGACGGGAGTGCGGGCAGAGAAAGCAGGGCAAAAGGGCAGAAGGGCGGCGGGGCGGCAGGAATGCGAGCTTCGGACTCTAGAGAGCGTCGATATATTTGAAAACTACACAGAAGTAGCTTGCTTATGCATATTCAGTCTGAAGACTGCTTTCTTAGAATGCCGGCATGTTGAAATTCCTGTACTTGCCGGCCTTGCTGTCTCTGCTGTTGCTGGCCGCCTGCCAGACCGCGCCGCCGCTTCAGCCGCCGCCGCCAGTCACCGTCACCGAGCCGCCACCGGCGCTGCCCAAGCCGCCGCCCAAGCCGCCGCGCATCGGGCTGGCGCTCGGTGGCGGCGCAGCGCGCGGCTTCGCGCACATCGGCGTGATCCAGGTGCTGGAGGAAGCCGGCATCCGGCCCGACCTCGTCGCAGGCACGTCGGCCGGCAGCCTGGTCGCTGCGATGTATGCGTCGGGCAAGACCGGTGCCGAAATGGGCAACCTGGCGGCGGGCATGGACGAGGGCGGCATCACCGACTGGTCGTTCCCGATGCGCGGGCTGATCCGCGGCGAGTCGCTGGCGCGCTATGTGCGCGAGCAGACCGGCGGCAAGGCCATCGAGCAGATGCCGATGCCGCTGGGCATCGTGGCCACCGATCTGGACAACGGTGCGGCCATCCTCTTCCAGCGCGGGGACACCGGCATGGCGGTGCGTGCGTCGAGCGCGGTGCCGGCGGTCTTCCAGCCGGTGCGCATCGGCGCGCGCGAGTATGTCGATGGCGGCCTGGTGTCGCCGGTGCCGGTGCGCTTTGCGCGCCAGATGGGCGCCGAGTTGGTGATTGCGGTGGACATCACCGCCTTGCCCGACGGCAACCCCACCACCGACGTGATGAAGATGCTGCTGCAGACCTTTGCGATCATGGGCCGCAGCATCAACAGCTTCGAGCTGCGCGATGCCGACGTGGTGCTGCGCCCGTCGCTGGCCGGCGTCTCCAGCGCCGATTTCACGGCGCGCAAGCGGGCCATCCAGGCCGGGCGTGACGTGGCCAGCGCGATGCTGCCGCAGCTCAGGGCGCGCATCGCAGCGCTGACCAAATAGCCGCAGCGGCGGCAAACGAAAAAGCGGCCCGGTCTTTCGACCGGGCCGCTGGCTTTCGAGTCCCTGAGCTTGTGCTTTGGATCAGGCGGCGCGCTTGGGCTTGAGGGCGGCGTTCTGCGAGGCCTTCACTGCCGTGTTGGTCATCGCGGTGAAGTTGGCTTCGGCCACTTCGGTGGCTTGCTTGGCCGCCTTGTGCACGCTCTCGTAGGCGTTGTTGGCAGCCGCGACGGCCGACTTCACCAGCGACACGGCGTTCTCGGTGCCAGCGGGCGCGTTCTTGACGGCGTTGTCCACCACGGCCATCACCTTTTGCTGGGCAGAGGCGATGTTGGCTTCGGTGACCTTGGTCACTTCGGCGGTGGTGCCGGTGAAGATGTCGTACAGGTGGCGGCTGTAAGCGGCGGCCTTCTCGGCGGCCGGCTGCAGCAGGCTGGCCTGCAGCGCCATCAGCTCTTGCGCGTCTTTCACGGACATCGCGGCTTGCGTGGTTTCGGCGGCTTCGCCCAGCGTGGCGCGGGCCACTTGCAGGTTCAGCTCGACCAGCTTCTCGACGCCTTCGAAGGCCTTGGCGGTCAGACCGAAGAGGGTCTCGACGCTGGATTTCTGGGCGGCGACAAATTGTTCGGGGGTGAAGTTCATGTCTATCTCCTGAGGCAGTCGGTTGAGTGGGAACACCTGGTTCAGCGCTGCTTTCCGACCACTTATGCTGCGCTGCAACATGAACTGAAGTATAGAGACGCACCGCACCGAAGCAAAGCACTTTTTGTTGCGCTGCAACAAAGTAGAGCGGCCTTTCTAGAATCGAAGCAATGCGCGCTTTCCACTCCGACCACTTCGTGTTGCCGCTGCCGCCGGGCCACAGTTTCCCGATGACCAAGTACCGGCTGCTGCGCGAGGCGGCGGAAGCCACTCTGCCTGGCGTTCGCGTCAGCGAAGCACCGCCGGCCAGCGACGGCGAGCTGGCGTTGGCACACGAGCCCGCATGGATCAGCGCGGTGGTCGAAGGCACCACCACCGCAGCGCAGCAGCGGGAGATCGGCTTCCCATGGTCGGAGCGCATGGTGGAGCGGGCAAGGCGCTCGGTGGGCGCCACCATCGCCGCCGCGCGCAGCGCCTTGTTCGACGGCGAAGGCGTGGCCGCCAACCTGGCCGGCGGCACCCACCACGCCCACGCCCACAAGGGCTCGGGCTACTGCGTCTTCAACGACGTGGCGGTGGCGGCGCGGCTGATGCAGGCCGAGTGGCACCGCAGTCACCGGCAATTGCTGCGCGTGCTGGTGATCGACCTGGACGTGCACCAGGGCAACGGCAGCGCCGCGATCTTCCGCGACGACAGCACCGTGTTCACGCTGTCGCTGCACGGTGCGAAGAACTTTCCGTTCCGCAAAGAGGCCAGCGACCTCGACGTCGAACTGCCTGACGGCTGCACCGACGCGCCCTACCTCGCCGCCCTCGACACCGCGCTGGCCGACGTCTGGCAGCGCCACGGCAGCAACCCGCCTGGGCTGGCCTTCTATGTGGCGGGTGCCGACCCGCACGAGAACGACCGCCTGGGCCGCCTGAAGATCAGCAGCGAGGGCCTGGCGCAGCGAGACCAGCGGGTGTTGACCGCCTTGCGCGAGCGGCGCATTCCGGTGGCGCTGTCGATGGCAGGCGGCTATGGCCGCGATCTCGCAACGACCGTGGCGGTGCAGAGACGCACGCTGCTCGAAGCCTTTCTGTCCTGGCAGGCCTGGGCGGCAGAATGCACGGCATGACGCCTTCCGCCACAGCCGAGGTCCAAGCCCATGCAGGCGCCGCCACGAGGCTTGAGCCCCAGCCACGCGACAGCTACCGCCACTTCTGTCGCATCACCACGCGCTGGATGGACAACGACGCCTACGGCCACATCAACAACGTCGTCTATTACAGCTTTTTCGACACGGTGGTGAACCGCTACCTCGTCGAGGCCAGCGCGCTGGACATCGCGCATGGCGAGGTCATCGGCCTGGTGGTGGAGACGCACTGCAACTACTTCGCGCCGCTGGCGTTTCCGCAGGCGGTGGACGCCGGGCTGCGCGTGGCGCGCCAAGGCCGCTCCAGCGTGCGCTACGAGGTCGGCCTGTTCGCCGATGGCGCAGCCTTGTCGGCCGCGGCGGGCCACTTCGTCCATGTCTATGTAAGCCGCGCCAGCCGCCGCCCCTGCGCCTTGCCTGCCGCCTTGTCGCTTGCCATCCAACCCCTGTGCCTGCCCGCATGACCGCCATCACGACAGAGTCCACCGCCGCGGTGGATGCAGCCATCACCAGCCGGCGTTCGTTGCGCGCTTTTCTCCCCACACCGGTGCCACGCGAGACGGTCGAGGCCATCCTCGGCGTTGCCGCGCGCGCGCCGTCGGGCACCAACACCCAGCCGTGGCAGGTGCATGTGCTGACAGGCGCCGCCAAAGAAGCGCTGTCTGCCGACATCGTGGCCGCGTACGACGACCCAGCGGAACGCGCGCTGCACACCGAGGAGTACGCCTACTACCCCACCGAATGGCGCTCGCCGTTCATCGAGCGCCGACGCAAGGTGGGCTGGGATCTGTACACGCTCCTCGGCATCGCGAAGACCGACAAGACACGCATGCATGCCCAGCACCGGCGCAACTACCAGTTCTTCGGCGCGCCGGTCGGGCTGATGTTCACCATCGACCGCGTGATGCAGCAAGGCAGTTGGCTCGACTACGGCATGTTCCTGCAAAGCGTGATGGTGGCTGCGCGCGCCCGCGGGCTGGACACCTGCCCGCAGGCCGCCTTCATGCAATTCCACCGCATCATCGCGCGGCACCTGTCACTGCCGGACAGCCAGATGCTGGTCTGCGGCATGTCGCTCGGCCATGCCGACACGGCGGCGCCGGAGAACACGCTGTTGACAGAGCGTGAGCCGGTGGCGGGCTTCGCCCGCTTCCTCGAATGAGCGAGCTCAGCCTGGGCGCCGGCCTGTCGGCCTGGTGGGGCCTTCCTTTCGCCGGCGTGCTGCTCAGCATCGCCATCCTGCCGCTGGCAGCGCCCACCGTCTGGCACCACCACTTCGGCAAGATCGCCGCCGGCTGGGCGCTGGCCTTTTTGCTGCCGTTCGCGGCCGTCTTCGGGCCGCAGGCGGCCGGCGGAGCGCTGGTGCACACGCTGCTGGCCGAGTACATCCCGTTCATCGTGCTGCTGGTGGCGCTGTTCACAGCCGCCGGCGGCATCTACGTGCGCGGCAACCTGCATGGCAGCCCGGGTGTCAACGTCGCCATCATGGCGGTGGGTTCGCTGCTGGCCAGCGTGATGGGCACCACCGGTGCATCGATGCTGTTGATCCGGCCGCTGATCCGCGCCAACGACAACCGCAAGCACGTCGCCCATGTGGTGGTGTTCTTCATCTTCACGGTCAGCAATGCAGGCGGCTCGCTGACGCCGCTGGGCGACCCGCCGCTGTTCCTGGGCTTCCTCAAGGGCGTGACGTTCTTCTGG
Source organism: uncultured Rubrivivax sp. (assembly GCA_964244245.1). GTDB lineage: Bacteria > Pseudomonadota > Gammaproteobacteria > Burkholderiales > Burkholderiaceae_C > Rubrivivax. Next base: position 105,815 of record CAXTHW010000015.1, on the reverse strand, counting down.
ACCGTCGGCCACATCTTCCCCGAGACGCTGAGCCTGCTGGGCGCGCTGCTGCTGATCTTCTACGCCATCGACAGCTACTGGTACCGCCGCGAAGGCGTGCTGCGGGCCGACCCCACGCCGGACTCGCCGCGCCTGGGGCTGGACGGTGCCATCAACCTGCTGCCGCTGGCCGCCGTGGTGGTGCTGGTGCTGGCCAGCGGCTTGTGGAAGCCCGGCATCGCGTTCGACGTGTTCGGCACCACGGTCGAACTTCAGCAGGTCCTGCGCGACGTGCTGCTGGTGGGCGTGACGCTGCTGTCGCTGGCCATCACGCCGGCCGGCGTGCGCGAGAAGAACCAGTTCTCCTGGGGGCCGATGCAGGAGGTGGCCAAGCTCTTCATCGGCATCTTCCTCACGATGATCCCGGTGCTGGCGATGCTCAAGGCCGGCGAGCAAGGCGCCTTTGCGGCAGTGGCGCGGGCCGTGACGGGCCCTGACGGCCAGCCGCTGCCCTGGGCCTATTTCTGGTTCAGCGGCGTGCTCAGCTCCTTCCTGGACAACGCGCCCACCTACCTCGTCTTCTTCAACCTTGCCGGCGGCGACCCGGTGGCCTTGATGACGGTGCTGGCGCCCACGCTGGCCGCCATCTCGGCCGGCTCGGTGTTCATGGGCGCCAACACCTACATCGGCAACGCGCCCAACTTCATGGTCAAGGCGATTGCCGAGGAGCGCGGCATCCGCATGCCCAGCTTCTTCGGCTACATGGCCTGGAGCGTGGCGGTGCTGGTGCCGCTGTTCGTGTTGATGACCTTCATCTGGTTTCGCTGAACCCGCTGTGCGCAACGAAAGGCCAGGCCCGTGACCCGACCGCATGTCCTCATCGCGCGCGCCATCTTTCCCGAGGTGGTGCAGCGCCTGCGCGGCCACTTCGAGGTGGACGACAACCCGTCGGACACCATCCTCGCCAGGCCCGAGTTGAGCGCCAGGCTGCAAGGCAAGCAAGGCGCATTGACGACCGGCAGCGAGCGCATCGACGCCGACCTGCTGGCCGCCCACCCGCAATTGCGCGTGGTGTGCAACATGGCGGTGGGCTACAACAACATCGACATCGACGCCTGCAACGCGCATGGCGTGCTGGCCACCAACACGCCCGATGTGCTGACCGAAACCACCGCCGACTTCGGCTTCGCGCTGATGATGGCCACGGCGCGCCGCATCGGCGAGGCAGAGCAATTCCTGCGCCGCGGCGAGTGGAACCGCTGGGCCTACGACATGTTCACCGGCAGCGACGTGCACGGCGCGACGCTGGGCATCCTGGGCATGGGCCGCATCGGCCAGGGCATCGCCAGGCGCGGCGCGCTCGGCTTCGGCATGCGCGTGATCTACCACAACCGCAGCCGCCTGCCGCCCGAGCAGGAAGCGCCGATCAACGCCCGCTACGTGGACAAGGAATGCCTGCTGCGCGAGGCCGACCACTTGGTGCTGGTGCTGCCGTATTCAGCCAGCAGCCACCACGCCATTGGCGCCGCAGAGCTGGCGTTGATGAAGCCCAGCGCGACGCTGACCAACATCGCCCGCGGCGGCATCGTCGATGACGCAGCGCTGACCGATGCGCTGCGCCAGCGCCGCATCGCGGCGGCCGGGCTGGACGTCTTCGAAGGCGAGCCCGCCGTCCACCCGGCGCTGCTGCAGGTGCCCAACGTGGTGCTCACACCGCACATCGCCAGCGCCACGGTCGCCACCCGCCGCGCGATGGCCGAATTGGCGGCCGACAACCTGATTGCGGCGCTGACCGGCGGCGTGCCGCCGACGCCGGTCAACCCGCAGGCCGCGCTCAGGCGCGCTTGAGCTGCCCGTTGTCGATGGGCAGCGCGCGAAGCCGCTTGCCGGTGACGGCGAAGATCGCGTTCACCACCGCCGGCCCGATGGGCGGCGTGCCGGGCTCGCCGATGCCGCCCGGCCCTTCGCTGCTGGCGAGGATGTGCACTTCCACCTTGGGCATCTCGCTCATGCGCAGCACCGGGTAGTTGTGGAAGTTGCCCTGCTCGACGCGCCCGTCCTTGAAGCTGATGCGGCCGTACAGCGCGGCGCTCAGCCCATAGACGATGGCGCCCTCGATCTGCCGGCGGATGATCTCGGGGTTGACCGTCATGCCGCAGTCCACCGCAGCCACCACGCGGTGCACCTTGGGTGTGCCGTCGGCAGCCACCGAGACCTCGGCCACCTCGGCCACGTAGGTGCCGAAGCTTTCGGCCACTGCGATGCCGCGGCCCATGCCGGCCGGCAGCGGCTTGCCCCAGCCGGCCTTCTGCGCCGCCAGTTCCAGCACCGCCTTGTGGCGTGGTGACTTGCCCATCAGCGCGCGCCGGTATTCATACGGGTCCTGCTTGGCCGCAGCGGCCAGCTCGTCGATGAAGCCTTCGATGAAGAAAGCGTTCTGCGAATGGCCGACCGACCGCCAGAACCAGACCTGCGGCCCCGGCTCCGCGCGCCCGTAGGCGATGCGCTGGTTCGGGATGTCGTAGGGGTGGTCGGCCAGGCCTTCCAGTGCGAAGGAATCGACGCCGTTCTCGGGGATCTTCATGAAGCCGGACGCAGCCATGATGGACGGCGAGCCCACGCCGGCCCGCAGCATGGTGGGTGCGCCCTTGGCGTCGAGCGCGGCCTCGAAGCGTGCCACCGACGCCGGGCGGTAGAAGCCCGCTGCCATGTCGTCTTCGCGCGCGTAGATCAGCTTCACCGGCTTGCCGCTGATCTTGCTGAGCAAGGTGGCGTCGATCACGAAGTCAGGCGCGAAGCGGCGGCCGAAACCGCCGCCCAGCAGCATGGTGTTGATCTTGACCTTGGCCGGGGTGGCTGATGACGATTGAGCCACCTGCGACAAGATGCCCTGCACGGGGCCCTGGCTCTGCGTGCCGGCCCAGATCTCGACCTCATCTCCCTTGACCGACGCGGTGCAGTTCAGCGGCTCCATGCAGGCATGCGCGAGGTAGGGCGCCTCGTAGCGCGCATCCAGCGTGCTGGCCGCGTTGGCCGCGGCGTCCTTCACGTTGCCGTCGTCGCGCGCCACGGCCTCGGCTTTGCGCGCGGCGTCGTCGAGCATCTCGCTGATGCCTGCGCTGTTGAGTGCGCCAGCCGGGCCCATGTCCCAGTCGATCTCCAGCGCGTCGCGGCCCTTCTTCGCGGCCCAGTAACCGGTGGCCAGCACCGCCACGCCGGTGGGCAGCGTGATGACCTGCTGCACGCCCTTGACGGCCTTGGCCTTGGCGTCGTTCACGCTCTTCGGCTTGGCGCCGCCGGCCGGTGCGCGCGCCATCACCGCGACCAGCATGCCCGGCACCTGGGCGTCGATGCCGAAGCGCGCCTTGCCGTTGGTCTTGTCGGGCGTGTCGAGCCGGCGCAGCGGCTTGCCCAGCAGCTTGAAGGCCTTGGCGTCCTTGAGCACCGGCTTGTCGGGCACCGGCTGCTGTGCCGCTGCGGCCACCAGCGAGCCATAGCTCGCCTTCTTGCCGCCCGGGCCGAGCAGCATGCTCTTGTCGGTGGTGATCTGCGACGGGTCCACCTTCCACTCGGCCGCGGCAGCAGCCACCAGCATCTGGCGTGCGGCAGCGCCGGCCTTGCGCATCGGCTCCCAGTGCGCGCGCACGGTCGTCGAGCCACCGGTGGCCTGCATGCCGAACATCGGGTTGGCGAAGGCCGCATCGACCGGCGCCTGCTCCACGCTGACGAGCTTCCAGTCTGCATCCAGCTCTTCGGCCACGAGCATCGGGATCGCGGTCAACACGCCCTGTCCCATCTCGGACGAACCGCAGACCACGGTGACGCGGTTGTCGGCGGTGATGCGCAGGTAGGCGCTGGGCTTGAAGGGCGCGGCGGCTGCCTTGGCGACGTCGGCCGCGCGTGCTGCCATCGGCAACGCGAAGCCGACGACGAGTGCGCCGCTGCCTTGCAGGAAGCCGCGGCGGGTTGCGGTGGTGCGTGGCATGTCCATCTCAGGCCGTCCTTTCCAGCGTGACGGCAGCGTCTTTGATCGCGGCGCGGATCTCGTTGTAGGTGCCGCAGCGGCAGATGTTGCCGCTCATCGCGGCGTCGATGTCGGCGTCTGCCGGCTTCTTGTTCTTCGCCAGCAGGGCGCAGGCGCTCATGATCTGGCCCGACTGGCAGTAGCCGCATTGCGGCACGTCGTGCGCCACCCAGGCGGCCTGCACGGCCTGGCCGGTGCGGCTGTTGGCCATCGCCTCGATGGTGGTGATCTTCTTGCCGGCGGCGGCGGACAGCGGCGTCACGCAGGAGCGCATGGCCTGGCCGTCGATGTGCACCGTGCAGGCGCCGCACAGCGCCATGCCGCAGCCGAATTTGGTGCCCGTCATCTGCAGGTTTTCACGCAGCGCCCAGAGCAGCGGCATGTCGGCCTCGGCATCGACAGACACTGCCTTGCCGTTCACGTTCAGCTTGATCAAGTTCTCTCCTCGCGGCTTGTTGCCATGTTCGACCGGCGGCGAGCGTACTGCACCACGCGCTTTCGCGCAGCGGGTGCATCCCGGGCTGACACAATGCCGCCATGCCGGACTGGATTGTTCCCGCGCTGCTCGCGCTGATCTTGGTGTTGTTGTCTTGGATCGCGCTGCGGCGCACCGATGAAGCCCCGCTGCGGCGCCTGGAAGGCGATCTGCGCGACGAGCTGGGCCGCCTGGCGCAGGCCTTGCGCGCCGACCTGGCCAGCTTCCAGCAGATGCTCTTGACGCAGGGCGGCGACGTGGCCCGCACGCAGAACGAGCAGATCGACTCCTTTCGCGGCCAGCTCGCCGCCACGCAGGCGCAGAGCGAGGCCGCACTGCGCCGCTTCAGCGACACGCTGGCAGAGCAGTTGCGGCTCTTGTCCGACGCCAACGAACGCCGGCTCAACGAGGTGCGGCAGGCCGTCGATGGCCGGCTGGTGGCGCTGCAGGAAGGCAACGAGAAGAAGCTCGACCAGATGCGCGCCACGGTCGATGAGAAGCTGCACGCCACGCTGGAACACCGGCTGGGCGAAAGCTTCAAGCAGGTGGCCGACCGGCTGGAGCAGGTGCACAAGGGCCTGGGCGAGATGCAGACGCTGGCGCGCGACGTCGGCGCGTTGAACCGCGTGCTGAACAACGTGAAGACGCGCGGCATCTTCGGCGAGGTGCAGCTCGCCGGCCTGCTGGAGCAGGTGTTCACGCCGGAGCAGTACGCCGTCAATGTGGCCACCGTGCCGGGCAGCAACGAGCGGGTGGAATTCGCCATCCGGCTGCCGGGCCAGCGCGCCGACGGTGCGCCGCTGTGGCTGCCCATCGACGCCAAGTTCCCGCGCGAGGACTACGAGCGCCTGCTCGACGCGCACGAGCGCGCCGACGCACCGGCGGCCGAGAGCGCGGCCAAGGCCGTCGAGCTGCGCTTGCGGCTGGAAGCGCGCAGCATCCGCGACAAATACCTGGCGCCGCCGCACACCACCGACTTCGCCATCCTCTTCGTGCCCACCGAAGGGCTGTATGCCGAGGCCTTGCGCCGCCCCGGCCTGCTGGAGGCGTTGCAGCGCGAGTACAAGGTGATGCTGGCCGGCCCCACCACGCTGCTGGCCACGCTGACCAGCCTTCAGATGGGCTTTCGCACGCTGGTGCTCGAGAAGCGCTCGGCCGAGGTCTGGGAGGTGCTGGGCGCGGTGAAGACCGAGTTCGGCAAGTTCGGCGATGTGCTGGCCAAGACCAAGAAGAAGCTGGAAGAAGCCAGCAACACCATCGAGCTGGCAGAGACGCGCACCCGCGCGATGGCCAGGCAGTTGAAGAGCGTGGAAGCGATGCCCGACACGCGGGTGCAGCAGTTGCTGCCGGGCGCAGAGGACCTGCTGGATGTCTGACGGCACGGCGCCGGTGCCGCAGTCGGGCCGCGTCTTGAGTGCACTGATCATCGGCCAGCTCGGCCTGCACTCGGCGATGGCCGGGCTGCGCATGGCGGCGCCGCTTCAGGCGCTGCACGAAGGCTACAGCGCCTGGTCGGTGGGGCTGCTGCTGGCCTTGTTCGCCGCCGCGCCGGTGCTGCTGGCGCTGCATGCCGGGCGGCTGGCAGACCGCTGGGGCTACCACCGGCCGGTGCGCATCGCCGTCGCGCTGACGGCCAGCGGCATGCTGCTGGCGGTGGCCTCGGTCTTCATCGCGGGCTGGCCGCACTTCGTGCTGCTGTGCGTGGCCGCCATGCTGACCGGCTCGGGCGCCAACATGGGCATGCTGACGATCCAGCGCACCGCCGGCCTGGCCGCGCGCGACGCCGCCGAGCGGGTGCGGGTCTTCAGTTGGCTGGGCATCGCGCCGTCGTTCTCGAACGTCATCGGCCCGGTGGCGGTGGGCTTCACCATCGACCTGGCCGGCTTCGGCGCCGGCTATGCGCTGCTGCTGCTGATGCCGCTGGCCACGCTGCTGTCGGCGCGCAGCGTGCCCCGTGGCGCGCCGCGCACGCCGGCCGCGCGCGCGGCAGACCACACCGCCTGGGACCTGCTGGCCGCACCGGGCATGAAGCGGCTGCTCATCGTCAACTGGCTGCTGTCGATGTGCTGGGACGTGCACAGCTTCGCGGTGCCCATCCTCGGGCATGAACGCGGCTTCAGTGCATCGACCATCGGCCTGATCCTCGGAACCTTCACGTTGTCGGTCACCTGCGTGCGGCTGTTCATCCCGCTGCTGGCGCACCGGCTGCGCGAAGGGCAGGTGGTGCGCGGCGCGATGTTCGGCACCGGCGTCATCTTCGCGCTGTACCCGCTGGCCCATTCACCGTGGTGGATGGCAGGCTGCGCCGTGCTGCTGGGCGTGACGCTGGGCGCGGTGCAGCCCATGATCATGTCCACGCTGCACCACCTGACGCCGGGCAACCGCCATGGCGAGGCGCTGGCCTTCCGCTCGATGGCGATCAACGCGTCGAGCACCGTGATGCCGCTGCTGTTCGGCGTGGCCGGCACCGTGGTGGGTGCGGCAGTGCTGTTCTGGGCGGTGGGCGGTGCGGTGGGCGCCGGCTCCTGGGTGGCGCGCCGGCTCCAGACGGCTAGAACTTGATGCCGTTGTCGGCCGGCGCCGGCTCCTGCGGCGCGGCCGGGGCGGCTGCCGGGGCGCTGCGGGCCTGTGCCTGCGTCTGGGTCTGGGGCTGGGCCCGCTCGACCAGCGGCGTGGCGGCCGGTGCCTGCCAGTTGCGCGGCAGCTTGGACTCGCGCGGGTAGCCGGCGGCGTCGAGATACACGGTCCAGTCGGTCTGCGACAGGCCGCGCAACGCCTGGGAGCCCACCGTCAGTGCCGGTACGGTGCGGCCACCGACGGCGCGCTCCAAGGCCGCCGCGTCGTCCTCGCTGCCCACGCGGCGCTCGGTGTAGGGCACGCCGCGCTGCTGAAGGAAGTTGCGGCCGGCATCGCAGGGCGGGCAGTCGGCGGAGGTGTAGAGCGTCACAGGAAAGCGGCTTGCCACCTGCCGCAGGTCGAAGGGCAGCGTGGCGTCGGCCGGCGTCGGCGCATCGCCGCGGCGGTTCAACGCGGTGACCTTGGTGTTGGCAGTGGCCGGCGGGCGGTCTGTGTAGGTGACGCTGCCGTCGGCGCCGATCACCTTGTATTGCGCCGTGGCGGTGCCCGCCAGAAGGGTGAGGAAACCGGCGGTGAGCAGCATGCGTGTCATGGGCTGCAATCTAGCCCAGATCGGCCTTGGCGTTCAAGCCAATCCTTGATGACGCAGCAGCGCATCGATGCGTGGTTCACGGCCGCGGAAGGCGACGAAGCTGTCCAGCGCCGGCCGGCTGCCGCCGACCTCCAGCACTTCCTCGCGCCAGCGGCGGCCGGTGTCGGCGTCGAACAGGCCTTTTTCCTCGAACAGGCTGAAGGCATCGGCCGACAGCACCTCGGCCCAGGCATAGCCGTAGAAGCCCGCCGCATAGCCGCCGTCGAACAGGTGCGTGAAGGTGTTGGGGTAGCGCATGAAGGCCGGCGCAGGCTGCACGCCGAGTTCTGCATGCACCTCGTCGGCCAGCGCCTGAAGCCGGCCGGCGGCATGCGCTTCGGCGTGGGCGCGCATGTCGAACAAGCCGTATTCGGCATAGCGCAGCACCGTCAGGCCGCTGTGGAAGTTGCGCGCTGCCAGCATCTTGTCGAACAGCGCGCGCGGCAGCGGGGCGCCGCTGTCCACATGGGCCGACAGCTCCGACAACACCTCCCACTGCCAGCAGAAGTTCTCCATGAACTGGCTGGGCAGCTCGGCCGCGTCCCATTCGACGCCGGCAATGCCGGCCACAGCCATCTCGTCCACCTGCGTCAGCATGTGGTGCAGGCCATGGCCGAACTCGTGGAACAGCGTGATGAGGTCGTCGTGCGTCAGCAGCGCGGGCCGGCCCGGCGCACTCGGCGGGGCGAAGTTGCACACCAGATGGGCGATGGGCAACTGCAAGGCGCCGCCGTCCGGCCGCAGCCAGCGCTGGCGCACGTCGTCCATCCAGGCGCCGGCTTCCTTGCCGGCGCGTGCGAAGAGGTCGATGTAGAAGCCGGCCACCGGCTGGCCGTCGCGTTCGACGTGGAAGAAGCGCACGCTGTCGTGCCAGACCGACGCCTGCCCCGGCCGGATGCGCACCCCGAACAGCGTCTCGATGAGCTGGAACAGGCCGGCCAGCACGCGCGGCTCGGTGAAGTACTGCTTCACGGCGTTGGCGCTGAAAGCGAAGCGCGCCTCCTTCAGCCGCTGGGCGGCGAAGAGGCGGTCCCAGGGCTCGAGCGCAGGCAACTGCAACGCGCTTGCGGCAAAGGCGTCCAGCGCATCGCGGTCGCGCTCGGCGAAGGGCCGGGCCCGCTGCGCCAGGTCACGCACGAAGGCCATCACCTGGGCCGGCGTGTCGGCCATCTTGGGCACCAGCGACAGGTGGGCGTAGCTCGCGTGGCCGAGCAGCGCGGCCTCTTCCTGCCGCAGCGCCAGCATCTCGCGCATCACCGGCCCGTTGTCCAGCGCCTGGCTGCCGAACTCGCTGGCGCGCGTGTGGTACGCGCGGTAGAGCTGCTCGCGCAGTGGGCGGTCGGTGGCGTGCTCCATCACCGGCAGATAGACCGGGAACTGAAGGCTCAGCTTGTGGCCCGGCCGGCCATCGGCAGCCGCTGCCTTTCGTCCACGAACAGCGCGAAGCCATCGGTGGCGTCCAGCACATGCTCGCCGAACTGCTGCGACAGCGCGGCCAGCCGGTCCTGGATCTGCGCAAAGCGTTCTCGTGCCGCGCCCTGCAACTCGGCGCCACCGAGCACAAAGTTGCGCAGCGCGTCGGCCAGCGCCTTGCGCTGCTCGGCGGGCAGGTGTTGCGCGGCAGGGCTGGCCGCCACCGCCTTGACCTTGGCGTACAACCGTGCGTCGGCACCCAGCCGGGTGTAGAAGTCGGTGATGCGGGGCAGGTTGTCGGCCTGCGCGGCGCGCAGCGCAGGCGTGTCGGCCACCGCCTGAAGATGGCCCACGGCGCCCCAGGCGCGGCGCAGGCGCTCCACCGGCACGTCGAGCGCGAGCGACAGCGCCTTGTAGTCGGCAGGCACCGCAGTGCCGACGGCCTGCTCCAGCGCCGCCTCGGCGTCGGCCAGCAGGCGGTCGATGGCCGGCGTGACGTGCTCGGGGCGGATCTCGGCAAACGCCGGCAGGCCGTCGAACTGCAGCAGCGGGTTGTTCATGCTGCCTCCAGCAGTGCGGCCCGGGCCGCTTCCAGCGTGTTGGACAGCAGCATCGTGATCGTCATCGGCCCCACGCCGCCGGGCACCGGTGTGATCCAGCCGGCGACCTGCTGCACGCCGTCGAAATCGACATCGCCGCAGAGCTTGCCGTCGGCGTCGCGGTTCATGCCGACGTCGATGACCACCGCGCCCGGCTTCACCATCGCCGCCGTCAAGGTGTTGCGCCGGCCCACGGCCACCACCACCACGTCGGCCTGGCGCGTGTGCAGCGCGAGGTCGGGCGTGGCGCTGTGGCAGACGGTGACGGTGGCGTCGGCCTGCAGCAGCAGCAGCGCCATCGGCTTGCCCACGGTGTTGCTGCGCCCGACGACGACCGCATGCTTGCCCTTGAGCGCGATGCCGGTGCTTTCGATCAGCTTCATGCAGCCATGCGGCGTGCAGGGCCGCAGCCCCGGCAGGCCGGACACCAGCTCACCGGCCGACAGCACCGAGAAGCCGTCCACGTCCTTGGCCGGGCTGATGGCGGCGATGACCTTGTGCGGGGCGATGTGCCGGGGCAAAGGCATCTGAACGAGGATGCCGTGGATCGCCGGGTCGGCGTTCAGGGCGGTGATGCGCTCCAGCAGCGCGGCTTCGGACAGGCCGGCGTCGTACCGCTCCAGCACCGAATGCAGGCCGTGCTCGGCGCAGGCCCTGACCTTGTTGCGCACATAGACGGCACTGGCCGGGTCATCGCCCACCAGCAGCACGGCCAAGCCGGGCTGGTGCGGCAGCGCGGCGGCCCCCGCGGCGACATCGGCGCGCATGCGCTGCGCCAGGGCGGTGCCGTCGATGCGTTGTGCGGGCATGGCGGGTGTCTTTCAGAAACGGCCAAGGCCGCGCTGCGGCGGCCTTGGCTCAATTGTCGTGCCGTCAGCTCTTGCTTTGCGCGCCGAGCGCGATCTTCAGCAGATCGGCCACCGTGTTGGCGTTGAGCTTTTCCATGATGTTGGCGCGGTGCGCCTCCACCGTCTTGATGCTGATGCCCAGGTCATCGGCGATCTGCTTGTTCAGCCGGCCGGCGACGATGCGCTCCAGCACCTGCGCCTCGCGCGTGGTCAGCCGGCTCAGCAATGCGTCGCGGCTGGCCTGCTCCTGGTGCTGGCTGAAGGCGTTGCGGGCCTGGTCGAGCATGCGCTCCACCAGGCTGAGCAGCTCTTCTTCCTTGAACGGCTTTTCGATGAAATCCATCGCGCCTTTTTTCATCGTCGTCACGGCCATCGGCACGTCGCCGTGGCCGGTGATGAAGACGATGGGCAGCGGGCTCTTGCGCTCCATCAGCCGGTCTTGCAGCTCCAGGCCGCTCATGCCGTCCATCCGGATGTCGGCAATCAGGCAGGCCACCTCGCGCGGGTCGAAGCGGGACAGGAACGACTCCGACGAATCGAAGCACTTGACGCGGTAGTCCTTGCCTTCCAGCAACCACTGCAGCGAGTCACGCACGGCCTCGTCGTCATCGACGACATAGACGGTGCCCTTCTTGGGAATCAGGCTCATTCAGGATGTCACTGTGGGGTGGTTGGCGGACGGGGCCGCTTGCTGCTCGAAGGCAGGCTCGGGTGTGGCGGCTGGCGCCTCGGCGCGCACCGGCAGGTCGGAGTGCACCACCGGCAACGTGAACGAAAAACGGCACCCGACGATCAGCGTTCCATTGTAGAGGTTCTGCGCTTTCATCCGGCCGCGGTGCGACTCCACGATCGAGCGGCACAGGCTCAGCCCGATGCCCAGTCCTTCGGCCTTGGTCGAGAAGAAGGCTTCGTACAGGCGGCTGATCACCTCGGGCTGCAAGCCCGGCCCCATGTCGGTGACGCTGAACTCGATGACGCCACCTTCCTCCGGCGTGTGGCGCGGCACCACGCGCAGCTCGATGTGGCGGCGGGCCGGCGCGAGCTGCGCGTTGTCGATCGCCTCGGCCGCGTTCTTCAGCAGGTTCAGCACCACCTGTTCGACCAGGATGGGATCGACCATCAGCGTGGGCAGCCGCTGCGCGACATAGGTGTGGATGGCCACGTTGCGCCGGCGCAGCTCGATGCCGGCCAGGTCCACCGCGTCATCGACGATCTGCCGCGCCTGCGCCGCCTGGCGCTGCGGCTCGCTGCGCTTCACGAAGGCGCGGATGCGCTTGATGATGAGCCCGGCGCGCTCGGCCTGGCGGGCCGTCTTCTGCAACGCGGCGATCAGGTCGTCCTGGGCGATGGTGTCCGCCTTCACGCGCGAGACCATGCCGTTGCAGTAGTTGGTGATCGCGGTGAGCGGCTGGTTGAGCTCATGCGCGACGGAAGACGCCATCTCGCCCATCGTCACCAGCCGGCTCGTGACCTGCGCCTTCTCGGCCTGCAGCGCGGCCTGCTCCTCGGCGCGCAGCCGGCCCGTGATGTCGGTGGCAATCAGCATCTGGGCCAGCCGCCCGTCGGTCCATTGAAGGTAGCGCGAGCGCACGTCGAACCACTTCTGGAGGCTTTCGACGAAGACCTCGCGCGGGCTGGCGCCGGCTTCGGTCAGCTCCTGCGTCGGCAGCCCGGACAGGTTGTCCACGTCGTCTTCGCTTTCGGTCTGGAAATTGGCCGGCGACACACCGCCGGCCATCACCGAATGGCCGCGCGCATCGTTGCCGAACCACAGCCGGTACGAGCGGTTGGCGAACAGCAGCTCGCCCTGCTGCACCGACAGCACCGAGACCGATGCGTCCAGGCCCTCGAGCACGGTGGTGAAGCGCTCGTGCGATGCAGAGAGCTGGTCGCGGATGCGCTTGGCCTCGGTGATGTTGGTCATGCTGGTCATCCAGCCGGTCTGCTGGCCTTTGGGGTCGATCAGCGGGCTGACGTACATGCGGGCGTCGAACACGCCGCCGTCCTTGCGCAGCACCTTGACCTCGATGCCGCCCGGCGGGCTGCGGCCTTGCAGCTCCTGCTGAAGCAGGCGGCCGTTTTCCTCGGTGCGGTCCGGCGGCCAGTGCGGGTAGGGCGGCAGCCGGCCGACGAGTTCGGTGTCGTTGTAGCCGGTCATCTGGCAGAAGGCGGCGTTGACGTAGCTGATGCGGCCTTCCATGTCCATCGCCCGCATGCCGGTGGGCATGGAGTTCTCCATCGCGCGGCGGAAGTTGGTCTCCTGCACCAGCGCGCTCTGGATCTGCGAGCGGCGGCGCATGTGGCGCCAGGTGCCCAGCAGCATCCACACCGTCAGCACCGACAGCGCCACCACCATCCAGAACAGCGTGTTGCTGATCAGGCCGATGGAGGTGCGCCAGCCCTGGCCGCGCAGCAGCAGGCCGTTGAGCGCCGGGGTCAGCGGTGCGTCGTTGACGATGGGCGCGCGGCTGCGCGCCTGGCCGGGCAGCGGGGTCACCGGGCTTGCCAGCACGCGCTGCTGGTCATCGACGACCGAGATCATGTGGCGGCGCGACACGTCGGCCGGCACCTGGTTGCGCAGCAGCGCATCGATGGAGTATTCGACGATCAACGCGCCGGCAAAGGCGCCGCGCTCCACCAGCGGCACCTGCAACTGGAAGACCGGCGCACCGGCGGTGTCGGTGAAGGCGCGTGAATAGGCCGGCTGCCGCGTGCTGCGCGCGGCGCGGAAGGCCAGCTCGGCGTCGTTGTCGCGGCCGGCCACGGGCAGGGAGGGGTCGGCAATCTCGCCGTTGCCTTCGGCGTTGTAGAGCAGCGCCCAGTGGCTGGCCTTGGGCGTGCGGTTTGCCGTCACCCAGCTCAGATGGGTGATTTCCGGGCGTTCGCGGGTGAAGGCAGCGGCCTGGTTCAGGAAGCCGTCTGCATCGATCTCGCGCGCCACCACTTCGCGCGCGATGCGGATCAACTGCTCCTGGTTCTGGATCAGCCGCAGGCCGATCTGCTGCTGCGTGATCTCGGTGTCGCGCCTGACGGATTGGCTTTCGCGCTCGATTTCCTCGTTGCGCAGGTACCAGAACGCCGAGATGATGGCCGCCAGAAAAAGCAGCACCGAAATGAGCGGCGCCAGCGTCGCGAAGCGGTCTTGCCGGGCCGGCGACTGCCGGCGCCACCACAGCCCGAAGAGCCGCGCATCGGGCCGCCTGGGCAAAGGGTTCAAGATCGGGTTGCGCACGGGTGCCATCGGCGGATTATCGGGGGGCCTTGCTGCCCACCGTTGGCGGTGACATTTCGTATTATGGGATGGCAAAGCACTATTTGAAATCTCGCCGATCTATGCCACACTGCGGCCCGTCATAAAAGCCAGGCAACAACAGGAGACCCACCATGTCCGCATTGCCGGAGTTCCCAGCACGCGCTGCCAACGACACCGACGCCCAGGAAACCCGCGAATGGCTGGAGGCGCTGTCCGCGGTGATTGCCGCCGAAGGCCCGGAACGCGCGCATTTCCTGCTGGACCAGTTGATCGACGAAGCGCGGCATGCCGGCATCGACATGCCGTTTTCGGGCAACACTGCGTACATCAACACCATTGCGCCGGAGCAGGAAGAGCGCAGCCCCGGCAACCTGGAACTGGAAGGCCGGCTGCGCGCCTACATGCGCTGGAACGCAATGGCGATGGTCGTCAAGGCCAACCGGCTCGACCCCGCAGACGGCGGCGACCTGGGCGGCCACATCAGCAGCTTCGCGTCGGTGGCGCACATGTTCGCGGCCGGCTTCAACCACTTCTGGCATGCCGAAAGTGCTGAGGCTGGAAACGAGCACGGCGGCGACCTTCTCTACATCCAGGGCCACAGCGCGCCCGGCATCTACGCCCGCGCCTTTCTCGAAGGGCGGCTTTCCGAGGAGCAGTTGCTCAACTTCCGCCAGGAGGTTGGCGGCAAGGGCCTGAGCAGCTACCCGCACCCCAAGCTGATGCCCGGGTTCTGGCAGTTCCCCACCGTGTCGATGGGCCTGGGGCCGTTGATGGCCATCTACCAGGCGCGGTTCCTCAAGTACCTGCATGCGCGCGGCATTGCCGACACCAGCAAGCGCAAGGTCTGGGTCTTCTGCGGCGACGGCGAGATGGACGAGCCGGAAAGCCTGGGCGCCATCGGCCTGGCGGCGCGCGAGAAGTTGGACAACCTGGTCTTCGTCGTCAACTGCAACCTCCAGCGGCTGGACGGCCCGGTGCGCGGCAACGGCAAGATCATCCAGGAACTGGAAGGCGAGTTCCGCGGCGCCGGCTGGAACGTCATCAAGGTGATCTGGGGCAAGGACTGGGACCCGCTGCTGGCGCGCGACAAGGACGGTGCCTTGCGCAAGATCATGATGGACACGCTGGACGGCGACTACCAGGCCTTCAAGGCGAACGACGGCGCCTTCGTGCGCAAGAACTTCTTCGGCCGCGACCCCAAGACGCTGGAGATGGTGGCGAAGATGAGCGACGCCGACATCTGGAGCCTGCGCCGCGGCGGCAACGAGGCCGGCAAGGTGTATGCAGCCTTCCACAAGGCAACGCACCATGCCGGCGAGCCGACCGTGCTGCTGATCAAGACCGTCAAGGGCTACGGCATGGGCAAGGCCGGCGAGGGCAAGAACACTGCGCACCAGGCCAAGAAGCTGACCGACGACGACATTCGCTACTTCCGCGACCGCTTCAACATCCCCATCAGCGACGCCGACCTGCCGAAGATCCCGTTCTACAAGCCGGCCGACGACACGCCGGAAATGAAGTACCTGCACGAGCGCCGCAAGGCCCTGGGCGGCTATCTGCCCAAGCGCCGGATGAAGGCCGACGAAAGCTTCACGGTGCCGTCACTGGACACCTTCAAGGCCGTGCTCGACCCCACCGCCGAAGGCCGCGAGATCAGCACCACCCAGGCCTACGTGCGCTTCCTGACGCAACTGCTGCGTGACCAGGCGCTGGGCCCGCGCGTGGTGCCCATTCTCGTGGACGAGGCGCGCACCTTCGGCATGGAAGGCCTGTTCCGGCAGATCGGCATCTACAACCCCGAAGGCCAGAAATACACCCCGGTCGATAAGGACCAGGTGATGTATTACCGCGAGGCGCAGAACGGGCAGATTCTTCAGGAGGGCATCAACGAAGCCGGCGGCATGAGCAGCTGGATCGCCGCGGCAACGAGCTACTCGACGAACAACCGCGTGATGGTGCCCTTCTACGTCTATTACTCGATGTTCGGCTTTCAGCGCATCGGCGACCTGGCCTGGGCCGCGGGCGACATGCAGGCGCGCGGCTTCCTGCTCGGCGGCACCAGCGGCCGCACCACGCTCAATGGCGAAGGCCTTCAGCACGAAGACGGCCACAGCCATATCCTGGCCGGCACCATTCCCAACTGCATCAGCTACGACCCGACCTTCGCGCACGAGGTGGGCATCATCCTGCACCACGGCCTGAAGCGCATGGTCGAGAAGCAGGACAACGTCTATTTCTACATCACGCTGCTCAACGAGAACTACCCGATGCCGGGGCTGAAAGCCGGCACCGAAGAGCAGATCGTCAAAGGCATGTACCTGCTGGAAGAAGGCGCGAAGAAGACGCCGCGGGTCAACCTGCTGGGCAGCGGCACCATCCTGCGCGAAAGCCAGGCCGCGCGCGACCTGCTGGACAGCGACTGGGGCGTCTCGGCCAACGTCTGGAGCTGCCCCAGCTTCAACGAGCTGGCGCGCGACGGCCAGGCCTGCGAGCGCATCAACCTGCTGAACCCGACGGCCGAGGCGCAAGTGCCCTTCGTCACCCAGCAGCTCGCGCCGCACGCCGGCCCGGTGATCGCATCGACCGACTACATGAAGAACTACGCAGAGCAGATCCGCGCCTTCATCCCGAAGGGCCGCGCCTACAAGGTGCTGGGCACCGACGGCTTCGGCCGCAGCGACTTCCGCAGCAAGCTGCGCGAGCACTTCGAGGTGAACCGCCACTACATCGTGGTGGCGGCACTGAAGGCGCTGGCCGACGAGGGCACGGTGCCGGCCGCCAAGGTGGCCGAGGCGATTGCCAAGTACGGCATCGACACCACCAAGATCAACCCGCTGTACGCATAACGAAACTTTCGGAGACACGACATGGCGTTGGTCGAAGTGAAGGTGCCCGACATCGGCGACTTCAAGGACGTGGAAATCATCGAAGTGCTGGTCAAGCCGGGCGACACCGTCGCGGTGGACCAGTCGCTGCTGACGGTGGAGTCGGACAAGGCGTCGATGGAGATTCCGTCGTCGCATGCCGGGGTGGTGAAGGAACTCAAGGTCGGGCTCGGCGACAAGGTCAACCAGGGCGTGCTGGTGTTGCTGCTGGAAGCGGCCGGCGCCGCTGCGCCCGCTGCGCCAGCACCAGCGCCAGCGGCGGCCACGCCGGTGGCGCCGCCGCAGCCAGCGGCCACCAGCGGCCCGGTGGACGTGCTGGTGCCCGACATCGGCGACTTCGACGAGGTGGCGGTGATCGAGGTCTTCATCAAGGCCGGCGACACCGTCAAGGTCGAACAAAGCCTGATCACGGTCGAGAGCGACAAGGCGTCGATGGAGATTCCGTCGTCGCACGCCGGTGTGGTCAGCGAGGTCAAGGTCGCCGTCGGCGACAAGGTGAAGAAGGGCTCGCTGGTGGCTGTGCTGCAGGGCACGGCGGCGGCGCCCGCTGCCGCTGCGCCTTCGACAGCGGCAGCAGCCACCGCAGCAACGGCCGCGGCGCCTGCCGCTGCGGCACCGGCGCCGGCACCGGCCCAGGCAAGTGCTGCGCCGCCTGCCGCCATGCCGCCGCACGCGCCCGGCACGCCCAGCGCCGCGCTGCCGCATGCGTCGCCGTCCATCCGCCGCTATGCGCGCGAACTGGGCGTGCCGCTGGCGGAAGTGAAGGGCAGCGGACCCAAGGGCCGCATCACGCAGGACGACGTGCAAGGCTTCGTCAAGGGCGTGATGGCCGGCGCCACGCAGACGGCGGCGCAGAAGGCCAAGGCGCCGGTGGCACCGGCGGCTTCGGCGTCGGGCGGCGCCGGCTTCCCCGGCTTGCTGCCATGGCCGCAGGTCGATTTCGCCAAGTTCGGCCCGGTCGAGCGCAAGGACCTGAGCCGCATCAAGAAGATCAGCGGCGCCAACCTGCACCGCAACTGGGTGATGATTCCTCACGTCACCAACAACGACGAGGCCGACATCACCGAGCTGGAAGCCTTTCGCGTGCAGCTCAACAAGGAGAACGAGAAGAGCGGCGTCAAGCTGACGATGCTGGCCTTCGTGATCAAGGCGGTGGTGTCGGCGCTGAAGAAGTTCCCCGACTTCAATGCCAGCCTCGATGGCGATGCGCTGGTCTATAAGCGGTATTTCCACATCGGCTTTGCCGCCGACACGCCCAACGGGCTGGTGGTGCCGGTTCTCAGAGACGCCGACAAGAAGGGCCTGCTGCAGATCAGCCAGGACATGGGCGAGCTGGCCAAAAAGGCGCGCGACGGCAAGATGGGCCCGGCCGACATGACCGGCGGCTGCTTCAGCATCAGCTCGCTGGGCGGCATCGGCGGCACGCATTTCACGCCCATCATCAATGCACCCGAGGTCGCCATCCTCGGCTTGTCGAAGGGCGCGACGAAGCCGGTGTGGGACGGCAAGGCATTCCAGCCGCGGCTGACGCTGCCGCTGTCGCTGTCGTATGACCACCGCGTGATCGACGGCGCTTCCGCAGCCCGCTTCAATGCCTACCTGGGCGCGGTGCTGGCCGACTTCAGGAGGGTGCTGCTGTGAGCGCGCTCATCGACGTGCTGGTGCCCGACATCGGCGACTTCAAGGACGTGGCCGTCATCGAGGTGCTGGTCAAGCCGGGCGACACCGTGAAAGTCGAGCAAAGCCTGATCACGGTGGAGAGCGACAAGGCGTCGATGGAGATTCCGTCGTCGCATGCCGGCGTGGTGAAGGAAGTGAAGGTCAAGGTCGGCGACACGGTGAACCAGGGCACGGTCTTGTTGGCGCTGGAAAGCGCCGATGCAGCCGCACCAGCGCCGGCACCGGCCGCAGCGCCAGCAGCCGCACCAGCGCCAGCGCCGGCCGGGCCGGTGCCGCCCCCCGCTGCGTCGCCAGCGTCTGCCGCGGCCAGCTACTCCGGCGGTGCCGACATCGAGTGCGACCTGCTGGTGCTCGGCGCCGGCCCGGGCGGCTACTCGGCCGCCTTCCGCGCCGCCGACCTGGGGCTGAAGGCCGTGCTGGTCGAGCGCTACGCCACGCTGGGCGGCGTGTGCCTGAACGTCGGCTGCATTCCCAGCAAGGCGCTGCTGCACGTGGCAGCGGTGATGGACGAGGTCAGCCACTTCGCAGACCTGGGCGTCAGCTACGGCCCGCCGTCGGTGGACCTCTCCAAATTGCTGGCGCACAAGAACAAGGTGGTCGGCAAGCTCACCGGCGGCCTGAGCGCGATGGCCAAGATGCGCAAGGTCACCGTGGTGCAGGGCAGCGGCGCCTTCGCTGACCCCCACCACCTGGCGGTGGCAATAGCCGATGGCAAGACGCAGACCATCCGCTTCAAAAACGCCGTCATCGCGGCCGGCTCCGAGGCCGTGAAGCTGCCGTTCTTTCCGAAGGACGACCCGCGTGTCGTCACCTCCACCGGCGCGCTGGAGTTGCGCCAGGCGCCGAAGAAGATGCTGGTGGTCGGCGGCGGCATCATCGGGCTGGAGATGGGCACCGTCTATTCGACGCTGGGCGCTCGGCTCGACGTGGTCGAGATGCTCGATGGCCTGATGCAGGGCGCCGACCGCGACCTCGTCAAGGTCTGGCAGAAGATGAACGCCAAGCGTTTCGACAACATCATGCTCGGCACCAAGACGGTGGGCGCCGAAGCCACGGCCGACGGCATCAAGGTCAGCTTTCAGACGGCCGACGGCAAGGCCAGCGAGGGCCTTTACGACATGGTGCTGCAAGCGGTGGGGCGCGTGCCCAACGGCAAGAAGATCGGCGCCGACAAGGCCGGCGTGCTGGTCGGCGAACGCGGTTTCATCGCGGTCGATGTGCAGATGCGCACCAACGTGCCGCACATCTTCGCCATCGGCGACATCGTCGGCCAGCCGATGCTGGCGCACAAGGCGGTGCACGAAGGCCATGTGGCGGCCGAAGTGGCGGCCGGTGACAGCAAGGCGCAGTTTGACGCGCGCGTGATCCCGAGCGTGGCCTACACCGACCCCGAGGTGGCCTGGGTCGGCCTCACCGAAGACGAAGCCAAGGCCCGCGGCATCGCCGTCAAGAAGGGTCTCTTCCCTTGGACGGCCTCGGGCCGTGCCATCGCCAACGGCCGCGACGAAGGCTTCACCAAGCTGCTGTTCGACGCCTCGCCCGACGGCGGCCACCGCATCCTGGGCGGCGGCATCGTCGGCACCCATGCCGGCGACATGATCGGCGAGGTGGCGCTGGCCATCGAGATGGGGGCCGACGCCGTCGATATCGGCCGCACCATCCACCCGCACCCGACGCTGGGCGAAAGCATCGGCCTGGCGGCCGAGGTGGCGCATGGCAGTTGCACCGATCTGCCGCCCGCACGGAAATGAAAAGGCCCCTTCACAGGGGCCTTGCCGTTCTTCTTGCGGCTGCTGCTGCCGCTGCAGGCGGCGGGGCGCGTCAGCCCTTCTTGGCCCAGGCGCTGCACCAGCCGGCGCTGGCGACCTGCTTGCCCGCGAACAAGGGGCAGGGGCCGGCCGGGTCGGTGGGCTTGCCCTGATACAGCGCGCAATTGCCGCAGTGCTGGCCGGCTGCATAGGTCTTGTACTTGGCCTTGTCCGCCTTGGTGGCATCGGACACATAGCCCAGTGCGACCGCTTGCGGGTCTTTTTCGCTCACCATCGCCGCTTGCGCGTAGGCGCTGCGGCCGATGATCAACGCGGCTCCGGCCACAGGAACGATCTGGATGAATTGGCGACGAGAGGTCATTTCCGGGGTCTCCGATAAAGTGGGACTGCTTGGCGCGCCAGGTTTTGAATGCAATGCGCACGCCTCCAACCCTAACGCAAAGCGGCAAGGTTTGGCTGACCGGGCTGTTGCGCGCCGTCGTCGCGTGGCCGTGCCAACGGGCGGTATCGGCCCGTATCGCACGCGAATGAGAATCGTTCGCAAATCTTTTGCGAACAGGTCGCGAAGCGCTTGCGAATGTCGGCGGGCCGCCGCGCCGCTCAAGTTCCGCCGCCATTTGGTCGATTGACTGCATTCAACCCGCTCGCTGACGTGTCTCCTTGGGCTTCAACACCGTACCGCCGACGTCTTTCGCAAGCCGCCTCAACCATTGGCTGCTCGGCCTGGGGTGGCGCATGAACGCCGGCAGTCCACCGCCGTTGCTGCCGGAGCCTGTTGCTGCCGCGCCGCTGCCTGCCGGGCCACGGCCGCAGCCTGTTCCTGGCGGCGTTGCCAAGCCGCTGCCGGCCGGCGAATCGCAGGCCGACGCCGTCGAGCGGCTGCGTCGGCGAGCGCACCTCGACGAGGCGAGCGGCCTGCCCAACCGGCGCCACTTCATCGGCCGGCTGCACGGCGCGCTGGCCGAGCGCGGCCCCAGCGGTGCAGCGTTGCTGATCTTGCGCGTGACGCGGCCGCAAGCCCTGGCGCAGCCCGAGCGTGCAGACGGCGACAGCCTGGCGCTCCTGGCCGCTGCCGAGCTGCTGGCGGCCTACCCGCAGCGCGTGGCCGGCACGTTCGTCGGGCGCCTGAACGAGACCGACTTCGGCCTGTTTCTGCCGGTGCCTGGCATGGCGGAAGACACGGCCGCGGCGCTGGTGCGTGCGTTGCGTGCGTCACCCGCCGTCGCGCCGGGTCTGGAGGTGACCGTGGGCGGCGTCGATGGCCTCAATGGCGAGCCCCCGGGCGACGCGCTGGCTGCGGCCGACCAGGCACTGGCCCGTGCCGAAAGCTGCGGGCCGTTCTGTGCCGACGTGCAGCACATGGTCGATGGCCGCGACGAGCCGCCGGTGGGCGAACGCGCCTGGCGAGCCCGCATCGACGAGGCGCTGACCGACGGCAGGGCGGCGATTGCCGAATTCCCGGTGCATGACGCCGGCGGCAGGCTGATCCACCTGGAGTGCCCGCTGCGCGTGCAACTGGTGGTGGGCGGGGAGTTCCGTGAAGCCAGCCGCTGGCTGCCGATGGCGTCGCGCACGCGGCTGCTGCCACGGGTGGACCTGGCCGCTCTGGAACTGGCGCTGATCGCCATCGAGCGCGACGGCCGGCCGCGCTGCGTGCATGTCAGTACCGCGTCGCTGGCGACGCCCGGCTTCGTGGGCGAGGTACAGCGCCGGCTCGAAGGCGCGACGCGGGCCTGCCGCCACCTCTGGCTGGAAGTGGCCGACGCTCCCGCGCTGGGCCGGGCCCAGCCGCGGCTGCGCGAGGCTGCCGCCGCATGGCGGCGCCACGGGCTGCGGCTGGGCGTGGAGCACGCAGGCGCATCGATGCAAAGCCTGGCCCGGCTGTCCGTCGTGGGGCTGGACCACGTGAAGGTGGAAGCCCGCTTCCTGCGCGGCGTGGACACCGAGCCCGCCGTGCGGGAGTTCGCCGCGGGGCTGGTGGGGCTGGTGCAGGGAATGGGCGTGCAAATCATCGCCGAAGGCGTCAGCACGCCGGGTGAACTCGCGGTGCTGTGGGCGCTGGGCTTCGACGGCGCCACCGGCCCGGCGGTGCGCTGACGGCTGGGCCGCTGCGCAAGCTAGCCGCGTCCCGCCGGCCGCTCAGCCGATGTCGCCCACGTGCAGCCCGAAACGGCCGCGCCGGCAGTCGTCGAAGTAGTGGCGCAAGGTGTCGCGCACGGTCCGGAAGGCAAGCTCGTCCCAGGGGATGCTGGCTTCGTCGAAGAGCTGCGCTTCGATGGTTTCCGGGCCGGGGGCGAACACCGTGTCATGCAAGCGCGCGCGGTAAAAGAAGTGCACCTGCCCCACGCGCACGACGTTCAGCACGCTGAACAGGTCGAGAAGCTCGAAATGCGCGCCGGCCTCTTCGTCGGTCTCGCGCGCCGCGCCCTCGGCCAGCGTTTCGCCCAGTTCCATGAAGCCGGCCGGCAATGTCCACAAGCCGCGCCGCGGCTCGATGTTGCGGCGGCACAGCAGCACCTGGTCGTCCCAGGCCGGGATGGTGCCCACCACGTTCAGCGGGTTCTCGTAGTGGATCTCGCCGCAGGCCGGGCAGACCGCGCGTTCGCGGTTGTCGTCTGCCGGCACGCGGTAGCTCGTGGGGCTGCCGCAGACCCGGCAATGCTTGATGCGGCGGGGCTCGAACATGCAGGCAGTGTAGCGGCGCAGAAGCCGTTGACAGCCCGTCGGCCTGCTGTCCTGGCGCGTGGCATCATCGTCGCCGGACCGCTGCGGAGAACCGCCCGATGAGCTTCGTGATCCCGCCCCCTGCCGCTGTTTCCGTGCCCGTTGCAGGCGGTGGCGCCTTCCCGGTGCACCGCATCTACTGCGTCGGCCGCAACTACGCAGAGCATGCCCAGGAGATGGGCCACACCGGGCGCGAGCCGCCGTTTTTCTTCATGAAGCCGGCCGACTCCCTCGTGCCGGTGGCGGCCGGAGAGACGGGCAGCATCGCCTACCCCACTCTCACCGCCAACCTGCACCACGAGATCGAACTGGTGGTGGCCATCGGCACCGGCGGGCAGGGCATCAAGGCGGCCGACGCCGCGCACCACATCTGGGGTTATGCCGTCGGCCTGGACATGACCCGGCGCGACCTGCAGAACGAGATGAAGAAGCAGGGCCGGCCCTGGGAGATCGGCAAGGCCTTCGAGCAGTCGGCGCCCATCGGCCCGCTGCTTGCCAAGGGCAGCACCGGCGAGCTGCTGCGCGGCGCGATCACGCTGCATGTGAACGGCGCGTTGAAGCAGAAGGGCGATCTGGCCGACCTGATCTGGAGCGTGAACGAGACCATCGAGCAGCTCAGCGCGGCCTGGCTGCTGCAGCCGGGCGACCTTGTCTTCACCGGCACGCCGGCCGGCGTGGCTGCCGTGCTGCGCGGCGACGTGATGGAAGGCGCCATCGCCGGCCTGGGCAGCCTGCGCGTGGCCGTCGGCTGACAGGCTGGCCCGCGCGATGCAGCTTCACAACTACTTCCGCTCGTCGGCCTCTTACCGTGTGCGCATCGCGCTGGCGTTGAAGGGCCTGCCCTGGGACTATCTGGCGGTGCACCTGCAAAAGGGCGAGCAGCTCAGCCCGGCTCACGCGGCGCTGGCGCCGTCGAAGCTGGTGCCTGTGCTCGAAGACGGCCCGGCGCGGCTGACGCAGTCGCTGGCGATCATCGAGTACCTGGACGAGACGCACCCCCAGCCGCCGCTGCTGCCGCCGGACGCGCTGGGCCGCGCCCGCGTGCGTGCACTGGCGCTGGACGTGGCCTGCGAGATCCACCCGCTGAACAACCTGCGTGTGCTGCGTTATCTGGTGCACGAGATGCAGCTCACGGAAGACGCCAAGAACCGCTGGGTCCGCCACTGGGTCGAGACCGGCCTTCAGGCGGTGGAAAGCCAGCTCGCCGCGGCGCCGGCCACCTTCTGCCATGGCCAGGTGCCGACGCTGGCCGACTGCACGCTGGTGCCGCAGATCTTCAACGCCCAGCGCTTCGACTGCGATCTGGCGCATGTGCCCAACGTGATGCGGGTGTTCGACAACTGCATGCGCCTGCCTGCCTTCGAAGACACCCGGCCAGAGAAGTGCCCGGATGCCTTTTGACCCGCCGCTGCTGCTGCCGGCCTGGCCGGCGCCGCCAGAGGTCGGCGCGGCAATGTCCACGCGCCGCGGCGGCGTCAGCCAGCCGCCCTTCGACAGCCTGAACCTGCGGCCTTCGGCGTTGCCCGCGGCCACGGCCACCGACGCGCCGGCCGCCGTGGCCGAGAACCAGCACCGCTTCGCACAGGCGCTCGGCGCGCTGCCGGTCTGGCTGGACCAGGTGCACGGCACCGGCGTGCTGCGCCTGCACGGCGCCGCCGACGCCCGGCACCTGGCGCGGGCCGATGCCAGCGTGACCACGGTGCCCGGCATCGCCTGCACGGTGCTGGTGGCCGACTGCCTGCCGGTGCTCTTGTGCAGCCAGGATGGCGCCGCGGTGGCAGCCGCCCACGCGGGCTGGCGCGGGCTGGCGGCCGGCGTGCTGGAGGCCACCGTGGCGGCCTTGTGCGAGGCGGCCCGGTGCGCACCGCAGCAGTTGATGGCCTGGCTGGGGCCGTGCATCGGGCCGCGCCGCTTCGAGGTGGGCGCCGATGTGCTGGAGGCCTTTCCGCGCGACAGCATCGGCTTCACCAGCAGGCCGCGGCCCGACGGTGCACAGCGCTGGCTGGCGGACCTGCCGGAACTGGCGCGCTGTGCCTTGCAGCGCGCAGGCGTGCAGCGCGTCAGCGCCAGCGGCCTGTGCACGGTGGAGCAGCCCTCAGAGTTCTTTTCGTTCCGCCGCGATGGCCTCACCGGCCGCATGGCCGCCGCCATCTGGCGCCGGGGCTGAGCGCGCGCGCTCGGCTGCTTCGGCGGCTTCGGCCGCCCGCAGCGCCTTGCGGCGCAGTGGCGTGCCCATCAGATAGACCACCACGGCCAGCGGCAGCACCCCGTACAGCAGGAAGGTGAAGATGGCGCCGAGCACCGTGCCCTGGCTGGACAGCGCTTCGGCAAGCGCCATCATCAACACCACATAGAGCCAGGCCAGAATGACGATGTACATCTCAGAATGTGGTGTATGATTTCGCTATACGAAAGAACCTTTGTGGTCCGGGTGCGCGTTTGTAGAGCCTCGATGGCATACAACGTGACCTCGATCACAAGGGCGCGCAAAATCCCGCAGACGCTGGACCAGCGCAACGCCGATTGCGCTTCAGGAGACGAGTATGGCCATGCAATTCCCACTGCCGACGGCGGGCGACACCAATGCCCTTGTTCAAATGCTGGGCAGCGCCTTCCAGCAATTGCCCGGGGTCAGCGTGCATCCGCAGCAGTTGGCCGCCGTGCAGGGCGACTACCTGAAGAGCGTCACCGAGTTGTGGAACCAGTCGCTGCACGGCATGGCGGGCGGCGTGCTGGCAGGCGCCCAAGGCGCCGATGCAGCGGCCAAACCCATGCCGCTCGCCGACCGCCGGTTTGCCGGCACGCAGTGGGCCGCCAACCCCGCTGCGGCTTATGCCGCGCAGATGTATTTGTTGAACGCCAGAGCGCTGACGCAACTGGCCGACACCGTGCAGGGCGACGAGAAGACCCGCGCGCGCATCCGTTTCGCGGTGCAGCAGTTCGTCGATGCCGCCAGCCCCAGCAACTTCCTGGCCTTCAACCCCGAGGCGCTGCAAAAGGCCATCGACACCAAGGGCGAAAGCATCGCCAGCGGCCTTCAGCATCTGGTGGAAGACCTGCAGAAGGGCCATGTCTCGCAGACCGATGAAAGCGTGTTCGAGGTGGGCCGCAACGTCGCCACCACCGAGGGCAGCGTGGTCTTCGAGAACGCGCTGTTCCAGCTCATCGAATACAAGCCGCTGTCGGCCAGGGTGCGCGAGCGGCCGATGCTCTTCGTGCCGCCCTGCATCAACAAGTACTACATCCTCGACCTTCAGCCCGAGAACTCGGTGATCCGCCACACCGTCGAGCAAGGCCACCGCACCTTCGTCGTGAGCTGGCGCAACCCCGACGAAACGCTGGCGAAAACCACCTGGGACGACTACATCGAAGACGGCGCCATCCGCGCCATCCGCACGGTACAGGCCATCAGCGGGCAAGAGCGTATCAACACGCTGGGCTTCTGCGTCGGCGGCACCATCTTGTCCACCGCGCTGGCAGTGCTGGCGGCGCGCGGCGAGCAGCCGGCGCAGTCGGTCACGCTGCTGACCACGCTGCTCGACTTCCAGAGCACCGGCATCCTGGACATCTTCATCGACGAATCCTCGGTGCGCCTGCGCGAGATGACCATCGGCCCCGATGCGCCCAGCGGCCCCGGCATGCTGAAGGGCAAGGACCTCGCGGCCACCTTCAGCTTCCTGCGCCCGAACGACCTGGTCTGGAACTACGTGGTGGGCAACTACCTCAAGGGCGAGACGCCGCCGCCTTTCGACCTGCTGTACTGGAACAGCGATGCAACCAACCTGCCGGGCCCGATGTACTGCTGGTACCTGCGCCACACCTACCTGCAAAACGAGTTGAAGACGCCGGGCGCGCTGACGGTCTGCGGCGTGCCTGTGGACCTGGGGCAGATCGACGCGCCGGTGTTCATCTACGGCTCGCGTGAAGACCACATCGTGCCGTGGACGGCGGCCTATGCGTCGGTGCCGCTGTTCAAGGGCAAGCGCAGCTTCGTGCTGGGCGCGTCTGGCCACATTGCCGGCGTGATCAACCCGCCGGCCAAGAACAAGCGCAGCCACTGGACGAACGACAAGCTGCCCGACAGCCCGCAGGACTGGTTCGACGGCGCCACCGAGCACCCCGGCAGTTGGTGGCCCGCATGGACGGCGTGGCTCAAGCCGCAGGCCGGCAAACTGGTCACCGCACCCAAGACGCCGGGCAACCGGCAATTCAAGCCCATCGAGCCGGCCCCTGGCCGCTACGTGAGGGCGAAAGCCTGATCCGTTTCAACGCAAGGAAACCCCCATGAGCACCGACATCGTCATCGTCGCCGCCGCCCGCACAGCGGTCGGCAAGTTCGGCGGCACGCTCGCCAAGACACCCGCCGCCGAACTGGGCGCTGTGGTGATCAAGGCGCTGCTGGAGCGCGCGCGCCTGGAAGGCGGGCAGATCAACGAGGTGATCCTCGGCCAGGTGCTGACGGCCGGCACCGGCCAGAACCCGGCGCGCCAGGCCATCATCAAGGCCGGCCTGCCGCAGGCGGTGCCGGGCTTCACCATCAACAAGGTGTGCGGCTCGGGCCTGAAGGCGGTGATGCTGGCGGCGCAGGCCATCCGCGACGGCGACAGCGACATCGTGATCGCCGGCGGGCAAGAGAGCATGAGCATGAGCCCCCACGTGCTTCAAGGCTCGCGCGACGGCCAGCGCATGGGCGACTGGAAGATGGTCGATTCGATGATCGTCGATGGTCTGTGGGACGTCTATCACCAGTACCACATGGGCACCACGGCAGAGAACGTGGCCAGGAAGTACGGCATCACGCGCGAGCAGCAGGACGCGCTGGCGCTGGGCTCGCAGATGAAGGCCGCCGCGGCACAGGAGGCAGGGCGCTTCAAGGACGAGATCGTGCCGGTGAGCATCGCGCAGAAGAAGGGCGACCCCATCGTCTTCGCGGCCGACGAGTTCATCAACAAGAAGACCAGCGCCGAGGCACTGGCCGGCTTGCGGCCAGCCTTCGACAAGACCGGCAGCGTGACGGCAGGCAATGCCTCGGGCCTGAACGACGGCGCCGCCGCGGTGGTGGTGATGACGGCCGCCAAGGCCGCGGCACTCGGCCTCACGCCGCTGGCGCGCATCGCCAGCTATGCGTCGGCCGGCCTGGACCCGGCCATCATGGGCATGGGCCCGGTGCCCGCAGCGCGCAAGGCACTGGAGCGCGCAGGCTGGAAGCCGGGCGACCTGGACCTGCTGGAAATCAACGAAGCCTTCGCCGCGCAAGCCTGCGCGGTGCACCAGGAAATGGGCTGGGACACCAGCAAGGTCAACGTCAACGGCGGTGCCATCGCCATCGGCCACCCGATCGGTGCGTCAGGGTGCCGCATCCTCGTGACGCTGCTGCACGAGATGGTCAAGCGCGACGCCAAGCGTGGCATCGCGTCCTTGTGCATAGGGGGTGGCATGGGTGTCGCGCTCACGGTGGAACGCTGACAATCCGGTCAACCCAACAAGGAGACGAGAAATGGCAAAGGACAAAGTGGCCTACGTGACCGGCGGCATGGGCGGCATCGGCACCGCCATCTGCCAGCGGCTGGCCAAGGAAGGCTTTACCGTCATCGCCGGCTGCGGCCCCAGCCGCGACCACGTCAAGTGGCTCGACGAGCAGAAGACGCTGGGCTACAAGTTCTACGCTTCGGTGGGCAACGTGGCCGCCTGGGAATCCACCGTCGATGCCTTCAGCCGCGCCAAGGCCGAGCACGGCCCCATCGACGTGCTGGTCAACAACGCCGGCATCACGCGCGACCGGATGTTCCTCAAGATGAGCCCGGACGACTGGCACGCGGTGATCGACACCAACCTGAACAGCATGTTCAACGTCACCAAGCAGGTGGTGCCCGACATGGTGGAGCGCGGCTGGGGCCGCATCATCCAGATCAGCTCGGTCAACGGCGAAAAGGGCCAGGCCGGGCAGACCAACTACTCTGCCGCCAAGGCCGGCATGCACGGCTTCACGATGGCGTTGGCGCAGGAAATGGCGGCCAAGGGCGTGACGGTCAACACCGTGAGCCCAGGCTACATCGGCACCGACATGGTCCGCGCGATCAAGCCCGAGGTGCTGGAGAAGATCGTCGCCACCATTCCCGTGAAACGGCTGGGGACTCCTGAAGAGATCGGCTCGGTGGTGGCCTGGCTGGCCGGGCCGGATTCGGGCTTCACCACCGGCGCTGACTTCTCTTGCAACGGCGGCTTGCACATGGGCTAGGCAGCACGCGCGCCAAGCTCCAGGGCGCCCCGCGGGGCGCCTTTTTCGTCTGGCGGAGCGACGCTCGTTCCGTCAACTAGGGTTAGACCAGTTTTGCGTTTCGTTGCATCAAGGTACGGTCGCGCCTGTTTGCAACGAAAGACCACCATCGACGCTCCAGGCCCGGCCATGCCCTTGTTGCAAGTGGACGGCATCACCGTCCGCTTCGGCGGCATCACGGCGCTGGACAAGGTGTCTTTCAGCGTCGCGTCCGGCCACATCGTCGGCCTGATCGGGCCCAACGGCGCCGGCAAGACGACGCTCTTCAACTGCCTGTCACGGCTGTACAACTTCAGCGAAGGCAGCATCCTCTTCGAGGGCCGGCCGCTCACCCAGACGCCGCCGCACGGCATTGCCGTGCTGGGCATCGGCCGCACCTTCCAGAACCTGGCGCTGTTCCGCACCATGTCGGTCCGCCAGAACATCATGCTGGGCGCACATGGCCGCAGCAGCAGCGGCTTCATCGCCAACGCGCTGCGCCTGCCCAGCGTGTCGCGCGAGGAGCAGCAGCTCGCCGCGCAGGCCGACGGCCTGCTCGACCTGCTCGACCTGAAGGCGGTGGCCGCCACCCGCGTGATGGACCTGCCCTTCGGCACGCAGAAGCGGGTGGAACTGGGCCGCGCTCTGGCCAGCGCCCCCAAGCTGCTGTTGCTGGACGAGCCCGCCGGCGGCCTGAACCACGAAGAGGTGGGCGTGCTGATGAACCTGCTGCGCCAGGTGCGCGAGCGGCTCGATCTCACCATGCTGCTGGTGGAGCACCACATGAACATGGTGATGCGCATCTCCGACAAGGTGGTGGCGCTGGACTTCGGCCGCAAGATTGCCGACGGCACGCCCGCCGAGGTGCAGGCCAACCCCGACGTGATCCGCGCCTACCTGGGCACGGAAGCCTGATGGCGGCGCTGCTCGAAGTGCGCGGCCTGCACGCGCAATACGGCGCCACACAGGTGCTGCACGGCATGGACTTCGCCGTCGAAGAGGGCGGCATCACCACCATCCTGGGCGCCAACGGCGCCGGCAAGACCACCACGCTGCGGGCCGTCTGCGGAATGATCAAGCGGCGCGGCGAGGTGCACTTCGGCGGCAGGCGCATCGACGCGATGGCCACTGAATCCATCGTGCGCCTGGGCGTGGCCCATGTGCCCGACGGTCGCGGCACCTTCGTCAACCTGAGCGTCGAAGACAACCTGCGCCTGGGCGCCTACACGCGCAGCGACAAGGCAGCCGTGGCGGCCGACCAGGAGCGGATGTTCGCCTACTTTCCGCGCCTGAAAGAGCGCCGCAGACAGCAGGCCGGCACCTTGTCCGGCGGCGAGCAGCAGATGCTGGCGGTGTCGCGCGCGCTGATGCTGCGGCCCAAGCTGCTGCTGCTCGACGAGCCCTCGTTCGGCCTGGCGCCGCTGATCGTGCAGGAGCTGTTCGAGATCTTCCGCGAGATCAACGCCGAGAGCGGCGTCAGCATGCTGCTGGTGGAGCAGAACGCATCGCTGGCACTCAAGCTGGCGCGCGATGCCTACCTGCTGGAAACCGGCCGCGTGGTGATCAGCGGCAGCGCCGAATCGATCCGCAACGACGAGTCGGTGCGCCGCTCCTACCTGGGCTATTGACGCGATGAGCCTCGACCTTCTCATCCACCAGATCTTCTCCGGCCTGGCCAGCGGCGGCATCTACGCCAGCGTGGCGTTGGCGCTGGTGATGATCTACCAGGCCACCCACCTGGTGAACTTCGCGCAGGGCGAACTGGCGATGTTTTCCACCTACATCGCCTGGAGCCTGATGCAGGCCGGCGTGCCGTACTGGGGCGCGTTTTTCCTCACCGTGGCCATCGCCTTCGTGCTGGGCGTGGTGATCGAGCGGGTGGTGGTGCGGCCGGTCGAGAACGCGCCCATCCTGTCGGTCGTCATCGTCTTCATCGGGCTGCTCGTCATCACCAACAGCCTGGCCGGCTGGATCTTCAGCTACACGATCAAGCCCTTCCCCAGCCCGTTTCCTGAGCAGCCGCTGTTCGGCAACCGCTACGTCTCCAGCCACGAACTGGGCTCGATGGCGATCACGCTGGTGGTGCTGGGCCTGCTGTTCGTCTTCTTCCGCTTCACGCCGCTGGGCCTGGCGATGCGGGCCGCCGCGCAGAACCCGGTGTCGAGCCGGCTGGTGGGCATTCGCGTGGGCTGGATGCTGGCCTTGGGCTGGGGGCTGGCGGGCGCCATCGGCTCCATCGCCGGCATCATGGTGGCGCCGACCGTCTTTCTGGAGCCGAACATGATGTCCGGCATCCTGCTCTACGCCTTTGCCGCCGCGCTGCTGGGCGGCATCGACAGCCCGGTGGGCGCCGTGCTCGGCGGCTTCATCGTCGGCGTGCTCGAAAACCTGGTCGGCGCGCTGCTCGGCACCGAGCTGAAGCTCACCGCCGCGCTGGTGCTCATCGTCGGCGTGCTGGTGGTCAAGCCGTCCGGGCTACTGGGCAAAGTGCACGTCACGCGGGTGTGAAGCGATGAACGCCAAGGCCGTCTCCGCCGCTTCTTCGCCGCGCCGCGCGCAGCTTGCCGGGCTGGCGCTGCTGCTGGTGCTGGCCTGCGTGCTGCCCTTCATGGTGAGCAACTACCGCGTGTTCCAGCTCACGCTGGTGCTGGTCTATGCCGTCGCGCTGCTCGGGCTGAACATGCTCACCGGCTACAACGGGCAGATCTCGCTGGGCCACGGCGCGTTCTATGCCATCGGCGCCTACACCGCGGCCATCCTGATGGACAAGTACGGCGTGCCCTACTGGGCCACCCTGCCGATTGCCGGCGCGGTGTGCGCGGTGGCCGGCTTCCTGTTCGGCCTGCCGGCGCTGCGGCTGGAAGGGCTGTACCTGTCGCTGGCCACCTTCGCGCTGGGCGTCGCACTGCCGCAAATCCTCAAGTACAAGGGCATCGAGCACTGGACGGGCGGCGCGCAGGGCATCGTCATCACCAAGCCCGACCCGCCGGCCTGGACGGCCGCCGCCGGCATCACGCAGGACCAGTGGCTGTACTTCGTGGCACTGGCGGTGGCGCTGGTGATGTTCACGCTGGGCTGGAATCTGCTGCGCGGCAGGCTGGGCCGTGCAATGGTGGCCATCCGCGACCAGCCCATCGCGGCGCAGGCGATGGGTGTCGATACCTCGCGCGTGAAGGCCATGACCTTCGGCGTCTCGGCGCTGTACACCGGCGTGGCGGGCGCACTGGGCGCCATCGCGATCCAGTTCGTCGCGCCCGATTCGTTCACCATCTTCCTGTCCATCAGCCTGGTGGTGGGCGTGGTGATTGGCGGGCTGGCGTCGATCTCGGGCGCGCTCTGGGGCGCCTTGTTCATCCAGTTCATTCCGAACGTGGCCGACGAAATCTCCAAGGCCGCCCCCTGGGCAATCTATGGTGTGTTCCTGATTGCCTTCATGTACGTTATGCCCACGGGCGTGGCGGGTTTCATCCGCATCGCCGTGGCGCGCTGGCGCCGCAAGCCTTCCCCTTGACATGCACCGCAGGAGACAAGCAATGACCATCGACACCACCCGCCGCTCGACGGTGCTCGCCGCCGCCGCGCTGGCACTGCCCTTCGGCTCTGCTTGGGCGCAGAAGAAGTACGGCCCGGGCGCGAGCGACACCGAGATCAAGCTCGGCCAGACCATGCCCTACAGCGGCCCGGCGTCGGCCTACGGCACCATCGGCAAGCTGCACCAGGCCTACTTCAAGATGGTCAACGATGCCGGCGGCATCAACGGCCGCAAGATCAACCTGATCAGCCTCGACGACGGCTACAGCCCGCCGAAAGCGGTGGAGCAGGTGCGCAAGCTGGTCGAGCAGGACGAGGTGCTGGCGCTGTTCCAGAACCTCGGCACGCCCAGCAATTCGGCCGTGCACAAATACGTCAACGCGAAGAAGGTGCCGCATCTCTTTCTGGCCACCGGCGCCACCAAATGGGCCGACCCGAAGAACTTCCCGTGGACGCTGGGCTTCAATCTCAGCTACCAGGCTGAAGGCAACATCTACGCCAAGTACCTGCTGAAGAACAAGCCGAACGCGAAGATCGCCATCCTCTACCAGAACGACGACTACGGCAAAGACGTGCTCAAGGGCGTGGAAGACGGCCTGGGCGCGGCCGGCGCCAAGCTGATCGTCGCCAAGGCCAGCTACGAGGTCACCGACCCCACGGTCGATTCGCAGATCCTCACGCTGCAGGGCTCGGGCGCCGACACCTTCATCAACATCACCACGCCCAAGTTCGGCGCGCAGGCGGTGCGCAAGGCCTGGGACTCGGGCTGGAAGCCGCTGCACATCATCAACAACGTCAGCGCGTCGGTGGGCTCGGTGCTGGTGCCGGCGGGGCTGGACAAGGCAGTGGGCCTGCTGACGCTTCAGTACTACAAGGACCCGAACGACCCGCAGTGGAAAGACGACGCGTCGATGCTGGAATGGCGTGCCTTCATGGGCCGCTACTACCGCGAGGGCGACCCCAAGGACGCCACCAACCTGTATGCCTACCTCACCGCGCAGACGATGGTGTCGGTGCTCAAGGCCTGCGGCAACGACCTCACGCGCGAGAACGTGATGCGCCAGGCCACCAGCATCAAGGCGCTGAAGCTGCCGCTGCTGCTGCCCGGCATGACGCTGAACACCACGCCGACCGACTACTTCCTGGTCAAGCAGGGGCAACTGGCCAAGTTCACCGGCACGCAGTGGGCCGGCTTCGGCGACGTGCTCGGCACCGGCATGTGAGTTCAGGCCGGCGGCGTGCCGGCTTGCACGAGCCGGTGCGCCACCGCGTCCAGCGTGCCGGGGCTGCCGTCGGCCAGCGGCACCGGCACGGCGCTGTCGAAGCCCGCGAAATTGCGCTGCATCGAGCGCAGATAGACCGGGTCGTAGTGCACGGTCAGCAACTCTTGCACCAGCGCCGCCGGGTCGCCTGAACGGGCGGCCTGTTGCCAGCGCTCGACGGTGGCAGCGCCGCGCACCTCGCGCAGCGCGTTCAGCCGCTCGCAAAAGCCTTCCACGTCGCCGCTGAAGTGTGCGTAGTCTTCAAGCAGCAGCGCCACCCGGGCCTGCAGCGGCATCTCCAGATGCAGCACGGGCGCGGCGCGCAGCCTCTCCAGCAGCTTCTCGGGCACGCGCAGCCTGCCGATGGTGCGGCTCTCACCTTCGACGAACACCGGCCGCGCTGCGCTGAAGCCGCGCAGTGCCGTCCATACCTGCGTCTCGAAGGCCTTCTGCGACGGCTGCGGCACGCCAGGCAGCGGCCCCAGCACCGAGCCGCGGTGGCAGGCCAGCGCTTCGAGGTCCAGCACCTGCGCGCCGGCCGCAGCCAGCGCCTGCAGCAGCCGGCTCTTGCCGGAGCCGGTGCGGCCGCAGATCACGCGCAGGCCCAGCGTGGCCGGCAGCGTCTCCAGCTCGGCGATCACCGCGCGGCGGAAGGCCTGGTAGCCGCCTTCGAGCACATGCACGCCGAAGCCGATCTGGTCGAGCACGGCGGCCAGCGCACCCGAGCGCTGGCCGCCGCGCCAGCAATAGACCAGCGGCCGCCAGTCGCGCTCCAGCGCTGCCACATGGCGCTCGACATGGTCGGCGATGTTGCGCGCCACCAGCGCGGCGCCGCGCTTGCGCGCCGCGAACGGCGAGACCAGCTTGTATTCGGTGCCCACGCTGTGGCGCTGCGCATCGCTGAGCGACGGCCAGTTGACGGCGCCAGGCAGCCGGTCTTCGGCATGCTCGCTTTCGCTGCGCGCGTCGATGATGGCGCTGAACTCGGCCAGCCGCGTGATGGCGTCCGCCGCGGTGATGCGCCGCAAGCTCACTGCGACCTCATGCAGGCGACGCCACCGCGTCCAGCAGTTCGCTTTCGATGCGCAACTGCGCCTTCGGCTGCTGAAGCGCCGGCCCATCGACAAGAAAGGTGTCTTCCACCCGCTCGCCCAGCGTGCTGACCTTGGCCAGCTGCAGGTTGATGTGGTGGCGCTCCAGCACGCGCGCCACCGCGTACAGCAGGCCGGAGCGGTCGCTGGCCGACACCGTCAACAGCCAGCGCTGTGCGCGTTCATCGGGGTTCAGGCTGACGCGCGGCACGATGGGGAAAGAGCGCACCCGGCGCGAGACCCGGCCGCGGCTGGGCTCGGGCAGCGGGCCGCTGGACGACAGCGCGATGGTGGCCTGCGTCTCCACCAGCGAGATCAGATCGCGGTACTGCATCTCGCGCTCGTTGCCCGGATGCTCCGGCCCCATGCGCGTGTTGACCACCTGGAAGGTGTCCAGCGCGTAGCCGGCCCGCGTGGTGTGGATCTTGGCGTCCTGGATGCTGAAGCCGGCGCCGTCGAAATAGCCGCAGATGCGGGCGAACAGGTCGGGCCGGTCGGGCGAATAGACCAGCACCTGAAGCCCGTCGCCCACCGTCGATGGCCGCGCCCGCACCACAGGGTCTGTGGACGCGATGTGGCGCCACAGCGAGCGCGCATGCCAGGCGATGTCGCCCGCGTCGTGGCGCGCGAAGTAGCTGATCTCCAGCGTCTTCCACAGCGGCTCTTCGGTGCCCGGCAGGGCCGCGTGCAAGGCCAGGTTCTGCCGCGCTTCCTGCTTGCGGGCCTCGATCTCGGCGTCGAGGTTGGGCCGCGAGCCGCCCAGCGCGCGCAGTGTCCAGCGGTACAGGTCTTCCAGCAGCTTGCCCTTCCAGGCATTCCACACCTTGGGGCTGGTGCCGCGGATGTCGGCCACCGTCAGCAGGTACAGCGCGGTGAGGCGCCGCTCGTTGCCGACCAGGCGCGCGAAGGCGGCGATGACGTCGGCGTCGCTCAGGTCTTCTTTCTGCGCGATGCGGCTCATCGTGAGGTGGTGCTTGACGAGGAACTCGACCAACTGCGTGTCGTCGCGCGACAGGCCGTGGTCGCGGCAGAAACGCCGCGCTTCGACGGCGCCCAGGTCGGAGTGGTCGCCACCGCGGCCTTTGGCCACGTCGTGGAACAGCGCCGCCACGTAGAGCAGCCAGGGCTCGGGCCATTGCGACGCGAGCTGGCTGCAGAACGGGTACTCGTGCGCATGCTCCGGAATGAAGAAGCGGCGCACGTTGCGCACCACCATCAGGATGTGCTGGTCCACGGTATAGACGTGGAACAGGTCGTGCTGCATGCGGCCCACGATGCGGCGGAACACCCACAGGTAGCGGCCCAGCACGCTGGTCTGGTTCATCAGCCGCAGCGCATGCGTCAGCCCCTTGGTCTGGCGCAGGATGTCCATGAACATCTCGCGGTTGATCGGGTCGCGGCGGAACGCGCTGTTCATCACGTTGCGCGCGTTGTACAGCGCGCGCAGCGTGCGCGACGACAGGCCTTGCAGCCCGGGCGTTTGTGCGAAGACCAGAAAGGTCTCCAGGATGGCGTGCGGGTTCTCGGTGTAGAGGTCGTCGCGCGCCACCTCCAGTGTGCCGGCACGGTCGAGGAAGCGGGCGTTGATCGGCCGCATCGGCGCCGTCTCGGAGCCGCTGATGCGCTCTTCGATGTTCAGCATCAGGATCTGGTTGAGCTGCGTCACCGCCTTCGCTGCCCAGTAGTAGCGGTGCATCAGCAGTTCAGAGATGCGCTGGCCGTTGTTCGCCATCGCGGTGGCCTTGTAGCCCAGCGTCTCTGCCACCGCGGTCTGCAGGTCGAACACCAGCCGGTCTTCGCGGCGGCCGGCCACCATGTGCAGCCGCGCGCGGATCAGCTTCAGCGTGCCTTCGTTCTTGCCGAGCTGGCTCACCTCGAAGGGCGTGATCAGCCCCTTGGCGGCCAGCTCGCTCCAGGTGCGGCCCAGGCCGGCGGCGCGCGCCACCCAGATCACCACCTGAAGGTCACGCAGGCCGCCCGGGCTTTCCTTGCAGTTGGGCTCCAGCGCATAGGGCGTGCCCTCGTACTTGACGTGGCGCTGCTGCATCTCCAGCATCTTGGCGCGCAGGAAGGCGCGCGGGTCCATCACCGCGGCCGTCGCGTCGCGAAAGGCGCCATACAGCCGCCTTGCGCCGCAGACGTGGCGCGCCTCCAGCAGCGCGGTCTGCACGGTGACGTCGCGCAGCGCCTCGTTGACGCATTCGTCGATGCTGCGCACCGACGAGCCGATCTCCAGCCCGATGTCCCAGCAGGCGGTGATGAAGCCTTCCACCGCGGCGCGCAGCGCGTCGATGTCCGTGCCGGCACGCGATGGGTCAGCCGATGGCGCACGCCGCTCTGCGGGCAGCAGCACCAGCACATCGACGTCGGAATGCGGAAACAGCTCGCCGCGGCCGTAGCCGCCCACCGCCACCAGCGCCGCGCTGGCGGGCATGCCGGCGTGCTCCCAGAGGTCGGCGAGCGTGGCATCGACATGGCGCGCCAGCGACTTCAGCAGCCGGGTGGCTGCGGTGGAGCTGGGCCGGCCGTCGCGGAAGTGCGCAATGACGCCTGCCTTGCCATCGCGAAACCGTGCGCGCAGCGCTGTCACGCTGCCCGGCGCGCGCGTGGGCGGTTCCGGCAGCGCCGACATGCGGATCAGGACGTTGCGAGCGCCCGCGCCGGCTGCGTGGCGTTGACGAAGGCCGGCGCCGCTGGGCTGCCGGCGGACAGCGTGAGCACCTCGTAGCCGCGTTCGGTGACCAGCACCGTGTGCTCCCATTGGGCCGACAGCGACCGGTCCTTGGTGACGATGGTCCAGCCGTCGTACGGACGGCCGCCCTTGCGGTCTTCCTTGATCTCGCGGCGGCCGACGTTGATCATCGGCTCGACGGTGAAGATCATCCCCGGCACCAGCTCTTCCAGCGTGCCCGGGCGGCCGTAGTGCAGCACCTGCGGCTCTTCATGGAAGCGTCGCCCCACGCCATGGCCGCAGAACTCGCGCACCACCGAGTAGCCTGCGTTCTCTGCGAAGGTCTGGATGGCGTGGCCGATGTCGCCCAGCCGCGCGCCCGGCCGCACCTTGACGATGCCCTTCCACATGGCCTCGAATGTGATCTGGCACAGCCGGCGGGCGACGATGGAGCCTTCGCCCACCACGTACATGCGGCTGTTGTCGCCATGCCAGCCGTCCTTGATGACGGTGACGTCGATGTTCAGGATGTCGCCGTTCTTCAGCGGCCGGTCGTCCGGGATGCCGTGGCAGACCACGTCGTTCAGCGAGGTGCACAGCGATGCCGGGTAGGCCGGATAGCCCTGCGGCTGGTAGCCCAGCGTGGCCGGAATGCCCTGCTGCATGTTGACCATGTGGTCGTGCGCCAGCTTGTCGAGCTGAAGGGTGGTGACGCCTGGCCGCACGTGCGGCGTCAGCATGTCCAGCACCTCGGACGCAAGGCGGCCGGCGAGTCGCATGCCGTCGATCTCGGCGCCGGTCTTGATGGGGATCGTCATCCGTCGATTATCCCACCGGCCCCGTAAAATGACGCCATGCCGTCTTCCGCCCTGCAACTGCTGCACTTCGAAGGGGGCAACGCCCTCACCGCCTTCCGCGCGCAGGCGCTGCTCTCCGCGCTGCAGGCGGCCTGCCCGCGCATCGTCGGCGTCCATGCCCGCCATGTGCACTGGGTGGCGCTCAGCCCCGAAGCGCCGCTGTCCTCCAGCGGCACGCTGCAGGCGCTGCTGCAGTACGGCGATGCCTATGCCGGCCCGGCCGACGGTGCGCTGGTGCTGGTGATGCCGCGCCTGGGCACCGTGTCGCCCTGGGCCAGCAAGGCGAGCGACATCGCGCGCAACTGCGGGCTTGCGGTGCACCGCATCGAGCGCGTCACCGAGTTCCGGCTGGCGATCCAGGGCGGGCTCTTCGGCGGCGCCAAGCCGCTGTCGGCAGACGAGCGCCACGCAGTGGCCGCGCTGCTGCACGACCGCATGACAGAGCAGGTGGCCTTCGAGCGCGAGGCAGCGGCACACCTGTTCGACGGCCGGCAGGCGCCGCCGCTGGTGCACGTCGATGTGCTGGGCTGCGGGCGTGAGGCGTTGGTCGAGGCGAACGCGACCTTCGGCCTGGCGTTGTCGGCCGACGAGATCGACTATCTGGTGGCCGCCTTCAGCGCACTCGGGCGCAATCCGAGCGACGTCGAGCTGATGATGTTCGCCCAGGCCAACAGCGAGCATTGCCGGCACAAGATCTTCAATGCGCAGTTCACCATCGACGGCGTGGCGCAGCCGCTGTCGATGTTCGGCATGATCCGCCACACCGAGGCGGCATCGCCGCAGCACAGCATCGTTGCCTACAGCGACAACGCCGCGGTGATGGAAGGCGGGCCGGTGCAGCGCTGGCTG
Source organism: uncultured Rubrivivax sp. (assembly GCA_964244245.1). Lineage (GTDB taxonomy): Bacteria > Pseudomonadota > Gammaproteobacteria > Burkholderiales > Burkholderiaceae_C > Rubrivivax. The sequence goes on along the minus strand of CAXTHW010000015.1, from coordinate 66,441 downwards.
CCGCAGGGCTTCACCAACGCGCCGCTGTACGGGCCGCGCGAAGAACTTGCGCATGTGCTGATGAAGGTGGAGACGCACAACCACCCGACCGCGATCTCGCCCTTTCCGGGCGCCTCCACAGGTGCCGGTGGCGAGATCCGCGATGAAGGCGCCACCGGCCGCGGCGCGCGCCCGAAGGCCGGCCTCACCGGCTTTTGCGTGAGCAACCTGCATCTGCCGGGGACAGACGAGCCCTGGGAGCGCAACCCTGTGGGCAAGCCTGGGCACATCGCCAGCCCGTTGCAGATCATGACCGACGGGCCGCTGGGCGGCGCGGCCTTCAACAACGAGTTCGGCAGGCCCAACCTGGCGGGCTATTTCCGCGTCTTCGAGCAGACGGTGGCCGGCGTGCGGCGCGGCTACCACAAGCCCATCATGATTGCCGGCGGGCTGGGCTCCATCAGCGCCGGGCAGACGCACAAGCTGCCCTTCGCCGCCGGCACGCTGCTGGTGCAGCTCGGCGGGCCGGGCATGCGCATCGGCATGGGCGGCGGCGCGGCCAGTTCGATGGCGGCCGGCAGCAACACCGCAGCGCTGGACTTCGACTCCGTGCAGCGCGGCAACCCCGAGATCCAGCGCCGCGCGCAGGAGGTCATCAACCACTGCTGGGCGCTGGGCGACATGAACCCGGTGCTGGCCATCCACGACGTGGGCGCCGGTGGCATCAGCAACGCCTTCCCGGAGCTGGTGGAAGGCGCAGGCCGGGGCGCCCGCTTCGACCTGCGCAAGGTGCCGCTGGAAGAAAGCGGCCTGGCGCCGAAAGAGATCTGGTGCAACGAAAGCCAGGAGCGCTACGTCCTCGCGCTCGCCCCCGATCTGCTGCCCTTGTTCCAGCAGATGTGCGCACGCGAGCGCTGCCCGTTCGCGGTGGTGGGCGTGGCCACGGCCGAGCCGCTGCTGGTGGTGGACAGCGGCGCAGAGGCCGTCATCGCGATGCCGATGGACGTGCTGTTCGGCAAGCCGCCCAAGATGCAGCGCGACGTGCGGCGCGTGGTGCGGCAGGAAGCGCGCCTCGACCTCACCGGCGTGAAGCTGGAGCAGGTGGCGCTGGACGTGCTGCGCCACCCCACGGTGGCCAGCAAGCGCTTCCTCGTCACCATCGGCGACCGCACGGTGGGCGGCCTGAGCCACCGCGACCCGATGGTCGGCCCCTGGCAGGTGCCGGTGGCGGACTGCGCCGTCACGCTGGCCGACTTCACCGGCTTCCGCGGCGAGGCGATGGCGATGGGCGAACGCGCGCCGCTCGCCGCGCTGGACGCGCCGGCCTCGGGCCGCATGGCGGTGGGCGAGGCGGTGCTCAACCTGCTGGCCGCGCCCATCGACTTGTCGCGCGTGAAGCTCAGCGCCAACTGGATGGCGGCCTGCGGTGAAGAAGGCGAAGACGCCGCGCTGTACGACACCGTCCAGGCCGTCGGCATGGCGCTGTGCCCGGCGCTGGGCATCGGCATTCCGGTGGGCAAGGATTCCTTGTCGATGCGCACCCGCTGGGGCGCTGGTGACGCCGTGCAGCAGGTCACTGCGCCTGTCTCACTGGTGGTCACCGCATTCACCACGCTGGCCGACGTGCGCGCCACGCTGACGCCGCAGTTGCAGCCGGGCGATACCACGCTGGTGCTGGTGGATCTGGGGCAGGGCAGGCAGCGCATGGCGGGCTCGATGCTGGCGCAGGTGCTGGGGCAGTTCGGTGACGAAGTGCCAGACCTGGACGATGCGCAACAGCTCAAGGCCTTGGTCGGCGCCGTCAACGCGTTGCGCGCGCAAGGCCGCCTGCTGGCCTACCATGACCGCAGCGACGGCGGCCTGTGGGCGACGGTGTGCGAGATGGCCTTTGCCGGCCGCATCGGCGTCAGTCTGAACGTCGATATCCTGGTCACCGAAGGCGACGGCATTGCCGACAGCCGCGCCGAGATGGGCGACTCGAAGAACTGGGCCGGCCAGGTCGGCGAGCGGCGCAACGAACTGACGCTCGAGGCCTTGTTCAACGAAGAGCTGGGTGTCGTGCTGCAGGTGCGCACGGCAGAGCGCGACGCTGTGATGGCGACACTGCGCGCGCACGGCCTGTCGCGCCATGCGCACAGCATCGGCAGGTGCAACGAGCGGTCGGTGGTCGAGGTCTGGCGCGACGCCAGACTGCAGTTCAGTGCGCCCTTGCAGCAATTGCAGCAGCAGTGGGACGAAGTGAGCTGGCGCATTGCCCGCCAGCGTGACAACCCGGCCACGGCAGACAGCGAACACGCGGCAGCCGGCGCCGCTGGCGACCCTGGCCTGCACCAGCTTTTGTGCTTCGACCCCGGCCAGGCGCCCGCGGTGCATGGCACGCGGCCGAAGATGGCGATCCTGCGCGAACAGGGCGTCAACTCGCACATCGAGATGAGCCACGCCACGCACCTGGCCGGCTTCGACACCTTCGACGTCCACATGAGCGACCTGCAGGCCGGCCGCGCCCGGCTGGCCGACTACCAGGCCTTCGTCGCCTGCGGCGGCTTCAGCTACGGCGACACGCTGGGGGCAGGCGAGGGCTGGGCGCGGTCCATCCTGTTCAACGGGCCGCTGGCCGAGGCCTTTGCAGCCTTCTTCAACCGCCAGGACACGCTGGCGCTGGGCGTCTGCAACGGCTGCCAGATGATGGCCGCGCTGAGCCCCATCATCCCCGGCGCCGACGCCTGGCCCAAGTTCGTGCGCAACCGCAGCGAGCAGTTCGAGGCGCGCCTGTCGATGGTGGAGGTGCTGGCCAGCCCCAGTCTCTTCTTCACCGGCATGGCCGGCAGCCGGCTGCCGATTGCGGTGGCCCACGGCGAAGGGTTTGCCGACTTTTCGCAGCGTGGTGACGCGGCCCGCGTGCAGCGCGCGATGCGCTTCGTCGATCACCACGGCCAGCCCACCGAGGCCTACCCCGCCAACCCCAACGGCAGCCCCGGCGGCCTGACCGCGGTCACCACACCCGACGGCCGCTTCACCGCGCTGATGCCGCACCCGGAGCGCGTGTTCCGCAACGTGCAGATGAGCTGGACGCCCGGCGACCCGAGCGCCTACAGCCCGTGGATGCGGCTGTTCCACAACGCCCGGCAGGCGCTGAAGTGAGCACCATGGCCACCCCGGTCGTGCGCCGGCTGCTGATCGATCTGAAGGCGCCCATCGGCCGCCACTGGAACGGCGGCGACGCCTTCCGGACGGCGCTGTTCAACGCGCTGTCGTTCAGCTTTCCGGCCGGCGAGCAGTTCTTCATCGATTCTGTGCGGCGCAGCGCCGATGCCTTGCCCGCGGAGCGGCGTGCAGGTTTCGACGGCGAGATGCGCGCCTTCATCGGGCAGGAGGCGACGCACCGGCGCATCCACGCGCTGTTCAACGACCAGTTGCATGCGCAGGGGCTGGTCAACCACTGGGAGACGCGCGTGCTGCGCCGGCTGCGGCGCCTCGAAGGCGCGCACCCGCGCGCCTGGGTGGGCGTGACGGCGGCCACCGAGCACCTGACCGCCGTGCTGGCGCACTATCTGCTGGCCGAGCAGGGCAGCGCACTGGCGGGCGCCGAAGACAGGCTGCGCGACCTGTGGCTGTGGCATGCCAGCGAAGAACTGGAGCACCGCAGCACCGCCTTCGACCTGTACCGCGCGCTGGGCGGCAGCGAGCGCTGGCGCAAACGGCTCTTCATCATCGTCAGCATGCATTTCACGCTCGACCTGGCCCGGCAGACGGCGCTGAACCTGTGGCGCGACGGCAGCTTCTGGCGGCTGCGCACCTGGGGCAGCGCGGCGCGTGTGCTGTTCGGCGCACGCGGGCTGCTGCGCCACGGTTTCAAGCCCTGGTGCGGCTATCTGCGCGCCAGCTTCCACCCGGCGCAAGACGACGGCAGCGCCGGCACACGCTGGCTCGCTGCCCATGCCGGGCTGGCCCCGCCGGTGGCCCGGGCGCAGCCCTGATGCGATGAACGGCGGCCCGTCCAGCGACTTCGCGCGGCGCTTCGGCCTGAAGTTGCCGGTGCTGCTGGCGCCGATGGCGGGCGTGCCGGCGGTGGCACTGGCCGCGGCGGTGGGCAACGCCGGCGGCATGGGCGCCGTGGGTGCCTTGCTGCTGGACGCGCAGGCCATCGCAGACTGGGTGCGGCGCTACCGCGCGGCAAGCAGCGCGCCGCTGCAGATCAACCTCTGGGTGCCCGACCCGGCGCCGCTGCGGAATGCCGCGCACGAGGCCGCGCTGCGCGGCTTTCTGGGCCGCTTCGGCCCGGAAGTCCCCGCCGCGGCGGCAGACGCGGTCTTGCAGGATTTCGACGCGCAATGCCAGGCGGTGCTGGCGGCCCGGCCGGCGGCGGCGTCGTCCATCATGGGCTTGTTTCCGCCTGCGTTCGTGCGCCAGTTGAAGGACGCCGGCATTGCCTGGTTCGCCACCGCCACCACGGTGGCCGAGGCGCGCGCCGCGGCCGCTGCCGGTGCCGACGTGATCGTCGCGCAGGGTGCCGAGGCCGGTGGCCACCGTGGCGCTTTCGAAGCGGCGCGGGCGCAGGACAGGGCGGTGGGCCTGTTCGCGCTGCTGCCGCAGGTGGTGGACGCGGTGCACGTGCCTGTGGTGGCCACCGGCGGCATTGCAGACGCGCGCGGCGTGGCTGCCGCGCTGCTGCTGGGTGCCAGCGCGGTGCAACTGGGCACTGGCTATCTGCGCACGCCGGAAGCCGGCATTCTGCCGGCCTGGGCCGCCGCGCTGGACGGCCTGGCGCCCGAAGGCACGCGGCTGACGCGGGCGTTCTCGGGGCGCTGGGGCCGCGCCATCGAGACCGACTACGTGCGCGCCGCCGCGGCGCCCGATGCGCCGCTGCCGGCGCCCTACCCGGTGCAGCGCGGCCTGACCGCCGGCATGCGCAAGGCGGCAGAAGCAGCCGGCGACCTGCAGCGCCTGCAGGCATGGGCGGGGCAGGCTGCTGCGCTTGCCGTGCCGCAGCCTGCCGGGGACGTCACACGGCGGCTCTGGCAGGGCGCAACGGCCCTGCTCACAACCTGAGGCCGGCGGCTGGCGCCCCGCGCCGCGGTCATGCGTGGCCGCTCAGACGGTCAACTGCTCGACGCCTGCAATCGCCCATTCCCGGCTGCCGTCGTTCGGCTTCACGAGGTGCCACACCTCGTTGAACTTTTCCGGTGACGCGCCTGCTTCTTCGCGCACCAGCCCGTGGAAGCGCACGCTGACGATCTGGCGCTGGCCGTCGTCGGCCACGTCCAGCACCTGGGTGTCCACCTGCAGCACGTCGGTCTGCTGCTTCTGGCCGCCACGCTCCAGCAGTTCGACACGCAACTCGGCAAACATCTCGGGCGTGGTGAAGCGGCGCAGGTCGTCCAGGTCGCCGGTGTCGTTGGCGGCCTGCAGGCGGATGAAGATGGTCTTGGCGATGCGGGCAAAGCCTTCGCTGTCGAAGCTGGCCGGCACGAAGGCGCGCGCCGGCTGCACGGGCGCCGCGGCCAGCGGGAGTGCCTGCACAGGTGCCGCCGCCTCGACAGGCGCAGGGCTGCCGGCCGGCGGCCAGGCCACCTGCGGGCCGTTGCCGAAGCCCGTGCCACCGGCGCCCGACATGGCCGGCGCCGGCTGCCGCGCGCCGCCCATGCGGCCCATCACGAGCCGGATGACGAAGAACGCGGCCACCGCCAGCAGCGCCACCATCAGCAGGCTGCCCAGCGCGCCGCCCAGGGCGCCGCCCATGCCGAAGTGGCTGAGCAGCGCGCCGATGCCGAGGCCGGCGGCCAGGCCGGCCAGCGGCCCCATCCAGTTGCGCCGTGGTGCAGCAGCGGCCGCACCAGCGTTGCTCGGCGGCACCGCCGGTGCGGCCTGCGTGGGCGCTGCCGGCTGCGCGGGAGGCGCCTGCGGCGACGTGCGGCTGGGCATGTCGCGCTGCATGCCGGAGGACTTGCCGCCGCCCAGGCGTTTGGCGTCGGCGATGCCGGGCGCCGCGGCGACGGAAAGCGAAAGCACCAGGGCCACCAGCCAGCTTGACTTCATTGTTCGATCCTTGCCTCGTGGGCAGCAGTGAATTCGCGCGAGTGTGCGCCACGAATGCCGCGCCGGACAAGCGGGCCTGCCATCTCCCTTGCCGCTTTGGGTGCTGGGCTTGAAGAGTGCACGCAATGCACCCATCTCTGCCGGTCGGGCCGCGCTTTGCGGGCGACGGACGGGCGCTGTCGCGCAAAATCGGGCATGCGTTCAAAGTCGTATCGCACCCCATGCGGCGTGGCCCTGCTCTGGGCCGGCGCGATGGCGTTGCTGGCGCCGTGGCCGCTGGCCGCCGCCGAGGCGGATGCCTTCGAGCTGGACCTGTTCAAGACCCGCTTCGAGCATGAGGTCGCCTTTCGCGCGGCCGCCGTCCACGTGGCCTGGGGCGCCGACGCCTTGTGCGACAACGTCACCGAGATCGAGCCTTTCGTGCTGTGGTCGGTGCACTCGCTGAAGAAGCGTTTGTCGGTGAAGGAACTCGACATCCTGCGCCGCGCCACCGGCATGGACGACAAATGGCGCGTGGTCTGGCTGGACGAAAAGCGCGCCCGACGCGCTGAACGTGGGCGACGTGGTCACCGCCATCAACGGCCAGCCGCTGCCCGGCGGCAGCACGCGCTTCGAGCTGAGCGGCTTGTTCAAGGGCGGCTCGGTGGTGTCCAGCGACGACCAGGGCTTCTGGGACGTGCTGCTCAAGGCGCGAGAGCAGGCCGCCGAAGGCACGCCGATGACGCTGACGCTGGGCAGCGGCCGCAAGCTGCAGGTCGAGACCCAGACGGGCTGCGCCGGCAGCGTGACGGCCAGCGCCTTCGATGCCGACCCCGACCAGTTCTGGCGCCAAGGCAGCCAGCGCGCCAAGATTCCGTCCAGCGCGATGCTGGAGGCCCGCTCGCGCGATGAGTTCCGCTGGCTGGCGGCATTCGGCACCTACTTTCAGGCGAGCCAGGCGGCCATCGGCAACGCCAGGGCGGCGGAAGACCGCAGCACGGGTTTCACGGTCGGCAAGATCCTGCTGATGACGGTGCCCGGCGCGGGCATGCTGCTGACAGCCGTGGAGGCGCAGGCCGAGCGCGCGCTGGCGGTGGACAGCGTGGTGGGCAGCGCCGACCTCTTTGCCAACGAAGTGGTGGCCGCGCTGGGCGGCGACCCCGGCGCCGGGCTCCAGCTCAACCAGCGGTTGCTGGCAGCGGGGTCCAAGGCCGATGCGGTGCTGATGAGCGAGTTCCGCCGCTCGAACGCGGCCGAGCATGTGCGCCGGCTGCGCACCATCCAGGCCGCGCAGGACAAAGCCCGGGCAGAGGCCGAGCAGGCAGAGCGGCAGGCGCAGGACGAGGCACAAGACAAGGCCCAAGGCAGGCGCTAGGCAGGGCACAAAGCAGGGCACAAGGCAGGGCACAAGGCAGGGCGCAGACAGCCCCGTTGCCGGCACGCTGACGCTGGTTGGCCGCCGCTCGGACCTCAGGCGCCGGCCAGCCGGCCGACCCATTCGTGCAGCGCGATCCGGGTCTCCTCGAAGCCGGTGCTGCTGGGCAGAAAGTCATGCCAGGTCAGCGGTGCCGTCGCGTCCAGCCCCATCGGCGCGCCTTGCACGCTGAGCGTCGCGCCGCTGCGCTGCTTGGCGCGCTCGAAGGCGGCCAGCGCACGCCGCATGTGGAAGCCGTGCGTCACCAGCACGATGTGCTGCACACCCTGCTCAGTCAGCAGCGCCACGGTGCGGGCGGCGTTCTCGTTGGTGTCGCGGGACTGGCCTTCCACGTACTTGAGCGGGCGGCCGAACTCGCGCTCGGCAATGCGCGCTGCGATCTCGGCCTCCGACGGCCCGGGCTGCCCGCCGTGCCCCACGCCGCCGCTGAAGCCCACCGGCAGCGCCGTCTCGCGCGCCAGCCAGAGCCCGTAGCGCAGCCGCTCGATCGACATCGGCTTCAGGTTCGACACGCCGTACTCCGGCGCGAGCAGGGTGCGCCCGGCGCCGAGCACGATGATGGCCGTCTTCGGCGCCTTTCTGAGGTCGCCGATCTCCGACGGGCTGAGCGCGCGGGGCGGCTTCAGCAACCCATTGACCATCATGCTGCTGAGCGCCGTGGTGCTGCACAACCAGACCCCGCACACGCCCAGCAGCAGCAGCCCCCAGGCCAGCAGCCTGCGCCTGAACATGACACGGCCGCCAACGAGGATCAGCACCAGAAAAGGCAGCGGCGGCAGCAGGAAGTTGGCCAGCATCGGCTTCCAGGCCTCGATGCCGAGCATCACGAAGAGATCGTTCACGCGCTGGCTGCACCACGTTGCGGGGCGTTTTGCCGGCCGTGCCGTGGGCCATGCTGCGAAGGGTCATCCCGCCGGGCGCCAGGTGTCATCGGTCGCGTCTCCTGATAATCCTGTCGAGTGTAAGGAGTCGGCCTTCGGCAGCGACCCCTGCCCCACACGAACCCCAAAGGACAAGGCAATGACGACGGAAACCATCACGCTGGGCGGCGGCTGCTTCTGGTGCACCGAGGCGGTCTATGAGCAGGTGGACGGCGTGCTGGCCGTCGAGTCAGGCTATTGCAACGGCCATGTGGCCAACCCGAGCTATGCGCAGGTCTGCGAAGGCGACACCGGCCACGTGGAAGTGGTGCAACTGCGCTTCGACGCCGACCGCATCAGCTTGCGCGAGGTGCTGGAGATCTTCTTCACCATCCACGACCCCACCACGCTGAACCGGCAGGGCAACGACGCCGGCACGCAGTACCGCTCGGGCATCTACTGGCACGACGAAGGCCAGGTGGCCGTGGCCCGCGAGGTGCTGGACGAAGCCAACCGCGCCCATGGCGGCCGCGTGGTGACCGAGCTGAAGCAGCGCGCCAATTACTCGCGCGCTGAGGACTACCACCAACATTACTTCGCCAACCACCCCGAGGCAGGCTATTGCGCCTTCGTGGTGGCGCCCAAGGTCGAGAAATTCCGCAAGACCTTCAAGGCGCGGATCAAGGCGTAGGCGCCGCCGACGCACCGGCCTGCCGAAAGCTCAGAAGCTCGCGAAGACGCTCGGCGGCTCGCTGTCCGGGAACAGCGTCTCCAGGCTGCGGCGCAAGGCGTGGCGGCGCTGGCGCTTGTCGAGCGTGTTGCCTGCGAGTGCTGCGAACACCGGCGCACGCAGCAGCCAGAGGTCGGTCGGCTCTTCTGCCGATCGCACCTGGTGGCGCAGCCAGTCGCCGCTGCTGCCCGGCATGTCGTCCACCGCGTCGTGGAACGAGGTCTTGAGCACCACGAAGGCGCGCCGCGCCGCCAGCCGTGCCAGCCGGTCATGCGGGAGGCCGGCGCCCGGCAGGGCAGGGCTGGGCATGAAGTGGCGGGGCGCGGTGGGCAGCATGGTGTCCCTACAGGGGTGCGAAGGCAGAGCGCGGCGCGCGGGTCGGGAAGTGGCGGTTCAGCCGCGCCAGCCGGGCCTCTGCCTCGGTCTGGCTGTGCTGCAGGCCGACCAGGCGGTAGAGGTCGGCGCGCAGATGCCACAGCTCGCGCAGCGATCGCGCCTGGCCGATGCGCTCGGCCAGGCGCCTGGCATCGTCACCCGGCACATCGGTCAGGCAGCGCAGGAAGGCGTCGCGCACGCCGGGCAGCCGGTTCAGCGGCGGCGATGCCTGCTGCGGCGCCGGCGCCAGCAGCCAGAACATCAACCGCTGCCAGCCGGCGGCCGGCGCATGGCACAGCGATGGCGGCCGCACCTCGGTGCGGAATGCACTGGGTGCCGACAGCGTCGAGCGGTAGCTCCAGGGGAATGACAAGCGCAAAGACCTCATGGCTGTGATATCGGGCACAGAGCACCGAACCTTGAGCCATTGTGTGAACGGCACGCCCGTGGCAAAGGTGCGAACAGGCCCCGGTTGCCCGGCCATCTTCGGCGCCCTGATCTGGCGCTACGCTTGCGGCTTCACGCTCAACGGGGAGAGCCCATGAAGTGGCTTCAAGGCACGCTGCTGGCATTGCTGGCCATGCTGGTGCTGGCTGCTGTCGCGCTGTGGCTGTATGCACGCCAGGCGCTGCCGCAGACCAGCGGCGAGATGGCGCTGCCGGGCCTGCGCGACACGGTGCGCATCGAGCGCGATGCAGACGGCATCCCCACCGTGCACGCGGCCAACCTGCCCGACCTGGCCTACGGTCTGGGCGTGCTGCACGCGCAAGACCGGCTCTGGCAGATGGAGACGCACAAGCGCATTGCAGCCGGCCGCCTGGCCGAGGCCTTCGGCGACGCTGCGCTGAACACCGACCGCTTCCTGCGCGCGCTGGGCGTGCGCCGCGCCGCGCAGGCGCAATGGGCCGGGTTGGGTGCCGAGGCGAAACAACTGCTGGCCGCGTACACCGACGGGGTGAATGCCGTGCAGCACAGCCTGCGCGCACGGCCGCCTGAATTCATCATCCTCGGCCTGCAGACCGAAGACTGGACACCCATCGACAGCCTGGCCTGGGCCACGATGATGGCCTGGGATCTGGGCGGCAACTGGGGCACGGAGCTGCAGCGCCTGCGCCTGGCGCTGCGCATGCCGGTGGAGCGCATCAACGAGCTGCTGCCGCCCTATCCCGGCGACAAGCCGATGCCGACGGCCGACTACGCCGCGCTGTTCCGCAGCCTCAAGCTGGGCAGCGGCGCGCAGGCCGGCAGCACGCAGGCCTGGCTGCAACTGCCCGACATCGCACCGCCCTCTGGCGTGGAAGGCGTGGGCTCCAACAACTGGGTGGTGGCCGGCAGCCACAGCAGCACCGGCAAGCCGCTGCTGGCGAATGACCCGCACCTGAAGCTGAGCGCGCCCGCGCTGTGGTACTTCGTGCGGCTGGAGGCACCTGGCTTCAAGGTGGCCGGCGCCACCTTGCCCGGGCTGCCGGCCGTGGTGCTGGGCCAGAACGAGAACATCGCCTGGGGCTTCACCAACACCGGGCCGGACGTGCAGGACCTGTACCTCGAACAGATCAAGCCCGATGACCCGGCGCAGTACCGCACGCCGGACGGCTGGGCCCGCTTCGAGACGCTGGCCGACACCATCAAGGTCAAGGGCAGGCCCGACGTGCCGGTGACGCTGCGCCGCACGCGCCACGGGCCGGTGATCTCTGACGCAGGCATCGCCGACGACCTGCTGGGCGCCAAGCCCAGCCATGTGCTGGCGATGCGCTGGACGGCACTGGACGCCGACATCGACGCCCTGACGCCAGCGCTCGGCTTCTCTCGTGCGCGCAGCGTGGCCGAGTTCGTCACCGCGTCGCGGGCCTTTGCGGCGCCGATGCAGAACATGGTGGTGGCCGACCGCGACGGCCACATCGGCTTCGTGGCGCCCGGCCGCGTGCCGCTGCGCAAACCCGACAACGACCTGATGGGCCAGGTGCCGTCGCCCGGCTGGGATGCGCGCTACGACTGGGCGGGCTGGGTGCCCGCCGACGAGACGCCGCGCGAGTTCGACCCGCCGCGCGGCTTCATCGCCACCGCCAACCAGCGCGTGGTGGCGCCAGGCTACCCGCACTACCTCACCAACGACTGGGCACTGCCCTACCGCCACCAGCGCATCGAGCAGGTCTTGCAGTCGCGGCCGCGGCACAGCATCGACGACCTGGCGGCGCTTCAGGCCGACGTCAAATCATTGGCCGCGCCGAAGCTGCTGCCCTGGCTGCTGAAGGCCAGCCCCAACCACCCGCTGCTGGCTGCCGCGCGGCAGCAACTCGCTGGCTTCGACGGCACGATGGCTGCCGACAGCGCCGCGCCGCTGATCTTCTGGGCCTGGCTGCGCCAGCTCACGCAGGCCGTCTTCGAAGACGATCTGGGCCAGGCGCTCTGGCAGCGCAGCGGCCGCAGCTTTCGCGATGCGCTGGAAGGCGTGCTGGAACGTGACGACACGCGCTGGTGCGACGACAGCCGGACGCAGCCGGTGGAAACATGTGCGATGCAGAACGACGCCGCGCTGTCCCGCGCGCTGGACGAGCTGCAGGCGCGCCACGGCGCCGACGTGACGCATTGGCGCTGGGACGCGGCGCACATCGCGCGCGGCGAACACCGCCCCTTCAGCCGCGTGAAGGGGCTGGCCGGGCTCTTCGAGCTGCGCGTGCCGGTGGGCGGCGACACCACCACGGTCAACGTCTCGAAGGTGAGCCTGGTGCCCGACGCCACCACAGGCGAGCTGTATCTCGACGAGCACGGCCCCAGCCTGCGGGCGCTGTACGACGTGGGCGACCTGCGGCAGTCGCGCGTGATGCACAGCAGCGGGCAGAGCGGCATCGTCTTCTCGCCGCTGTACAGCCGCTTCGTCAAGCCCTGGGCGGAAGGCCGCTACGTGCCGCTGTGGGCCAGCGGCCCGCCGGCGCAGACGCTGCTGCTCAAGCCCGCTCAGACCTTGCCGTAGAGAAGCTTGCGCTGCGCGGTGTAGGTCCACCAGGGCTGCGGATGCGCACCGCGCATGAAGTCGGTGGCGGCCATGAAGGTGTCGAGCACGCACGGGTCCTGGCGCTTGCCGGTCTTGGCGCACAGCGCCTGGTAGAGCGCAAAGGCGTCCTGCGTCGCCAGCTCGGTGGGGTGGGCCACTCCCAGCAGCCGCAGGTCGGCGGCGAGCGAGGGGCCGATGTTGGGCAACTGCTCCAGGCTGTCGCACTCGGCGGCGTTGCGCGCCTTCAGCGGCTTCAGGGCCTTGGGTGGATGGACGGGGCGCATGGCAGTGGCTGTGTTCACTGCGCGCCTACATCAGCATGGTGTTGCGGATGAGGCCCACCGCAATGCCTTCCAGCTCGAAGCCGGCGCCTTCGGACGACACCACGATGGGCTGGAAGTCGGGGTTTTCGGGCAGCAGCTCGATGCGCCCGCCACTGCGGCGCAGGCGTTTGACCGTGACGTCGTCACCGAGCCGGGCGACGACGATCTGGCCGCTCTTGGCCTCGCGCGTTTTTTGCACCGCGAGCAGGTCACCGTCCATGATGCCGGCGTCACGCATGCTCATGCCGCGCACCTTCAGCAGGTAGTCGGGGCGGCGCGCGAACAGCGTGGATTCCACGACGAAGGTCTGGTCGATGTGCTCTTGCGCCAGGATGGGGCTGCCGGCTGCCACGCGCCCCACCAGCGGCAGCGTGAGCTGCATCAGGCTGGGCAGCGGCAGCATGGCCTGCCTGCCGTACTGCGACAGCCGCGCCTGGTGCAGCGCACGCAATGTGTCAGACTTCAAACGGATGCCGCGCGAGGTGCCGCCCACAAGCTCGATGACGCCTTTGCGGGCCAGCGCCTGGAGATGCTCTTCGGCCGCGTTGGCCGATTTGAAGCCCAGCTCGGTGGCGATCTCGGCACGTGTGGGCGGGGCGCCGGTGCGCTCGATCGCGTTTTGAACCAGATTCAGGATTTGCTGCTGCCGGGCCGTCAGCTTGGGCGGGCCATGCGGATCCTGCGGGTCATATGGGGCGTGCGAGGCGTCTTGCATGGTCACCTGATGGTTTATCCAGTGGCTGTATTTTTATCCAGAAAGTTCTGAAATGCAAAGTGTCGTGGTGTTGGGCACGGGCGGCACGATTGCAGGCGCCGCCGCCAGGCCGCAAGACCACCTGGGCTACGCCACCGGCGTGCTGGACGCGGCCGACCTCGTCGCCGCGTTGCCGGCCTTGCAAGGCCAGCCGCTGGAGGCCCAGACGCTGGCGCACCTGGACAGTTGCGACATGGACCACGCCACCTGGGCCCGGCTTGCGGCCTGCGCCAGCGCCCACCTGGCCCGTGCCGACGTGGCCGGCGTGGTGGTGACGCACGGCACCGACACGCTGGAGGAAACCGCCTACTTCCTGCACCGCACGGTGGCGGCCGGCAAGCCGCTGGTGCTGACGGCCGCCATGCGCCCGGCCACCGCACTGTCGGCCGACGGCCCGCAGAACCTGCTGGACGCCGTCAACGTGGCGCAGGCGCGGGGCGCCCGCGGCGTGCTGGCCGTGCTGGGCGGGCGCATCTTCGCCGGGACCGACCTGCGCAAGCTGCATGGCTACCGCGTGGAGGCCTTCTCCGCCGGGGATGCCGGCCCGCTGGGCGTGGTGGAAGACGGCATCTTGCGGATGTTCCGCCCCTGGCCCGACGTGCCGCTGCACCGCGCTGCAGCGCGCGCGCTGGCCGGCGGCGCCTGGCCGGTGGTGGACCTCGTCACCAGCCACGCGGGTGCGCGCGGCGCGCTGATCGATGCGCTGGTGGCTGCCGGCGCGCAGGGCATCGTGATCGCGGGCACCGGCAACGGCAGCGTGCATTCCAGTCTGCGCGCTGCGGCGGAACGTGCGCTGCAAAGTGGCGTGCGCGTGCTGCGCAGCTCGCGCTGCCAACTGGGCGGCGTGGTCGGGGAAGAGCTGGCGGGCCCCTTCGGCGCACTGCCGTCGGCCGGCAGCCTGACGCCGGTGCAGGCGCGCATCGAACTGCTGCTGGACCTGCTGGCCGACGCGTCTGGCGGGGCCGGCTGAGCCGCGGCCGGCCGCGGCGGGCCTGTTCCTCAGGGCCTGCGCCGCGCCGTGCCCAGCACCAGCAGGCCGCCCAGCACCATCGCCAGCGTGGCCGGCTCTGGCACTGCGGCAATCTGCTGGTTGACGAAAACCGAGCCGCCCAGATCGCTGTCGTCGAACCGGAAGACGTAGAAGTTGCTCGGGCCGGCGACGCCGGGCACGAAGTCGTTGTCGTTGGCGACGTAGAGCGTGTGCCAGGTCTTGCCGCCTTCGACGATGTCGTCGCCGAAGGCCATGCCTTCCAGCTTGGCAGGCACGTCGAGCGCGCCGATGCCATGCGTGCCCAGGTTGGCCTTGATGTCCAGGAACAGGCTCTTGCCGACGGCGTAGGGCAGCAGGTTGGCCTCGCCGCTGATGCCGGCGCCGCCGTTCAGCGCGCCGATGTCCACAGCGCCGGCCAGATCGATCTTGTAGATGCGCTTGACCACCGCGCTGCTGCCGTCGCCCTTGCCCTTGCCGTCACGCTCCAGCACCAGGAATTCATGGTCGTTCAACGCCAGCATCTCGCTGCTGTTGTAGGCCTTGCCGGTGTCGGCCAGCCGGTTGTCATAGACGTACTGGTGCGTGCTGCCGCTGGCCACGTCGATGGTGACGATGCGGTTGGCGCGGCCGCCGTCGCCACCGTCTTGCAGCAGCGGGCTTTGCTCGAAGCCCACCAGCGTCTTGCCGTCCGGCGTGATGGCCAGCCCTTCCATGCCTTTGTTGGCCACGCGGCCGGCGGAGTTGCCGCTGATCTCCTGCGCGCCCTGGGCGCTGACGTTGGCAGCCGTGAAGGCGGCCGGCAGCGCATAACTCCTCAAGCGTGTGCCGGTGGCGCGGTCGAACTGATAGACGTAGGGGCCGTACTCGTCGCTGATGAAGACGCTGCGGCCATCGGCCGAGACGCGCAATGCTTCGGGGTCGAGCCTTGCGTTGAATGGATTGGCGGAGTTGCTGCCCGGCGCGAAGTTGTCGGAGCGGCCGCTGAAGTAGAAGCTGCCCGCCGTGTTGGCGGCCGGCGTCACTGCACCGTAGCTGAGCGCCGTGCTGCTGGACAGCAGCGTGGTGGCCTTCAGCGTGGGCGTCAGCGTGTAGGGCAGGCTGCCCGATGGCGCCTTGCCCAGCGTGAGCTGCACGGTCTGAAGCCGCGCGATGTACGAGGTGGTGTTGTCCACCGCAGCACCGCCCGCGTAGCCGGTGGCGTTGGGCCCGCGGTCGGGCAGCGCGATGAAGCTGTTGCCACCGGCCCAGGCCAGCCCGGAGCCGATGCCGCCCAGCACGTTGGCCGCATCGACCCCGTTTTCAAGCATGCCGCTCAGGCCGGACAGGTCGGTGCTGGCGCCCAGCGAGCCGATGGCGATGAGGTCGATGGCATGCGCCGGCGGCAACGCAAAGGCACTGCCGACAAGCAGGCCGAGAACGGAAAGACGGGGACGCGGCATCGCAAAGGCTCCGGAGTTGGTTGGGGACCAGCGCCGGAGCCTATGCAGGGGCCGTGACAGCCCGGTGACGTTCAGACCACCGACAGCGCGACGTTGACGTTGCCGCGGGTGGCGTTGGAGTACGGGCAGACCTCGTGCGCCTTGGCCACCAGCGCCTCTGCCTCGGCCTTGTCCATGCCGGGCACGCTGACGGCCATCTTGACGTCGATGCCGAAGGCGCCGGCCTTGCCGGTCATCGGGCCGATGGAGACCTCGGCGGTGATGGACACCTCGGCCGGCAGCTTGATCTTCTGGCTGCCGGCCACTGCCTTCATCGCGCCGATGAAGCAGGCCGAGTAGCCGGCCGCGAAGAGCTGCTCGGGGTTGGTGCCGGGGCCGCTGTCGCCGCCCAGTTCCTTGGGCGTGGACAGTTGCAGCTTGATCTTGCCGTCAGACGACTCGGTGCTGCCGGTGCGGCCGCCTGTGGAGGTGGCGTGGGCGGTGTAGAGGGCTTTGTCGATGGCCATGGTGCTTGCTTCCTTGCTTGGTTGCGGAGTGGGTGGAGGAGCGCGGACTCAGGCCGCGCGGGGGGTGGAACCGTTGATCTGGCTGCGCAGTGATTGCAGTTGCGCGGTGAGTGCAGCCAGTTCGCCCAGATCACAGCCGCTGGCGCATGCCACGCTCTCGGGCACCGCAGCGGCGCGCGCCTTCAGCTTGCGGCCGGCGGCGCTGAGCTGAAGCAGCACGCGGCGCTCATCGGCCGTGTCGCGCAGGCGCTGCACCAGGCCGGCGGCCTCAAGCCGTTTGAGCAGCGGCGTCAGCGTGCCGGAGTCCAGCGCCAGCCGCTCACCGAGTTGCGACACGGTGACGCCGTCGCCCTCCCACAGCACCAGCATCACGAGGTATTGCGGGTAGGTGAGGCCGAGCGGCTGGAGCAGCGGCTTGTAGAACTTGGTCATCGCCAGCGACGCGGCGTAGAGAGCGAAGCACAGTTGGTGGTCGAGCTTGAGCCAGGCCGTGCGGTCGGTGGGTGGGCGGCGGGCCATGGCGCAAGTCTAGCGCGCAATCAAATTGTGGGCAATTGAATTTGCAAGGTTTGCTCAGTCATTGCCATACATCGAGGCCAGCCGGGCGCTGGCATCCCGCATCCGCGAGCGCAGCGCCGGTGGCGACAGCACTTCGGCCTCGGTGCCCAGCCGCAGCATCTCGGCAGCGGCGTGGTGCAGCGACTCGATCGGCACCTCCACCTCCACCCAGCCGTCCACAGCGCAAGGCGCGGCCGTGGCCAGCGCCGCTTCGGCCACCGTCGGGCTGAAGCGGCACAGCCGCGCCAGGCCGTCTTCGCTGACGCGCAACCGCGCGCTGGCGGTATAGACGCCGGCCTCGAAGCGCGCGGTGCTGTCGCGCCACCAGGCGGCCAGGTCGAAGGCGGCGGGCGGCGTGAACGGCTCGGCCAGCGCCTGCAATGCCTCGATGGCCGCCAGCCGGTAGGGCCGCACCGCGCTGCTGCTGCTGCCCACGGCGCCCGCCCGCCGCGCCGCCACGTACCAGGTGCCGGCCTTCAGCACCAGGCCCAGCGGCTCCAGCACCCGCTGGCTGGTGCGCTGCCAGCTTTCGTAGCGCACGGAGATCCGGGTGCCCGCCCACACCGCTGCGGCCACCGCCTGCAGATGCGTCGGCGGCACCGCCTGCTGGAACCAGTCCACCGGGTCGAGGTGAAAGCGCGCTGCCACGCGCTGGGCGTCGGCCTGCGCATCCGCAGGCAGGGCGGCCAGCAGCTTGAGTTGCGCGGCAGACATCGCCTGGCCCAGGCCGAGCTCCGCCGCCGGCCCCGGCAGCCCGGCCATGAAGACACTGCGCGCTTCTGTCGCCGTGAGGCCGGTGAGCTGAGTGCGCCAGCCGTCACGGAGCTGAAAGCCGCCGTGGCGGCCATGTTCTGCCCAGACCGGCACGCCGGCCGCACTGAGCTGGTCGATGTCGCGGTAGATGGTGCGCACCGATGTCTCGGTGGCAGCAGCCAGCGCCTGCGCGCTCAGCCGGCCGCGCACCTGCAACAACATCAGAACGGTCAGCAAACGGCTTGCACGCATCGCGGCAGTCTGGCAGAAATAGCTGACATGCCCTGGCAGCCAATGCGGCGCACAGTGCGCTGCATCGACATATCTGCCCACTTGCCACTTGCCTCTTGCCTCTTGCGCTGAAAGGCCGCTGATGACCACCTCGCCATCCCCCTGCACCGACTTCGACTTTCTCTTCGGCCACTGGACGGTGGCCCACCGCCGGCTGCACAAGCGCCTGGCCGGCTGCGACACCTGGGACAGCTTCAGTGGCAGTTGCCACGCCCTGCCGCTGCTGGCCGGCAACGGCAATGTCGATGACAACCTGCTGCACCTGCCCGGCGGCAGCTACCGGGCCGCGTCGCTGCGCGCCTACGACGCAGCCACCGGCCTGTGGGCGATCTGGTGGCTGGACGGCCGCTCGCCGGCGCAGATCGACGTGCCGGTCAAGGGCCGCTTCGACGGCGGCGTCGGCAGCTTCTTCGCCGACGAGACGATCGACGGCCGGCCCGTCCGCGTGCGCTTTCTCTGGACGCGCACCGGCAGCGCCAGCCCACGCTGGGAACAAGCCTTTTCCGCCGACGGCGGCGCACGCTGGGAAACGAACTGGGAGATGGACTTCCGGCGCGCCGATGTGGCGCAACCTCTCAGCCCGCCGCGTTGATCGCCTCGATCTCGCTGTTCAGCGCCAGCCAGCGTTCCTCCAGCACCGCCACTTCGGCGGCGATGTGGTTCAGCCGGCGGCCGGCTTCGGCCAACTCGGCGCCCGGCCGCTTGCCAGTGGCCAGCAGCGTCTCGATGGCGGCCCGCTCGGCCGCCAGCGTCTCCATGCTGGCGTCGATCTGCTGCACTTCCTGGCGCAGCGGCCGGGTGCGGTTGGCCAACTGGCTGCGCGTCTGGGCCGCCTGTTTGCGGTCGTCGCGCCGCGGCTGTGCTGCCGGCCCGGGGGCGGGCGGTGGCGGCGGTGCCGCGACGGGCGCTGCCTTCGGCACCGGCGGCGGCTCGGCGCCGCGTGCGACTGCGCGTGACACGTCGAGAAGCCACTTCTGGTAGTCGTCCAGGTCGCCGTCGAAGGGCTGCACGCCGCCGCGGGTGACCAGCCAGAACTCGTCGCAGACCTCGCGCAGCAGCGCGCGGTCGTGGCTGACCAGCAGCACCGTGCCTTCGAACTCGTTGAGGGCGATCGACAGGGCCTCGCGGGTGGTCAGGTCGAGGTGGTTGGTGGGCTCGTCCAGCAGCAGCAGGTTGGGGCGCTGCCAGACCAGCATCGCCAGCACCAGCCGCGCCTTTTCGCCGCCCGACAGCGAGCCCACCGCCTGGTTGACCATCTCGCCGGTGAAGCGGAAGCTGCCGAGAAAGTCGCGCAGTTCCTGCTCGCGTGCGGCCGGGCCGACGTCGCGTGCCAGGCGCACCATGTGCATCAGCGGGCCGTCGTCGAGCTGCAGCACGTCGAGTTCCTGCTGCGCAAAGTAGCCGATCACCAGGCCCTTGCCTTCGGTCACTGTGCCGGCAAGCGGCGGCAGCGAATGGGCGATGGTCTTCACCAGCGTCGATTTGCCCTGGCCGTTGGCGCCGAGGATGCCGATGCGCTGACCGGCCAGCACCGAGCGGCTGACGTTCTGCACGATGGGCGTCTGGCCGTAGCCGCAGACCAGGCGGTCGAACGACAGCATCGGGTTGGGCAGGCTCTGCGGCTCGCGGAATTCGAAGTCGAAGTCGCTGGCCGTCAGCACCGGCGCCAGCTTCTCCATCCGGGCCAAAGCCTTCACGCGGCTTTGCGCCTGCTTGGCCTTGCTGGCCTTGGCCTTGAAGCGGTCGATGAAGCGCTGCAGGTGGGCCATGCGGTCCTGCTGCTTGCCGTAGGCGGCGGCGGCCAGCGTCAGCCGCTCTGCGCGCATCTCCTCGAAGGCGCTGTAGTTGCCGCTGTAGCGCGTCAGCGTGGCCGCGTCCAGGTGCACCGTGACGCGGGTGATGGCGTCGAGAAACTCGCGGTCGTGGCTGATGATCACCAGCAGCCCGTCGAAGCGCTTGAGCCACGCCTCCAGCCAGACCAGCGCGTCCAGGTCGAGGTGGTTGGTGGGCTCGTCGAGCAGCAGCAGCTCGGCCGGGCACATCAGCGCCCGCGCAAGCTGCAGCCGCATGCGCCAGCCGCCGGAGAAGCTGTTGACCGGCATGTCGAGCTGCTCGCCCTTGAAGCCCAGCCCCAGCAGCAGCGCCTGCGCGCGTGCCGGTGCGTCGAAGGCGCCGGCTTCGTCCAGCGCGAGGTGGGCGTCTGCCATCGCATGGCCGTCGTTGGCGGCTTCGGCGGCAGCCAGCGCCTGCTGCGCGGCCTGAAGCGGCAGGTCGCCTTGCAGCACGTAGTCGGTGGCGCCGTCTTCGGTCTCGGGCATGTCCTGCGCCACCTCGCCGACGCGCCAGCGCGGCGGGATCTCGGTGTCGCCGGCATCGGCGTGCAGCCGGTTGGTCAGCATCGCGAACAAGCTGGACTTGCCGGCGCCGTTGCGGCCGATGAGGCCGACCTTCTCACCGGGCTGTAGCGTCAGGCTGGCGCCTTGCAGCACCACCTTGACCCCGCGCCGCAGCGTGATGTTGCGCAGCGTGATCATGCGAGCGCTTCCTGCGTCAGCAGCAGCACCTGGTCGTCACCGGCGCTGGTGGGCAGCCAGACGGCTTCGAGCCGCGGGAAAGCCGCTTCGAAGTGGCCGCGCTCATGGCCGATTTCGAGCACCAGCACGCCGTGCGGGTTGAGGTACGGCGGCACGGCGTGCAGCAGCGTGCGCACGAAGTCCATGCCGTCGGCGCCACCGGCCAGCGCCAGTGCCGGCTCGGCCCGGTATTCGGGCGGCAGTTCGTTCATCGAGTTCTGGTTCACGTAGGGCGGGTTGCAGACAATGAGGTCATAGGTGCCGCGCGCAGCCTTCAGGCCGTCGCCCTGGCGCAGCGTGATGCGGGTCTGAAGCGCATGGCGCTCGACGTTGCGCTGCGCCACGGCCAGCGCGTCGGCCGACAGATCGGTGGCGTCCACCGCCACCTCAGGCCAGGCCAGCGCCGCCAGCACGGCCAGGCTGCCGTTGCCGGTGCACAGGTCCAGCACGCGCCGGGTGTGCGCGGTGAGCCAGGCATCCAGCGTGCCATCGGCCAGCGGCTCGGCGATCAAGGAGCGCGGCACGATCACGCGTTCATCGACGAAGAACGGCACGCCTTGCAGCCAGGCCTCGCCGGTGAGGTAGGCGGCCGGCTTGCGGCTGGCGATGCGCTCTGCCACCAAGGCCTCGACGACGGCCTGCCGTTCGGCCGAGACGGGCTCACCGGCCACCCCGTCCAGGCCGTCGAGCGGCAGGCCCAGCGCCCACAGCACCAGCCAGGCCGCTTCGTCGAAGGCATTGGTGGTGCCATGCCCAAAACAAACGCCCGCCTCGGTGAGGCGGGCGGCTTGGCGCTCGATCAATGCGATCAGCGTCATCGCAAAAAGCGCTCCAGCGTGCCGCGGTAGATGTTCTTCAGCGGCTCGATGCTGGCGACCTCGACCCGTTCATCCACCTGGTGGATGCTGGCGTTGACAGGGCCGAACTCGATCACCTGCGGGCAGATGCGCGCGATGAAGCGGCCGTCCGACGTGCCGCCGGTGGTGGACAGCTCTGGCCTGCGCCCGCACTCGGCCTCGATGGCGGCTGCCAGCGCGCTGCTCAGGCTGCCGGGCGGGGTGAGAAAGGGCTCGCCGCCGAGCGTCCAGGCCAGATCGTGCTCCACACCGTGCCGGCTCAGCAGCGCGTGCACGCGGGCCTTCAGGCCGTCGGGCGTGGAGGCCGTGCCGAAGCGGAAGTTGAAGTCCAGCACCACCTCGCCCGGGATCACGTTGCCGGCACCGGTGCCGCCATGGATGTTGCTCACCTGCCAGCCGGTGGGCGGGAAGTAGGCGTTGCCTTCGTCCCAGCGCTCGGCGGCCAATTCGGCCAGTGCCGGCGCCAGCGCATGGATCGGGTTCTTCGCAAGCTGCGGGTAGGCGATGTGGCCTTGCACGCCCTTGACGGTGAGCCGGCCGGACAGGCTGCCGCGGCGGCCGTTCTTCACCGTGTCGCCGAGCTGCGCGACGGACGAGGGCTCGCCGACGATGCAGCCGTCCAGCGGCTGGCCGCTGCGTTGCAGCCACTCGACGATGCGCACCGTGCCGTCCAGCGCCGGGCCTTCTTCGTCGCTGGTCAGCAGGAAGGCGATGCTGCCGGCGTGGCCGGGCTGCGCTGCGATGAATTCTTCTGCCGCCACCACCATCGCCGCGATGGAGGTCTTCATGTCGGCCGCGCCACGGCCGTGGAGGTGGCCGCCGCGGTGCGAGGGCACGAAGGGGTCGCTGGCCCAGCGCTCCAGCGGGCCGGTGGGCACGACGTCGGTGTGGCCGGCGAAGCCCAGCACCAGCCCGGGCGCAGCGCCGCGCCGGATCGCCCACAGGTTGGTCACGGGCGCATCCGCCGGGCCGTGCACCAGGCTCTGGCAGGCGAAGCCGGCGGCCTGCAGCCGGGCCTCCAGCAGCGCCTGGCAGCCGGCGTCGGCAGGCGTCACCGAGCGGCAGGCGATCAAGGCCTCGGCCAGGCGCAGTGCCTCGCTCATTTCTGCACCGCCCAGGGCACGCCAGGGGCGCGCGCATCGTCGGGCCGCACTTCGATGGTGATCTCGGTGAAGGTGGCAGCCTCGGCCTCTTCCTTCCTGGGCGTCACGCGCGAGACCGGCGTCTGCTCGTTCTGCAGCCGCCACAGCAGGTTGGTCGGCGAGTCGGCATTCGCCAGCCCTTCATCGCGCGAGATGATGCCGCCGTTGATCAGCCGCGCGAGGTCTTGTTCGAAGGTCTGCGACCCTTCTGCCAGCGACTTCTCCACCGCTTCCTTCACGCCGCCCAGGTCGCCCTTTTCGATGAGTTCGGACACCAGCTTGGTGTTGAGCAGCACCTCGATGGCCGGCACGCGGCCGCCCACGTTGGCGCGCAGCAGGCGCTGCGAGATGATGGCGCGCAGGCCGGAGGCCAGGTCCGACAGCAGCGTGGCGCGCGCCTCGGGCGTGTAGAACGACAGGATGCGGCCCAGCGCGTGGTAGCTGTTGTTGGCGTGCAGCGTGGCCAGCACCAGGTGGCCCGACAGCGCGTACGAGATCGCCGAGGTCATCGTCTCGCGGTCACGGATCTCGCCGATCATGATGCAGTCGGGTGCCTGGCGCAGCGCGTTCTTCAGCGCGGTCTGAAGGCTCTGCGTGTCGCGCCCCACCTCGCGCTGGTTGACGATGGACTTCTTGTTGCTGAACAGGAATTCGATCGGGTCTTCGATGGTCAGCACATGGCCTGTGACCTGCTGGTTGCGCCACTCGATCATCGACGCCAGCGTGGTGCTCTTGCCGGTGCCGGTGGCGCCCACCATCAGGATCAGCCCGCGCTTTTCCAGCACCAGGCTGCTCAGCAGCGGCGGCAGGCCCAGCGTTTCCAGCGCCGGAATCTGGTACGGAATGCAGCGGAACACCGCCGCGATGGAGCCGCGCTGCTTGAAGGCCGACAGCCGAAAGCTGCCCACCTGCGCCAGGCCGATGCCGACGTTCAACTCGCCGGTGTCGTCCAGCTCTTCCATCTGCTGCGGGCTCAGTAGTTCGGACAGCAGTTGCCGGGTCTGGGTGGGCGTCAGCAACTGGTCGGACAACTGCAGGATCTGGCCGTGGATCTTGATGAGGATGGGCGTGTTGGCCGACATATAGACGTCGGACGCGCTCTTCTCCGCCATCAGCCGGAGCACGCGCTCCATGTTGCCGCTCATATGGTGCCCTCACGCTCCCTGCGGTCGCTGCCCCCCGGGGGGGCGCATGCAGCGGACCGGCGGAGCCGGATCCGCGCATGGCCTTGGTCGCGCCGGCGCAGGGCGGCGGCGGGCATCATGCTCTGAGCAACTCGTTGATGCTGGTCTTGGCGCGCGTCTCGGCCGTCACCTGCTTGACGATCACGGCGCAGTACAGGCTGTGGCTGCCGTCGGCCGCGGGCATCGAGCCGCTCACCACCACCGAGCCGGCGGGCACGCGGCCGTAGCTCGTTTCGCCTGTCATGCGGTTGTAGATCTTGGTGCTCTGGCTGATGAACACGCCCATGCTGATGACGGAGTTCTCTTCGACGATCACGCCTTCCACCACCTCGGAACGCGCGCCGATGAAGCAGTTGTCCTCGATGATGGTGGGGTTGGCCTGAAGCGGCTCCAGCACGCCGCCGATGCCCACCCCGCCGGACAGGTGGACGTTCTTGCCGATCTGCGCACAAGAGCCCACGGTGGCCCAGGTATCGACCATCGTGCCTTCATCGACATAGGCGCCGATGTTCACGTAGCTCGGCATCAGCACCACGTTCTTGCCCAGGTAGCTGCCGCGCCGCGCCACCGCCGGCGGCACCACGCGCACGCCGCTGGCGCGCATCTCTTCCTCGGTCAGGTGGGCGAACTTGGTGGCCACCTTGTCGAAGAAGCCCAGCTCGCCGGCGCGGACCAGCTTGTTGTCGTTCAGGCGGAAACTCAGCAGCACCGCCTTCTTGACCCACTGGTTGACCTTCCACTGGCCCACGCCCTGGCGCTCTGCCACGCGCAGCCGGCCGCCGTTGAGTTCGGCAATCACGCGCTCGACGGCGTCACGCACCTCGGGGGCGTTGGTCGGCGTGAGGCTGGTGCGCGCTTCCCAGGCCAGGTCGATGGAGTTCTGAAGGTCGTTGCTCATCGGAGACTTTCGGTGTGGGAGACGATGCGCTGCGCGGCCTCGACGCAGTCTGCGGTGGATGCCACCAGCGCCATGCGGATGCGTCCGGCGCCCGGGTTGACGCCGGCCACCGGGCGGGCCAGCAGGCTGCCCGGCAGCACCTGCACATTGTATTGAGCGAGCAGGCCCTGAGCGAAGGCGATGTCGTCGCCGCGGGCCGCCTGCGGCAGCCCGGCCCAGAGGTAGAAGCCGGCGTCCGGCAAAGCCACGTCGAGTACCTGTTGCAGCACTGGCGTGACGGCAGCAAATTTCTGCCGGTACAGCGCGCGGTTGGCCAGCACATGGGCCTCGTCGTTCCACGCTGCGATGCTGGCTTGCTGCACCATCGGCCCCATCGCGCTGCCGTGGTAGGTGCGGTAGAGCAGAAAGGCCTTCATCAGCGCCGCGTCACCGGCCACGAAGCCGGAGCGCAGCCCGGGCACGTTGCTGCGCTTGGACAGGCTGGTGAAGGCCACCAGTTTGCGGTAGTCGCGCCGGCCCAGCTGCCATGCGGCCTGCAGCCCGCCCAGCGGCGCCTCGTCGCGGAAATAGATCTCGGAATAGCACTCGTCGCTGGCAATCACGAAGCCGTGGCGGTCGCTCAGCGCGAACAGGTGTTCCCATTCCTGCAAAGGCATCACCGCGCCGGTCGGGTTGCCGGGCGAGCAGACGTAGAGGAGCTGTGTGCCGGCCCAGGTGGCGCCGTCGATGCGCGCCCAGTCCACAGCGAAATTGCGATCCGGATTGCTGGGCGCGAAGGCCGTGCCTGCGCCGGCCAGCAACGCCGCACCCTCGTAGATTTGGTAGAACGGATTGGGGCACACGACCGTGGCGCCAGGCTGCGTGGGGTCGATCACCGTCTGCGCAAACGCGAACAAGGCCTCGCGCGAGCCGTTCACCGGCAGCACCTGCGTGGTGGCATCGACCGCAATGCCGTAGCGGCGCTGCAACCAGCCGGCGCAGGCCTCGCGCAGGGCCGGCTCGCCGGCAGTGGCCGGGTAGGCCGACAGCGTCTTCAGCCCTTGCACCAAAGCCTCTTCCACCAGCGCCGGCGTGGCATGGCGCGGCTCGCCGATGCCCAGCCCGATGGGCCGCAACGCGGGGTTGGGCGTGATGTGGCGCGTGAGTTCGCGCCAGCGCTCGAAAGGGTAGGGGTGCAGGCGGCCGAGCAGCGGGTTCATCGGCCGGATTATCCCAAAGCGCCTTGCGGCGCAGCACCCTAAAGCGCGCCGCGGCAACCCACGGCGCCGCAGCGGCACGGCAGGCGCCCGTCGTGGTGCGTTTCGCCATAGTCCACCGTGATCTCTTCGCCGGCGCGAATGGCGCGCAGCGCATAGAACTCGACGCGGCCGTTGCGAATGACCAGTTGCGCATTGGGCTTGCAACTGTGGTTGGTGTAGCGCATGGCGTCGGCGGACTTGCTGAAGTCGATGGCCCGCCTGGCCGACAGCTCGACGATCATGATGCGCTCGCTGCGCGTGGCGCGGATGCGGGCTTCATCGACGCTGATGCTTTCACCGCGGATCTCGCCGATCTTCAGCTTGGGCGCGACGGCCTCTTCGGCGAAGACGCCCAGGCCGTCGATGGCACTGGCCTGCACGCTGACAGCAAACTTCTGATACGCCGGCCGGGCTGCGCCGGCGGCGGCCGACTGCGCCGATGGCATCAGCGCTTGGTGGCCTGCGCAGTGGTGGTCCAGCCCTTCAGCGCACCCAGCGTGTTGCTGACGTGCTTGAACGGGTTCAGGCTGGTGTACTGATAGACGATGGTGCCGTTCGGCGCGATCACGTAAGACGTGCGGTTGGCGTAGTCGGGCTTGAGCGACAGCACCGCGTCGTAGGACTTCATCACGGTCTGGTCCACGTCGGCGCCCACGGCAAACTTGCTGCGGCACTCGGAGACGGAGAACTTCTTCATCGTCTCGATGTCGTCGTGCGAGACGCCGATCACGCGCGCGCCCAGCGCACGGTACTGCTCGGTGGCTTCGGCGAACTCGTGCGCCTCGATCGTGCAGCCCACCGAGAACGCGGCCGGGAAAAAGTAGAGCACCACCGGCCCCTTCTTCAGCTCGTCGGACAGCTTGAACTTGAAGACATTGCCGCCCATCGACGCATCGATGGCGAAGTCGGGCGCCTTGTCGCCGACGTCCAACGCGGCCAGCGCCGGGGCGGCGGCCAGGGTCAGCGTCGCAGAGAGCATGGAACAGGCAAACGAGCGGAGCATCACGGTCTTTCCTTTCTGGCTGCGAGGCATGATACGCAGCCTCGACGCATCTGGTTTCAACGCCGCGACATGACCCCAGCGCTTTTCCGATGGACCGCCTGCTGCCTGCTGCTGCTGCTGTGCACCGGCTGCGCGATGCTGCCGCCCGAAGCCCAGGTGCAGGCGCTGCGCAAGCCCTCCAGCGCCATTCCGGCCAGCAGCGGTACGGCGCTGGGCAAGATCGCCGCTGATTCTTCGCCGTCGCCTGAACTCACCGGCTTCCGCCTGCTGCCCATCGGCAGCTTTGCGCTCGACACCCGGCTGGCGCTGGTGCGCCGCGCGCAGGTGTCGCTGGACTTGCAGTACTACCTGATCCAGAACGACGACACCGGCCGCTATCTGTTCCGCGCGCTGCGCGATGCAGCGCGGCGCGGCGTGCGTGTGCGGCTGTTGATGGACGACTTGTTCACCGCCGGTGAAGACGGCCTGCTGCTGGGGCTGGCCGCCGAGCCGAATGTCGAGGTGCGGCTGTTCAACCCGTTTCCGGGTGGGCGCAGCGGGCTGCTGTCGCGCTTCGCAGCATCGGCACTGGACTTCAGCCGCGTCAACCACCGCATGCACAACAAGCTGTTCATCGCCGATGGTGTGATGGCCGTGGCAGGCGGCCGCAACATCGCCAACGAATATTTCATGCGCGACGGCGTCAACAATTTCGTCGATCTGGACACCTTCGTCACCGGCGCGCTGCTGCCCAAGCTGCAATGGCTGTTCGACGGCTACTGGAACAGCATCTATGTCTATCCGTTGCACAGCATCGTGCCGCCCACCGCCACGCCACAAGCGCTGCGCGAGCAGTTCGAGGCGCTGACCGACGCCAGCACCACGCAGCCACCGCCCGAGCCGCCGGTGAACGACGTGCTGGGCTACGGGCCCATCGCGGGCGAGTTCGACGACGGCCGGCTCGGCCTGGTGTGGGCCACGGCCGATGCCTTTGCCGACCCGCCCGAGAAGATCGAGCAGATGGCCCGCGGCGGCGGCCCGGTGCCGGCGATGAACACCGACTCGGTGCGCTACAACGTGCTGGAGCGCATCCGCATGGCGCAGACCGAGGTGGTGGTGACGTCGCCCTATTTCATTCCCGGCAACAAGGGCGTGGCGGCGATGAAGATGCTGCGTGGGCGCGGCGTCAAGCTCAAGGTGCTGACCAATTCGCTGGCCGCCACCGACGAGCCGCTGGTCCACATCGGCTACTCGCGCTACCGGGGCGACATGCTCAAGCTGGGCGTGGAACTGTATGAACTGAGCCCCACGCGCGCCGGGCTGAACGCGCGGCTGGGCATGTTCGGCAGCACGCATGCGCGGCTGCATGCCAAGACCGCGGTGATCGACAGGCGCCATGTGTTCATCGGCTCGATGAACTTCGACCCGCGCTCGGAGAAGCACAACACCGAGATGGGCATGGTGATCGACAGCCCGGCACTGGCGCGCGAGACGCTGCGGCTGATGGACCTGGACAAGCTGCAGGCGTCTTACCGCGTGCGCTTCAAGCCGCCCGGCACCAGCCGGCTGCAATGGCTGGCGCTCAACGACGAAGGCGAGGTCGAACTCGACGACGAGCCAGACGCGAATGGCTGGACGCTGTTCTGGCTGGGCATCCTGTCGCCGCTGGCGCCGGAGGAGCTGCTCTAGACCGGGCCCAGGTCCACCTTGGCCAGCGGCTTCCAGCCCTTCTTGCGGTGCTCGGCCGTGACGAAGGTGCGGATGCCGCCGCGCACGAACCAGTCGGCGTGGATGCGCGCATAGCGCGGCTGCACGGCCCGCACGATGTCGTCGAGGATGGTGTTGGTGACCTTTTCGTGGAAGGCGCCTTCGTTGCGGAAGCTCCAGAAGTACATCTTCAGGCTCTTCAGCTCGACGTTCAGCTTGTCGGCAATGATCTCTATCGTGAAGTGCGCGAAGTCGGGCTGGCCGGTGAGCGGACACAGGCAGGTGAACTCGGGCACGTCGAAGCGGATCACGTAGTCGCGCCCGGGCGCGGGGTTGGGAAACACCTGCAATTCCTTGCTCGGTGCGCTGGGCGGAGCAGCGGGCACGGCGCGCTGCGTGGGAGTCCGTTTGGCCATCTGCCGGAGTCCGGGTTGTCGGGGGGCGCGATGCTATCATCCGGCCCCCGTGGCGCTCTGGAGAAGAGCGCTTTTTGCTATGCAGATCAAGCACTTGCGTGCTGCCTCGGTACCAGATGCGGCTCAACCAGATCAAGCTCAGCGGCTTCAAGTCGTTCGCTGAACCCACCACCTTCCAACTGCCCGGGCAGCTCGTCGGCGTGGTGGGGCCGAACGGCTGCGGCAAGAGCAACATCATGGACGCCGTGCGCTGGGTGCTCGGCGAAAGCAAGGCCAGCGAGCTGCGCGGCGAGTCGATGCAGGACGTCATCTTCAACGGCTCCGGCCAGCGCAAGCCGGCCAGCCGTGCCAGCGTCGAACTGGTGTTCGACAACACGCTGGCGCGGGCCGGCGGCCAGTGGAACAGCTTCAGCGACATCGCTGTCAAGCGCGTGCTCACGCGCGACGGCAGCAGCAGCTACTTCATCAACAACCAGCCGGTGCGCCGGCGCGACGTGCAGGACGTGTTTCTGGGCACCGGCCTGGGCCCGCGGGCTTACGCGATCATCGGCCAGGGCACCATCAGCCGCATCATCGAAAGCCGGCCTGAAGAGCTGCGGCTCTTTCTGGAAGAAGCGGCCGGCGTCTCCAAGTACAAGGAGCGCCGCCGCGAGACCGAGAACCGGCTGAAGGACACGCGCGAGAACCTCACCCGCGTCGATGACATCCTGCGCGAGCTGAACAGCAATCTCGAGAAGCTGGAGAAGCAGGCCGAGGTGGCCACGCGCTACCGCAAGCTGCAGGACGACGGCACGCTGAAGCTGCACCAGCTCTGGTTCCTGAAAGCCAGCGACGCGGCCGGCGAGGAAGAGCGCGTGAAGGCTGCCGCGCAGGAGGCAGCCACCGCGCTGGAAGCGCGCCTGGCCGAGCTGCGTCACGTCGAAGCCTCGCTCGAAGGCGTGCGCCAGGCGCACTACGCCGCCAGCGATGCGCTGCACGACAAGCAGGGCGCGCTGGCACAGGCCGCGCTGGAGGTCAGCCGGCTCGAAGAGCGCATCCGCTATGTCGTCGAAGGGCGGCAGCGCGCGCAGGCGAGACTGGCAGAGATCCAGGCGCAAACTGCCAACTGGGGCCAGCGCCAGCAACTGGCCGCGGCCGAGCTGGACGACATTGCCGAGCAGATCGTCGCCGCAGACGAGCAGGCCGAGACGCTGGCCGCGCAAGCCGAAGAGCAGGCGCTGGAGCTGCCCGCCTTCGACGACGCGGTGCGCGCAGCGCAGGCCGCCAGCAACCAGCAGCGCGCCGCGGTGGCGCAGGTGCAGCAGCAGATCCAGGTGCTGGCGGCGGACAGCCGCAACATCGAGGAACAGTCCCGCCAGCTCAAGGGCCGGCGCGAGCGCCTGGCCGGCGAGCGTCAGGGCTTGCAGGCGCCGGACGTCGCGCGGCTGGCCACGCTGAAGACCCAGGAAGCCGCAGCCAACGCAGCGCGCGACGAAGCCGACGCGCGGCTGCAAGACCTGTCCGAACAGGTGCCCGCGCTGGACGCGCAGCGCCGCGCAGCGCAGGAGACGGTGAACCGCGAGTCGGGCAGGCTGGCCGACATCGGCGCCCGGCTGGAGGCCTTGCGTGCGTTGCAGGAGAAGGTGCAGACCGAAGGCAAGCTCAAGCCCTGGCTGGAGCGCCACGGCCTGGCCGGGCTGGCGGGGCTGTGGACGCAGGTCCACATCGAGACCGGCTGGGAAACGGCGCTGGAAGCCGTGCTGCGCGAGCGCCTGAACGCGCTGGCCGTCGGCCGGCTCGACACCGTGCGCGCTTTTGCTGCCGATGCACCGCCGGCCAAGCTGGCCTTTTATGCGCTGCCGGCCGGCGGCATGGGCAGCAGCGCCAGCAGCCACCGCACGCTGCCGCGCCTGAGCGAGCTGCTGCGCCTGGGCGATGCCAGCCTGATGGCGCTGCTAGCCGACTGGCTGGAAGGCGTGTACACCGCTGCCTCGGTGGACGAGGCACTCGCCGTGCGAAGCCAGCTCACCCATGGCGAGGTGATCGTCACGCGCGGCGGCCACGCGGTCAGCCAGCACGCGGTGAGCTTTTACGCGCCCGACTCCGAGCTGGCCGGCATGCTGGCCCGCGCGCAGGAGATCGAGAACCTGGGCCGCCAGCAGCGCGCCCAGGCGATGATCGCCGACGACGGCAAGGCCGGCTCGGTGCGGCTGGAAGCTGCCTACACCGATGCCTCGCAGCGCCTGTTGTCCGCCAGGCGCGAGGCAGCCGAAGCGCAGAACCGTGCGCATGCGCTGCATGTGGAGCTGCTGCGCCTGACGCAGCAGGCCGATGCCGCCAGCCAGCGCCGCGAGCAACTCGCCGACGAGCTGGCCGAGATCGACGCCCAGCTCGAAGGCCTGGAAGAGCGCCGTGCCACCGGCGAAGCGCGCTTCGACGAACTGGACATGGCACTGGCCACTGCGCAGGAGCGCCATGCAGAACTCGACGACGGCGTGATCGCGGCCGAACGCCGCCTGGCCGATGCGCGCGAGCAGCAGCGCGCGCTGGAGCGCCAGGCGCAGGAAGCGCGCTTCCAGGCGCGTGCGCTGGCGGCGCGGCGCGACGAGCTGCAGCGCAGCATCGAGACAGCGGCGGCGCAGATCGCCAGCAACGCGCAGGCCGGCGAGCAGTTGGAGCTGGAGCTGAGCGGCTTCGACGATGCAGCAGCACGAGCCGGCTTGCAGGACGCGCTGGCGCTCAAGCACGGCCGCGAACAGCAGCTTGCCAATGCGCGCAGCCAGTACGACGACCTGAGCGCGCAATTGCGCAGCGCGGACGAGCAGCGCCTCGGTTTGGAGCATGGCCTGGCGCCGCTGCGCGAGACGATCACCCGGCTGCAGCTGGAGCAGCAGGCGGCGCAGCTCGGCGGCGCGCAATACATCGAGCAATTGCAGGCGGCTCACGTCGATCACGAGGCGCTTGCCAAGAGCATCACCGACGGCAACGTCAAGCTCTGGGGCTTGCAGACCGAGATCGACCGCATCCAGAAAGAGATCGCGGCGCTCGGCGCCGTCAACCTGGCGGCGCTGGACGAGCTGACCGCCTCCAGCGAGCGCAAGCTGTTTCTGGACGCGCAGATGGCCGACCTCAGCGAGGCCATCCACACGCTGCAAGACGCCATCCACAAGATCGACCTCGAAACGCGCGACCTGCTGGGCAGCACCTTCAACCAGGTGAACGAGCACTTCGGCCGCATGTTCCCCACGCTGTTCGGCGGCGGCAACGCGCGGCTGGTGATGACGGGCGACGAGATCCTGGACGCCGGCGTGCAGGTGATGGCGCAGCCACCCGGCAAGAAGAACAGCACCATCCATCTGCTGAGCGGCGGCGAGAAGGCGCTCACCGCCATCGCGCTGGTGTTCGCGATCTTCCAGCTCAACCCGGCGCCCTTCTGCCTGCTGGACGAAGTGGACGCGCCGCTGGACGACGCCAACACCGAGCGCTACCGCAAGCTGGTCACAGAGATGAGCCGCGGCACGCAGTTTCTCTTCATCAGCCACAACAAGATCGCGATGGAGATGGCCGAGCAACTGATCGGCGTGACGATGCAGGAACAGGGCGTCTCGCGCATCGTGGCGGTGGACATGGAAGCTGCGGTGGGCATGGCGGAGGCGGCGTGACCTTGACCACGGCGCTGCTGATCGTGGGCGGCCTGGTGCTGCTGGCGGTGATCGTGCAAGGCGTGCTGGCCACGCGGCGCGCCGGGCCGCGGCGGGCGGTGCAGGAGGCGCCGGCCGGCGAGCCGGCACGGGTGGAGCCGGCCCTGGGCGCTGCGGCCGATGCAGCAGCGGCGACACCGGAATTCCGGCCGCCGGCGCCGCGCCGCACGGCGCGCATCGACGCGCTCATCGATGCCATCGTGCCGCTCACGCTGGAAGCGCCGGTCAGCGGCGATCTGGTGTTGCAGCACATGCCGGCGTCGCGCCGCGCCGGCAGCAAGCCGTTTTACATCGAGGGGCTGGACGCCGACAGCGGCACCTGGGAAGCGCCCGCGCCGGGCCGGCGCTACGGCGAGCTTCAGGCCGGCGTGCAGCTTGCCAGCCGCAGCGGTGCGCTCAACGAGATCGAGTACTCCGACTTCGTGCAGAAGGTGCAGGCCTTTGCCGAAAGCACGGGCGCAATGGCCGACTTTCCGGACATGCTGGAGGTGGTGGCGCGCGCCCGCGAGCTGGACGGGCTGGCCGGGCCGTTGGACGCGCAGCTCACCGTGACGCTGCGCGCCAACACGGTGGCCTGGTCTGTCGGCTACATCCAGCAGGCCGCCGCCCGCCATGGCTTCGTGCCCGGCGCGGTGCCCGGCCGCCTGGTGCTGCCGGCCGCGGAAGAGGGCGCGCCGCCGGTGCTGGTGCTGGCCTTCGACGCCCAGGCTGCGCTGGCCGACGACCCGCAGCAGACAGCGGTGCGCGACTGCACGCTGACGCTGGACGTGCCGCAGACCGAGGCGCGCGCCGAGCCCTTCCCGGCCTGGCACCGCAGCGCCACCGAACTGGCCGACGAGATGGACGCCACCGTCGCCGATGACCAGGGCCAGCCGGTGACGCTGCACGCCTTTGCCGCCATCGGCCGCGATCTTCAGCAGCTCTACGCGCAGCTCGAAGCGCTGGACCTCGCGGCCGGCACGCCGGCTGCGCGCCGCCTGTTCAGTTGATGCTGCGCCGACCCGTGCGCCACGGGCTGGGACAGGCCCTGCCCGGCCACGCGCTGTCGCGCGCTACAGCGTCGTTTGCGTGACCAGGGCCTGCACCGGCAGAGCGGGCGCAACCGCCTGCAACACCCGCGTCGGCTCACGCATCAGCACGAACTCTTCGGCTGCAGTGGGGTGGACGGCGATGGTGCGGTCGAAGTCGGCCTTGGTCGCACCGGCGGTCAGCGCCACGGCCAGGCTTTGCACGATCTCGGGCGCGTCTGCGCCGATCATGTGGACGGCCAGCACCTTGTCGGTCTGCGCATCGACCAGCAGCTTCATGCCGGTGCGTTCTACGCCGCCGATGAAGGCCTGCTTCATCGGCCGGAAATCGGTCTCGAAGACCTTGAGCGCCTGGCCCGGCAGCAACGCGGCCAGCGCATCGGCCTCGGACGGGCCGACGGTGGCGATGGGCGGCAGCATGAACACCGCGCCGGCCACGCGGCTGAGATCGACGGTGCGCTGCGCCGGGCCGAACAGTGAATCGGCCAGCGCCCGGCCTTCTGCAATCGCCACCGGCGTGAGGTTCTTGCGGTTGGTGACGTCGCCGATGGCATAGACGCCCGGCAGCGCGGTCTGCAGCCGGGCATCCACCGGCACCGCGCCATAGCGGTCGAGCTGCAGGTTGAGGCCGGCGGTGTTGGGCAGGCGGCCGGTGGCATTCAGCACCCACGGGAACTCGCGCACGCGGTCTTCGCCCAGCACGAGAAGAAAGCCGGTGCTGCTGCGCTGCACCTGCTGCGGCACGCCGCCCGGGCGCAGCTCGATGCCGGCTGCCAGCAGGGCGGCTGCGGCCGACGTGCGCAGCATCTCATCGAAGCCGCGCAGCGGCAGGCGGTCGCGGTAGAAGAGCGTGACCTGCACGCCCAGCCGCGCCAGCGCGCTGGCGAACTCGACCGCGATGTAGCCGCCGCCGATGACGGCCGCCGTCGCGGGCAGGCTGTGCAGGTCGAGCAGGTTCTCGCTGGTGGCGCAGTCCTGGATGCCGGGGATGCTGTCGCGCACCGGCGCGCCGCCGGTCGCGATGAGCACATGGCGGGCCGTCAGCCGCCGCGCGCCGGGGCCTTCGCCCACCAGCACGGTGCCGGGCTCGGCCAGCCGCGCCCAGCCTTCGATGAGATCGACGCCGCTGCCCACCAGCATCTGGCGGTAGATGTTCTCCAGGCGGTCGATCTCGGCCGCCTTGGCAGCCGCCCAGCGCGCCATCTCGAAGCGCGGCTCGCCGACATCCCAGCCATAGCCGCGCGCCTCGCGGAAGGCATCGGCGTATTGCGCTGCATAGACCATCAGCTTCTTCGGCACGCAGCCGCGGATGACGCAGGTGCCGCCGACGCGGCTGCCTTCGATGACGGCCACTTTGGCGCCATGCGCGGCGGCGCGGCGCGATGCCGCCACGCCGCCAGAGCCGGCGCCCAGGGTAATGAGGTCGTAGTGGTCTGTCATGCCATCCTTCGGGTGTCGGCTGCTGTCGGAGAATGTCGCACATGTCCGTTGAACCTGACGCCCGGCGCGCCGAAGCCCTGCGCGCGCAACTGCGGCACCATGCCCGCCGCTACCACGAGCTGGATGCGCCGGAGATCAGTGACGCCGACTACGACGCGCTGTTCCAGGAGCTGGAGGCGCTGGAGGCCGCGCACCCGCAGTTGCTGACGCCCGACTCGCCGACGCAGCGCGTGATCGGCGGCGTGCGCGAAGGCCTGTTGCCGGTGCGGCACACGGTGCCGATGCTGTCGATCAAGACCGAGACCGACAACACGGCGGCAGGCGCATGGAAGTTCGATGCCGCGGTGCGCAATGCGCTCAGGCTCGACGCCGACGCGCCGCCCGTCGAATACGCAGCCGAGCTGAAGTTCGACGGCCTGGCGATCAACCTGCGCTATGAGGCCGGCGTGCTGCGGCAGGCCGCCACGCGCGGTGATGGCGAGACCGGCGAAGACGTGACGCACACGGTGGGCACCATCAAGGCCATCCCGAAGCGGCTGCCAGGCGTGGACGCCGCAGTCCTTGAGGTGCGCGGTGAGGTCTTCATGACGCGCGCCGACTTCGACGCGCTGAACCAGCGCCAGGTGCAGGCCGGCGCGCGCAGCTTCGTCAACCCGCGCAACGCCGCGGCCGGCATCGTGCGCCAGCTCGACGCCAGCATCGCGCGCCAGCGGCCGCTGAGCTTTTTTGCCTACGGGCTGGGCGACGTGCAGGGCTGGGACATTCCACCCACCCATGCCGCGCTGCTGGATGCGCTGCGCGCGTTGGGGCTGCCCGTCAGCACCGACCGCACGGTGGTGCAGGGCGGCGAGGCGCTGGCCGGCTTCCACACCGACGTGGCGGCAAGGCGGCAGGCGCTGCCTTTCGACATCGACGGCGTCGTCTATAAGGTCAACAGCCGCGCGCTGCAGCAGCAGCTCGGCTTCAAGTCGCGCGAGCCGCGCTGGGCGGTGGCGCACAAGTACCCGGCGCAGGAGCAGATCACGCGGCTCAACGGCATCGAGATCCAGGTCGGCCGCACTGGCAAGCTGACGCCGGTGGCCAAGCTGGCGCCGGTGTTCGTGGGTGGCACGACGGTCAGCAATGCCACGCTGCACAACCTGTTCGAGCTGCGCCGCAAAGGCGTGCGCATCGGCGACATGGTGGTGGTGCGGCGTGCCGGCGACGTGATCCCTGAAGTGGTGGGCCGGGCCGACGGTGAGGGCGGCTCGCGGGCGCAGTACGTGCCCAACTTCCGCATGCCGCGCGCCTGCCCGGTGTGCGGCAGCGCGGTGGCGCGTGAACGCGGCGGCATGGACCACCGCTGCAGCGGCGGCCTCTTTTGCGCGGCGCAGCGCAAGCAGGCCATCCTGCACTTTGCCGGCCGCCGCGCGATGGACGTCGAAGGCCTGGGCGACAAGCTGGTGGACCAGTTGGTCGATGGCGGGCTGATCCGCACCTTGCCCGAGCTGTACACGCTGGGCGTGGCCAAGCTGGCGGCACTGGAGCGCATGGCAGACAAGAGCGCCGCCAACCTGGTGGCCGGGCTGGAAGCCAGCAAGTCCACCACGCTGGCGCGCTTTCTCTATGCACTGGGCATCCGCCAGGTCGGCGAGGCCACCGCCAAGGACCTGGCGCGGCACTTCGGCAGCCTGGAGCGGGTGCTGCACGCCAGCCTGGAGCAACTGCTGGAGGTCAGCGACGTCGGCCCGGTGGTGGCGCAAAGCATCCGGACCTTCTTCGAGCAGCCGCATAACGTCGAAGTGGTGCAGCAGTTGCGCGCCGCCGGCATCCACTGGAGCGAAGACGACGGCACCGCCGACACCACACCCAGGCCGCTGGCCGGCAAGACCCTGGTGCTGACCGGCGCGCTGCCCACGCTGACGCGCGACGCGGCCAAGGAATTGATCGAGAACGCAGGCGGCAAGGTGGCCGGCTCGGTGTCGAAGAAGACGCACGCCGTGGTGGCCGGCGACGAAGCCGGCAGCAAGCTCGACAAGGCGCGCGAACGGGGCATCACGGTGCTCGACGAAGCCGGCCTGCTGGCGTTGCTGTCTGCCGCGGGGCCGTAGCGCATCGCCAGCGGGTGGCAACCGCCGCCGATCGCGGGCACAGCCTGCGTCAGCCGGGCTGGCCGGTGATGCGGCCCAGGCGCTGGTACAGCGGCTTCAGGCGGCCGTAGAGCGGGCGATAGACCTCGCGGTACAGCGCGTCGTAGAGGCGCACGTTGGCAGCGATGGGCTCGAAGCGGCTGACGCTGCGCGCCATCGCGGCGGCGGCGCCGGCCACGTCGGCGTGCCAGCCCAGGCCCGTTGCAGCCAGCATCGCGGCGCCCAGCGCCGATGCGTCGGCCACGGCGGGCCGCTCGGCCGGCAGGTTGAACACATCGGCGGCGATCTGCATCGCGCCGTCGCTCTGCGCGCCGCCGCCGGACACCAGCAGCCGCGTGAGCTTGTGGCGCAGCCGGGCTTCGATGCGCTCGCGGCCGTCACGCAGGCCGTATGCAATGCCTTCGACGATGGCGCGGTACAGGTGGGCGCGCGTGTGCACGCTGCCGAAGCCGATGATGGCGCCCCTGGCCTCCGGCCCCGGCGTGCGCAGGCCGGGCGACCAGGTCGGCTGCAAGGTCAGGCCCTGTGCTCCCGGCGGCACCGACGCCAGCAGCGCGTCGAAGAGTGACTCGGCCGAGACGCCGCGTTCGGCTGCCAGCCGGCACTCTGCGTCGGCGAACTCCTGCTTGAACCAGCGCACCAGCCAGAAGCCGTGTTCGATGTGGATCTCGGTGTTGAACGCACCCGCCAGCGCAGCCCCGTAGGCCGGCAGCAGCCGCTGCACCTCGACGTAGCGCGCCTGCGTGGTGTTGATGCTGGCGGCGGTGCCGAAGGACAGGTGGGCGGTGGCCGGATCGAGCGCGCCGCAGCCCAGCACCTCGCAGGCCTTGTCTGCCGCGGCGGCAATCAGCGGCAAGCCGGCCGGCAGGCCCAGTGCAGCGGCTGCCGCGGCCTTCAGCGTGCCGAGTGGCGCGCCGGGTGCCACCAGGCGCGGCAGTTGGCTGCGTTGCACCGCCAGCGCCTTCCACTGCCAGCCGCCTGCGCCCACCCATTGCTGCCTGCGGTGGTCGAAAGGCAGATAGCCGACCTGTGCAGCCGCCGAATCCACCCAGTCGCCGCAGAGCCTGTGGGTGAGCCAGCCACCGAGCAACGCAAAGCGCTCGGTACGCCGCCACAAGGCAGGCTGGTGCTGGGCGAGCCAGTTGCACTCGGCCTGGCGCTGCAACCGGCGCAGCAGGCCGGCCGCGCCGGCGGCATGGAACAGCGTGGACCACAGCGGGCCCAGCGCGGGCGGAGCAGAGCACAGGCGCTGGTCGGGCCAGACGATGGCCGGCCGCAGCGGCGTGCCGTCGCCGCTGGCGCAGACCACCGTGCCGCGCTGCGTGGTGAGCGCCAGCGCTGCGATGCGGCCGGGCTGCACCGCGCCGGCTGCCCACAGCGCCTGGCAGGCGTCGCACACCGCTTGCCAGTAGAGCAGCGCATCCTGCTCTGCCCAGCCCGGCTGCGGTGCGACGAAGGGCGGTGCCAGCGCCACCTGGGCACGCGCCAGCAAGTGCCCGCCGCGGTCGAACACGGCGGCCCGCACGCTCTGCGTGCCGACGTCGATGCTCAGCACCAGGTCTGTCCCCATCGGCGGCGATTGTGGTGCCGGCAACTCATAATGATCCGCAAGCCCAACGCGAAGGTGCCGCCTCCATGACCGTTCGAGAGATCCTGAAGATGGGTGACCCGCGCTTGCTGCGCGTGGCGCCGCCGGTCACGCGCTTCGACACGCCGGAACTGCATGCGCTGATCGCCGACATGTTCGAGACGATGGAAGCCGCCAACGGTGCCGGCCTGGCGGCGCCGCAGATCGGCGTCGATCTGCAGGTCGTCATCTTCGGCTACCAGAAGAACCTGCGCTACCCCGACGCACCGCCGGTGCCGATGACGGTGCTGATCAACCCCGTGGTCACGCCGCTGTCCGACGCGCTGTCCGACGGCTGGGAAGGCTGCCTCTCGGTGCCCGGCCTGCGTGGCCTGGTGCCGCGCCATGAGCGGCTGCGCTACAGCGGCTTCGACGCCCACGGCAGGCGCATCGAGCGTGAGGCCGATGGCTTTCACGCACGCGTGGTGCAGCACGAGTGCGACCATCTCATCGGCCGCCTGTACCCCACGCGGATGACCGACCTCACGCAGCTCGGCTACACCAGCGTGCTCTTCCCCGAGCTGGACCCGGCCAGCGATGACTGAGCCCGCACGCATCCGCGTCGGCGTCGGCGGCTGGACCTTCGAGCCCTGGCGCGACAACTTCTTCCCCGCCGGCTGGCCGCACGCCCGCGAGCTGGAATACGCCAGCCGCCACCTGACGGCCATCGAGGTCAACGGCACCTACTACAGCTCGCAGAAGCCGGCCACGTTCGCGAAGTGGCGCGACGAAACGCCAGACGGCTTCGTGTTCTCGCTGAAGGCCTCGCGCTTCGCGACCAACCGGCGCGTGCTGGCCGAAGCCGGTGAGTCGGTGCAGCGTTTCGTCGGCAGCGGCATCGCCGAACTCGGCCCCAAGCTCGGGCCCATCGTCTGGCAGTTTGCGCCCACCAAGCGCTTCGACCCGGTGGACTTCGAAGCCTTCGTGCAACTGTTGCCCGCACAGGTGGACGGGCTGCCGTTGCGCCATGTGCTGGACGTGCGCCACGGCAGCTTCATGTGCGCCGACTACCTGGCGCTGGCACGCCGCCACGGCGCGGCCACCG
Organism: uncultured Rubrivivax sp.; assembly: GCA_964244245.1. Classification (GTDB taxonomy): domain Bacteria; phylum Pseudomonadota; class Gammaproteobacteria; order Burkholderiales; family Burkholderiaceae_C; genus Rubrivivax. The sequence goes on along the minus strand of CAXTHW010000015.1, from coordinate 26,494 downwards.
TGTTCACGGACTCCGACGACTACCCGTCGTTCGCCGACATCACCGGCGGCTTCGTCTATGCGCGGCTGATGCGCACCGACGCTGCGCAGCCCCAGGGTTGCCCGCCAGACACCTTCGCGCCGCTGGCGGCCTGCGCCCGCGCCTGGCGCGACGGTTCCGAGCCCGCCGGCGTGCCCAAGGTGCAAGCCGGGCCGGCACCGGCGCCGGCCGCACCGCGTGACGTATTCCTCTACTTCATCAGTGGCGCCAAGGAAAAGGCGCCCGCGGCAGCGATGGCGCTGCTGAAGGCGCTGGACATTCCGTAGCCGGCGCGACACAGGGCTTTACACGCGGCTGTCGGCGCGGCCCCGCGCGGCAGCGTTGATTCGGCATGCGAAGCATGCAGCACTGGATCCGCGCGGTCGCCCCTTTCGTCTCTTTCGTCCCTTTCGCGCTTTGTGCCGTGGTGGCGCTGGCCGCTCTGTCGCCCCTGGCGGCGCGGGCGCAGGACGACCCGCCGGGCCGCGTCGGCCGCCTGGCCGAGCTGCAGGGCAACGTCTCCCTCTACGACACCGAGCAAGCCCAGTGGCTGCCGGCGCCGCGCAACCGCCCGCTGACGCAGGGCGACCGCCTGGCCACCGATGCAGACGCACGGGCCGAGTTGCGCATCGGCTCCACCACCGTGCGGCTGGCCGCCGGCACCGAACTCGAAGTGCTGCGTCTGGACGACGAGCGCGTGCGCCTTCAGTTGCACAGCGGCAGCCTGGCCTTGCGGGTGCGCGCCCGCGAGGTGGCCGACGAGACCGAGATCGTCACCGCCGAGGCGCGCCTGCGCCCGCAGCGCAGCGGCCACTTCCGCATCGACCGCACCGACGACAGCACCTTTGCCAGCGCCTGGCGCGGCGAGATGCGGGTGGCGTCCCCCGACGGCGGCGAAGAAGCCTTCGTGATCGACAACGGCCGCCGTGCCGAGGTCTGGCGCGAAGGCCCCGGCCCGGGCGGCTTGCGCCACGGCTGGTCGCAGGCACCGGCCGACGCCTTTGCCGCCTGGGTGCAGCGCGACGACCAGCGCGACGAACGCAGCGTGTCCAACCGCTATGTGTCGCCCGAGATGACCGGCGCCGAAGATCTTGACCGCAACGGCCGCTGGGAGCAGCACCCGGAGTACGGCGCCGTCTGGCTGCCGCAGGTGGTGGTGGCCGACTGGGCGCCGTACCGCTATGGCCGCTGGGCCTGGGTGCGCCCGTGGGGCTGGACCTGGGTGGACGACGCGCCCTGGGGCTTCGCGCCCTTCCACTACGGCCGCTGGGTCAACTGGGGTGGCCGCTGGTGCTGGTCGCCGGGCCGCTACGTCGCAAGGCCGGTCTTTGCGCCGGCGCTGGTGGGCTGGGTGGGCGGCCCGGGCATCGGGGTGTCCATCCACATCGGCGGCGGCCCCACGGTGGGCTGGGTGCCGCTGGCCCCGCGTGAACCCTATGTGCCGGCCTACCGCCACAGCCCCGGTTACTGGGACCGCGTCAACCACCGCCCGCCGGGCAGCACGCGGCCGCCCGAACAGGTGCCCACCGGCCCGGTGATGTATGGCAACCAGGGCGTGCCGGGCGCGGTGACCGTGGTGCCGCGGGACGTGCTGGTGCGCCGCGAGCCGGTGGGCCGCGCGGTGATCGATCTGCGCGACGTCCGGGAACGTGGCGGGCGCGGCGGCAATCCGGCGCCCGTGGTGGCGGCGCCACCGCCGGCTGCGCCCGCTGGTCCGGTGGCTCCTTTTGCGCCGGGCAACGGCGCCGTGCCACCGGCATTCGGCCGCCCCGGCGCCGTGCCGCCTGGCCGCGGCAGGCCCGCGATGCCGCCCTTTGGCCAGCCGCAAGGCCAGGCGCCGATGCAGCCGCAGCCGCAGACCCAGATGCTGCCGCAGACCCAGCCGCAGACCCAGCCGCGTCCGGTGCCCGGCGGTGCGGAGCAGGTGCAGCGAGAGCGGCCCCATGACGCCGCGCCAGAGCAGCGCCGCGAGCCGCCGCGCGGCATGCGCGAGCCGCAGGCCGACGCCGTGCAGCCCGGCCGGCCGCAAAACGCGGCGCCTGTCGTTGACCTGCGCCAGCAGCAGCCTGAGCGCCCGGCAGCGCAGCCCCAGCCTCAACCGCAGCCCCAACCTCAGCCGCAGCCCCAGCCCCAGCCCCAGTCCACTCCCCGCGCGCCGCCCGCACCCCAGGCAGCGCCGGCGCCGCGGCCGGCCGAGCCACGCGAGGAGCCGCGCGCCCGCATTCCCGAGTCACGCAACAACATGCGCGAACGCGAACAACTGCGCTGATCCAGCGGCGGGGCGGCAAGCGCCGGTGCAGCTCAGCGCAACAAGGGCCGCAGCACCGGCCACACGTTGTCGAGCAAGCGCGCGTGGGCCGATGCCTTCGGGTGCAGGCCGTCGGCCTGGAAGTTGGCTTCGGCCTGCGGCACGTCGGCCACGCCTTGCAGGAAGAAGGGCAGCAGCGCGCTGCCTTCGCTCTTGGCGACGCTGGCAAACAGCGCGGCGAAGTCGGCGGCGTATTGGCGGCCGTAGTTGGGCGGCATCATCATCCCGGCGATCAGCACGCGCGCGCCGGCTGCCTTGGCGGCCTGCACCATGGCCGCCAGGTTGGCCTGCGTCATCGCCAGCGGCAGGCCGCGCAAGGCGTCGTTGGCGCCCAGCTCGATCACCACCACGGCGGGCTTGTGCTGCTGCAGCAGCGCCGGCAGGCGCGAGCGGCCGCCGGATGTCGTCTCGCCGCTGATGCTGGCGTTGAACACGCTGTAGGGCAGCTTCTCGGCCGCGATGCGGGCTTCGAGCAGCGTGACCCAGCCGCTGCCGCGCGCCAGGCCGTATTCGGCCGACAGGCTGTCACCCAGCACCAGCAGCCTGCGTGGCGCGGCCTGCGCCGCAGAGGCCGGCTGTGCCCAGGCCCATTGCGGCGCGGCGCAGAGCAGCACGCTACAGTGCGCCAGCCAGTCCCTGCGCCGCAGCGCCCGCACGCCACCCAGCCGCATGTCAGAAGAAGCACCCATCATCAGCGTTGAACGCATCACCAAGCAAGTGGCCGACTCGACCGGGACGCTGACGATTCTCCATGAGATCGATTTCCGGCTTCAGCCGCGGGAATCGGTGGCCATCGTCGGCGCATCCGGCTCGGGCAAGAGCACCTTGCTGTCCATCATCGCGGGGCTGGACGTGCCCACCACAGGCAGCGTCGTGCTGGCCGGCACGCCGCTGTTCACGCTGGACGAAGACGCCCGCGCGGCGCTGCGGGCGCAGCAGGTCGGCTTCGTGTTCCAGAGCTTCCAGTTGCTGGCCAACCTGACGGCGCTGGAAAACGTGATGCTGCCGCTGGAGCTGATGGGCCGGCGCGACGCCCGCGCCGCCGCCACCGAAATGCTGCGCCGCGTCGGCCTGGGCGAGCGCCTGGGCCACTACCCCAAGGTGCTGTCAGGCGGTGAGCAGCAGCGGGTGGCGCTGGCGCGCGCCTTCGTCGTGCGGCCGGCGGTGCTGCTGGCAGACGAGCCCACCGGCAGCCTGGACTTCGCCACCGGCGAGACGGTGATGGCGTTGATGTTCGAGCTGAACCGCGAGGCCGGCACGACGCTGGTACTGGTGACGCACGACCGTGCGATTGCCGAGCGCTGCGACCGCCAGTTGCGCATCGAGGCCGGACGGCTGGTGGCCTGAACAGGACCCGGCTACATCTGCCGGAACAGGTGCAGGTAGCTGCGGCTGACCGGCAGCACCTCGCTGCGGCCGCGCAGGTGGACGTCGGCGGTTTCGTTCAGGCTGCGCACCACCTGCGCCACATGGTGCAGGTTGACGATCACCGAACGGTGCACCTGCACGAAGCGCTCCGGGTCCAGCTCGTCGGCCAGCTCGCGGATGGTCTTGCGGATCAGCGCCTCGCCGTTGTCCCACACCACCAAGGTGTACTTCTCGTCGCTGCGCAGATAGACCACCTGCTGCACCGGGATCAGCCGCACGCTGTTGCCCACCGAGGCCTTGATCCATTGCAGCCAGGGCCGCGTGGGCGCGGCCGGTGCGCGCAGGCGAAGCTGTTCGGCCAACTGGTCGAGCACCTGGGTCATCGGGTCGGCGGCGGCCTGCGCCGGCGCAGCGGGCGCAGCGGTGCGCTCGCGCAGCCGCTGCACCGTGTCGGCCAGCCGCGCTTCGTCGAAGGGCTTGACCAGATAGTCCAGCGCGCCTTGCTCGAAGGCTTGCAGCGCGTACTGTTCGAAGGCGGTGACGAAGACGATCTGCGCCCGCCGGCCGATCGCGCGTGCCGCGGCGATGCCGTTCATGCCGGGCATGTGGACGTCGAGGAAGACGATGCCCGGCTCGTGCGCGTCGAAGAGTTCCACCGCCTCACGGCCGTTGCGTGCCTGGGCGACGATCTCCAGCTCCGGCCAGAGCCGCGCCAGATGCTGGGCCAGCCGCTCGCGCAGCAGCGGTTCGTCGTCGGCGATGATGGCTGTGGTCATGGCTGGTGCCTGTTCACGCGGGGATCACGATCTCGGCCCGCAGGCCGTGCGGCTGCCGTTCTTCCAGCAGCAGCCGCGCCTCGGGGCCGAAGACGCCGGCCAGCCGCGCGCGCAGGTTGGCCAGGCCGGTGCCGGGCTGGGCGAGGGGGTCCAGCCCGACGCCGGTGTCGGCCACCCACAGGCGTAGCGCGCTGCCGTCCTGTGCAGCGCCGATGTCGATGCGGCCGCCTTCCTCGCCGGGGTCGATGCCATGGCGCACGGCGTTCTCCACCAGCGTCAGCAAGGCCATCGGCGGGAAGCGCTGCGCGGCGAGTGCTGGCGCGATGTCGATGCTGAAGCGCAGCCTGTCGGGCATGCGCATCTGCATCAGCTCCAGGTAGGCGCGCACCAGCGCCACCTCGTTGCCCAGCGTCGGCTGGCCGTCGTGCAGACGCGGCATCGCAGCACGCAGATAGGCCACCAGACTGCCCAGCACCGGCCCTGCGCGCGGCGACTGGCTTTCCACCAGCGCCTGCACGTTGGCCAGCGTGTTGAACAGGAAGTGCGGCTCGATCTGCGCCTGCAACAGCGAGAGCCTGGCGTCCAGCGCCTGCTTCTCCAGCCGGCTGCGTTCCAGCTCGAACTGCAAAGCCTGCGAGCGCGCCAGCGCCTCGCGCTCGCGCACCATCGCGCCCAGCGCCATCAGCACGCCCAGCACCAGGCCGCTGCCGGCGATCCAGACGAAGCCGGCCACCCGGCTGGGCGAGAGGATGGCCGCAAAGTCACCGCCGGTGGACAACAGGTAGATGGCCAGCGTGGCCACCGGCGCCGCCGCCGCGATGGCCACCACCGGCGCCAGCCAGCTCGGCAGCCAGCGCACCGGCCAGGCGCGCGCTGCCGCGAAGGCCAGCAACAGCGCCATCGCGAGGAACAGCGTGCGTCCCAGCACCACCGGAAACGGCGGCGCGAAGATCGGGTTCAGCACCACGGCGGCGGTGACCGCCAGGCCGATGGCCGTGCCGACCGCCGGCCCCTTCAGCGCCGCCAGAAAGGCGGGCCAGCCGGTGGGGGGCGGCGGTGGCACCTGTGTCGTCATGCCGTCACGATAGCGGCAGCGCACGGGCCGGCCAACGGCGGCAGCCGCCTGCTGCGACGAAGCACGGTTATCGGGGGCCGGACGGCCGCAGCGCCGCGGCGCAGGCCGATCAGACCCCCGTGCGCGGCAACTTCGCGTTCAGCGCCTGGCGCAGCGTCTCGGCGCTGTCTTGCAGGTGGGCGCGGGTTTCGGTGTCGCGGCTGACGGCCTTGCCGCGGCCGGGCGGACGGCGCTCGCTCGCCTCCAGCCGCGCCAGCAGCGCCTGCGCCTGCACGCGCAGCAGAGAGCGGGCGTCGGCGCGCGACTGCGGGCGCAAGACAGCCGCTGCCAGCCGGTTGACATGGTCGCGTTGCAGTTCACGGCGCGGCGCAGGCACCGGGCCGCCGCGTTCCACGTCGGCCCACAGCGCGCGGGTCAGCGGCGCGTAGAGATCGGCCAGCGAGAAGGCGTCGCGGTTGCGATCGACCTTGCCGGCGCTGTCCAGCACGCGGGCGGCGACGCCTTCGCTCATCAGGTAGCCCAGCACCGCACGCTGAAGGTCGAGCAGGCGCTGCGGCAGGCCGTAGTCGGTGGGCGCGCCGGACTCGCCGCGCTCCAGGAAGTCGGGCGCCAGCCGGCGCTGGAGTGAAGGCGACAGGCTCAGGCCGTCAGCACCCAGCACGGCGCCCACGATGAGGTCGAGCGAGCGGCGCTGCACGGCTGCGTCCACCGGTTGCAGCGGGTCGCGGCCGCTGCCGGGGAAGTCGCGCAGCGTGCGCACGCCGCCGATCTGGCGCGCCAGCAGCGCCACGCTGCGCGTGACGTCGCCGAGCGCAAAGCTGAGCGAGCGGCGCAGCACCGCGTAATCCTGGTCGGGCGCGAGGCGGCGGGTTTCCTGCCGGCGGAACAGGTCGCGCGCGATGTCCAGCCGCTTGTTGGCAAAGGCCACCGGGTCGTCGCCCAGGTCGAGCTGCACGGTCTCTGGGTCGAGGCCGAAGTTGTTGTCTTCGTCGGTGCCGTAGGCCAGCAAGGGCTCGCTGCCGCGCGCCGCGATGCGCTGAAGCTCGGCCTTCTCCTGCTCTGGCGCCAGTGGCTTGTAGGCGTATTCGATGGCCCAGTAGTCGTAGGGGCCGAGCGTGAGCTGGAAAGGCACGCCGGCTTGTTCGCCGGCCCGCGCCAGGTTCACCGCGCGGTACTCCATCACCGAGCCGGTGGTGCCGTTGGCGCGCGTGAAGGCGGCGTCGGACAACTGCTTTTCGCTGTAGGCGCGTGAGGCGCGGAAGTTGTGGCGCAGGCCCAGCACATGGCCCACCTCGTGCATCACCGTGTCTTTGAGGTAGTCGAGCACGAAGGTCTGCGCTTCGGGGCCGGCGGGGTCGATCTCGTCGCGCGCGGCCAGCACGTCGAGCGCATAGCCCATCTGCTCGGCCGCGGCATCGGCATAGGCGCAGAAGCCATGGTCGGCCAGGCCGGGCGGCGCACTGTACGGCGTGGCGAAGACAGTGCTGAACGGGCTGGGTGTTGCGGCGCTGTTGCCGCCGGCCAGTGCCACGCTGCTGAGCACCTGCGCGCGCTCGACGCGGCGCATGCGGGTGATCATGCCTTCGACGCCGATGTCGGCATCCAGGATCTCGCCGGTGCGCGGGTCCACGTGGCTGGGGCCGATGGCGCCGAAGGTGGGCTCGGCGCTCATCATCCAGCGCACGGCGGCGTGGCCGGTGTCCAGCGTGTCGAAGCTGGCGTCGTCAGGCTGCTGCTGCACGGTGATGGCGTCTTTGAAGCCGATGGGCTCGAAGGCCTTGTTCCACTCCAGGATGGCGCTGCGCACGGTGTCGCGGTAGGCCAGCGGCACGTTGCGGTCGATCCAGAAGGTGATGGGCTTGACGGGCTCGGACAGCGCTGCCGCCGGGTCCTTCTTTTCCAGCCGCCAGCGGGCGATGAAGCGCTGCCGCGGCGACCTTGCAAGGTCGTTGCTGAAGTCGAGCACGCTGGTGGTGAACATGCCCAGCCGCGGGTCTGCCCGGCGTGCTGCCATCGGTTGGGCGGGCAAGGGCGACAGCGAATAGTGCAGCCCGACGAACATGCTGCGTGCGTCCGGCAGGTAGCGCGGCACCAGCGGCGCCGGCCCGCCAGGCGCGCCGGCCTGCGCCGGCGCGAGGCTGCTCGTGTAGTAGTGGTTCTGCGTCTCGATCACCGTGGCATCGGCCGAGCCGCGCACCGCGCTGATGGTGGTGTGGCGGCTGTCCAGGCTATAGCCCTGGCGGAAGTTGCGCTGCAAGGTCATGCCCACGCCGAGCATGTCGCTCAGGAACATGCCGTTGGCCTCGATCAGCACCGCCTTGCTGTCCGGCTGCGGCTGGCTGGCCACCAGGGCGCTGCCCAGCAGGCTGGGCGAGTACGACGACTCGACAGCGCGCGCCTCCGGCGTGCCGGCTGCGGCGGTGACTTCGAGGTTGCGCGCCTGAAGCCTGATCTGGTTGAAGACGCGCACGAACTCGACCACCTGCGAGCCACCTGCGCCGCCCACCGGGAAGGCCATCAGCCCGCCCAGCACGAAGGCTTCGCCGATGCCGCTCTTGATCTTGGGCGACAGCAGAAAGGGCTGGCCGAGCTGCTGCGGCGTGAGTTCGATCCAGACCTTCTCGTCCTTCTGCCACAGCACCAGCGGGCCGTCGATGCGCTTGGCGTCCTTGATGACCGTGGCAAAAGGCGGCGGAGCGCCTGGCGCGGCAAGCGGCGCCGTCTGGGCGCCAGCCGGCGCACCCACCGCCAGCTTGGCAGCCGCTGCCGGCGCTGCCGCATCGGCTGCCGCGCCAGCCGTGACGGCCGCGACACTTGGCGAGCCCGCGAAGGGCGGTGGCACCGGGGCCGGGCCGCTGGGCTGCGGTGCCAGCGTCAGAAAGGTGGTGGAGCAGCCGGCCAGCAGGGCGGCGATGGCGAGTGCAGTCGTTCGGAACATGCGCATCCTGGGTTGATGCGATTGTCCGGTAAAGGTTTCCGTTCACAACCCCGAAACTGCACGCCTTTGCCGCAGTTTTTTCCGCGGGCAACTCCGTGCAAACCCTGTGGCGCTTCAAGCAGGCCGCGTCGAAAGCGACAGCCTTGATGCGGCTAGAGCGGCGTTGTGGCGCAGGGGATGGGCAGTCGGTGCGACGGCTTTTGCCGCTCTGCCAAGACCGACGAGACCGACGAGACCGACGGGACCGACGAGACCGACCAATGCGCCAACGCAAGATTGACGGCCCAGCCCGTCGCCATCAGCAGCGTTCTCGCCATCTCGGCCTGGGTGTCGGCCAGAACATGCCAGGGCAGTTGGGTCGTTGCTTGTGTCGTTGCGCCCAACGCGAGCGCGCAGCCGCGCACCATCCACACGCGATGGCCTGGAATGTCGCGCCCGCTGATGCCGGTGTAGCCCAAACAAAGCGACATCGCCATTGCGGAACCCGCCGCAACACCGACGAAGCCATGGAACAGGCCGCCGAAGCCGGCAGACGCGTGAATGGCCGCAGCGTAGAACTGGGCGATCCAGACGGCGGCCAACGCGGCGGCAAGGCCGCAGGGCACCAGCGTCCTGGCGGCGCCACGATGCCAGTGCGGGCAGCGACGCCGCAGTCGCGGCGAGAACCGCAGAGCGCCGAGCACGCAAAAAATTACCGAGCCGAAGACCTGCAGGATCACCGGCACGGGTGCCATGAAAAAGCGCGCACCCGCTGCGGTCCAATGGGTACCCAGCGCGAGTTGCAGCACACGGGCAATGCCGGCGACAGTCGGGATGGCGCTGAGTGCCATCAGCCCCACGGGAATGAGCCAGACGGCTCTGTCCGCGGAGTTCATCGTCAAGACGCCAGGCGACGGATCCACTGCAAGTGGCAGGTGTCGAACACCTCCACCGTCGGCGTGCGGCAAGCCCATTCGCCCTGCGGGGCCGGGCGTGCGGATCGTTGACAAAGCGCTGGGGGTGATCATCGCGCGCCTTCTACTGCGCGCGCAGCGCCGCAGCGATGGCGGCGAAAGCCCGCCTGTCGAGATTGTGCGTGAGGCTGGTGTCGCCCGCGGGGTGGGACGACAGCTTGATCACGACGAGTTCGGCAGCCGGGTTGATGTGCATGTGCTGTCCGTTCAACCCCTTCATTTCGAAGCTGCCGTCGCGGTCATGCGGGATCCACCACTGGTTGTGGTACGAATAGCCGGCCCGCATCGTCTGCCCGTTGGCCTTGAACTTTTCGATGTCGCCGCCCTTGCGAATTTCGGCAATGACGCTCTCGGGAATGACTTGTCGGCCGTTCGAGCGGCCCGACATGCGCAGCGTCTCACCGACGCGGGCCAGGTCGCCCAGCGTTGCGTTGAATCCGATGCTGGTGAGTTGGGTGCCGCTGGGGTCGGCCCAAACGTAGGCGTCTTCTTGCGTACCGATGCGCGACCAGAGACGTTCGGACAACAACGTGGCGTAGCTCTTGCCCGTGACGCGCTGCAACAGCCAACCCATCACCTCGGTGTCCACGGTCTTGTACTTGAATCCCGCCCCGTGCTCCCCTTGCTTCTTGATGGTTGCCAAGAGCGCGGGAATCGTCCGCGGCCCGGCGTAGTTGAGCGGCGCGGGCAGCAGGCCGGCGGCGTACAGGTATTGGAAGATGCCTGAATCGGGATCGCGAAAATTCTCGCTGTACGCCAGGCCAGTGGTCATGTCCAGCGTCTGCTGCACCGTGGCATCTGCCCACGCGCTGCCGTTCAGTTCGGGCAGGTACTTCGAAACCAGCGCATCGGGGTCGATGAGCCCTTCGTCGATCAACATCGTCGCGAGCAGGCCGGTGAACGACTTGCTCATCGACCAGAGCGCGTGCGGTTCGTGTGCCGACATGCCGCCGTAGGTCTTCCGGTACACGATGGCGCCCTTGTGCAGCACGAGCAGCCCATCGGTGTAGGTCGTGCGCTGCCAGTCGGCCAGGCTGATGGTGGCGCCTTTGTCGTCGGCGAACTTGAGCGTCTCCAACTGCTGCGGCGCTTCACGAAAGAGGGACGGAGCCCCATCGCCCCGCCAGACCTGCACCGTGGGCCCCAGTTCACGCAGATGGTGAAAGGCCCAACGTCCGTTGGGAAAATTCAGCAGGTTGGACAGCTTGACTGTCTTGTCGGGCGGCGGCGGAAATCCCTTCATGATTTCCAGCTTGACCGGGTCGGTGGCTTCAGGCGGCGGGGGCTGCGGCGCCTGGGCCATGGAAGCAGCAGCGCCTAGCGAAAGCACGGCGGCCATCACGAGCGCACGCCCGGTGGGCAATGCGTGGCGCAGAGTCTGTGCGTGGCGGGCGTGGAGGTCGTTGTGCATGGTGGCTTTCGGTGGGTGGGGCGCGGGATGCGCTTCATCTCGGCTTGCGAGCAGAAGCGGGAACAGGATCACGGGCAGGAGCGGGTGCAGGAGGAGGTGCGGCGGGTTGGGGCGCGTCTGCCACCGATGTGGCCGGCACCGTCTGGTGCGCGCCGCGCACCAGCGCCGACATCGTGGTTTGGTGGAGTTGCCGCAGTTCGGTGTCGGTGGTGACGATGCCCGACAGGCGCAGCATCACCAGGCCGTGGGCCGCCGCCCACAGCATCTGCCCGAGCGCATGTGCATCGCCATGAAGAATGCCTTCGTGGATCAGCGGCGTCACGTACGCCACCATGCTGCGCCGAGCGCGCGCCAGCGCTTCTGCAAGCTCTGCGTACACCACCACTTCCGCCTGGCTGATGTCGAACATCATCCGGTAAGCGTCGGGCTGCTTGAGCGCAAAGTCCAGGTAGGCGACGCCAACGCCGCGGGCTGCGGTGCGCGGGTCCGGACTCAGGCGCGCGGCGCCCTCGATGACTTGGCAGAAGCGGTCGAACGCGCTGGCCCGCACAGCGGCCAGGATGGCGTCCTTGTTGTCGAAATAGCGGTAGGCCGTCGTGGAACTGCAGCCAAGCTCGGCAGCAATCTGGCGCATCGTGACGCCAGCGACCCCGTGCCGGGCGAACAAGGCCTCCGCCACACGGCAAACTTCAGCGCGGAACGCGGTGACCTCATCGTCGGTGAGAACAGGTCTCATATATTTACGTTGTTAAATTAACAACGTAAATATAAAGCCTCAGCGTGTCTTGTCAATGACTTTTCTTGCCCCCACCGGCGTCGGCCGGTGTGCCGCGTCGCCGGCCGGTCTTGCGTGCAGCGCTTACTTGATCGGCTTGAAGCGCACCCGCTTAGGCCGCGCGCCTTCCTCGCCCAAGCGCTTCTTCTTGTCGGCCTCGTACTCCTGGTAGTTGCCGTCGTAGAAGAACCACTGCGAGTCGCCCTCGCAGGCCAGGATGTGGGTGGCGATGCGGTCGAGAAACCAGCGGTCGTGGCTGATCACCATCACGCTGCCGGCAAATTCGAGCAGCGCTTCTTCCAGCGCACGCAGCGTCTCCACGTCGAGGTCGTTGCTGGGCTCGTCGAGCATCAGCACGTTGCCGCCCTGCGCCAGCGTCTTGGCCAGGTGCAGCCGCCCGCGCTCCCCGCCGGACAGGCTGCCGACCTGCTTTTGCTGGTCGTTGCCCTTGAAGTTGAAGCGGCCGAGGTAGGCCCGCGACGGCATCACGAACTTGCCGACGATGATGTTGTCCAGGCCGCCCGAAACGTCCTGCCAGACCGTCTTCTCGTTCTCCAGGCTTTCGCGGCTCTGGTCAACGAAAGCGAGTTGCGCGGTCTTGCCGATGGCGACCTCGCCGCTGTCGGGCTTCTCGACGCCCTGGATCATCTTGAACAGCGTCGATTTGCCGGCGCCGTTGGGGCCGATGATGCCGACGATGGCGCCGGGCGGCACTTTGAAGCTGAGGTTGTCGATGAGCAGCCGGTCGCCGAAGCTCTTGCTGACGCCCTTGAACTCGATCACCTCGTTGCCCAGGCGCTCGGCCACCGGGATGAAGATCTCGTTGGTCTCGTTACGCTTCTGGTAATCGACGTCGCTCAGTTCCTCGAAGCGCGCCAGCCGCGCCTTGCTCTTGGCCTGCCGGCCCTTGGCGTTCTTGCGCACCCATTCCAGCTCGGTCTTCATCGCCTTGGTGCGCGCGTCTTCGGTCTTTTGCTCCAGCTCCAGCCGCTTTTCCTTCTGCTCCAGCCAGTCGGAGTAATTGCCCTTCCACGGGATGCCCTGGCCGCGGTCGAGTTCGAGGATCCACTCGGCGGCGTTGTCGAGGAAGTAGCGGTCGTGGGTGATGGCCACCACGGTGCCGCTGAAACGCTGGAGGAACTGCTCCAGCCAATCGACGCTTTCTGCGTCCAGGTGGTTGGTGGGTTCGTCGAGCAGCAGCATGTCGGGCTTGCTCAGCAGCAGCCGGCACAGCGCGACGCGGCGCTTCTCGCCGCCAGAGAGCTTGCCGATCACGGCGTCCCAGGGCGCCAGGCGCAGCGCGTCGGCTGCCAGCTCCAGTTGCAGGTCGGTGTTCTCGCTGCCGGCGGCGGCGATGATGGCTTCCAGCTCGGCCTGCTCGCTGGCGAGCTTGTCGAAGTCGGCGTCTTCGGCGCCGTATTCGGCATACACCTCTTCCAGCCGCTTCTTTGCCACCAGCACGCCGCCGATGCCTTCTTCGACCGCTTCACGCACGGTCTGGTCGGGGTTCATGATCGGTTCCTGCGGCAGGTAGCCGATCTTCAGCCCCGGCATCGCGGTGGCCTCGCCTTCGATGTCCTTGTCGATGCCGGCCATGATCTTCAGCAGCGTGCTCTTGCCGCTGCCGTTGATGCCCAGCATGCCGATCTTGGCGCCCGGGAAGAAGGACAGCGACACGCCCTTCAGGATCTGCCGCTTGGGCGGCACGATCTTGCCGACGCGGTTCATCGTAAACACATATTGGGCCATGGAAGTCTCGGAAGGTCTCGTGAAGAATGGGGCGCCAAAATGGCTGCGCGCCGAGCACCGGCGCCTTCGGCCGTGATTGTCGCCGACGGGCCAGAATGCGGTGATGCACAGCGACATTGCGGCCTTCGAGCTGCCCAAACCCGAGCTCGGCGTCTGGCGCACCGGCAACACCGGCACCGAAGGCGTCTGGCGCTTCGACGCCGCTGCGCCGGGGCGCGACGTGCTGGTCACCGCGCTCGTCCACGGCAACGAACTCTGTGGCGCCTGGGCCGTGCTGGCGGCCCTGCAAGCCGGCTTGCGGCCACGACGCGGCAGCTTGACGCTGGCCTTGTGCAACCTCGCTGCCTTCGACCGCTTCGACCCCGCGGCATTCGAGCGCTCGCGCTACGTGGACCAGGACCTGAACCGCGTCTGGGGCACGATGGCATGGCGCGACGCCGGCAAGGCTTTCACCAGCGAACAGCAGCGCGCGCTGCACCTGCTGCCCTTCGCGGAGCGCGCCGACTGGCTGCTCGACCTGCACTCGATGCACAACCCCGGCCCGGCGCTCGTTCTCACCGGCCTGCAGCCGCGCAACATGGCACTGGCCCGCGCGCTGGCCACACCGGCGCTGGTGGTGGCCGACGGCGGCCATGCCGAAGGCTGCAGGCTGCGCGACCACGGCCGCTTCGGCGCGATGGCGGATGACAACGGGGCGGACACCCGCGCGCTGCTGATCGAATGCGGCTCCCACGGCGAACTGGTGGCACGCGCGGTCGCCATCGACATGCTGGGCCGCTTCGTGCTGGCCGCCGGCACGCTGGACGCGGCAGACATTCCCGCCGGCTGGCTGCGCCCCCTGCCGGCCGGCCAACAACTGCTTGAGGTGACCGACGCGGTGACGGCGCTGGCCGGCGAGCAGCCGCGCTTCGCGGCCGCCTGGGCGACCGGCCAGACCATCGCCACCGCCGGCACCTTGCTGGGCTGGAACGGCGGCCAGCCTTTTTACACGCCGTACGACGACTGCACGCTGGTCATGCCTTCGGTGGCGCGGGTGCGGCCGGGTGTCACCATCGTGCGGCTGGCACGCGCTGCTGCCGTCGATCTGTAGCCTGAACGCCGCGCACTTCGCAGGCAATGTTGCAGCGCAACAGGTAGAATCCCTCAATCGATGCAGACCCCAGTCGCTGCATCGGCGTCGTCTCCGACACCGCGCTCGCGGCACTCTTTTCCCTGACGCCTGCGACTGGCGCCCCGAACGCGGGCGACAGGCCGATGCTTTCACTCCCAACGATGAATTTCACCGATCTCGGCCTTGCCGAGCCGCTCCTGCGTGCCGTGCACGACCAGGGCTACGACATTCCCACTCCCATCCAGGCGCAAGCCATCCCGCAGGTGCTCAAGGGCGGCGACCTGCTCGCCGGTGCGCAAACCGGCACCGGCAAGACCGCCGGCTTCACGCTGCCGATGCTTCAGCGCCTGTCTGCCACCAAGCCGGTGCGCGACGCGCGCGGCCGCATCGCCATCCGCGCGCTCATCCTCACGCCCACCCGCGAACTGGCCGCCCAGGTCGAAGAAAGCGTGCGCACCTACGGCAAGTACCTGCCGCTCACGAGCATGGTGATGTTCGGCGGTGTCGGCATGCAGCCGCAGATCGACAAGCTGCGCAAGGGCGTCGATATCCTCGTCGCCACGCCCGGCCGCCTGCTCGACCACCACCAGCAGCGCACGCTGGACTTGAGCCACGTCGAGATCTTCGTGCTCGACGAGGCAGACCGCATGCTGGACATGGGCTTCATCCACGACATCAAGAAGGTGCTCGCGGTGCTGCCGGTGAAGAAGCAGAGCCTGTTGTTTTCCGCCACCTTCAGCGACGAGATCAAGGCGCTGGCCGACAAGCTGTTGAACGCGCCGGCGCTGATCGAAGTGGCGCGCCGCAACGCCACCGCCGAGAACATCGCGCAGAAGATCCACCCGGTCGGCCGTGAGCGCAAGAAGGACCTGCTGGCGCACCTGATCAAGTCTGGAGACTGGCACCAGGTGCTGGTGTTCACGCGCATGAAGCACGGCGCCAACCGCCTGACCGACTACCTGAACGACCAGGGCATCACCGCAATGGCGATCCACGGCAACAAGAGCCAGGGCGCACGCACCAAGGCGCTGGCCGACTTCAAGACGAACGATCTTCAGGTGCTGGTGGCCACCGACATCGCAGCGCGCGGCATTGACATCGACCAGTTGCCCCACGTCGTCAACTTCGAGATGCCCAACGTGCCGGAAGACTACGTGCACCGCATCGGCCGCACCGGCCGCGCCGGCTCCACCGGCGAGGCGATCTCGCTGGTCTGCCTGGACGAAGAAATCTTCGTCCGCGACATCGAGCGGCTGATCAAGCGCGAGATTCCCCGGCAGACGGTGCCGGGCTTCGAGCCGCCTGCAGGCGAGAAGGCCGAGCCCATCGTGCTGGGCCGCATGACCATCGGCGTCGGCGGCACGCGGATGGGCGGCGGCGGTGGTGGTGGCCGCGGCGGGCGCCCGGGCGGTGGCGGTGGTGGTGGCGGTGGCCGCCCATCGTCGGCGCCGCGGCGCGATGGCGGCAGCGGCGGTGGCCGCGCCCCGCAGGGCAACGCCCGCGGCCCGCGGCGCTGATGTCGAGCTGACGCGGCATCAGGCACGCATCATCAGGCACGCATGAAAAAAGGCCCCGCTCGCGGGGCCTTTTCAATGCTGGACGGCGCCGGCTCTTCGGCGCTGCCGGCGCCTCCTTACTGCTGCGCGCCGAACTTGTAGTCCGTCTTCGCCTTCGCCCGCAGTTCTTCCTGGTAGCCCTGCATCTTGGCCTGCTCCAGCCGCTGCTTGAGTTGCGCCTTCACGTCGTCGAAGGGCGGGAAGGCTGCCTCGCGCGTGTCGTCCAGCCGGATGATGTGGTAGCCGAACTGCGTCTTCACCGGCGTCTCGGTCATCTCGCCTTTCTTCAGCTTCACCATCGCCTGGCCGAACTCGGCCACGTAGCTGTCGGGCTTGGCGAAATCGAGGTCGCCGCCGTTCTCGCCGGAGCCCGTGTCCTTCGAATTCTTCTTCGCCAGGTCCTCGAACTTGGCGCCCGCCTTCAGTTGCGCGATCAAGGCCTTGGCGTCTTCTTCCTTGTCCACCAGGATGTGGCGGGCGCGGTACTCGGTGCCGGTGGACTGGGCCTTGAACTTGTCGTACTCGACTTGCGCTTCGGCGTCGCTGATGGGGTTCTTCTTGCGGTAGTCGTCGAACAGTTCGCGGATCAGGATGCTCTGGCGTGCCAGTTCCATCTGCGCCTTGTAGTCGGCCGTCGCCGGCACGCCGCGCTTCTCGGCTTCCTGCACGAAGATCTCGCGCAGCACGACCTGGTCACGCGCCTGCTGCTGCATCTCGGGGCCGACCTGCTGGCCGGCGCGCTGCGCCTGCTGAAGCAGCGTGTCCACGCGCGCCTTCGGGACAGGCTTGCCGTTGACGGTGGCGATGTTCTGGGCCAGCGCGGGCAGCGGCAGCAGGGCGCTGCATGCCAGCGCGAGTGCGGCGCGCACGGCGAGGGTCTTCGACTTCATGGGTGGGAGCTTTCGGGGTGGGGCGCGCCCATCGGGGCGACGGCTGTCAGGTTGTTTCGGAGGCGCTTGCGTCGATGGCGAGGGCATGCACTCCGCGGGACACCAGGGATCCGAGCGCATCATAGACGAGGCGGTGCCGCGCCACGGGCGAGAGGCCGGCAAAGCGCGGGCTGCGGATGCGCACCGCGTAGTGGCTGCCTTCCAGCGCGCCGGCATGGCCTGCATGCTGCGCGCTGTCGTCGCGCACGCTCAGTTCGGTGGGCGCCAGAGCCGCGCGCAGCGTGGCTTCGATGTCTGCCGCGCTCATCGCTGGCCGCCCTTGGCCGGCGGCGTGTCTTCGATGTAGCGGCTCAGGTACAGCCCCTGCGAGACCGTGAAGACCAGCATCAGCCCCAGGCCGCCGAACAGTTTGAAGTTGACCCAGGTGTCGGTGCTGAAACTGTAGGCCACCCACAGGTTGAGCAGGCCCATGCCGGCGAAGAAGGCGACCCAGGCGAAGTTGAGGCGGTGCCAGACGCGGGCCGGCAACTGCAACTGCTCGCCGAGCAGCACCTTCAACAGATTCTTGCCGGCCAGCAAGGGGCTCAGCCAGAGGGCGGTGCCCATGCTCCAGTACAGCACGCTGGGCTTCCACTTGATGAAGGTCTCGTTGTGGAACCAGATCGTCAGCCCGCCCAGCACCACCACCAGCACCAGGCTGATCCACAGCATGGTGTCCACCTTGCGGCGCAGCAGCTTGAGCACGGCCACCTGCGCGAGCGTGGCGACGATCACCACCACGGTGGCCAACAGCACCGGCGCTTCGGCGGCGCCGACGCTGCCGCCAGACACCATGAAGCCGAAATGGCTGGTGGCAAACGCGGCGGCCCAGTCCTTGTTGGCTTCGGTGAACTTGAAGCTGGCAAAGAACAGGACGATGGGCAGGAAGTCGAAGAGCAGCTTCATGCGGTGTGGCAGGCGCAAAACCGGAACATCACGCGATTGTGCCGGGGTTCGCGGCGCCGGCCGCCGGCCGCCGCTGCGCAGCCCGTCACACGGCGGGGCGCCGCCGTCTCAGCCCTTCGGCGCAAAGTCGATTGCCGCCGAGTTGATGCAATAGCGTTCGCCGGTGGGTTGCGGCCCATCGGGGAACACATGGCCCAGGTGGGTGCCGCAGTTCTTGCAGCGCACCTCCACCCGCGTCATGCCATGCGTGCTGTCGCGCACTTCCTCGATGACCTCGCTGTTGATCGGCGCCCAATAGCTGGGCCAGCCGCAGCCGGCATCGAACTTGGTGCCCGACTCGAACAGCGGCGTGCCGCAGCCCACGCAGTTGTAGCGGCCATCGGCAAAGTGGTCCCAGTACTTGCCGCTGAAGGCGCGCTCTGTCGCGGCGTGTCGCGCCACCTCGTACTGCATCGGGTCGAGTGCCGCGCGCCATTCGGCGTCGGTCTTCTGCACCGGGTAGCGCGGGTCGTCGTGCTCGTGGACAGGGGGCTTCTTGCTGAACAGGCTCATGATGAACAGGAGATCTCGAGGTGTTGCGCCCAGTCGGGCGGGAACGAGGCATAGGCTTCGGCCTCGGGCTGTTCGTCGAACGGCTGCTGAAGAACTTTCAGCAGGCGCTGCACTTCGGTGAAGTCACCGCCCTGCGCCTGCCGGATGGCTGCTTCTGCCAGGTGGTTGCGCAGGACGTATTTGGGGTTGGCGCGCTGCATCCGCAAGCCCCGTTCGGCATCGTTGCTGGCCTCTGCCTGAAGCCGCGTTGCGTAGCGCTGCGCCCAGGCATCGAAGGCGTCGCGGTCGATGAACATGTCGCGAATCGTCGCGCGGGCGGCGTCTGCGGCGGCGCCTTGTGCCGCGGAAAAGCGGCCCAGGCGGCGGAAGGTGATGCTGAAGTCGGCGGCGCCGGCCGCCATCAGCTTGAGCAGGTCATCGATCAGCGCGCGGTCTTCGTCGCGCGCGTCGCGCAGGCCGAGCTTGGCGCGCATCGCGGCGAGCAATGCATCCGGGAACACGGTCTTGTAGGGCTCCAGTGCGGCCAGCGCGGTGTCGCTGTCGCCGATCAGCGGCATCAGCGCCTGCGCCAGTGCGTGCAGGTTCCAGAAGGCGGCATTCGGCTGGCGCTCATAGGCATAGCGGCCCTGGTGATCGCTGTGGTTGCAGATGTGGTTGGGGTCGAAGCCGTCCAGAAAGCCGAAGGGGCCGTAGTCGATGGTCAGGCCCAGGATCGACATGTTGTCGGTGTTCATCACGCCGTGGCAGAAGCCCACCGCCTGCCATTGCGCCAGCAGCAGCGCGGTGCGGCGGGTCACCGCTTCCAGCAGGCCGGCATACGGCGCGGCGCCGCCATCCAGCTCCGGGTAGAAGCGCGCGATCACCGCGTCGGCCAGCGTGCGCAGCGCCGCGCTGTCCTGCGCGGTGTGGGTGAAGTGCTCGAAGTGGCCGAAGCGCAAAAAGCTGGACGCCACGCGCGTCACCACGGCGGCCGTCTCGACCGTCTCGCGCCGCACCGGCAGCGGCGAGCCCACGATGGCCAGCGCGCGGGTGGTGGGGATGCCCAAAGCGTGCATCGCTTCTGAGCACAGGAATTCGCGGATCGACGACCGCAGCACTGCGCGGCCGTCGCCCATGCGCGAGTAGGGCGTCAGCCCGGCGCCCTTGAGCTGCACCTCCATCGGCCCCAGCGGCGTGTCGGCCTCGCCGAGCAGCAGCGCGCGGCCGTCTCCCAACTGCCCCGCCCAGACGCCGAACTGGTGGCCGGAATAGGCGGTGGCGACGGTGCCGCCCGGCGGCTGCGCGTTGCCGGCCAGCAGTTGCAAGGCGTCGTCGGTCTGCAACCAGTGTGACCAGCCCAGCGCCGCGGCCAACGCATCGCCGTGCGCCACCCAGTGCGGCTGCGGCAGCGGCTGCGGCGCCTGCGGCACGCTGAACGGCGGACCCAGGCTGCGCACCAGGCCATCGTCGCGCCAGGCCGGCCCGGCATCGGCCATCACGAGCTTGTCGGGTGCGTTCATGGGGGCAGATTGTCGCGGCAGCGGCGGGCTGCGCGGCGGCTGGGGTCTATGCGTGCCTGCCGGCCGCAGCGCCTGGCCCCGGTCTCGTCGGCGTGTCTCATCGGGGACAGCGCTTCGGGGTAGTCCCTGAAGCCCAGGGACATGCTCTTCCGTTACCTTCCGGCAGTGAATTCATGATCTGCCGGAGACTGCCTTGAACACCGCCATTCCTTCTTCTGTCCGCCGCCTCGTCGCCCTGGCCGCGGGCGCCGCCCTGCTGGCAACTGCCGGCACCGCCTTTGCGCAGCCCAAGCCGCTGGCCGGGCAGACCGTCAAGATCATGTGGATCGACCCCCTCACCGGCCTGATGGGCCCGGTGGGCACCAACCAGTTGAAGACGCAGCAGTTCCTCGCAGAGCGCTTCTCGGCCACCAACCCGGCCGGCGTGAAGTTCGAGGTCATCGGCGTGGACAACAAGCTCAGCCCCACCGAAAGCCTGAACGCGCTGAAGTCCGCCATCGACCAGGGCATCCGCTACGTGGTGCAGGGCAACGGCTCCTCGGTTGCGGTGCCGCTCATCGACGCCATCAACAAGCACAACGAGCGCAACCCAGGCAAGGAGATCGTCTTCCTCAACGAGGCCGCGGTGGACCCCGACCTCACCAACAGCAAGTGCAGCTTCTGGCACTTCCGCTTCGATGCCGACACGACGATGAAGATGGAGGCTCTCACCACCTTCATCAAGGACCAGAAAGACATCAAGAAGGTCTATCTGCTGGGCCAGAACTACTCGCACGGCCAGCAGGTGGCGCGCTACGCCAAGGAAGACCTGGCGCGCAAGCGGCCCGACATCCAGATCGTCGGCGAAGACCTGCACCCGCTGGCCCAGGTGCGTGACTTCGCGCCCTACATCGCCAAGATCAAGGCCGCCGGCGCCGACACCGTGATCACCGGCAACTGGGGCTCCGACCTGTCGCTGCTGATCAAGGCGGCCATCGAAGGTGGCTACACCGGCAAGTTCTTCACCTATTACACGGGGGTCACCGGCACGCCGTCGGCGCTCGGCACCAACGGCGCCGGCAAGGTCTATCAGGTGGCCTACGCGCACTACAACATGGGTGGCGCGATGGAAGGCTTCATGAAAGACTTCAAGGGCAAGTTCAACGACGACCTCTACACCGGCTCGGTGGTGCGCCAGTTCGAGTACCTGGGCGCTGCGATGGCCAAGGCCAAATCGACCGACCCCGTCAAGGTGGCCTTCGCGATGGAAGGCCTGCGCGTGAAGAGCGCCTTCGGCGGCGAAACCGAGATGCGCAAGACCGACCACCAGCTTCAGCAGACGCTGTACATCACCGTCTGGCAGAAGACCGACGCCAAGAACCCGTATTCGCCCGAGAACACCGGCATGACGCTGGCGCCGGTGGCGACCTTCGAGCCCTATGTCTCCAGCACGCCGACAAGCTGCCAGATGACGCGGCCGGCCGCCCCGTAGGCGTTCAGGCACAAGCACCGCGGCAGCCCGTCTCCTGGCCCGCCGGGCTTGCCCGGGCGGGCCTTGCTTTTCTCGACCGCGCGCTGCTTTGGCGCGCGCAACACCGGCCAGAATCCGCACGATGGAGTTCTTCACGATCTCGATGCTCAACGGCCTCAGCTACGGGCTGTTGCTGTTCATGTTGAGCTCGGGCCTGACGCTCATTCTCAGCATGATGGGCGTGCTCAATTTCGCACACGCCAGCTTCTACATGCTGGGCGCCTACGTGGCCTTCAGCATCGCGCGCCTCGTCGGCTTCTGGCCGGCGCTCGTGGTGGCGCCGGTCGTGGTGGCGGTGCTCGGCGCGCTGTTCGAGCGCCACTGCCTGCGCCGCGTGCACCGCTTCGGCCATGTGCCGGAGCTGCTGATCACATTCGGCCTGAGCTACGTGGTGCTCGAAGTGGTGCAGCTCATCTGGGGCCGCACGGCGGTCGATTTCGCGCCGCCTGCGCTGCTGCGCGGGCCGATGTTCACGCTGGTCAACTCGTCCATCGACGGCCTCCAGTTCCGCTGGGGCGCGGTGCCGCAGGCCTTGTGCAGCAGCGCCGACGCGGCGGTGCGCATCGTCTGCTCGCCTTTCCCGGCCACGCGCGGCTTCATGATGCTGGTGGCGCTCTTCATGCTGGTGGCGCTGTGGCTGATGCTCACGCGCACGCGCATCGGCCTGGTGATTCAGAGCGCGCTCACGCACCCGGAGATGGCCGAGGCGCTGGGCCACAACGTGCCGCGCGTCTTCATGCTGGTGTTCGGCGCCGGCGCGGGCCTGGCCGGGCTGGCGGGCGTGATCGGCGGCAGCACCTTCGTCACCGAGCCGTCGATGGCCGGCACGGTGGGCTCGGTGATCTTCGTCGTGGTGGTGGTGGGCGGGATGGGCTCGCTGGCCGGCGCCTTCGTCGCGTCGCTGCTGATCGGCGTGTTGCAGACCTTCGCGGTGGCGCTGGACTACTCGGTCTTCAGCGTGCTGCAGTCGGCCGGGCTGACCATGTCGCCGGGTGCCGGGGGCCACTCGCTGATGAAGCTGACGCTGGCGCAGGTGGCGCCCATCCTGCCGTACCTGTTTCTGGTGCTGATCCTGATCTTCAGGCCCAAGGGCCTGATGGGCACGCGGGAGGGCTGACGCATGGCCACCGCCGCCGCCAACCGCTACGGTGCCCTCGGCCCGCGTGACCTCGTCGTCTGGGGCCTGGCCGCGCTGGTGATGGCCGTGGCGCCGCTGGTCTTCGACAGCAGCCTGGCCGTCACGATGCTGTCGCAGATGGGCATTGCCGTCGTCGCCTGCCTGTCGTTCAACATGCTGCTGGGGCAGGGCGGCATGCTGAGCTTCGGCCACGCCGTCTATTCGGGCCTGGGCTCCTTCGTCGCGATCCACGCGCTGAAGGCCATCGGCGGCGGCACGCTACCGTTGCCCGTGAGCCTGATCCCGCTGGTCGGCGGTGTTGCGGGGCTGGTCTTCGCGCTGCTCTTCGGCTTCGTCACCACCAAGAAGTCGGGCACCACCTTCGCGATGATCACGCTGGGCATCGGCGAACTGGTTTTCGCGATGTCGCTGATGGTCCCGGAATTCTTCGGCGGCGAGGCCGGCGTCTCGGCCAACCGCGTGGTGGGCAAGCCGGTGCTGGGCATCAGCTTCGGGCCGCAAGTGCAGGTGTATTACCTGCTGGCGATCTACACCTTCGTTTGTGCCGCGGCGATGTACGCCTTCACCCGCACGCCGCTGGGCCGCATGCTCAATGCGGTGCGCGACAACCCCGAGCGCGTCGAGTTCACCGGCTACAACACCCAGCGCGTGCGCTACTTCTCGTTCACCATCGCCGGCTTCTTTGCCGGCGTGGCGGGCGGCATGTATGCGCTGAATTTCGAGATTGCGACCGCTGAAGTGCTGGGCGCGGCGCGCTCGGGTGCCTATCTGCTGTTCACCTTTCTCGGCGGCGCCACCTTCTTCTTCGGGCCCATCATCGGCGCGCTGCTGATGGTGGTCGCCATCGTGCTGCTGTCGGAGTTCACCAAGGCCTGGCTGCTGTACCTGGGGCTGGTGTTCCTGCTGATGGTGATGTTCGCGCCTGGCGGCATTGCCAGCCTGATCATGATGAACCTTCGCGTTGCCAAATTCGGCAAGCTGCGCGGGCTTCTCGGCGCCTACGCTGCGCTGGCCGCCACCGGCCTGCTGACCTTCTGCGGCGTGGCAGCGATGATCGAGATGCTCTATCACCTCCAGCTCAACGAGGCGCTGGGCCCGGTGCTGCACTTCATGGGCGTGGCGCTGAACGCCAAGGCGGCGGCAAGCTGGCTCGGCGCCGCCGCGCTGGCGTTCGTGGGCCTGCTGCTCTTCGTGCGCGTGCGCAGCCGCTTCGCGCGCCGCTGGGGCGAGGTGCAGGGCGAGATCGAAGCGGCCATGCGCGCGCAGGAGACGACGGCATGACCGGGCCCGCCATCGAGCTGAAAGACCTGCGCAAGTCCTTCGGCAAGACCGAGATCATCCGCGGCGCCAGCCTGTCGGTGGCGCCCGGCGAGCGGGTGGCCATCATCGGCCCCAACGGCGCCGGCAAATCGACGCTCTTCAACCTCATCAGCGGCCGCTTCGGCGCCACCAGCGGCGAGATCCTGCTGCACGGCGAGCGCATCGATGGCCTGGCGCCGTATGAGATCAGCCGCCGCGGGCTGGCGCGCAGCTTCCAGGTCAGCAACCTGTTCAACCGGCTGTC
The DNA here is from genome assembly GCA_964244245.1 of uncultured Rubrivivax sp. GTDB lineage: Bacteria > Pseudomonadota > Gammaproteobacteria > Burkholderiales > Burkholderiaceae_C > Rubrivivax. The sequence goes on along the minus strand of CAXTHW010000015.1, from coordinate 2,358 downwards.
GGTGTTCGAGAACCTGCGCTGCGCGGTGCTCTGGAGCCTGGGCTACAAGTACGCCTTCTGGCGCTTCCTGGCCGGCGCGCGCGACGCCAACGCACGTGCTGAAGAAGTGATGGCGATGATCAAGCTCGACCGCCGGCGTGACGTGCTGGCGGTGAACCTGACCTACGCCGAGCAGCGCGCGCTGGAGATCGGCATCACCATCGCCGGCGGCGCCAGCGTGGTGCTGCTCGACGAGCCCACCGCCGGCATGAGCAAGAGCGAGACGGCGCGCTTCGTCAACCTGATCCGCGAGGTGACGGTCGGCAAGACCCTGCTGACGGTGGAGCACGACATGGGCGTCGTCTTCGGCCTGGCCGACAAGATCGCCGTGCTCGTCTATGGCGAAGTCATCGCCTTCGACGAGCCCGCCGCGGTGCGCGCCAACCCGCGCGTGCAAGAGGCCTACCTGGGTTCGGTGCTGGCCGATGCGCAGGCCGCGGAAGCGGGGCACTAGCATGCTGGCGCTGGCCGACGTCCACGCCTACTACGGCAAGAGCCATGTGCTGCATGGCGTCAACTTCCAGGTGGGCGCTGGCGAGATCGTCGCGCTGCTCGGCCGCAATGGCTCTGGCCGCTCGACGACCGTCAAGACCATCATGGGCCTGGTGCAGGGCGCCGGGTCGATCCGCTGGCGCGAGGCCGAGATCCTCGGCTTGAAAGCCTTTCAGATCGCCCACACCGGCATCGGCTACGTGCCCGAGAACCGCGACATCTTTCCCAGCCTGACGGTGCACCAGAACCTGCTGCTGGGCCAGAAGCGCGCCGGCAAGCAGGGGCGCTGGGGCTTCGACGACATGTACGGCATGTTTCCCCGCCTGAAGGAGCGCCAGCACACCGAGGCCGGCGTGCTGTCCGGCGGCGAGCAGCAGATGCTGACGCTGTGCCGCACGCTGATGGGCGACCCCGATCTCATCATGATCGACGAGCCCACCGAAGGGCTGGCGCCGAAGATCGTGGAACTGGTCGGCGAGTACCTGCGCGAACTGAAACGGCGCGGCATCGCGGTGCTGCTGGTGGAGCAGAAGCTCACCATCGCGCTGAACGTGTCCGAGCGCTGCCTCGTGATGGGCCACGGCCAGATCGTCTTCGAAGGCACGCCGACGCAACTGCGCGCCAACGGTGAGATTCGCAAGGAATGGCTGGAGGTCTGAGCCCGCGGGCAGCGGCCCATCCGGCCGTTCACCTGACGGTACTTTCGCTGCCGCACTCGACACCGGCGGCCGCTTCGGCGCAGGATAGCGGTCCGTCGGCGCGCGGCCGGTTTGTCACGGCAGAGACAGAGGCGGCGCGCACCGGCCCTCTAGAATCGAACGACCGTTCTATTTGACGTTTTACCGATCAACGCTCCAGGAGACAGCATGGGCGCCAGCTACGAACTTCGCGGCAATGTGGCCGTCATCACGCTCGACAACCCGCCGGTCAACGGCCTGGGCTACGAGACGCGGCGCGACGTCAGCGCCGGCATCGACAAGGCCCAGGCCGACAGCGCGGTGGCGGCCATCGTCGTCACCGGCGCCGGCAAGGCGTTCTCGGGTGGCGCCGACATCAAGGAGTTCGGCACCAGCAAGGCGGTGGCCGAGCCCAACCTGCTGTCGCTGATCAAGCAGCTCGAAGCCGCCACCAAGCCCGTGGTGGCCGCCGTGCACGGCGCGTGCATGGGCGGCGGGCTGGAGCTGGCACTGGGCTGCCACTACCGCGTGGCCGCGCCGGGCGCCAGCGTCGCGCTGCCCGAGGTCAAGATCGGCCTCATCCCCGGTGCCGGCGGCACCCAGCGCCTGCCGCGCGTGCTGGGGGTGGAGACGGCGCTCAACATGATCGTCAGCGGCGAGCCCGTGAAGAGCGAGTTGCTGGCCAGCCTGCCGGGCCAGAAGTTGTTCGACAAGATCATCGCCGACGACCTGCTGGCCGGCGCGGTGGCCTTCGCGTCTGAGGTCGCCAGCAAGGGCCGCCCGCTGCCGCTGGTGCGCAACCTGAAAGCCACGCACCCCAACGCAGACGCCTACTTCCAGTTCGCCCGCAACATGGTCAAGGGCATGGCGAAAAACTTCCCGGCGCCGGCCAAGTGCGTCGATGCGGTGCAGGCCTCCGTCACGATGAAATTCGACGACGGCATGGCGGCCGAGCGCGACATCTTCATGGCGCTGATGCTGACCCCGGAATGCAAGGCGCTGCGCCACGCCTTCCTCGCCGAGCGCGCGGCCAGCAAGATCCCCGACGTGCCCGAAGGCACCCCCACGCGCACCATCGCCAAGGTGGCCGTCATTGGCGCCGGCACGATGGGCGGCGGCATCACGATGAACTTCCTGAACGCCGGCATCC
>CAXTHW010000014.1:0-121328 GCA_964244245.1 uncultured Rubrivivax sp. | reverse complement strand
CCACGTACGGGCTGTCGGTCAGCTCGACGCCGATGTGCGAGATGTGCGAGCCCAGCGGCCCCATCGAGAACGGCACCACGTACAGCGTGCGGCCACGCATCGCGCCGCGGAACAAGGCGGCATCGCCGGTCTGCAGCAGCGCGCGCATCTCGGCGGGCGCCATCCAGTTGTTGGTGGGGCCGGCGTCGTCTTTGCGGGCGCTGCAGATGAAGGTGCGGTCTTCGACGCGTGCCACGTCGCTGGGGTCGCTGCTGGCCAGGAAGCTGTTCGGCCGCAGCACCGGGTTCAGCGGCCGCATCGTGCCGGCCGCAACGAGCTGGGCGCACAGCGCGTCGTACTCGGCCTGGCTACCGTCGCACCACACCACATCGGCGGCCTGCGTCAGCGCGGCGATCTCGGCCACCCAGGACACCAGGCGCGCATGCCTGACGTGCGCAGGCACGTTCAGGCGCAGACCTTCCATTGCGGGACGGTTCATCGAATCTCCAATCATGGCAATCGAAAAAAGCGGAATTGGGGCAGCGCCAGCGCGGTGCTGAAGCTGGCCGAATGCCGCGCCTTGACCCCGGCGTGCCGGCGCGGGAGGCGGATTGTCGCAGCGCCGTAACCGCGTTGTAACCGCTGGCTTGCAGGGTACGCATGCAAAATCCGAATACCGTGATGCCCGACCCAGGCCGACCATGAAAGTCCTCAGCGTCAACCGTGCCAGGGCAACTGCCACCGTCATCGACGGCCGCAGCGTGCTCACCGCCATCGGCAAACGGGGTGCCGACGGCCCGGTGGCCGTGCGCCAGCTCGGGCTGGAAGGCGACGAGCAGGCCGACTTGAGCGTGCACGGCGGCATCGCCAAGGCGGTCTATGCCTACCCGCACCAGCACTACGCCTTCTGGCAGACGGTGCTGGCGCAGGCGCGCGTTGCCGACTGGGGCGCGACGCTGCCTTTCGGCGCGATGGGCGAGAACCTGACGGTCGAGGGCCTGAGCGAAGACCGGCTGTGGATCGGCGACCGCCTGCGCCTGCCGGGCTGCGTGCTGGCGGTCAGCGAGCCGCGCTTTCCGTGCTTCAAGTTCAACGCCGCGATGGGCTTCAACCAGGCCGCCAAGCTGATGGTGCAGTCGGGCTTCTGCGGCAGCTATCTGGCGGTCATCGAGCCCGGCACGGTGACTGCGGGCGACAGCTTCACGCTGCTGCCCGGCCCGCGCGAAGTGAACCTGCGCGAGTTGTTCCGCGCGCGCATGGGCAAAGGCTGATCAGGCGGCCACCGCGTCCAGCGTGGGGTAGTCGGTGTAGCCCTGGGCGCCGCCACCGTAGAGATGCGCGCTGTCCAGCGGATTCATCGGTGCGTCTTCGCGCAGCCGGCGCGCCAGGTCGGGGTTGGCGATGACGGCCTTGCCGAAAGCCACCAGGTCGGCCGCACCGGAGGCCACCGCGTCCAGAGACATGGCGCGGGTGTAGCCGTTGTTCACCATCCAGGCGCCGCTGAAATGCCGGCGCAGCGCGGCGTAGTCGAATGGCGCCACGTCGCGCGGGCCGCCGGTCTGGCCTTCGATGACGTGCATGAAGGCGAGGCCCAGCGGCGCCAACTGTTCCAGCGCGTGCTCGAACAAGGCCTGCGGGTTGCTGTCCAGCCCCGCGTCGTTGCTGGGCGTCACCGGCGACAGGCGCAGCCCCGTGCGGCCGGCGCCGATCTCGGCCACCACCGCCTGCATCACTTCCAGCAGAAACCGCGTGCGGTGTTCGATGCTGCCGCCGTAGGCGTCAGTGCGGTCGTTGATGCTGTCGCGCAGGAACTGGTCGATCAGATAGCCGTTGGCGCCATGCACTTCGACGCCGTCGAAGCCGGCGTCGATGGCGCAGCGCGCCGCGTGGCGGTACTGGGCGACGATGCCTGGCAGCTCGTCGGTCGCCAGCGCGCGCGGCGGCGAGCAATCGACGAAGCCGGCCGCCGTGAAGGTCTTGCCGCGCGCCGCCCGCGCGGTGGACGACACCGGCGCCACGCCGCCCGGCTGAAGCGACACATGCGAGATGCGCCCCACATGCCAGAGCTGCACGACGATGCGGCCACCCTCGGCGTGCACTGCGTCGGTGATGCGCCGCCAGCCGGCCACCTGGGCCGCGTTGTAGATGCCCGGCGTGTCCAGGTAGCCCTGGCCCTCGGCGCTGATCTGGGTGGCCTCGGTGATGATCAGCCCCACGCCGGTGGCGGGGTTGGCGCGCTGGCGGTAGTACAGCGTCATCAGGTCAGTGGGCACCTGGCCGGGGCCGGCGCGGTTGCGGGTCAGCGGGGCCATCACGATGCGGTTGGCGAGCGCGATGTCGCCGGCTTGCAGGGGGTCGAAGAGTGTCGTCATGGGCGCGAGGTTACTGCGGTGCAGCAAAACCTGCCGGGTGGCTGGGCTTGCGACAATCGGCCATGCTCGCCTACCGCCACGCCTTCCATGCCGGCAACCACGCCGATGTGCTCAAACACGTGGTGCTGGTGGCGGCGCTGCGCCACATGGCGCAGAAGGACAAGGGCTTCCGGCTCATCGACACCCACGCCGGTGCCGGCGGCTACTCGCTGGAAAGCCGCTATGCCCAGCAGCGCGGCGAGTTCAACGACGGCATCGCGCGGCTCTGGCAGCGCGACGACCTGCCGCCCGCGGTGGCCGACCTGGTGGCGCTGGTGCGCCAGTTCAACGGCGGCAGCACGCTCGCGCAATACCCCGGCTCACCGGCGCTGGCGCAACTGCTGCTGCGCCAGCAAGACCAGTTGCGGCTGTTCGAAGTGCACCCCACCGACTATAAGATCCTCTCGTCCTACCTCGGCCAGCAGCCGGGCGCCGAAGTGGCGATGGCCGACGGCTTCGAGGCGCTGAAGTCGCAGTTGCCACCACCCACGCGGCGCGGCGTGGTGCTGATCGACCCCAGCTACGAAATCAAGACCGACTACCTGCGCGTGCTGGCCGCGCTGCGCGAGGCGCTGACGCGATTCCCCGAGGCCGTGGTGATCATCTGGCTGCCGCAGTTGCAACTGCTGCAAGCCAGCCAGTTGCCGCAGCGCCTGAAAGCCACCGCCGATGCACAGGCCAAGAAAGGCTGGCTGATGGCCAGGCTGACGGTGGCAGAGGCCGGCGAGCGCGGCTTCGGCATGCTGGGCAGCAATGTCTTCGTGGCCAACCCGCCGCACACGCTGGTGAGCGCACTGCAGCCGGCCTTGCCCTGGCTGGCGAAGACGCTGGCGCAATACCCGGGCGCGCATTCGCAGCTCGACCGCTCAGCCGCCGCCTGACACGCCGCGCCAGCGCTCGGCCAGCCAGCGCCTGGCCTGCGACCCGCGGCGCCAGGCCCAGGTGGCGCGCACGTTGCGCAGCAGATGCGTCTTCCAGGCCAGCCAGCGCGCATACCAGCGGGCGAACCACGGCATGCGCAGCAGCGCCGGCTGCGTCAACGCGAACAGCCGCGCCAGCACCGCCGTGCCGCCGAGCTTGGCGCCGATGATCAGCAGCAGCCCCGCCAGCCCATGGCCGCGCGACAGCAGCCAGAGCGCCGCCAGCTTGAGCGGCAGCAACGCCAGCGCCGGCACCGCCAGCAACGCGAGCGCCGCATAGGGCGGCAGCGCGCGGATGCGCGGCTCCAGCCCGCGCAACGGCGGCAGCCGGCCGATGCGCGCCAGGCCCGCCTGCAAAGGCTCCCAGCCCCATTCCTCGAACAGGATCAGCAACGCCAGCAGGGCGCCGAACAGCGCACCCAGCAACTGCCGCAGCCAGCGGATGGCGTTCAGCCGACGCCTCTGCCGCGGTCGCTCCTGAACTGCGCCTGGAAGGCCGCGAAGCGCCCGCCGTCCAGCGCCTCGCGCACCTCGCGCATCAGGTTCACGTAGTAGTGCAGGTTGTGGATGCTGGCCAGCATGGGGCCCAGCATCTCGCCGCAGCGGTCGAGGTGGTGCAGGTAGGCGCGGCTGAAGTGGGCGCAGGTGTGGCAGCCACAGCTTTCGTCAAGCGGCCGCTCGTCGCTGCGAAAACGCGCGTTGCGCAGCCGCAGTTCGCCGAAGCGGGTGAACAGATGGCCGTTGCGCGCATTGCGTGTGGGCATCACGCAGTCGAACATGTCCACGCCTTGCGCCACGCCTTCGACCAGGTCTTCCGGCATGCCCACGCCCATCAGGTAGCGCGGCTTGTGCGCCGGCAGCCGGTGCGGCGTGTGCGCCATGATGCGCAGCATCTCTTCCTTCGGCTCGCCGACGCTGACGCCGCCCACCGCGTAGCCCGGCAGGTCCAGCGCCACCAGCGCGGCCAGCGACGCTTCGCGCAAGCCTTCGAACATGCCGCCCTGCACGATGCCGAACAAGGCGTTCGGGTTCTCCAGCCGCGCGAACTCTGCCTGGCTGCGCGCGGCCCAGCGCAGGCTCAGCTCCATCGAGCGGCGGGCTTCGTCCTCGGTGGTGGCGCGGCCTTTGGTCTGGTAAGGCGTGCATTCGTCGAACTGCATCACGATGTCGCTGTTCAGCACGGTCTGGATCTGCATGCTCACTTCGGGCGTCAGGAAGAGCTTGTCGCCGTTGACGGGCGATGCGAACTTCACGCCTTCCTCGGTGATCTTGCGCCCGCTGCCGTCGCTGCCACCCAGGCTCCAGACCTGGAAGCCGCCGCTGTCGGTGAGCATCGGCCGGCTCCAGCCCTCGAAGCGGTGCAGGCCGCCGAACTGGCGCAGCACGTCCAGCCCGGGCCGCATCCACAGGTGGAAGGTGTTGCCCAGGATGATCTCGGCGCCCATCTCCTCCAGCGAGCGCGGCAGCACGCCCTTGACCGTGCCGTAGGTGCCCACCGGCATGAACACCGGCGTCTGCACCAGGCCATGGTTCAAGGCCAGCACGCCGCGGCGGGCATGGCCCTCGGTCTTCAACACATCGAAACGCAGCATGCGCCGGATTGTCACTCCGGGCGTTGCAGCAGCATGGCGTCGCCATAGCTGAAGAAGCGGTAGCGCGCCTCGATGGCATGGCGGTACAGCGCGCGCATCTGGCGGTGGCCGGCGAAGGCGCTCACCAGCATCAGCAGCGTGCTGCGCGGCAGGTGGAAGTTGGTGATCAACAAGTCCACCACCTCGAAGCGGAAGCCCGGTGTGATGAAGATGTCGGTCTCGCCGCTGTAGGCCGCCAGTGTGCCGCCGCGTGCCGCCGACTCCAGCGCGCGCAGCGTGGTGGTGCCGGCCGCGACGATGCGGCCCCCGGCGCGCCGCGTGGCCTCGATGGCGGCCACCGTGGCAGCGCCCACCTCGAACCACTCGCTATGCATGCGGTGCTCTGCAATGTTGTCGGCGCGCACCGGCTGGAAGGTGCCCGCGCCCACATGCAGCGTGACCGCTGCGCGCTGCACGCCACGCGCTTGCAGGGCGGCCAGCACGGCGGCGTCGAAGTGCAGCGATGCGGTCGGCGCGGCCACCGCGCCGGGCCGGGCGGCGAACACGGTCTGGTAGCGCTCGGCGTCGTCGGCTGCATCGTCGTGCGTGATGTAGGGCGGCAGCGGCACATGGCCGTGGCGTTGCAGCAGCACGAAGGGATCGTCAGGGAAGCGCAGGTGGAACAGGCCGCCGTCGGGCCCGGCGCGGCCCAGCACTTCGGCGTCGAAGGCATCGCCGAAGCGCAGCAGCCCGCCGGGCCGCGGCGCCTTGCTCGCGCGCAGATGCGCCCACACCTCGTGGCCCGGCAGCACGCGCTCGACCAGCGCCTCCACCGCGCCGCCGGTGGGCTTCTCGCCCAGCAGGCGCGCCTTGATCACACGGGTGTCGTTGAAGACCAGCAGATCGCCGGGCTCCAGCAGTTGCGGCAGGTCGCGGAACACGCGGTCTGCCGGCAGGGCGCCCCGGCCGTCGAGCAGGCGCGAGGCGCTGCGTTCGGCGGCGGGGTGTTGGGCGATCAGCTCCGGCGGCAGCGCGAAGTCGAAATCGGTGAGGGTGAGCGACGGGATCGCAGGGTTCGACAAGTTCGATGGGTTCGACATGGCTTGCAGGCTGTACCGACCTGGAAGACTCGCGGAAGACGCCGATTGTTCCATGGGGGCCGCGCCGGCGCAGCGCCGGCAACGGCGCTTCAGCGCTGCGCCGGCTCGTCGAAGCCGATGCGCTCGACGGCGCCGCCGTCGGCCCATTCGGTGTACGTCCAGTCGTCGCCGCTGCGCAGCAGGCCCGGCGGCGGCTCGCCGGGGCGCCTGACGGGCACGCCGGCCAGCGCCTGGCGCATGTAGTCGATCCAGATCGGCAACGCCAGCCCGCCGCCGGACTCGTTCGCGCCCAGGCTGCGCGGCTCGTCGTAGCCCATCCACGCCACCGCCACCAGACCGGGCTGGAAGCCTGCGAACCAGGCATCCACCGCGTCGTTGGTGGTGCCGGTCTTGCCGTAGAGGTCGCTGCGGCCCAACTGCGCCTGCGCGCGTGCCGCGGTGCCGATGCGGGTGACGTCGTTCAGCAGGCTGTTGGTGACGAAGACGTTGCGCGCCGGCAGCGCCGGCTCGCCGGCCGGCAGCGGCGCCGGCGCTGGTGCCTGGAAGAGCACGCGGCCCTTGGTGTCGGTGATGCTTTCGATCAGCACCGGCTCGACGCGCCAGCCGCCGTTGGCCAGCACCGCGTAGGCCTGCGCCATCTGCAGCGGCGTGGTGCTGCCGGCGCCCAGCGCGAGCGTCAGGTTGTCGGGCTGCTTGCCGGCGTCGAAGCCGAAGCGCTCCGACCAGTCGCGTGCGGCGGCCACGCCGATGGTCTGCAGCAGCCGGATGCTGACGGCGTTCTTCGACCGCGCCAGCGCCTCGCGCAGGCTCAGCGGGCCGTCGAAGCGGCCGTCGGAGTTCTCGGGCTTCCAGCTCTCGGGCCCGCCGGCGCCGGGCAGCGCCAGCGGCGCGTCGTTGATCACCGTGGCCGGCATCACGCCATGCTCCAGCGCCGCCGAGTACAGGAAGGGCTTGAAGCTGGAGCCCGGCTGTCGCCAGGCCTGCGACACATGGTCGAAGGGCTGGCGGCTGAAGTCGAAGCCGCCCACCCAGGCGCGCACGCGGCCGCTCTGCGGGTCCAGCGCCACCAGCGCGGCCTGCGCGGCGGGCCATTGCGCGATGGTCCATTGCGGTTCTGCGCGCGCGCCCTTGCCGGGCGGCATGGCCTGTCGCTCCTGCCGCGCCACGCGGATGATGGCGCCGCGGCGCAGCGCCAGGTCGGCCGGCGCGCGCGCTGCCAGCGCAGGCTGCGCCCAGCGCAAGCCCTCGCCGGACACGCGCACCTGTTCGCCGCTGGCCAGTTGGGCCAGCACCTCGCGCGGGCTGGCGGCCAGCACGATGGCGGCGCGCAAGCTGTCGTCGTCGCGGTGGTCTTTCAGCGCCAGCGCGGCGGCGCGTTCGATCTCGGCGGCAGGCCGGTCTGCGGGCGGCAGGTCCTCGTCGTCCTCCGGGCCGGCATAGGGTTGCTTGCGTTCATGGTCGAGCACGCCGCGGCGCAGCGCCGCCCAGGCCGCCGTCTGGTCTGCCGCGCGCAGCGAGGTGACGACGCGCACGCCCTGGGCATAGACGGCAGTGCCGAAGCGCGCCACCACCAGCTTGCGCGCGGCTTCGGCCACGTACTCGGCGTGCAGGCCGCCGCTGGCTGGGGCGCCGATCTTCAGCCGCTGGCCGCGCGCCTGCTCCCACTGCGCCGCGCTGATGACGCCGGTGTCGCGCATGCGGCCCAGCACGACGAGCTGCCGCGCCCTGGCGCGCTCGAAGTCGGTGACGGGGTTGGCGTAGGCCGGGTTCTGCGGCAGGCCGGCCAGCATCGCCGTCTCGGCCACCGACAGCGCCGCCAGCGGCTTGTCGAAGTACACCTGGGCGGCGGCCTCGAAGCCGTAGGTGCGCTGGCCGAGGTAGATCTGGTTCATGTACAGCTCCAGGATCTGGTCCTTCGTGAGCCGGCGCTCGATCTGCAACGCGAGCAGCGCTTCCATGATCTTGCGCTGAAGGCTCAGGCGTGACGACAGGAAGAAGGTGCGCGCCACCTGCTGCGTGATGGTGGATGCGCCCTGGCGCAGCCCGCCGGTGAGCATGGCCAGGGCGGCCCGTGCGATGCCCCTGGGGTCGATGCCGGCATGCTCGCGAAAGCGGGTGTCTTCCACCGCCAGCAGCGCCTGCTGCATCAGCGGCGGGATCTCGCTGATCGGCAGGTAGTGGCGCCGCTCGGCGCCGAACTGCGCAATCTCGGCGCCGTCGGCGGTGAAGATCTGCAAGGGCTCGCGCGGCTGGTAGTCGGTCACCTTGTCCAGCGCCGGCAGTTGCGGGTAGAGCCAGGCCGCTGCCGCGCCCAGCCCGGTCACCGCGGCCAGCAGCAGGCCGCACGAGGCGCCGAGCAAGGTGAGCCCGGCGCGGCGCCGGTCGATGGCGCGCAGCGCGGCCAGGCGCTGGGCAAGGCTGCGGCTGAAGGCGCCGGCCAGGGCACGAAAGGCGGTCATGGGCCATTATCGGCAGCGCTTTGCGCCCTGCCGGCGGCGGCAGAATCACCCCATGCCCGAGGCTGCCACCGCCACGCCAGGCGCCGCAGCGGCGGCGCCCAGGCGCCCCAAGACAGGCCCGCAGCGGGCGCTGGACAAGCTGGGCCTGCGGCGCGACATCGACCTGGCGCTGCACCTGCCGCTGCGCTACGAAGACGAGACCACGCTGTGCGCCATCGGCGCGCTGCAAGACGGCGCGCCTGCGCAGGTGGAAGGCACGGTGCTGGACAGCCGCATCGAAGACCGCGGCCGGCGCCAACTGCTGGTGCGCCTGTCCGACGGCAGCGGCGTGCTGTGCCTGCGCTTCCTGCACTTCCACCCGGCGCAGCAGAAGCTGCTGGCCGCCGGCCAGCGGTTGCGCGCGCGCGGCGAGGTGCGCGCCGGCTTCTTCGGCCGCGAGATGGTGCACCCGGCCGTCAAGGCGCTGCATGGCGACGCCCCGCTGCCGACGGCGCTGACGCCCGTCTATCCGGCCAGCGCGCAGTTGCCGCAGGCCTATTTGCGCAAGGCCGTGGCGTCGGCGCTGGCACGCGCGCCGCTGGACGAGCTGCTGCCCGCAGCGCTGCTGCCGCCTGGCCTGCCGACGCTGCGCGCGGCCTTGCAGTTGCTGCACCAGCCGCCGCCCGGCACGCCGCTGTCTGCGCTGGAAGACCACAGCCACCCGGCCTGGCAGCGGCTGAAGTTCGACGAGCTGCTGGCCCAGCAACTGTCGCAATTGCAGGCGCACGGCGCACGCGCAGCACTGCGGGCACCGGCACTGCGCGACGCTGCGCTGGCGCTGCGCCTGCGCGCGCAACTGCCCTTCACGCTGACCGCCGCACAGGAGCGCGTGGTGCGCGAAATCACTGCCGACCTGGCGCTGCCGCAACCGATGCACCGGCTGCTGCAAGGCGACGTGGGCTCGGGCAAGACGGTGGTGGCCGCGCTGGCGGCAGCGGTGGCCATCGGCGCAGGCTGGCAGTGCGCGCTGATGGCACCCACCGAAATCCTGGCCGAACAGCACTTCAGCAAACTCATCGGCTGGCTCACGCCACTGGGCCTGACCATCGCCTGGCTGAGCGGCAGCCGCAAGGGCAAGGGGCGGCAGAAGATGCTGGAGCAGGTGGCCTCGGGCGAGGCGGCGCTGGTGGTGGGCACGCATGCAGTGATCCAGCACGATGTGGAGTTCGCCCGCCTGGGCCTGGCGGTGGTGGACGAGCAGCACCGCTTCGGCGTGGCGCAGCGGCTGGCCTTGCGCGCAAAGCTCGGCGTGGGCGAGTCGCTGGAGCCGCACCTGCTGATGATGAGCGCCACGCCGATTCCCCGCACGCTGGCGATGACCTACTTCGCCGACCTGGACGTCAGCACCATCGACGCCCTGCCGCCGGGCCGCACGCCGGTGGTGACCAAGATCTTCGCCGACGGCAAGCGCGACGCCGTGATCGCCCGCATCCGGGACGAGGTGCAGCGCGGCAGCCAGGTCTATTGGGTCTGCCCGCTGGTGGAGGAAAGCGAGCATGTCGATCTGCAGAACGCCACCGCCACCCACGCCCAGTTGGGCGCGGCGCTGCCGGGCTGCACGGTGGGCCTGCTGCACGGCCGCATGAAGGCGGCCGAGAAGGCGGCGGTGATGGCGCAGTTCAGCGGCGGGCAGATGCAGTTGCTGGTGGCCACCACGGTGATCGAGGTCGGCGTGGATGTGCCGAACGCCAGCCTGATGGTGGTGGAACATGCCGAGCGATTCGGCCTGGCGCAACTGCACCAGTTGCGCGGGCGGGTGGGCCGCGGCGCCACGGCCAGCGTCTGCGTGCTGCTCTACACGCCGCCGCTGTCGGCCACCGGCAAGGCCAGGCTGCGTGCGATGGCCGAGACCAGCGACGGCTTCGAGATCGCGCGGCGCGACCTGGCCATCCGCGGCCCGGGCGACTTTCTCGGGGCGCGGCAGAGCGGCGACGCGCTGCTGCGCTTTGCCGATCTGGAGCAGGACCAGGCGGCCCTGCTGCAGGCGCGCGAACTGGCGGTGCAGTTGCTGCGCGAGCAGCCGGCGGTGGCCGCGCGCATCGTCGAGCGCTGGCGCGGCGACACGCTGAACTTCCTGCAAGCCTGAAGCGGGCAGCGCGCGCCGGGTGGCCCCGGCGCGGCCCTGACGTCAGGGCGTCGGCTGCGCGACCGCGCTCTCGGCGTTCATGAAGCCGTAGCCGTCCAGCGCCGAGTAGCCGGCGCCGATGCGGTTGGCCATCACGCCGCTGAACGTGGACCCGTCGGCCAGCGTGCCGGTGAAGGTCATGCCGCCGGTGGCGATGGTGCCGGCGGGAATGCGCACCCCTGCACCGGCCAGGTCGGCGGACGACCCGTTGCGCGTGGGCGTGGACGGGAAGGCCGAGCTGCGCTCGTCGCGGTCGATACCGAAACGCAAGGACTTGCCGCCGGTCAACGCGCCTGCGCGGATATCGAGCTTGAGCTTCGAGAACTGGCCGGTCACCGATGGCGCCGGCGCCTGGTTCAAATAGCTGGGCGTGACGTCCGAAGCAACCAGCCCGACGGAGGCCGGCCCGAAGATGAAGGGCTGGCCGCCGCTGATCTGGTCGCCCACCACGGCGCGCGTGTCGAACACCAGCCCCGGCGTGTTGGTGCCGGTGATGACGCTGCCGCCACCCGGGTTGGCATTCGTCGCATCGAAGGTGATGCTGGTGATGCTGCTCGGGCCGACGTAGGCGACGGTGGTGGCGTTCGGGTCCACCTGCGAGGTGACGGAGTTGTCGCCGGTGATCGTCACGGTCACCTTGCCGCCGTTGCTCGCCACTGCCTGGCCGCGCGAGCTGTACGGGTCCAGGTCATGCGGGAAGGTGCTGCGCTCCAGGATCGTCCGCATCTGCGCCGGCGTCACCGAGCCGGGGCCGCCCTTTTTCTGCAACACGAGTGCTGCAATGGCCGCGGCGTTGGGCGCGGCCGCGCTGGTGCCGAAGAAGTTGGGGAAGGTGTCCGGGTCACGCGAGGTGTCGGACGTGAAGAAGGTGGTGTTGCCACCGTCCATCGCGGCCAGGTTGGGCTTCAGCCGCACCTGCTGGGCTTCCGGGATGCGGTTGTTGTTGCGGTCGAACACCACGCGCACCGGGCCGGTGGACGTGAAGTCTTCCGGAATGTTGGGCGGGAAGGGGCTGTAGGCCGCCACCCCGTTGGCCCCGGCCGCCGAGTTGTGGCCGTAGGTCACCGGCGTGGTGTACGAGAAATACTCCGAGGCATACGACGAGTCACGGAAGCGGTAGCGCAGCCGGCTGGCCGGCTGCGGTGCCGTGGGCGTGTTGGCACGCGCGATGACGAGCTGGATCGTCTTCTGGTTGGACGGGAATTGCAGCGTGCCGGGCAGCTCGATCGGCCGGTTGGTGGCCAGGTTGTTCTCTGACGTGGCGCCGATGAAGGCGCCCGTGTCCGAGCGGAAGTACAGCAGGTTGAAGTCGCTCGTGACGCCGGCCACGCCGGTGCCCTTGTTGACCGTGACGGTGAAGGTGCCCTGGTCGCCCAGGTAGCCGGTGACGCGGATGGTGTGGTTGCCGGCCTGCGGCAGGAAAGACAGCACCGTTTCGCCGCTGCCCGTGTCCTGGCTGACCAGCGTGGTGCCATCGGGCTGGATGATGGTGACGATGGCGTCGAAGTCGGCATTGGGCGTGCTGGTCGAGGTGCCTTGCACGTCGATGCGGTACTGCTGGCCGGCCACCGGGTTGTTCAGCGTGAAGTCCTGCTGCGTGACGCTGGCCGTCAGCGCACCGGACTGCTGGAAGACCAACGGCCCGATGGCGGTGGGCGTGACGTCGTAGGGGTCGTCCCACTGCATCGTGATGGCCATCGTGGAGCGCGTGCCGCTGGTGGGCGGCGTCAGCACGATGGTCTGCGCGATGTCCTGGCCGCCGTCCGAGCGGAAATTGTGGAAGCCGCCTGCATACAGTGCAGGCGGCACGTTGGTCAGGTTGAGGTTGGTGCCGGCGGTGGCGCCAGCGCCCACCGGCACGAGGCGGAAGTCGGACGCGTAGCCCTGCGTCGGCGGCGTGTTGCCGGCCGACGAGAAGTAGCTGACGCCGAGCGCGGTGACGTCATCCACCGCCTGCGCGACCACGGTGTCCGAGAACATGCCTTCGGCAAAATACTGGACGTCATCGACGATGATCTGCGCCGCAAAGCCCGCCACCAGGTTGGGCGAACCGGGCACGCCGGCCAGTGCGCGGATGTTGTTGGCGAAGTTCACCTCGCCGCCTTCTGCCGTGGCATAGCCCAGCCGGGCCTTGGGAGCGATGTCGTGGATGAGCTGCGCCATCGCGCGGCCTTCGTCGAAGCCCGTCGTGTTGGGGTAGCTGTTGTAGTCCTGCAGCACCACCACCGGCTGGGTGTTGCCCAGCGGGTTGCCCGGGCCGGGCAGGTCGCCACTCAGAATGTCCTGTGCTTCGCGGATGGTCAGCGGAGCGCCGCCGATGGTGTTGGCAGCCGTGTTGTACGAGTCGGACAGGATGCCCACCGTGATGCCGCTGCCGTCCTGGCTGACCTGATTGACGCGGTGCTGCACCACGCCTTGCTGGGTGACGCTGCCGATGTGCTTCTCGGGCCGCATCACGCCTTGCACGGCAGAGACGCCCTTCATCTTGGCCAGCCGGTCGAGCAGTGCCACCGGCACGTAGGCTTCGATGATGCCTGCGCGGTACTTGCGGTCTTCGGCGATCAGCTTGACGCCCGGCAGCCCGAGCACGGCCCGGCGCACGGCGTCGTAGTTGGACAGGCCATCGACGAGCAGATCGACCAATGCGCGGCCTTCGGCGTCTGCCATCATCACGCCGTTGTTGACGACGGTGAGCGCCTCGCTGTCTTCGTGGGCGCGGGCGTTGGGCGACGCCAGGGCGGCCTGGTGCTGCTCGACGAGCTGCTTGAGGCCGGTGCCCAGCTTGGGCGACACCGAGGCGGACTGCGCGGCGGTGGCCAGCAGCGCCAGGCTGAGCGCGGTGAGCGCGAACGGGGCGCAGAAGCGGCGGTTGTTCAAAGAGGAGTGTGTGTTGCGTGTCATTGCGGAGCTTCGGTAGAGGGTGGGGCGGCAGCCTCTGGAGGCGGGCCGCCGGCAGCGGCCGCACAGTGGCGGCCGCGGCGTGCTGAGCGTGCTGGCGTGCCGGCCTCGGCCTAGGCCCGGGCCCCGGATGCAGCGCGGCGGCGGGCTGCCACGCCGACGGCGGCCAGCCCCGCTGCCAGCAGCAGTGCGGCCGAAGGCTCGGGCACCGGCAGGGGCGCCGGTGCCGCCAGCGCGCCGGTCAGCGTAATGGCATAGGTGCCGCCGACGAAGCCGCCGCCGCTGAAGTTGGCCAGCGCTGCCGGCACCAGGCCGCCGTTCGGCCCGCGCAGGTCGGTCGTGCTGGCTGGAAAGTTGAACAGCAACTGCCCGTTGGCGTTGACCGGCTCATAGCCGCTGAGCGCGATGCCCAGCACGTAGCGCCCAGCCGCCACCGGCCCGAAGCTGTTGCCTGCCGTGTTGTAGAGCGGCAGTGTGGACACCAGCGTCAGCCCACTGGGCTCGTCGTCGTTGGCGACGATGGGTTTGCCGCTGATGGTGAACAGGAAGAGTTGCGTGTCCAGATAGCTGTCGGTCGAGGCGTTCACCGTGGTCGCGGAAAAGGCGCCCGGCGTGGTGATGTCGATGACGAACAGGTCGGCATCGGTGGTGCTGGACAAACTGCCGAAGATCGAGGTCAGAGCGGCTCCGGTGCCGGTGCCGGCGGCCGTTGCCAGCGTCTCGCCGACGTCACCGCCTTCGGTGTAGGTGTCGGCGAAAGAGGGTGCGGCGGCCAGCGCGGCCAGCGCCAGGATCGCGCCGGGCAGCGCCCGTGCGGGGGCGCTGCGGGCAGCCGACAGAAGTCGAAACGTCATGGAAATTCCCGATCAGAGTGGAAAATTGAAGCTTCAAGGCCGGCCGCAAGCGCGCACGAACCCCAAAACCGTGGTTGATTGTGGGCACCGATTTGGGTATTTGCCAAGCCGGGCGCGCATCATCCAGCCCGACGGATGCCCCCTGATCCCGGGGGGTGAGATGCCCAGAATGTGACAGCGGCGGTCCGCCGTCATCGGCCCAAGGACAACCCGCGCATGACCCTCACCGAGTTGAAATACATCGTCGCGGTCGGCCGCGAAAAGCACTTCGGCCGCGCTGCCGAAGCCTGCTTCGTCTCGCAGCCGACGCTCAGCGTGGCGATCAAGAAGCTGGAAGAAGAACTGGACGTGAAGCTCTTCGAGCGTGGCGTCAGCGAGGTCAGCGTGACGCCGCTGGGCGAAGAGATCGTGCGGCAGGCACAACAAGTCATCGAGCAGGCGCAGGCCATCCGCGAGATCGCCAAGCGCGGCAAAGACCCCGTCTCCGGCCCACTGCGGCTGGGCATCATCTACACGATCGGCCCCTACCTGCTGCCCGACCTGGTGCGCCAGGCCATCGCGCGGGTGCCGCAGATGCCGCTGATGCTGCAAGAGAACTTCACCGCGCGGCTGCTGGAGATGCTGCGCAGCGGCGAACTCGACTGCGCCATCATGGCCGAGCCCTTCCCCGACACCGGGCTGGCCGTGGCACCGCTGTACGACGAGCCCTTCGTCGCCGCGGTGCCCAAGGCCCACGCGCTGGCCCGGCGCAAGAGCATCACCGCCGAAGAGCTGAAGCAGGAGACCATGCTGCTGCTGGGCACCGGGCATTGCTTCCGCGACCATGTGCTGGAGGTGTGCCCCGAGTACGCGCGCTTTTCCAGCGACGCGGAAGGCATACGCAAGAGCTTCGAAGGCTCGTCGCTCGAAACCATCAAGTACATGGTGGCTTCCGGCATGGGCGTCACCGTGGTGCCGCAACTCAGCGTGCCGGCCGGGCTGCAGCCGCATGTGCGCTATGTGCGCTTCAGCGCACCGGTGCCGACGCGGCGTGTGGTGCTGGCGTGGCGCCGCACCTTCCCGCGCTACGAGGCCATTGCGGCGCTGCGCAACGCCATTTACGCCTGTCCGCTGCCCGGCGTGCGACGCCTCACCGCCTGAGACGCATCGCGCTGCTAGCCAAAAACTATTGGCTGGTGAATATCAATATGCGTAGCCTATGGTCTGCTCCACCAACCACCAAGGACCGCACCATGCCCGCCCAACCTGCCCAACCCGCACTCACCACTGCTTCGGGCATTCCCGTGCCCGATGACCAGAATTCGCTGAGCGCCGGCCCGCGCGGCCCGCTGCTGCTGCAAGACTTTCACCTGATCGAGAAGCTTCAGCACTTCAACCGCGAGCGCATTCCGGAGCGGGTGGTGCACGCCAAAGGCTCGGGCGCCTATGGCGCGCTGACGGTCACGCACGACATCACGCGGTACACCAAGGCCAGGCTGTTCAGCGAGGTGGGCAAGGCCACGGAGGCCTTCGTGCGCTTCTCGACCGTCGGCGGCGAACGGGGCAGCGCCGACACCGAGCGCGACCCGCGCGGCTTCGCGATGCGCTTCTACACCGAGGAAGGCAACTGGGACCTGGTCGGCAACAACACGCCGATGTTCTTCATCAAGGACCCGGTCAAGTTTCCGGACTTCGTCCACACCCAGAAGCGCGACCCGCAGACCAACCTGAAGTCGCCGACGATGATGTTCGACTTCTGGAGCCGGGCACCGGAATCGCTGCACCAGGTGACCATGCTGTTCAGCAGCCGCGGCACGCCGGACGGCTACCGCCACATGCACGGCTTCGGCAGCCACACCTACAGCCTGATCAACGCCGACGGTGATCGGGTCTTCGTCAAGTGGCATCTGACCACGCTGCAAGGCATCAAGAACCTCAGCGCCGCCGAAGCCGTGCGGCTGGCCGGCGCCGACCCGGACCACGCCCAGCGCGACCTGTTCTCGGCCATCGCCCGCGGCGACTTCCCGAAGTGGCAGCTCCGTGTGCAGGTGGCGACCGAGGCGGAGCTGGCGGCCTGGGAGAAGCGCACCGGGTGGAACCCGTTCGACCTGACCAAGGTCTGGCCGCACGCCGACTTTCCGCGCCAGCCGGTGGGCATCCTCGAACTGAACCGCAACCCGGACAACTACCACGCCGAGGTGGAGCAGGTGGCTTTCTCGCCGGCCAACGTGGTGCCGGGGATGGGCTACTCGCCCGACAAGATGTTGCAGGGCCGGCTCTTCGGCTACCACGACGCACAGTTGTACCGCGTGGGCACCAACCACCAGCACCTGCCGGTGAACGCGCCGCGCTGCCCCGTGCACAACCAGCAGCGCGACGGCGCGATGGCCATGCGCAACGGCGGCGCCGCGCCCAATTACGCCACCGTGCAGGCCGCCGGCAGCCGGCCCGAGGGCTTCGGCCATGGCGACGCCGGCTGGGCGCTGGAGGGCAGCGCCGGCCGCCACGACGCACGCGGCAAGGAAGACGACACCACGCAGGCCGGCAACCTCTTCCGCCTGCTGCCGCCCGAGGAGCAGCAGAATCTGTTCGACAACATGGCCGGGCCGCTGAGCCAGACGGCGCCCGACATCCAGCAGCGCATGCTGGCGCTGCTGGAACAGGCCGATCGGGCCTATGCTGCCGGCGTCGATGCAGCGCTGGCGGCGCGCCGCCGGTAGAGTCGCGAACAACGGCTGTCAACACCAGGAGCACCGCAGATGGGAAAGAACATAGGCGTCACCGCCGTGGGCAGCGCCCCGGCGATCAACATCGGCATCGGCGAGAAAGACCGCGGGGCGATTGCCGGCGGCCTGTCCAGGCTGCTGGCCGACACCTACACGCTCTACCTCACCACGCACAATTTCCACTGGAACGTCACGGGGCCGATGTTCAACACGCTGCACCTGATGTTCATGACGCAGTACACCGAGCTGTGGGCGGCGGTGGACCCGATCGCCGAGCGCATCCGCTCGCTCGGCCATCCGGCGCCCGGCTCGTATGCGCAGTTCGGCGCGCTGGCGTCGATTCCCGACGTGCCGCCGACGCCGCCCAAGGCGCTGGAAATGGTGCGCATCCTCGTCGAGGGCCACGAGGCCGTGGCGCGCACAGCGCGGGGGATGTTCCCGCTGGCCGACGAGGCCGGCGACGAACCCACCGCCGACCTGCTGACGCAGCGCCTGACGGTGCATGAGCAGACGGCGTGGATGCTGCGCTCGCTGCTGGAGGATTAGCACCCATGGCACTGGCTGGCGTCTGTGCTACGTTCGCGCCATGAGCCAACTTCTGCCGGACCGGGGCGATCTCAGCGCCTTGTCGGGCTTCGCTGCCGAATTGGCGAGCACCTTCGTGCGCGTGGCCAGCGACGTGGCCTTGGTGATCGGCGCAGACGGCGTGATCAGCAGCGCTGCCGAAGGCGCCTTGCCGGTGCGCGCCGCGGGTGACGCCTGGGTCGGCCGCGCCTGGGTCGATACGGTCAGCCTGGAAGCGCGCAAGAAGGTCGAGCTGCTGTTGCAGGAAGCCCGCGAAGGCGGCGTCTCGCGGCGGCGCGAGGTCAACCACCCGAGCGCGGGCGGCGGCTCGATCCCGGTGTCCTGGGCGGCGGTTCGGCTGGGCGTCGGCGGCCCGGTGCTGGCGGTGGGCCGCGATCTGCGCGCCGTGGCCGCCATCCAGCAGCGCTTCCTGGACGCCCAGCACGAGATGGAGCGCGACTACTGGCAGCGCCGCCAGCGCGAGGCGCGCTACCGCCAGCTCTTCCAGGTGGCCAGCGACGCCGTGCTGGTGCTCGACGCCGGCACGCTGACGGTGCTGGAGGCCAACCCGACGGCCCAGGCGCTGTTCGACGGCACCGCACGGCCGCTGGACGGCTGCGCGCTCGGCAGCCGCGTGGACGCCGCGTCCCGCCCGGCGATGGAAGAGCTGCTGATCACAGCGCGCGCCACGGGCCGCGCTTCTGAAGTGCGGGTGCGGCTGGCCGTCGGCGGCAGCGCCATCGACGTGTCGGCCACGCCCTTCCGCGCTGATGCGCGGCAATGCCTGCTGGTCCGCGCGCGCGCCACCGACCCGGGCGCCAGCTTCTTCGAGCAGACGCCCGACGCCGCCGTGATCACCGATTCCGGTGGCCGCGTGCGCATGGCCAACGCCGCCTTCGTGGCGCTGTGCCGTGCGGGCGACGAAGCGCGGCTGCGCGGCGGTTTCCTGGGCGAAGCGCTGGGCGACCTCGACCGCCAATGGCCGGCGCTGCTGTCGCGGGTGCGCAGCAGCGGCCTGGTCGGCCGCACCGTGGTGCGCCTGCATGTCGCCGGCTGTGAGCCGCTGCTGGTGGAGGTGTCGGCAGCACTGCTGGCCGAAGGCGAGCAGGAAGACATCGGCTTCACGCTGCGGCCGTTGGCCGAAGGCAGCGGGCCGCAGCCGTCCGAGGCACTCGGATCGCTGGCCCGCGCGCTGGGCGACCTGGCTGCGCACCTGGGCCACCAGCCGCTGCCGGCGCTGCTGGCGCAAGCCGCCGAGCTGGCCGAGCGCCATTTGATCGATGCCGCGCTGGCACGCAGCGGCGGCCGCATCGAGGCGGCTGCCGAACTGCTGAAGATGCCGCTGGCGCGGCTTCAGCAGCGTCTCGGGCACTTCGGGCTGGTGCCGCGCCCGCTGCTGAACTGAGAGGCGAGAGGCACGCCTTGGACAGCCCAGCGTTCGGCCATGCCGACCTCACCAACTGCGAGCGCGAGCTGATCCATCTCGCGGGCTCGGTGCAGCCGCACGGCGTGCTGCTGGTGCTGCGCGAGAGCGACGCCACGGTGGTGCAGGCCAGCGTCAACAGCGAGCCCGTGCTGGGCTGTCCGCTGCCCTGGCTGCTGGGCCGTGGCATCGCCGAACTGGGCGGCGACCTGGCCACGCAGTTGGCGCTGCTGGCTGCCGGCGACCTGGCCGAACCCACCGCGATGCAGTGCCACATCGCGCCCGGTGGCGCGGTGCGGCGGCTCGAAGGCGCGGTGCACCGCCACCCGGCGGGGGCGCTGCTCGTCGAGCTGGAAGCGGTGGCGCCGGCAGCGCCCGGCGTGCCGCCCGCGCTGGGCCTGGACGCGGCAACGCTGACTGCCCGGCTGGCGGCCGGCGTGCAGCGCTTCACCGCCGCCGCCAGCCTGGGCACGCTGGCCGACAGCATGGTGCAGGTCTTTCGAGACCTCACCGGCTACGACCGCGTGATGGTCTATAAATTCGACTCCGATGGCCACGGCAAGATCATCGCCGAGGCGCGCGACCCGCGGCTCGAATCCCTGCTGGGCCACCACTACCCGTCCACCGACATCCCGCAGCGCGCGCGCGAGCTGTACCTGAAGAACCGCGTGCGTGTGCTGGTGGACGTGCACTACCAGGCGCAGGCCTTGCAGCCGGCGCTGCTGCCGCTCACCGGGCAGGCGCTGGACATGAGCCTGTGCGACCTGCGCAGCATGTCGCCGCTGCACCTGCAATACCTGAAGAACATGGGCGTCACCGGCACCATGGTGGCGTCGCTGGTGCGCGAGGGCAAACTGTGGGGGCTGCTGGCGGCCCACCACTACAGCCCGCGCCACCTGCGGCGCTCGATGCGCTCGGCGGTGGACCTGCTGGCCGAGGTGGCGTCCACCCGCATCACCGCGATCGAGAACTACGCGCACGCCCAGGTGGCGCTGATGGTGCGGCGGCTGGAGCAGCGGCTGATCGAGGCCACGTCCACCGAGGGCGACTGGCGGCTGGCGCTGTTCCGCAACCCACGCACGCTGCTTCAGCCGCTGGAGGCCACCGGCGCGGCGCTGTTCCACGATGGCGAGATCATGACGTCCGGCGAGGTGCCGTCCACGCCCGAGTTGCGCGCCCTGCGCGACTGGATCGACGCGCAGCCGGCCGACGCGCCGTTCGCCTGCTCGTCGGTCGGCCAGGCGCACCGGCCGCTGGACTCATTGACGCCCACGGCCGCGGGCGTGATGGCAGTCAAGCTGTCCACCTCGCGGCCCGACTACCTGATGTGGTTCCGCAAGGAGCAGCTTCTCACCGTCACCTGGGCTGGCGACCCGGCCAAGCCGATGGTCGCGAACGACCCGCTGGAGCTGTCACCGCGCCGCTCTTTCAACGCCTGGTCAGAGATCGTCCGCGGCACCGCAGCGCCCTGGACCAACGCAGAGCGCGTGATGGCGCGCGCGGTGGGCACCGCGCTGGTGGACATCATCGTGCAGGTGCATGCGGTGCGGCTGCTGATCGCCGAGCACCAGTTGGCGCAGATCCGCGCGACGGTAGGCACCTCGCGCGAGCCGGTGCTGGTGGCCAACCCCGACGGGCTGCTGAGCTTCGCCAACGAGGCCTTCGTCGCGCTAATGGGCGACGCCGCGCCGCCGCCCGCGCCCGGCCAGCACGTGGCGCAGTTCTTCGAGCAGCCGCACGCCGTGCAGCGGGTGCTCGATGGGCTGGCGCTGCAACCCTGGCGCGGCGAGTGGGGCGTGGCGCAGGCCGGTGGCGCAGCGCTGCCAGTGGCTGTGCGCGCCGAGGCCGTGCCCGGGCGCGACGGCGCGCTGCTCGGCTTCATCCTCACACTGACCGACCTGCGCGACAGCCGGCGCACCGCCGAAGCGCGGCGCCACCTGGAAGCATCTCTGGCGCTGGACGCGCCCGACCGGCAGATGGCCGATGACGTCGTCGGCGCCATCCTCACCAATGCCAGCCTGGCCGCGATGGACATCGCCGACGCGGCCGGCGGCCCGCCGGTGGCGCCGCTGCTTCAGGAGCTGGAACTGTCTGCGCAGCGCGCGACGGCGCTGTACGCGCAGATCCGCAGCTTCGCGGCCTAGGCAGGCACCGCGCCGCCAGCGCCGCCGTGCTGGAGCTGCACGAACAGCAGCTTGTGCTGCTGGAAAGCCCAGCGCGCCTCCGCAACGATCAACTCGTTTTCTTCCAGGCTGGGCCGCAGCGCCGCCAGCGCGCCGCGAAAGCCCTGGCGCAGCGCCAGCACGGTGGTCTCGGCGCCGAACTCGTAGAAATGGGTGCCGCTGCCTTCGGCGAGGCCAAGCTGGCGCGTCACCAGCCGCTTGAGCACCTGGCCGCCGTGCAGATCACCCAGGTAGCGCACGTAGGCATGCGCCACCAGGGCGCGCGAGCCGCTGGCTGCCAGCGCGCGCAGGCGCTCGACGTAGCTCTGGGTGGCCGGCGCGACCGGGATGTCGTCACGCCAGGCTGCGCCTTGCAGGGTGTCGAGATCGCTGGCCAGCGCCGCCTCTCGGAACAGCGCCGGCGCATGCAGGCCGCCGATCAGCGGGTCGGCGCGGTGCGCCGACAACGCCGCCTCCAGCGCGGCGTAGATGGCATGCAGGTTGCGCAGCAGGGCACAGTAAGCCGCGCGCCCCAGGCGGCCATGGAGCAGGTCGGCCATCACGCCGCTGCGCTCTGCCTCGGCATGCAGCGCGCGCGTCTCCAGCCGCAGTCGATCGGCCAACACAGGCCCCAAAGGCAGCTCCGGGCAACGAGTGGAGGGGCATGATAATTCGGGATTCCCCTGAGCACATTCTCGGGAGAAAGCCATGGTCCCTTTCGCATCGCGGCGCAGCGGCGGGCAGGACCTGGCGACCGCCTGATGAACGCCTATGACAACGCGCTGGCCGAGCTCGCCCACATCCGGGGTGCCGGTGCCGACGACCTGCACGGCGCGTTCAAGGAATGGGATGTACCGGCCGACTTCCTGGCCCCCTGCCGGAAGTACCTTTACGCGACGCAGCCCAGGCTTGCAAGAGCAACGAAGTACAACTTTCGCGTATTTGAAATACGGAAAGGTTGGATTTCCCTTGCTCGATGTCTTGTCAAATGCTAACTTTCCCGTATCTGAAACACGGAAACGTTAGAAACAGTGCCTCTTCATCTCGTCGGCGAAACCATCGACAAGACCCGCAGCCACTATCTGGCGGGGTCGGGAAGGCTCGTCCAGTTGATGCGGGGCATCTATGTCGATGCCGCCGACGACATCGATCGGACAGTCCTCGCCCATGCCGTCCGCATTGGCCGCTACCTCTACCCCAACGCCTACCTCTCGGCGGCCAGCGCGGTTGTGCTGGGGCCGACCCGTGACGGTCGCCTCTACCTGACGGGGCCGCGCGTGCAGCGCACGCGCCTGCGGTCTCTTGAAATCGTCCAGAACAAGGCTCCTGCGAAGCCTTCTCTTGCTGCCGCCACCGTTGCCGACAGCCTGGGCGAGTTCACCGTCAATGTCTCCTCGATCCGCCAGAGATTTCTGGAGGCTTTTCGCCTGCGCAGCGAACACGCCGCGTCCATCGACGTGGCGACGCGCGAGGCTATCGCCGCCCGTCTTGCCGAGGAATACGGCGGAGCAAAGCCTGCAAGCGACGCCGTGTGGGCGCTGGCCCGTGAAAACGACTGGTACCGTGAGGGCGAGGGGGCCGAGAAGTTCTTGCTGCGCAGACCTTCGATTGCCACCGCGCGCAACGAGGCCGCGTTCGCCCTGACCGTGGCATGGCACGGCCTGCCCATCGGCACCCTCGTTCACGACGGCTTCGAGTGGCGGTGGTCGCGCGCCGACAGCGGCGAGCCCATGCCGCCAGTCATCCGCCAGACGATGCCGGGAAGGTTGCCGCCATTCGTGCTCTCTCTGCTGCCGGAAGGCTGGCTAGAGAGCGTCCTGCACGACCGCGACGAGCGGGCCATGCTTCGCTCGGGCAGGCGCTACATGTCCAACATCACGATGGCCGAGAACGCAGACGAGCTTGCCGCCCTGCCGCTCGATGTCCTCTCGACGCCGCTCGCCGTCCATGCGGCGGCGGGCGTGTTTAAAGGCACCTATGCCGGGCCCGGTCGCAGCGCGATGGAGCAGGACTTCGAGCGCAACCTCGCGGCGATCTACGACCGTGCCGAGACGCCGCGCCTCTCCGGCGTGCAGATCAAGGCACCGATGACGCTAGCCCCGGACGGCAGACTCTCGCCGAGCATCGGTACATCTTTCACCCACATCCTCAAGCCCGCAGGCACCAGCGGCTTCGAGGCCCTGCCTCTGGTCGAGTGGATTGGACTTGCCCTCGCACGGGAAGCCGGGTTCACGGTCCCGGCAACCGCACTGATCGCGATGCCTGACGGCATGCCTCCGGCGCTTCTGGTCGAGCGCTTCGACATTCGCGAAGGCGCTGATGACCACCGCCTGCTGGCGATGGAAGACCTTTGCTCGGTGCTCGATCTCTCGCCGGAGGCCAAGTACGATGGCACCGTCGAGCGGGCGGCGCGCGCGTTGAGAGGTCTGTCCACATCGCCCGAAGTGGACCTCCTGATCTTCATGAAGCGCGTCGTGTTCGCATGGCTCATCGCCGACGGTGACATGCACCTCAAGAACATGGCCGTCCTGAAGACCGCCGAACCCGGCAACCCGGCCTTCCGAAGCGTTCGCCTTGCGCCCGTCTATGACACGCTGACGACGCGAGTCTTTCCCCGCCTCGAACATGACCGCATGGCCTTGAAGCTCAACGGCAAGGACGAACGGCTCAGGCGTGCCGATTTCCTCGCGCTCTCTGCAACAGCCGGGCTTCGGGCATCGGACACCCATGCCGCCATCGACGACGTTCTGGAGAGGATGCGGGCTGCCGTTGACGTGATCGCGTTGCCCACGCTTCCCGGCTACGGGTCGTCCGGCAAGGCTGCTGTGACCCGGACACTTGAGATATGCCGGGAGCGCATCGCCGCGTTCGCCTGACCGGACGCGCCGTGCCTACAACCTAGAAATCGCCATCGACGCTTCGGTGGGGCCGCGCTCTGGCCCGTTCGCGGGACAAGGCAAGGGCCTGGCCTTCGTCGTCCTTCTCCGGTCTCCGCTTGAGCGTCCGTTCGACGGGATGAGGCGGCGCAGCGAGCGGCTTGTTCCGGGCGGTCATGAGTCACCGATGCGAGAGGGCACTTCATCGGCAGATACCATGCTGGTCGGGGCACATCACGGGGAAAGAATTGAGATGTCAGAAGGTCTGATTGCAGAGCAGGTAAGGCGGAGAAGGACTTTTGCCATCATTTCCCACCCCGACGCCGGCAAAACCACGCTGACCGAGAAGCTGCTGCTGTTCAGCGGCGCCATCCAGATCGCCGGCAGCGTGAAGGCGCGCAAGGCCAGCCGCCACGCCACGTCGGACTGGATGGAGATCGAGAAGCAGCGCGGCATCTCGGTGGCGTCCAGCGTGATGCAGATGGAGTACCGCGACTGCGTGATCAACCTGCTCGACACGCCCGGCCACCAGGACTTCAGCGAAGACACCTACCGCGTGCTGACGGCGGTGGACGCAGCGCTGATGGTCATCGACGCCGCCAACGGCGTGGAGCCGCAGACGCGGCGGCTGCTGCAAGTCTGCCGCGCGCGCAACACGCCGATCCTGACCTTCGTCAACAAGATGGACCGCGAGGTGAAAGACCCGCTGGTGCTGATGGACGAGATCGAGCGCGAACTCGGCATGGAGGTGGTGCCCTTCACCTGGCCGGTGGGCATGGGCAAGGCCTTCCACGGCGTGATGGACCTGCGCGAACGGCAGATGCGCGTCTTCAGCCCGGGCGAGGACCGCGACCACAACAACGACGAGATCCTGGCCGGGCTGGACAACCCGGCTTATGCAGAACGCTTCGGCATGCAGTACGAACAGGCGCAGGGCGAGATCGCGTTGCTCACGGATGCCGCGCCGCCGTTCGAGCGCGCCGACTTTCTGGCCGGCAGGCAGACGCCCATGTTCTTCGGCTCGGCGGTCAACAACTTCGGCGTGCGCGAGGTGCTGGACGCGCTGGTCGATCTGGCGCCGCCGCCCGGCGTGCGGCCCAGCCTGCAGCGCGAGGTGCAACCGGAAGAGGACAAGTTCACCGGCGTCGTCTTCAAGATCCAGGCCAACATGGACCCCGCGCACCGCGACCGCATCGCCTTTCTGCGCGTGGCCAGCGGCCACTTCGAGCGCGGCATGAAGCTGAAGGTGGTGCGCTCCGGCAAGGACCTGCGGCCCAACACGGTGGTGTCCTTTCTGTCGCAACGCCGCGAACTGCTCGACGAGGCTTTTGCCGGCGACATCATCGGCATCCCCAACCACGGCGTGCTGCAGCTCGGCGACACGCTGACGGAAGGCGAGAGCCTGCAGTTCACCGGGCTGCCGTTCTTCGCGCCCGAGATGTTCCGCTCGGTCGAGGTGGCCGACCCGCTGCGCACCAAGCAGCTCAAGGCCGGGCTGACGCAGCTCGGCGAAGAAGGCGCGATCCAGGTCTTCCGCCCGGTTGCCGGCTCGGTGCTGCTGCTGGGCGCCGTGGGGCAGTTGCAGTTCGAGGTGGTGGCGCACCGGCTGGAGCACGAATACGGCTGCAAGGCGCGCATCATGCCCAGCCGGTTCCAGGTGGCGCGCTGGGTGACCTGCGACATGGGCGAAGGCGCCGCCGCCGACGAGCGGGAACTCAAGCGTTTCATCGACGGCAACCAGCACCGCGTGGCCTACGACGCGGTCGATGCGCCGACGGTGCTGGTGGAGTACGCGCCGGAGCTGCGCGCCATCGAGGCCAACTGGCCGAAGATCAAATTCCACGCGTTGCGCGAGCACGCGGGGCTGGTGTTTCAAAAGCGGCTGGAGGGGTAGGGCCACACGCCGGCCGATTCGACAGCGCCTGCGGCGGCGTCAGCGGCGGCGGCGGCAGCGCTGCGCTGGCTTGTCAACCGGCGCCCCGCCCCGTGCGCATCGTTACTGAATAGCGCAGCGCCGCCACCGCCGTCAGGCTGTGCTGCCAGCCCCAGCGCGCCGGGCCGCGCATCACGTAGGCCGAGCGCGGGGCAAGGTCGAGATTGACGGTGTGCTGCTTGTCCGGCGGCGGCGCGCCAGGTGCTGCATACGGCCGAAAGCGCAGCCGCGCGTGGCTGCCGAGCGAAATGCCGGCGACGACTTCGTAGTCGGGCGCGTCGCGGTGCCAGCCCAGCGGTGCGCCGCGCTGGTACTCGGCCACCATCACATGGATGAAGTCGCAGGGTGGCACGCCCACCCAGGCGGCGAGGCGCTCGCGCAGGGTCTGCAAGGGCTGCGGCAAGCTGCCCACTTCACCCGGCCGCAGGCGCTTGTGGTCGAAATCGAATCTGGCGCCGTAGGCAAAGACGCGGCGGCGCGCGGTGTACTCCTTGTAGCGCGCCTGCTGCAAGGGCAGCGCGGCGGCAACGGCCAGCAGCGCCTGTTCGTCGGCGGCGCTGATGAAATCGGGCTGGAAGCGCAGGCCGGGTGGCAGCACCCCGGCCACATCGAACAACACCGCTTGCGCGGTGTCCAGCGCCAGGCTCATCGACTCTCCGCTTCGGCCTGCGCAAAG
Organism: uncultured Rubrivivax sp.; assembly: GCA_964244245.1. GTDB lineage: Bacteria > Pseudomonadota > Gammaproteobacteria > Burkholderiales > Burkholderiaceae_C > Rubrivivax. Next base: position 94,633 of record CAXTHW010000014.1, on the reverse strand, counting down.
CGGCTGGCAAGACGCAGGTCGCCCAGCCATGCGGTGAAGGCCGCATCGCGCTCTGCCGGGTCCAGCCGCAGCAGCGCCGACGGGTGCAGCGTCACCAGCACCTGGCGGCCATCAGCCCGCGGCAGCCACTGGCCGCGCTCGCGCGTGACAGCCACCGGCCGCGCCAGCAACTGGCGCGCCGCGGTGGCGCCCAGCGCGACGATGGCTTTCGGCTGCACCAGCGCGATCTCGCTTTCCAGCCAGTGCTCGCAGGCGTCGGCCTCGCGCTGGGCAGGCGTCTTGTGGATGCGGCGCTTGCCGCGCGGCTCGTACTTGAAGTGCTTGACGGCGTTGGTGACGTAGGCGACCGAGCGGTCCCAGTCCAGCGCCTTCAGCGCACGGTCCAGCAACTGGCCGGCCGGGCCGACGAAGGGCCGGCCCTGCAGGTCTTCCTGGTCGCCGGGCTGCTCGCCCACCAGCATCAGCGCCGCCGTCACCGGGCCTTCGCCCCAGACGGTCTGCGTGGCCAGCCCCCCCAGCGGGCACTCGCGGCAGCCGGCGGCCGCATCACGCTGGGCCTGCCACGCGTGGCTGCGCTCGTCGGCGTTGCCGGCAAGCGGCGCGGGCAGCGCCACGCTGGATGCGGGTGGGTGCAAGGTCGTCATCGCCATCGCCTGTGCAGGCAGGCGGCGTGCCAGCGGCTGCGCCGCGCGCGCCACCATGCCGGCGCTGCGCTCGTGCGCCTGCGCGGCCAGCGTGGAGATCAATCTGGCCTCTGGCAGGTTGTGCCAGTAGCGGCGCGGCATCTCGTTTTCCATCGCCTTGAGCTTCAGCCGCGCGGGGTTGAAGATGTGCGCGTAGTACGTCAGCCACAGCGCTTCGCCGGCATCGGCAGGCGGCGCGTCCTGCCGGCTTGCGCCCGGGCCGGCTTGCAGCGCCAGGCCGTCCCAGCGCAGGCTGCGCTCGGGTGTCAGGATGGCCCAGTGCATCGCGCTGAAGCGGCGCATGAAGAACGGCGCCACCGCATCGACGATGTGGTGTTCCGGCTCGAACCAGGCCACATGCAGCGGCGGCTCGCCCGCGCCTTGCGCCACCTCGCGAAAGCGCACGAAAGCCTTCATCTTGTGCATGTCACGGCGCACCGCCTGCGCCATCTGGCGGGCCAGCGCCATGTCCGGGTCCAACGGGTCGTCGCGCAAGCCCGGCGTCTGCTGAAGCCGCCACAGCAGCCGGTACAGCAGCGCAAAACGCCGCCGGTCGGCATGCAGCACGACCTCGCGGCAGAGGGCGATGAACTCGGGCGGCACGCGCAGCGGCGAGTCCCCTTGGGCCACCGGCGCAGCCGCGGCGTCGGCAAACAGCTCCGGCGCGGCGGTGCCGGCGACAGACCAGCCCACGTCGCGCGGCGCCACGCCGGCAGCAAGCAGGCTGCGCGCAGCGCGGCGAAAGCCGTCGAAGTCGGCCTCGTCGGCCAGCAGCACATTGCGCTCAGCCGTCATCGAACAGCCCTGCCTGCCGCGGCACCGGCGTGGCGGCGTGCAGCGCACGGCCCGGCCGGTGGTCGGCCAGCTCGACGAAGGGCAGCATCTTCTTCAGCGGCACATGCAGCCGGCCGAGGTCGGCACAGCGCAGCCGCCGCACGCGGCGCGATTGCAGCAGCCGCTCGACGGTCTTGACGCCGAGCCCCGGCACGCGCAGCAGCATCTCGCGCGGCGCGCGGTTCAGGTCCACCGGGAAGCGCTCGGGGTGGGCCAGCGCCCAGGCCAGCTTGGGATCGACATCCAGCGACAACATGCCGTTGCCCGGCGTGGTGATCTCGTGGTGCGCGAAGCCGTAGAAGCGCATCAGCCAGTCGGCCTGGTACAGCCGGTGCTCGCGCAGCAGCGGCGCGGCACGCAACGGCAGCGCGCTGGACGCATCGGGAATGGGGCTGAAGGCCGAGAAATAGACGCGGCGCAGCGCGTAGGAGCTGTACAGCGCGGCGCTGGTGGCCAGGATGCTGCTGTCGTCGGCCGCGTCGGCGCCGACGATCATCTGCGTGCTCTGCCCGGCAGGCGCAAAGCGCGGCGCCGCAGCGCGCTTGGGGCGCTGGCCGGGCGCCGAGGTCGGCGGGGCGGGCTTGCGCGCCTCCTTTGCGTCGTCGATGTGGATGCGCATGCGCGCCATCGACCGCCGGATGGCGCCGCCGTCCTTCTGCGGCGCCAATGCCGCCAGCCCTTGCGGCGTGGGCAGCTCGATGTTGATGCTCAGCCGGTCGGCATGGCGGCCGGCTGCTGCCAGCAGCGCCGGGCTGGCGTCGGGAATGGTCTTCAGGTGGATGTAGCCGCGGAAGTGGTGGTCTTCACGCAGCCGCCGCGCCACCTCGACCAGCAGCTCCATCGTGTAGTCGGCGCTCTGGATGATGCCGGAGCTGAGGAACAGGCCTTCGATGCAATTGCGGCGGTAAAAGTCCAGCGTGAGGTGCACCACTTCGTCGATGCCGAAGCGCGCGCGCGGCACGTTGGAGCTGACGCGGTTGACGCAATACAGGCAGTCGAAGACGCAGAAGTTGGTGAGCAGAATCTTCAGCAGCGAGATGCAGCGCCCGTCGGGCGCATAGCTGTGGCAGATGCCCATGCCCTCGGTCGAGCCGATGCCGCCGAGCGAATGGCGTTTGTCGGTGCCGCTGGAGGCGCACGAGGCGTCGTACTTGGCGGCGTCGGCCAGGATGGCGAGTTTGGCTTGCAGCTCCATGAACTGGATGAATATACAGTCTCGAAGATGCCGCCCAGGCGGCGCGCCGATAATCCCCGCGTGAGCATCACGACCTCTGCGCCACCGCGCTGGCCGCTGTATCTGGACCTGATCCGCTGGGACCGGCCTGCCGGCTGGCTGCTGCTGCTGTGGCCCACGCTCAGCGCGCTGTGGATCGCGGCCGACGGCTGGCCGGGCTGGCATCTGCTGGCCGTGTTCGTGCTGGGCACGGTGTTGATGCGCAGCGCCGGGTGCTGCGTCAACGATGTCGCCGACCGCAACTTCGACCGCCACGTCAAACGCACCGCGCAACGCCCCGTGACGCGCGGCGCGGTGAGCGCGAAGCAGGCGCTGACGCTGGGCACGGTGCTCGCACTGCTGGCTTTTTGCCTGGTGCTGACGACCAACCCGCCCGCCATCCTGCTGTCCTTTGCGGCGCTGGCCGTCACGCTGGCCTACCCCTACGCCAAGCGCCTGCTCGCCATGCCGCAGGCGGTGCTGGGCGTGGCTTTCAGCTTCGGCATCCCGATGGCTTTTGCCGCCACGCTGGGCGGCCACGAATGGCATTTGCGCTCGGTGCCGCCGCAGGCCTGGTGGCTGCTCGTCGGCAACCTGTTCTGGGTGCTGGCCTACGACACCGAGTACGCGATGGTCGATCGCGATGACGACATCCGCATCGGCATCAAGACCTCGGCGCTGACGCTCGGCCGCTGGGACGTGGCCGCGGTGATGGGCTTTTATGCGCTGTACCTCGGAAGCTGGGCGCTGCTCGGCCGGGCGCTCGGGCTGGGGCCGGTGTTCCTGCTCGGCATCGCCGTGGCTGCGGCGCAGGCTGGATGGCACTGCACGCTGATCCGCAGCCGCCAGCGCGACGCCTGCTTCAAGGCCTTCCGGCTGAACCACTGGCTGGGGTTTGCGGTGTTCTGCGGTGTGGCTGCGGACCTCGCGCTGCGCTAGACAGCCTTCGCTAGAGCGCGCGGACCAGCGCCAGCACCTCGGGCGGCGGGCTGCCGCCCCGCACGACGACCCAGCCGATGGCATCGCACGGGCCGAAGAGCACCGCCACCATGCCGTCGCGCGGCGGCGCCGGCACGTTGGCGGCGCCGGTCGCCAGCCAGCCGCCGGCAGAGCCCGGCAGCAGCGCCGCGCCGCGCGCCTGAAGGCGCTGGGCGCCCGCAGCGCGCAGCCGCCGGGCCTCGGCCTGGCAGGCCGCGTGGCTGCCCGCGTCACCGAACAGCGCGCTGTCGGGCAGTTCTGGCGTGGCGTAGCCATCGGCGGGCAGCTCCACCGCCCACAGCGAGCGGTTGACGCCCGCCAGATCGGCCGCGTCGGTGATGCCTTCGTGCCGCAGGAACTCTGCCCAGGCACCCACGGGCGTGTCGGCAAAGTAGTGGGCCGGGCCGTCGCCTTCGGCATGCCAGCGTGCCGCCGGTTGATCGGCCGACTGCCACAGAAACGGGAAGCGCGGGTCGCAGTGGCGGAACCCCAGCCGCACAGCCACCGGCTACACCGCCAGCGGCTGCGCCCCGCTGAGCGACGCTGCAAGCTGGCGCACACGGCCCGCCGCCGCGCCATCGACATGCCAGTCGCGGCCCAGCAGCGCGCGCGGGCTCTGGCCGCCGAGCTGGGCGCGCGGGCGCTCGAACCAGCGGCGCATGCCGAAGTTGTTGTAGGCGCCGGCCAGGTCGGCGACGGTCAGTGCCAGCCAGTGCAGCCGGCCGGCCACCGTGTCGGGCGTGTCGCGCTCACCGGCGCCGTAGCGGCGCAGCGAGGACAGCGACACGTCCAGCAGATCGGCCAGCACCTCGTCGCCGAAGACAGCCCGCATGGCCGGCCACTCGGCAGCCGGCGCGGCCGAGGCTTCGAGTGCCTCGGCGACCTGGTCGATGCGCCGCTCCAGCGCGCTGGCCGCTGCCGCGCTGAGCGGCGTGCCATCGTCGTGCACCAGAGGCGAGAGCGCGGTGCCCGCGCCGCCGGCAATGCCGTGGCGCTGAAGGCTCAGCACCAGCCGCTTGACGGCGGCGGCGTCGAGTTGCGTGACCGTGGCGCCGGTGAGCAAACCCATCGCAGCAGAGCGGGCGAACAGGCCCGCCAGCTTGTTGCTCAGCGCGGGCGAAACCACCGCAGTCGGCTTGGAAGCGAAATGGGTGTTCGTCATATTCCAATCCTACTCCGTTTCCGCCTCAAGCGCCGGACTCGCGGAACTCGCCGAACTCGTCACCCAGCTCGCGCGCCCGCTGCCGGGCGGCCTGCAGCGCCTGCGCGAATGCCGCCTTGACGCCTTCTGCCTCCAGCACGTCGAGCGCCGCCTGCGTCGTGCCGCCCTTGGAGGTGACTTGCGCGCGCAGCACCTCGGGTGCGAGCGGCGACGCCTGCGCCAACGCGGTGGCCCCGTCGAAGGTCGCCAGCGCCAGCGCGCGGCCTTGTGCTGCGCTCAGGCCCATTGCTGCGGCGGCCTGCATCAGCGCCTCCAGCACGTAGAACACATAGGCCGGGCCGGAGCCGGACAGCGCCGTCACGGCGTCCAGGTCTTCCTCGCGCTCCACCCACAGCGTGGCGCCGGTGGGCGCCAGCAAGGCCTCGACCTCCGCGCGCTCTGCGGCCGTCACCTCGGCCCGCGCATACAGCCCGGCAATGCCGCGGCCGATGAGCGCCGGCGTGTTGGGCATGGCCCGCACCACGCGGGCGCTGCCACTGGTCTGCGCCAGCGCCGCGCTGCGGATGCCGGCCATCACGCTGAGCTGCAACGCGCCGCCGACGAAGGGCGCACAGGGCGCCGCGGCGGCCGCGAACAACTGCGGCTTGACGGCCCAGACCACCAGCGAGGCGCCGCTGAGCGACGCGTCGGCAGCGGCCAGCGGCGCGATGCCGAAGCTCTGCGCCAGCCGGGCGCGCTGCGCTTCGAACGGTTCGATCACCAGCACCGACGCGGGCGCGCGGCCGGCCTTCAGCAAGCCGCCGATCAGCGCGCTGGCCATGTTGCCGCCGCCGACGAAAAGCACTTTGGAGGAGTTCATGCGGCAGTGTAGTCAGCGCCCGGCCCGCCATTGACCTGCCATGCCATGTGGGGCCGCGCCACGGGTTATGCAAAGCCTGCATGACACGGCACGCACGGCGGCGGGCCGCGCGCCTACAGTGCTGACCCACGCCATGCCGGCGCCGGCCCGCCCACGAGGCGGCACCGCCGCCGCGCCGCGGCCACATCCAAGGAACCGCAGATGAACACACCCACACAAGCCCTGTCCTTCGTCCACCCCAGCGCCGACAGCCCCTGGGGCACCTACCTCTCGCAGGTGGACCGCGTCGTGCCCTACCTGGGCCACCTGGCGCGCTGGGCCGAGACGCTCAAGCGCCCGAAGCGCGCGCTGATCGTCGATGTGCCCATCGAGATGGACAACGGCGACGTCGCCCACTTCGAGGGTTACCGCGTACAGCACAACCTGAGCCGGGGCCCCGGCAAGGGCGGCGTGCGCTACCACCCGGACGTGACGCTCGAAGAGGTGATGGCGCTGTCGGCCTGGATGACGGTCAAGTGCGCCGCGGTCAACCTGCCGTATGGCGGCGCCAAGGGCGGCATCCGCGTCGATCCCAAGCGCCTGAGCATCAAGGAACTGGAGCGCATGACGCGCCGCTACACCAGCGAGATCGGCATCATCATCGGCCCGCAGCGCGACATTCCGGCGCCCGACGTCAACACCAACGGCCAGATCATGGCCTGGATGATGGACACCTACTCGATGAACACCGGCACCACCGCCACCGGCGTGGTGACGGGCAAGCCCATCCACCTGGGCGGCAGCCTGGGCCGCGTGAAGGCCACCGGCCGCGGCGTGTTCGTCACCGGCCGCGAAGCGGCGCGGCGGCTGGGCATGGACCTGAACGGCGCGCGCGTCGCGGTGCAGGGCTTCGGCAACGTCGGCTCGTCGGCGGCCGAGTTGTTCGCGCAGGCCGGCAGCAAGATCGTCGCCGCGCAAGACCACACCGGCACCATCTACAACAACAACGGCTTCGACCTCGCCGACATCACAGCCCACGTCAAGACCACAGGCGGCGTCGGCGGCTTCAAGGGCGCCGAGCCGATGGACACTGAAGCGTTCTGGGACGTGAAGTGCGACATCCTGATCCCGGCTGCGTTGGAAGGCCAGATCACAGAAGCGCGAGCCAACCGCATCACCGCCCGGCTGGTGCTGGAAGGCGCCAACGGCCCCACCGTGCCGAGCGCCGACGATGCGCTGGCCGCACGCGGCGTGCTGGTGGTGCCGGACGTGATCTGCAACGCCGGCGGCGTGACGGTCAGCTACTTCGAGTGGGTGCAGGACTTCAGCTCGTTCTTCTGGAGTGAGGACGAGATCAACCTGCGGCTGGACAAGATCATGGTCGATGCGCTCAAGAAGATCTGGGACACCGCCGACCGCCACAAGATCACGCTGCGCACCGCCACCTTCGCGGTGGCCTGCGAGCGCATCCTGATCGCGCGCGAGGAGCGCGGCTTGTACCCCTGATGCGCTTGCCGCTCAGGCGCCCGTCTCGCTGAGGAAGATCTCGACGCGGCGGTTCTTCGCCCGGCCGGCGTCGCTGCCGTTGTCGGCCACCGGCTCGCGCGAGCCGCGGCCGGCCACCTGCAAACGGCTGGCCGGCACCCCGCGCTCCACCAGGTAGTTGCGCACCGTCTGCGCGCGCTCGCTGGACAGCGGGTCGTTGATGGCGTCGCTGCCGGTGCTGTCGGTGTGGCCGACGATGCGCACGTTGACGCTGCCGTCCAGCCCCTGCGCGAACTGGTCGAGCACCGGCCGCAGCGACGGCTGCAGGTCGGCCCGGCCGGTGGCAAACGACAGGTCACTCGGCACGTTCACCTTCAACTGGTTGTCCTGCGTGCGCGCCACCTCGATGCCGGTGCCGGCAGTGCTGCGCTCCAGCGCCGCGCGCTTGTCTTCCAGCCGCTTGGACCACAGGTTGCCGGCCACCGCGCCCACCGCGCCGCCGATCACCGCGCCCTTGCCCGCGCTGCTGCCTGTGACCGCGCCGAGCAAGGCGCCGACGCCTGCTCCGGCCGCTGCGCCTTTGCCGGTGCCCTTCTCGCGTTCACTCATGTTTTCGCAGCCAGCCAAGGCCAGCGCGGCGGCCAGCGCAACGGCCAGCAGGGACTTGTTCGAGCTTCGCATTGCAGACTCCATCGTTGTTGCGACTACGATTCCCGACCCGCCTTTCGCGATCCCTCAAAAATGCAACGAAGAGAACTGCTCGCGGCGCTTGCCGCACTGCCGGCTGTCGCCTGGGGCCAGGGCACATGGCCGTCCAGGCCGGTGAAAATCGTCGTCCCCACCGGGCCGGGCAGTTCGCTCGACCTGATCGCCCGCGCGATGGGCGACAAGCTCGCCGCGCGCTGGGGCCAGCCGGTGGTGATCGACAACAAGCCCGGAGCCGGCGGCATGCTGGGGCTGGACCTGGCCGCCAAGGCGACCGACGGCCACACGCTGGCCATCGGCTTCAACGGCCCGGTGGCGTTCGCGCCCTTCCTCTACCGCAAGATGCCGTACGACCCGGCCAAGGATCTGCTGCCCATCGTCATGACCACCAGCCAGGCCAACGTGCTGGCCGTCAACGCCGACAAGGTGCCGGCGAAGACGGTGGCCGAGTTCGTCGCCTGGGCCAGGGCGCAGGGCGGCAAGCTGAACTACGCGTCGCTCGGCAACGGCAGCTCGGCGCACCTGACGATGGAGCTGTTCATGGCCGAGGCCGGTTTCCAGGGCACCCACGTGCCCTACAACGGCTCGCCGCCGGCCGCGCTGTCGGTCGCCCAGGGCGACACCGACGCCACCTTCATGACGGCGCCCGCGCTGCTGCCGCTGGTGCGCAGCAACAAGGTGCGGCTGCTGGCGACGAGCAGCGGCACCCGGCCCGACAACATCAAGGAACTGCCGACGCTGGTGGAGGCCAGCTACCGCAACGTGGAGTCGCTGGCTTGGAACGGCTTGTTCATCGCCGCCGGCACACCGGATGCGGTCGTGCAGAAGATCAACGCCGACGCCAACGCGGTGCTCCAAGACCCTGCCGTGCGCCAGGCGCTGGACGCGCAAGGCCTCACCATCGTCGGTGGCAGCGCAGCCGATTTCAAACGCACCATCGACGGCGACGTGAAGCGCTGGGGGCCGGTGATCACGCGGCTGGGCATCAAGCTGGATTGATGCAGAGCCAGCGCTTTGATGCGCAAAGCAGTAAACTGCATCAGCCCGGCTTTTGGACATCACTCCCATGCGCACCACGCTGACGATCGAAGACGACGCCTTCAATGCAGCGCGCACCTATGCGCAGGCGCGCGCCATGAAGCTGGGCGAGGCCGTGTCGGAGTTGATCCGCCGCGGCAGCAGCGAGCGGCTGGCCATCCGCCAAAGCGGCGAAGCCTGGGTCTTCGCGCTGCCTGCCGACACGCCGAAAGTCACGTCCGAGCATGTCAAGGCCTTGCTCGATGACGCGCTCTGATGCACCTGCTGGACGCCAACGCGCTGATCGCGCTGGCCTGGCCCGCACACCAGCACCATGACGTCATGCGCCACTGGTTCGACCGCCACGCCCGCCACGGCTGGGCCAGCACCGCGTTCACGCAGGCTGCATTCATGCGCATCATTGCGCAGCCGGCGTTTGCTGGCCGCAACGTCGGCATGGCGGAAATCGGCGAGCTGCTGCTGCGCAATCTGGCGCACCGCAAGCACCGCTTCGTGCCGCTGGACTTCGGCATCGAGCAGGTGCTGGGCGTGTGCAGCGGCGGCGTCGTCGGCCACCGCCAAATCACCGACGCCTACCTGCTGACGGCAGCCGCGCGCCAGCAGATGAAGCTGCTGACCTTCGACAGCGGCGTGCGCCAGTTGCTGGCCACCGAGGCCGAGCGGCAGCAACACATCGACCTTCTCGCCTGACTTCACAAGCGCCACACCCATGACCACCGACCTCTCCTTCGACACCACCGATGCCGACTTCGAAGCCGCGGTGCTGGAACGCTCTCTCGACGTGCCGGTGCTGCTGGACTGCTGGGCGCCGTGGTGCGGCCCCTGCCGCGCGCTGACGCCGCTGCTCGACAAGCTGGTGGCAGCCTATGGCGGCCGCTTCGTGCTGGCCAAGCTGAACACCGACGAATCGCCGCAGGTGTCGGCCGCAATGGGCATCCGCAGCATCCCGCAGGTGACGCTGTTCATCGGCGGCCAGCCGGTGGACCAATTCATGGGCGCGCTGCCGGAAGGCCAGATCCGCGCCTTTCTCGACAAGCATCTCCCGCAAGCGGTGGAAGCGCCGGCAGAAGAGCCCGACCCCGACCCGCTGGACGACGCCGAGATGCTGCTCAACGAAGGCGCGCTCGACGATGCCCAAGCGCTGCTGAACATGATCCCGGCCGAAGTGCGCGACCAGCGCCATGCCCGGCTGATGGCAAGGCTGCGGCTGGCCAGCGAGAAGCCCGAAGGCGATGCCGATGCGCTGGCAGCGCGCATCGCGGCCAACCCCAAAGACTTCGACGCCCGCTTCCAGCTCGCCGCGCTGCTGGTGCACGGCGGCGACTTCGCCGCGGCCTTCCAGCAACTGCTGGATGTGGTGCTGCGCGACAAGGCCGAGGCGCGCGAGAAGGCGCGGCTTCAGCTCGTCGAGTGGTTCGAGCTGTGCCCCGACCCGGCCGTGGTCAGCCAGGGCCGGCGCTACCTGGGGATGTACCTCAATTGACGGTCAACTGACCGCGGTCGTCAGCCCGCCCGACAGCAGCTCTGCGTTGCCGCCGGCAGCCGCGGTGTTGATGGTCAGCGTCTGCTCGGCACAGAAGCGGTAGAGGTAGTGCGGGCCGCCGGCCTTGGGCCCGGTGCCGCTCAAGCCCTCGCCGCCGAAGGGCTGCACTCCCACCACCGCGCCGATCATGTTGCGGTTGACATAGACGTTGCCGATGCGCGCGGTGTCGGCAATCCGCAGCGCCCGGCTGTCGATGCGCGTCTGCACCCCCAGCGTGAGGCCGTAGCCCAGCGCGTTGATCTGGCGCACCACGGCGTTGACGTCCCCGGTCCAGCGCACCACATGCAGCACCGGGCCGAAGATCTCGTGCCGCAGGTCGGCGATGCGGGCGATCTCGAAAGCCACGGGCGCCAGCAGCCGCGGGAAGCGGCTGTCGAACGCCGTCTCGCCGAGCAGCTGCGCCTGGCCGCGCAGCCGCGCCACGTGCTGCTGGATGCCGCTGAAGGCCTCGTCGTCGATCACCGGGCCGACGTCGGTGGACAGCAGCGCCGGGTCGGCCACCGACAGCTCGGCCAGCGCGCCGCGCAGCATCTCGATCACGCCGTCGGCGATGCCTTCGTGCACGCACAGCAGCCGCAGCGCAGAGCAGCGCTGGCCGGCCGAGCGGAAGGCGCTCTGCACGACGGCGTCCACCACCTGCTCGGGCAGCGCGGTGCTGTCCACCACCATCGCGTTGAGCCCGCCGGTCTCTGCGATCAGCGGCACGATGGGGCCGTCTTTCGCGGCCAGCGTGCGGTTGATCAAGCGCGCCACCTGCGTGCTGCCGGTGAAGCAGACGCCAGCGGTGCGCGCGTCTGCCACCAGCGCGGCGCCCACCGTTTCGCCGGTGCCGTGCAGCCATGCCACGGCGTCCTGCGGCACGCCCACGGCATGCAGCAATGCGACGAAGCGACGCGCCACCACCGGCGTCTGCTCGGCCGGCTTGGCGGCCACCGTGTTGCCGGCCACGAGCGCCGCCACCACCTGGCCGGCGAAGATGGCCAGCGGGAAGTTCCACGGGCTGATGCAGACGAACACACCGCGGCCGTGCAGCCGCAGCGCGTTGCTTTCGCCGGTCGGGCCGGGCAGCGTCTGCTCGGCCAGGCGCTGCACCGCCTGCTGGGCGTAGTAGCGGCAGAAGTCCACCGCCTCGCGCACCTCGGCCACGCAGTCGCCCAGCGTCTTGCAGCCTTCCTTGACCAGCAGCGCGCAGAACTCCGGCAGCCGCGCTTCCAGCGCGTCGGCGGCCTTGTCCAGCAACGCGGCACGCGCGGCCACCGGGCGCGCGGCCCAGGCGTCGAAGCCGGCGTGCAGCCGCGCCATCGCGGCGGCTGCGTCGTCGTTCGACGTGGCCTGCACGGCTTCGACCTGCACCGTCTGCAATGCCGCGTCCAGCGGTGCGCGCATCGCAAGGCAGGCCAGGTCCACGCCCATCGAATTGCGCCGCGCCGGGCCGTACAGCGCCACCGGCAGCGGGAATGCAGGGCCGCTGCTGGCTTGCAGCGGCGACGCCAGCAGCACCTCGGCGCTCACCGCTTCGTCGGCCAACTGGTGGACGAACGACGAGTTGGCGCCGTTCTCCAGCAGCCGCCGCACCAGGTAGGCCAGCAGGTCGCGGTGCTCGCCCACCGGCGCATAGATGCGACACGGGATGCTGCCGTCCTTCAACACCTCGCGATAAACGCCTTCACCCATGCCGTGCAGGCGCTGCATCTCGAACGCGGCACCTTCGCGGCGCGCCATCTGCACGATGGCCGCGATGGTGCCGGCGTTGTGGGTGGCGAACTGCGGAAAGATCACCCCGTGGTGGCCGATCAACGCGCTGGCGCAGGCCAGGTAGGCCAGATCGGTGTGGTGCTTGTGGGTGAACACCGGGTAGCCCGGCAGCCCGGCCTCCTGCGCGCGCTTGACCTCGCCGTCCCAGTAGGCGCCCTTGACCAGCCGCACCATGAAGCGCAGGCCGTGGCGGTGTGCGATGGCCGCCACCTCGTCCACCACCGCCAGCGCCCGCGTCTGGTAGGCCTGCACAGCCAGGCCGAAGCCCTGCCAGGCCGGAAAGCGCACGGCGATGCGCCCGGCCAGTGCATCCAGCACGTCGAGCGACAGCTCCAGCCGGTCGCTCTCTTCGGCGTCGATGGTCAGGTTGAGGTTGGCCGTGGCGGCCAGCTCGATCAGGCTCCAGACGCGCGGCAGCAGCTCGTTGAACACGCGCTCGCGCTGCGCGTCTTCATAGCGCGAGAACAAGGCGCTCAGCTTGATGGAGATGCCGTCTGCATCCATCGGTGACGTGGCCGTGCGGCCCGCTGCAATCGCCTCGATGGCGTTGCTGTAGCTTGCCAGGTAGCGCTGGGCGTCGCGCTCGGTGCGTGCGCCCTCGCCCAGCATGTCGTAGCTGAAGCGCAGGTTGTGCATCTGCTTGCGCTGCACCGCGGCCTCGCCCATCGCCTCTGCGATGGTGCGGCCCAGCACGAACTGGCGGCCCAGCAACTGGATGGCGCGCACGGTGGCTGCCACCACGGTGCGCGCGCCCAGGCGTTGCAGCAGGCCCGGCGGGTTGTCCTGCTCGGGAAGAAACCTCTTCGACAGCGAAATGGCGCTGGCCGACAGGCTGGCCAGCATCTTGTGCGGGCTGCCTTCACTGGCGGCATCGAAGTCGGCGCGGCCGAGCTGGTCGGCCGTCAGCGCGATGGCAGTCTCTACGTCCGGCACCCGCAAGAGCGCCTCGGCCAGCCGCATCAGCGCCAGGCCCTCGGCGCTGGAGATCGGGTACTCGCGCAGCAGCGATTCCATCGCCCAGAACGGCGCCGGCTGCTCGCGCACGGCGCGCACCCAAGGCCGGGCGGAGGCGATGACCGCCGGCCAGTCGAGCCGGCCCTGCAATGCGGCCAGCGAGGCGGCGACCACCTCGGCTTCCGGGCGGTACGGGAACGGCAGGCGGGCGCGTTGCGGCGGGGTCGGCATGGCAGCAGTCCTCAGTGGCGGATGCAGCAGTTTGAACCGCCGGCAGCCGACGCAAATGCTGTTTTCGGGGCCTGTCGCAGAGAATCCTGCGCCATGAGCAGCGACACCATCGACACCATCGACCGCCGCATCCTGCGCGTGCTTCAGGACGACGGCCGCATCAGCAACATCAAGCTGGCAGAGACGGTGCACCTGTCGCCCACCGCGGTGCTGGAGCGCGTGAAGCGGCTGACGCGCGACGGCTTCATCACCGGCTACGAGGCGAAGCTGAACCCGGCAAAGCTGGGCGCCGGCCTGCTGGTGTTCGTCGAGATCCTGCTCGACCGCACCGTGCACGACGTGATGGACAGCTTCAAGGCCGCGGTGCAGGTGCGGCCGGAGATCCTGGAAGCGCATCTGGTGGCAGGCGGCTTCGACTACCTGCTGAAGACCCGCGTGGCCGACATGGCGGCCTACCGCGCCTTCATCGGCAGCGTGATCTGGACGCTGCCCGGCGTGCGCGAGACGCGCACCTATGCGGTGATGGAAGAGGTGAAGAACAGCTCGCGATTGCCGGTGTGATGGCGCTTCAACGCGCGCCGAAGATCGCGGTGCCCACGCGCACCAGCGTCGCCCCTTCGGCCACCGCCGCTTCCAGGTCGGCGCTCATGCCGATGGACAGCGTGTCCAGTGCCAGGCCGTCGGCGTTCAGCGCGTCGAACAGCATGCGCAAACGGCGGTGCGGCGCGCGCTGCGCCTCCAAGCCGCTTGCCGGCTCGGGGATCGCCATCAGGCCGCGCAACACGATGCTCCGGCGCGGCAGCGCTGCCACCGCGCGCGCCAGCGCCGGCAGCTCGGCCGGCGCCACGCCGCTCTTGCTGGCCTCGCCGCTGACGTTGACCTGAAGGCACAGTTGCAGCGGCGGCAGCCAGGCCGGCCGCTGCTCTGCCAGACGCTCTGCGATCTTCAGCCGGTCAACGGAATGGACCCAGTCGAAGGCCTCTGCCACCGGCCGCGTCTTGTTGCTTTGCAGCGGGCCGATCAGATGCCATTCCAGCTGCGTGCGCTGCGCCGCCAGCGCGTCGATCTTGGCCAGCGCCTCCTGCACGTAGTTCTCGCCAAAAGCCCGCTGCCCGGCCGCCAGCGCCTCGGCCACGGCGTCGGCGCCGAAGGTCTTGCTGACGGCCAGCAACGTGACGCTTTGCGCACTGCGGCCGGCCGCCTGCGACGCCGTTTCGATGCGCCGCTTCACTTCTTGCAGGTTGCTTCCGATGCTGCCCATAATCCCCCGAAGGCTCTTCAAGCGGGCACGTTCGCCGTGCGCGCTCATTCATGGATATCACCCAACTGCTGGCTTTTTCGGTCAAGAACAAGGCGTCTGACCTGCACCTGTCGGCCGGGCTGCCGCCGATGATCCGCGTGCACGGCGACGTGCGGCGCATCAACGTGGAACCGCTGGACCACAAGAGCGTGCACGACATGGTGTACGACATCATGAACGACAGCCAGCGCAAGCACTACGAAGACACGCTGGAGTGCGACTTCAGCTTCGAGATCCAGGGCCTGGCGCGCTTTCGCGTCAATGCCTTCAACCAGAACCGCGGCGCCGGTGCGGTGTTCCGCACCATTCCCAGCAAGATCCTCACGCTGGAGCAACTCGGCACGCCCAAGGTCTTTGCAGAGCTGGCGCTCAAGCCGCGCGGGCTGGTGCTGGTGACCGGCCCCACCGGCTCGGGCAAGAGCACCACGCTGGCGGCGATGGTCAACCACCTGAACGAAAACGAATACGGCCACGTGCTGACGGTGGAAGACCCGATCGAGTTCGTCCACGAGAGCAAGAAATGTCTGGTCAACCAACGGGAGGTCGGCCCGCACACGCTGAGCTTCTCGAACGCGCTGCGCTCGGCGCTGCGCGAAGACCCGGACGCCATTCTGGTGGGCGAAATGCGCGACCTGGAAACCATCCGCCTGGCGCTGACTGCCGCCGAGACCGGCCACCTCGTGTTCGGCACGCTGCACACCAGCAGCGCTGCGAAGACCATCGACCGCGTGGTCGATGTGTTCCCGGCGGCCGAGAAGGAAATGGTGCGCTCGATGTTGTCCGAGTCGCTCGTGGCGGTGATCTCGCAGACGCTGTGCAAGCTGAAGGACGGCTCGGGCCGGGTGGCGTCGCACGAGATCATGATCGCCACCTCGGCCATCAAGAACCTGATCCGCGAAAACAAGATCGCGCAGATGTATTCGTCCATCCAGACCGGCCAGAGCCTCGGGATGCAGACGCTGGACCAGAACCTGGCCGACCTGGTGCGGCGCAACGTGATTGCGCCGTCCGAGGCGCGGGCCAAGGCGAAGATTCCGGAAAACTTCCCCGGCTGAACGCCATGAACGCAGGGTCGGCGACCTGGGCGGCGCGCGCCGCGGAGATCGGCGCGGTGCCGTTCGATGCCGCCGACGGCACCGGCCGCCTGGTGGCGCTGTGGGCGGGTGGCCGCGTCAACTTCGACGCTGGCGCGGTGCAACGCCTGTCCAGCCATCTGCAGTTCGCCAGCGTGGGTGCGGGCTGCAAGCTGATCGTGCAGGACGAACCGGGCGAGTTCATGCTCATCGTGCTGGAAGGCAGCGTCGCGGTCGAGCGCAGCCCCGTGCACCGCCGCGCGGCGCGGCTGGCAGAGGCGCGCCCGGGCGACGTGATCGGCGAGATGGCGCTGCTGGATGCAGGGCCCCGCGTGTCCGACTGCTGCACCCGCACAGCCTGTATCGTTGCCGTGCTCCAGACCGATGCGCTGGCGCGGCTGATGCAGGAAGATGCACCTCTCGCACTGCTGCTGCTGGCCGCACTGGCGCGGCGTTTGTCGCTGCGGCTGCGCCAGGTCAGCGCACGCTTGTCGGCGCTGCTGTCCGACACATGAAAACAGACACATGACGACAGACGCATGACAACAGACGCTTGAACCGTCCAGGGAAGGACAACGATGGAACGCGACCAGGCCTCGAAATTCGTCAACGATCTGCTGCGCCTGATGATCGGCCGCAACGGCTCCGACCTCTTCCTGACGGCCGACTTTCCGCCCGCGATCAAGGTCGATGGCAAGATCACCAAGGTCAGCCCCCAGCCGCTGACGGGCCAGCACACGCTGCAACTGGCGCGTGCGGTGATGAACGACAAGCAGGCGGCCGAGTTCGAGCGCACCAAGGAGTGCAACTTCGCGATCTCGCCGCAGGGCGTGGGGCGCTTTCGCGTCAACGCCTTCATGCAGCAAGGCCACGTGGGGCTGGTGGCGCGGACGATTCCGCAGACGCTGCCCACCATCGACGGCCTCAACCTGCCCAAGGTGCTGAAAGACGTGGCGCTGTCCAAGCGCGGGCTGGTGATCTTCGTCGGCGCCACCGGCTCGGGCAAGAGCACCTCGCTGGCGGCCATCGTCGATTGGCGCAACGAGAACACCTTCGGCCACATCATCACGATCGAAGACCCGGTGGAGTTCGTCCACCCGCACAAGAACTGCATCGTGACGCAGCGTGAAGTGGGCATCGACACCGACGGCTGGGAACAGGCGCTGAAGAACACGCTGCGCCAGGCGCCGGACGTGATCTTGATGGGCGAGATCCGCGACCGCGAGACGATGGAGCACGCCGTCGCCTTCGCCGAAACCGGCCATCTGTGTCTGGCCACGCTGCACGCCAACAGCGCCAACCAGGCGCTGGACCGGGTGATCAACTTTTTCCCGGAAGAGCGGCGTGCGCAGTTGCTGATGGACTTGTCGCTGAACCTCAAAGCGCTGGTCAGCCAGCGGCTGATGCCGCGCCAGGAAGGCCGTGGCCGCGCCTGCGCGGTGGAGATCATGCTCAACACGCCGCTGATCAGCGACCTGATCTTCAAAGGCGAGGTCGGCGAGATCAAAGAGCTGATGAAACGCTCGCGCGAGCTGGGCATGCAGACCTTCGACCAGTCGCTGTTCGACCTCTACGAGGCCAATGCCATCACCTATGAAGACGCGTTGCGCAACGCCGACTCCCTGAACGATCTGCGCCTGCAGATCAAACTCAACAGCAAGCGCGCCCGGAACACCGACCTGGCCGCGGGCACCGAACACATGAAGGTCGTATGAGCAGAACCTACGAAGCAATCGCGCCGCGCCGCGTGGCCTTTCTCGGCCTGGGCGTGATGGGCCACCCGATGGCCGGCCACCTGGCACGCGCCGGCCACCACGTCACGGTGTTCAACCGCACCGCCGCCAAGGCCGCTGCCTGGGCGGCGGAGTACGGCGGCCAGCATGCGGCCACACCCGCGGCAGCAGCAGCCGGCGCCGAGTTCGTCTTCTCCTGCGTCGGCAATGACGACGACCTGCGATCCATCTGCGTTGGCGCCGACGGCGCCTTCGCCGGCATGGCCCCGGGCGCAGCGCTGATCGACCACACCACCGCGTCCGCCGACATCGCGCGCAGCCTCTACAGAACCGCTGCCGACAGCGGCCTGCACTTCATCGACGCGCCGGTCTCGGGCGGGCAGGCGGGCGCTGTGAACGGCGCGCTGACGGTGATGTGCGGCGGCGATGCAGCGGTCTTCGACACGATGAAGCCAATTGCGATGGCGTTCTCCAAAGCCGTCACCCGCATCGGCGACAGCGGCGCCGGGCAACTGGCCAAGATGGTCAACCAGACGGCCATCGCCGGGCTGCTGCAAGGCCTGTCGGAAGCCATCGCCTTCGGCCAGCAGGCGGGGCTGGACATGCCGCTGGTGCTGGACGTCATCGGCAAGGGCGCGGCGCAGAGCTGGCAGTTGGACAACCGCGGCAAGACGATGGTGGACGGCAAGTTCGACTTCGGCTTCGCTGTGGACTGGATGCGCAAGGACCTGGGCCTGGTGCTCGACGAGGCGCGGCGCAACGGCGCCAAGATGCCGGTCACCGCGCTGGTGGACCAGTTCTACGGCGACGTGCAGGCGCTCGGTGGCCGGCGCTGGGACACGTCGAGCCTGATCCGCCGGCTCAAGTAGCCGGGCAGCGCTTCAGGGCTTGGCGGCCGGCTTCGCCAGGATGCCGGCCAGCTCTTCTTCGGAGATCAGCTCGAAGACGCGCACCACTTTCTGCACGCCGCTCACGCTGCGCGTCAGGTCGGCGGCGCGCGTGGCTTCGCGCTCGGTCACGCGGCCCATGAGGAACACGGTGCCGCGCTCTGTCACCACCTTGATGGCGTTGGCCTGCAGGTCTTTCGCATCGACGAACGTGGCCTTCACCCGGCCCGAGAGGATGGTGTCGTTCGAACGCGAGCCGAGCGAGGTGTTGCCCATCACCGCCAGCTCGTTGACGACAGAGCGCACGTTGTCCATCCGCTGCACGGCGTCTTCGACCCGCATGCGGTCGTTGTCGGTCGGCACCTCGCCCGTCACCAGCACCAGGCGGTTGTAGCTGGTGACGCTCACGTGGCCCAGTGTGGCCAGGTCGGCGATACGCGACGCCGCCTTCAGCTCGATGGCCTCGTCTTCGAGTTGCGCCCCGGAGGTGCGGCGGTCGATGGCGATCATGCCGCCGCCGACCATTGCGCCGCCAATCAGCAAGGGCGCGCAGCCGGTCAATGTGGCGGTGGCCGATGCGATGGCCAGCAGCCATGCCAGCGGGCGGTGGTTCATGGTTCTTGTTCTCCCATCAGTTGCACGTCGATCGCGTCACACAGGCAGTGCAGCACGAGAAGTTGAAGTTCGAGCACACGCACGCCGCGGCCGTGCGGCACGCTGATCAGCACGTCGGTCTCGGCCAGCGGCCCCGCCGCCGCGCCGCCTGCCGGGCCGGTGACCAGCACCACCGTCATCTCCTTGGCATGCGCGGCAGACACCAGCGTGCGTGCCGCGCCGGCATCGGCATCGGCGGCATCCAGCAGCAGCAGCACGTCGCCGGGGTGGCCCAGCGCCTGGAGCTGCTTGTCGGCTGCCGGCCCGGCCGGCAGCGCCAGCGCGGGCAGCGGCAGACGCTCCCGCTCGAAGCGGCCCACGCACAAAGCGGCCATGTGCAAGGCCAGCGGGGCCGCGCTTCCACAGCCGCAAACCATCAGCTTGCCGCCGCCGGTGATGGCCCCAATCAAGGCGCCCGATGCGTCGGCAATGGGCCGCGCCAGCGTCTCTGCGGTCTGGTATTTGAGATCGGCGCCGTCGAAGAACTGCTGCTGAATGCGTTGTTCGAGCATGTGCATGGATCATAAGACACGCCCCTGCGGCGCTTCGTTCCTCAGCCTGTGCCGAAGGCGCCGGGCAGCCAGTCGATCACATCACCGTCGAGCGTGACGACGTCGAAGCGGCAAGGCGGCAGCGCCGCAAAGCGCAGCAGGTAGTGCTGCGCGGCAAACACGATGCGCCTTTGCTTGGCGCTGCCGATGCTCGCACCCGCCCCGCCGAACGCGCTGCTGGCGCGCGAGCGCACTTCCACGAAGACCAGCGTGCCGTCGCTGTCGCGCAGGATCAGATCGACCTCGCCGCCACGCGCCTGCGGCCCCTGCGCCACCCGATAATTGCGCTCCACCAGCTTCAGGCCGCGCGCCGTCAGCCAGGCCAGCGCGCGCGTCTCGGCTGCGTCGCCCAGTGTCTTCGTCACCTTCCGGCCCGCGCCCTTGAACATCAACCCCTCCGTGCTGCTGGACGCCGCCCGTGCGGCCGCCGGCCACCAGCACTACCCGGCCTCGACACTCTACGTGGTGGCCACGCCCATCGGCAACCTGGCCGACCTGAGCCTGCGCGCCATCCATGTGCTGTCGCGCGTGGACGCGGTGGCCTGCGAAGACACGCGGGTCAGCGCACAACTGCTGCGCCACCTGGGGCTGGAGAGGCCGCTGCTGCCCCTGCATGCGCACAACGAACAGCAGGCCTCCGGCCTGGTGCTGGAGCGCCTGGCGCGCGGCGAGTCGGTGGCCTATCTCAGCGACGCAGGCACGCCGGCCATCTCGGACCCCGGCGCCGCGCTGGTGGCGCGGGCGGCCGATGCCGGCCACCGCGTGGTGCCCTTGCCTGGCGCCAGCAGCGCCACGGCCGCGCTCAGCGTGGCCGGCGACACGCTGGGCCAGGGCTTTTGCTTCGTCGGCTTTTTGCCTGCCAAGGGCGGCGAGCGCCGCGAAGCGCTGGCCGCCTGCCTGGCCAACCGCGCCTCGCAAGTGCTGTTCGAGGCGCCGCACCGCATCGACGCGCTGGCCGCCGCGCTGGCAGAAGCAGCGCCGGCGCGGCGGCTGACGCTGTGCCGCGAGCTGAGCAAGCAGTTCGAAACCATCGCCACGATGCAGTCGGCCGCGCTGCCGGCCTGGCTTGCGGCCGATGCCAACCGCAGCCGTGGTGAGTTCGTGCTGGTGCTGCACGCTTTGCCCGTGGCGCCCGCCAGCGCCCTGCCAGAAGCGGCCGTGCAAGTGCTGCGTGTCTTGCTGGACGAGCTGCCGCTGAAGCAGGCCGTGGCGCTGGCCGCACGCATCAGCGGCGCACCGCGCAACGCCTTGTACGAGCAGGCGCTGGCGCTGGCCGCCGGCCGTTGAGCGCCGGTCGCAACCTACAATTGACCGCTTTCGCAGCATGAAGGCATCTCGATGATCAACCGCGAACCGACAATCGAGCGCCTGGCCATTGCGCAGGCGCTGATGCTCGAGCCTTTCGAGCTGGGTGAAGCGGCCATCTCGCGTGCGCTGTCCACCATCCGCGAGCACCGCGTCGATGACGCCGACCTGTACTTCCAGACCACGCGGCACGAAGGCTGGAGCCTCGAAGAAGGCATCGTCAAAAGCGGCAGTTTCAGCATCGACCAGGGCGTGGGCGTGCGCGCCGTCGCCGGCGAAAAGACGGCATTCGCCTACTCAGATGACCTCTCCGAAGACGCGTTGATGGACGCTGCCCGCACGGTGCGCACCATCGCCGCAGCCGGGCAGAACAGGCGGGTGAAAGTCGCGCGCCCGCCCAAGGTGGCCGGCAGCCGCGTGCTCTATGCCCCCACCGACCCCATCGCCACGCTGGACAGCACGCAGAAGGTGGCGCTGCTCGAAAAGGTGGAAAAACTCGCGCGCTCGAAAGACCCGCGCGTGGTGCAGGTGATGGCCGGCCTGGCCGCTGAATACGACGTGGTGCTGATCGCCCGCGCCGACGGCACGCGCGCCGCCGATGTGCGGCCACTGGTGCGCCTGAGCGTCACCGTGATCGCCGAGCAGGACGGCCGCCGCGAGGTGGGCTCTGGCGGCGGCGGCGGGCGCTTCGGCCTGGGCTACTTCCGCGACGACATCATCGAGGGCTACGTCAACCAGGCCGTCACCGCGGCGCTCACCAACCTCGACAGCCGGCCGGTGCCGGCAGGCGAGATGACCGTGGTGCTCGGCCCCGGCTGGCCCGGCGTGTTGCTGCACGAAGCGGTGGGCCACGGGCTGGAAGGCGACTTCAACCGCAAGGGCTCGTCCACCTTCGCGGGCCGCATCGGCCAGCGCGTGGCGTCCAAGGGCGTGACGGTGCTGGACGACGGCACCCTGCCCGACCGCCGCGGCTCGCTCAATGTCGATGACGAAGGCAACGCATCGCAGCGCAACGTGCTGATCGAAGACGGCATCCTGAAGGGCTACATCCAGGACAGCATGAATGCGCGGCTGATGGGCGTCAAAGCCACCGGCAACGGCCGCCGCGAGAGTTATGCCCACCTGCCGATGCCGCGCATGACCAACACCTACATGCTGGCCGGCAACAAGCCCAGGGAAGAGATCATCGCGTCGATCAAGCGCGGCCTGTACGCCACCAATTTCGGCGGTGGGCAGGTCGATATCACCAGCGGCAAATTCGTCTTCTCGGCCAGCGAGGCTTTCTGGGTCGAGAACGGCAAGGTGCTCTACCCGGTGAAGGGCGCCACCATCATCGGCAACGGCCCGGAAGCCATGACGCGCGTCAGCATGATCGGCAACGACCTGGAGCTGGACCCGGGCGTGGGCGTCTGCGGCAAGGAAGGCCAGAGCGTGCCGGTGGGCGTGGGCCAGCCCACGCTGCGCATCGAGCGGCTGACCGTCGGCGGCACCGCGTGACAGCCGGCCTTGCGCTGGCCGACATCCAGGCTGCCGCCGGCCGCCTGGCCGGGCATGTGCTGGACACGCCCTGCGTCGAAAGCAAGACGATCAGCCAGATCGTCGGCGCGCAGGTCTTCCTGAAGTTCGAAAACCTCCAGTTCACCGCCTCCTTCAAGGAACGCGGCGCGCTGAACAAGCTGCTGGCACTGGCCGATGCCGGCGTGCGCGGCGTCATCGCCGCGTCGGCCGGCAACCACGCACAAGGCGTGGCGCACCACGCGCAGCGGCTGGGGCTGCGCGCGGTGATCGTGATGCCGGTGCACACACCCACCGTGAAGGTGGAACGCACGCTGGGCTTCGGCGCCGAGGTGGTGCTGCACGGCGAAAGCTTCGACGAAGCGCGCGACCATGCACTGACGCTGGCCGCCGCGCAGGGCCTGAGCTTCGTGCACCCTTTCGACGACGCGCTGGTGATCGCCGGCCAGGGCACCATTGGCCTGGAGATGCTGCACGCCCAGCCCGAGCTGGACACGCTGGTCATTGCAGTTGGCGGCGGCGGCCTCATCAGCGGCATTGCCACCGCGGTGCGCGCGTTGAAGCCGGACATGCAGATCATCGGCGTGCAGGCTGCGCGCTTCCCGGCGATGGTCAACCTCATCAAGGGCACGGCGCATCAGCAGGGCAGCAGCACGATCGCCGAAGGCATCGCCGTGGGGCTGCCGGGCCAGATCACGCGGCGCATCGTGGCCGAGCGCGTGGACGACATGGTGCTGGTGGACGAAGGCGACATCGAGCAGGCCATCGTGATGCTGCTGGAGATCGAGAAAACGCTGGTCGAAGGCGCTGGCGCGGCCGGCTTGGCAGCGCTGCTGAAAGACCCGGCGCGCTATGCGGGCCGCAAGGTCGGCCTGGTGCTGTGCGGCGGCAACATCGACCCGCTGCTGCTGTCGGCCATCATCGGCCGCGGCATGGTGCGCGCGGGGCGGCTGGCGCGCATCCGCGTCGGCGCGCGCGACACGCCCGGCGTGCTGGCGCGCATCACCACCGTGGTGGGCCAGGCCGGCGCCAACATCGACGAGGTGCACCACCAGCGCGCGTTCTCCACGCTGTCTGCGCAGAACGTCGAGGTGGAACTGGTGCTTCAGACGCGCAACCCGGCGCACGTGGGCCAGGTGCTGGCGGCACTGCAGGCGGCCGGCTTCGCAGCGCAGTCGTATTGACGTGGCTGCGTGCTACAGTTCTGAGATGCCCCGCTGCGCCGCTTATTTTACGAGCTACTGGTTCTCGCCCCGATTGGCGGCTGGAGAGGCAAGCGCGTAATTCGAGCGAGCAGCAACCCAGAAACCGCCGGCCACCCGGCGGTTTTTTTATGCCCGAATCCCGTTGAAGAGAAAGCCCGCGATGAGCCCGAAGCAAAACGAATCCGACGGCCTGTCCGCCCCCGGCTACGCCCTGAGCGAGAAGACCAGCGAGACCGACGACCAGCGCATCCGCGACGTGACGCCACTGCCGCCGCCGGAGCATCTGATCCGCTTCTTCCCGATTGCCGGCACACCGGTCGAGACGCTGGTCTCGGGCACGCGCAACGCGGTGCGCCGCATCATGAATGGCGACGACGACAGGCTGCTGGTGATCGTCGGCCCGTGTTCCATCCACGACCCGGCCGCAGCGCTGGACTACGCCCGCAAGCTGAAGGCTGTGCGCGACCGGCACGCCGGCACGCTGGAGATCGTGATGCGCGTCTATTTCGAGAAGCCGCGCACGACGGTCGGCTGGAAAGGGCTGATCAACGACCCCTACCTGGACGAAAGCTTCCGCATCCACGAGGGCCTGCGCATCGCGCGGCAATTGCTGCTGGACATCAACCGGCTTGGCGTGCCGGCGGGCAGCGAGTTCCTCGACGTGATCTCGCCGCAGTACATCGGCGACCTCATCTCCTGGGGCGCCATCGGCGCGCGCACGACGGAAAGCCAGGTGCACCGCGAGCTGGCGTCTGGCCTCAGCGCGCCGGTGGGCTTCAAGAACGGCACCGACGGCAACATCAGGATCGCCACCGATGCCATCCAGGCCGCCGCCCGGGCGCACCACTTTCTGTCGGTGCACAAGAACGGCCAGGTGGCCATCGTCGAAACCCGCGGCAACAAGGACTGCCACGTCATCCTGCGCGGCGGCAAGGCGCCCAACTACGACGCCGACAGCGTGGCCACGGCCTGCGCCGCCATCGAAGCCGCGGGCCTGCCCTGCCGATTGATGATCGACGCCAGCCACGCCAACAGCAGCAAGAACCACCAGCGCCAGATCGAGGTGATGCACGACGTGGGGCGGCAAGTGGCCACTGGCAGCCGCTGCATCTTCGGCGTGATGCTGGAAAGCCACCTGAACGCCGGCGCGCAGAAATTCAGCCCCGGCAAGGACGACGCGGCGGCGCTGGTCTATGGGCAGAGCATCACCGACGCCTGCCTGGGCTGGGACGATTCCGTCCGCGTGCTGGACGCGCTGGCGGATGCGGTGCGCGGCCGGCGCAGTTTGTGAGCAATCGCTCTGCTGGGTAAGCAGCACCGGTGCGCGGTAAGCAGGGCAACGCCTGGCAAGAGTGCTGGATGAGGGCGCGCTTTGCCGTTGCAATGCGCCGGTTTCTTTCCTCCAAGGATCACTCCGATGACTGCTTCCACCAAGTTCACCTGCCGCGTCGTGGCCGCCTTCGCCCTGGGTGGCGCCGTGTTCGCCTTGCAGGCGCAGACCGCGCAGACCACCCCGTCCACAGGCACTGGCCAGCGCGCGGCGGCGGCCACGCCGGAGCAACTGCTGGCCGCCTTTCAGCGCGCCGACGCCAACCAGGACGGCAAGCTGTCGCGCGACGAGGCCGCCGGCATGGCGACTCTGGCCGACCGCTTCGACCAGCTCGACAAGAACAAGGACGGCTTTCTGACGCCGGACGAATTCAACGCCGGCTACCAGATGGCGAAGTAGTCGCCCGTGTTCCGCGGGGCTCGTGTTAGTCCCGCGCCAGGCGCTCGCTGTGCCAATAGACGTCGTCGCCGCCCAGGCCGTCGAGGTTGGCGCGGTTCAGCACCCGCGCCAGCACGAACAGCAGGTCTGACAAGCGGTTGAGGTACTGGCGCGGCGCTTCGTTCACCGCGCCGGGCTCTGCCGCTGCCAGCGCCACCACCGCGCGTTCTGCGCGGCGTGCCACCGTGCGGCTCACATGCGCCAGCGCCGCGCTGCGCGTGCCGGCGGGCAGGATGAATTCCTTCAGCCGCGGCAATTGGTCGTTGTGCTGTGCCAGCGCCTCGTCCAGCCGCAGCACCGCCGGCGCCTTGAGCAATGCGTAGCCGGGAATGGACAGCTCGCCACCCAGGTTGAACAGCTCGTGCTGGACCGTCACCAGCAGCTCGCGCAGATCCGCCGGCAGCGGCTCGGCCAGCAGCACGCCGAGCGAGGAGTTCAGCTCGTCCACGTCGCCCAGCGCGGCGACGCGCAAGTGGCTTTTGGGCACGCGTGTTCCGTCGCCCAGCCCGGTGGTGCCGTCGTCGCCGGTGCGGGTGGCGATCTGCGTCAGTCGATTGGCCATCGCGCCATTCTAGAAGCGCGGTGCCAGAATCGACTTTTGCGCAAGCCACCCCCAAGGACCGCCATGAACGCACCCGTGCCAGAACACCTGTTCCATGTCGAGCCGCGGCCGGTGCCGGCGCAAATGCTCGCGGCCTTGCGCCAGCGCTTCGGCGACCGCTGCTCCACCGCCGCCGCGGTGCGCGAGCAGCATGGCCGCGACGAATCGCCCTATCCCGTCACGCCGCCGGAGGTGGTGGTGTTCTGCGAAAGCACCGCCGAGGTGGCAGAGCTGGTGCAACTGGCGTCGCAACATGCTGTGCCCGTCATCCCCTACGGCACCGGCTCTTCGCTCGAAGGCCACCTGCTGGCGGTGCAGGGCGGCATCAGCATCGATGTCTCACGCATGACGCAGGTGCTGCGGCTGAACGCCGAAGACCTGACCGTCACCGTGCAGGCCGGCGTGACGCGCGAGCAGCTCAACCGCGAGGTGCGCGACCAGGGGCTGTTCTTTCCCATCGACCCCGGCGCCAATGCGTCGCTGGGCGGCATGGCGGCCACGCGCGCCAGCGGGACGAACGCGGTGCGCTACGGCACGATGCGCGAGAACGTGCTGGGCCTGACCGTCGTCACGGCGGCGGGCGAGGTCATCCACACCGGCACGCGCGCCAAGAAGTCCAGCGCCGGCTATGACCTCACGCGCCTGTTCGTCGGCAGCGAAGGGACACTGGGCGTGATGACCGAGGTGACGCTCAAGCTCTACCCCTTGCCCGAGGCTGTGAGTGCTGCCATCTGCCACTTCCCCGACATCACGTCCGCCGTCAACGCCACCATCCAAACCATCCAGCTCGGCGTGCCCATCGCGCGCTGTGAGTTGCTGGACGTGAACGCCGTGCGCGCCGTCAACAAGCAGTCGAAGCTGGGGCTGCGCGAGGCGCCGATGCTGCTGATGGAGTTCCACGGCAGTGAAGCGGGGGTGAAGGAACAGGCCGAGACGGTGCAAGCCGTGGCCAGCGAGATGGGAGGTGAGGATTTCGAGTGGGCCAGCACGCCGGAAGAGCGCACGCGGCTCTGGACGGCCCGCCACAAGGCCTACTTTGCCGGCATGTCGATGAGCCCCGGCTGCCGCACCGTCACCACCGACACCTGCGTGCCGATCTCGCGCCTGGCCGAGATCATCGACGCATCGGTCAGCGAGGCCGATGCTTCGGGCCTGCCGTACTACATCGTCGGCCATGTGGGCGACGGCAACTTCCACCTGGCTTACCTGGTGAAGGAAGGCGACGCCGCAGAGCGCGCGGTGGCCGAGCGCCTGAGCCTGCAGATGGTTCAGCGCGCGATCGCACTGGAAGGCACCTGCACCGGCGAGCACGGCATCGGGCTGCACAAGATCGGCTTTCTGCTCGACGAGGCAGGCGCCGGCGCGGTGAACATGATGCGGCAGATCAAACGCGCACTCGACCCGAAGAACATCATGAATCCAGGCAAGATTTTCGCGTGGGCCGACAATTGAAGTGGGTGTGGCTTCTTTGCGGCCAACCCATTTCTGATTGTCAAAACAATTGACAACTGCAAAGGCGCGAATGGCGCTGTGCATGGTGCGCAATGCCTAACTGGTTGATTGCATGGGTGGAATGGATTGCGGTCTGGAAGTTGCGTTGATTGCGAAGCGCAGCGCGCATTCAACATATCCAGGAGTCAAGACCGTATGTATTCATCAGCATTCAGACTTAAAGGCCAGAACTGCGCGGCCGGCGCATTTGTCGCAGTGGCGGCTCTTGTCGCAGGCTTGCCGGCGGCTGCTGCACCCATCAGCATCGATGGTGTCATCGGAGCAGAGTGGGCTGGCGTCTCGACGGTTTTCGTCACGCACGATGCCGCCGCGCCGGACAGCAATTTCGGCACGCCGACCAACATCACCCAAGGCGCGAGCTACAGCATCCGCGTGCGCGGCGACGGCTCCTATGTCTATGTCGCGCTGCAGATCACTGGCGACGCAGCCTTCTCGATCGGCAACTTCGCCAATCTCTACTTCGACACCAATCCGCCGGCCGGCGACGGGTCCGACGTCGGTTTCGAGGTCACCAACAACCGCTATTTCGTGGCAGGTGATCCAAACGGGAATTATTACGACGCTTCGGCGTTCCTGACCTACGACGTGCTGAGCAACCCCGGCACGATCGAGCTGGCCATCGACAACAGCTTCTTCACGTCGGGCCCGCTGGTGAACACCGCCTTCCCCAATGGCTACCCCGGCGCCACCGACGACGTGGTGTTGCGCCTGTCACAGTCATTCGGCTACTCAGTGGCTGGCGGCGCCACTTACGGGCCCACGCGGCTGGGCACTGCCTCGGTTGCAGCGGTTCCTGAGCCCGGCTCGCTCGCGCTGGTGGCGCTGGCATTGGGCGCCACGGGCTTCGTCCGTCGCAACCGCAAGCCGCTGGCTTCGTAAGCCGGCGCAGCAGGCGCCGCCTCAGGTCTGTGGCGGCGCCGGCACCACCCAGCGTTTGGTGACGTCGCCCTTGGCATTGGCGCTTTCGAGCTGCACGCCAAAGCCCCACAGCCGCGCCACATGCTTCAGCACTTCGGCGGCGGACTCGTGCAGCGGGCGGTCGTTGTGCTGGAAGTGGCGCAGCGTCAGTGATCTGTCGCCCCGCAGGTTGACGTTATAGACCTGGATGTTGGGCTCACGCGAGCCCAGGTCGTACTGGCGGCTCAGCGCCTCGCGCACGCGGCGGTAGCCCGCGTCGTCATGGATGGCGCTGACTTCCAACTCGCTCTGCGCTTCGTCGTCGGTGATGGCGAACAGGCGCAGGTCGCGCATCAGCTTGGGGCTCAGGTACTGGCCAATGAAGCTTTCATCCTTGAAATTGCGCATCGCCTGGTCGAGCGCCGGCAGCCAGGGCGTGCCCGCCAGATTGGGGAACCAGGCGCGGTCTTCATCGGTCGGGTTGTCGCAGATGCGCTTGATGTCGGTGTACATCGCAAAGCCCAGTGCATACGGATTGATGCCGCTGTAGGCACGGTGGCCCACCGGCGGCTGGTAGATCACATTGGTGTGCGACTTCAGCCATTCGATCATCACGCCGTCGGTGAGAAAGCCGTCGTCGTACATCTGGTTCAGCAGCTTGTAGTGCCAGAAGGTGGCCCAGCCTTCATTCATCACCTGCGTCTGGCGCTGCGGGTAGAAGTACTGCGCCACCTTGCGCACGATGCGCACGATCTCGCGCTGCCACGGCTCGAGCAGGGGCGCATTCTTCTCGATGAAATACAGCAGGTTCTCCTGCGGCTCGTCGGGGAAGCGCTTGCTCTCCGGCGCGCCGGCGTCCTTCTCGGCGCGCTTGGGCAAGGTGCGCCACAGGTCGTTCACCTGCAATTGGGCATGGGCTTCCCGGTCCTTGCGCTCGGCCAGCTCCTGGGCCAATGTCTTGCGGCTGGGCCGGCGGTAGCGGTCCACGCCGTGGTTGGCCAGCGCATGGCAACTGTCGATGAAGGACTCCACTGCGTCCAGGCCATGGCGCTCTTCGCATTCAGCGACGTAATTCTTCGCATAGACCAGGTAGTCGATGATCGACGCCGCGTCGGTCCACATGCGGAACAGGTAATTGCCTTTGAAGAAGCTGTTGTGGCCGTAGGCGGCATGGGCGATCACCAGCGCCTGCATCGCCATCGTGTTCTCTTCCATCAGGTAGCTGATGCAAGGGTTGCTGTTGATCACGATCTCGTAGGCCAGTCCCATGTGGCCGCGTTTGTAATTCTTCTCAGTGGAAATGAATTCCTTGCCGTAGCTCCAGTGTCGGTAATTCACCGGCATGCCGACGCTGGCATAGGCGTCCATCATCTGCTCGGCGGTGATGACTTCGAGCTGGTTGGGATAGGTGTCCAGGCCGAAGCGCTCGGCGGTGGCGCGGATCACGCGGTGGTAGGTTTCCACCAGGTCGAAAGACCAGTCGCTGGGGCCGGGCAAAGGCTCGCCCGGCCGCTCGACGATCAGGAGCGGTTCGGTCAGCCCGACGACGCTTGGGCGGTGCTTCATGCTGCCTTCGCGCCTTCCTTCTTGAACAAGTCGCGGAACACCGGATAGATCTGGTCGGCGCTGGTGGCTTTGCGCATCGCGAAGTGGCGGTGGCCTTCGAGCAGATGGGTGTATTCCTCCCACAGGTTCTGCTCTTCCTCGGCCACCTGCACGTAGGCGTAATAGCGGCACAGCGGCAACAGCTTGTCGCCCAGCAGTTCACGGCAGCGGCCGCTATCGTGGTGCCAGTTGTCGCCGTCGCTGGCCTGTGCGCCGTAGATGTTCCACTCGCTCGGGTTGTAGCGGGCCTTGACGATCTCTTCCATCAGCACCAATGCGCTGCTGACCACCGTGCCGCCGGTTTCGCGCGCGTGGAAGAAGTTTTGCTCGTCCACTTCCTGTGCCTGCGTGTGGTGGCGGATGAAGACCAGGTCGATCTTCTCGTAGTGGCGCGTCAGAAAGAGGTACAGCAGGATGAAGAAGCGTTTGGACAATTCCTTGCGGCCTTCGTCCATCGAGCCCGACACATCCATCAGGCAGAACATCACCGCCTTGCTGGTGGGCACCGGCACGCGGATGCGGCTGCGGTAGCGCAGGTCGATGGGGTCGAGATACGGAATGCGGGCCACCCGGGCACGCAATTGCACGATTTCTTCTTGCAGCGCCGCAATGCGCGCCTTGCCGAGCTCATCGCCCGGCAACAGCGCCTGCTGCATTTCCAGCAATTCGGCTTCCATCTCACGCAGCCCGCGCCGGCTGCTGGCGCCGATGGCGATGCGCCGGCCGATGGCGCCGCGCATCGAGCGCACCACATGCAGGTTGTTGGGCGTGCCGTCGCTGCTGAAGCCGGCGCGCTGGCTCTTCCATTCGGGCACTTCTGCCAGTTGCGTGCGCACCAGATGCGGCAACGCCAGGTCTTCGAAAAAGACCTGCATGAACTCTTCCTTGCTCAGCGAAAAGACGAAGTCGTCTTCGCCCTCGCCGGAGTCGCTGGCCTGGCCCGAGCCACTGCCGCCACCGCCCGAGCCGCCTTTGGGTCGCTCGATGCGGTCGCCGCTGATGTACTCCTTGTTGCCGGGGTGCACGATCTCGCGCATGCCGCCCTGGCCGTGGCCGAAGACCGGCTCGTTCAGGTCACGCTTGGGAATGTGGATGTCTTCGCCGCGCTCGATGTCCCGGATGCCGCGCCCGTCGATGGCGCGCTTGACCGCCTCGCGGATCTGCTCCTTGTGGCGGCGCAGGAAGCGCTCGCGGTTGCCGATGGACTTGTTCTTGCCCGCCAGCCTGCGGTCGATGATGGCCTGCATGGCTCAACTGCTCTTGCGCACACGCAAATACCACTCGCAGAGCAGGCGCACCTGCTTCGACGTGTAGCCCTTGGCCACCATGCGGGTGACGAAGTCTTCGTGCTTCTTGGCTTCGTCGGCGCTGGCTTTTGCATTGAAGCTGATCACAGGCAGCAATTCCTCGGTGTTCGAGAACATCTTCTTCTCGATCACCGTGCGCAGCTTTTCGTAGCTCGTCCAGACCGGGTTGTTGCCGGCATTGTTGGCGCGCGCGCGCAGCACGAAATTGACGATCTCGTTGCGGAAGTCTTTCGGGTTTGCAATGCCGGCCGGCTTCTCGATCTTTTCGAGTTCGCCATTCAGGGAAGCACGGTCGAAGACCTCGCCGGTGTCGGTGTCGCGGTATTCGTGGTCCTGGATCCAGTAGTCGGCATAGGTCACGTAACGGTCGAAGATGTTCTGGCCGTATTCGGAATAGCTTTCCAGGTAGGCGGTCTGGATTTCCTTGCCGATGAATTCTGCATAGCGCGGCGCCAGCAATTCCTTGATGTAGCCGACGTATTTGGTCTCCACCTCGGCCGGGAACTGCTCGCGCTCGATCTGCTGTTCCAGCACGTACATCAGGTGCACCGGGTTGGCTGCCACTTCGGTGGTGTCGAAATTGAACACCTTGCTGATGATCTTGTAGGCAAAGCGCGTGCTCACGCCGCTCATGCCTTCATCGACGCCGGCGTAGTCGCGGTATTCCTGGTAGCTCTTGGCGCGCGGGTCGGTGTCTTTCAGGTTCTCGCCGTCATAGACCAGCATCTTGGAATAGAGCGAGCTGTTCTCTGGCTCCTTCAGCCGCGTCAGCATCGAGAACTGGCTCATCATCTTCAGCGTGCCGGGCGCGCAGGTGGCTTGCGCCAATGAGGAATTGCGCAGCAGCTTTTCGTAGATCTTCACCTCTTCACTGACGCGCAGGCAATAGGGCACCTTGACGATGTAGATGCGGTCGAGAAAGGCTTCGTTGTTCTTGTTGTTGCGGAAAGCTTTCCATTCGCTTTCGTTGCTGTGCGCCAGTACCACGCCATCGAACGGGATGGCGCCGAAGCCTTCGGTGCCCTTGAAGTTGCCTTCCTGGGTGGCTGTCAACAGCGGGTGCAGCACCTTGATCGGCGCCTTGAACATTTCGACGAACTCGAGCAGGCCCTGGTTCGACAGGCACAAGCCGCCGCTGTAGCTGTAGGCGTCGGGGTCGTCCTGCGCATAGGTTTCGAGCTTGCGGATATCGACCTTGCCGACCAGGCTGCTGATGTCCTGGTTGTTCTCGTCTCCGGGCTCCGTCTTGCTGATGCCGATCTGCTTGAGGATGCTCGGGAAGCGCTTGACCACCTTGAACTGCCGGATGTCACCGCCGAATTCCTCCAGCCGCTTCACCGCCCACGGCGACATCACGCGGTTGAGGTAGCGGCGCGGAATGCCGTATTCGGTTTCGAGGATGGCGCCGTCTTCCACCGCGTCGAACAGCCCCAGCGGCGACTCGTTCACCGGCGAGCCCTTGATCGCGTAGAACGGCACCTCCTGCATCAACTGCTTCAGCCGCTCTGCGATGCTGCTCTTGCCGCCGCCCACCGGGCCCAGCAGGTAGAGGATCTGCTTCTTTTCTTCGAGGCCTTGCGCCGCGTGGCGGAAGTACGAAACCACCTGCTCGATGGCGTCTTCCATGCCGTAGAACTCGGCGAAGGCGGGATAGACCTTGATCACCTTGTTGGCGAACAGGCGGCTCATGCGCGGGTCGTTGCGGGTGTCGATGCTCTTCGGGTCGCCGATGGCCCGGAGCATGCGCTCTGCGGCGGTGGCGTAGGCAAGCGGGTTGCGCTTGCACTCGGCGAGATAGTCTTCGAGAGACATCTCCTCCGAACTCAGGCGCTCGTAGCGCGCCTTGAGGTTGCTGATCACGTCCATGCGGACCTCCTGGGGGATGGGGAGGCGCCGACCGGGCCATCGAGCCCTTGTCCACGCCTGGGAAGTTCTGATGAAGTCCCGGCTGCACAGGCCCAGGCTCCATCAGAGCTTTCCATCTCACCAGCGGCGCATGTTCATCGGCGTCATGGCATCAGCATCGCCGATTCTGCGCCCGTGGTCAGCGGGATGAACGCTGCCTTTGTGTGCCACTTTTCCTTTCCGCGCCTTTGTCGCGACAGCCGCTCGGCGGTGGGCTTGCAAGAGCTGTGCCTTGCCGCGCGCCAAGCATGCCGCACTTCGTCTCAACGCGCAGGCGGGGCCTGCGGCTGACCGTACTGGGCGTACTGGGCGTACTGGGCGTACTGGGCGTACTGGGCGTACTGGGCGTACCGGGCGCACCAGGCACACCAGGCACACCGACTCGTGCGGCGCGCGGCGCCTCCGGCGGCCTTCAGTCGGTCGGCACGCCCAGGCGCTCGAGCAGCGCGTTGAGGTCGTCGAGCGAGGCGAAGCGGATCGCCACTTCGCCGCGCGTGGCGCGCTTGCCGCGCAGCCCGAGGCGGATCTCCACCGTCGCTGCCAGCAAATCCGCAAGCCGCTCTTCCAGGCGCGCAATGTCGCCTGAGCGTGCCGGCGCTGCCTGTGTGGTGGCAGGCGCTGCCGCGCGGCATGCGCGCGCCACCAGACGCTCGGCGTCGCGCACGTTGAGCTTGCGTGCCGCAATCTCGTGTGCGGCCATCACCTGCTCGGCCGTCTGCAGCGACAGCAGCGCGCGGGCATGCCCCATGTCCAGGTCACCAGCCAGCAACATCTGCTGCACGGGCTCGGCCAGGTTCAGCAGACGCAGCAGGTTGCTCGCGGCGCTGCGCGAGCGGCCGACGGCCTGTGCTGCCTGCTCGTGCGTCAGCTTGAACTCGCTGACCAGGCGTTGCAGCCCTTGCGCCTCTTCGAGCGGGTTGAGGTCTTCGCGCTGGATGTTCTCGATCAGCGCCATCACGGCAGCGGCTTCGTCTGCCACGGCCCGCACCAGCACGGGCACGCTGTCCAGCCCGGCCAGGCGCGCCGCGCGGAAGCGGCGTTCGCCAGCGATGATCTCGTAGTGGCCGGCTTCGACCGGGCGCACGAGGATTGGCTGCATCACGCCCTGGGCCTTGATGCTTTCCGCCAGCTCGTAGAGCGAACCCTCGTCCATCCGCGTGCGGGGCTGGTAGCGCCCGGGCTGGAGCGAAGCGAGCGGCAAGCTGGTGGGCGGGCCTTCGAGTGCCGGCTGGTCGTTCACCTTGGGGCCGAGCAGGGCTTCGAGGCCGAGGCCGAGGCCTTTGGGTTTCTTGGTCGCCATTGCCTGGATTGTCACCGACCAGGTGCCGCAGCCCGGCGGCGGCGCTGCGCTGCGGGAAACAGCACGTCGCGCTCCAGGTAGCGGCGCAGCCGCACGGTGCGGGGGTCCATGCGCCCCGGCGCGCTGGCGAGCTGCTCCACCACGGCATCGACGCGCAGCATCAGCGTGCCGTCCGCGTCGCGCCGCCAGCGGCCGCTGTGGCGCGCAGCGAGCACGTCCTCGGCGTCTTCGGTGCGCAGCACGCGCTGGAGGTCAGCGCCGGCCATCCAGCAGGCACGGCCGTCGTCGTGCACGCGCAATGGGATGCCGGCGAAGGCATGGTGGCGCCCTTGCTCGCGGCGCCAGTGCAGCGCACGCAACTGGCGCAGCACGGCGTCCAGCATGCGCACGCCGTACCAGGGCAGGAAGTTGGTGATCACTGCGGTGACAACCGCCAACAGCAGCAGCAGCGGCAGGCCCACGCCCGCCCAGTGAAGCAGCCCGCACAGGGCCGCGACGGCTGCCGTGACGGCCAGCGCGCGTTGCAGCGGGCTGTGCATCACGGGCGCGGCGGTGGCCGCATGGCGTCGGTCATCAGCGTGCACTCCCCTTGCCGTATGCTCTGGCGTCCGCAGGCATTGTGCGGGAGAGGCAGCATGAAACACAGCGTCTTCGTGGACGGGCAGGAAGGCACCACCGGCCTGCGCATCCACGACTATCTTTCCCAGCGCGGCGACATCGAGGTGCTGCGCATCGACCCCGAGCGCCGCAAAGACGCCGGTGAACGCGCGCGGCTGCTCAACGCTGCCGACGTGGCCTTTCTGTGTCTGCCGGACGGCGCAGCGCGGGAGGCCGTGGCGCTCATCGACAACCCGCGCACCTGCGTCATCGACGCCAGCACCGCCCACCGCACCTTGCCGGGGTGGGTTTTCGGCCTGCCGGAGCTGGCGCCTGCCCAGCGTGAGCGTTTGCGCGCCAGCAAGCGCATCGCCAACCCGGGCTGCCATGCCACTGCGTTCATCGTGTTGCTGCGGCCGCTGGTGGATGCCGGGCTGGTGCCTGCCGGCTTCGGGGTCAACGCGACATCGATCACGGGCTATTCAGGCGGCGGCAAGCGGATGATCGAGCAGTACGAAGCCGCGCCAGGGGCGGCGCTGGCTGCTCCGCGGCCCTATGCGCTGACGCTCGCACACAAGCATGTGCCGGAAATGATGGCGCACACCGGACTGACAGAAAAGCCTCTCTTCATGCCGATCCTCGGCAATTTTTACAAGGGTTTGTCGGTCACCGTGCCGCTGCAACTGTCACAGTTGCCCGGCCCTGTCACGGCCGAGCGGCTGCACGAGGCGTTGGCGGCGCGCTATGCCGCGGAGCCTTTTATCCGGATGATGCCGCTGCGCGACCCGGCCACACTGGAAGACGGCTTCTTCGACGTGCAGGCCGCGAACGACAGCAACCGGGTCGATATCTTCGTCTTCGGCAACGACAGCCAGGTGCTGCTGGTGGCGCG
The DNA here is from genome assembly GCA_964244245.1 of uncultured Rubrivivax sp. Lineage (GTDB taxonomy): Bacteria > Pseudomonadota > Gammaproteobacteria > Burkholderiales > Burkholderiaceae_C > Rubrivivax. Next base: position 58,607 of record CAXTHW010000014.1, on the reverse strand, counting down.
GTTGGACAACCTGGGCAAAGGCGCCAGCGGCGCGGCGGTGCAGGCGATGAACGTGCATTTGGGCGCAGAGGAATCGCTGGGGCTGGCGTAATCCTGGGCAATCGCCCGGCGCGCACCGCGGTTCAAGGGTCGGGCGCGTGCCTGTAGTGGTAACTGTAGCCTTCGGCAAAGCCCAGGCGCTGGTAGATGCGCATCGCAGCGTGGTTGTGCGCATCCACCTGGAGATAGGCCACCCTCGCGCCGGCAGAAGCTGCCAACGACAGCAAGCGCTGACATAGGGTGGTCGCGAGCCCGCGGCCACGCGCCGTTTCGTCGGTGAGGACGTCGTACACGCCGGCCAGCTCAGCTTCGGCTGCGAACTGGCCGCAAGCCAGCACGGCGCCATCGTCTTGCCGGCGGACGGCAAAGCCGCAGTATGGAACCGGAGACAAGGCCAGCCGCTGGGCGTGGGCCCGCCGCTGCTCCAGAGGTGAGCCGCGCATCGTGCCGACCGCCTCTGCAAAGGCTTGCGCGCCCAGCGCCACCCACTCCAAGCCGTCAGTCAGGCCTGGCAAGGTGTCCGGCAGGCCTGGCAAGCCGTCCGGCAGGCCGGGCAAGGCATCTGCCGCCGCGAGCGCCTTGACCAACACACGGGTGTCGTCTTGCAGGCCGAAGCCGAGTGCGGCCAGTTGGCCATCCAGCCCTGCCGGCTGGCTGAAGCGCGTGATCCGCAGAACCATCGGCAGCCCGGCTTGGCGGTACACCGGCTCGCACAGGCGCAACTTGTCCGCCAGCGGCATGCGGCCGGCCGCAACGGCGTTGATCGATCGGGCGCGCTTGGCTTTGCCGGGCGAGTAGCGCAGCAACCATCCGTCCAGCCAGCGCTGCTGCGGCGGCGCACTGGCGTTCAGGCTGGCGTCTTCGATCCTCGACAACAGCAGGTCATCCAAGGCGGGCCACCATCTCGCGCGCAAACTCGACGAAGGCCTGCGCGCCCTTGGACCCGGGGTCGAAGGTGACGCCCGGCTGCCCGTAACTCGGTGCTTCAGCAAGCCGCACGTTGCGCGGGATGACCGTGTCGAACACCTTGGCTCCGAAGTGGGCCTTGATCTGCTCGCTGACTTGCTGCTGCAGCGTGATGCGCGCGTCGAACATCACGCGCAGCAGGCCGATGATTTGAAGGTCGGCATTCAGGTTGGCATGCACCTGCTTGATGGTGTTGACCAGGTCGGACAACCCTTCGAGCGCGAAGTACTCACACTGCATCGGGACGATCACGCCATGTGCTGCGCACAAGCCGTTGAGCGTGAGCAGGCTGAGCGCCGGTGGGCAATCGATCAGCACGACGTCATAGTCAGCCGCCACGGCCTGCAGCGCGAGCTTGAGCCGCTTCTCGCGCCGCTCCAGAGTGACCAGTTCCACCTCGGCGCCGGCCAACTCGCGGTTGGCGCCGAGCACGTCGTAGCCGCCTTTCGGGCTAGGGGCTCTGGCTTCGGCGATGCCAGCAGACTCCAGCAGCACGTCATACACCGTCAACGCAAGCGCGCGCTTGTCAACGCCCGAGCCCATGGTGGCATTGCCTTGCGGATCGAGATCAGCCACCAGCACGCGCTTGCCGATCTGCGCCAAACCGGCAGCCAGATTGACGGTCGTGGTGGTCTTGCCGACCCCGCCCTTCTGGTTGGCCACGCAAAAGATGCGCATCGTCATTGGCTTCCGAGCCGGACGCCGAAGCCGATCAGGAACAGTCCTGCCAGCCTTTCGAGGGTGCGCGCCAACCGCCGGTGTGCGCGGACGTGCGCGCCGATCGCTTTGGCGAATGCGCACAGCAGCAGGCAGTAGGCAGCCGAGATGACGGCGATGGTGGCTGCCATCACGACGAAGGTGAGCGCCCCCTGGTGCTGGGCTCTGTCGATGAACAGCGGGAAGAAGGCCATGTAGAACACGATCGCCTTCGGGTTCAGCAGCGTGATCAGAAACGCCTGGCGCGCGTACCGGCCTGGCTGGATGCGCACCGGCGACGCCGCACCCGGCTTGGCAAGCAGCAGCCGCAAGCCGATCCACGCGAGGTAGGCCGCTCCGGCGTACTGCACGGCTTTGAATGTTGCCGGGTGGGCGGCAAGCAGCGCAGCAACGCCTGCAACTGCCAGCCACAGCAGCAGTTGGTCCCCCAGCAGGAGGCCGACGGTGGCGGCAGCGCCTGCGCGGAAGCCGCCTTTTGCCGTCGAACTCAGCAAGGCAAAGGTGCCCGGCCCCGGCAAGACCAGCAGCAACAAAATCGCGGCGCAAAACGCGCCGTAGTCAGCTATGCCGACGAACGCAAACATCAAGCGAATCCCTTTAGCGACAGGCTGAACTGAGCGTATCTCAGTTTTGCTGGGGCACCGCCGCAGGGCGCATCCAAACCAGGCAGCGCTGCGCGTCCATCCCGGGGACTTGCAGTTGTTCCACGTGAAACATTTCAACGCTGGTGGGCAGCGCAGCAATTTCCTCTTCCGGACGCCTGCCCTTCATCGCCATCCAAACACCGCCAGGCGCGAGGCTGCGCGCCGTCAATGCCGTGAAATCCGGGAGGGACGCAAACGCACGCGAGACGATCAAATCGAATGGCACGGCGTCCAGCGTTTCCACCCGGGCATGCAGCGCGGTGACGTTGGGTGTCTGCACTGCGCCAACGACCTGCCTGACGAAGGCGGCCTTTTTGCCGACTGCGTCCACACAGGTGACGTTCAGTTCCGGCAGCATGAGCCCGATCACGACGCCAGGCAGCCCCCCGCCGCTGCCGACATCCAGCAGCCGGCCGCCAGCGTTCTGCCGGCGCAATGGCCCGATCACGGCGAGGCAGTCGGCCAGATGCTGCACCAGCATGTCTTCCGCATTGCGCACTGCGGTCAGGTTGTAAGTGGCGTTCCAGCGCTGCAACATCGCCAGGTAACGCAGCAAGCCTGTGCGCTGCCGTTCAGTCAGTGCCAGGTGCAGGGCCTCACACGTCGCGTCCAGCGTGATCAAGCCGCTTCCCGCGAAAAGCCGGTAAGGCGGCGCTTTTTCAAGTGGACCAGAAGGAGGGAGACTGCAGCCGGGGTCACGCCGGACAAACGCGAGGCATGGCCGAGCGTGGCGGGTCGATGCGCCGCCAGCTTTTGTCGCACCTCGAAGGACAAGGCGGCCACCTGCGTGTAGTCCAAGTCAGGCGGCAGCGGCAGATTTTCGAAGTGAGATGCGCGCTCCACATCGCTGTTTTGCTTGTCGATGTAGCCCGCGTACTTGACAGTGATCTCGGCCTGTTCGATCACCGCGGCTGCATCCAACGCCCCAAACTCGGCTGCCAATGTTTCACGTGAAACAGCGCCGGCTACGCCAGCAAGCCTAGCGGCTTCGCAGACTGCATCGAAGTTAACCCCCGGGCGACGCAAAAGATCCTCCAGCGTGTACTCGTGCTCCAGCGCCCTGCCGAGCAAGCGCTCGGCATCGGCCGCCGGCAATGTGGCGGGCCGCACCCACACCGACCGCAGGCGCTGCATCTCGCGCTCCAGCCGCTCGCGCTTGCGGCTGAACGCCGCCCAGCGCCGTTCATCCACCAGGCCGAGCGCACGGCCCGTTTCGGTCAAGCGCAGATCGGCGTTGTCTTCACGGAGCTGCAAGCGGAATTCAGCCCTGCTGGTGAACATGCGGTAAGGCTCCGTCACCCCTTTGCTCACCAGATCATCGACCAGCACACCCAGATAAGCCTGATCCCGGCCCGGTAGCCAGGCGGGCTCACCGCGAACTTGCAGCGCAGCGTTGACACCTGCGAACAAGCCCTGCGCAGCCGCCTCTTCATAGCCCGTGGTGCCATTGATCTGGCCCGCGAAGAACAGGCCCTGGATGGCGCGGGTCTCGAAGCTCGTCTTGAGCTGTCGCGGGTCGAAGTAGTCGTATTCGATCGCATAGCCCGGGCGCAGGATATGGGCGTTGGCAAGCCCTTGCATCGACCGCAGCGCTGCGAGCTGCACGTCGAAAGGCAAGGACGTGGAGATGCCGTTCGGATAGAACTCGTTGGTCGTCAGGCCTTCGGGTTCGAGGAAGATTTGGTGCGACGCCTTGTCGGCAAAGCGATTGACCTTGTCTTCGATGCTGGGGCAATAGCGCGGGCCGACGCCTTCGATCACGCCGGTGAACATCGGGCTCCGATCAAAGCCGGCCCGGATGATCTGGTGCGTGCTCTCGTTGGTGTGCGTGATCCAGCAAGGCAGTTGCCGGGGGTGCTGTGCCGCGCTGCCGAGAAAACTGAACACCGGCACCGGGTCAGCATCGCCTGGCTGCTCTTGCAATTGGCTGAAATCGATGGACCGCCCGTCGATGCGCGGCGGCGTGCCGGTCTTCAGCCGGCCCTGCGGCAGCTTCAATTCCTTCAAGCGCGCCGATAAGCTGAGGGCCGGCGGGTCACCGGCGCGGCCCGCGCTGTGGTTTTGCAGGCCGACATGGATGCGCCCATCCAGAAAGGTGCCCGCCGTCAGCACCACCGTGCGGCTGCGAAAGCGCACGCCGATCTGCGTGATGGCGCCCACAACGCGGTCACCTTCCAGCATCAGGTCGTCCACCGCCTGCTGGAACAGCCACAGGTTGGGCTGGTTCTCCAGCCGCTGCCTGATTGCAGCCTTGTATAGCACACGGTCTGCCTGCGCCCGCGTCGCACGCACGGCGGGCCCCTTGCTGCCATTGAGGATGCGGAATTGGATGCCGGCCTCGTCCGTCGCCGCGGCCATGGCGCCGCCCAGCGCATCGATCTCCTTGACGAGGTGGCCCTTGCCGATGCCGCCGATGGACGGATTGCAGCTCATCTGGCCGAGCGTTTCGGTGTTGTGCGTCAGCAGCAGCGTGCTGCAGCCCATGCGGGCGGCGGCCAGCGCCGCCTCGGTGCCGGCGTGGCCGCCGCCGATGACGATGACGTCGAAGATCGTGGGTTGCATCATGAAGCCGCCGATTTTACGAAGCCCGAGGCTGCCGCGGTAGCATCGTTGCCATGCACTGCCGCCCGCACTGCGGCGCCTGCTGCACCGCCCCGTCCATCAGTTCGCCCATCCCCGGCATGCCGCAAGGCAAACCGGCCGGCGTGCCCTGCGCCCAGCTCGGGGCAGACCAGCGCTGCAAGCTCTTCGGCATGCCCTCGCGGCCTGCGGTCTGCTTGTCTCTGCGGCCATCGCCGCAGATGTGCGGCAGCTCGCGCAGCCATGCCATGCGCTGGCTGCGGCGCCTGGAGGACGCCACGCGCCCTAGTGCATTGGCGCTGCCGACGGGACGCTGCGCAAGTCCTGCGTGACGCGCCCATCCTGCAGTGCGATCACCCGCCCTGCCGAAGCGATGGTTTCCGGCCGGTGCGCGACGATGATGCGGGTCAGCGCGAGTTGCTTGACGGCCTGGTTGACGACACGTTCGCGCTCCACATCCAGCGAGCTGGTTGCCTCGTCGAGCAGCAGAACGGCAGGCCGCTTGTAGAGGGCGCGCGCCAGCAGGATGCGTTGTTTCTGGCCGCCGGACAGCGCGGCGCCCATGTCGCCGATCAGCGTGTGGTAGCCCATCGGCATGTTGTCGATGTCGTCGTGCACGGCGGCGATGCGCGCACATTGCTGCACCCAGGCGGTGTCAGGCAGCGCGTCGAAGAAGCTGATGTTGTCGGCGATCGAGCCCGAAAACAGCGGCTCGTCCTGCATCACCACGCCCACCTTGGCGCGCCACGCGTGCAAGCCGATGCGTGCGACTGGCTGCCCGCCCATCAGCACCTCGCCGGAGTCGGGTGCGTGAATGCCCAGGATCAACTTGATGAGCGTCGTCTTGCCGCAACCCGACGGCCCGACGATCGCGACCGATTCGCCGGGCTCCACCCGCAAGCTCACGTTGCGCAACACCTCCGGCTCGCCGTCGGCATAGCGAAAACTCACGTCACGCAGCTCGATGCCCGCCGCCGCCGCTGCTGCCGGCTCCGCTGCGCCTGTTGCACCCGCTGCCCTCTGCGCCACGTCGGCCTCGGGCGCGGTGAGCACGATGTCGGCCAGGCGCTCGCCCTGGAGCTTCAGCATCTTCAGCGCCACCGCCTTGTCGATCAACCCGCTGACCCGTTGCGCGAACTGCTCCTTGTAGGCGAAGAACGCGAACAACATGCCCACGCTCAAGCTGCGGTCCAGCACCAGCAGCGCCCCCAGCCCGATGACGGCCACCCGTTCCAGCCCGAACAGCCCGCGGTGCAGCACCGCGAACAACAGCTCCAGCTTGCGGGTGGCGATCTCGGCATTCATTGCGTCCACCACGAGGCTGGAAAACCGCGATTGCCGGTCGCCCTGGGCGTTGAACAGCTTGATGGCCTGCACGCCGCGCAAGGATTCCAGGAAGTGGCTGGCCTGCTTGGCCTCGAAAACCAGCGCTTCCTCGGTCGATTCGCGCAGCGGCTTGAAGAACGCCCAGCGCAGCAGCGCATAGCCGGCCACCGCCGCCAGCGCCACGGCGCTGAGCTGCAGGCTGTAGATGGCCATCATCGCCAGCGTCAGCAGCACCAGGGCGCCGTCGAGCACCGCCTCGATGAAGCTGGTCGTCAGCGTCTTCTGGATCTGTTGCACCGAGCCGAAGCGCGACATCACATCGCCCGCATGGCGCTTCTCGAACCAGGCCACGGGCAGGCGCAGCAAGTGGGCGAAGACGTTCACCAGCCATTGCAGGTTGAGCGTGGCCGACAGCACCAGCACCGCCCAGGAGCGCGCTGCGGCGGTGGCCATCTGCACCAGCACCAGCAGCCCGAAGCCGAGTGCCAGCGTCAGCAGCAGATCACGGTCACCGCTGACCACCACACCGTCCACCACCCACTGCATGAAGAAGGGGCTGAGCAGCACGAAGGCTTCGAGCGCCAGAGCCAGCAGCAGGATCTGCGCGAGCGAGCGCTTGAGCCCGCTGACCGGGCCCAGAAGCTGGCGCAGGCTCACCCGCTGGCGCTCGCTCGCACGCGTGAACCCCGGCGCTGGCTGAAGCTCCAGCGCCACCCCGGTAAAGTGGCGCGAGACCTCGTCGCGCTTCATGCGGCGCACGCCGCGGCCGGGGTCGTTGATCAGCGCGACGCCGCGCTTGAAAGACACCAGCACCACGAAGTGGTTCAGATCCCAGTGCAGGATGCAGGGCGTTTGCAACTGCGGCAAATCGTCCAGCTCGGCGCGCAGCGCGCGCGAGTTCAGCCGCAGGCTGTCGGCCATGCGCACCAGATCGCCCAGCATCACGCCTTTGGCCGACAGCGAAAAGCGGCGCCGCAGCGTCGGCAGATCGGTGCGGTGCCCGTGCGCTGACGCCACCATCGCCAGGCAGGCCAGCCCGCACTCCGCCGCTTCGGTCTGCAGAATCAACGGCACCGGGTCGCCCTGCAGACCCAGCCGCAGGCCGCCAAACCAGCCCATCAGATGCGCCCCCGCAGGCCCAGCAGCGGCTCGAACAGCCATTCCACCAGGCGACGGCGCTCCAGCAACACGTCGGCCTGCAAGCGCATGCCAGGCACCAGCGCCATGCCGGTGCTTGCCCCGTCGTCCAGCGCAACGGTGATGCGGAACAGCGCCTCACGGTCCGCTTCTGCCACTGGAATAGTGAGCGCTGACATTTCAGATGGCGCCAGCGGCGTGCGAGACACTTGCACCACATGCCCGGGCTGGTGGCCGAATTTCTGGTACGGAAAAGCCTCGAAGCGCAGCCGCACGGCCTGGTCGGCCCGCACGAAGCCCACGGCGCTGGACGGCGCGTAGAGCTGCGCCTGCAAGCGCGCGCCCTGCGGCACCAGGCTGGCCAGCGCCGCCTGCGCCGAGACGCTCTGCCCAGGCTCTGCGTACACCCCGGTCACGGTACCGTCCTGCGGGGCGCGCACCACCACCTGGCGCGCGGCATCCTGCTCGGCGGCTTCGCGCGCCAGCGTGGACAGGTCGCGCTCGATGCCGCCTTGCGTGCCACGGGCCAGCAGCGGCAGGCCGCGGCGTTCACCTTCCAGCGCTTCGCGTTCGCGCAGCAAGCCCATCCGTTGCCGCGCCAACCCTTGCGCGGCGGCCTGCAAGCCAAGCAGTTCTTCGCTCTTGGCCTGCACCTGAGCCGATGAGATGAACTGCTCGTTGCGCAGGGCTTCCAGCCGCGACAGCGCTTCCCGTGCCAGCGCCTGCCGTTGGCGTTGCAACGCTGCTTCCGCGTCCACCTGCGCCACTTCCTGCTCCAGCGCCAGCAGGCGGCGGCCCAGCGCTGCCTGCTGCGTTTCCATCAGCAGCCGCTGTTGGCGGGCCGCCTCTTGCAGGCTGCGCTGCCGCTCGTCCAGGCTGCGCAGCACCTGCGCCTGGGTGCCGGCGTCGAGCGTGGGCCGCTCCAGCGCCAGCACGAAGAGCACGTCGCCCGCGCGGACAGCCTGCCCCTCAGTGACGCGGCGTTCGAGCACCGAGCCGCTGGCAGAAGGCACGACGCGGATGAGCCCGCGGTCGGGCATCAGCACGCCAGCCACGGTGGCCTTGCGCGTGTACTGCGCCAGCGCCAGGAAGGCGCCCAGGGCCACGGCCACCGCCACCACACCGGCCGTCACCAGCGCCAGGCTCAGCGGCCGAACGAGCTGCACTCTGCCCAGCCACTGCTGGTGCTGCGCCTCGATGGCCTCGGCCCGGAACAGCAGACGCATCAATCGTTCAAAAAAATGCGGACCGGCGCCGCCGGTCCGCCAGCGCCACGGCATGCGAGGGAAGCCCCCCGCCGCGGCGCCAAGTGACCTAGAAGCGGATCACCAACCGCCTCTAGGCGATGCAGCATCACCAGGGCCACCATCGAGCGCCCAGCCACCACGCGGGGAACCACCGGCGACGAGCTTGAAATCGCGCGGGTCCAGCGGCGTCGGCCCTTTGGGCGCATCAGGTTGCTTGGATTGTTGTGGGGTTACGGGACGGGACGTCGTGCGCAGCATGTCGTGGGCTCCAATCAGGGTGGAACGTGCGTTTTGCACGCCTGAGAGGATTGAAGCAGCGCCGCTGCGGTGTGGGAACTGTTAGCTCTTACAGGTGCGCCAACAAAGGCGGAACGGCTACGGATCGCAACACTTGGGCCACCCGCTTGCGGGGTTACTGGATCATGCCAAGCCGCAGCGCCTTCAGCACCGCCTGGTGCTTGTTCACGCAGCCCAGCTTGTGCATCGCGTTGTTGACATGCAGCACCGCGGTCCTTTCGCTGATGCCGAGAATGGCGCCCACCTCCCAGGCCGTCTTGCCATCCATCGTCCAGCGCAGGCATTCCAGTTCGCGCGGCGTGAGGCCAGGCCGCTCGGGCTGCAGCTTGGGCGGCACCAGCAGCCGCACCGCTGCTTCCTGGGCGTGGACCGCAAACAGTTGCAGATCGGCCACCAGCCGCTGCAGTTCCCCGGCGTCCACCGGCAGCGGGCGATCCCGGTCCACGCCGAGCTGGAAGTGGCGCCCTTCCGGCATGTGCAGCGCCATCGCGATGCCGGTGCGGTAGCCGAAGCTGGCCTGCTGCTCCCACAGGTCGTGTGCGCCGTTGGCCGCATAGGTGTCCTGGTCCCAGACGATCGGCAGGCTGTGCCGCTTGCAGTGCTGCATCACCGGGTCCTGGCGGTACATCTGCGGGTCGCAGTAGCTGTCGGTGTAGGCGTCGGGTGTGTTATCGACCGTGATGAACTCGGCCTGGCCCAGGCCGCGCTCGATCACTGTGATGGCCGATACCGTTTCAAAGCCGAGCTGTTGCGTGAAGCGCACGACTTCATCGCGGAACTCGTCGCGATTCCGCGCCTGCAACACCGACGAATAACCTCCGGGGAGCATCGATCTCCTCTTGCCTGCCGATCACTCGGATCATGGACCTGCCCAACGCAAGCCCTGACAGGGTTTACAGCTTTCAAGCAGCGCGGCAATGCCGAAAGATATCAGCATGCAGCACACAGCACAGACCCTTCACGAGCCGCCGCTGGCTCCCGTTTCGCCCTGGTCCCTGCGTGCCTGGCCGCCACTATTGTGGCAGGCCGGCCGCTCGTCGGGCCTTCAGTTCCACCATCTCGGCACGCGGGTCACCCTGTCGGGCGACAGAGTGTGCGGAACGTCCGGTCAGACGATGTGGGCCGGCAGTTCGTCGGCCGGCGAAGCGGGCGTCGCGTGGGACTGGATCCAGATCTCGCGGGGCGTGGTGGCGATGGCCGACCCGATGTCGGTGGTCAGCAACCTGCGCCTGCTGGGCGACGAGGGCGAGGTGTTGACCGCGCTGGAAGCGGTGCGCTTCCTCAACGAGATCGTCCATGCGCTGCCCTGGCAACACGAGGTGGCGCGCGCACTGCGTGGGCCGACGCAGTAGCCCGTGGCGACGGCGGGGTCACTTCAGCGCGGCGCTCTTCAGCACGCGCGCGACGAAGGCGATGCCCAGCAGCACGATCAACCCGCACACCGCCGCGGGCAGCAACCATTGGCCGGCCGACAGCGGCTCGCCTTTCAGCACGCGTGCCATCAGCCCGATCTGCGCCAGTGCCGGCACGAAGCGGTGCCACGGCGCCTCCCCGTCCTGGTTGAACACGCTGACCAGCGGCAACAGCGACACGCCCAGCATCACCACGGTGGCATTCGCCTGCGCCTCCTTGAAGCTTTTGCAGCGGATGGCGATGGCCATCAGCAGCGCCGCCAGCGCGCCGGCCAGCGGCAGCAGCAACAGCACGAAGAGCGCTGCCTCGCGCAGGCCGAACTGGAACAGCGCCGCCAGCGTCTCGCTGCGCAGCAGCCACTGGCCCGGCAGGAAACTGGCGCAGCTCAGCAACGCGATCAACATGCCGACACAGGCCACCGCGGCCCATTTGCCGACGACGATGGCAACGCGCGCGGTGGGGTTCATCAGCAGCGGCTCCAGCGAGCCGCGCTCGCGCTCGCCGGCGGTGGTGTCCAGCGCGGCATGCAGCGCGCCGTACAACACGGCCATCAGCACGAAGTAAGGCACCATGGTGGCGAGCTGTGCCGCCCGCGCCGCCGGGTCGGCCAGGTCACGCTCGTCGATCTGCACCGGCTCCAGCAAGGCTGGCGAGACGCCGCGCACCGCCAGCCGCAGCAGCGCCTGCTCGCGGTTGAAGGCGCGCAGCAGGCGCAGCACGCGGCCGCTGCCGCCTTGCGCGCGTTGGTTGCCGGCATGGCTGACGACCTCCACCACCGGCGCCTCGCCGCGCGCCATCGCGGCCTCGAAGCCCGGCGCGATCACCAGCACCGGCTCGCCCAGCCGGTTGTCGGCCAGTTGCTGTTCATAGTCGGCCGGCGCGGCGCGCAGCTTGAAGGTTTGCCGCTCGAAAAAGTTGCGCAGGCCGGGCGCATGCTCGATGCCCAGCACCACCACGTCACGCGCCTCGGCCCGCTGTTCAATGCCGGACACCAGCGTCGAGACCAGCACCAGCACCAGCGGCCCGACCGCCACCGAACTCATCAGCACGGTGAACAGGGTGCGGCGGTCGCGCAGCGCGTCACGCAGCTCCTTGCGGAACACCGTCCAGGCGCCGGCCATCATGGCGGCAACCCGGGCGCTGCCGCCACCGCCGGGAAGGCCAGCGCCACGAAGGCTTCCTCGAAATCGGCCTGGTCGGTGCGCGCGTTCAGTTCGGCCACCGTGCCGGCCGCCACCGTGCGGCCCTGCGCCACCACCACGACCTGGTCGCACAAGCGCTGCACCTCCTGCATGATGTGCGTGGAGAACACGATGCACTTGCGCTCTTCGTCACGCAGCCGGCGCAGCGCGCCGCGCAGCGAGCGGGTGGCCAGCACGTCGAGCCCGTTGGTGGGCTCGTCGAGGATGATGTTGGGCGGGTCGTGCACCAAAGCGCGGGCCAGCGCCGTCTTCATCCGCTCGCCCTGGCTGAAGCCCTCGGTGCGGCGGTCGAGCAGCGGCTGCATCTCCAGCACGCGCGCCAGCAGCTCGGCGCGGCTGTCGGCCTGCGCCGCACTCAGACCTTGCAGCCTGCCGTAATAGACGATGTTCTCGCGCGCCGTCAGCCGCGGGTAGAGCCCGCGCGCGTCGCTCAGCACGCCCATGCGCGCCAGCGCCGCGGCCGGCCGCAGCGCGACGTCGATGCCATCCACCAGCACCTGCCCTGCGTCGGGTGCGATCAGCGCCGCCACGATGCGCAGCGTGGTCGTCTTGCCCGCGCCGTTGGGGCCCAGCAGGCCGGTGATGCAGCCGTCGGCCGCGGTGAACTCGACACCGGCGACGGCCTGCACGCTGCGCGCCTTGCGGCCGCTGCCTTGTGTGAAGCGCTTGGCGAGCTGCCGCACCTCGATCACTTCGCCGCCCCCGAGCCGGCAGCGGCGATGGGCACGAACACCGGCGGCCTTGGAATGGCGCTGGCGCAGCCGGCATCGACCTTCAGCGCCGCATCATCGGTGGGCGCGTCGATGAAGCGGAACACCACGTCGCGCATGCAGCCGATGCCGATGACGCCGTGGCCGGCCTGCGGCACGACGACGTGGCGTGCCTTCTCACCCAACGCCTGCGCCACGCGGGCGCCGTGGCGCGGCGGGGTGGCGGGGTCGATGCCGCCGGACAGCAGCAGCGTCGCCACCGGCGCCGTCGGCAGGCTGTAGAAGGCGGCCGGCACGGCGCCCCGCGGCCACTCTGCGCAGGTGCGGCGGTACAGATCGGCAAAGCCGTCGCCGAAGTCGGCGCCAGCCGGCTCCACGCCGGCCGCCATGCGCGGCAGGTCTTCGGCACAGACCACCGAGAAGTGCATGCCGTGCGCCAGCGCCGCGCTGCGCCCGCCGGCCAGCGCGCCGGCCAGCCCGACGATGGCCGTGAAGCGGCCCTGCGCCGCCTCGTCCACCGCCAACGGCAGCGCGGACGCCAGCGCCGGCACGTACAGCGGCAGACGCACCAGGCCGAGCAGCGTCTCACGTGTCAGTGTCAGCGCTTCGACGTTGCCGGTGAGCGGATGCGGTGCGCTCACTTCGCGTGGCAGGCTGCGCAGCAGCGCCTGCCACTGCGCGCGCAGCGCCGGGTGGCGTTGCCGGCAGGCGGCGTCGGCATCACAGGCTTGCAACAGCGCGTCGAACGCCGCCTGCGTGTCGGGCGAGAAGCTGGCCGGCAAGGCCATGTCCGGCGGCGCCACGCCATCGAGCACCACACGGCGCACGGCCTGCGGAAACTGCCGCATGTACTCCAGCGCCGCCCGCGTGCCGTACGACGCGCCGACCAGGTTGATGCGCTGGGCGCCCAGCATGCGGCGCACCGCATCGGCGTCCTGCATCGCGGTGGTGGTGGTGAACTGCCGCAGGTCGCCGTAAGGCAGGGCTTGCAGCGCGCTGCGGCACTGGCGCATCTGGGTGAACTGCACGGCCATGTCGGCGGCGTCGCGCAGCAACTGGGTCGGCGGCGGCTCGGGGCATTGCAACGGCGCGCTGCGGCCGGTGCCGCGCTGGTCGATCAACACGATGTCGCGCCGGTTCGTGAAGCGGCCGAGCAGCGCACCGATGTGCCCCGCCAGCGCGATGGCGCTCTGCCCCGGGCCGCCCGCGAAGAAGAACACCGGGTCAGGCAGCTTGTTGCGGGCCACCGCGGGCAGCACCGCGAAGTGCACGCTGATGGCGGTGCCGGCGGGCTGCGCCGGGTCCAGCGGGCGGCTGACGCTGCCGCACAGCGCGCCATGCTCCACACCCGGCAGACGGCAGGGCGCCAGGCCGGCAGCGGACGGCGCTGCCCCGTCTGCCGGCGCCGCTGCCGCTGCCGCGGCCGCTGCCGCGGCAGCGAGCGCAGCCAGGGCCGTCAGCCGCTTCAAGCGAGCAAACGCTTCAGCTCGCCGCTGTCGATGAGCTTGACCAGGTCCTGCGCGCCGCCCACCAGCATGCCCTTGACGAAGACCATCGGCAGCGTCGGCCAGCCGGTCCACATCTTCAGCGCGTTGCGCTGGCGCCAGCCGCCGAGGTAGCTGCCGTAGTCGATGTCGTGATGGGCGATGCCGGCTGCGTCCAGCGCCTTGCGCGCCTTCTTCGGAAACGGGTTCTGCGCCATGCCGACCACCACCACCGGGTGGGCGGCCACTGCCGCCTGCACGGCGCGCACGGTGTCCGCATGGTGGGCCGCGACGGTGTCGCGGATGGCGGGGTGCAGCCGGGCTTCTTCGAGAATGGCGCGGGGCATGGTGCCTCCGTAGTCGTCAGCCTGCAAGCGTAGCAGCACCGCCTTCGGCCAGCAGCCAGCGCTCCAGCGCCTGCACCGCCGGCCGCTGGCGCGCGCCGGGCTGCACCAGCAGGAAGTAGGCGCGCGGTGAGGCCGTGCTGTCCTTGAACAAGGTGACGAGCTGCCTGCTGCGGATGAGGCCGTCGATGAGCGGCCGCCGCCCCAATGCCACGCCCTGGCCTGCCACCGCCGCCGCCACCGCCTCGCCATAGCCGCTGAAGCTCAGGCTGGCCGCCGGTTGCAGGTCTGCCAGGCCGACGGCCGACAGCCAGGGCGCCCATTCCATCGGCATGCCGGCCTGCGGCTTTTCGCTCACCTGCAGCAGCGTGTGCCGGCGCAGGTCAGCCGGCTCGCGCAGGCGCGGGCCGCTGCGCAGCAAGGCGGGGCTGCACACCGGCTGCATCGCTTCGGCAAACAGTTGCACGCCTTCCACGCCGCCGACGCGCCCGTAGCGGATGGCCACGTCGAAGCCCTCGGCCGGCAGGCTGCGCCGCTCGTAGCTGGCATCCAGCCGCACATCGACGCCGGGGTTTTGTCGGGTGAACTGCGGCAGCCGCGGAATCAGCCACAGCGACGCCAGCCCCGGCGTGGTGGTGAGCGACAGCACCTCGCGCCGGCTGGGCGCGCGCAGCTCGCTGACCACGCCGCGCAGTTGCGCCAACACGGCGCTGCAGGCGGCGAAGAGCCGCTGGCCCGCCAGCGTCAGCTCCAGCGCGCGGTGGCGGCGCTGGAACAGCGGCACGCCCAGATGCGTTTCCAGCGCGGCGATCTGGCGGCTGACGGCCGACTGCGTGACGAAGCGCTCCGCCCCCGCGCGGGTGAACGACAGATGCCGTGCAGCCGATTCGAAAGCCAGCAGCAAATCGAGCGGAGGCAGCGCCGCGGGGTCGTCTTTTCGCATGCGGAACGGGAATGCCAGACATTCCCAAACATCGTTTGCGCCAGTTGCGCAGCAGGGAGATTATTCGCTCCATCGACAGGCACCGCAAGGCAAATCACATGAGTGCCCGGCATGCCAATACCAAGGAAGCACGATGCTGATCAACGCCGCACAAGCCCGTCTTCACCTGAGCCCGGGGCAGCTTGCTCACTTCGACCTGGCGCCGCGCTCGCGGCTGCGCGGGCTGTCGGGCCAGGCCTGGATCACGGTGGACAACGACCCGCGCGACATCGTGCTGGGGCCGGGGGAAGAGTTCGTGGCTGAAGCCGCAGGCCACGCAATGGTCAGCGCCCTGCGCGGTCAGGAGCCGACGGAACTGCTGGTCACCGGCTGAAGGTGCGCACGCGCGGCCGGCCCGGCTTCAAGCCAGGTGCGCCGCCGCCAGCAGCTCCCGCGTGTAGGCCTCGCGCGGTGCGTCGAACAAAGCCTGCGCCTCGCCTTCTTCCACCACCACGCCGCTCTTCATCACCATCACGCGGTGCGACATCGCGCGCACCACCGCCAGATCGTGGCTGATGAAGAGATAGCTCATGCCGTAGTGCTGCTGCAACTGCGCCAGCAGCGCCAGCACCTGCTGCTGCACGGAGACGTCCAGCGCCGAGGTCGGCTCGTCCAGCACCAGCACTTCGGGCCGCAGCACCACCGCGCGGGCGATGGCAATGCGCTGCCGCTGGCCGCCGGAGAACTCGTGCGGATAACGCTGCAACACATCGGCGACGCCGTGGCGCTCGGACAAGCCCACCTCGTCCAGCATCTCCAGCACCAGCGCTTGCCGCTCTGCCGCGCCAAGCTCAGGCCGGTGCAGCGCCAGGCCTTCGCCGACGATCTGCCCCACCGTCATGCGCGGCGACAGCGATGCAAACGGATCCTGGAACACCACCTGCAAGCGCCGCCGCATGCGGCGCAGCGGCTCGCGGCCGGCATTGTCGATGCGCTCGCCGCCCATCTCGACGCTGCCTTCGGCAATCGGCTGCAAGGCCAGCAGCGCCATGCCCAGCGTCGTCTTGCCCGAGCCCGATTCGCCGACGATGCCCAGCGTCTCGCCGCGGCGCAGCGCCAGCGCCGTCTTGCGCACCGCGTGGAAAACGAGCGTGCTGAACCAGCCCTGCTGGATGCCGAAGGTCACGCCGACATCGCGCGCCTGCAGCAGCACCGGCGCATCGGCCGCCAGCGGCTGCACCACGCGCTGCGGCCGGCTGGCCAGCAGCTTTTGCGTGTAGGCATGCTGCGGGTGGTCGAACACGGCGGCCGTGTCGCCGGTCTCGACCAGCTTGCCGCGCTCCATCACGCCCACGCGGTGGGTGAAGCGGCGCACCAGGTTGAGGTCGTGCGTGATGAACAGCAGCGCCATGCCCATCTCGGCCTGCAGTTCATCCAGCAGGGCCAGGATCTGCGCCTGGATGGTGACGTCCAAAGCCGTGGTCGGCTCGTCGCAGATCAGCAGCTCGGGCTTGCAGGCCAGCGCCATCGCGATCATCGCGCGCTGCCGCTGGCCGCCCGAGAGCTGGTGCGGGTAGGCGCCGGCCCGGCGCTCGGGGTCGGGGATGCCGGTGCGCGCCAGCAGCTCCACCACGCGGGCGCGGGCAGCGTTCGGCCGCAGCGCCTGGTGCAGCTCCAGCACCTCGGCGATCTGGTTGCCCACGGTGTACAGCGGGTTCAGCGCCGTCATCGGCTCCTGGAAGATCATGCCGATGCGCGCGCCGCGCAGGCCGCGCATCTGGCGCTCGCTCTTCGCCGTGAGTTCTTCGCCGGCAAAGCGGATGGAGCCGGTGGTGACCGCCGTGTCCACCAGCCGCAGCACCGACAACGCAGTGATCGACTTGCCCGAGCCCGACTCGCCGACCAGCGCGAACTTCTCGCCTGCGGCCACCGAGAACGACACGTCATCGACCACCGTGCTGGCGCCGAAGCGCACGCCGAGATGGTCGATCTGAAGCAGCGGCGGGCTCATGACTTGCGCGTGTCGAAGGCGTCACGCAACGCTTCGCCGATGAAGGTCAGCAGCAGCAGCGTCAGCACCAGCACCGCGAAGGTGGGGAAGATGATCCACCAGGCGTCGAGGTTGTTCTTGCCCTGGCGCACCAGGTCGCCGAGCGACGGCACGCCGGGCGGCACGCCCAGGCCCAGGAAGTCCAGCGACACCAGTGCCAGGATCGCGTCGCTCATGCGGAAAGGCAAGAAGGTGATCACCGGCGTCAGCGAATTGGGCAGCACATGGCGCCAGATGATCTGGCCGTTGCTCAAGCCCAGCGCGCGCGCCGCTTTCACGAACTCCAGCCCGCGGTTGCGCAGGAACTCGGCCCGCACGTAGTCGGACAGGCCGATCCAGCCGAACAGGCTCAGCAACACCAGCAGCAGCAGCAGCGAGGGCTCGAAGATCGACGCGAAGATGATCAGCAGGTACAGCTCGGGGATCGAGGCCCAGATCTCGATCAGCCGCTGCATGCCGAGGTCGATGCGGCCGCCGAAGTAGCCCTGCAAGGCGCCGGCCGCGATGCCGACGACGGTGCCCACCAGCGTCAGCGCCAGCCCGAACAGCACGCTGACGCGAAAGCCGTAGGCCAGCCGCGCCAGCATGTCGCGGCCGGCTTCGTCGGTGCCCAGCCAGTTGATGCGGTTGGGCGGTGCCGGGTTGGGCGCTTTGGAGAAGTAGTCGGTCGAGGTGGCGGAATGCGGGTTCAAGGTCTGCAGCCGCCAGTTGCCCGGCTTGCTGAACTGCTGCGTGATGAACGGGTCTTTCCAGTCGGTGGGCGTGTCGAAGTCGCCGCCATAGGCGCGCTCCGGCGGGTTGTGCAGCACCGGAAAGCTCCAGTGCCCGCCGTACACCGCCACCAAGGGGCGGTCGTTGCTGAGAAGCTCGATCACCAGGCTCAGCAGCAGCAGCGCGATCAAGACCCAGAACGAGCCGTGGCCGATGCGGTTGCGCTTGAAGCGCGCCCAGGCACGCTGGTTGGGCGACAGGTGCGCGCCGGCCGCCGGCTGGCTCATTTGCCGACGGCGCCGAACTGCACCCGCGGGTCCACCAGCGTGTAGATGAGGTCCGAGATCAGCTTCACCACCAGCCCGATCAGCGTGAACAGGTACAGCGAGCCCAGCACCACCGGGTAGTCGCGCCGGACGATGGATTCATAGCTCAGCAGGCCCAGCCCGTCCAGCGAGAACAGCGTTTCGATCAGCAGCGCGCCGGTGAAAAAGGCGCCGATGAAGGCGCTGGGAAAGCCGGTGACCAGCGGGATCAGCGCGTTGCGGAAGATGTGCTTCCAGAGCACCCGGCGTTGCGACAGGCCCTTGGCGCGCGCCACCAGCACGTACTGCTTGCGCATCTCTTCGATGAAGGTGTTCTTGGTGAGGAAGGTCATGGTGGCGAAGCTGCCGATCACCAGGCAGGT
This sequence comes from uncultured Rubrivivax sp., assembly GCA_964244245.1. Lineage (GTDB taxonomy): Bacteria > Pseudomonadota > Gammaproteobacteria > Burkholderiales > Burkholderiaceae_C > Rubrivivax. Next base: position 40,130 of record CAXTHW010000014.1, on the reverse strand, counting down.
GAGCGGCATCGCGAGGTGCCAGAAGTAGTCTGCGATGCGCGCCGGCCAGGCCAGCTCGGCCCAGTTCTCGGACGTCAGTCCGCGCAGCGGAAACACCTCCCAGAAGGTGCCGCCGGCAAACAGCACGATGAGAAAAACGCCCAGCACGAAGCCCGGAATCGCGTAGCCCACCAGCACCGCCAGCGTGGACAGCACATCGAAGCTGCTGCCCTCCTTCACCGCCTTCAGAATGCCCAGCGGCACCGAGATCAGGTACGAGACCAGGAAGGTCCACAAGCCGAGGCTGATCGACACCGGCAGCTTCTCGACGATCAACTGCCAGACGCCCTTGTTCTGCGCGAAGCTGCGGCCGAGGTCGAAGGTGGCAAAGTTCTTCAGCATCTCCAGGTAGCGCACGTGCACCGGCTTGTCGAAGCCGTAGAGCTTCTTCAGCGCCTCCACCTGCTTGGCGTCGCTGTCGCCGCGCGCGCGGTAGCCGCCGCTGTCACCACCCGCGCCGCGGCTGCGCGCCTGCGACATGGCCTGCTCCACCGGCCCGCCGGGCACGAACTGGATCACGATGAAGGTGATGGTCAGCGCGCCCAGCAAGGTGGGCAGCATCAGAAGCACGCGTTTGAGGATGTAGCCGAGCATGCGGTTCAGGCCTTGCCGGGCAGCGGCTGCGCCCACCAGGTCAGCTCGGGCCAGGCGAGCTGCGGTTCCGCATCGATGGTGACCGACACGGTGAAAAAGCGCGGCGCCCTGGCCGGCTTGCCGAACTTGTTCCAGTGCGACAGCGGGATGGTCGCTGCGTACAACTGCGGCACCTGCCAGTAGTTCCACATCACCACGCGGTCGAGTGCGCGGCAGGCGTCGCGCAGCGCGGCCAGCGTCTGGGCCTTGGCCATCGCGTCGAGGATGCGGTCCACCGCCGGGCTCTTGACGCCACGGTAGTTGTCGTTGCCCTTGGTGTCGGCGGCCTGGCTGCTGTAGGAGCGCTGGTAGTCCTGCGCCGACGGCAGCGTGAAGTGACCTTCGACGATGGTGGTGGTGTCGAAGTCGTACTCCTCCAGTCGGCGCGTGAAGAGCGCGTAATCGACCTTGCGCAGCTTCAGCCGGATGCCGAGCTTTTCGAGCGTGCGGGCCCATTCGGTCTCGCGCACGGTGTTCTCGCCGGGCCCCAGGTACTCGAACTCGAAAGCCTCGGCTTTGCCGTTGCGCAGGCGGCCGTCTTCGGCCAACGTCCAGCCGGCTGCCTGCAGCAGCGCGCGCGCCTGCAGCAGGTTGCGGCGCAGGCCGTTGGGGTCGTCGCCGGTGCGCGGCGCCTTGTACGGCGGGCCGAAGACGGCGGCCGGCAATTGCGCCCTGAACGGCTCCAGCAACGCCAGCTCCCCCGCCGACGGCAAGCCTTCGGCCGCGAAGCTGGAGTTGTTGAACAGGCTGTCGGCCTGCTTGAACATGCCGTAGCGGTTGCTCAGCTCGAAGTCCCATGTCAGGCCCAGCGCCTGGCGCACGCGGATGTCCTGGAACAACGGCCGCCGGGTGTTGAGCTGGTAGGACTGCAAGGCTTCCACCGTCTCAGTGCTGTAGAGCTGGCGGACGATGCGCCCGTCGTCCCACTTCGGGCCCTTGTGCTGGCGCTTGAAGATGCGTGCGCTGTAGGCACGCAGGATGTCGAATTCGCCGGCCTTGAAGGCCTCGACGGCGATGTCTTCGTCCTGGTAGTAGCGGTAGATGACGCGGTCGAAATTGAAGAAGCCGCGACGCACCGGCAGCTCGCGCGCCCAGTGGTCGGGGTTGCGCCTGAACTCCAGCCGGCGGCCGGAATCGGCGCGCGCCACCGTGTACGGGCCGCTGGTCAACGGGACTTCATTGACGATCTCGTCGAAGGGCTTCGGCTTGCCATCCGCCTGTAGCGCCCACTTGCGCGAGAACACCTGCATCAGCGTGCCCACCTTGAACAGCGCGTCGTTGCTGCGCTCTTTCAGGTCGAAGCGGATCGTGCGCTCGTCCAGCACCACCGCTGCCGCCACGCCGCCCAGGTTGGTCTGCCAGTCGGGCGCCGCCTTCGGGCCCGAGAGGCAGTCGAAGCTGTACTTGACGTCGGCCGCCAGCACCGGGTCGCCGTTGCTGAAGCGGGCCTTCGGGTGCAGCCGGAAGCTGATGGACGACTTATCGGGCGCCACCAGCATGGCCTCGGCGAGCACGCCGTACATCGTCATCGGCTCGTCGGCGCCGCGCACGGCCAGCGGCTCGAACATGAAGTGCATCAAGCCGGCCGGCGCATTGCCTTTGAGCGTGAAGTAGTTGAACTTGTCGAAGCTGGAGCGGCGGTCAGGGTTGGACAGATACAGCGTGCCGCCTTTGGGCGCCGCCGGGTTGACATAGCCGAAGTGCGGAAAGTCGGCGGCGTACTGCGGCTTGCCGAAAGCCGCGTAGGCGTGGACCCATTGGCCGGTGACGGGGCGTTCGGCTTCGGCGGTTGCCGCGTCGGGTGCGCCAGCGGGTGCGGCCGACACGGCTGCCGCAGCCCAGCCCGGCAAGCCTGCCAGCAAGCCGCCGCCCAGCAGCCCGGCATGGAAGCGCCGGCGCCCTGGGTCGGGCGCGGCGTCGTCAGGCTCGCTCACTCAAGCGGCTTTCTTGGGCTTCAGCAAGGCCTGGCAGGCGGCCTTCTGGCCGTCGGCAGCGTCGGTCTTGCCGCAGACGCCGTCGAGCTGCGCCTGCAGCCGCTTCAGCGCCGCCGCCTGTTTGCCGTCGCTGTTCCAGGCCACCAGCTTGCTGCTCACGCGTTGCAAAGAGCGCGCGCTGCGGCCCTCGAACGCGCCGCGGTCCCGCGCCGCTTCGGCGAACAGCCGGGCCGCCGTCTTCTCGATGCGCGCGGCGTCGGCCGGCGCCAGGTCCACCAGCGCAGCCAGATAGCCGGCTCCCCATTGCAGCCGGGTGGCCGGGCCTTCGCTCTTGTCGAAAGCCTGGCCGTACCACTTCAGCGCTTCGTCGTTGCGGCCCAGCTTGCGCGCGTTGCCGGCAAGCTGGCTCATCAGGTAGTAGGGCGAGTGGCTCTTTGCGAGGTTGGCCTTGAGCAGCGCGTCGCTCTCGGCCCACAGGCCGGCGCGGCTGAGCGCGTAGGCCGCCTCGGTGATGACGGCCTGGCGCTCGTAGGCGTCGGTGATGTCGCGGTCATCGCGCGCCACATGCCCACGCACGTCGTCCAGCAGCGGCTCGGGCAGCTTGACCTGCACGGCGTCCTTGGGCAGGCCCAGGCGCGCCAGATCGATGCGCGAGGCCAGCGCCGTCAGCCGGTCGCCGCGCGACAGCGTCGGGTCTTGCGCCAGGCGCTGGAGCGCGGCGTCGAAGGCGGGCACCAGTGGCGATGCCTCGGGCGCGCCGTCGGCGGCCAACACGCGCACCAGGTCGGCTGCGCTGCTGCCGATCACGTCCATGTGCAGCCGCGTCTGCGCCGGGTCGGCGATCACGCGCTGCACGCGCTCGCGCAGTGCGGCGTCGGGCTTCACGCCCTGGCCGTCGTCGCTGGCGGCCAGCGCCTTCAGCCACAGCCGGGTGGTGGTTTCACTGTCGGCCGCCGGGCTGGCCGCTGCCAGCGTCACCAGCACGCCTGGCAACTCGCCCTTGGGAACGAGCTGCGCTTCGTCGGTTTCCCACGAGTAGAAGGCAAGCAGCCGCCATTCGTTGGCCGTCAGCGGCTTGCCGGCGCGTGCATCGGCCAGCACGGCCTTCACCGGGCGGCCGCCGCTCATGCCGAGCTGCATCAGCGACAACACCTGCGCCGCATCCACCTCGCCGGGCAGGCGCGTGATCTCGCTGCCGTCGGCGTTCAGCAGCACGATGGTCGGGTAGCCGCTGACGTTGAACCGCCGGCCGAGCTTCTGCGCGCCGGGCCGGTCGCCATCCACATGCACCGCGACGAAAGAGCGCGTCTGCGCAGCGAAATCCTGGCGGTTGAAGAGTGTCGCCTTGAGCTGGTTGCAAGGCGGGCACCAGGTGGCGCCCCAGTACAGCAACACCGGCTTCTTCTGCGCGCGGGCCTGGGCGAAGGCGCGGTCGATGTCGGCATCGGCCGCGGCCGGCAGCCAGGCGACGTTGGTGGACGGAAGGCTGCTGGCGGCGGCGGCCAGCGCCGGCGCGGCACTGAATGCCAAGGCGAGGGACAGGGCAAGGGCCGACAAAGCGGGGGTCGATCCGGACATCGACAAGATGGGAGCGGGCATGGACACAGCCTCCTGCTGAAGATGCACATTGTGCGCTGCCTGCGGCGGCGTCCTGGCTGCACCGGGGCAAGCCGTCGGGCGCCGGCCGGGCGTGATTTTTTAGTGTCTGCGCCGCAATCTCACACAGACGCCGAGTTGATGGGTGGATGGGCCAGGCTGCAACCGTCACCGGCGCTCACAATTGCGCTCCGACCGTTCCAGACCCGGCTGGCGCCCGCGTTCGCGGCAAGCCGGCCAAACAACATGCAAGCACTCGAAGCGCGCGCCGCCAGGCGGACTCATCAACGCCGTATCGCCGGTTTGTGCTTGCTGGCGGCCTGCGCCGCCGTGATCGCTTCGCCGGAAAAGGCGGCCAGGTTCTACGAGGACGCGCTACAGCACTACGAGAAGGGAGATCTGCCAGGCACCGTGATCCAGTTGAAGAACACGCTGCAGGAAGACAGAAAGATGCTCGCTGCGCATCTGCTGCTCGGCAAGGTGCTGCTGAAGAACGGCGAACTGAAGGCCGCCGAAGCGGCGCTGGAAGAGGCGCTTAGGCAAGGCGTCAGCCGCGCCGAGGTGGCGGTGCCGCTGGGCCAGGTGTATCTGGGCCTGGGGGATTCAAAGAAGCTTCTGGATCAGGTCGTCACCACCGGACTGCCGGCGACCATGCACGCGGAAATACTGACACTGCGGGGGCTGGCGTACTCGATGTCGGCCAACCTCACGCTTGCCACGCAAAGCTTCGCCGAAGCGCGCGCCGCCGATCCGAAATCCGCCTTGCCACTGGTGGCCGAGGCGCCGCTGCTGCTGCGCCAGGGCGAGCGCGAGAAGGCCCGCACCGCGGCCACCCGGGCAACCGAACTGGCGCCCGACAACGCCGGCGCCTGGTACGTGCTGGGAACGATCCTTCAGGCCAACGCTGATATTGCAGCTGCGATGGTGGCGTACGAGAAGGCCTTGTCGATCTCGCCGAAACTGGTGGATGCGCGCGTTGCACGCGCCTCGCTGCTGATTGGCTTGAACCGCGACCCTGAAGCCGATCAGGAGATGGTGCAGTTGCGGGCCTGGAACGTGGTGGATCCGCGCGCTGCGTTCCTGCAGGCAACGCTGGCGGCACGGCGCGGCGACGTGCAGACAGCGAAGGCGCAATATGCCACTGCCGCCGGGCTCATCGACGCCGTGCCGCAAGGCGTGCGCTCGAACAACGAAGCCTTGTTGATGTCGGGCGCACTGTCCCACCGGTCGCTCGGCAACCTCGAAAAGGCGCGCGAGTACCTCGAAACATTGCTCGCCCGCAACTCCAGGCACTTTTCCGCCCAATTGCTGCTGACGTCGATCCTCGTGGACAGCAAGGAATACGGCCGCGCGATTCCCATCCTCGAATCGCTGCGCGCCGCCTCGCCCGACGATGCCCAGGTCGCATTCCTGCTCGGCTCGGTCTATCTTGCCCGCAAGCAATATGCGCAGGCCGCCGAGTTCTTCGAGAAATCGGCGCGGCGCAATCCGTCGTCGGACGCTGTCCGCGAGCTCGGGATGAGCCAGCTCGCGCTCGGGCAGGACAAGGCAGCGCTGGCCAATCTGGAAAAGGCGTTCGCCGCCAACCCGAAGGATCCGCGCGCGAGCACCGAACTGGCGGTCACCTACGCCAAGCTCGGGCTGGCGGCCAAGGCTTTGCAAACGGCGCAAGCCATCGTCAAGAGCGACCCCGACAACTTGGCGATGCTCAACTTTCTGGGCAACACCCGCGGGCTGGTCGGCGACATCAAAGGCGCCCGGGAAACCTATGAAAAGGTGCTGGCCAAGGACGCTGCGTTCCGGCCGAGCAGCATCAATCTGAGCTGGATGGACATCGACGCAGGCCGTTTCGATGCCGCGCGAGCGCGGCTGCAAAAGCTCTTGCAGGCACGCCAGGACGACGCTGCCGTGCTGTTTCAGCTCGGTGTGCTGGAGTCGAAGGCAAAGCGCCCGCAGGCTGCCATCGAGGCCTGGTCCAAGGCCAATGAAGTGCAGCGATCGGACCCGCGGGCCGGCCTGGCGCTGATGGACCTGCTGGCAAGCCAGCGCCAGCACGAGCAGGCCCTGGCACTGGGCAAGTCGATGGTGGCAAAGTTTCCTGAGTCGGTGGGCATGCAGCTTGCGCTCAGCCGCGCCCACTTTGCAGTCGGTGACGCCATGCGCGGCCGACAGTCGCTGACAGACGCCACCCGCCTGGCCGCCTTCGACCCCGGCCTTCAGGTCATGATCGGCCGCATCCAACTGCAGTACGGCAACCCCGAAGACGCTTCCTACAACGCCGCCAAGGCCTTGCAATCGCGGCCCGACGACCGCGAGGCGATGGTGCTGATGGTGGAGATCGAAGCCAGGCGGGGCAACGCTGCCGGCGTCAACAACACGTTGAAGGCCTTGGTTGCAAAGCACCCGGACGCCCCCGCCACGCTGTTGACGACGGCCGCCGTGGCGATGTCTCGCGGCCAGTTTCCGGCAGCCATCAGCGGATTCCGCGCTGCACTCGACAAGGAGCCGACAACCTCGACCGCCATCATGCTGGGGCAGGCGCTGATCGCCAATGCAGAGGCCGACAAGGCGCAGGCTTTTCTCGATGGTTGGTCTCGCAAGCGCCCGTCCGATGCGCTGGCGTTGAAGGCGCTGTCGGAGGTCCAGCTTCATGTGGGCAACACCGTTGGCGCGCGCCAGAGCTACGCGCAGATCATCGCGATGGATCCCGACGATCCGGCGGTGCTTGCCAGCTATGCGGTGCTGCTTCAGCGTCTGGGCGACCCCGGGGCCACCGCAGCGGCTGAAAAGGCGTTCAAGCTGGCGCCCAGCAACCCGCAATACGCCGACACCTACGGCTGGATCCTCGTACAACAGGGCAATCTGGAGCCAGGAGTTCGGGTGTTGCGTGAAGCGCGTCTTCGCGACCCCGCCAATGGGCAATTGCGCTACCACCTTGCCTTTGCCCTGACCAAAGCAGGCAAGCGAATGGAGGCCAAGGAAGAACTCGGAGCGGTGCTTTCAGGTGTCGCCAAAGCCGCCATCACGCCGGATGTGATCAAGCTGAAAGCAGAACTCGGCTTGTGACGGGCTGGGGCCGCGTCGGGCGTCCTTACAAATTGCCCCGGCGCTTGCCAATGGCGGCTGAAGATGCGTGTGAAATCAACAACTTGGCTCGATGGCACAACGTTTGCTTACTTGCTACTCAAATGCTCTGTAGCGCGCTTTGCCACCGCATTCGCGGGGAGTTCGTCCAGGCTGTTGGCTGGTACTCTCCTTGACAAAATCAGTTTCACTTCCGGGATGCTTATCGTGACAAACGCTTTTCTATTTTTCGCCCGTGCCCGGACGGTTGCGCTGCTGACGGCCGGCGTTTGGTTGGCATGTGCCGCCCACGCCGACACCGTCACGATCACGGGCTCTTCGACGTCACCGCTGGCCACCGGCAGCGAGCCACTGAAGATCGGCAATGCAAACTCGACGCCGAACATGGGCGAGTTCACGATCAGCAGTGCCACGCAAAGCTATCAGGTGTATTGCCTGGATCCGCTTCGCACGTTCACCAACCAGACCTACACCACCATTTCGCTCAGCAATTTCCTCAGCACCACGAACATTGCGGGCAGCGGTGCGCTGACCAACTACCAAAAAGAGTTCACCGACACCACGTACGTCAACCGCGGCTTGACCTACAACACCGCTACGCCTTCGTCCAGCACCGTGTGGGGCGTCAAGAGCCTGGCCAACGCGAGCACGGTGCTGAACAACCTCACGGCGCTGTACTCCCATGCCTTTGCCGACAGCCTGAAAGACGCCACGCACAGCCAAGGCTTCCAGTACGCCGTTTGGGAAGTCTTGCTCGACCAAGCGGGCGCCTACAGCACCTCGGCCGCCAATCTCCAGATCGGCAGCGGCGCCGTCGCCAACTTCTCGACCATTGCCGCTGGCTATCTGTCGGCCCTGAACACCGGGTCATGGGCATCGGTCTATGACATTGGCGCCGGCAGCGTGAACCTCAGCGCCGTGACCAACTACAACTACACGGTGTTCATTCCAGGCTCGGGCGGCCAGATCGTGATGGCGGTCAACCAGGTGCCGGAACCTGGCGCGCTGAGCCTTGCAATGATCGCGCTCGCCGGCCTCGCCTACACAAGCCGCCGCAACGCCCGGGGCGCAAGCGCTGCCTGATCGCGCGCGCCGGGGCCTGTTGCTCAGCCCTGGCCTTCAGCGGGGGCACCCAGCCAGCCCTGCGCCCCGTCGTCCAACGGCGGCTCGGCGTTGGCCCGCGCCAACGCCATCCACACCGCAAACGGCACGCGGGCCGCGCGGGCGGGTGCAGGGCGTGCCAACGCCAGGCCATTGGCTCCCGCGATCAACACGCCGTAGGCAGCAGGCACTTCATCGGCATCGGCGATGCCTTCGCGCAGCACATACCAACAGCGGCTTGCCAGCGCCAGGTAAGCGGCGCCCTTGGCCTCGTTGCGCAGGTCGCTCAACAGATCGGCGCGCTGCACCTTGATCTCGTGCACCACCGGCTCGGCCCGGTCTTCGAGCGTGGTGTGGCGAATCGAGAAGACATCCGGCATCACGGTCGGCCAGCGCACGGTGCCGTCTGGCGCCGGCAGCGGCGCGCGCAGGCCGAGGCCGCGCCAGACCAGGCGGCCGGCGCGCTGCATTTCGGCGGCCACGCGGGCCACCAGCGCTTCGTGGGCGTCGCGTGCCGCACGGTTCTTTTGCAGTGTCGCGGCCAGAAGCTCGATGCCGGCATCGGTGACGCGCAGCGTAACGCGGCCGGCTGCATCACACTGGCGCGCCAGCAAGCCGGCGGCCAGCAGTTCCACCTCTACCATGTCCTGGCAGGGCCAGCCGGCAGACCGCCAGACCTCGCGCAGCCGGCGCCTGTGCAGCGCTCCCAGGCCGTCAGCCACCGCAGGCCTCCGGCGCCGCTATTCGGTGACGCGCACGCCCTTCCAGAACGCAATGCGGCCTTTGATCTCGGCCGCGGCGTCCTTGGGCTGCGGGTAGTACCAGGCGGCGTCCGGGTTGGCGTCGCCATCGACGAACAAGGTGTGGTAGCTCGCCTCGCCCTTCCAGGCGCACATGGTCTTGGTGTTGCTGGGCAGCAGGTAGCTCTTGTTGACGGCGTCGGCCGGGAAGTAGTGGTTGCCTTCGACGACCACGGTGTCGTCGCTCTCGGCCACCACGGTGCCGTTCCAGATTGCCTTCATCGCTGGTCCTCGTCGGCCGTCTCCAGCCAGTGCAGTGAAAACCGCCGGGCCGGATCGGTCCAGACCTGGTGCGGCGCAAAGCCGGCGCGGCGCGCGAGCGCTGCGAAGCCATCGACAGTGTATTTGTAGGAGTTCTCGGTGTGCACGCTGTCGCCTTCGGCAAAGCGCAGCACGTGGCCGCCCAAGCACACCCCCTGCGCACGGCGGCTCACCAGATGCATCTCGATGCGCCGCTGCGGCGGGTTGTAGAAGGCGCTGTGCGCCCAGCCGCCGAGGTCGAAGTCAGCGCCCAGTTCGCGGTTGGCGCGCGCCAGCAGGTTGAGGTTGAAGGCCGCCGTGACGCCGCGCGCGTCGTTGTAGGCAGCGTGCAGCAAGGCCGGGTCCTTGACGAGATCGACGCCGATCAGCAAGCCGCCGCCGTCCAGCCAGCCGGCAAAGCGGCGCAGCAGCGCCTCGGCCTCCGCCGGCTCGAAATTGCCGATCGAGCTGCCGGGAAAGAAGCCGACGCGGCGGCCCGCCGCGCCGCGCGCTGCCGGCGGCAGCTTCAGCCCGGCTGTGAAGTCAGCCGCGATGGGCTCCACGTCGAGCCCCGGATAGTCACCGCGCAGCACGGCGGCCGACTCGGCCAGGTGGTCGCCCGAGATGTCCACCGGCACGAAGCGCCGCGGTGACTCCAGCGCGTCGAGCAGCACGCGCACCTTGCGGCTGGCGCCGGCGCCGAACTCGATGATCTCGGCCGCCGGGCCGATCAACCGCGCCATCTCGGGCGCGTGGTGGTCGAGCAAGGCGAATTCGGTGCGCGTGGGGTAGTACTCGGGCAGTTCGCAGATGCGCTCGAACAGGCGCGAGCCTTCGGCGTCGTAGAACCACTTGGGCGAGACGCGGCGTGGCGTGGCGCGCAGGCCAGAGAGCAACTCGTCGGCAAAGCCCATCACAGGTCCCGCGCGAGGCGCAGCCCGCTGCACTGCCAGCGCGCCGCGGGCGGAAAGAAGTTGCGGTAGCTGGCGCGCGCATGGCCGGGCGGCGTGGCGTGGCTGCTGCCGCGCAGCACGATCTGGCCGACCATGAACTTGCCGTTGTACTCGCCCACCGCCCCGGCCCACGGCCGGTAACGCGGGTAGGGGTCGTAGGAGGAGCGCGTCCACTGCCAGGCATGGCCGAACATCTGCGCAGGCGGCTGCGCAGCGCTGGCTGCGGCCTCCCACTCGAACTCTGTGGGCAGCCGCGCGCCTGCCCATTCGGCATAGGCCGCGGCTTCGTAGAAGCTCAGGTGCAGCACCGGCTCGTCGGCCCGGCGCGGCTGCTCGCCATGCAGGCCGAACTGCCGCCCACCGTCACGCCAATACAGCGGCCCGTCCCAGCCCTGGGCCTGCACGACGGCCCAGCCGTCGGACAGCCACAGCGCCGGCCTGCGGTAGCCGCCGTCGGCGATGAAGGCGGCGTAGTCACCGTTGGTCACCAGCCCGCGGGCGATGGCATAGGCCTGCAACTGCACGCGGTGCGCAGGGGTTTCGTTGTCGAACGCAAAGCCGCTGCCGGCGTGGCCGATGGCCGCCTCGCCGGCCGGCATGTCGAGCCAGCCCGTGGTGGCGGGTGGCACATGCGGTGGCTCGCCGGCCCGCATGGCCGGCTGCAACGGGTTGAGCGACAGCGCATGCTGGATGTCGGTCAGCAGCAGCTCCTGGTGTTGCTGCTCGTGCTGCAAGCCCAGCTCGACCAGCGGGGCGGCCGCACGCCAGGTGTCTGCATCGGCGCCCTGGATGAAGGCGGCCATCGCAGCGTCCACCGCATGGCGGTAGGCGTGCACCTCGGCCAGCGCAGGGCGCGTCAGCAGCCCGCGCTGCGGGCGCGGGTGGCGCGGCCCCAGGCTTTCGTAGTAGGAATTGAAAAGCCGCGAGAAGCGCTCGTCGAAAGCCCGGTGGCCGGGCGCATGGGCCGCCAGCACCACGGTCTCGAAGAACCAGGTGGTGTGCGCCAGGTGCCACTTGGTCGGGCTGGCGTCTGCCATCGACTGCACGCACTGGTCTTCGGGTGACAGCGGCGCGGCCAACGCCAGCGAATGCGCCCGCACCGCCGCAAAGCGCGTGAGCAGGTCTGACGGCAGGTGGTCGGTCATGCAGGTCGGTCGCCCGGGTGTGTTCAAAGCTTACAGAGGAACGGCCCGCATGTCCCGGCGCGCCGCCCCGGATGCCGGGCAAGGCGCGTGCCCTGCCTCTCGCCGTGCCTGTTGCGGAATCCGCCGTTCAACGGTCCGGCCGCAGAATGCCCACCGCCGGGCCGGGGGCGCTGGCGCCGACGACGAACAAGGTGTAGTTGCGGTTGGCGACCAGGATCTGGTCAACGGCCGAATAGATGGCCGCTGCGGTGCCGGGCGTCGTGACGGAGAAGACCGATGTCGTGCTGGGGTCCACCAGCTTGTAGGCCGACGCAGCACCGGGCGACACCCCGTCGGCGACGGGAAAGAAGTTCACCGTCAGCGACAACGCGGTGCTCACGTCGGCCACGCCGTGCACCAGCCGCAGCTTGGCTTGGCTCGCATCTGCGGGCAGGTGGTTGTCGTCCTCGATCAGCGCCACCTGCGGCGCGCTGGCCGTGCCATAGACCAGCAGGCTGTAGTCGCCACCGGCGGCCAGGGTGCTGACTGGCAGGCCGGCGACCGCCGTGCCGTTGACCGACGCCGTCAGCGTCGGCGTGCCGGCGCTCACCAGCGTGTAGAGGCCGACGGCGGGCGCCGTGACGGTCGGCAGCGCCGTGCCGCCGATGGTGGCAGACACCGCGCCACTGCCGGTGACGCCCGCCGCCACGCGCAGGCGCGCCTGCGTGCTGTCGGCCCGCGCGATGCTGCCCCGGTCCACCAGCAACAGCGCATTGACCAGCACACCGCCGCGGCCTGGCGTCACCACCAGCGTGGTGACCTGCTCGCTGCCCAGCACCAGGCCACTGGCGTCCAGCCGCACGTCGGTCTTGCTGCCGGCGCCGGTGATGCGCAGCCGCCAGGTGCCGCTGTTGACGGTGGCGAAGCCGCCGGTCGCGCCCACCGCGGCTGCCGATTGCAGCGGCACGGCGTCGGTCAGGCTCTCGGCGCTGCCGGTGATATAGACATCGACCGAAGGCGCATCGGGCGCGCCGTTGACCACGCGCAGCAGGGTCTTGCCGCTGGCCGGCCCGCCTGTGTTGTCGTCCAGCACCAGCGTCTTCAGCGCACCTTCGCCGCCATAGGCCAGCACGGTGAACGACTTGTTCTTGCTGACCGCCGGCGTCAGGCTCACCAGCGCGGTGGCGGCGCCGGGGCGGCTGATGGTGGTGGCCATCTTGGCGGGGTCGGCCTCCACGTAGCTGGCGCTGGCGCCGTAGGCCACGCCCGTGAAGCGGCGGCTGTCGTCGATGGACATGTCCAGCGCCGCATAGCCGCCACTGGCGTTGACCAGACGGATTTGCGCCTTGGTGGTGTCGGCGCCGCCGCCGCAGGCCGCCAGCAGTGCGCCGGCAGCCAGCAGCAGCCACCATCCCCATCGGATGCTGAAGTTCATCGTCGGCTCCCTGGCCCGGCTGTCAGGTCGCGGGCTTGTCGGACAAGGTCTTCAGGTTGTCCACCAGCGCCTTGTCCATCGGTGCGTTCAGGTTGATGCCCTTGGGCGGGATGGGCGACTGGAACCACTTCTTGTAGAGCTTCTCGAACTCGCCGCTCTTCATCAGGCCAGCCACCACGCCATCGACCAGCGTCTTGAACGCCGGGTCGTCCTTGCGCAGCATGATCGCGTAAGGCTCCACCTGGATCGGCTCGCCCACCACGGCCAGTTCGGCCGGGTTCTGCGCGCTGGCGCGCAGCCCGTAAAGCAGGATGTCGTCCATCGCGAATGCCGCCGCTCGGTTGCTCTGCACCAGCAGCGCCGACTCGGCGTGGTCTTTCGCGCCGATCAGCTCGATGGGCAGCTTTTGCTCCGTGATGAGGTTGCGCATGATGCGGAAGTTCGTCGTGCCCGTGGTGGACACCAGCACCTTGTTGTTGATGTCGGCCAGCGACTTGATGCCGGAATCGGTGCGCACCAGGAAGCGCGTGCCGGTGTAGAAATAGTTGATGGCAAAGGCCACCTGCTTGGCACGGTCGCTGTTGTTGGTGGTGGAGCCGCACTCGATGTCGATGGTGCCGTTGACCAGCAGCGGAATGCGGTTGGCGCTGGTCACCGGCTGGTAGCTGACCTTCAGGTCGGCACGGCCGGTGGCCTTCTTCACCGCGTCGATGATGCGCTCGCAGATCTCGTAGCCGAAGCCGACCGGCTGCGCCTTGTCGTCGAGGAAGGAAAACGGAATCGACGACTCGCGGTAGGCCACGCTCATCGTGCCGGCTGCCTTGATCTTGTCGAGGGTGGCCTGGGCCAGCGAAGTGCCGCACGCGGAGGCGGCGAAGGCGAGCAACAGCAGGCTGCGCAAGGTGGGTCGCATGGAAGGTCGCTCCAAAGGGTGTGGTGCAACCATCCTAACGCGGGCCGCCGCGCACCTCGACGAAAAGCCCGGCGCGCCGCCTGGGCGCCGGGCTTTCGCGGGCTGTTGCGGGCAGTGCCGGGCAGTCCCCGGCGGTTGCGCCGGTCAGGCCTTTTGCGCGGCGGCTGCCTGCGCCCACTGCGGCGCAGTGGTGTCGCTGGTGGCCAGCGCGTTCACGCCAGTCAGCATGGCCAGTGTCAGGAAGCCGGCGGACACGAGGGCGGCCAGGCGGGGGACGAAACGGGAGGCGAAGCGAGAGGCGAAGGGGGCGGCGCGGGTGGTCATGGTGGGCTCCTTGGGGCTGCTGGAAGGCTGTCGATGGAGTGGACTGTAGGCAGCAGCCGGCAGCGGCGCGCAGGGCTTGCGATGGCCAGCCGCGCGCCCGCGACGAAGCGCCACAGGCCGCGACGAACGGCTTTTTTGCCGCCAGCGTGCAGCCCGTCACTTGCGTGCAAGACAGGGCCGCTTAGCATCGGGCGATGCATTCCTACAGCGCCGGCTGGGCGCTCTTCACGCGGCTGGGCGAAGCGCAGATCCTGCTGCCGGCGATGGCTGCGGCGCTGCTCTGGCTGTGCCGCTCGGCGCGCACGCGGCCGCTGGCCGGTGCCTGGCTGCTGACGGCCGGCATCGCGACGCTGATCACCACCGCCACCAAGGTGGCTTTCATCGGCTGGGGCCTGGGCTGGGCTCCGCTGGACTACACCGGCATCTCCGGCCACAGCATGTTTGCCGCTGCCGTGCTGCCAGTGCTGGCGCGCATTGCCGCAGGCCGTGCGCCACGGCCCTGGCCGCGGCTGGCCATCCTGTGCGGCACGCTGCTGGCCGCCGGCATTGCCGTCTCGCGGGTGACCACCGGCGCGCACTCGGTGAGCGAGAGCGTGTTCGGCTTTCTGCTCGGCGGCGCTGCGGCGGCGCTGGCGTTGCGCCGCACCCAGGCGCCCGACGCGCCCACGCCGGCCTGGCTGGCGGTGGGCCTGCTGGCCTGGCTGCTGGCGCTGCCACTGGAAGCGCCGCCGTCGCGCACGCACGACCTCGTCACGCAGTTGTCGCTGCGGCTGTCGGGCCGCAGCGTGCCCTATACCCGCCACGCGATGCACCGCGAGGCGGCGCTGCAGCACCTGCTGCCCTCAGGCCAGGCAGGGTTCGGCGGCCACCGGGAACGGCCAGCCCGCGAGGTGCAGCGCCAGCCAGTCTGACAAGGGCATGTCCGGCGCCACCGCGTCGGCCGTGGCGTGCTCGGTCACCAGCAGCCCGCTTTGCAGCGCATGGCTGGAATCGAACCAGCCGCAGCCCAGCAGGCGCTCTTCTTCGTCGGGCGCCGCGTCGGCCACCCCGGCTTGCGGCTGGGCGGCGACAGCGCTCTTGCGCAGCAGGCGGATCCAGTTGGCGATGACCATGCGAACCTCCGGGGTGTCGTGAGGGTTCCCATGCTCTGCAAAACCGGGGCGGCCGACCATCGTCCAGAGGTCGGCCCCCTTGCGGCCACCCCCGGACGGGGGTCAGCCGAAGGGCCGCACGCCGATCAGCAAGCCGTGCGCCCAGAAGGCGAACACCGCCCAAGCCGCGGCGCCGACGGCCACCGTCAGCACCGTCGGCCCGGTGCGACCCGGCGGATACACCGTGCCCAGCGCACGGTCGCGGCGGCGGGCAGCGCGGAAGCTGAACACCGCCCACAGCAGAAAGCCGCCGAACAGCAGCAGGTCGGCCAGCGTGTTGTTGGCCAGCAGGTGGGCCAGCGCCCACAGCTTGACGGCCAGCACCATCGGGTGGTGCAGCCTGGCCTTGATGCCGTTGCCGGGCACGTAGGCCGCCACCAGCAGCACGAAGGCCAGCAGCGTCAGCAGGCCGGCCAGGTGGCGCGTCCACACCGGCGGCACCGGCCACAGCAGCACAGGCGCCATGCGCGCCTGCCCGTAGCCCCACACCAGCAGCACGAAGCCGGCGACCGACAACAGCGAGTACAGCCCCTTGTACGGCCCTTCGCCCAGCCGCGCCCGCACACCGGCGCGCCACGGCTCGGCGACGATGCGCGTGGAGTGCACGCCGAGGAAGATCAAGAGGCCCAGGATCAGAGCGGTCATTGGTGGTGGCGTCCTTGGCAGGAGTCCGTGGCAGGAGCCGGCGATTGTGGCGCGCGGCGCTATGCTGGCCGCCATGCGCCAATTCAAGTTTTATTGGGAAGACTTTCCTGCCGGCCACACGCGCGACTTCGGCGGCCTGCCCGTCACCCGTGAGGCCGTGGTCGCCTTCGCCAGCCAGTTCGACCCGCAGCCCTTCCACATCGACGAAGCCGCCGCGCGCGAGTCGCTCTTCGGCGGCCTGTGCGCCAGCGGCTGGCACACCTGCGCGATGGCGATGCGCATGATGTGCGACGACTATCTGCTCGACGCAGCCAGCCTGGGCTCGCCCGGCATCGACAACCTGCGCTGGCTGAAGCCGGTGTTCCCTGGCGACACCCTGCGCGGCCGCATGCTGGTGCTCGAAGCGCGGCCGATGGCCAGCAGGCCGCAGGTGGGCCTGGTGCGCTCACGCTGGGAGCTGCGCAACCAGCGCGACGAGCCGGTGCTGGCAATGGAAGGCTGGGGCATGTTCCGCCGCCGGCCGGCGGAGCACGCAGATGGCGCAGGCGTGGTCGGCGAAAATCTTGCTTGAGCCGTTTTCACCCGGGCAAATGCCTTCGAAAGCCACCACCATGCGCCGATCCCTCCTCGTCAGCACCCTGCTCGCCGGCCTGGCCTGCGCTGCCTTCAACGCCGCGGCGCAAAGCGCCGAGCCCAAGGTGCTGAACATCTACAACTGGTCCGACTACATCGCCGACGACACCATCAAGGGCTTCGAGAAAGAGACCGGCATCAAGGTCCGCTACGACAACTACGACAACAACGAAATCCTGCACGCCAAGCTGGTGGCCGGCAAGACCGGCTACGACATCGTCGTGCCCAGCGCGCACTTCGCGAAGACGCAGATCGAAGGCGGCCTGTTCCAGAAGCTCGACCGCGCGCTGCTGCCCAACTGGGCCAACCTCGACCCCGCGCTGCTGTCGCAGATGACCCAGGTGGACCCGGGCAACCAGTACCTCGTGGACTGGCTCTGGGGCTACGTCACCGTGGGCATCAACGTCGGCAAGGTCAAGGCGGCGCTGGGCGCCACGCCGATGCCGGCCAACCCCTGGTCTTTGGTGTTCGACCCGCAATACGCCGGCAAGCTGAAGGGCTGCGGCATCAACCTGCTGGACTCCGCGTCCGAGGTGATGCCGGTGGCGATGATCGTTGCCGGCAAGCCGCCCTACAGCAAGGCCGCCAAGGACTACGACGCCGCGAAAGACCTGCTGGCCAAGGTGCGGCCCTTCATCACGCGCTTCTCGTCGTCGGGCTACATCAACGACATGGCCGGCGGCGCGCTGTGCGTGGTGATGGGCTATTCGGGCGACATCAACATCGCACGCCAGCGCGCCATCGAGACCAAGAGCGGCCAGGACATCCAGGCCCTGGTGCCGCCCACCGGCGCGACCTTGTTCTACGACGCGATGGCCATCCCGAAGGACGCGCCGCACCCGAAGAACGCGCATGCCTTCATCAACTACATCCTGCGCCCCGAGGTGCACGCCGGGCTGACCAACAAGGTCTTCTACGCCAACCCGAATGCGGCGTCGAAGAAGTTCGTCAAGAAGGACGTCGCCGACAACGCCACCATCTTCCTGTCCGCCACCGACATGCAGAAGCTGACGCCGCCCGACGCCGTGCCGCAGGACATCCGGCGCGTGCAGACGCGCATCTTCACCAGCTTCAAGGCCGGCGCGAAGTAGCTGCACTTGCGGGCCGGCGGCACCGTGCGCGTCTTCGATGCCGAAGCCACCCGCGCTGCGCTGCCGCTGCCGGCGTTGATCGGCGCGCTGCGCGCGATGTTCGCCAGCGGCTGCGAAGTGCCGGCGCGCCATCTGCACCAGGTGGGTGACGCCGGCACCCTGCTGCTGATGCCGGCCTGGCGCGTCGGTGGCTTCTTCGGCCTCAAGACCATCGGCATCTTTCCCGCCAATGCGGCGCTCGGCATGCCGGCGTTGCACGCCACCTATCTGTTGTTCGACGCAGCCACCGGCGTGCCGCTGGCGTTGATGAACGGCAACGAGATCACCGCGCGTCGCACGGTGGCAGCGTCTGCGCTGGCGGCATCCTTCCTGGCGCGGCGCGGCGCACGGCGGCTGCTGGTGGTAGGCGCCGGCCGCGTGGCGGCGCTGCTGGCCGACGCGATGCGCTGCGTCCTGCCCGGCCTCGACGATGTCGCGGTGTGGAGCCGCAACCCCGCCAGCGCCGCCGCGTTGGCAGCGCGCATCGGCGCCCGGGCGGTGGCTGACCTGCCAGGCGCGGTGCGCAGCGCCGACATCGTGAGCTGCGCCACCTTGTCCACCCGCGCGCTGGTGCAAGGCGGCTGGCTGGCGGCCGGCGCCCACCTCGACCTCATCGGCGGCTTCACCCCCGCGATGCGCGAGTGCGACGGCGCCGCGGTGGCGCGCGCCAGCGTCTTCGTCGATACCGCCGAGGCGCTCGCGAAGGCCGGGGACCTGCTGTCGGCCAGCGCCGAAGGCTGCTTCGAGCCCGCCGCGCTTCAGGCCACGCTGGCCCAGTTGTGCCGCGGTGAACACCCCGGCCGCAAGCACGAAAGCGAGATCACGCTGTTCAAATCGGTGGGCACGGCGCTCGAAGATCTGGCCGCTGCCGAGCTGGTGTGGGCGGCGCCGCAATAATCGCTGCCCGTCGCCCACCGTCGTGACGCCACTGCCGCGAGTCCAACTTGACCCTCAAGCGCCTGATCCTCGCCCTGCTCGTGCTCGCCGCGCTGGCGGCGTTGTACGTCACCGTCGTGCTGAAGTGGAGCTACGCCAGCGGCGAGCGTGCCGGCTGGGTGCAGAAGCTCTCGCACAAGGGCTGGCTCTGCAAGACCTGGGAAGGCGAGCTGGCCCTGGTGTCGCTGCCCGGCTCGACGCCCGAGATGTTCGCCTTCACGATCTACGACGACGCGGTGGCCGCCCAGGTGAGCAAGGCGATGGGCAAGCGCGTCAGCCTGCACTACGACCAGAAGGTCGGCCTGCCGACAAGCTGTTTCGGTGACACGCGCTACTACGTCAGCGGCGTCACCGTGAGCGACGAGATCCCGCTGGCCGCGGGCGTGATGGTGCCGTCGCCGGTGGCACCCGCCTTGCCGGCGTCGAAATAGGAAGCCAAGCGATGGAAGTCAAACTCGACAAACGCTACCCGCTGGACGTCAGCCCCGAGCAGGCCTGGGCCGTGCTGTCGGACATCCGCGCCACTGCCGGCTGCATGCCCGGTGCGGCCATCACGGAGCAGATCGACGCCACGCACTACAAGGGCACGGTGAAGAGCAAGGTCGGCCCGGCGGTGATGAGCTTCGGCGGCGACATCGAGGTGCTGGCACTGGAGCCGGCCACGCGCACGATGCAGATGCTGGGCAAGGGCGCCGACAAGTCGGGCTCGTCGGCGTCGATGAACCTGGCCTCGCACATCGAGGCCGGCCAGACGCCCGGCAGCGCGGTGCTGGTGGGCCAGGCCACCATCGTGGTCAGCGGCAAGCTGGCACAATTCGGCAGCCGGCTGCTGGTGCCGGTGTCCGACGCGATGCTGACGCAGTTCGCCGGCAACTTCCGCACTGCCGCGGCCGCGGTGCCGGTGTTCGCGCCGGCCACGGTGGCGCCCGAAGTGCCGGCATCGGGCAGCGCCGCCGCAGGCTCCGGGCCTGGGCCTGGGCCTGGGCCTGGGCCTGGGCCTGGGCCTGGGCCTGGGCCTTTGCCGGCACCGGCACCGGCACCGGCACCGGCACCGGCCCCCAGCCCGACGCCGGCTGCGCCGCGGCCGGTGCAGGAGCTGAACGCACTGGGCCTGATGTGGACCGTCTTCAAGGGCTGGCTGGCCGGCCTCTTCGGCAAGAAGGCCTGACGGGCCGGATGCGCAGGCGCCGGTCGGCACGCCCATCCGCGCGCTGCGCGTGACAGCCGTCCTAGCGCCAGGTGCCCACGTCGATCGATCCGGCCCTGACCGCGCGCTGGTTGCAGGCGCTTGACCGGCACCCCGGCGGCTCGGTGCCGCTGGCGCGGGCGCTGCCGCTGCCTGCGGTGTTGCAAGGCCTCCTGCCGCTGCGCAGCGTGGTCGCACAGCAGCTCGGTGCCGAGCCTTGGTGCATCGCCGGCCAGTGCTGGGTGCGGCGCGCGCAGCCGGCGCACCACTGGCACCAGGACGGCGCCCTGCATCACGACTTCATCGCTGTGCCCCAGCCGCCGCCTGCCGCGCTGCTGCCGATGGTGACCTGCTGGATCGCGCTGACCCCCTGCGGTGGCGACGCGCCCGGTCTCGAATGGGTGGAGCCACCGTTGCAGCGGCTGCTGAGCCCGGCAGAGCTGGCCGACGCGGCCGTGCGTGCCTGCTTCGCACCGCAGGCTTTCGTGCAGCCCGTGCTGGCGGCAGGCGAGGTGCTGGTCTTCGGCGGCGGCCTGCTGCACCGCACGCAGCACTGCGCGGCGACGGCGGCACTGCGCACCAGCATCGAGCTGCGCTTCTGCGCCCGCCCGGCGCCGCTGCGGCTGGCCGGCGAGCGGCTGCTGCCCTTTGCGTGACGGGCCGGCGCTACCACGACGGCGACGGCGACCGGGACGAGGACAGGGACCGCGCGACCACGACCGCGACCGCTACCGCAAGCGCGCAGCGCCGCTCGCCAGCACCGGCTCCAGCCAGGCACCGCCGGGGTAGAACGCCGGTGTCCGCGCACCGGCGGCCATGTCGCCCGCCCAGGCCGCCGCCAGCGTGCGCAGCAGCGCCACGTTGGCCGGCAGCGGCTGGCCGCAGGCGGCCACCGCCAGCCAACTGGTGTCGCTGCCCTCGGCGTCCAGGTGCGTCGAGCGGTCCAGCAGTTGCACGGCCAGCGCACCGGCCGGCAAGGCGGCCAGCGCGTTGCCTTGCGCGTTGCAGCCACCGGGGTTGGCGGTGACGGCCAGCACCGGCCGGCCGGCCGCCGCAATCGCGGCAAGGGCGTCGGCGAAGCCGTCCGCCGCCACCGGGTCGAGCAGCAGCGCACCGGCCAGCCGGGCAGGCGCCAGCGCTGCCAGCCGCTGGCCCAGCCGCGCCGCGAACAAGGCGCCGGCCGAGTGCCCGCCGACGGCGATGCGCAGCGGCAACGGCTGGCCGTCCGGCCCCGCAACGGCGCCGTCCAGCAGCGCCAGCGCCAGCCGGTCGGCCAGCGCCGGGTTGCCGCGCGCCATCTCGGCGTCGATGCACAGCACCAGCAGGCCGCCGTCGGCGATCTGCCGCGCGGTGCCGCGCAGGTGCCGGCACTGGCGAGCAAAGCCGTGCTGCAGCACCAGCAGCGCCGACGGCCGGCCCGGCGGCAGCGACCATTCCGCCGGCAGCTCTGCATCGCCGATCTGCAGCCCGGGCTGCAGCCTGCCCGGCACCGCGGCCGGTGGCGGCGCACTGGCGCAACCGGCCGCCAGCGCTGCGGCGGCGAGCCAGGGTGCAAGGCGGCGCTGGGCAGGCATCGTCTGCATTCTGCGGCCCCGGACGCAAGGCGGTGGATGCCCCGCTCTGGCTGACCATCACCAGCGCAGCGGCGGCCGGCTTCATGCAGGGCTTGTCCGCAACGCCATGCCGGCCGGCACACTGCCGAGACTGCTGTAGGAGAACCGCATGTGGCGCTACACCGGGCACGACCGCCCCACCTTTGCCATCACCCCCGGCGCGGGCCAGGAGTCGGTGTGGGACTACCCACGGCCGCCGCGCATCGCGCCCGACCCGCGCGACGTGCTCATCACCCTGGGCGGGCAGCAGATCGCGCGCAGCCGGCGTGCGCTGCGCGTGCTGGAAACGGCCAGCCCGCCGACCTTTTATCTGCCGCGCGCCGACATCGCGCCCGACTGCCTGGAACCGGCCGCCGGTGCGTCGCATTGCGAGTGGAAGGGCCGCGCCGCCTACGGCACCGTGGTGGCCGCCGGCCGGCGGCTGGAGCGCGTCGCCTGGTGGTACCCCGAGCCGGCGCCGGCCTTCGACGCGCTGCGCGGCCATGTCGCCTTCTACCCGGGGCTGCTGGACTGCAGCGTGGACGGCCAGCGCGTGCTGCCCCAGCCGGGCCGCTTCTACGCCGGCTGGGTGACGGCCGAGGTGCTGGGCCCGTTCAAGGGCGGGCCGGGCACCGAGGGCTGGTGATCCGGCGGGGTGCTTGTTTGCAGGCAAAATCCGCTGCTTGCGCCGAGAAAGTTGTCCCGTGGACCTGAAAGTACCGATCACCATTTCCGACGAGTTGACCGACGACATCGTCTTGTCCACCGGCTTGCTCGACCTCGCCAGCGGCGAGATCCACCGCATCGAATACAAGGACCACGACGTCGCCACCCAGGGCCTGCCCTGGGACAGCGAGGACTATGAATTCACCAGCGGCGTGCTGTCCAACAAGGGCAAGGACGTGGAGTTCCGCATCGACGTGAACAAGGTCACCGGGCAGTACTCGGTCAGCCCGAGCGAGCTGCTCGAAATCAAGGTGCGGGCCGCGGCCTTGTTCGCCGGCATCAGCGGCAAAGAACTGGCCACCGGCGCCGACGCCAAGGTTGCGCCGCGCAGCGGCCGCGCGAACCGGCTGCACTGAAGCCAACGCGCCGCGCTGCGTGCATGGCGCGCTGCGCGAATCCCACGATTGAGGCCGCGTGCCGCCTGCGCAAATGGCGCGGCGGCACTACCATGCGGCCACCGGCCGACGTTCGCGGCCATCGGCGGGGAGCACGGCAGTGAAGATCAGCATCTCCATGGTGGCCATTCTTCTGGTGGTGGCCCTCACCATCGCGGCGGCAGCCTACCGCGTGAGCACCGCCCCTGACCGCATGCGCATGCGCCTCAACGCCGCCAAGGCCACCTGCGTCAACGGCGGCGGCGAATGGGTCCGCGTCGGCAACGAGGAAGCCTGCCAGGCGGCGGTGGCCAAAAAGGTCTGATGCCGCGGCGCATCTGGCGCCGCTCTGGACGCAGGCCACGCCAGCCGCTTGCGCTCCGTCGCAACGCGGCTGCGGCGGCCGCGGCGGCTGCCTATGCTTCGGCTCACTTTCTCTTCGACCTGTTGCGCAGGAGCCGCCATGAGCCTGTTTCGCCCCATCAAGAACCTCACCGACGCCGTCTTCATGCCGTTCAAGGCGGTCTTCGTGGTGGGCATTTGCGCGCTCGTCAATGCGATGACCTACAACGGCCACTGGTGGGTCAAATGGGTGGCCTTCGGTATGGGCATCGCCACGCTGCTGGCGCTGGCGCGCGCGGCCAAGACGCTGCTGCTGCTGGCGCTGGTGGCCTGGGCCGGAACGTGGGTGGTGCGGCGCTACGGCGAACAGGCGCGAGCCCAGTTCGACGACTGGGTGGCGCGCACACAGCCGCAGGCCCGCCAGGTGGTGGAAGTGCTGCGCCGCTGGCCGGCTGCCGCACGCTGATGGCACGTTGACGGCGCGCTGACGGCCGCCCGGGGCGGCGGCGGCGACAATCGGCTTTTCGATCGCCCTGCCACCGCACATGCACGACCCGATGCCGCCCTCCGACGAGGGCGCCGCCCCTGACGCTTCCGCCAGCCCTGACGCCGCCCCGGCCATCGTTTCCGACGCCGCGCCCGGGGTGGCGCAGAGCGCAGCACCGGAAGTAGCGGAAGCTCCCGAGGCATCCGCAGCACCCGAAGCGCCCGACACCGCCGAGGCTCCAGCCCAGCGCAGCGCAGTCCAGCCGGCGATCGCAGACCTGTCCCCTGCGGCCTGCGCAGCGCGCCTGGCGGCGCTGTTTCCGGCGCTGTTCGGCAAGCAGCGGCCGCTGCCGCTGAAGCTGCGCATCCAGGCCGACATCCAGCAGCGGGCGCCCGGCATCTTCAACAAGAAGTCGCTGTCGGCCTTTCTGCACCGCCACACCACCAGCACCGCCTACCTGATCGGCCTGAGCCAGGCCGAACACCGCTTCGATCTCGACGGCGCGGCGGCCGGCGCGCTGGCTGCCGAGCACCGCGATGCCGCCACTGCCGAGCTGGCCCGGCGCCGCGCGCTGCAGGCGGCGCGGCGCGACGCAGAGCAGGCGGCCCATCGGGCTGCCAATCAGGCTGCACGCCAGCGTGACCGCGCCGCCGAACAAGAGGCGCAGCAGGCGCAACAAGCCCGCGCCGGGCTGTTGCGCGCCTTCGAGACGACGACGCTGACGCGCGCGAACTTCTGCGCTCTGAAAGGCATCGCCGAGGCCGAACTCGACACGCTGCTGGCCGCCGCGCAGCAGGACCGCGCGCAACGCGCACTGCAGCCTGCACCGCCAGCCAACGCCCGGCGCGAAGACAGGCCAGACCGGCACGACAGGCGCCCCGCCCGCCGGGATGGCCGGCCGCACGGCGCGGCGCGTCCCGCCAAGCCGGCGCCGGGCTGAGCGGCTGAGCGGCTGAAGGGCAGACCGCTGCCCAGCGGCAGCAGCGTGGCCGCCGCAAGCCCCGCTCACCCGGCGCGGTTGCTATGCTCACGCCGATGCGCGAGAACGAACACTATCCGCCGTTGAAGGACGAGTTGCTGCAGGCCATTGCGGCGCGCGGCGGGGTCAAGCGCTACCCGGCGCAGGCGGTGCTGGTGAATGAAGGCGACGAGGCAGACGCGCTCTTCATCCTGCTCAGCGGGCGCGTCAAGGTCTATGGCGCCTCCAGCGACGGGCGCGAGGTGGTCTATAACACCATGGGTGCGGGCGAGTACTTCGGCGAGATGACTCTCGACGGCCAGCCCCGCTCGGCGTCGGTGATGACGCTGGAGCCCACCGCCTGCGTGGTGGTGCCCGGCGCCCAGGTGCGTGACTTCCTGGCCCACCACCCCGACTTCGCGATGCACCTCGTGCACAAGCTGATCGGCCTGGTGCGCCACTCGACGGACAGCGTCAAAAGCCTGGCGCTCGACGACGTTTATAAGCGCATCGTGCGCCTGCTCGAAAGCCAGGCGCAGCAGCGCGACGACGGCCGCCGCGTGCTGCCCGAGAAGCTGACGCAGCAGGACATCGCAGAGCGCGTGGGCGCGTCGCGCGAGATGGTCAGCCGCGTCTTCAAGCAGCTCACGCTGGGCCAGTACGTGGCGATCAACGGCCGCGAGATCAGCCTGCTGAAGAAGCTGCCGGCCGAGTGGTGACGGCGGCGATGGGCTTCACGCTCGACACCGCGCTGCTGCGTCTGGCGCACCTGGTGGACCAGCCCTGGGGCGGCACCGCGCTGGTCTGCGCGGCGGTGGCGGCGGTGCTGATCATCGTGAGCTGCTTCGTCAGGACCATCCTGCCACTGCGCCTGCTGGCGGTGGGCAGCAATGCGGGCTTCATCCTCTACGGGCTGCTGGCGCCGAGCCCGATGACCTTTCTGCTGCACGCCACGCTGCTGCCGCTGAACCTGGTGCGCGCGGTGCAGATGCTCAAGCTGACGCGCCAGGTCACGCGGGCCGCGGCGCCGGCCGCGCGCGCCGCGCCGGCAGACACCTGGCTCAAGCCCTACATGAAGCCAAAGCGGCTGAAAGCCGGCGACACACTGTTCCGCAAGGGCGACCCGGCAGACCGGCTCTACTACCTGGTGGAAGGCCACATGGAGCTGATCGAATCTGGCCGCGCGCTGGCCCCAGGCCGCTTGTTCGGCGAGATCGCCTTCTTCGCGCCCGACCGCAGGCGCACCGCCAGCGCACGCTGCGTCAGCCCCTGCACGGTGCTGGTGATCAGCGAAAGCACCTTCAAGCAGCTCTACCACCAGAACCCGGCCTTCGGCTTCGAGGTGGTGCGGCTGATCGCCGGCCGCCTGACCGAAGACGTGCAGCGGCTGGAGCGCCAGCTCGCGCAGCAGCCGTCTGCCGCGCCGTCTGCCGCGCCGTCCGCCACAACGTCCGCCACAACGTCCGCCACACCATCCGCCACGCTGCCCGCCGCCGGCCCCTGACCCGGCCGGCCCAGCCTCAGCCGCCCTTGCGCGCAAGCAGCCGCTGCAAGCTTGCCGCTGGCAAGGCAGCCAGCACCTCCGCACCGTGCGCGTGGCCTTGCTGGACGATGCTGTCGAACTTTTCCCATTGCAGCATGCCCACGCGGGGCAGCGGCGGGTTGAAGAACAGGTCTGTCAGCCGTTGCGCCTGGCGCTGCCGCGAGCTGCTGTACAGCACGGTCACGTTCATCAGATAGGACAGCAGCGAGGGCAGCTTGTAGTGCCGCCGCCCGGCCGGGCGCAGCCTGTCGCGCAGCAGTTCCCAGGCGCCTGGCACCTCGTCCAGGTCGATGCGGCGCGGCTTGCGAAAGCCCAGGTCCACGCCGATCACCTGGCCCACGCCGCGCAGGCCGCGCATCACGTCCACCGGGAAGTTGTTGAAGGTGCCGCCGTCGCACAGCAGGTCGCCTTCGTGCAGCACCGGCGGCAGCGCGCCGGGGATCGCGATGCTGGCCAGCATCGCCTTCTGCAGCGGGCCGCTGCGCAGCACCTGTTCCGCGGCGCGCGAGTAGTTGGTGGCCACGCAGTAGTAGTTCTTCCACAGGTCTTCGACGTCGGCGTCGAAGCCCAGCAGCTCGTGCGTGGCGCGCTGCACCACGCGCCGCAGCCTGCGCCCGCTGATCAGCGACAGCAGCGGCACCCAGTTGAAGTCGCCCGTGGGGTTGACGCGAAAAGCGCGCCGCGCCACCGCGGTGATCTCCGCGGCCGGCTGGTCCATCGCCACCAAGGCCGCCATCACCGAGCCGATGCTGGTGCCGCCCACGCAATCGACCGCGATGCCGGCTTCTTCCAGCGCGCGGACGATGCCCAGGTGAGCGCAGCCGCGGGCGCCGCCGCCGGCCAGCACCAGGCCGACGGCGGTGTGGCTCTGGATGCGCGCCAGCCGCGCCATGTCGCGCTCCAGCGCCGGGCGGATGTGGATGTGCTCGCTCACCGGCCGCCGCGCCAGCCAGGCCTGGGTGCCGCGCGGGCAGCGCGTGTCGGCCGGGTGCAGCAGCAACAGGATCTCGGCCGCCTCGCTGCGGCCCGGGCGGCGCATCAGGAACTGCGTCTCGGTGGCGTGCAGCGCCGGCGGCTGCGTGGCGTCGGCCAGCAGCAGCATCTCGTCGCAGCGGCGGCTGCAACGCTCGGTCCAGGGCGTGGCGTCGGCATCGCCCACCAGCAGCACGTAGTCGTGCCCGGCTTCCAGTGCGTCCAGAAGCTGGGCGATGCGGTGGTTGGCGTCGCTGTCGTCGGCCGGGCGCTGCGCCAGGCCGGGTGATGCCAGGTCGGCGTCGATGCGCGCCGCATCGACGGTGCAGACGCGGCAGCCGGCCGGCATGTGCCGCAGTTGCGCCACCAGTTGGGCCGCCAGCGGCGCGGCGATGTCCATCGCCTGCACGCCGGCGGTGACGGGCAGCAGCGCAATCGTCACCGGCCGCGCCAGGTCCGACCGCAGTTGCGCCGACTGAAGCCGCTGGATGATCTGCCGCGTGAGCGCGATGGAGGCCTGGGCGCTGCTGGCCAGCAGGCTGGTGAAAGCGGCCTTGTCCAGCCGCACCAGCACCGAGTCGCGGATGGCCACCACGGTGGCCGAGCGCGGCGCGTCCATGTACAGGCTCATCTCGCCGATGACCTGGCCGCGCGCCATCTCTCGCACCATGCGTTCGGCGCCGTCTTCGTCACGCACGTAGGCGCGCAGCCGGCCGCTGACCGACAGGTACATCGAGTCGCCCGGCTCGCCCTGCGCCATCAAGGTCTGGCCGCCTGCGATCTCGACCCATTCGAGCTTGTCGTACAGCAGCCGCAAGGCCTCGGGCTCCAGCTCGCCGAGGAAGTTGCGCAAATGGCGTTGCAGCAGTTCGTTCTGGTGAGGCAGGCGCAGCGGGGTCGCGGTCATCGGTGCTTGGGTTTCAGCGGCGGGCGCACTGTAACGCCGCGGGGCACTCAAGCACCCAGCGCGCGGCGCGCGCGGTCGGCCGCGCCGCGCGCCAGCTTGCCGGCCAGCGCCAGCGACGGCCCGGCCGCCAGCAGCCGCTGAAAGGCGCTGCGCATGGCGTCGCGGCCGACGGCCTCGATCTGCGCCCGCTCTTCGGCGGCCGACATCACCCGGCCATCGGCAAACAGACGCAGCGCGGCCTCTTCGAGCCGCCGGCCCGGGTGTTCGCGGTCACGCAGCCGGCGCACCAGCCACTGGTTGCGCGCCCGCTCCAGGTCCACCGGGTCGGTGTGCTCGGCCTGCGCGTGCAGCAGCGCCAGCGTGGCCGCCAGCAGCTCATCGACCTGCGCCGCGCCGGTCGAGGCCTCGATGACGAACTGGCCGCAGACGTCCAGCACGTCGGCCGAGCAGGCCACGTAGTAGGCCAGGCCGCGCTGCTCGCGCAACTGGTCGAGCAGCGGCGAACTCATGCCGTCGCCGAACAGCGTGGCGGCCAGCGTGGCGGCAGCATCGTGCCGGGCCAGCGGCGGCAGCGGATAGCCCAGCACCAGGTGCGCCTGGCCCACGCCGGCCAGCGCCCGCGCGCTGCTGCCGCCCACGTAGGGCGCCGGCGCCACCACGTTGGGCCGGCCTTGCGGCACGCTGCCGAACACGGCCTGCACCTCGCGCAGCACCGCGTCGGCGTCCACCGGCCCCGCGACGCCGACAACCAGATTGGCACCCGTGTACTGGCGTTGCACGTAGCCGGCCAGCGCGTCGCGCGTGAAGCGCTCGATGTTGCGGCGCGGGCCCATCACCTGCTGCGCGGCGGGGTGCTCGCCGAAGCAGTTGCGGTCGAACAGCGCGAAGGCGGTGGACAAGGGGTCGTCCTCGTCCTCGCTGCACTCGTGCAGCAGCACCTGGCGTTCGCGCTCCAGCTCCTGTGGCGGAAACGTGGGCTGCAGCACGATGTCGCCGAGCATGCGCACGAAGGGCAGCGCATCGCGCGCCAGGCCGCGCATGTGGAAAGCGGTGTGGTCCTTGTCGGTGTGGGCGTTGACCTCGGCGCCCAGCCGCTCGGCATCGAGGTTGATGCGCCGCGCGTCGCGCCCTGCCGTGCCCTTGAACACCATGTGCTCGGCGAGGTGGCTGATGCCGTTCAAGGCCTTGCTCTCGTGCGCGCTGCCGGTGCGCACGAAGACGCTGACGGTCGCCGTCCCGGTGTGCGGCATGCGCAGCGTGAGCACGCGCACGCCGTTGGCCAGCGCCACCACGGCGGTGTCGCCGTCGGCCGTGCCGGCGCCGCTCATGTGGCCAGCCAGGGTTCGGGGTCGCGCAGCACGGCCTCGAAGCGCTCGAAGTAGCGGCCCACGTGCAGGCCGTCCATCAGCGCATGGTGCACTTCCACCGACAGTGGCAGCCAGAGCCTGCTGCCGTCTGCGTCGGCACGGCCGAAGGCCAGCTTGGGCACGGAGTCCTCACGGCCCCAATTGCGGGCGTGCGAGAAGCTGCTGAAATGCACCCAGGGCAAGGTGGTGAGGTGGATCACCGCCGCGTCGTCCACCCGCGGGTCGAACACCGCCTGCGCGCTGCGCGCCGCGGCGATGGCGGCGCCGGCCTGGGCGACGAAGCGGCCGTAGTGGGTCTCGTGGTCGAAGTAGGCAAAGCCCAGGCTGTCGTCTTCGCGCAGCAGCGCAGTGCCGCCGCGCACCGCCTCGTGCACGCGCACGCGGCCCTTGTCCAGCCGCAGGCGAAACGGCTCCATCTCGTTGGCCAGCAGCATCGCGATGAAGTAGCAGGCCAGCGACAGGCCGGCGCCGCCGGAGCCCGCGGCGGTGGCGGTGGCTGCCTTCAGCCGGGCCACGTCGAGGCGGGCACAGACGTTGAAGTACGGCTTGTCGAAGGCGCGGAAGTAGTCGAAGCTGGCGCGCCGCGGCCAGCGGTCCAGGTCCAGATAGTCGGGCATGGGGCGATGATAGAAGCCGCTGCCGGCCGGCTCTGCGGTGCAGGGATACTCGGCCGCGATGAGCACCGCCCGCCGCCGCACCGACCCCGCGCTGATCGTCATCGCGGCCGGCGTCTGCGCTGCGCTGCACATCGGCAAGCTGCCGCCGGCCATCGCCACGCTGCGCGACGCACTGGGGCTCACGCTGGTGCAGGCGGGCTTTCTGCTGTCGCTGGTGCAGGTGGCCGGCATGGCGCTGGGCGTGGCGTTCGGCGCGCTGGCCGACGGCCTGGGCCTGCGCCGCAGCATGGCCATCGGGCTGGTGCTGCTGGCGCTGGCAAGCGCGGCGGGCGGTGCCGCGACCAGCGTGCCGGCGCTGATGCTGCTGCGCGCGCTGGAGGGCTTCGGCTTCCTGCTGGTGGTGCTGCCGGCGCCGGGGCTGATCCGGCAACTGGTGGCGCCGCAGCGGGTGAACGCGATGCTCGGGCTGTGGGGCGCCTACATGCCGTTCGCCACTGCGCTGGCGTTCGCGCTCGGGCCGCTGTGCATTGCGTTGCTCGGCTGGCGCGCATGGTGGTGGGCGCTGGCGGCGCTGTCGCTGGCGATGGCGCTGGCGCTGTTGCGCGGTGTGCCGCCGCGCGCTGGCGGCGGCGCATCGCGGGCGATGCTCTCCGCGCCCTGGACGGCGCGGCTGCGCCAGACGCTGTCTGCACGCGGGCCCTGGCTGGTGGCGCTGAGCTTCGCGGTCTATTCCGGCCAATGGCTGGCGGTGATCGGCTTCCTGCCGGTGATCTACGCGCAGGCCGGCATCTCGGGCGCGGCCACCGGGCTGCTGTCGTCGTTGGCGGCTGCCGCCAACATGGCCGGCAACGTGGCCTCCGGGCGGCTGCTCCAGCGCGGCGCGGCAGCGCCCTGGCTGCTGGCCTGTGGCTTCGGCACGATGGCACTGGCAGCGGCGGCCACCTTCGCTGAGGCGGGCGGCCACGGCCTGCCGGCCTGGGCGCGCTTCGTCGCGGTGCTGTTGTTCTCCGGCGTCGGCGGCCTGGTGCCGGCCACGCTGTTCACGCTGGCGGTGCGCCTGGCGCCCGGCGAAGGCACGGTCTCCACCACCGTGGGTTGGGTGTTGCAATGGTCTTCGGCCGGGCAGTTTGCCGGGCCACCGCTGGTGGCCTGGGTGGCCAGCCAGGCAGGCGGCTGGCAGTTCACCTGGGTGGCCACCGCGAGCTGCTCGCTGCTGGGGCTGCTGCTCACGGCGCTGATCGCCAGCGCCACCGCCCGGCGGCCAGGGACCGGCTGAAGCCCGTTCAGCCCGTTCAACCCGCCCAGCCTGTGAAAGCCGCCTGCCCCGTCAAGCCGGTCAAGGCGCTTCCATCCCCTTGTCGGCCAGCACCCGGCATGCCTCGGGGCCGGCCAGCCATTGCAGCAAGGCCTGCGCGGCAGCGGCGTTGGCCGCAGTGGCCGACACGGCGCCCGCATAGACCGTGTAGTTCTGCAGTTCTGCCGGCAGCGGGCCCACCAGCACCGCGCCCGGCACCGCCAGGATCTCGCTGATCTGGTGCAGCGCCAGGTCGGCCTCGCCGCTGACCACGCGCTGCGCCACGAGGCCGCCGGGCACCAGCACCGCCTTGGCCTGCATCTGCGCCGCGATGCCCAGCCTTTCAAACAGTTGCGCCAGATAGATGCCGCTGGAGCCGCCGGCAGCGGGGTCGATGGTGGCCACCGCACGCGCGGCCAGCAGCGTGCGCTGGAAGGCCGCGACGCTGGCGATGTCCGGCAGCGGCGCGCCCTGCTTCACCGCCACGCCGATGGCGACACGGGCCAGCAGGGCCGGCGGCCCGCGAAGCCTGCCGGCCAGCGGCTCCAGCGCGGCCGGCGGCAGCACCGCCAGGTCGAACACCTCGCCACCGGCGATGCGCCGCGCCAGCGCGCCGGCGGTGTCGTTCTGAAGCTGCACGGTGTGGCCGCTCTGGCGCTCGAACCCGGGCAGCAGCGCCTGCAGCACCGGCTTGTAGGCGCCGGAGGTCAGCACCTGCACGGTGTCGGCCGCCGCGGGCAGCGGGCAGGCGCCGACGCAGACCAGAGCCAGACAGCCGGTGAACAGCACGCGCATCGCAATCAGCCTGCCCCGGAGCAGGCGCTTCAGCATCGGCTTCAAGACGGCATCCTGGCTCTAGTGCAGTGTTCCGGGCCCCGGATTATCGCCGCGCCCGCCGTGCCGCAACGGCGCCGCAACGGCCCCTGCCTATGGTCGTGGCACTCACTACTTCGGCAGGCTCCAGGAGACAGCATGCGTCGATTCCCCACTTCCCCGCGGCTGTCGGCCGCGCTCTTCGGCGCACTGGCCGGCACGCTGGCCGGCCTGCTGTCGGGGGCGGCCTCGGCAGCCGTCACCGCAACCCTTGTCGAGGAAAGCAGCCGCCTGAGCCGTGTGCGGCTGAACGTCGGCACGCCCGACTTCCAGACCGTGCGCACCGCGAGCGGCGACTTCGTGCGCTTCGCCCGCGGCGAGATCGGGCTGGGCACCATGCGCGCCGGTGCCGATGTGCGCGGCCAGCCCGAGCTGCCGATCACAGGCTTTGCGCTGGCGCTGCCGCTGGCGCTGCCCAGCGCGCCGGTCATCACCGTCACCCCCGAAGGCCCGCTGCGCCGCGCCACGGTGCGGCTGTACCCGGTGCAGCGCAGCGAGACCGCGAGCACCGACAACCGCCAGTTGCCGCCGTTCGAGTACGACCCCGCGCTGTACCTCAAAGGCCCAGCCGTGGCCGGCGCAGCGCTCGGCCGCAAGGCGCTGTTCAAGGGCGACGCCAACATCGAGAGCCTGCGCTTCTCGCCGTATGGCTACGACCCGGCCAGCGGCGTGCTGACCTGGTACGACAGCTACATCGTGCAGGTGCAGCATGCCGGGAGCCCGTGCTTCGTGGCCGACCACCTGGCAGAGCCGAAGACGCTGGCCGCCTTCGACAGCATCGACCGTTTCATCCAGGTGCAGCCGCTGCCGGTGCTGAAGTACGCGCTGAACCAGACCCAGCTCAGCGCGACCTGCGCGCCGACCATCACCGCGTCGCCGACGCTGTCCGGCGCGCGCTTCGTCATCGTCACCCACCCCGACTTTCTCGCCGCGGCCAACACGCTGAAGGCGCACAAGGAGGCGCTGGGCATCACCACCACCGTGGTGACGACGCAGACTATCTCGGGCGGCGCCTCGGCCACCGCCAGCGCCAGCCAGATCAGGAGCTGGCTCGCGAGCTACTACGACACCCATGCGGTGAAGCCGAAGTGGCTGCTGCTGCTGGGCGACGCAGAGAAGCTGCCGACGCACTACGACGAGGTCAACTGGTACACCGCGTCGAAGAACGCCGGTGACATCTGGTACGGCCAGTTCCTGCCCGGCGCCACTGCCGAGACGGTGCCGCCCATCGGCATCGGCCGCTTTCCGGTGGACACGCTGGCGCAGGCCACCGTGATGGTCGATAAGGTGATGGCGTTCGAGAACTTTCCGCCGCCCGGCGCACCCGCTGGCCCGACCAGCGGGCAGAGCTTCTACAGCCGCATGACCTTCGCGTCGTTCTTCGAAGGCAGCGGCACGCAGGACAGCCGCTGGTTCGCCGAGGTCACCGAGCGGGTGCGCAACCACGCGCTGTCCAAGGGCTACGGCGTGCGCCGCATCTACAAGGCCAGCAGCGCGGCCAACCCGCTCACCTGGCGCAGCGGCAACGCCGTGCCGTCCGACCTGCGCAAGCCCGGCTTCGCCTGGGACGGCGACGCCGCCGACGTCATCGACGCCGTCAACAGCGGCACCTCGCTGCTCTACCACCGCGACCACGGCGGCTGGAACGGCTGGGGCGACCCCGAGTTCAAGACCACCAACCTGTCCAGCATCTCGATCACCAACAACCAGTTCCCGGTCGTCTTCAGCATCAACTGCGCCAGCGGCATCTTCGACAACGAGACCGTCGATTTGCCCGGCAACATCGTCAGCCCGGGCCTGGGGCCGGACCCCAACACCGTCTATTGGGCCGAGACGCTGGTGCGCCGCGTCGATGGTGCGCTGGCAATCATCGGTGACACGCGCAACAGCAGCACGGTCGATAACGGCCACCTCGCGATCGGCCTCTTCGACGCCTTGATGCCAGGGCTGGCGCCCGGCTTCGGCAGCAGCACCCCCGTGCGCCGGCTGGGCGATCTGCTCAACCAGGGCAAGGCCTACGTGGCCGCGGTGGATGCAGGCACCACCAGCAACCTGCACCCCAGCGACAACGGCGCCGTGGTCGGCGTGGAAGGCGCGCGCCAGGAGTTCAACATCTACAACCTGCTCGGCGACCCGACCGTGATCCTGCGCACCACGCCGCCGTGGAGCTTCTCCACCGTCAACCTGTCGGTGCAGCGCGGCATGGCCGTCATCAACGTGCCGCGCCAGCCATGCCCGGGCTGCCCGGTCACGTTGGCGCCGCCGGAGATGGTGACGGCGGTCGCCTTCGACCCGGCCAGCGGGCGGCTGATCGGCCGCACGCTGCTCGATGAATTCGGCAACGGCAGCATCGCGTTGAACGGCTTCACCGGCAACTTCCACCTGCGGGTGGGTTCCGGCGACGGCGCCAGCCAGCAGGTGGCGCTGACCGAGACCGACACCGACCGCGACGGCGTGCCCGACAGCCGTGACAACTGCATCAACGTCGCCAACGCCGACCAGCGCGACAGCGATTCCGACGGCTACGGCGACGCCTGCGACGCCGACGCCGACAACGACGGCATCGTCAACAGCGTCGATCTGGCGCTGGTGCGCAGCGCCTTCGGTGCGCGCGGCCCGAACCGCGCCGACGTGAACGGCGACGGCGTCGTCAATTCGCTGGACCTGGCACAGGTTCGCCGTTTGTTCGGCACCCGTCCGGGGCCGTCTGCCTGGCACCGCCCGGCCAATTGAGGCGGGCAACGCCTCCTCTCCGCTTCGATTCCTCCAACGCAACCAAGGACCATCGCGATGAAAACCCGTCTCCACCACTTCGCCCGCCAAGCCGCCGCCACGGCCGCACTGCTGGCCTCCGCGCTCGCCGCGCAAGCCACCGGCAACCTGGTCGTCACGCCAGCGGCCAGCACCGTCGGTGCCGGCGACAGCTTCGCGCTTCAGGTGCGCGGCAGCGCCTTCACCGACGCCGTCGTCGGCGGCGGCTTCAGCCTGAGCTTCGACCCCGCAGTGTTGACGTTGACCAGCGTCAGCATCGATACCGTCACCTGGGAGTTCATCAGCAGCAGCGGGGCGATCAACAACGCGCTGGGCACGCTGAGCGACGTCTATTTCAACAGCTTCAAATCGGTGCTGCCGACCGGCGACTTCAACATCGCGACACTGCAGTTCAGCGCCAAGGCCGGCGGCAGCAGCACGGTTCGCCTCGGCGCCAGCCCGTCGTTCCCGTTTGCCAACGACCTGGCGAACGTGATCGACGTCAGCTACGGCCAGGGCCTGGTGACCATCAGCGCGGTGCCCGAGCCGGCGTCGCTGGCGATGCTGGCCCTGGGGCTGGCGGCGGTGGGGATGCGGCTGCGCAGGCGCGCGGCCTGAGCCGGGGGGCGGACCGGCCGGCTTCGCGTGCGGGGCCGGCCTGCGTGCTCAGACGTCGATGTTCGCTGCCCGCAAGGCATTGCTCTCGATGAACTCGCGCCGCGGCTCGACCTCGTCGCCCATCAGCATCGTGAACACGCGGTCGGCCTCGATCGCGTCGTCGATCTGCACCTTGAGCAGGCGGCGCACGCCGGGGTCCATCGTGGTTTCCCAGAGCTGCTCGGGGTTCATCTCGCCCAGGCCCTTGTAGCGCTGGCGGCCGACGGCGTTTTCGGCCTGGCCCATCAGCCAGCCCATCGCGGCGCGAAAGTCCACCACGCGCTGCTCCTTGGCCTTCTCGCCCTCGCCGCGGCGCACCACGGCATCGGTGCCGAGCAGGTCTTTGAAGGTCAGCCCGGCGTCTTTCAACGCGGCGTAATCGGCGCCGTGCAGGAAGTCCTGCGTGATGGTGCTGCTCTTGATGTTGCCGTGGTGGCGGCGGCTGACGCGCAGCAGGTGCTTGTCGGTGCGGGCGTCGAACTCTGCGCTGACCTGCGCGTCGTGCAGGCCTGCCTGCAAGGCCACCGCGCTGGCCTCCGCAGCAGCAGCGCTGTCGAGGTCCAGCGCCAGTCCGTTGGCCATCGCGCGCAGCGCGTCCAGGTCCATCCAGTTGCTCAGCCGCTCGATCACGCTGGTGGCCACCAGATAGGTGCGGGCCAGCGCTTCGAGTGCGCTGTCGGCGATGCTCGGGCGGCCGCCATCGGGCTGGCCTTCTTGCAGGCCGTCCGGCAGCACCACCGCACCGTCGAGCGCCACCTTCAGCAGGAAGGCGTCGAGTTCGCTGCCGTCCTTCAGGTACTGCTCGTGCTTGCCGTGCTTGACCTTGTACAGCGGCGGCTGCGCGATGTAGATGTGGCCGCGCTCCACCAGCACCGGCATCTGGCGGTAGAAGAAGGTCAGCAGCAGCGTGCGGATGTGGGCGCCATCGACGTCGGCGTCGGTCATGATGATGATGCGGTGGTAGCGCAGCTTGTCGATGTTGAAGTCGTCGATGCCGATGCCGGTGCCGAGCGCCGTGATCAGCGTGACGATGCTGTCGCTGGACAGCAGCTTCTCATAGCGCGCCTTCTCGACGTTCAGTATCTTGCCGCGCAGCGGCAGGATCGCCTGGAACTTGCGGTCACGGCCCTGCTTGGCGCTGCCGCCGGCCGAGTCGCCCTCGACGATGTAGATCTCGCACAGCGCGGGGTCCTTTTCCTGGCAGTCGGCCAGCTTGCCGGGCAGGCCCATGCCGTCGAGCACCCCTTTGCGGCGCGTCATCTCGCGCGCCTTGCGGGCTGCTTCTCGGGCCCGCGCGCTGTCGATGATCTTGCTGCAGATGATCTTGGCGTCGTTGGGGTGCTCCAGCAGCCAGTCGGTCAGCAGCTTGGAGACGATCTCTTCCACCGGGCCGCGGACTTCGCTGCTGACCAGCTTGTCCTTGGTCTGGCTGCTGAACTTGGGCTCGGGCACCTTGACGCTGACGACGCAGGCCAGGCCTTCGCGCATGTCGTCGCCCGAGACCTCGACCTTGGCCTTCTTGGCCAGCTCGTTGTCCTCGATGTACTTGTTGATCACGCGCGTCATCGCGGCGCGCAGCCCCGTGAGGTGGGTGCCGCCGTCGCGCTGCGGGATGTTGTTGGTGAAGCAGAGCACGTTCTCCGCATAGCCGTCATTCCACTGCATCGCCACCTCGACACCGATATTGGTGTTCTGGTCGCTCATCTTGTCGCCTGCAGCGTGGAACACGTTGGGGTGCAGCACCTTCTTGCCGGTGTTGATGAACTGCACGAAGCCCTTCACGCCGCCAGCGAATTCGAAGTTGTCTTCCTTCGCGTTGCGCTCATCGACCAGCTTGATCTTCACGCCGTTGTTCAGAAAGCTCAGCTCGCGCAGCCGTTTGGCCAGCACGTCGTAGTGGAAGTCGATGTGCGTGAAGATGGTTTCGTCCGGCAGGAAGTGGACCTCGGTGCCGCGCTTCTCGGTCTCGCCGGTGATCTTCATCGGGCTGGTCTCGGCGCCGTCCCGCTGCTCCAGCACGCGGTCCTGCGTGAAGCCGCGCTTGAACTCCAGGAAGTGCACCTTGCCTTCGCGGCGGATCGTCAGCCGCAGCCATTTGCTCAAGGCATTGACACAGCTCACGCCCACACCGTGCAGCCCGCCGCTGACCTTGTAGCTGTTCTGGTTGAACTTGCCGCCGGCATGCAACTCCGTCAGCGCAATCTCGGCCGCGCTGCGCTTGGGCTCGTGCTTGTCGTCCATCTTCACGCCGGTGGGAATGCCGCGGCCGTTGTCGATGACGCTGATGCTGTTGTCGCTGTGGATGGTGACGACGATGTCGTCGCAATGGCCGGCCAGCGCTTCGTCGATGGAGTTGTCCACCACCTCGAACACGAGGTGGTGCAGTCCGGTGCCGTCGGAGGTGTCGCCGATGTACATGCCGGGCCGCTTGCGCACCGCCTCCAGCCCTTCGAGGATCTGGATGTCGCTTTCGCCATAAGCCGCAGAAGCCGCGCTGCCTGTCGATGCCGCTGCGCCCTCGGCGCCGGGCACATCACGCTGCGTCACGCCATCGCTGGCCTTGGATTTTTCGTTCATTGAAGATTCGTCGGGAAAAGAGCAGTTGCCGCTTCAAGCAAACGCCGCGCTTCCGGCTTTGCCGGTCCGCTGGCGTTGCCCTCATGAGGCGGAGCCCCGCAGGCGCTTCGGGGGTGGGCCCATGACTTGGGGTGGGTCATATCCTCATCGGCATCACGACGTACTTGAAGCCCGGTTGCTCCGGCACGCTGAACAACGCGCTGGCGTTGCCGTCCTGTAGCTCCAGCTTGACCATCTCGTGGGCCATGTTGGCCAGCACGTCGATGAGGTAGGTGACGTTGAAGCCGATCTCGACGGAGTCGCCGTCGTAGTCGATCTCCAGCTCTTCCTTGGCCTCTTCCTGCTCTGCGTTGCTGGACGCGATGCGCAGCACGCCGGGCTCGATGTTGACGCGCACGCCCTTGAACTTTTCGCTCGTCAGGATGGCTGCCCGTTGCAGGCAGGCCAGCAGCGGCGCGCGACCCAGCACGACCGCGTTCTTGTGGTTCTTCGGGATCACGCGGTTGTAGTCGGGGAACTTGCCTTCGACCAGCTTGGTGACGAACTCCATGCCCGAGAAGACGAACTTGGCCTGGTTGCCGGCGAAGCGCATCTCGATGGTGGTGTCTTCGTCCTTCAGCAGCCGCTGCAATTCGAGCACCGTCTTGCGCGGCAGGATCACCTCCTGTTTGTTGGGCAGGTCGTTCTCGAGCGTGCTCTGCGCCAGCGCCAGGCGGTGGCCGTCGGTGGCCACCAGCGTCAGCGTCTTGCCTTCGGCGATGAACAGGATGCCGTTGAGGTAGTAGCGGATGTCGTGCACCGCCATCGCGAAATGCACCTGGTTGACCAGCGAGCGCAGCGTCTTCTGCGGCACCGAGAAGGCAGGCCCGAAATCGGCCGCTTCGTTGACCAGCGGAAAGTCGTCTGCCGGCAGCGTCTGCAGCGTGAAGCGGCTGCGCCCGCCTTGCAGCGTGAGCTTGTTCTGCGCTGCAGACAGCGTCACTACCTGGTCGGCAGGCAAGGCACGCAGGATGTCGATGAGCTTGCGCGCGCCGACGGTGGTGGACAGGCTGCCTTCGTCGCCACCGAGTTCGGCGTTGGTGCGCACCTGGATCTCCAGGTCGCTGGTGGTCAGCTCTAGTTGCGGGCCGTTCTTGCGCAGCAGCACGTTGGCCAGGATGGGCAGCGTGTGCCGCCGCTCGACGATGCCGGCCACCGATTGCAATGCGTCGAGCACCTGTTCCTGGGCGGCTTTCAGAACAATCATGTTTTCCTCTTTTTAAATCTGGTAGTCGTAGTAGAGCACCGCGAATTCTGGGGACAACGCTATTTTCGCCTTTTCCATCAACGGTTTAGCACCCTGGCAACCCTGTGCGCCAGGCCCCGCTGCCGCTGTACCCGCTTTCTGGACAAGTCGGCTGCCGGGGCGCCGGCTGTGGACAAGTGCTGGCTTGTCGGCTGGTTGTCCCCAGGGTTTGCTCAGCCCTTGAGCGTCTGCTCCAGCACATGCAATTGCTGGTTCAACTCGCTGTTGCGCGTGCGTTCTTCGCCGATCTTGCGCACCGCGTGCAGCACCGTCGTGTGGTCGCGGCCACCGAAGAGCTCGCCGATCTCGGGCAGGCTCTTCTTCGTCATGTCCTTGGCCAGATACATCGCAATCTGCCGCGGCCGCGCAATGCTGGCCGGCCGCTTCTTGCTGTACATGTCTGCAACCTTGATCTTGTAGAAATCGGCCACCGTCTTCTGGATGTTCTCGACGGAGATCTGGCGGTTCTGGATGGACAGCAGGTCACGCAGCGCTTCCTTGGCGAGCACGATGTTGATGTCCTTCAGGCTGAAGCGCGAATAGGCCAGCACCTTGCGCAACGCGCCTTCCAGCTCGCGCACGTTGGCGCGCACGTTCTTGGCGATGAAGAAGGCCACGTCTTCCGGCATCTCCGCGCCTTCGACCAGCGCCTTCTTGATCAGGATGGCGACCCGCATCTCCAGCTCGGGCGGCTCGATGGCCACCGTCAGGCCTGCGTCGAAGCGGCTGGTCAGGCGCTCGTCGATATCGACCAGCCCTTTGGGATAGGTGTCGCTGGTCATGATGATGTGGGCGCGCTTGGCCAGCAGCGCCTCGAAGGTGTTGAAGAACTCCTCCTGCGTGCGGTCCTTGCCGGCGAAGAACTGCACGTCGTCGATGAGCAGCAGGTCCAGGCTGTGGTACTTGGCCTTCAGCTCGTCGAAGGTCTTGCGCTGGTAGTTCTTCACCACG
>CAXTHW010000013.1:0-128079 GCA_964244245.1 uncultured Rubrivivax sp. | reverse complement strand
GCATCACCCACAGGGTGCGCGTCTATCGAGGTGAGGTCACGGATTCAGGAAACAGCCAACGGCTTCGATCTACTGCTGCGTTGGCGCGACAAGAACTTTGCCATTCCATTTCCTGGAAGCAACATCAAAAAGTTTCTCGCCATAGAACGCGCAATATTTGATCTTTTTTCGTCGCTCAACCATGAGCGAGGCGCCAAGAGCAATCGGGACGCCATCGCTGAAGCTCTCTCGCTTGCCATTTCGCAAATGCCTGAAGCCAACCCGTCCGACATTTACCACCATGTGGTTTATAGACTGTATCTTCGAGAATACAACCGCAGCGACCCCAAACAGAGTTGGGTCCGAGCGGGCGGCGAAGCTGTCGAGTTGTTCTTCAAACACCACTACACGCCGCGACTTGCTCCTCACGGTATCTCTATCCACATCGCATTCGAGACGAGAGAAAGCAACAAGTTTTTGATAGAAATGGGACTAGCTGATCAAATAGCAGGGGGAAGCAAACTTGACATCTGCCTTTACGGAACTGGTCGGCAAGGGTTAGTACCATTCGCCGGAGTTCATTCGAAGGCCTCCCTGGCTGAAAGAGTCTCAGATGACAAACCATGTAGCGAGAGGATGATGGCAGCAGGCTTCAAAAGCTATCTGTTCACTTTCGACGCCAAGTCGTTTCCACCGCCAACAGGGAATCTTGTGAATCTTGGGGAACTTGGGACGATCGCCAAGCCTTCCGACAAGCGCGGCTACATTGAGGTTCATGGGAGCTTTGACGCTTGCTTCTCATACAACAGCCGCACCACTCCGTCGGGGGCCCGTACCAAGAGCGGCAAGAAGATATTCACGTCGCGGTTTGACGACAGCGACGCACTTGTCCATCAAATCACATCGGACTGGCGAAGCTGGAAGAAGTCTCGCAACCTGTAGCCACAGCATGCGAGCGGGCCAAGTGGTCAATAATGGAGTCGCCAACCACACGTCCCAGGAGCGGCGGGACCGCATTTCCCAATTGCTTGAATTGCTGAAACTGTGAACCAGGAAGCTTGAATGCGTCGGGGAACGATTGAAGGCGCGCAGCCTCACGTACGGATATAAAGCGATCAAGTTCTGGATGAACAAAGTCTGAGCAGTCTCGAGCCATGTGCGCAACGAGCGTGTGGCTGGGCTCGTCCCAGGACAAACGCCGATACTTGTTTGCAAAGCCGCCGTGGTCAATGAAATTCAGTATTTCTTCTGGGTCATGTTTCCCTTCATGCAACATCTCCCGAAGCTTCATTTCAGTTGCGACGTCTTGTTTTCTACAGCCTTCAAGGTCACGAGAATTGGCATGTCCAGTCATTATCTCGTCAATTGCGCCGTAAGGTAATCCGTCCCCTTGGATGCGCTCACGCAGCTGGCGCCCATAGTCTCCGGGCCTCATTAGTGCAAGACGCAATCTTCTGACCCGTAGCATACGCTTTGCGGAGTGACTGACTGCTTCGTTCATTCCGGCTCGCATTAGCAACTGGTATTCGGACTTCGGTGCACAGGGATACGCAGTACTTTTTGCAGTATCGGCAGGGGGAAACGGCTCTGACAGCGCCAAATCAGAAATTGCATCCCTTACGGTACGCACTGGTCGTAGAGGCGAGGCTTCTCCGAATAGGTCAGTCTCGCTGTCTAAGAGTTCCGACTTCTCTTCGAACTGTGGACTTATAAATCGAGGCGGCCCGCCCGCTCGAGCGCCAAGCACAAATACACGGCGTCGCCGCTGAGGCACCCCATAGCTCTCGGCTCGAACGCTATGCACTTGCGCCTCGTACCCCAATGATCGTGCAAGCTTCAGCACATCTGCGATCACCTCGCCTCCGCTCATCGACAGAAGACCGACTACGTTCTCCATCACAAAGCATTTGGGTTGAAACTCTTCAATGAATGCAAAGAAGTTTCGGTAAAGTTGATTTCTCGGATCAAACTCATTGCGCTGGCCATAAGTTGAAAAGCCCTGGCACGGGGGGCCGCCCACCACCAAATCGAGGTCCGCCACCTCCAAGTTCAGTGCTTGGCGAACTGTTGCGGGAGACAAGTCTCGAACGTCGGTCGAATCGACAGCGGCAGAAGGAAAATTCTCGGCAAACGTGGCAGCGGCGTATTGATCAGACTCATTTGCCCATACGCAGTCGAAACCGGCCATTCGCAAACCTTCGGACAAGCCACCAGCGCCTGCAAACATATCAATGGAACGAAAAGCCATGCCTCTCCCTTCAACAAAACACCGCGACAGCGTGCCAGATCGGCTAAACATTGCAGCGCGGACACAGCGCTGCAACGAAACAGCCTTGCATCGTACCAAGGAGGTCTGCAGACCAAGGCCCACCTTCCCTTAGACAGCATACGCCTGCGTGCCTCGCCGCGACTCGCTACGCGAGACGCTATGCCTCCGCATGTTCCGCGGCGGCGGGGTACCGCCCCCGCTCGGCTACTGGCAAAGCGGGCAGCCAACTTGGCGCGTCAACCAAAGCGATACTATTGGGCTCGCGAGAAGTGCGACCTAACCCTTCGTTCGAGGCGAGGGCCAACGGAAGGACGCCAGGCCCGGGCCGGTGGTACGCGGTACATTTTCACCGGCCCGGGCTTGGCGTCCTGCCGTTGGTCCCGCGTCAACTCAAACGTTAGGCCAGAGGGCACAGTTCCTCAGCTTGTGCCCCACGCACCGCGACTCACGACATCGCCGCGAAAAGTCCCAGTTGGCGACTCCGTCAGCGTATTCTCGCTACCTGGGTCACACGACCCGTAGTGCCATTTACCAGAGGAGCGCACAGATGTCACTGCAGCATCTTCCACAGTTGGCTGGCGGCCTCTTTCTTAGCGACGGAGGACTAGAAACAACTCTGGTCTTTCTGGATGGAATTGAACTGCCACACTTCGCAGCATTCGTCCTACTGGACGATGAACTCGGGCGTGAAAGGCTAAAGCGGTACTACGTTCCATATCTTGAGCTGTGTGCTGAGATTCCAGGGGCAGGATTCGTGTTGGAAACGCCGACCTGGCGTGCAAATCCTGACTGGGCCAAGCTTGTCGGCGTCGGCACGACGAGGCTAGGCCAACTCAATGTGGAGGCGGCGCAATTGATGCGGTCGCTGTGCGACCGCTGGGCGCCAAGGCTCAGCGGGCCGATTGTGGTCAGTGGCGTCATCGGCCCGCGAGGTGACGGATATGTTGCCGCGGCGCCCGGAAGTGTCGAAGACGCCGCAGCGTATCACTCGCTCCAGGCGGAGGCCCTCGCAAAAGGCGGTGTTGACATGTTGGCGGCCGTCACGATGACCACGTCAGCCGAAGCTTTGGGCGTGTCGTTGGCGGCACAGCGCGCTGGGCTACCTGTAGCCATCTCATTCACGGTCGAGACGGACGGCCACCTCCCGAACGGAGAACAGTTGGGCGAGGCCATCGAACGCGTCGATGCATCTGCACCGCCAGCATACTTTGCGATCAACTGTGCGCACCCAAGCCACTTCGCACAAACTTTGGAAGCCGCAGGGCCATGGGCAAAACGTGTCCGCGGAATCCGCGCGAACGCATCGACGAAGAGTCACGCTGAGCTCGACGACTCCACCGAACTGGACATAGGCAATCCATCCGACTTGGCCCTGCGATATCGCGGGCTAAGGGGCGCGCTGCCAAATTTGAACGTCCTCGGCGGTTGCTGCGGAACCGACTGGCGGCACCTTCGTGCTGTGCGCGATGCTTGGTTGGCATGAACGATCGCATGCGCCGCGCAAAACCGCTGCGGTCTGACCCCGCAGGCGCGTTCGGTCGAGGACTCGCGTTGTGCTCAGGCAACGGGCTAGCCGCCTTTCAAAGGGCCGGCAACCGTGTAGGTCGTGAAGATCACGCCGGTCGGCGTTGTCTGCGTGCTGACGAGGGTCAGCGCGCGTGCCGGGGTTCCTTCGGCAAAGAGGCGTTTCCCCGTGCCCAACAGGACCGGGGAAACAATGAGCACGAGTTCATCGGCAAGGCCAT
Source organism: uncultured Rubrivivax sp. (assembly GCA_964244245.1). Taxonomy (GTDB): domain Bacteria; phylum Pseudomonadota; class Gammaproteobacteria; order Burkholderiales; family Burkholderiaceae_C; genus Rubrivivax. Next base: position 124,086 of record CAXTHW010000013.1, on the reverse strand, counting down.
GTTCCAGCACCGACGACGTGAGCGTGGAACTGCCCGAGAGAACCAGCTCAGGGCCGCCCGCTTGTTTGATGCGGCCGATGTCCCCGACGATGTCCGGCCCGATGCCCTCGAACGGGCCCCACCCAAGACTGTCCGGACGGTGGGTGGCGACATACTTCGTCGCGGCATTGATTCGGTCCGCGATCGGCGTGCCCGGCGCCTTTGGCCAGAAGCCCGACCAGATGTCGTAGGTGCGGCGGCCCAGCAGCAGATCGAAGCGCTCTCCGTGCGCCGCCATCACGGCGTCGCGGCCAGCGGCGGTTCGATAAGGCGCCGTCCAGTCGCTGTAGGGAAAGTCATCGTCATCGGCGGAGTGCTGGATCACGCCGTCGAGCGAGATGTGTTCGATGACCTTGAGCTTTCTCATTCCAGTCTCCAAGTCGTCAGGGTGCCCGCCGCCTAGCGCGGACCGAGCGTCCTTGGCTGCCCCAACGCCCCATCCAGAAACCGCACGATCGCGCGCGTCAACTCCGGCCGCTGCCCCTCGAAGAAATGCTGCGCACCCGGCAGCACCACTTGCTGCGACCCCGTGTTTTTGGCGATCTGCGCCCTGCGTTCGTCGGCGCCGTAGCGGGTGACGTCCCAGTCCTGGCTGCCGAAGACGTCGAGCACCGGGATGCGGATGCGGAACATGTCTTCCAGCCCGTTGATGATGCTGATGAAAACCCAGGCGTCGGCGGCCTGCGCGGGGCTGCGCACCAGGTAGTGGTTGGCCATCGTGGCGCCCAGGCTGTGCGAGACGATGGCCAGCTTGCGGCCCGCCTTGCCCTGGCCGCGCAGCCAGGCCAGCGCCAGCGCCAGGCGCTCGTCTGCGTCGCCAAACGTGGGCAGGTAGTCGCCGATCTTCGCGGTGTCTGGCAGCACCGGCATCTGGATCGACAGCGCCGAGTAACCGGAATCGGCCAGCCGCGTGCGCAGCTCGCCGTACAAATCGTGGTCTGGGCCCCAGCCACGGCCATGCGCCAGCACGACGGCGCCGCGCTCGTTGGCCGCCGCCGTGTACAGCGCCAGGAAGCGGTGGCCGCTGCGTTGCACCAGCCAGACCGCGTCGCCCACCACCAGCGTGGCCAGCGTCTGCTCGGCCCAGCGCGCTTCACGCTCCAGGTCTTGCGCGCCGGCGCTGGTGCAGTGGGCCGCGCCCAGGCCCAGCAGCGCCAGCGCGGCCCGGCGCTTCACCGGCGCCTCACGTCTTCACCGTCCGCTAGGCCAGCCGCAGCGGCAGCTTGCGCAAACGCTTGCCGGTGCCGGCAAACACCGCGTTGGCGACGGCCGGGCCGATCATCGCCGTCACCGGCTCGCCGATGCCGCCTGGCTTGCCGCCGCTGGGCACCAGCGTGATGGCGATCTCGGGCGACTGGTTCATGCGCACCACCGGGTAGTCGTGGAAGTTGCTCTGCTCGACGACGCCGTTCTTCAACGTGATCTCGCCGAAGAGCGCTGCCGACAAGCCGAAGATCACGCTGCTTTCGATCTGCTGCTCGACGATGTTGGGGTTGACCATCGAGCCCAGGTCGGCCGCCACGGTGACCTTGTGCACCCGGATCTCGTTGCCCGCGGTGGAGACTTCGGACACCAGCGCCAGATAGGTGCCATAGCCTTCCATCACCGCCACCCCGCGCGAGCGGCCCGGCGCCAGTGCCGTGCCCCAGCCCGACTTCTGCGCCGCGATGTTCAGCACGTTCAGGTGCTTGGGTTGCCCGGCCAGCAGCGTGCGGCGGTAGTCCAGCGGGTCCTTGCCGGCGGCCGAGGCCAGCTCGTCGATGAAGGACTCGTTGGCAAAGGCGTTCAGCGCGTGCGAGACAGAGCGCCAGTAGCCCACGCGCAACCCGGTGTCGTGGATCACCACGTCGGCAAGCTGGTTGGGTATCGCGTAGGGCACCACGGCCGCTTCGCTCATGAAGGGGTCGAGCCCGTCCTTGACGAACACCGAGAACAGCCGTGCCGTCACCGACGGGCTGGTGAGGTGGAATTTGATGGTCGTGGGCATGCCTTGCGCGTCGAGCCCGGCCGACATGCGGTGCTGCGCGATGGGGCGGTAGAAGTCGTGCTTCATGTCGTCTTCGCGCGACCAGATCAGCTTCACCGGGGCGCCCACGGCCTTGGAGATCTCGACCGCCTGGGCGATGAAATCGACGTCGATGCGGCGCCCGAAGCCGCCACCCAGGAAGGTGGTGCGGATGGTCACCTGCTCGGGCTTGACGCCCGCGATGGCCGCCGCCGTGCCCACCGCCAGTTGCTGGAACTGCGTCGGCCCGTAGAGCAGCACGGAGTCCTTGCGCACGTCGGCCGTGAAGTTCATCGGCTCCATCGGCGAGTGCGAGAGGAAGGGCAGGTCGTAGGTGGCGTCGATGCGCCGCGCTGCCGCCTTGAAGCCGGCATCGACGTCGCCCACCTTCTTGATCACCGCCCCCGGCTTGGTGGCCGCTGCCTGCAGCCCGGCAGTGATGCTGTCGCTGCTGAGCGACTTGCCAGCGCCTTCATCCCACTGCACGCTGACGGTGTCGAGCGCCTTGCGCGCATGCCAGTAGGTGTCGGCCACCACCGCCACGCCGCTGCCGATCTGAACCACCTGCTTGACGCCGGGCATGGCGCTGGCGCGCTGGCCGTCGAAGCTCTTGGGCGTGCCGCCGATCACCGGGCATTGCGCCAGTGCGGCGTACAGCATGCCGGGCAGCTTGACGTCGATGCCGAACTCGGCGCTGCCATCCACCTTGGCCGGCGTGTCCAGCCGCTTGACGGGCGTGCCTATGATCTTGAAGGCGCCGGGCTGCTTCAGCACCGGCTCCTTCGGCGCTTCCAGCCTGGACGCCGCTTCGGCCAGCTCGCCATAGGTGGCCTTGCGGCCGCCCGGGCCCAGCACCATTGCGTTCTCGGCGCGGCAGGCGGACACGTCCACGCCCCACTGCTGCGCAGCCGCCGCGACCAGCATCATGCGGGCCTGCGCCCCGGCCGCGCGCAGCGGGCCGTAGGCTTCGGGCACCGAGGTCGAGCCGCCGGTGAGCTGGCCGCCGAGCATGGTGTTGATGTAGGGCTCGCGGGCCGGCGCCATCTCGACGCGGATGCTGTCCATCGACACTTCGAGTTCCTCGGCCACCAGCATCGGCAGCGAGGTGAACACGCCCTGTCCCATTTCGGAACGGGCGCAGATGATGCTGACGGTGTTGTCGCTGCCCACCTTGACCCAGGCGTTGGGCATTGCGCCAGGCGCAGTGGCGCTGGGCCGCAGCGCGGCCGATGTGCTCTTGGTGGGGGCCATCGCGCAGCCGACGATCAGGCCGCTGCCCAGCAGGCCGCCGGTGGCGATGACGGTGGTCTTGAGGAACTCGCGGCGCGAGCGTTGAACGGTGCTGTGCATGCTCACGCTCCCTTGTTGCCGGCGGCGGTGTGGATGGCCGCACGGATGCGCGGGTAGGTGCCGCAGCGGCAGATGTTGCCCGACATGGCCTGGTCGATGTCGGCATCGGTCGGCCTGGGCTTGTCTTTCAGCAAGGCCACGGCGCTCATGATCTGGCCCGACTGGCAATAGCCGCACTGCGGCACGTCATGTGCCACCCAGGCGGCCTGGATGCTGCGGCCGACCGGCGTGGACGACACCGATTCGATCGTCGTGACCTCCTTGCCGGCGGCTGCGGCCAAGGGCGTCTGGCAAGAGCGCACGGGCTGGCCGTCCAGGTGCACCGTGCAGGCGCCGCACAGCGCCAGGCCGCAGCCGAACTTGGTGCCGGTCAGGCCGACATCGTCGCGGATCACCCACAGCAAGGGCGTGTCCGGCTCGGCCTCGACCGACACCGACCGCCCGTTGACTCTCAAACTCGTGCTCATGGACTGCGCTCCCCTTGGTTGAACCGAGCGGCGATGATGTTCCGATTCGCGCGCGCAGTCTTTCGTGTTTCCCCCGGGCTGCTTACACGCGCTTGCATCCCGGCATCAGGGATGCTCCCAGGTTCCGGTGGCCGGCAAGACTGCCTATCGTGCGGTCGCGGTGCGCGATCCGGCCCCTTCGGACCGAGCCCGCACCTCCGCAGTCACAAGCCCACTGGAAGACCGCATGAATGCCAAACGCACGCTCCACGTCGCCCTGGCCTGCTCGTTCGCGCTCGGCGCGTGGACAGCGCCGCAAGCGCAGACCGCCGCCGACTTGCTGAACGACCCCAAGCAGACCAGCAGCGTGCTGACCTACGGCATGGGCTACGCCAACCAGCGCTACAGCACGCTGAAGAGCATCGACAAGAGCAACGTCGCCAGGCTGTCGCCGGTGTGGACCTACAGCCTGAACAACTCGCAGGGCCAGGAGTCGCAGCCCATCGTCTTCGACGGCGTGATGTACGTGACGACGCACACCTCGACCGTGGCGGTGGACGCGCTGTCGGGCCGCCAGATCTGGAAGCAGGAGTTGGAGTTTGCGTCCGACGTCTTCAAGATGGCCTGCTGCGGCCTGCTGAACCGCGGCGCGGCCATCCTCAACGGCAAGCTCTACCGCACCACGCTGGACGCCCACGTCATCGCTTACGAGGCCAAGACCGGCAAGCAGCTCTGGAAGTCGAAGTCGGCCGACTACAAGGAAGGGCGCGCGATGACGGGCGCGCCACTCATCGCCAACGGCGTGCTGATGACGGGCATTGCCGGCGGCGAGTACGGCACGCGCGGCTACATCGACGGCTGGGATCCAGAGACCGGCAAGCAGCTCTGGCGCCTCTTCACCACCGCGGCGCAAGGCGAAAAGGGCGGTGACACCTGGCCCGGCGACACCGCACAGAAAGGCGGCGCGCCCACCTGGCTGACCGGCGCCTACGACCCAGAACTCGACCTGGTGTATTGGGGCACCGGCAACGGCGGCCCCTGGAACCCCGAGGCACGCAAGGGCGACAACCTCTACATCGACTCGGTGCTCGCCTTCCGGCCCAAGACCGGGCAGTTGGTCTGGCACTACCAGTTCTCGCCCAACGACCCCTTCGACTACGACTCCACCGAAGTCGGCATGCTCATCGACCTCAAGGTCGATGGCAGCATGCGCAAGGTGCTGGCCCAGGCCAACCGCAACGGCTTCTTCTACGTGCTCGACCGCGCCACCGGCAAGCTGCTGGCGGCCAACCCCTACGTGAAGGTCAACTGGGCCGACAAGATCGACATGGCCAGCGGCCGGCCGGTGGAGTCAGCCGTGTTCAAGCGCGTGCGGGCCGGCGGCGACGAAGAGATCTTCCCCTCGGTGCTGGGCGGCAAGAACTGGGAGCCGATGTCCTGGAACCCGGCCACCGGCCTGGCCTATGCCAACACGCTGAACATCAGTTGGCCCTACCAAATCGCCAAGCCCGAATACAAGCAGGGCGAGTGGTACCTGGGCATCAACTTCCGCGGCGTCAACATGCCCAAGGACCAGCCGCACGGCTACCTGAGCGCCATCGACCCGCTCACCGGCAAGAGCAAGTGGCAGATGCCCTGGCCCGGACAGCCCAGCATGGCCGGCACCTTGTCCACCGCCGGCGGGCTGGTGTTCACCGGTGCCGCCACCGGCGAGGTGATCGCGGTGGATGCAGACACCGGCCAGAAGCTGTGGCAGTTCCAGACCGGCTCCGGGATCATCGGCCTGCCCGTGACGTGGGAGCGCAACGGCACGCAGTACGTTTCCATCGTCTCCGGTGGCGGCGGCGTGTGGGCGCTGATGGGCGACGAGCGCATGGCGCAGACGCCGGCCGGCGGCTCTTTGTGGACCTTCGCCATTCGATGAGCCTGCCGGTGGCGCGGGCGGCTGCGCTGTCTGCGTCGTGGCTGCTGGTGTGCGTTGTCTGCAGTGCGCCAGCCTGTGCCTCGCCGCCGCGTTTCGACGCTGGCGACATCGACAAGGGCAGGGCGCAGTACCAGCGCACCTGCTCGCAGTGCCACGGCCTGAACATGGTGAACTCCGGCACCACGGTCTATGACCTGCGGCGCTTTCCGCAGGACGACGAGGCCCGCTTCCTGAACTCGGTCACCAACGGCAAGGGCAACATGCCGAGCTTCAAGGAGGCCTTGACGGCAGAGCAGATCAAGCTGGTCTGGGCTTATGTCGGCAGCCGCGGCGGCAAGGAGCCTTGATGCGCCGTGCCGTCGTCGCTGTCGTCACTGTGGTCACTGTTGGCGCCGGCCTGCTGCTTGCCGTTGCTGCGGGCGCGCGCGCTGCCGAGCCGCTGAACGTCTGCGTCGCAGAGAACAACCCACCGCTGTCGCAGGCCGTCGATGGCGGGTTGCGCGGCCTGGACGTGCGCCTGGCGCAGGCCATCGCCGACGACTTGCAGCGGCCCTTGCGGCTGGTGCCCTTCGAGTCACGCTACGAGGCCGACAGCACGCTGGCGAACGAGGTCAACGCCTTGCTGTCGTCTGGTGTCTGCGCGCTGGCCAGCGGATTCCCGCTGCTGGCGTCCGACCTCGGGCAGCCGGCACGCCCCACCGCCCGCGTGCCCGACCACCCCGGCGCCAAGCGCCCGCCGCAGCGGGCCTGGGTGCCGCTGGGTGCGCTGGCGCCCACGGCCGCCTACCACGCGGTCGCCTTCGGGCTGGTGGTGCGCGAGGCGGCGCGCGAGGCCGCCACGCTGGCGAGCTTGGCGTCCGATGGCGGTGCCCGCATCGGCGCCAGCGCTGGCACGATGGCCGGCACGGTGCTGTCGATGGCGCAGGGCGGCCGGCTGCGCGGGCAGCTCGTCAGCCTGTCGCAGAACCAGGATGCGCTGGCCGAGCTGGAGGCGGGCCGCATCGACGCCACGCTGGTCAGCTTCGACCGCTACGACGCCTGGCGGCTGTCGCATGCCGGCAGCACGCTGCGCCGCGCGGCCTATGTCCACCCGCTGCGCATCAACATCGGCTTCGTCGGCCTGGCCGGTGATGCCGGGCTGCTGGCCGCCGCCAGCCGCAGCATCACCGCGGCGCTGGCCGACGGCCGCTTGCAGCAGTGGGCCGCCGATGCCGGCTCGACCTGGGTGCCGCCGGTGCAGCCGCTGGTCGGCGCCCCGGTGGGCATTGCAGAGCTGCTGCGCGAGTAGGCTTGGCGCAGCGGGCCATTGCCGGCCCGCCCTGACGCACAGCCCCACTACCGCAGATGACCCCGGTCTTCATCTCCTACTCGCGCCGCGACCAGCCCTTCGTGCGGCAGCTCGCCGCCCGGCTGAAGGCGGCCGGCCGCGAGTCCTGGGTCGATTGGGAGGGCATACCGCCCAGCGCCAAGTGGATGGACGAGATCCGCGCCGCCATCGACGGCGCATCGGCGATGGTCTTCGTCATCAGCCCCGACTCGCTGGCGTCGGCCGTCTGCGCGCAGGAGCTGGAGCACGCGCTGGCGGTCAACAAGCGCCTCATCCCGGTGGTGGCGCGCCCGGCCTCGCCGGTGCCGCCTGCGCTGGCCGAACTGAACTGGGTGAACTTCGCAGCCGGCGACGAAGCCGCTGCGCTGGACGCACTGCTGCTGGCGCTGGACCGTGACCCGGCCTGGGTGCGCGAGCACACCCGCGTGCTGGTGCGCGCCCGCGAGTGGCAGCGCGCAGAGCGCGAGAGCGGCTATCTGCTGCGCGGCAAGGACCTGGCCGGTGCAGAGCAATGGCTGGCCAGCGCGTCGCAACACCCCGAGCCCAAGCCGACCGAGCTGCACACAGAGTACGTGCTGCAAAGCCGCGCCGCGCAGGCGCGCTTGCAGCGCAACCGCATCTGGGCGGCGGCGGTGGCGGTGGTGGTGTCGCTGCTGCTGGCGGTGTGGGCGCTGGCCGAGCGCGGCACCGCGCGCAGCAACGAGGCCGAGGCCAACCTCCAGCGCCAGCAGGCAGAAGGCAACCAGCGCGAAGCCGTGCGCCAGCAGGCGCTGGCGGTGGCCAACGCGGCCAGCGCGGTGGCGCAGGAGCGGGTGGCGAACGCCAACGCGGTGCAGGCCGAGCAGCGCCGTGTCGAGGCAGAACACCAGGCCGCGCTGGCGCGTGCCGGCGAGCTGGCCGCGCAGGCCAACCTGGCGCTCGGCACCGACCCGGACCAGGCGATGCGCGTGGCACTGGCAGCGCTGGCCGTCAGCGCCACACCGCAGGGCGAGCGCGTGCTGCGCGAGGCGGTGCGCACGTCCAGCGCGGTGGCGGTGCTTGGCGGTGACTGCAATGTCGCCAGCGCCGAGTTCGGCCCGCAAGGCCGCCATGTGCTGGCGCTGTGCATGGACGACAGTTGGCGCGTCTGGCATGCCGGCACCGCGCGCGAGCTGCTGCGCCTGCCGGCCGGCCCGCAGCGCGCCACGCTGGCGCAATGGGGCGGCCAGGAGTCGGTGCTGTTCGTGGCCGGGGCAGACGGCGCAGTGCAGGCGCTGGCGGTGCCGGGCGGCAGGCCGCTGGCCCGCATTGCACCGCTGCCGGGTGCCGGCGTCGGCGCGCTGCTGTTCAACCCGCGGCGCGGGCAATTGCTCGTCTGGCGCCAGGGCGACGGTCTGCGCGCCTATGGCACCGAGTCGTTGCAGCGGCTGGGCCGGCTCGACGAAGCCTGGCACAGCCAGCAGCCAGCCGGCGGCTTGCGCTGGCTGCGCAACAGCGACGACGGCAGCGAACTGGCAGCGCTCTGGCCCGACCCGGCGCTGGCCGGCATGGCGTCGGTGCGCTACTTCGACGCCGCCAGTGGCCGGCCGCTGCCCGGGCTGGGCGGCCAGCCGGAGATCTTTCCGCGCGGCTCGGTCTTCGACCGCGAAGGCCGCCAGATGCTGCGCCTGGGCGACGACGAGATCAGCGAGCACTGGAACGCCGTCACCTGGGACCTGCGCGCCGGCAAGCAGGTGGCCAGCCTCAACCGGCCGGCGGGGCGCTTCTACGCCGGCGCCATCGACGCTGCGGGCCGCGCCTTCATCGGCTACCGCGGCAACGTGGTGCAGGTCTGGCTGCCGGCCAGAGACGGTGGCGACAGGCAGCCGTGGATCGAGCTGAGCGGCCACACCGGCCGCGTCATCGACATCGCGGTGCAGGGCGGCGAGGGCGACACGCGGGTTCTCACCGCGTCCGAGGACGGCAGCGCCAGGCTGTGGCGGCTCAGCGAGAACGCAGACCGCGAACTGCGCGTGCTGCGCGGCCACCGCGGCACGGTGACGATGGCGCGCTTCGCGCCCGATGGCAGCCAGGCGTTGACCGTCGGCCTGGACGGCACGGCGCGCGTCTGGCGGCTGACGGCCAACGACCTGGGGCCGCCGCTGGACGACCCCGTGCTGCGCCTGGCCGCCAACCCCGCGCAGGACGGCAGCGTGCGCGCGCTGCCTGCCGACGAAGGCCTGCAGCGCCTGCTTCAGCAGCAGGGCAGCCGTCTGCAATGGCTGGACCGCGCCAGTGGCCGCAGCCTCTGCGAGATGGACGCCGCGGCGCTGCACCTGGGCACGCCGCGGGTCTTCCTGGCGGCCGGCGCGCAACGCGCGCTGCTGCTGCACCCGGGCGGCGGCAGCGGCGCGCTGCTCGACCTGCGGGCCTGCCGCGTCGTCCAGCGCTATGCGGGCCTGGGCGCCACGGCGCCGATGGAGGTGGTCTTCAACACCGACGCCACCGCCGCCATCCTGCGCACCGACGCGCAGCGCGTTCTGGGCCTTTCGACCGGCCAGCCGCTGGGCACCCTGCTGGGCGCGCAGCACATCTTCACGCCGGCGGCCTTTCTGCCGGACGGCCGCGGCGTGCTGGCGCTCGACGTCTGGGGCGAGCACCTCGTGCACTGGGGCGGGCCGCCCTACGGCAAAGGGGAGGTCTGGTCGCTGCCGCTGAAGATCAAGGACTTCGTGCTCGACAAGGCCGGCCGCGCTCTGGCAGCGCACGACGGCGCAGCGCAGGTGCTGCTGTTCGACCCGCTGGCCCGCCGCGTGCTGCACCAGTGGCCCTTCGCGGCGGCGGCGCTGGCCTTCTCCGACGACGGCCGCTGGCTGGCGGCGCGCCACATCGACGGCGGCCTGCGCGTCTGGGGCACGCAGGACGGCCGTGCCGCGCTGAGCCTGCCGCCCGGCAGCGACGCCAGCAGCGGCGCACTGCGCTTCAACAGCGACGGCCGGCGCCTGCAGAGCGACGGCGGCGTCTGGGCCATCGACGGTGGGCAGCGGCTGGACGTGCCGGCAGCAGAGGCCACCCCCTGGGCCGACGGCCTGCTGTTTCGCGTCGAGGCATGGCAGGGGCTGAAGACGACGTACAGCGTGCACCGCTGCCTGCCCTGCGAGCCGCTGCCGGCGCTGCTGGCGACGGCCAGGCAGCGGCTGGCCGCGCGCAGCGCCGGCCTGCCGCCGTGAAGGCGAGGCCGCGCCTCAACTGCGCTTGAGCAGGTCCAGCAGGTCCAGCCGCGACGCGTCGGTGTGCGCCAGCACCGCCTGCACGGCGGCTTCGGCGTCGCGCCGCACCACGGCGCGGACGATCCTGCGGTGCTGTGCCACCACCTTGTCCAGCCGGCCGGGGCCGTAGCCGCGCGCGCGGCGGAAGGCATCCACCAGGCTGCTGCGCGCCTGCAGCATGGCCACCGCAGGGGCGTTGTCGGCCAGCAGTTCGAGGTGGCTGTGGAACTGCCGGTTGGCGACGATGGCGGCCGCCGTGTCGCCGGAGCGGGCGGCTTCTTCATGCGCCTGTGCTGCTGCGTCCAGCGTCTTCAACTGCGCGTCGCTCGCCCGCTCGCAGGCCAGCCGCGCCAGCAGCGACTGCAGCGCGCCGCGGATCTGGTAGGTGTCGTCGATGTACTTGGCATCCACGCCGGGGATCACGGCGCCGCGGTTCATCCGCATGTCGATCATCCCCTCGCCCTGCAACTGCAGCAGCGCCTCGCGCACCGGCACGTTGCTGACCTGGTAGTGCGCACCCAGCTCGGCCAGCGTGACGTGGGCGCCCAGCGCCCAGACGCCGGCAACAATGTCTTCCCTGATCTTCTCGCGCAGGCGCAGGTAGGTGGGTGCGTTGATCGGCTGGATGGCTGCCATGCTTGCTCCGGTGGCGACTGTGGACTTTATACAATGTAAAGCCAAGGAAACCCTTGATCGACAGTTTATAAAATGTACTTTATTGTTCAGACCTCGCAGCAGCCATGAACATCGACAGCCCATGAGACACCGCCCTGCCACCACCGTCATCAGCTTCACCACCTTCACCACCGCCACCACCCCGCCTGCGCCCGCCGCGGCATCTCTTCTGGCGCTGGCGCTGGCATCGGCGCTGGCGCTGCTGTGGCCCGCGGCTGCCGTGGCGCAGTCGGCCGTCACGCTCTACGGCCGCATCGACCTGGGCGTCACCAAGCAGAACGCGGGCACCTCGGCGCTGTCTGCCAGCAATGGCAGGCTCGGCCCCGACGGCGACCGCTGGGACCTGCGCCACGGCTCTGAAAGCAGGCTCGGCTTCCTGGGCAGCGAAGACCTGGGCGGCGGCCTGAAGGCGGGCTTCCAGATCGAACACCGCTTCCTGGCCGACACCGGCGTGGCCGATGCGGTGTTCTGGAAGGCGCGCTCCTATGTCTATCTGGACAGCAACACGCTGGGCAACGTCTATCTGGGCCGCGAGTACGTGCCCGCCTTCTGGCCGGCGCTCAAGCTCGACCCCTGGTTGTGGGACACGGTGGGCTCGCCCAGCCTGGCGCACCAGTTTGCCGGCTACCGCATCGACGGCCACGCCCGCGCCAACAACTCGGTGGGCTACAAGAGCGTCTCCTTCGGCGGCCTGACGGCCAACGCGGCGGTGTCGGCAGGCGAGGGCACGCGAGACCGCTCCACCGGCGCCAACGTCGAGTACGCCGCCGGGCCGCTGTACATCGGCGCCGCCTTCGACCGCCAGAGCAGCAGGCTCAAGGTGGCGCTGGCCGGCATGGCCTATGACTTCGGCTTCGTCAGGCCGCGCATCATGGTGACGCGCGCCACCGTGGCCGGGGTGGACGCCACCAACATCACGCTGGCCGCCAGCGTGCCGGTGCGTGCACATCGCCAAGGTGGCGCTGGCCCGGCTCGACCCGGAAGGCGGCAACAACAACACCACCAAGCTCGGCCTCGGCTACGAATATCTGCTGAGCAAGCGCACCTCGCTGTACTCCGATGTGGGCTCCGCCATTCAGCAGGGCGCCGCCAAGGGCGTGGCGCTGACACGCACCACGGCGCTGGACCTGGGTCTGAAGCACAACTTCTGAAGAGCGACACCATGACAAGCGCGACGCACACCACCGGCCAAGCCGCCACCCGCCCGCTGCACCGGCTTCTGCGCCGGCCTCTGCACCGCCTTCTGCCAGCGCTGCTGCTGGCCTGCACCGCCTTCTCCGGCACGCTGGCGCAGGCTTTTCCGGACAAGCCCTTGACGCTCTACGTCGGCTTCTCCGCAGGCGGCGCCGCGGACACCGTGGCCCGCGTGCTGGCCGAAGAGATGGGCAAGACGCTGGGCCAGCGCGTGGTGGTGGAAAACCGCGTCGGCGCGTCGGGCAACCTGGCGACGATGGCGGTGCTGTCGGCCCCGGCAGACGGCAACAGCCTGCTGTTTGCGGCCATCCACCTGGCCACCAACCCGGCATTGATCGGCGTGCGCTACGAGCCGCTGGCCGACCTGCAGATGGTGTCCCAGGTCACCAGCGTGCCGGTGCTGATGTTCACCGCGGCCAGCAGCCCGTACAAGACCCCGGCCGACGTGGTGGCGGCGGCGCGCAAGACGCCAGGCGGGCTGAAGGTGGGCTCGGGCGGCATCGGCACCTCGTCGCACCTGGCGGCCGAACTTTTTGCGCGCGGCGAGGGCATCCCCTACCTGCATGTGCCCTACAAGGGCGGGCCGCCGGCGAACCAGGCCTTGCTGGGCGGCGAGATCGACCTGATGTTCGACCTGATGTCCGGCGCGCTCAGCGGCTTCATCGACGCCGGCCGTGTGCGCCCGCTGGCAGTGATGCAGGAGACGCGCATCACCGCGCTGCCGGGCGTGAAGAGCGCCAGGGAACTCGGCATGCCCGCGTCCACCACCATCCGGAGCTGGCAGGGCATTGCCGTGCGCAGCGGCACAGCGGCGCCGGTGCTGGAGAAGCTGCACGCCGCCGTGGTGGCTGCTGCGCAGACGCCGGCAGTGCGCGCGCGGGTGGCACAACTCGGCTCTGAACTCGTCACCAGCAAGGCGCCGGCCGACTTTCAGCAGCACTACGCGGCCGAGCTGCAGCGCTGGGCAGCGCTGGTGAAGGCGGCCAACATCAAGGCGGAATGATGGACGCACCGAGCAAGCCGGCAATGAAGATCACCGACATCCGCTGCCATCTGATGCAGGCCGGCGCACCGGCCCACACCGGCTGGACGGCCACCGGCAACAGCGCGCTGGCCGGCGGCCGCAACTGGCTCTTCGTCACCGTCCACACCGACGCCGGGCTGTCCGGCACCGGTGAAGGCTCGGGCTGGCCGCGCGTGGTGGCCGCTGCGGTGCAGGACCTGGCGCCGCTGCTCATCGGCGAAGACGCACGCGACATCGAGCGCCTGGGCCAGAAGCTGCGCTGCGCGTTGATGGGCCACGGCCAGACCGGCACGGTGGGCATGGGCGCGCTGGCCGCCATCGACACGGCGCTCTGGGACTTGAAAGGCAAGGCGCTGGGCACGCCGGTGGCCAACCTGCTGGGCGGCCTGGTGCGCAGCCATGTGCCCTACTACACCCACGCGGCCGACGTGCCCACCGCGCTGGCCGCCGTGCGGCGTGGTGTGCGCGGGGTCAAGGTGGGCGGCATCCCTGGCATCGTGGAGCGCGCTTTCGCCATCCGCGCAGCGGTGGGCCCGGAGGTGGACCTGATGGTCGATCTGCACGGCCCGCCCTGGCTCACCGCGGCCGACGCGGTGGCCATCGGCCGCGCGCTGGAGCCGCTGAAGCTGCTGTTCCTGGAAGACCCGGTGGCGCCGGACAACATCGACGGCTGGCGCCGCGTGCGCGACAAGGTGGCGCTGCCGCTGGCTGCCGGTGAACGGCTGTCCACCTTGGCCGAGATGCGCAGCTTCATCGACGACGGCCTGCTCGACGTGCTGCAGCCCGACACAGGCCGCTTCGGCGGACTGACGCAGATGCGCAAGCTGGCGGCGCTGGCAGAGGCCCACGGGCTGCTGATCGCGCCGCACTCGGGCTCGCTGGGGCCGGTGGCCGAGTTCGCCGCGGTGCACCTGCTGGCCGCGATACCCAACGCGCTGGTGCTGGAGCGCATGGAGCCCGACTGGCCGGGCCGCCAGCAGGCCGTGACCAGCGCGCTGGTGGCAGCAGACGGGCTGCTTGCGGTGCCCCAGGGCGCCGGCCTGGGCGTGGACATCGACGCAGCCTTCGTGGCGGCCCACCCCAGTTTGCGCAATGCCAGCCTGCCGGCCGGCGGCTGGAACGCCGGCAGCGCGCAGGAAACGGTTTATCTTCAGGCCCGCCGCCCGCGCGCGGCCATCACGCGCAGCACCGGAGAAGACCCAGAGTGAGCATCCACCCGACCCACCCGACCAACCACTTCAAGCAAGCGCTGCGCGAGGGTCGCCAGCGCATCGGCCTGTGGAACAGCCTGGCCAGCGCGGCAGTGGTGGAAGTGCTGGCCGGCGCCGGCTACGACTGGCTGCTGCTGGACATGGAGCATTCGCCGAACGACCTGCCGCTGCTGCATGCGCAGCTCCAGGCGCTGGCCGGCCACCCGGCCACCGCTGCCGTGGTGCGCCCGCCGTGGAACGACATGGTCGCGATGAAGCGGCTGCTCGACCTGGGCGTGCAGACCTTCCTCGTGCCCTGCGTGCAGAACGCCGCCGAGGCGGCCGCCGCCGTCAGCCACACGCGCTATCCGCCGCAGGGTGTGCGCGGCTTTGCCAGTGCGTCGCGCGCCACCCGCTACGGCCGCGTGCCCGGCTACTGGCAGCACGCGCACGAAGAGATCTGCGTGCTGGTGCAGGTGGAGACGGTGCAGGCGCTGGAGCACATCGAGGCGATCGCCGCGGTGGACGGCGTGGACGGCATCTTCATCGGCCCGGGCGACCTGTCTGCGTCGATGGGCCACCTGGGCCAGCCATCCCACCCCGAGGTGCTGCACGCCATCGACGCCGCGCTGCTGCGCATCCACGCCGCCGGCAAGCCCAGCGGCTTCCTGACCGGCGACGAAGCGCTGGCGCGGCACGTGCTGGCGCTGGGCTGCCGCTTCGTTGCGCTGGGCGCTGACGTGAACCTGCTGGCCCGCGCTGCCGATGCGCTGCGTGATCGCTTCAGGCCCGAGGCTTCCGCTTGAGCGCAGCACCGCGCTTCGGCCGGGTGCTGCTCACCGGTGCCGGCGGCAAGGTGGCGCGGCAGTTGCGGCCGCTGCTGGCTGCCCAATGCAGCGAGCTTCGCCTGACAGACCGCCTGCCGCTCCAGGCCTGCCATGCCAACGAGACGCTGCACCTGGCCGACCTGACCGACGCCGCGGCGTTGCCCGCGCTGCTGCACGGCGTGCAGGCCGTGCTGCACTTTGCCGGCTTCCCGCGCGAGGCCGACTGGCCCACGCTGTTCGACGCCAACATCCGCGCCGTGGCGCAGCTCTGGGAGGCCGCCGTGGCGGCCGGCGTGCAGCGCATCGTCTATGCCAGCTCCAACCACGCCACCGGCTACACGCCGCGCAGCCGCACCATCGACGGCCGTGCGCCGCCGCGCCCCGACTCGCGCTACGGCGTCACCAAGGTCTTCATGGAGGCGCTGGCCAGCCTGCACGCCGACAAGCACGGCCTGCGCGCGCTGGGCCTGCGCATCGGCCACTGCGCCAGCACACCGTCGGATGCGCGAATGCTGGCCAACTGGGTGCACCCGGACGACCTGGCCGCGCTGGTCTGCATCGGTCTGGCTGCGGACTACCACCACGAGATCGTCTGGGGCGTGTCCGACAACAGCGCAAGCTGGTGGGACAACGGCCGTGCGACGGCGCTGGGCTACAGGCCGCGCCACAGCGCAGACCGTTGGTCGGCCGCGCTGGCCGGCCGGCGCAGCGCCGACCCGGTGGCAGAGCGCTACCAGGGCGGCGCCTTCGCCGCCGATGGGCATGCCGGTGATCCTGAGCGCCCGGCACGCGCTGCTTGAGCCGCAGCCGCTGGGTGCCATCGGCTGGCCCGGCGCCAGTGCCTGGAGGGTGGGCAACCGCGTGGGGGAATCACCGGTCTGGAACGCGGCTGCGCAAACGCTGCTGTGGATCGACGTGCGGGCGCCCGAGCTGCTGCGGCTGCACCCGGCCAGCGGCGCGCTGACGCGCTGGACGCTGCCCGACGTGGTGGGCGCGCTCGGCCTCATCGACGCCGACACGGTGGTGCTGGCGCAGCGGCGCAGCCTGGCCACGCTGCAACTGTCCAGCGGACTGTGGCGGCCCTGGCGCACGGTGGAGGCCGAGCCCGCCGGCAACCGGCTGAACGACGGCAAGGTGTCGCCCAGCGGGCGCTGGTGGGTCTTCGGCTCGATGGACGACGCGGCAGAAGGCAAGCAGCCGCGCGGTGCGCTGTACTGCGCTGGCGGCGACGGCAGGCCACGCCGCCTGCACGGCGGCCTGACGGTGGCCAACGGCATCGCCTTCAGCGTGGACGGCAGCCTTCTGTACTTCTCGGACAGCCATGCCGGCCAGGTGTTCGTCGCGCCGTGGAACGAGGCCGACGGCAGCATCGGCCAGGCCCGCCTGCTGTGCAGCAGCGCCGAGGCCGACGGCCGGCCCGATGGCGCGCTGGTCGATGCCGGCGGGCACTACTGGTCGGCCGGGGTGTCGGCCGGCTGCCTGAACCGCTTTGCCGCCGATGGCCGGCTGGCCGCCAGCTTGCCGCTGCCCTGCCGCTGGCCCACGATGCCTTGCTTCGGCGGCGCGCGGCTGGAGTGGCTGTTCGTCACCTCGCTGCAGCGTGCCGGCACGGCGCCTGGCGGCCATGGGCTGGACGGCGCACTGCTTCAGTTGCCGGCGCCCGCGCCTGCGTGCGCAGCCGCGCTGTGGCATGCGGCACGGGCTGGCGCAGACAGCCCGGCCGGGCGTGGCTGAACAACGGACCGAAAGCGACCGGTCAGCCGCCGCCGCCCGCCAGCAGCACCCGCGCCTGCGCCCTGGCAGCGCGCAGCAGCGCCCGCTGAAGCCGCGGATCGAGCGCGGCACGGGCCAGCACCATCGCACCGACGTTCTGCGAGATCAACGCCCAGGCGGTGTCTGCCGACCCGGTGAGCGGCTTCAGCCGGGCATGCACCTCGCGCAGGCCGTCGTCGAAGGCGCCGCGCACGGCGTCGTCGGCACGCGCCACGTCGGCGGCCAGCGCCGGCAGCGGGCAGCCGCTGTCGGGGCGCTGGAGATGCCGTGCGCCGAGGTAGGCCGCCATCGCCTTGTCGGCCGCCTTGGCGTCGCCGCGTGGCAGCGTCGCAAAGCGGTCTGCCGTGCGCTGAAGATCGGCCCGCAGCAACTGCGCGAAGAGGTCTGCCTTGCCGTCGAAATGCTTGTAGATCGCGCCTGCGGTGACGCCGGCTGCGGCGGCCAGCGCGTCCACGCCGCTGGCCGCAAAGCCGTGCTGCTTGGCATGGCGGGCGCCGGCCTCCAGCAGGCGCTGGCGGCTCTGTTGCTTGTGGTCGCTGGGGTAGCGCATGGTGGCTCGTGGTGTGGCCGGGTGCGGGCTTGTGCGGTTGACAGCCGGGCGGCGCAGTATAGGATAACGACCGCTATCCAAAACGCCGCATGCGGCAGACAGAGGCAGCATGACAGACCCGAAAGACTCCCAGGCGCCGAAAGCCATCCTCGTGGTCGGCGCGGGCGACGCCACCGGCGGCGCCATCGCCAGGCGCTTTGCGCGCGAGGGATACATTGCCTGCGTCACGCGGCGCACGGCCGACAAGCTGGCTCCGCTGGTGCAGCAGATCCGCGCCGAGGGCGGCCAGGCGCACGGCTTCGGCAGCGACGCGCGCAAGGAAGACGAGATGACGGCGCTGGTGGCGCAGATCGAACGCGACATCGCGCCCATCGAAGTGGCGGTGTTCAACATCGGCGCCAACGTGCGCTTTCCCATCGTCGAGACCACGGCGCGCGTCTATACCAAGGTCTGGGAGATGGCCTGCTTCGGCGGCTTTCTGATGGGGCGCGAAGTCACCCGGGCGATGTTGCCGCGCGGCCGCGGCACCATCATCTTCACCGGCGCCACCGCCAGCGTGCGCGGCCGTGACGGCTTTGCCGCGTTCGCGGGCGCCAAGCATGCGCTGCGCGCGCTGGCGCAGAGCATGGCGCGCGAACTCTGGCCGCTGGGCATCCATGTGGCGCACACGGTGATCGACGGCGCCATCGACACCGAGTTCATCCGCAGCAACTTCCCCGAGCGGTATGCGCTGAAGGAGAAGCAGGGCATCCTGAGCCCGGAGCACATCGCAGACGCCTACTGGCAGATCCACCAGCAGCCGCGCGACACCTGGACGCACGAAACCGAGTTGCGCCCTTGGATGGAAAGCTGGTGAAAGCCGGGGGAGACGCCGCCGATGCCGCCGATGCGGCCGATGCGGCTGATGCGCCCGACGCGGGCAACGCCGGCCGCCCGGTCGTGCAGTTCCTGTTCGACGTCGGCAGTCCCAACGTCTATCTCTGCCACAAGCTGCTGCCCGCGCTGCGGCAGCGCACCGGCGCCGACATCGCCTACCTGCCCATTCTGCTGGGCGGCCTGTTCAAGCTGGCGAACAACCGCTCGCCGATGGAAGCCTTCGCCGGAGTTCCCAACAAGCTGGCCTATGAGCGGCTCGAAATGCAGCGCTTCATTGCGCGCCACGGCCTGGCCGCTTTCCGGCCCAACCCGCACTTCCCGGTCAACACGCTGCAGCTGATGCGCGGCGCGGTGGCGGCGCAGCGGCTGGGCTGCTTCGAGCCTTATCTGGATGCGGTGCTGGCGGCGCTGTGGGAGCGCGGCCTCAAGATGGACGACCCGGCCGTCGCGGCGGCGGCCTTGGCAGAAGCCGGCCTGGACGCCGGGCAACTGGCGCGGGCGGCGCAACAACCCGAGGTCAAGGCGGCGTTGCTGGCCAACACCGAGGCGGCCCACGCGCGCGGTGCCTTCGGGGCGCCGACCTTCTTCGTCGGCGGTGCGATGTTCTTCGGCAAGGACCGCTTGGGCGACGTGGAAGAAGCTCTCGGCCGAGGTGCCTCCCAAGCGCGCGCATAGAGCCGCCACGGCCGCGCTCTGGCACCTTCTGCGCGCGCCATGCAAGCCGCTGGTGCAGCAGGCCCCGCGACGCCCGCTGCCCTGCCGCACCGTGCGCTGCACCGGTGCACGGCCCGGCAGGCCGCCGCGGCCCCTCGCCCAAACGCTGTGCATGGAAGTTGCAGAAGCCGCTCATGACTGATGTGCCTTTGCGGCGGCCCCCGCCTGCCTCCCCGATCCAGGACTTTCTGCAACGACTCCATGCCCGCTTCGCCCCGCTGTTCGCCGGTGCGGTGGCGAGTTACATCCCGGAGTTGGCAAAGGCCGACCCGGCGCACTTCGGCATCGCGCTGGCCACGGCAGACGGCCAGGTGTACGAGGTCGGCCAGTCGTCGCAGCGCTTCACGATGCAGTCGGTCTCCAAGCCGCTGGTCTATGGCGCAGCGCTCGAGGACAACGGCCAGGCGCGGGTGCTTCAGGCGGTGGGCGTGGAGCCATCGGGCGAGGCCTTCAACTCGATCAGCCTGGAGCCGGGCAGCGGCCGGCCGCTGAACCCGATGATCAACGCCGGTGCGATTGCCGTCGCCTCGTTGATCCGCGGCGCGACGCAGGCCGACAAACTGGCGCGCGTGGTGGGCGCGCTGTCGGCCTACGCCGGCCGGCCGCTGGAGATCGACCAGGCGGTGTTCCACTCCGAGCGCGACACCGGCCACCGCAACCGCGCCATCGGCCACATGCTGCGCAGCTACGGCATCGTCGGCACCGACCCGGAACCCGCACTGGAGCTGTACTTCCAGCAGTGCTCTCTGCTGGTCGATTGCCGTGACCTTGCGCTGATGGCCGCCACGCTCGCCAATGGCGGCGTCAACCCGTTGACGCGCCAGCGTGCGGTGCAGTCCGAGCACATCAGCTCGATGCTCAGCGTGATGGCCACCTGCGGCATCTACGACTTCACCGGCGAATGGGTGTTCCGCGTCGGGCTGCCGGCCAAGAGCGGCGTCGGCGGCGGCATCATGGCCGTGCTGCCAGGGCAACTGGGCATCGGCGTCTTCTCGCCGCTGCTTGACGAGCGCGGCAACAGCGTGCGCGGCGTCAAGGTCTGCGAGGCGATCTCGGCCGAGCTGGGGCTGCACTTTCTGCAGCCGCCCCGCGTGGCCACGGCCGCGGTGCGCGCGCGCTACACGGTGGCCGCGGTGCGCTCGCGGCGCCAGCGGCTGCCGGCCGAGAGCCGGCTGCTCGACGAGCGTGGCGCCGGCGCGCGCGTGCACGAGCTGCAAGGCGACCTGCGCTTCGCCACCATCGAGCCGCTGCTGCGCGAGATCGTCGCCGCCGGTGATGCGCTGCAATGCCTGCTGCTCGACTTCAAGCGCGTCGCGCATGTCGATGCTGCCGCCACGCGGCTGCTGGCCAGGCTGATCGAAAGCGCCGCGGCGCGCGGCCAGAAGGTGGTGCTGACCCGCGTGCGCCGCGGTGAACTGCTGTCCGAACTGGGCGCCGAGATCGACCCGCGCTGGGCGCGCGCCTACAGCTTCCACGCCCAGCTCGACCACGGCCTGGAGGCCTGCGAGCGCCACCTGCTGGAGCGCCACGGCGCCGACAACGTGCCGGCGCCCATCGACAGCCTGGCGCAGCACCGCCTGTGCGACGGCCTGGCCGCCGACGACGTGGCGCTGCTGGCGGCGCAGGTGCGGCACTGCAGCTTCGACGCCGGCGACACGCTGGTGCGGCGCGGCGATGCTGCCGATGCGCTGTTCTTCATCATGCGTGGCGTCGTCAGCGTCGTGCTGCCGCTGGCGCATGGCACGCACAAGCGCCTGGCCACGCTGTCGGCCGGCATGAGCTTCGGCGAATCAGCGTTGCTCGACGGTGGCCGCCGCACGGCCGACGTGCACGCCGATACGCAGGTCGAGTGCCTGACCCTGGGCAGCGCGGAATTCGCAGCACTCGAAGCCAGCCGCCCGATGCTGATGGTGCGGCTGCTGCACAACCTGCTGCGCAGCAGTGCCGACACCACCGCAAGGCTGACGGCGGAAGTGGCGGCGCTCGAAGGCTGAGTTGGGATGGCCCTTCGAGCCAGCGGCGGCTATGCCCCGCGGGAGAAGTCCGGCAGGCCCGGCGTGATGGCGTCACCGTTGCCGCCGCTGGCGCCGGACGGAAACAGCCGCAGGTCGTTGCCGCCGTCTTGCGCCGGCAGCGACTCGCCGATGCCTGCATAGACGCCGCCCGCATGGCTTTGCGCAAGCCGCTCCGCTGCGTTGGGTGATTCACCGCCGCTGGCTGCGCCGGGCAGGTCGCTGCCGGCGCCGGCAGGCTGTGCGCGCCGGGGCCTCGCCAGCAGGTTGGCCACCAGGCCGGCGGTGAGGAGCGCAATCGTCAGGTTGCTCAGTCGCATGGTCGTCTCCGGTTGATCGGTGGGGTGCCCTCAGTTGCGGGCAAGTGCGGTCGGCGCGGGCCGCGGCAGGCTGGCGTTGCCTTGCGCTTCCGGCGGGCCGTCGTCGGTGTCAGCGTCGGTGTCGCCTTGCCGCACGAGGTACAGCGTGCGCGTGGGGAAGGCGAAGCCGATGTTGCGGGCGCTGAACAAACGCATCAGCTCCAGGTTGATGCGCTGCTGCTCGTCCATGTAGAGGTTGTAGTCGGGATCCAGCACGATATAGACCACTTCGTAGTCGAGCGAGCTTTCGCCGAAGCCTTTGAGGTGCGCGCGGTCGAATTGCAGCCGCGGGCTGGCTTCCACCACGCTCTTGACGAGGGCCGGAATCTCGGCCGCCTGGTCGGCGCTGGCGTCGTAGGTGATGCCGAAGCCGAAGACGATGCGCCTGCGCTGAAGCCGCTTGTAGTTGCTGATGGTCTGCTTGAGCAACTCGGTGTTCGACATCACCACCTGCTCGCCGCCCAGGCTTCGGATGCGCGTGGTCTTCACGCCCACCATCTCCACCGTGCCCGACACGCTGCCGAGCACGATGAAATCGCCCACCTCGAAAGGCTTGTCGATGGCGATGGCCAGTGACGCGAACAGGTCGCCCAGGATGTTCTGCGCCGCCAGCGCCACTGCAACGCCACCCACGCCCAGGCTGGCGATGAAGGCGGTGATGTTGACGCCCAGGTTGGACAGCATCGCCAGCAGCACCACGGCCCAGAGCAGCGTGCGCAGGCCCCAGGACAGCAGCGTGGCGGCAGCGCTGGCCTGGCCCGGCGCGCCCAGTACGTGGCGCTCGACATGGCGGCGCAGCGCAATGCCGATCAGCCGGTTCACCCACAGTGCAAGCTGCAAGGCCAGCGCCAGAAACCAGAGCTGGCCCACGCGCGCTGCCCAGCGCTCGTGCAGGTCGAGCAGGCCCAGCCCGATGAGCAGCGACGCCAGCGCGATCAGGCTGCGGTTGGTGCCGGCCAGCACCTCCACCAGCGCGTTGTCGGCCTGCGTGGTGGTGCGCGCCGCGATGGCAGACAGCCGGTTCAGCGCGACGCGCAAGCCGAACATCATCAGCGCATAGGCCAGCACGGCGGCCGCCGCCGCCACCGCCAGCTCGGCGAGCGCAAAACCGAACAGCGTGGTGCTTTGCAACCAGGTCAGCATGGGCAGCGTGGCGGCAAGAGGCATTCCCAGGTCGCCCGCCGCGGCGCGCGCAAGGCGCCAAGCGCCGGGCGCATCAACGTGCAGCGCGCTGCCCGGGGTCGGCCTGCTGCACGCGCTGCTGCACCGCGGGGTTGCGCTCGCGTTCGCCTTCCACGCGCTCGCCCTTTTCCTTGCCGTCCGGGGCGTGGTGTTCCACCAGGGCGTTGATCTCCGAGCCCACCAGGATGGTGAGCCCGGCGATGTACAGCCACAGCATCAGCACGATCACCGCGCCGATGCTGCCGTAGGTGGCGTCGTAGTCGCCGAAGTTCTGCGCATACCAGGCAAAGCCCAGCGACGCCAGCGCCAGCAGCAGCACGCCGATCAGGCTGCCCGGCGTGATGAAGACGAACTTCTGCTTGACGTTGGGCGCCAGGTAGTAGATCAGCGCAAAGCCCAGCAGCAGCCCGGCCAGAATGACCAGCCAGCGGAAGGCAGCAAACAGCCAGAGCAGCCCGCTGCCGAAGCCGAAGCGGCTGCCCAGCCAGTCCTGCAACAGCCCGCCGGCCACCACCAGCGCAAAGGCGCCGATCACCAGCACCGTGAACAGCAGGCTCAGACCCACGGCCGTGAGCCGCGCCCGCACGAAGCCGCGGGCCTCCGTCACGTCGTAGGTGATGTTGAGCTGCTGCATCACCGCGTACATGCCGCTGGAGGTGGCCCACAGCGTGGCCAGCAGGCCGAAGGACAGCAGCCCTCCGCGCGGCTGGTTCGTCACCTCCTGCACCACGCCGATGAACATCTGCGATGCGTTGGCCGGCAGCGCCTGGCGCAGCAGGTCCATGATGGCTTCGTCGATGTGCGGGATGGGCAGGTAGGGCAGCACCGCCATCACGAAGATCATTGCCGGGAAGATGGCAAGCATCAGGTAGAAGCCCAGCGCCGCCGCGCCGTTGAAGATGTCGTCGTCGTTGATCTCGGTGTACAGCTCCTTGGCAAACTGCCAGGGCGGCACGCCGTTCAGCAGCTTGAGCCTGCTATTGCTTGCGGTCATGCGGCGCCTTCACGTTGCCTTCGGCCTTGGCCACGTCGTTCAGCGTCTGGGCCATCTCCAGGTGGTGCTGGAGTGTCGGCAGGTGCTTGGCGGCATAGGCGCGCACGTCGGCATCGGTGGCCGTGGTGGCCGCTTTCTGGAACAGCGCCAGCGCATCCTTGTGCGCGCTGACGCCCATGCTGCTGGCATAGCGGCGGTCGAAGCTGCCGCCGTCGCCTGCCGACAGCAGCGCGATCTTCACCTTCTGCATCGCCGACGGCTCGGTCGTCAACTGCACGCCCTTGGCAGCCGCCAGCGCGGCCAGTTCCTGGTTGGCCTGGGTGTGGTCGGCCAGCATCTGCTGCGCAAAGATCCTGATCTGCCTGTTGACGCCCTTTTGCAGCGCGAGCTGGCTGCTCTGGATCTCGGCATAGCCGGTGTGGGCGGCGGCCGTCATGAAGGCAACGTCGGACCGCGTCAACTGCGTGGCGGCCGGCTCGCTGGCAATCTGCGCTGCCGCCGGGCCGCAGGCCAGCGCGGCCAGCATCGCCAGGCAGGCCATCCGGCGCGCAACGCAGCGTGCAGTCTCCGGGCACAGTGGCATCAGGTCTCCAGCAGAAAAGTGGCTCGTCCAGGGCACGGCAAAGCCCGTTCCCTGCCCTTGGGCGCGGCTCATACCGCGTCGTCCCAGGGGGCGGACAAGCGCATCGCGCCGTTGATGATGCCCACCATCGAGTAGGTCTGCGGAAAGTTGCCCCACAGCTCGCCGGTGGCCGGTGCGATGTCTTCGGACAGCAGCCCCACCTGGTTGCGGCAGGCGAGCAAAGCCTCGAAGCACTCGCGGGCCTGCGCCTTGCGGCCCATCCGGGCCAGCGCATCCACGCGCCAGAAGGCGCAGACGTTGAAGGCCACCTCGGGCTTGCCGAAGTCGTCTTCCGCCTCGTAGCGGCGCATGAAGGGGCCGTCGCAAAGGTGCTTTTCCATCGCCTCCACGGTGCTGACGAAGCGCGGGTCGGTGCCGCTGATGAAGCCCACCTCGGCCATCAGCAGCACGCTGGCATCCAGCTCGTGGCCGCCGAAGCTTTCTGCAAAGGCCTGGCGCTTGTCGCTCCAGGAATCGGTCAGGATGCGCTGGCGGATGTGGTCGGCGCGCTGGCGCCAGAAGGCCGTGCGCTCGGCCGAGCCGCGCACCGCGGCGATCTTGGCGAGCCGGTCGCAGGCGGCCCAGCACATCAGCGACGACGAGGTGTGCACGCGCGCCCGGGTGCGCAGCTCCCACATGCCGGCGTCGGGCTGGTCGTGCAATTGCCAGGCGCGCTCGCCCATCTGCTCCAGCACCTGGAAGTCGTTGGCGTCGGCGGGGCGGAACAGCCGGTGGTCGAAGAAGGCCTGCGCAGCGCCGAGGACGATGTTGCCATAGACGTCGTGCTGGAAATGCTCCGACGCCTGGTTGCCCACGCGCACCGGCCCCATGCCGCGGTAGCCCGGCATGTGCGCCATCACCTGCTCGGGCAGCGAGCATTCCAGGCCGATGCCGTAGAGCGGCTGCACATGCTCGTCGGTGCCGCGCACCACGTCGTGCAGCCAGCGCAGATAGCTTTCCATCGTGCCCACCTCGGACAGGCTGTTCAGTGCCCGCACCACGAAGAAGGCGTCGCGCAGCCAGCAGAAGCGGTAGTCCCAGTTGCGGCCACTGTCGGGCGCCTCGGGGATGCTGGTGGTCATCGCCGCGACGATGGCGCCGGTTTCCTCGAACTGGCACAGCTTCAGCGTGATGGCGGCGCGGATCACCGCCTCCTGCCACTCCAGCGGCAGCGCGAGCCGGCGCGTCCAGTGTTGCCAGTGGCGGGTGGTCTGCTCCTCGAAGTCACGCGCGGTTTCCTCGATGCCGCCGGACAGCGTCTCGTCCGGGCCGAAGATCAGGCTGATCGGCGAAGCCAGCGAGAACCAGTTCTCGCCCAGCACATAGGTCGGCGGCGCGTTGGTGCACAGGCGCAGCGTGCCGCCCGGCAGCACGTAGCGCAGGTGGTTGCTGCCGCGCGTGAGCACCGGCGCCTGCGTGCCCCAGTCGCCGCGCGGGCGGATGGCGATGCGCACGCGCGGGTGGCCGCTGATCGGGCGCACCCGCCGCACGAGCTGCGCGGGGCGGAACATGCGGTCGTGGTGCCAGAAGCGGGGCGCGAAGTCGATGAGTTCCACCGCCTGGCCGTCGTTGTCGTGCAGCACGGTGCGCAGCACCGCGGTGCCCGGCACATAGGCCTGTTCCACGCGGGTCACGTTTTCCAGTTCCACCGTCAGCCGGCCATCGGCTGCTTCACCGGTGGGAGAGCCGAGCAGCGCATGGAACACGGGGTCGGCGTCGAAGCGCGGCATGCAGCACCAGACGATGTCGCCGCGCTGTTCCACCAGCGCGCCGATGCTGCAATTGCCGATGAGAGCCAGGTCGAGCATGAAACTCCTTTGAAAGCTGCAAGAGGCGGTGAAGTTGTCCGGGCGCACCGTCACCGTTGTTTACACGGGCCGGCAATCGGCAAGCCAGGTATGCCGATTGCCTCGCCGCCGGGATCGACACCACCCGTCCTTGATGCAAACGCTGCGTCTGCAACTGCGCTTCCTGTTGCCGCTGATCGTCACGCTGGCGGCGGCCGCCTGGGTTGCGCTGCCGTTGCTGGACAGGCTGAACCTGCGCTGGTTCGCGCGCGACCTGAACGCGCGCGGCGCCCTGGTGGCCAACACGCTGGCCAGCACCATTGCCGACATGGCCGACGAGGCCAAACTGCCGCGCCTTCAGACGCTCTTCGAGCGCGCGGTGGAAGACGAGCGGCTGGTCGCCATCGGGCTCTGCTCGGCGACCGACCAGCCGCTGCTGCGCACCGCCGCCTTCCCGCGGTCGCTCACCTGCGCCCAGGCGCGCGAGGTCGCGACCCGGCGCAACCCGCGGCTGGACCTGAACTCCGGCGCGGTGCACGTGGGCCTGCATCCGGTGACCACGGCCGAAGGTGTGCAGGACACGCTGGTGCTGCTGCACGACATGAGCTTCATCGACAGGCGCAGCGTCGATACCCACCGCTACCTGCTGGCCTTCATCACCGTGATGGGGCTGGTGATCGCCCTCATCACGATGGCAGTGGCGCAGTTGAGCTGGCGCGGCTGGGTGCACGGCATGCGCGCGATCCTGCGCGGTGAAGGGCTGCTGCGGCCGATGCTGCAGGCGCCCGAGCTTCAGCCCTTCGTCACCGAGGTGCGCGCCCGCCTGCGCGACCTGGAAGACGAGCACCGCCGCAGCCTGGGCCCGGCCAGCGAATGGAGCCCGGAGCGGCTGCGCGCCTTGCTGCGCACGCAGTTGCGTGGCGACCAGGTCATCGTGGTGTCCAACCGCGAGCCCTACATCCACGAACGCACGGCCGACGGCGGCACGGTGGTCAAGCGCCCCGCCAGCGGGCTGGTGACGGCGGTGGAGCCGGTGATGCGTGCCTGCTCCGGCACCTGGATCGCCCATGGCAGCGGCAGCGCCGACCGCCAGGTGGTGGACCGGCACGACCGCGTGCCGGTGCCGCCGAACAGCGGCGACTACATGCTGCGCCGCATCTGGCTCAGCGCCGAGGAAGAGCAGGGCTACTACTACGGCTTCGCCAACGAAGGGCTGTGGCCGCTGTGCCATGTGGCCCATGTGCGGCCGGTGTTCAGAGAGTCCGACTGGCAGGCCTACAAACGGGTGAACCAGCGCTTCGCAGACGCCGTGGTGGCCGAGGCGCGCGGCGACGACCCCGTGGTGCTGGTGCAGGACTACCACTTCGCGCTGCTGCCGGCGATGATCCGCGCGCGGCTGCCGCGCGCCACCATCATCACCTTCTGGCACATCCCCTGGTCCAACCCCGAGTCCTTCGGCATCTGCCCCTGGCGGCGCGAAATCCTGCAAGGCCTGCTGGGCAGCACCATCCTCGGCTTCCACACCCGCTTTCACTGCAAGAACTTCATCGAGACGGTGGACCGCTACCTCGAAGCGCGCATCGAGCACGAGCACTCCACCATCTCCTACGGCGGCGACATGACGCTGGTGGAAAGCTACCCCATCTCCATCGAATGGCCGAGCGAGGCCACGCAGCGGAGCTGGCCGCCGGTGGCGCAGGCGCGGCGCGCGCTGGTGCAGCGGCTCGGCCTGGTGGCCGACTGCTGCCTGGCCGTGGGGGTGGACCGCTTCGACTACACCAAGGGCATCCTGGAGCGGCTGAACGCGGTGGAATGCCTGCTGGAGCGCCGGCCCGAGTGGGTGGGGCGCTTCGTCTTCGTGCAGGTGGCGGCGCCCACGCGCGGCTCGCTGGAGGAATACCGCAGCTTCCAGGAGCGTGTGCAGCGTCTGGCAGACAGCATCAACGCGCGCTTCGGCACCGACACCTACCAGCCGGTGCATCTGCTGGCCTCTTACCACGAGCCGTCTGCCGTGACCGAGCTGCTGCGCGCTGCCGACATCTGCGTGGTGACCAGCCTGCACGACGGCATGAACCTGGTCTGCAAGGAGTTCATCGCGGCGCGTGACGACGAGCAGGGCGTGCTGATCCTGAGCCGCTTTGCCGGCGCCGCGCGCGAGCTGCCCGAGGCGCTGGTGGTGAACCCCTACCACGTCGAGGAAACCGCCGAGGCGCTGCACCGCGCTGCCACCATGCCGGCGGCCGAGCAGCGCGAGCGCATGGCCAGCCTGCGCATGACGGTGCGCGAGTACAACGTGTTCCGCTGGGCCGGCCGCATGCTGGCCGACGCCGGCCGCTGGCGGCTGCGTGAACGCATCGAGGCGCGCGTGCAGCGCCACCAGGACGTCGCCGATGAAGCATCTGTTCTGCCCTGAGGGCAAGGCCGCGCTGGCCGCCGCGATGCGCGCCCGCCCGCTGCTGGCCTTCGACTTCGACGGCACGCTGGCGCCCATCGTGCCGCGCCCGGCCGATGCCCAGGTGCCGATGGCGGTGGCGCACCGCCTGCAACGCCTGGGCCGGCGGCTGCAGATCGCCATCATCACCGGCCGCCGGGTGCAGGACGTGCGGGGCCGGCTGCACTTCGAGCCGGCGCACATCATCGGCAACCACGGCGCGGAAGACCCGGCCGCGGGGCTGGACGACACCCCGGCGCAGGCCGCGCTGCAAGGGTTTCGCGCGCGGCTCGCAGCGGCCGGCGCCGCGTTGCAGCAGGCGGGTGTGGACGTCGAGGACAAGGGCGCGTCGATCGCACTGCACTACCGGCTGGCGCGCGACAGCAGCCAGGCCGTGGCCGCGCTCGCCGCCGTGCTGCAGGACCTGCCACCCGCGCTGCGCGCCTTCCAGGGCAAGCGGGTGGTTAACGTGGTGTGGGCTGCGGCCAACGACAAGGCGCTGGCGCTGGCCGCGCTGGTGGCGCGCGAAGGCGCCGACGCGGCCGTCTTCGTCGGCGACGACGTCAACGACGAGCCGGTGTTCGAGCGCGACGAGCCGCGCTGGCTCACCGTGCGCGTGGGCCATGACGGCGGCACGTCGCGCGCCCGCTACTTCCTGCATGCGCCGGCCGAGATTCCGGCGATGCTGGACGCGATGTTGCTGGCGCTGCCGGCGCTATAGGCCAGCCCAGCCCAGGCCCAGGCCCAGCCCCAGCCCAGGCATCAGCCGACGGCCAGCCGTCAAACCTCGTCCACGCCCAGCTCGGCGCGCAACTCGCGCTTGCGCTCCGCCAACTGCTCGCCCAGTTCATCCAGGTCCAGCCCGGCATCGGCAAGCTGCGGCAGCAGTTCGTCTTCTTCTTCGTCGATGTGGTGGCGCACGTACTCGCCCAGCACCGTCACCTTCGCGTCGTACAACGGCTCGGACGGCTTCATCGACTCGATCTCTGCGATCAGCGCCTTCGCGCTCGCATGCTCGACTGCCGCTTCGTCCACCAGGCGCGGGCTGTCCAGCGCAGTGCGTGCCGCCGGGTAGAGGATCTCTTCCTCGATGGTGGTGTGCACCGTCAGCGCGGTGCAGATCTGTGCGGCAAGTTCTTCCCGCTCGTCGTCCGGCGCCTCGTCGTCCAGCATGCCGGCGTATTCGTCGAACATCTGCTTGACCTCGTCGTGGTCTGCCTGAAGCAGCTCGATGGCATCGAGGCTGCCGGCATCCTCGTCCAGGAGTTCGTCGTCTTCATCCAGGTCGTTCTGTGTGGCCAAGGCGATCCCCTGTGTTGGCGGTGTGGTGAGCGTGCCAGTGGCAATCGGCACTCCCGCGCCGGCCGCGGCGAGCGCGGTGCTGGCGCCTGGATTGCTGCGCCCTGGGCATGGACGGCTTCGATGCAGTGGTGGTGGGCGGCGGGCCGGCGGGTCTGGCGGGTGCGCTGTACATCGCGCGCTTCCGGCGCAGCGTGCTGGTGCTGGACGACGGCGACAGCCGCGCAGCACGCATCCCGCGCTCGCACAACGTGGCCGGCTTTGCCGATGGCATCGCCGGGGCAGCGCTGGTGGCGCTGATGCGGCGTCAGGCGCAGGCGGTGTGGGCGCGGTTGCAGCACGCGCGCGTGGAGCAGATCAGCCGCTGCGGCGATGGTTTCACGCTGCGCGTGCAGGCGGCGGGCGGCGTGGAGACAGTGGCTGCGCGCTGCGTGTTGCTGGCCACCGGCGCGCTGGACATCGAGCCGCCGATGCCGCGCGTGGCGCAGGCGCTGGCCGAAGGCGCGTTGCGCTACTGCCCGGTGTGCGACGGCTACGAGGTGGCAGGGCAGCGTGTCGGCGTGTTGTGCGACGCGCCGTCCGGCCTGCACGAGGCCTTCTACCTGCGCCACTTCACGCCCGATGTCAGCGTCTTCGTCACCCGCGCCGGCATCGCGTTCGACGAGGCAGACCGCCGGCGGCTCGCCGATGCAGCCGTTGCGCTGCACGAGCAGCCGGCATCGGAGCTGTGCCTGCGCGGCGGCCGCGTGGAAGTGCAGCACGGCGGCCAGCGCAGCGTCTGCGACGCGCTGTATTCGGCCCTCGGCATGCAGGTGCATTCCGGGCTGGCGGCAGCGCTGGGCGCCGACACCGACGCAGAAGGCTATCTGCTGACCGACCGCCACCAGCAGACCACCGTGCCCGGCCTCTACAGCGCAGGCGACGTGGCCCGTGGCCTGAACCAGATCAGCGTGGGCATCGGCGCTGCCGCCATCGCTGCCTCGGCGATGCACCTGCGGCTGGGCGCTGGCCTGCGGGGTGGCGGTGCGACGCCGGAGCCTGCGCGCTCTGCGCCTTCTGTGCCTACTCTGCCTTCTGTGCCCGCGCGGTGATCACCAGCGGATAGCGGTCGTCGAACACGTCCAGCTCGGCGTCGCGCAGGTCGCCGCATGCCAGGCCGTGCAGAAAGCCGATGGCAGACAGAACGTTGCCGTGCGCCTGCACCTGCAGCAGCGCCGGGTCGAAGGCGCTGGCCAGCAGCCGCTGCATCGACTGCACGGTGAAGCGCCAGTATTCACCCCAGCGTTCGCGGTCGTAGGGGCTGATCTGGCTGATGCCGGGCGCCGTGAGCAGCAGCACGCCGCCAGGCCGGAGGATGCGGTGGATGGTGGCGGCGGCAGCTTCCGGCCGGTAGATGTACTGGAGCGTCTGCGTGCAGATGAAGCAGTCGTAGAAGTCGCCCGGCAGCGCGGCGGCGCTGGCGGCGTCTGCCAGGTCGGCGCTGCGGGTGGCGTTTGCGTTGGCATCGGCATGCAGCGTCTCGCTGCGCTGCACGCGGCTGCCGCCGAAGCGGCGCGTGTAGTGGTCCTCGGCCACCTCCAGCACGCTGCCGTGCACATCGGCGGCGTGGTCTGCCAGGAAGCGCTCGATGTAGTGGCGGTCGATGGGCTTGCCGCGGCCACCACCGAAGCCCGCGTCCACCGGCGTGGTGCGGCGCAGGTCGCCGAGGTTCAGCGTGGCGGGCGTAGGCTGGTCGGACGGCATGCGCGGCTGCGGCGGCAAACGGTGTTCCGCCCAGAGCGTGGATCACATGGGGCACGGCAGAACGACAGGCACCCGGTTTGCTGCCAGCCGCCCCAACCATCCCGTCCACCAGGAGCGCCAGCATGCCCCACGCCAACCGACCCGCCGGCCCCGGCAAGCCCATCAACGAACAGCACGATGCCGTCGCCCAGCAGGAAGGTCTGGAGGAACTGGAAGCAGACCGTGCCGAAGCCGACGACCCCGGCGCGGCCATCCCCGACCCGGTGACCAGCGCCCGCCATGCCGAGCGCAGCGCGCACACCAAGCGCGATGCCGACAGCAAGAGTTGAGATCGCCGCCAGCCCGCAGGAGCTACCGTGAAGACCATCGTCGTGTTCCAGGGCGGCGGCGCGCTGGGTGCCTTCGGCGCCGGCGCCTGGCAGGTGTTGGCCGCCGATGCGTCGCTGCACCAGGGGCCGCTGGTCGCGGTGGCCGGTGCGTCCATCGGTGCGCTCAACGCCGCCGTCGTGGCGCACCACCACCAGGACGCTGACCGCGGCGCCGCCGCGATGCTGTCGCTGTGGCGTGACCGCATCGCCACGCCGTCCTGGCCCTTCCTGGGCGCCTGGCCGCTGCCGGTGCTGCCCAGCAACGGCAACGCCGACCACTGGAACGGCTTCATCACCGGCATGCTGCTCGGCAACCGCGGGCTGTTCTCGGCGGCCTGGCCTGCGTGGCAGCCGCTGTCCGGCCTGGCCAGGCTGCAGCAGCCGCTGCATGACCGAACGCCGATGTGGCGCTTGCTCGGCAAGGCCTTCGGGCACTATGCCAGCCAGGGCAGCCAGGGCAGCCAGGGCAGCCAGGGCAGCCAGCCGCCGCTGCTCGCCGTGGCCGCGGTGGACGTGATGGCCGGCACGCTGCGGCTCTTCGACAGCGACAGCGCAGCCGTCACCGCCCGCGAGCTGGCGGCCAGCAGCGCCATCCCGCTGCTCTTCGACCCGGTGGAGATCGACGGCCGCCTGTACTGGGACGGCGAGGTCACGCGGGACAGCCTGCTTCCCGGCTTGCTGCAAGCCTTGCTGCACAGCGGTCGCGTGCTTCGCGGCGAGCCGCTGCGCCTGGTGACGGTGGAGCAGTTTCCGCGGCCGCTGGCGGCCCGGCCGCAGAGCGGCGCAGAGATCAGCTACCGGGCGCTGAACATGATGCAGCTCGGCAAGCTGGACACGCCTGCGCTGGACGGCGTCCACATCGCGCTGCACCAGCGCATCGTGCGCCAGCCGCTGGCCGAAGACGGCGTGAGCGGGCAGTTCGACTACGGCCCGGCACGCATCGCGCGGCTGCTGGACGAAGGCCGCCAGGCGGCACGCCAGCAAGGCGATGCGGCGCTTGCCGGCGCCACCGGGCCGCAGACGGCCGAGCCGCTGGGCACGCCGGCCTGAGCCGCCCGGCGCGACCCCTTCATTCGAGCTGGCCCACGCCGCCTTCCAGCACATCGCGCAGCAGCGCCGCCTGGCGCTCCAGCGTGGCGATGGCGTCGCGCAACACGGCCAGCGCCTCGGCATCGCCGCGTTGCCGGCGCTTGTCAGCGATGTGCTGGAGGAAGATGCGGCGCTCCTGCACCGCGCGCAGCGCACTCCAGCCGGCCTCGTCGCCCGCGGTGGACAGCGCATGCTACAGGCTGCGCTCGCTGAAGCCGTGGCCGGTGTGGCAACGGTACTGCGGCGGCAAGCTGTCGCGCATCTCCCAGAGGCCGCCGTGGCACTCGGGGCAAGCGAAGGCGGTGGGTTCGGCAATCGCGCGCAAGTGGTCCATCGCATCCCCTTCAGCCAACAGCAAAGCCTGCTCGTGCTTCAGCGCTGCGTGGTCGGCCGGCGGCCCGCCCGCCACCGGCGCCTGCGCCAGCCGGGTCAGCAGCGCAGGCATGCCGGCCAGCGGCAGGCAGTGGTCCACCGCCACATGCCGCAGCGCGCTGGCCGGCATGCTGGGCTCCGTGGCGTCCAGTGGGTCCTGCACCACGGCAACGCCGCCGCAGCTCTTGACGGCCTGCAACCCCGCAGTGCCGTCGTCCAGCATGCCCGTCAGCACCACGCCCACCGTCTGCGCGCCATAGGCCAGCGCCGCCGAGCGGAACAGCGGGTCGATGGCCGGCCGGCTGTGGTGGACCTTGGGCCCGCGGGTGAGCTGCAGGTGGCCGTCGGCCACCAGCACATGGTGGTCCGGCGGCGCCACGCGCACGGTGCCGGCGACCAGCGCCTCGCCATGCCGGGCATGGGCGACGTCGAGCGGCGAGCGCCCGTCCATCAGCACCGGCAGCATGCTGCGGTGGGCACCCACGTGCAGCACCACCAGCACGGCAGCCGGCAACGCCGCGGGCAGCCCGGCGGTGAGCTGCAGCAACGCCGGCACGCCACCGGCCGACGCGCCGACCACGATCAGCCTGTTCAGCGGGAGCCCGCTGCGGGCGGCAATGGACATGCGGCCCGCGGGCAACTTCGGGGCCCGGGGGGCGTGCGCAGGGAACGGCGATTGCTGCGTCGTCGCACCACGCCACAGCGCGGGCCGACAGGCCCGGCCTCCCCATCGCAACCTGCTCAAGCCCCCGCCCCCGCCCGCTGCACGGATCCACCGGCGGCCTTGAGTTCTGGGCCGGGCCGGAGCCCAGCGCAGTGCGCGTGGGCGGCCGCCGCACCGACCAGCTCCGGTCCACCGGCTTCGCCCACCGCCTCGACGACCTCGACCGCCTCGCCGCGCTGGGCGTGCAGAGAGTGCGCATGCCGCTGCTGTGGGAACACACCGAGACGGCCACCGGCACGCTGGACTTCCGCTGGGCCGACGAGCGCATGCAACACCTGCGGCGGCTGGGCATGGCGGCGGTGGCCGGGCTGCTGCACCACGGCAGCGGGCCGCTGCACACCCATTTGCTCGACCCGGCCTTTCCGGCCAAGCTCGCCGACCATGCGGCGCGCGTCGCCGAGCGCTACCCCTGGGTCGATGCCTGGACGCCCGTCAACGAGCCGCTGACGACGGCCCGCTTCAGCGCGCTGTACGGCCTGTGGTACCCGCACCGGCGTGACGACGCCAGCTTCGTGCGGGCGCTGCTGCACCAGGTGCTGGGCACGCGGCTGGCGATGCAGCGCATTCGGGCCGTCAACCCGCAGGCGCTGCTGGTGCAGACCGAGGACCTCGGCCGCAGCACCGGCACCGGGCCGCTGCGCGCGCAGGTGCGGTTCGACAACCAAAGGCGCTGGCTGAGCCTGGACCTGCTGTGCGGCCGTGTGGACCAGCGCCACCCGATGTGGCGCACGCTGCGCCGGCACGGCGCCACGCAGGCCGAGCTGCAGGCGCTGCTGGACGACCCGGTGCCGCCCGACGTGATCGGCATCAACCACTACGTGACGAGCGACCGCTTCCTCGACCACCGGCTGCACCGCTACCCGCCGCACCTGCATGGCGGCAACGGCCGGCAGGCCTATGCCGACGTGGAGTCCGTGCGCGTCTGCGGCGCATTGCCCGGTGGCTTCGGCGCCCGTTTGCGCGAGGCGGCGGCGCGCTACAGCCGCCCGCTGGCGATCACCGAGGTGCAGATGGGCTGCACCCGCGAAGAGCAGTTGCGCTGGCTGGCAGACGCCTGGCAGGCCGCCAGCGCGCTGCGCGCTGGCGGCATCGACGTGCGGGCCATCACCCCCTGGGCCGCCTTCGGAGCGCACGACTGGAGCAGCCTGCTCACCGAAGAGCGCGGCGAGTACGAGCCCGGCCTCTTCGACGTGCGCTCGCCTGCGCCGCGGCCCACCGCGCTGGCCACGCTGGCGCGTGAACTGGCGCAGGGGCTGCCGCCCTCGCACCCGGTGCTGGCCTCACCGGGCTGGTGGCAGCGCGCAGACCGCCATGCCTACCCGCCGCACGGCCCCGTGCGCGCGGTACAGCCGCAAGGCCGGCCGCTGCTGCTGGTGGGCGCCCGCGGCACGCTGGGCCAGGCGTTCGCGCGGCTGTGCCGCCAGCGCGGGCTGGCCTACCGGCTGCTGGCCCGGGCGGAGATGGACATCACCGACGCGCAATCGGTGGCCGCCGCGCTCGACGCCTGGGCGCCCTGGGCGGTGGTCAACGCCGCAGGCGAGGTGCGGGTGGACGAGGCAGAGCGCTGCCAGCCAGCCCAGTGGGCCGCCAACGCGCTGGGCCCGGCGGTGCTGGGCCGCGAATGCGCACGCCGCGGCCTGGCCTTGCTGAGCTTCTCGTCCGACCTGGTGTTCGACGGCGCGCAGCGCAGGCCTTACCTCGAAAGCGATGCGCCATCGCCGCTGAGCGCCTATGGCCGCGCCAAGCTGCATGCAGAGCGCGCGCTGGCCGACGTGCCGCGGGCGCTGGTGGTGCGCACCGCCGCCTTCTTCGGCCCCTGGGACAGCCACAACTTTCTGGCGCAGGGCCTGGCTGCGCTGCGCCGCGGCGATGGCTGGCCGGCCATCGACGACCAGACCGTCTCGCCCACCTACCTGCCCGACCTCGTGCACACCAGCCTGGACTTGCTCATCGACGGCGAGCAAGGGCTGTGGCACCTGGCCAATGCCGGTGCGGCCACCTGGTATGCCTTTGCCTGCGCCGCCGCCGAGGCCAGCGGCCTGCCCCGCGAGCGCGTGCGCCGCGTCAGCGGTGCGGCGCTGGGCCAGTGCGCCGCGCGGCCGGCCTACAGCGCGCTGGCCAGCCGCCGCGCGACGCTGATGCCTGCGCTGGAGGCGGCGTTGCAACGCTTCATCGCCCACGCCGACGGCAGCCCCGACGACGACGCTCCGGCACGCAGCCACGGCGAGCCGTCGGCGCAACCCAGTGCCGGCGCGGCGAGGGCGATTGGCTGAAGCGGCAAGCCGCCCAGACCAGACGAGGCACCTTGGCGGGCTTGCTGCCGCCACCACGGCAAGCCCGCGGCAAGCCACGTACCGCGCGCACCCCGCTGCGCAACGGCCCCGCCGTTTGCCGGGCGTTGCACTGGCGCGCGCCGGAAGTCGCCGTTGCGGCCCATCCATCCAGGAGGACTTGCGATGATTCTGAAGACCATCACCTTGCTGCTGGCCGCTGCCGGTGCGGCCTACTACTACGGCGGCGGCCGGCGGCGCAGACTGGGCAGCAGCGTGCCGCCAGCGCGCCGGCTGGCCGACGACAGCGGGGGCAGCGCTGGCAGCGCTGGCAGCACGATCGGAGCCGGCGGTGGCGCGTGGAACACCGGCGGCAGCGGCACCCGGACCGACGACCTGCTGGCCCCCGAAGCGAGCGGCGTCACGTCGCCGTCCTGACGGCCCCGATCCGTCGGCCGGCACAGCCGGCGCCGGCTCAGGGCGCCGGCTCGGCGGGTGCGGGGAACAGCCGCTGCGTGATGTCGCGGTTGTCCATGTGCACCAGGTCCTTGTCCAGCGTGTCGCTCACCACTGCCGCCACCTGCGGTGCCAGCGCCTTGCGCAGCAGCCCCAGGAAGCGCGGCGCCGCGGCGATGCGCAGGCTGTCGAAGCGGCCCTGCTGGCGCGCCTGCGCCAGATGGCCGGCCACCCGGCGGGCGAAGGCCTCGGCCTCCAGATGCTGCTCGCCTTCACCGGCCGACGTGGTGGCGCTGGCGACGCCACGCAGGCGGTGCGCCGTGCCTTGCCGCGCGCCGTGGGTGGCGCTGCCGGCACGCCTGCCTTCGGCGTCGCGCCGCAGATCGGCGCCCTTGGCATGGGCGGCGGGGTCGGTGAGTTCCTCCACCGGCTCCAGCGCTGCGGCTGCATCCGGCAGGTGCAGGATGCGGGCGATGGCCTCGTCGGCCACCAGCACCCAGGTCGTCGTGTTCGTCATCTCGCGTCCTTTCATCGCGCCAGCCGCACGCCGGACGCATCCAGCCGCGGCGGCTGCTCGAAGGTGTGGAAGGGCGCCGGCGACGGCACCTCCCATTCCAGCCCTTCGGCTTCTTCCCATGGCCTGGCGGCAGCGGGCGCGCCGCGGTGGCGCAGCGCGGGCAGCACGATCCACAGCACGAAATAGACCTGAGCCGCCGCGAACCCGAAGGCGCCGATGGTGGACCAGGCATGCAGGTCGGTGAACTGCACCGGGTAGTCGGCATAGCGCCGCGGCATGTTCGCCAGGCCGAGGAAGTGCATCGGGAAGAAGCCGATGTTGAAGCTGACCAGCGATGCCCAGAAGTGGATCTGGCCGCGCCGCTCGGGCGGCATCACGCCCGTCCACTTGGGCGCCCAGTAGTAGAAGCCGGCGAACATGCCGAACAGCGAGCCTGCCACCAGCACATAGTGGAAATGCGCCACCACGTAGTAGGTGTCGTGCACCTGGATGTCGATGGGCGCCACCGAGAGGATCACGCCGCTCAGCCCGCCGACCGAGAAGACGAAGATGAAGCCCACCGCAAACAGCATCGGCGGCTCGAAGCTCATCGAGCCGCGCCACATCGTGGCGATCCAGTTGAAGACCTTCACGCCGGTGGGCACGGCCACCAGCATGGTGGCGTACATGAAGAAGAGCTGCCCCGTCACCGGCATGCCGGTGGCGAACATGTGGTGCGCCCAGACGATGAACGACAGCACGCCGATGGCGCCCAGCGCATAGACCATCGAGGTGTAGCCGAACAGCCGCTTGCGCGAGAAGGCGGGCACCACCTGGCTGATCATGCCGAAGGCCGGCATGATCATGATATAGACCTCGGGGTGGCCGAAGAACCAGAACACATGCTGGAACAGCACCGGGTCGCCACCGCCCGCAGGGTTGAAGAAGGTGGTGCCGAAGTGGCGGTCGGTCAGCGTCATCGTGATGGCCGCAGCCAGCACCGGCATCACCGCGATCAGCAAATAGGCGGTGATCAGCCAGCTCCAGCAGAAGATCGGCATCTTCAGCAGCGTCATCCCCGGTGCCCGCATGTTGAGGATGGTGACGATGATGTTGATGCTGCCCATGATGGAGCTGGCGCCCATCAGGTGCAGCGCGAAGATCGCGAAGTCCATCGACGCCGGCATCTGCTCGGACAGCGGCGGGTACATCGTCCAGCCGCCGGCCGGTGCGCCACCGGGCATCACGAAGGTGCCCACCAGGATCACCGCCGCCGGCACCAGCAGCCAGAAGCTGAAGTTGTTCAGCCGCGCAAAGGCCATGTCGCCGGCGCCGATCTGAAGCGGGATCATCCAGTTCGCGAAGCCCACGAAGCCCGGCATGATGGCGCCGAAGATCATGATGAGCCCGTGCATGGTGACGAACTCGTTGTAGAGCTGCGGGTTCATGAACTGCAGCCCCGGCTGGAACAACTCGGCCCGGATCACCAGCGCCAGCACGCCGCCCACCATGAACATGGTCAGGCTGAACAGCAGATACAGCGTGCCGATGTCCTTGTGGTTGGTGGCGTAGAGCCAGCGCCGCCAGCCCTGCGGGTGGGCATGCGCTTGGTCATGCGCTTCACTACGCGAGCCTGGCGCGGCAGCGTGCACCGGCCGGGCCGTGCGGTCTGGGCTGGAGACGGGCAGCGTGGTCATGCGCTGGCCCGGCAAGCGCCATACCGCCGGGGCCGGGGCCATTGCGCTGGGCATCGGCCTTGCCGCTGCGTTGCAGCGCCGCGCTGACAAGGAGAACGGCAATGAAGGCAACTGCCGGCGTGCTGCTCGGCGCCGGGCTGGGCGGCATGCTCGACGGCATCGTGCTGCACGAGGTGCTGCAACTGCACATGATGCTGTCGGCCGTGGTGCCGCCGGACACGCTGGCCGCCATCCACCTCAACATGCTCTGGGACGGCCTCTTCCATGCGGTGATGTGGTTGCTCACGGTGAGCGGCATCGGGCTGCTGGTGGCCGAGCTGCGGCGGGCGCCGCGGGCCTTCGGGGTCGGCCAGTTGCTGGGTGCCGCGCTGCTCGGCTGGGGCGGCTTCAACCTCGTCGAGGGCCTGGTGGACCACCAGCTTCTGGGGCTGCACCATGTGCTGGAGCGCGCCGCCGACCCCTTGCCCGCGGACATGGCCTTCCTGGCCTCTGGCGTGCTGCTGATGGCCGCGGGCGGCTTGCTGCTGCGCGCGGCGCGGCGACGCGCAGGCAGCCACGCCGCCGCGTTCTGAACGGCCGCTGCGCGCTGCGTTCAGCCTGCCGGCTCGGCCAGATCGCCTTGCTGTGGCACGGCGATCCAGCGTTGCAGCCAGTCCACCAGACGCTGGGCGGCGTCCACCCGGT
Organism: uncultured Rubrivivax sp.; assembly: GCA_964244245.1. Lineage (GTDB taxonomy): Bacteria > Pseudomonadota > Gammaproteobacteria > Burkholderiales > Burkholderiaceae_C > Rubrivivax. The sequence continues at coordinate 84,360 of CAXTHW010000013.1, read as the reverse complement.
GCGACGGCGTGCCGGTCTCGAAGAAGTGGTGGTCGCCGCCCGGGTAGAGCACCATTTCGGCGGCCACCTCCTTGCCGCGCATCAGCGTGACGAACAACTCCTCCGACTGGCATTTCGGGCAGCGCTCGTCGTCCTTGCCCTGCAGGATCAGCGTCGGCGTGCTGGCGCCGTCTGCATGGTTCATCGGCGACAGCCGGCGGCTGGTCTCGCGGTCGATGAAGGGCTCGCCCACCATCGAATACGGGTCGGCGTAGTAGCCGCTGTCGGAGGTGCCGAAATGGGTTTCGAGGTTGGTCACCGGGGCCGACACCACGGCGGCGCGGAAGTCGGTCGTCTTGCCGATGGCCCAGGCGCTCATGTAGCCGCCGTAGGACTTGCCGGCGATGGCCAGCCTGTCGTCGGCCAGGCCTTCGTGCTGGAGCGCGCGCGCCGCGGCCAGGTGCTGCGGCAAGTCCAGTTCGCCCCAGCGGCCACGCAGGCGCGACGTGAAGCTGCGGCCGAAGCTGCTGGAGCCCACCGCGTTCAGCGCCAGCACCGACCAGCCCAGTGCGCACAGCGCCGGCCAGTAGGCGTGGAACTGGTAGCCGAGGAAGGCATAGCTGGCCGGGCCGCCGTGCACGTCCACCAGCAGCGGCTGCGGCCCCGGCGGCGCATCGGCAGCGCGCAGCAGCCAGCCCTGCACCTCTTCGCTGCCACCGTCGCCGTCGGGCACCTGGAAGCGCCTGCTCTGCAAGCGCAGCGGCGTGCGCTGCTGCCACCAGGCGTTGAAGCCGCCCAGCCGGGTCTCGCCGCGGCCCTGGCAGTCGGACGCATACAGCACGCCGGGGTCGGCCGCGGTGTCGGCCACATAGACCCAGTGCTCGCGCGCGCAGGCCAGCGCCGAGACCTGCCGGTCGCCGGTGACGCGGCGTTGCAGCACGCCTTGCGGCACGCTCAGCGTGGCCACCTCGCGCCGGCCTTCGCGGGCGAGCACGAAGACGAGGTGCGAGCTGTCGCGCGCCCAGTGCAGCGCGCCGGCCTCGCCCAGCACCTCGATGCCGTCGTCGCCCAGCGGCTGCACCTCACCGCTGGCAAGGTCGATCAACCACGGCCTGGCCTGCGCATCGCCTTCTTCGCCGTTGCCGACGAAGGCGACCCAGCGGCCGTCGGGCGAGCACAGCGGCTGCATCGCCGTCGGCTGCTGCTGCGTCAGCGCGCGGGCGTTGCCGCCATCCGCATCGCAGACCCAGACATCGGTCTGGTGGGCGGCGCGGCCTTCGCGGGTGCGGGCGTACACCAGCCGCTTGCCGTCGTGCGACCAGGCGGCGCTCTTGACCTCGAAGGCGCCGTCGGTGAGCTGCCGGCTGTCGCCGCTGTCGGCGTCGATGGTGAAGAGATGCACTTCCTGGTTCAGCGTGTAGCCCATGCCGTCGCGCTTGTAGGGCAGCCGCCAGACGACCTCCATGTCCTTGGAGGGTTGCGGGTCACGGCCCTCTGCGCGCGCGCCGCGCCAGTCCGGGTCCACCGCCACCGGGCAGGTCGCGCAGAGGGTGCGGCCGTCGGGGCTCCACTCCATCGAGACCACGCCGCCGTTGAAGTGGCTGAGCTGCCGCGCCTCGCCGCCGTCGGAAGGCAGCAGAAAGATCTGCGGGCTGCCGCTGCGGGTGGAGACGAAGGCCAGCCGGCTGCCGTCAGGAGACCAGCGCGGCGTGCTGTCCAGGCTGGTGCCGGCGGTCAGCGGCCGTGGCGGTGCGCCGTCCAGCGGCAGCATCCAGATGGCGCCACTGTTGGCATCCGCAGCAGCGTCGATGCTGCGCAGGCAGCAGGCGACGACGTCTCGCGCAGGGCAGCCGTTCAGTTCGGCCAGGCGCTCGTGCAGCAAGAGGTCCGATGGTGTGAAGGGGGTTGTCATACGGTCTTCCTTTTCTGCCTGCAAACCATGCAGGCAAGGAGAAATGGCAAGGCTGGTGCCGTGGGCACAGCCCTTGCCGAACTTCGTTCAGCCGGCGTGACGTGCCGGCCTGAAGAAACCCTCTCGCAACCCAGATCCAGGAGATAGCCATGGCCAACCAGAACGAACAAAACCGCAATCAAAACCAGAACCAGAACCAGAACGAGCAGAACCGCAACCAGAACCAGAACCAGAACGATCAGAACCAGAACCAGAACCAGCAAGACCAGCAGAACCGCAACCAGAACAACCAGAACAACCAGAACGAGCAGAACCGCAACCAGAACCAGGGCAGCAACCAGCAGAACGACCAGAACCAGAACCGCCAGAACGAGAACAACCAGCAGCGCTGACCGCCTCGTGGTGCGGCCCGCGGCCGCGCAGCCTGTACCGGCTGCGCGGCCGCGGCCGTTTCAGGGTGTGTGCGCGCTGAAGCGGTAGCTCTCGCCGCGCGCCAGGTAGGCCACCTTGTCCTGCCAGCCGGCACGCTGCACGGCGGCCTGGAAGTCCACCAGCGGCGACTTGAAGACGGGGTAGTCGTCGTAGTGGATCGGAATGGCGCGCTCCGGCTTCAGCAGCGCCAGCGCCTGCACGCCCTGCGCTGCGTCCATCGTCACCAGCACGCCGAAGACCCGGGTGCCGCCCAGGTGCAGCAAGGCCAGGTCGATGCTCGGGTGGCGCACCGGAATCTGCTTCAGGTCATCGGTGACCAGCGTGTCGCCGCTGATGTAGATGCGGTACAGCGGCTGCCCCTGCGGGCCCAGCCACTCCACCAGGCTGCCCATCACCTGCGGCATGGCGGCGGCCACCAGCGGCGGGCCGTGGCGGCCCGGCATCGCCGTGATGCGCAAACGCTGCGTGCCCTTGCGCACGTCGATGCTCTGCCATGTGCCCAGCGCCCGCGCTGCGCGAAAGCCGCGCTCCTTCAACTGCGCCGTGGCATGCGGCGTGGTCAGCACCGGCAGGGCCTTGTCCAGCCGCGCCTCCACCACCTGGTCGAAGTGGTCTCCGTGGTAGTGCGACAGCAGCACCAGGTCGATGGGCGGCAACTGTTCGATGGTCAGCGCGGGGTCGGTCTGGCGCGGGCTGCTGAGGCCGTAGCCCAGCTGCGCCAGCTCGCCCTTGTGCAGGAAGTTGGGGTCGGTCAGCACGGTGAAATTGCCCAGGCGCAGGATCACCGTGGCAGTGCCGACGAAGTACACCGAGCCAGTGCCCGGTAGCGGGCGGGCGCTGTCCGGCAAGGCCACTGCGGGCAGCGCCAGTTCCAGCGGCGGGGGCGCGGTGTCCTGCGCGCCGGTGGCCGCCGCCACGGCCAGCGCCAGCAGCAAGGCCAGCCGGTGGGTGCCCATCGCGGTGCTGCTTCAGCGCGGGCGCAGCGGGGCGGCCTGGGCCGGCGGCTCGGCCGGGCCGTCGAGCGAACTGCGGGCGTCCAGGTGGGCGTGCGGCGAGACGCCAACGCCCAGGCGGTCCACCAGCTCGCCGCCCAGCCAGGCGGTCACCAGCGACAAGGCAGCGCCGCAGAACGAGACGATCCACGCCGTGGCCGGCGGCGACTCCACCTGCCCCTGGCGCAGCCACCAGCTCACCGCGAACAACAGCAGCACGATCACATTGCCGGCGCCGTGCAGCCCACCGATGGCCTTGGCCCGCGTGTGGGCCGGCACGGCCAGCCAGTCGATGGTGCCCCAGGGCGCCGCCAGCACGCCGGCCAGCACGCCGGCTGCGATCAGGCCATGCGCGGTGATGGCGGCGTTGGCGGAGCCGCTGAACAGGTGGATCAGGTCGAACACCACCGAGGTGCCCAGCAGGCCGAGCGGGAACACCACCAGCATCTGGTGCACCGGGTGGCCGAACAAGCGCGCCTTGCTTTCCATCAGCTTGCCTTTCGAAGGTTGTATGGCCGCTGGCTCAGGTGCCCAGGGCCGTGTCCAGCAGCATCATCAACACGAAGCCCAGCACCACGCCGGCCGTCGCCCAGCGGTCATGGCCTTGCTGGTGCGCACCGGGAATGGCCTCGTGGCTGATGGCATAGAGCATCGCGCCGGCCGCGAAGGCCAGGCCCCAGGGCAGCAGCCCGGCGGTGACGGTGATGGCTGCCGCGCCCAGCACTGCGGCCACCGGCTCCACCAGGCCCGAGGCAATGCCCAGGCCGACCGAGAACCAGCGGCCGTAGCCCACGCTGCGCAGCGCCAGCGCCACCACCAGGCCTTCGGGCACGTCCTGGATCGAGATGCCGGTGGCCAGTGCCTGCGCGTGCTCCGGCGCCGGGCCGGCGAACGCGACGCCGATGGCCAGCCCCTCCGGCATGTTGTGCAGAGAGATCGCGCCGACGAAGACCCAGGCCCGGCGCAGCGCGCGCGCCCTGGAGCCGGCCATGCCGGGCGCGGCCAGGTCGGTGCTGCCCTCGGGCACCCACAGGTCGGCCAGCAGCAGGAACAGCCCGCCCAGCAGCACGCCGCAGCCCACCACCGAGCCGGCCGCCCAGCGGCCCAGCCCCTGGCTCTGCGCTGCGGCCAGCGCCGGCACGATCAGCGAGAAGGCGGTGGCGGCCAGCATGATGCCGGCGCCAAAGCCCAGCATGGTGTCGCTGGCGCGCTGCGAGACGCGTTGCGACAGCATCACCGGCACGGTGCCCAGCGCAGTGGCGGCAGCGGCCATCAGGCCGCCGGCCAGGGCGGCAGCCAGCCGCGGGTCGCCCAGGCCGATGCGCCGCACCACCTCCGCCAGCAGCAGCACCGCGCCGAGCAGCGCAATTGCGCCGCCCAGCCCGCGGCGCACGCTGTGCCACGCGGGCAGCGCCCGCGCCGCCACGGCCTTGACGTTCACTGCCGGCGCCGCGGCATCACGCCGCCGACGTGCTGCCGCTGCTGCCGGCGCTGCCGGCGCTGCCGGACTCCAGCGTGCCGCTGCTGCCATTGCTGCCGTTCTTCGCCATCTGCGCTGCCGCCATTGCCGTGGCCGCCAGCTCGGCGCCGGTGGTGGGGTCGGCGTCCGGGTCGGAGCGGGTGCGCATCGCGAGCTGCTCGACGATGTCGGCCTCGGCGTCGGAGACCGTCACCTCCGGCATGCCCGAGCCGCCGTCCACCGCGGGCATCGCTTCGCGGTACTCGAAGGTGGGCTGGTTGTTCCACGGGCCGCGCATGTCGCCGTCGCCGGTGGACATGTTGAAATAGACCTGGCTGAACTCCTTCATGCCGGGCAGCTTGCCGGGCGGGAAGCTGGTCTGCATCGAGTACAGCGCCTTCTCGAACGACTGCTGGTGCGAGATTTCGCGCGTCATCAAAAAGCCCAGCGCTTCTTTCACGCCCGGGTCGTCGGTGCAGTTGATCAGCCGCTCATAGACGATCTTGGCGCGCGCCTCGGCGGCGATGTTCGAGCGCAGGTCGCAGCTCGGGTCGCCGATGCTGTCGATGTAGGCCGCCGTCCACAGATAGCCGGCCGAGTTGGTCAGCGGCGGGCCGCCGCCGTACAGCACCTGCGTCACATGCGAGTCGTTGCCGGCGCCGCTGATCGAGCGGTACATCTCGGCCTCGGTCTCTGCGCCTTCGGAGATGCGGCCCTTGGCGCCCTTGTTGAGCATCGCGACGATGGTCCCGATCACCTCCAGGTGGCTGAGTTCCTCGGTGGCGATGTCGATGAGCATGTCCTTGCGGCCGGGGTCGTCTTCGGCAAGGTACTGCGTGAAATAGCGACAGGCCGCAGCCAGCTCGCCCTGGGGGCCGCCGAACTGTTCGAGCATCAGGTTGGCGAGGCCGGGGTTGGTTTCGCTGACGCGAACCGTGTATTGAAGACGCTTGTTGTGAGCGAACATGGAGGAAGCCTCTCTGTGAGAGCCGTGCCGCTGGCGGCAGGCGGGGTTGGAAGAAGCGTCGCGATGACGGCGCAGCGCAGATCGGCAAGCTCCATACCTGCGCTGCGCCCGGGCACGCCGGCCGCCAGACCCCGTCACACCGGCTTGGCAACCATCAGCCAGAACACCACCACCAGCGCCAGAAAGGCCGGCACGCCGAGCGCCGTCCACACCCGCAGCATGCGGAAATAGGCCGCCGGCAGCGGCTGGCCCAGCGCCACCGCTTGCTGCGCCATGCGCCGCATGCGGATCTGCAGCCACACCACGGGCAGCCAGCAGGCCCCCGCCAAAAAATACAGCGCGAACGACCACAGCACCCAGCGCGTGGTCAAGGGCAGGTGCAGCAGATGCAGCATGTACAGCCCGCTCAAGGGCTGGAAGACGATGGTGCTGGTGGTGAACACCCAGTCGGCCCACACCACCTGCCGCACCACCACCGCCACGGCCGCCGGCTGGCGCGTCAGGCTGGCGAAGAGCATGTAGTACGCCGAGCCGATGCCGGTGCCGAAGAGCAGCGTCGAAGACAGGATGTGCAGCCACTTGGCGACCAGGTATTCCATGCGGGCCCTTCTGCAGCGGCGTGGTCAGCGGGCGGCTCGTTGCCGCTGCCGCTGCCGCTGTCGTGCATGGGCCGGCTGGTCCAGCGTCCACAGCAGGGCCAGCACGCCCAGCATCGGCAGGTTCTTGCTCAGCGGGCCGTAGGGGTGCAGCCAGAACTCCGGCAGGCGCAGGCTGATGATGAGCGTGTACAGCCCCATCAGCAGTGCCTGCGCCATCCAGAGCCAGCGGCGGCGCGCAGGCTGCAAGAACGGCCACAGTGTAAGCACGCCCAGCAGCAGGTCCAGCCCCGCAGCGCCGTAGAGCGCCAGTGGGCGCAGCGCCTGCGGCACGCCGGCGCGGCCGAGCAGCGCCAGGCTCTGCTCCACCGGGTACAGGCCCAGCGAAACCGCAGCGGTGAGCAGCCACACCAGCGCCAGCGACAGCCGCAGCAACGGCAGCAGCCAGCCCAGTTGCGCCTGAAGCCGCAAGCCCGGCGCGGCGCCCGGCGCGATGAAGTCCGCCGCCGCGCGCGGCGGCCTGCCCAGCAGTGCAGCGGTGTCGGCTGCATCGGCGCTGTTGCCGCGCTCCAGCATCTGCCAGGCAGCGCTGTCCAGCAGTGCAGCGGGCAGGTGGTCGCCGATGCGCGCGGCCAGCGCCACCAGCGGCCGCGGCACGGACAGCGTGGCTGCCGGCCGCAGGCCCAGGCCCTGGCGCAGCGCCTGAAGGTAGCCGGCCAGCGTCAGCGCTTGCGGCCCCACCAGCGCCACGCGGCGCCCGGTCCACCGGCCCGGGGCGGCTTGCAGCAGCGCGCACAGCGCCGCCACGGCGTCGTCCACATGCAGCGGCTGCACGCGCTGGCTGCCGCCGGCAGGCAGCGGCAGCAGCGGCAGCGCGGCCAGCGCCAGGAAGCCGCGCGCGCTGGCGCCTTCCGCACCGAAGACCAGCGAGGGCTGCACCACCGTGCTGTCCAGCGGCAGCGCCAGCAGGTGGGCATCGGCCGCGCGCTTGCTGCGGTGGTAGGCGGTGGCGGCCTCGGCATCGGCCCCCAGTGCCGAGATTTGCAGCACCCGCTGCACACCGGCCGCTGCACAGGCGTCGAACAGCGCCACCGGCCCGTGCAGATGCAGCGCCGCGAAGCTGCTGGCGCCGCTCTCGCGAAAGATGCCCACTGCGTTGACCACGGCATCGACACCCAGCAAGTGCTCGGCCCAGCGCGGCGGCGGCGTGGCCGCCATGTCGGCCTCGACCCAGCGGCAGCGCCCGCTGCCGGCAGCGCCGTGGCGGCCGGCCAGCACCAGCTCGTGGCCGGCCTGCAGCAGCGCCGCTTGCAGCCGCGTACCGATGAAGCCGCTGGCACCGGTCAAAAGGATCTTCATGCGGGGCGGGCAGGCAGGAGGAACGGCACTTGCCGCAGAGGGTGCCGGCCGGCGGCAATCGGTATTCCGCCCCGGCCCGAGCCCGTGTTGCGTGCTGTCCCCGTCCTTGTCCTTCATCGCCTGGAGTGAGCCATGACCCCTTCGATCTCGCTGGCGCCCCCGCGCACCGTGCGGCGCGCACTGACCGACGGCCTGCTGGCCAGCTCGGTCTCCGCCGCGGCGCTGCTGTGGCGCGGCCGCACCGATGCCAGCAGCGCGGTGGCGCCGCTGAACGCCGTCAGCCACTGGTTCTGGCCCGAGGCGGCCCTGCGCAGCGACCGGCCTTCGCTCAAGTACACGGCCACCGGCACGGCGGTGCACTATGCGTCGTCGATGGTCTGGGCCGGGCTGTACGGCTGGCTGCGCGAACGGCGCCGCCGCCCCACCACGCTGAACGCTGTCAGCGATGCAGCACTGGTGTCCACCCTGGCCGCAGTGGTGGACCTGAAGCTGGTGCCCAAGCGCCTGACGCCGGGCTTCGAGGAACGCCTGCAACCGGCCAGCCTGGCGATGGTGTATGCCGGCTTCGCCGCCGGTCTGGCGCTGGGCGGGCTGCTGCACCTGCGGCGCTGAACGCGGCCACTGCCTGCGACGATGGACCCCTTGGCGGCGCTGCTCGAACGCGCGCTGCTGGCCGTGCTGCTGCCGCTGTGGCTGGTGGCCGGCAGCGCCGACTGGGCCTGCCACCGGCAGCAGCGCATCGAGCACAACGCCGGCGCCCGCGAGTCGCTGCTGCACCTGGCGATGCTGGCCGAACTGGCTGCGGGCCTGTGGGCCGCGCTGTTGCTGGAGCTGAATGCAGGCGCCCTTGCGCTGGTGCTGGCGGCCTGCATCGCCCACGAGCTGACCTTGTGGGTGGACCTGGCCTGGGCCGAGTCCAGGCGCAGCATTCCTTGGTTCGAGCAATGGGTGCACGGCTGGCAGCAAGCCCTGCCGTGGGTGGGCGCCGCGGCGCTGCTGCTGCTGCACCGCGGGCAGGCGCTGGCGATGCTGGGGCTGGGCTCGGCGGTGGCCGACTGGCGGCTGCACTGGCGCGCCGAGCCGCTGCCGCCCGCCTATCTTGCGGGCTTTCTGCTCGCGGCGCTGCTGCTGGTGGCGGGGCCCTTCGTCAGCGAGTTCGTGCGCTGCTGGCGGGCGGCACGCAGACCGGGGAGCTGAGAGGTTGAAAGGCATTCGTATGCACCCGCGTAAGCCCCCAGAACAGGCCCAATTGAGGCGCAAAGCGCAGTCGGGTTGGGGACCCGACGAGCATTTGCAACGAAGAGTGGGCCTGTTCTGGGGGCTTACCCGGAGGGCCGGGGCGTCCAAGAGCCCTGCGCGGCGTTGCATCGCTTGCCCGCACATGAGTGCGGGCTGCGCGCTGCGCCTTGCTCAGGGCTCTTGGGCGCCCCGGCGCGGGTGCATACGAATGCCTCTCAACCTCTGACCGCCTCCGCCCAGGCCAGCCCATCGCGCTGCCAGCGCCAGGCCGGCCGCGAAGTAGGCCAGCCCCGCCGGCACCCACATCACCAGCCCGCCGAGCTGCTGGTCTTCCAGCCCGTCGATGCCCAGGCCGGCCGCGCGCTCGCCGTACAGCGGATACCAGAGCTGCGGCGACAAGGCCAGCAGCGCCCCCAGCGCGCCGGTGTGCAGCATGGTGGTGAACAGGTACAGCAGCGCTCCGCCGCGGGCTGCGCGGGTCAGCGGCCCGAGCGCCGCCCACCAGAAGAGCAGCGCGCTGGCCAGAAAGGCGAGGTGCTGCAGCACATGCAGCGCCGGATGGCGCAGCGCGGCCTCGAACCAGCGCGGCACATGCCAGCCCCAGAGCACCGCCGCATGCAGGCTCCAGCCCACGGGGGCCGACGTCAGCCAGCCCCAGGTGCGCGCCCAGGCACGCCGGCGCAGCGCCTGCACAACGCGGCGGCGGCCGGCCGGCGGCAGCAGCCACAGCCACGCCACCAGCGGCCTGGCGATGCACAGCAGCGGCGCCGCCACCACCATCAGCAACTCGTGCTGAAGCATGTGGGCCGAAAACAGCAGCGTGCCCAGCCCGTCCAGCGGCGACAGCAGCGCCACCGCCAGCGCCAGCCAGCCGCCGCCGAAAGCCGCCACCTGCGGCAACGCCACGCCGCGGCCGCGGCCCACCGCCGCCCAGGCGCGGCGCACGCCCAGCGCGTAGGCGGCGCCGCTGGCCAGCAGCGGCAGCAGCACCGCCGGCTCCCAGGCCCACGGCGGCCACTGCACCGCAGCGCCGGCCTCCAGCGGGTGCGCCAGCACCGGTGCGCAGGCCGCCAGCAGCGCGAGCGCAGCCGCCGCGGCCGGCAGCGCGCGCAACGGCCGCGAGCGCGGCACCGGCGTCAGGACTGGCATGTCGGCAGCCACCATTGCGGCAGCCAGAGCGCGCCGCAGACCAGGGTGGACAAGGCGCCCACGCCCACCGCCGTCTGCGCCAGGAAGCGCTGGCGCTCGCCCTCGCATTCACGCATCTGCGTGGCGGCCAGCAGCGTGGCGCCCAGCGTGGCCAGCATGCAGGCCAGGCTGATGCCTTGCAGCAGCGGGCTGCTGCTGCCGCTGGCGCAGTGGCTGCCTTCCAACATGAGGAGCAGACTTTGCTGCAACAGTGCCAGCAAGGGTGCCAGCAGCAACGCGGGCCAGATGCGCATGGTGGGTCTCCTTCGGGCCGCGTCAGACGGTGCGCGGCCCCCAGTACAGCACTGCGTAAATCGGCAGCCAGCTCAGCACGACGAAGATCCAGTACACCGCGTTCTCGCTGACATCGACGAAGCGCCTGCCCTCCATCGGCCCGGTGTGCACCAGCACCGTCAGCACCGCGGTGTCCCAGGTGTCCGTGATGAGGTGCACGGTGTGCAGACCGAGGATCAGCCACACCACCGAGCCGTAGGCATTGGCCTGCCAGTGGGTGTTGAGGCCGCGGAACTCGAAGACCCGCAGCACCAGCGTGCCCACTTCCAGCAGCAGGCACAGCAGCATCGTCCAGCGCACGCGCGGCAGGTCAAGCCGCTCGGCGGCCTGCTTGGCCAGATGGGTGGGCCACAGGCTGGCCAGCAACAGCAGCGTGTTCAGCGTGCCCCACAGCAGCGCCGGTGCGGCGTCGCCCGGCGGCCACAGCGCGGCCTGGCTGCGCAGGTAGAACCAGGCCACGAGCGCCAGCGCGAAGGCCGCGCTCTCGATGGCCATCAGCCCCGCGGTGCCCCACCACATCAGGCTGCGGTGGCCGAAGCCGAAGCTGGGCAGCGCGCTGACGTCGAGCGCCGCGCCGTCTTGCTGCAACAGGTCTTGCGCCTGCTGGCGGCGCTGCACGGCCGCGTGGTCGAACAGGGCCGGCGTCATGGCTGCACCGGCGGCTTCTCCAGCGCCAGGTTCTGCTGCGTCGGCCGCAGCCGCGGCCAGAACCACAGCGTCAGGCAGGCGGCGACGGGCAGCGCCAGCCAGACCACTGCCCACGGCGTGAAGATCGACGCGACGAACAGCGCGCAGGTGGCCAGCGCGCTGGCGAAGGGCCACACCGTCGGCACCGGGAACGCCAGCCGGTGGTCGGGCTGGGCGTCGAGCACGCTGGTCACCAGCACCTCGCGCGTGTCCACCGCCAGGCCGCGCAGGTGGCTGGGCTGTTGCGGCGCCTGCCACAGCGGCTCGCGCCCGTGCACGACAGGCGGCGCGTCGAAGTTGGCGGCCCGCGGCGGCGACGCGGTGGCCCATTCCAGCGACTCCCCGCCCCAGGGGTCATTGCCTGCCGGCGCGCCGTGGCGGCGGCTGCGCCAGACGTTGACCAGGAACAGCAGCACGCTGATCGCCACCAGAAAGGCGCCCGCCGTGCTGAGCAGGTTCAGCGCGCCGAAACCCAGCGTGCTGGGGTAGGTATAGACGCGCCGCGCCATGCCGGCCAGACCCAGCAGGTGCATCGGGAAGAACGCGACGTTGAAGCCGATGAAGAAGAGCCAGAAGTTCCAGCGCCCCAGCGCTTCGTCCATCAGCCGGCCGGTGACCTTGGGGTACCAGTAATAGACCGCGCCGAACAGCGGGAACACCGCGCCGCCGATCAGCACGTAGTGCAGATGGGCGACGACGAAGTAGGTGTCGTGCAACTGGGTGTCCAGCGGCACCATGCCGACCATGATGCCGGTCAGGCCGCCCAGCACCAGGATGAAGAAGAAGGCCAGCACGAAGAGCAGCGGCGTCTTCAGGTTGAGCCTGCCGCTCCACAGCGTGGCCAGCCAGCAGAAGATCTGCACGCCCGACGGCACCGCGATCATCATGCTCATTGCAGTGAAGAAGCTCTTGCCCAGCTCCGGCAAATTGGTGGCGAACATGTGGTGCACCCACAGGCCGAACGACAGAAAGCCAATGGCGATGAGCGACAGCACCATCGCCGTGTAGCCGTAGATCGGCCGCCGCGCGAACACCGGCACGATGCTGCTGATGAAGCCCAGCCCGGGGATGAAGATGAAATAGACCTCGGGGTGGCCGAAGAACCAGAACATGTGCTGCCAGAGCAGCGCGTCGCCACCTTCTGCGGGGTTGTAGAAGTGCGTGCCGACCAGCCTGTCCATGATCAGCGCCGTGCTCGCCAGCATCACCGACGGCATCGCGAACATCACCATCAACGATGTGATCAGCATGCTCCACGCGAACAGCGGCATGCGGTTCAATGACATGCCCGGCGCGCGCAGCTTGAACACGGTGCTGACCAGGATCACCGCCTCCAGCAGGCCGGACAGTTCGGTGAAGGTGATGAGCTGGGCCCAGAAATCGACCCGCTTGCCGGGCGAATACTCCGGCCCGGCCAGCGGCACGTAGGCAAACCAGCCTGCGTCCGGCCCGGTGTTCAGCGCAAAGGCCACGAACAGCATCAGCCCGCCGAACAGATAGACCCAGTAGGCATAGGCGTTCATGCGCGGAAAGGCGATCGAGCGCGCGCCCACCATCAGCGGCGTGACATAGACCGACACCGCCTGCATCACCGGCACCGCGAAGAGAAACATCATCGTGGTGCCGTGCATCGTGAAGAGCTGGTTGTAGAGATCGGGCCCGACCAGCGTGTTGTTCGGCCTGGCAAGCTGAAGCCGCATCACCAGCGCCAGCACCCCGCCGGCCACGAAGAAGCCGAACGCGGTGACGATGAAGCGCACGCCGATGGTCTTGTGGTTGATGGCCGACAGCCAGCCCAGCAGCCCCGGCGGGTCACGCCAGGTGGCCTCCAGCGCGGCTGCGTCGGCGGCGGTGGGCGGCACGCTGTTCAGGCGCGGCCTGGCCGCGGGCGGCGGGAAGGCGGCGTCCATCACTCCAGCCCTTGCAGATAGGCCACCAGCGCCTGCATGTCGGCGCTGGAGAAGGCATGGCCTGGCATGTTGCTGCCGGGCTTGATGGCCTGCGGGTCGGCGATCCACTGCGCCAGCGTGTCGGCGCGCCGCGGCAACGCGCCGGCCGCCAGAGTCTGGCGGCTTGCCAGGTGGGTGAGGTCGGGCGCCCGGCGCGCTGCCGCCTCGGTGCCCTGCACCGCATGGCACATCACGCAGGTGCTGCCCAGGAAGAGCTGCTGGCCGCGCTGGCGCAGCGCATCGGTCGGCGGCTTGGCGCTCTGCCGCTGTGCGGCGGCCCAGGCGGCGTATTGCGCTGGCTCGTCGGCCACCACGAGGAAGGCCATCCACGCATGCTGCAGGCCGCAGAACTCGGCGCACTGGCCGCGGTAGGTGCCTGGCTTGTCGGCGCGGAAGGCCACGGTGGCGGTGCGGCCGGGGATCAGGTCTTTCTTGCCGGCCAGGTTGGGCACCCAGAAGCTGTGGATCACGTCGTCGGACTTCAACGTCAGCAGCACCGGGCGGCCGACCGGCACATGCAGCTCGTTGGCGGTGGTGATCTGCTGCGAGGCGTCGGCGTCTTCGTAGCGCAGCGCCCACCACCACTGGTGCGCGGTGACCTCGATGCGCAGCGCGTCGCGGCTGGCCAGTTGCGCCAGCGCGCGGTCGGTCAGCACGCTGGCCAGCAGCAGCCCCAGCAGCAGCAACACCGAGACGCCGGTTGCCGCCGAGACGCTGGTCAGCAGGCCGCGCTCCGGGCGCTGGGTGGCCTGCGCGTCGGCGGCCGTGTCGTGCCGTGCGCGGGGCGCCCGCCACAGCGCCCACACCAGCGCCAGCAGCACGGCGGCGAAGACGGCTGTGCAGACCGCCAGCGTCAGCCGCCAAAGGTCGATGATGTGGCCGGCATGCGGCCCGGCGGCACGCAGCGCGTCTTGCGAAGCCGCCCCCAGCGCAGGCTGCGCCGCGGCCCACAGCGCTGGAGACAGCGCAGGCGAGAGCGCGGGCGACAACAGCAGCGCGCAGGCCAGGCCGGCACGCCAGCAACGCAGCGCGGCCATCGTCATGGCTGCACGGGCCGCGGTGGCGGCAGCACGTCGCCCGGCCGCGGAGTCAGCTTGTCGCGCCGCTGCTCGGGCGGCCCGGCCGACAGGCTGTCGCTGCGCGACGGCGCCACGTCGGTCTGCAACTGCCCGCTCATCGAGCGGATGTAGGCCGCCAGTTGCCAGGCCTGGTCTTGCGGCATGCGTGCGGAAAAGGCAGGCATGCCGTTGGGCCGCCCTTGCAGGATGCTGGCGACGATCTGCGCCGGCTGGTGGCCGTAGCGCCATTCGGCGTCCATCAGCGCGGGGCCGATGTCGCCGCCGCCCGAGGCATGGCAGCCGTTGCAGTTGTACCAGCGGAACCAGCGCTTGCCTTCGCCCACCGCCCAGGCATTGCCGTCGTAGCCCTGCGGGCCGGGGGCGCGCGCGGTCTGGAACGGCGGCGCAGTCTGCAGCAGCCGCTGTTCGCGTTCACAGCCGGACAGCAGCGCGGTGGCGCTGAGCAGCACGACTGCGCGCAGTGGCAGGGCCCGGCACGGCCACTGCGCCGGCCACGGCCACGTCCTCATGGCTGCACCCCGTCGGTCGTCTCGCGCGGCACCTGGTAGGCCGCCAGGATCGCGTCGATCTGCGGCTTGTTGGCGTCCAGCGCAGCCTGCAATGCGTCACGCAATGCGGTGTCGCCTGGGCGCACGCCGACCGCGATGGCAAAGTCGAACGGCAGTTGCGCCAGGTCGGGCGGTGGCGTGGCCGGCGTCAGCCGCAGCGGCGGCACCGCGCGCGCCGCGAAGTAGCCTGCCTGCGGCCCCCAGACCAGCGCCGCGTCCAGCGTGCCGGCCTGCAGCGCGGCCAGCATGCGCTGCGCCGCCGGCTGCGCTGCATACGGCGTGAAGCCCACCACATGCGCCAGCGCGCCGTGGCGGGCCAGCGCGTGGCCGGGCGGCGTGGCGGCAAGGTCGTTGCCGACCAGTTGCACGCCGATGCGCAGCTCGGCCAGCCGCGGGTCGTCGAAGCCTTGCAGCGGCCGTGCGTCGGCAGCGCGGGTGACGAAGACGTAGCGCGAGCGGTAGTAGGGCCGCGTGGTGCCGAGCCGCGGCATGCCGGCCGGCACCCCGATGAAGACATCGCACAGGCCCTCGCCGACCGTCTTGCGCACGAAGCCGCGGCGCAGCGGCATGTACTGCGGCAGCAGCGGCCGGCCGATGGCCTGGGCCAGCAGCGCCGCGATGCGGTCCTCGAAACCGCTGCCGTCGGCGTGCGAGTAGGGCAGGTTGTCGGGGTCGGTGCAGACGCGCAGCGGCGGCGCCGGCTGCTGCTGCGGCAACGCCGGCAGCCCGGCCAGCAGCAGCGCCGCCACCGGCCCGCGCAGCCGTGCCGCCCAGGCCAGCCGCGCGAGCTGAGCCGTGCGCAGTGGCCGCGCCAGCCGCTGAACGCGGCGCTCAGGGCAGCGCGAAGACATGGAGCATCCCGCCCGGCTTCGTGGCCTGCGGCAGGTCTTTCATCGCATTGACGAAGCCCTTGGCCGCCGTGGCGTCGCGCGGGTCCATCTTGCCGGAGACGATGGCGCCTGCCCAGCCGCCCACGCCCGACAGCACCGCCACGTACTGCCGCCCGTCCGGCCCGCGGTAGCTCACCGGCTGGCCGATGATCCCCGACGGCGTCTTGTACTGCCACAGCAGCGCGCCGGTGCGCGCGTCCAGCGCCTTGAAGATGCCGTCCATCGTGCCGTAAAAGACCAGGTCGCCGGCCGTTGCCAGCGCGCCGCTCCAGACCGGGAAGTTCTCCTTCACGCTCCAGGCCTTCTTGCGCGCCACCGGGTCCCAGGCGCTGAACTCGCCGCGGTGGCCGCCCGGGCCGGCGTACATCTTCATGTCGGCGCCCACGTAGGGCGTGCCGGCGATGTAGCTGACCTCGTAGGTCTCGGTGTCCTGGCACAGGTTCTGGTGCGGGATGTAGAGCAGCCGCGTGCGCGGTGACCAGGCCGACGGCTGCCAGTCCTTGCCGCCGGGCGAGGTGGGGCAGATGTTGCGCACGGTGCGGCCGGCCACCGGCTGCTTGGTCGGGTCGTAGCGCAAGGCGCCGGTCTTCAGGTCCACCCCGTTGCTGGTGGTGATGTGGACGAAGGGGTCGGCCGACAGCACCTGCCCGCTGCGCCTGTCCAGCACGTAGAGGTAGCCGTTGCGGTCGGGGTGCAGCAGCACAGGGCGCAGCGGCGCGCCGGCACCTTGAAGCGGCAGATCGACCAGCACGTTCTCGTTGACGCCGTCGTAGTCGTGCAGGTCGTGCGGGCTCCACTGGTAGAACCACACGGCCTCGCCAGTGGCCGGGCGGCGCGCGAAGATGCCCGAGGTCCACTTGTTGGCGCCGGGCCGCTGCTCCGGGTTCCACGGGCCCGGGTTGGCGGTGCCGTAGTACAGCAGGTCGAGTTCTGCGTCGTAGGAGATCCAGCCCCAGACGTTGCCGCCGCCCTGCTTCCAGGCCTCGCCGGGCCAGGTGCTCTGGCCCAGGTCACGGCCGCGGTCCTGTGCGTAGTGGGGCTTGAAGCCGGGGCCGATCAGCACGTCGCTGTCCGGGCCGGTGCTGAAGGCGCGCCACAGCGTGCGGCCGGTGGCCGCGTCCAGCGCCGTCAGCCAGCCGCGCACGCCGAACTCGCCGCCCGAGTTGCCCACCAGCACCTTGCCGTTGACGACCAGCGGCGCCATCGTGATGGTCTCGCCGCGGCCGATGTCGCCGAGCGTGCTGCGCCACAGTTCCTGCCCGCTGCGCGCATCGACCGCGATGGTCTGGTTGTCGAGCGTGTTGATGAAGACGCGGCCGTCGGCATAGGCGGCGCCGCGGTTGACCACGTCGCAGCAGGCCACGCCCTGCGCAAAGGCCTTGGGCTTGGGCTCGAAAGTCCACTTCAGCGCCGGGCCGGGCCTGGACAGGTCCAGCGCATACAGCACGTTGGGCCACGGCGTGACGACGAACATCGTGCCATCTGCGACGATGGGCGCCGCCTCGTGGCCGCGCAGCACGCCGGTGGAAAAGTTGAAGGCAGGCTTCAGCGTCGCGACGTTGGCGGTGTTGATCTGCGCCAGTGCGCTGTAGCGGGTGTTGGCATGGTCCTTGGGGGCCATGGGCCAGTCGCCGTCGGGCTCGGCTGCTGCCGTCCGCACCACTGGCACTGCCAACGACATGGCGGCCAGCAGGGCCGCCAGCCAGCGCCCCGGAAAGGGCCAGTGGCGGGTCTTCGTCGATGCGGATGGGGTCACTCTGCGCCTCTGGCCCGGACGTCGTTTGTCCACCCCTGGGCAAAGCACATGCCACGCAAAGCGCCCGGCACCGGCGTTGCCTAGTGAGGCACTGGCAACCCCAAAGGAGACCTTCCATGCGAGCCCTCAGATGGCACGGCAAGCACGACATCCGCTGCGACACCGTGCCCGACCCGGTGATCGAACAGCCGCGCGATGCAATCATCAAGATGACGAGCTGCGCCATCTGCGGCTCGGACCTGCATCTGTTCGACGGCTTCATGCCGGGCATGAAATCGGGCGACATCATGGGCCACGAGTTCATGGGCGAAGTGGTGGAAGTGGGGCGCGAGAACAAGGCGCTGAAGGTCGGCGACCGCGTCGTCGTGCCCTTCACCATCACCTGCGGCGAATGCGACCAGTGCAAGCGCGGCAATTTCTCGGTCTGCGAGCGGTCCAACCGCAACAAGGACCTGGCCGACAAGGTCTTCGGCCACACCGCCGCCGGGCTCTACGGCTACACCCACCTGACCGGCGGCTACCCCGGCGGCCAGGCCGAGTACGTGCGGCTGGCCTACGCCGACTGCGGCCCGGTGAAGGTGCCGGACAGCCTGACCGACGAGCAGGTGCTGTTCCTCGGCGACATCTTCCCCACCGGCTGGCAGGCGGCGGTGCAGTGCGACATCGAACCCACCGACACCGTGGCCGTCTGGGGCGCCGGGCCGGTGGGGCAGTTCGCCATCCGCAGCGCGGTGCTGCTGGGCGCCAGACAGGTGATCTGCATCGACCGCGTGCCCGAGCGCCTGAGCATGGCTGCGGCCGGCGGCGCCATCTGCATCAACTTCGACGAAGAAAGCGTGCTGGAGCGGCTGGCCGATCTGACCGCCGGCAAAGGCCCCGAGAAGTGCATCGACGCAGTCGGCCTGGAGGCGCACGCCACCGGGTCGATCGACTCGATGTACGACCGCGCCAAGCAGGCGGTGATGCTGGAGACCGACCGCCCGCATGTGCTGCGCGAGATGATGTACGTCTGCCGCCCCGGCGGCGTGCTGTCGGTGCCCGGCGTCTATGGCGGGCTGCTCGACAAGATTCCGTTCGGTGCCTTCATGAACAAGGGGCTGACGATGCGCACCGGCCAGACGCATGTCAGCCGCTGGTCCGAAGACCTGCTGCGGCGCATCGAGCAAGGGCAGATCGACCCGTCCTTCGTCATCACCCACACCGTGGGCCTGGAAGACGGGCCAGGCATGTACAAGACGTTCAGGGACAAGCACGATGGCTGCATCAAGGTCGTCCTCAAACCCTGAAGGGAGCAGCAGCATGATTGCATCGCATCGACAAGCAAAGGGTCTGGCCCGCGGGTTGGGCTGGTTCAGCATCGGCCTCGGCGTGGCCGAGCTGCTGGCGGCGCGCAGCCTGGCACGCGCGGTGGGCCTGCGCGGGCACGAAGGCCTGCTGCGCGCCTACGGTGTGCGCGAGATCGTCACCGGCATCGGCTTGCTGGCCGCGGGTGACGGCGGCAAGCAGGCACCCTGGCTGTGGGGCAGGGTGGGCGGCGACATGCTGGACATGGCGACGCTGGCGCCGGGGCTGCAAACGCGCCACCGCACCGGCGCCGCAGTGGCGCTGGCGGCGGTGGCGGGCGTCACGGCGCTGGACGTCGTGTGCGCCCGCAGCCTGAGCAGCCAGCCCGCCGCGCCGGTGGACTACAGCGACCGCAGCGGCTACCCGCGGCCCGTGGAAGAGATGCGCGGCGCCGCGCTGGCCGACTTCGAGGCACCGCGCGACATGCGCATTCCGGCGGCGCTGCGGCCCTGGGTGGACGGCCGGCCGGCCGAGCTGGCGGCGCAGTCCGCCTGAGCGGCCTGGCTGCGAGGCGCTCGGGGGGCCGCTGCGGCTGGGCAGCCGGCGGCGGCGCGCGCCGGCTGCGCTATTCTTTGGCCGACACCGGCAGGGGCACGGGTTGCCGGATGCGGGCCGCTCACCGCGCTCGGGCACACCACCGAGCGCGAGGAGGCCGACCCGAATGCCGCTTGCTGCGTTGCGCCACCCGGCCCGGCTGCTGTTGCCGCTGCTCTTGCCGCTGCTGTTGCCCCTGCTCCTGGCCACCAATGCATCCGCCGCCACGCTGCGCTGGGCTGCCCGCGGCGACAGCCAGAGCATGGATCCGTATGCCGTCAACGAGGGCGTCACCAACAACGTCAACCTGATGGTGTTCGACACGCTGGTGGAGCGCAACCGCCAGCAGGGCCTGAGCCCCAGCCTGGCGACTGGCTGGACGGTGGTCAACCCGCTGACCTGGCGCTTTACGCTGCGCCGCGACGTGCGCTTCCACGACGGCACGCCGCTCACCGCCGACGACGTGGTGTATTCGGTGGCGCGCTCGCAGCAGCCCACGTCGCAGGTGGCCGTGTACACGCGCCGGCTCGGCCAGGCCGTGCGCATCGACGACCACACGCTGGAGCTGCGCCTTCAGACGCCCAACCCCGTGCTGCTGGAACATCTGCTCAGCGTGATGGTGATGAGCCGTGCCTGGTGCGTGGCGCACAAGGTCGAGCGCGTGCCCGAATTCAACGCCAAGGAAGAGTCTTACGCGTCGCGCAATGCGATGGGCTCCGGCCCCTTCATGCTGGTGCGGCGCGAGCCGGGTGTGCGCAGCACGTTCGCGCGCAACCCGTTGTGGTGGGGGCGCTTCGAGGGCAATGTGAGCGAGGTGGTGTTCACGCCCATCGCGGGCGACGCCACACGCACCGCGGCGCTGCTGGCGGGTGACGTCAACTTCATCCAGGACGCGCCGCCGCAAGACCTGGCCCGGCTGGCGCAAGACCCCGCCGTGCGGCTGACCACCGGCCCCGAGAACCGCATCATCTTCCTCGGCATGGACCAGCACCGTGACGCGTTGCTGCACGCCAGCGTGAAGGGCCGCAACCCCTTCAAGGACTTGCGCGTGCGTGAGGCCTTCTTCCACGCCATCGACGTGCATGCGCTGAAGGCCAACATCTTGCGCGGCCAGTCGGCGCCCACCGCGTGCATGGCGGTGGCCGCCGTCGGCTGCCTGCTGCCCGCGCTGGAAACCCACCCGCCTGCCGACCTGGCAAAGGCGCGCGCGCTGATGCAGCAGGCCGGCCATGCCGATGGCTTCGACCTCACCATCGACTGCCCGAACGACCGCTACGTCAACGACCAGGCGATCTGCGTCGCACTGGTCGGCATGCTGGCGCGCATCAACGTGCGGCTGAAGGTGGACGCGCGGCCGAAGAGCCTGTTCTTCCCGCGGGTGCAAGGCCACGAGACCAGCTTCTACCTCTATGGCTGGGGCGGCGGCACCACCGCGGCCGAGGTCTCGATGGTGCCGCTGCTGCACACGGTGGACAAACAGGCCCAGAAGGGCGGCGACAACAACGGCCGCGTCAGCGACCCCGAGCTGGACCGCCGCATCGACGCCGCCATCACCGAGATGGACGACGGCAAGCGTGCACAACTGGTGCGCGAGATGCTGGAGCGCATCCACCAGCAGCACCTGGTGCTGCCGCTGCACCGCCAGATGCTGACCTGGCTGTCGCGCGCCAACGTGAAGCCGGTGCTCATGCCGAGCAACGTGGTCAACGTGCCCTGGATCCAGATCGACTGATGGCCGCCAGTGCCCAGGCGGCTGCCGTCGCGCCCAGCCCGCGCGCCTTCATCACCCTGCTGCTGCTGGCCTGCATGTTCGGCGGCAACCATGTCGCGGCGCGCGTCGCGCTGGACCATGGCGTGGACGTGGCCACCGCGGTGGCGGTGCGCAGCCTGGCCACGGCGCTGGTGGTGGGCGTGCTGGTGTGGCTGGCCCGCGTGCCGCTGCGGCTGGACGCGCGCCAGCGGCGCGTGATGCCGGTGATCGGCCTGCTGGTGGCCGTGCAGAGCGTCTGCCTGTACTCGGCGGTGGCGCGCATCCCGGTGGGGCTGGCGCTGCTGGCCTTCAACACCTACCCGCTGTGGACGGCCTTCTTCGCCTGGCTGATCTACCGCCACAAGCCGGAGCGCGCGGTGCTGGTGGCGATGCCGCTGATCCTGCTGGGGCTGGCGCTGGCGCTGGATGCATCGGGCCACGCCTCCGGCCTGGGTGCGCAGGCGCAGTGGGGCCGCATCGGCGCCGGGGTGGCGCTGGCAGTGGCCGCCGCGGCCACCTTCGGCGTGGTGCTGGTGCTGACGCAGCACGAGGTGGCGGGCCTGGACGGCCGCCTGCGCAGCGCGTTGACGATGGCGATGGTGGGCCTGCTGGCGCTGGCCGCCACGCGCTTGACCGGCGGGCTGCACTGGCCCGATGCGGTGGCCGGCTGGTGGGGGCTGGCGGCGCTGAGCGTGCTCTACGGCACCGCATTCACGGTGCTCTTCACGCTGCTGCCGCGGCTGGGCGTGGTGGGCAATTCGCCCATCCTCAACGTGGAGCCGGTGGCCGCCTTGTCGATGGCCTGGCTGGTGCTGGGCCAGACGGTGGCGCCGGTGCAGGTGGCCGGCGCGCTGCTGGTGGTGGGCACCGTGATGGCCCTGGGGCTGCGCCGCCGCTGACACACGAGGCAGGCTATGCTTTCGCCCCCTTCAGCAATCCAGGGTTTGCAGCCCAAGGAGCCCCCATGTCACTGCGCATCAACGACATCGCCCCCGATTTCACCGCCGAGACGACCCAGGGCACCGTCCGCTTCCACGAGTGGATCGGCGACAGTTGGGCCATTTTGTTCTCGCACCCGAAAGACTTCACGCCGGTCTGCACCACCGAGCTGGGCTACATGGCCGGGCTGGATGCCGAGTTCGCCAAGCGCAACGTCAAGTTGATCGGCCTGTCGGTCGATGCCGTGAGCAACCACGAGAAATGGGCCAAGGACATCGAGGAAACGCAGGGCCATCTGCCGCGCTACCCGATGATCGGCGACACCGACCTGGCGGTGGCCAAGCTCTACAACATGCTGCCGGCCGACGAAGCCGGCACGTCGGAGGGCCGCACCGCGGCCACCAACGCCACCGTGCGCTCGGTCTTCGTGATCGGGCCGGACAAGCGCATCAAGCTGATGATGACCTACCCGATGACGACGGGCCGCAACTTCGACGAGATTCTGCGCGTGGTTGATTCGATGCAGCTCACCGCGAAGCACAAGGTGGCCACGCCGGTGAACTGGAAGCCGGGCGACGATGTGATCATCGCCGGCTCGGTGTCCGACGACGACGCGAAGGCGATCTACCCGCAGGGTTGGAAGGCGCCAAAACCCTATCTGCGCATCGTCAAGCAGCCGGGCTGAGAGGCGCCGAAAACGCCGCAAAGCGGCTGCCAGCAGGTTTGCGGGCCTTGTCGGACAATGCGCTCCCCGTGACCTTGTTCGGCCGCCTCGATGCTCTCTCTGCAAGCCCTGACCGCCGAGCGCCTGCGTGGCATCCGCCGCGGCATCGAGAAGGAAAGCCTGCGCGCCGACGTCACCGGCGCGCTGGCGTTGACGCCGCACCCGGCGGCACTCGGCGCGGCGCTGACGCACCCGCACATCACCACCGACTTCAGCGAGTCGCAGCTTGAGCTGATCACGGGCGTGCATGCCGGCGTGGAAGATTGCCTGGACGAATTGCGCCAGGCGCACCAGTACACCTACCGCCACATCGGCGATGAACTGATGTGGTCGGCCAGCATGCCTTGCAAGCTGCCGGCCGACGAGACCATTCCCATCGGCCGCTACGGCGGCTCCAACGTGGGCCGCGCGAAGAGCGTCTATCGCATGGGGCTGGGCCACCGCTACGGCCGCCGGATGCAGACCATTTCCGGCATCCACTACAACTGGTCGCTGCCTGGCCTGAGCGACGCCGAGCACTTCGGGCTGATCCGCAACTTCCGCCGCAATTCCTTCCTGCTGCTCACGCTGTTCGGCGCGTCGCCGGCGCTGTGCGCCAGCTTCGTCGAAGGGCGCAGCCACCAGTTGCAGCAGCTCGGGCCGGGCAGCCTGTACCTGCCGCATGCCACCTCGTTGCGCATGGGGCGGCTGGGCTACCAGAGCGACGCACAGGCGTCCATCTCGGCCAGCTTCAACAACCTGGACAACTACGCGGCGTCCTTGCATGGCGCGATGACGCAGGCCTGGCCCGCCTATGCCGCCATCGGCGTGCGCAACCCGGGCGGCGAGTACAACCAGCTTGCCACCACGCTGCTGCAGATCGAGAACGAGTTCTACGGCAGCATCCGGCCCAAGCGCACCATCCGCCCCGGCGAGCGGCCGCTGCACGCGCTGCGCGAGCGCGGCGTGGAGTACATCGAGGTGCGGCTGATGGATCTGGACCCGTTCGAGCCGCTGGGCATCAACGCGGCCACGATGCGCTTCCTCGATGTCTTCCTGCTGCATTGCCTGACGACGCTGAGCCCGCAAGACACGCCCGACGAAATTGCCGCGCTGGGCCGCAACCAGAACAAGACCGCATCGCACGGCCGCCAGAGCGGCCTGCGGCTGGAGCGCAACGGCCGTGAGGTGTTGCTTCAGGAGTGGGCGCAAGAGCTGCTCGATGGCTGCCGCCCGCTGGCCGGCTTGCTCGACGGCGTGCATGGCGGCAGCGATTACGCCGCGGCGCTGACCATCGCCGAGCAGCGCCTGGCCGACCTGGAACTGACGCCGTCTGCCCGCGCCCTCCAGGTGATGCACGCCGACTTCGGCGACTCCTTCGCAGCCTTTGCACTGGCGCAGTCGCAGCAGGCGCGGCGCAAGCTGCTGGACCTGCCTTTCGGCGACGACACGGCGGCGCGCTGGGCTGCGCTGGCCAGCGCGTCGGTGGCAGAGCAGGCGCGCATCGAAGCGGCCGACACGGTGGACTTCGAGACCTTCCGGCTGCGCTACCTGTCGCCCGCCGGCCTGACGCCCGCGGCCTGATCGCAGACGGGCGCATGCCCTTCGTCGATCTGCACCCGGCGAAAGGCAAACAGCACGCCCAGGTCGTAGGCGATCTTCAAGGCACCGCAGGCCACCAGCGGCGCAGCCAGCCAGCCGCTGGCGAGCAGCGCGCCCGACAGCATCGGGCTGGCGGTAGAAGCCAGGCTGCGCGGCACCGCGGTGAAGCTGGCCGCGGCGGTGCGCTCGGCCGGCGTCACCACCGCCATCACGAAGGCCGTGCGCGTGGGCACGTCCATCTGCGACAAGGCGCTGCGCAGGAAGAGCAACACCAGCGCCGACGGCAGGCTGGGCATGAAGGCCGCCGCGATCAGGCACAGGTTGGCGGGGATGTGGGTGAAGACCATCGTGTTGAGCAGGCCGATGCGGCGCGCCACCAGCGGCGCCGCCAGTTGCGACGCAGCGGCGAGCAGGCCGCTCCAGAAGAAGAACAGCCCGGCCTGCGGCAGCGACAGGCCGAAGCGCTGCAACAGCCAGAGCGACATCAACGAATTGGCCAGCAGCCCGCCGGCAAAGGAATCGACGCTGAACAGCGCTGCCAGCCGCAGCACGGTGCTGCGCGACGGCCCCAGCGGCGCCGGCCGTTGCAGCGCCGCTGTCCCTGCGCCGGCCTGTGGCGCGGGCAGCCGCAGGTAGAGCAGCGCCACCGCCACGCCCACCAGCGCATACAGCAGGAACATCGTGCGCAGCCCTTGCAGCAGCGGCCAGCCGGCGCGCGCCGCCAGCAGCGACGGCAGCCCCGAAGCCAGCGCGCCGACCGCGGCGCTCAGCGAGCCGGCGAGCGAATAACGTGCAAACAGTGCGGTGCGCGCCGGGCCGCCGCTGGCAGCCGCCAGCCGCGCCTGCTCCAGTGGCAGAAAGACGCTGACGTCACCCGAACTCGGGTTCAGCGTGCCGACGAAGGCCACCGCCAGCAGCGGCCAGAAGCTGCCCAGCCCGGCGAAGCCCAGGCCGGTGCAGGCCATCAGCAATGCAGCGCCCAGCAGCAGCCGGCGCGGCGGCCAGCGGTGGCCGAAGGCGCCAAGCGCCAGCGTCGCCAGCGCAGAGCCGGCCAGCGTGGCGGTGCTGATGAAGCCCACCGCCAGCGGGCCGAGGCCCAATGCCAGCAGATAGGCCGGCAGCAGCACCGCGATGAAGCCGTCGGCAAAGCCGCGCAACGCCCGCGCCGCCAGCAGGGGCCGCACCTCGCCGCTCACAGCCGGCGCAAGCCTTCGTAGGTGGCGATGCCGGCGAACGTGAGCGCCAGCGAGCCCAGCAGGTGCAGCGCGATGGCAGCCGCCGCCCACAGCAGCCGGCCCTGCTGAAGCAGCAGCACCACCTCGGCCGAGAAGCTGGAGAACGTGGTCAGCCCGCCCAGGACGCCGGTGATGGCGAAGAGCCGCCACTCCACCGGCAAGGTGACGTGGTGGGCGAACATCGCCATCGCCAGGCCGATGAGATAGGCGCCCAGCAGATTGGCCGCCAGCGTGCCGGGTGGCACCGCGGCGAACAAGTGGTTCAGCCACAGGCCCAGCGCCCAGCGCAGCAGCGCGCCCAGCGCCGCGCCCAGCGCGACGGACGCCGCGGCCGTGATCGCGCCCGTCATCCCGGCGGCCTTGCCGGAAGGCGCGGCGGCGTGGCGGCGGGCTGCGTGCGGGAGCTAGGCATGGTGGGCGTTGCGGCGCCCGATTATCGGCGCCGTGCACCGCGGCAGGCGGCGCTACAGCGGCGTCAGCCCCAGGCGGCGGCTTTCGCTGAACACCGGCTCGTCCTCGTTGCCCTGCGCGGTGACGGCGCGTGAGCGGCCCTGGCGCTTGGCCTCGAACAAGGCCTGGTCGGCGCGGCGCAGCGCGTTGCCCACCGCCTCGCCGGAGAGCACCTGCACCATGCCGAAGCTCAGCGACAGCGGCGGCAGCACCGACACCTCGGCCTGCGCCTGCAGATGCGCCACGATGCGTGAGGCCACGCTCCAGGCGTCGCGCACCTGCGTTTCGCGCAGCAGCACGGCGAATTCATCGCCGCCGTGGCGCCCGCCGACGTCGTGCGCGCGCAGTTGCTCGACCATGCTGCCGCTGACCAGGCGCAGCGCGCGGTCGCCAGCCGCGTGGCCCAGCTTGTCGTTGATGTGCTTGAAGTGGTCGATGTCGAACATCATCAAGGTCGCGCTGCCTGGCGCGTCGGCACGCAGCGCAAGCGTGGCCAGCTCGTGGAAGTGGCGACGGTTGGGCACGTTGGTCAGCGCATCGGTGTTGGCCAGCACGCGCAGCCGGCGGCGGGAGTCACGCAACTGGCGCTCTGTGCGCTCTGAGATCAGCGTCAGCGCAGAGAAGGCCAGCACGATGGCGCCCAGCGCTGCGGCGGCCGCGCGCAGGCCGATGGGCGCCACCAGGTCCTGCTCCGGCCACGCAGCGGGCAGCGGCACCAGCGCCACCAGCGCCATCGCCACCGCCAGCCAGAGCAGAGGCGCGGCGTCGCGCCCGCCCGGCCCGCAGAGCAGCAGGCAGGCGGCGTACAGGTGCACCAGCACGGCCGCTGCTGCCGGCACCAGCGCCGATGTGGCGGCGTCGCCGCCCAAGGGCGCCAGCGTGGTGGCCAGCGCTGCCAGCGCCAGCACGGCCCAGTCGAAGCCCTGCTTCAGCGGCAGCGGCGTGCGTGCATGGAAGCGCCGCAGGCCGACCAGCGTGAGCACCGGCCACTGCATCAGCAGCAGCGCGGCGGGCAGCGCCAGCGCCTTGCCCGCAGCCGCCGCGGCCACCCCGGCCGCAGTGAGCCACAACGCGGCAGCCCACCAGCGCCAGCCACGGTAGCGGCCCTGCCGCATGCAGAAGGCGGTCAGCGCCGCAGCCGTGAGCGCGAGCAACGCTGCACAGAGCCACAAGCCATCGACTCCGCTGTTCATGCTGGCGCATTCTCGGCAGTTGCCGGCGCAGCAACCGGCCGCTGCGCCAGTGCATTGCAACCGGATGCTACGTCGGGCCGTGCTGCCTTTGGCCTGCGTTTGGCCGGCCGGCGGGCGCAGTTCGGTACCATCGCGGGCTGCGCACAGCGGCGCAATTTCCAAGGGGGCAGCGGCAATGGCAATGGACGTGGTGGACTACGAGATCAAGGGCGCCGAGATGCAGTTCGTCGAGGTCGAACTCGACCCCGGCGAAGCCGCGGTCGGCGAGGCCGGCAGCATGATGTTCATGGACGCCGGCATCACGATGGACACGGTGTTCGGCGACGGGCGGCAAAACGTCGGCGGCGGCCTCTTCGGCAAGCTGATGTCGGCCGGCAAGCGCCTGGTCACCGGGGAATCGCTGTTCACCACGGTCTATACCAATGCCGTCTCCACCAAGCAGCGCGTGGCGTTTGCGGCGCCCTACCCGGGCAAGATCCTGCCGATGGACCTGTCGCGCCTGGGCGGCACTCTGATCTGCCAGAAAGACGCCTTCCTGTGCGCAGCGCGCGGCGTCTCGCTCGGCATTGCCGTGCAGCAGAAGCTGTCGGTCGGCTTCTTCGGCGGCGAAGGGTTCATCATGCAGCGGCTGGACGGCGATGGCCTGGCCTTCGTCCATGCCGGCGGCACGGTGGTGCGGCGTGAACTGCAGCCCGGCCAGGTGCTGCTGGTCGATACCGGCTGCGTGGTGGCCTACACCCCCAGCGTCGGCTTCGAGATCCAGTACGTGGGCAAGATCAAGACGGCGCTGTTCGGCGGCGAAGGGCTGTTCTTCGCCAAGCTCACCGGGCCCGGGACCATCTGGCTGCAAAGCCTGCCGTTCTCGCGCCTGGCCTCGCGCATTTTCGCCGCAGCGCCGCAGCGCGGCGGCTCGAAGGAAGAGGGCTCGCTGCTGCCGGGCTTTGCAGGCGCCGGCCTGCTGGGCGGGCTGCTGGGTGGCGACGACGAATAGCGTGGCTTGGCGCGCGCGTCTTGCCGCCTGGCGCGGGTTGCGCTGGTGGGGCGGTTGGTGCTGGTGGTGCTTTTGCGGGCCGTGCGCGATGCTGGTGACCTTCGCGGTGCAGGCAGCAACGCCGGCACCGGCCACCAGCGTGATGCTGGACGCGCTGACCTCCACCGAGCTGCGCGCGCGCATCACCGCTGGTGCCACCACGGTGCTGGTGCCCATCGGCGGCACCGAGCAGAACGGGCCGCACATGGCGCTGGGCAAGCACAACGTGCGTGCCGCGTTGCTGGCAGAACGCATTGCGCAGCGGCTGGGCAATGCCATCGTCGCGCCGGTGGTGGCCTATGTGCCCGAAGGCGCCGTCAATCCACCCACGCAGCACATGCGCTGGACGGGCACGATCTCGGTGCCCGACGCGGTGTTCGAGGGCGTGCTGGAAGGCGCGGCCCGTAGCTTCCGGCAACACGGCTTTCGCGATGTGATCTTTCTCGGCGACCACGGCGGCACCCAGAAGAACGCAGAGCATGTCGCGGCCCGGCTGAACCGCGAGTTCGGCGCAACCGCGCGTGTGCTGTCGCTCGGCGAGTACTATCAAATTACCCAGACCGAGTACGTGGCCGCGCTCAAGTCGCGCGGCTTTTCCGATGCCGAGATCGGCCGCCACGCCGGGCTGGCAGACACCGCGCTGATGCTGGCGCTGGAGCCTTCGCTGGTGCGCATCGACGTTGCCGCGCAGCGCCCGCTTGATGCGCAGGACGGTGTCTCCGGCGACCCGCGGCGCGCCAGCGCCGAACTCGGGCGGCTGGGCACCGAGCGCATCGTCGAGGCCACGGTGGCGGCCATCCAGGCAAAGACAAAGGACAGGATTCGATGAAGTGGACGATGGGCAGATCGAGCGTGGGGGCCGCGCTGGCGCTGGCGCTGTTGGCAGCCGGCGGCTTGCTGGCCACGCGCGTGGGCGGCGCCCCGGCGTCTGCGCCAGCAGCAGCGCCGGCCGTGGTGCCGGCAGCGGGCGTACCGCCGGTGCCGGATGCGAGCAACCTGTACAGCGAAACAGCCAGCGGCAAGATCAGCCCGGCGCTGGCCGGCGACCTGGAGCGCATCTACGTGCCCAACCTGCGCACGAACGACGTCTTTGTGGTCGATCCGACTGCGATGAAGGTGGTCGGCCGCTTCAAGGTCGGCATCAGCCCGCAGCACATCGTGCCGGCCTGGGACATGCGCACGCTGTGGGTGACGAACAACGCCGAGGGCCGCACCGACGGCAGCCTGACACCCATCGACCCGCGCGACGGCAAGGCAGGCAAGCCGATCCCGGTGGACGACCCCTACAACATGTACTACACGCCGGACGGCAAGTCGGCCATCGTGGTGGCCGAGGCGCGCAAGCGGCTCGACTTCCGTGACCCGAAGACGATGGCGCTTCAGTACGCCATCGACACGCCGGGCTGCCCGGGCATCAACCACGCCGACTTCAGCATCGACGGCCGCTTCGCCATCTTCACCTGCGAGTTCTCGGGCACGCTGGTCAAGATCGACCTGCCGGAGCGCAAGGTGCTGGGCTATCTGCAACTGCAGATGCCGGCCACCCGCTTCAAGGAGGCCAAGGCCGCGCCGCGCGTGCAGCCCGGCAAGGTGTGGGAGCCCGGCGAGAGCGAGATCTGCACGGTGAAGAAGGGCATGCCGCAGGACATCCGCTCGTCGCCCGACGGCAGGCGCTTCTACGTGGCTGACATGCACGCCGACGGCGTGCATGTCATCGACGCGCTGGCCTTCACGCAGGTGGGCTTCATCCCCACCAGCATCGGCGCCCACGGCCTGTACCCCAGCCGCGACGGCAAGCGTTTGTACGTGGCCAACCGCGGCTCGCACCAGATCCACGGCCCGCGGTTGGGCAACGGCGGCGTGGCGGTGATCGACTTCGCCACCGACAAGGTGGTGGCGCGCTGGGGCGTGCCCGGCGGCGGCAGCCCCGACATGGGCAACGTCAGCGCCGACGGCAAATGGCTCTGGCTGGCCGCGCGCTACGACGACGTGATCTACCGCTTCGACACCACCAGCGGCGAGGTGTCGCAGATCAAGGTCGGCGCCGAGCCGCACGGCCTCACGGTGTGGCCGCAGCCGGGCCGCTATTCGCTGGGCCACACCGGCAACATGCGTTGATGCGTCCATGCGCATAGAGCTTTCCTGACGCCATGTTCGACGCCTTCTGGCGCGCTGCCGCCTATTGCCTGCACCCCAAGGTGATCCTGTGGTCGCTGCTGCCGCTGCTGCTGGCCGGCGGGGCCACCGCGCTGCTGGGCTGGGCGTATTGGGAAAGCAGCGTGGCGGCGGTGCGCGGTGCGCTGGAGCAATGGGCGCTGGTGGCGGCGATGATGCGCTGGCTCGACTCCATCGGCGCGCAGACGCTGCACACGCTGGTGGCGCCGCTGATCGTGGTGGCGCTGGCGGTGCCGGTGATCGTGGTGGTGTCGCTGCTGCTGGTGGCGCTGCTGATGACGCCGGCCATCGTCGATCTGGTCGCCCGCCGGCGCTTCCCGCAACTGGAGCGCAAGCAGGGCGGCGGCTGGGTGCAGGGGCTGGCCTGGAGCCTGCTGTGCACGGTGGCTGCGCTGGTGGCGCTGGTGCTGAGCATTCCGCTGTGGTTCGTGCCGCCGCTGGTGCTGCTGCTGCCGCCGCTGATCTGGGGCTGGCTGACCTACCGCGTGCTGGCCTTCGACGTGCTGGCAGCCCACGCCACTGCGCCGGAGCGCCGGCAGATCCTGCGCGAGCAGCGCATGCCCTTGCTGGCGATGGGCGTCGTCAGCGGCTACCTGGGCGCAGCGCCTTCGCTGCTGTGGGCCGCCAGTGCGGCGACGCTCATCTTCGCGCCGGTGCTGGTGCTGGCATCGGTGTGGCTGTACACCCTGGTGTTCGCGTTCTCGGCTTGCTGGTTTGCGCACTTCGCGCTGGCCGCGTTGCAGCGGCTGCGCGCAGCCGTGCCGCCGCCGCCGCCGGAGCAGACGCCCACACCCACGGCCAGCGGCCTGACGCTGGTCCAGCCTTCCGACCTGCAGCCACCACCATGAACATCGGCCTCATCATCATCGGCGACGAAATCTTGTCCGGCAAGCGGCAGGACAAGCACCTGCCCAAGGTCATCGAATTGCTGTCGGCGCGTGGCCTGGCGCTGGCGTGGGCGCGCTATGTGGGCGACGACAGGGCGCGCATCACCGAGGCGCTGCAATATGCCTTCTCCAGCGGAAACCTGGTCTTTTCCTGCGGCGGCATCGGCGCCACGCCCGACGACCACACCCGCCAATGCGCCGCCGCCGCGCTGGGCGTGCCGCTGGTGCTTCACCCCGAAGCCAAGGCGCTGATCTTGCAGCGCATGCGCGACACCGCGTTGGAGCAGGGCCAGCCCTTCGAGCCAGAGCGTGCAGACAACCTGCACCGCCTGAACATGGGCACCTTCCCGGCGGGTGCCGGCATCGTGCCCAACCCGTACAACAAGATTCCCGGCTTCTCGGTGGGCGACGTGCACTTCGTCCCCGGCTTCCCTGTGATGGCCTGGCCGATGATCGAGTGGCTGCTCGACCAGCGCTATGCGCACTTGCAGGGCGGCGCCCGCGAGCAGGAGCGCTCGGTGATCGTCTTCGGCGCGATGGAAGCCGGTCTCACGCCGCTGATGGAAGAACTGGAGCAGCGCTTCCCCGGCGTCAAGGTGTTCAGCCTGCCCAGTGTGGACCATCCCAACTATGGCCGGCACATCGAGCTGGGCGTCAAGGGCAACGCAGCGCTCGACGACGCCTACGCCGCGCTGAAGCAGGGGCTCGCCGCAGCAGGCGCGCGTCTCGGCCCTGAACTGGTGCGTTAGCGCACCAAGCTTCGCACCGAAGCGGAGCATCGCCGCACAGAGCGTCGGATGCGGCGCGCCCCTGGCAAACCAGGCTCCGGCATGCTTTCTGCTAGATTTCGGTGCGCCTTTCGCCGCTGGTTCCCGGCGGCCACTGTTCCAGCACACCCACCCCGATTGCAAAGCCCGCGAGGAGAAAACTGAATGGCAAAAACCGTTGCCGACGTGATGAAGATGGTGCAAGAGAACGAGATCAAGTTCATTGATTTCCGCTTCACCGACACCCGCGGCAAGGAACAGCACGTCTCCGTGCCGGTGTCCGCGTTCGACGAAGACAAGTTCACCGGCGGCCATGCTTTCGACGGCTCCTCCATCGCCGGCTGGAAAGGCATCGAAGCGTCCGACATGCAGCTCATGCCGGACCCGAACACCGCCAACATCGACCCTTTCTTCGAAGAGCCCACCCTCATCCTCACCTGCGACGTGATCGACCCCGCCGACGGCAAGCCCTACGAGCGTGACCCGCGCTCGCTGGCCAAGCGCGCCGAGGCCTACATGAAGAGCAGCGGCCTGGGCGACACCGCGTACTTCGGCCCCGAGCCCGAGTTCTTCGTCTTCGACAGCGTGCGCTGGCAGACCGACATGTCGGGTTGCTTCTTCAAGATCGAGGCCGAAGAAGCCGCCTGGAACAGCGCCAAGGACTACGAGCACGGCAACAACGGCTTCCGCCCCGGCGTCAAGGGCGGCTATTTCCCGGTGCCGCCGGTCGATGCCGGCCAGGACCTGCGCTCCGAGATGTGCCTGATCCTCGAATCGGTGGGCATCCCGGTCGAGGTGCACCACCACGAGGTGGCGAATGCAGGCCAGATGGAAATCGGCACCAAGTTCAGCACGCTGCTCCAGCGCGCCGACTGGGTGCAACTGCAGAAATACGTGATCCACAACGTGGCCCACGCCTACGGCAAGACGGCCACCTTCATGCCCAAGCCCATCGTGGGCGACAACGGCAGCGGCATGCATGTGCACCAGAGCGTCTGGAAAGACGGCGTCAACCTGTTTGCCGGCGACGGCTATGCGGGCCTGTCGGAATTCGCGCTCTTCTACATCGGCGGCATCATCAAGCACGCGCGCGCGCTGAACGCCATCACCAACCCCGGCACCAACAGCTACAAGCGGCTGGTGCCCGGCTACGAGGCGCCGGTGAAGCTGGCCTATTCGGCGAAGAACCGCTCGGCGTCGATCCGCATCCCCTACGTGGCCAACCCCAAGGGCCGGCGCGTCGAGGCCCGCTTCCCGGACCCCACGATGAACCCCTATCTGGGCTTTGCCGCGCTGCTGATGGCCGGTCTGGACGGCGTGGAGAACAAGATCCACCCGGGTGACGCCGCCACCAAGGACCTGTACCACCTGCCGCCGGAAGAAGACGCCAAGATCCCCACCGTCTGCCACAGCCTGGACCAGGCTTTGGACTGCCTGGACGCAGACCGCGGCTTCCTCACCAAGGGCGGTGTCTTCACCGACAGCTACATCGACGCCTACATCGAACTCAAGATGCAAGAGGTCACGCGTTTTCGCATGGCCACCCATCCGATCGAGTTCGACATGTACTACACGCTTTGATCGACGGCTGACGGGGCCTGGCACCCCAGCGCAAAGGGACGGCTCGCCGTCCCTTTGCTTTGGCTGGTCCACAATGACGGCCATGGAGAAACAGCCGATGAACCGCCGCTGGGCATGGCCTGTGCTGTGGCTGGCGGCCGGCGCCGCGCAGGCCCAGGGCGTCGTCTATAAGTGCCCCGGCAACCCCGTGCTCTACACCGACCAGATCTCGGTGCAGGAAGCCAAGGACCGCGGCTGCAGCCTGATCGAAGGCGCGCCGATCACCATCATCCAGGGCAACCGGCCACGCGCCGGCGCGGCCGTGGCAGCCTCCGGCGCGCAGGCCGCGCGGCCGGCCGACAGCCGCATCGACCCGGCCGCACAGCGCGCCCGCGACAGCGATGCCCGCCGCATCCTGAGCGACGAACTCAAGCGCGAGGAAGACCGCCTGGCCGCATTGCAGAAGGACTACAACAACGGCGAGCCGGAGCGCCGCGGCGACGAGCGCAACTACCAGCGCTACATGGACCGCGTGGCCGAGATGAAGGCTGCCATCCTGCGCAAGGAAGCTGACGTCGCGGCGCTGAAGCGCGAGCTGAGCAAGCTGCCGCTGTGAAGGACGAGCCGACGCCGGCCGGCTACGAGGCCTTCGACCATCTGGCCACCATGGTGGCCATCGCCCGGCCCGACGGCCGCTGCCTGCTGGCGAATTCGACGCTCGAAAACATGATCGGCGTCTCGCGCCGGGCCCTGCAGCGCGGCAGCGTGCTCGACTGGCTGATCGACCCCGCGCCGCTGGCCGAGACGCTGATGGCCGTGGCGCGCAACGAGGTGGCCACCGGCCGCTTCGACGCTGCGATGAAGCGCCCGCCGTCGCTCGGCGTCGGCCACCCCGAACTGCCGGTGCATGTGATCGTCAATCAGATGGACCGCGCAGACCGCGTGCTGGTGGAACTGATCGAGGTCGAGCAGCAGACCCGGCTCGACCGCGAAGAGCGCGCGCACGGCCTGGCGCAGGCCAACAAGGAACTGGTGCGCAACCTGGCGCACGAGATCAAGAACCCGCTGGGCGGCATCCGCGGCGCGGCGCAACTGCTGGCGATGGAGGTCACGTCGCGCGAGCTGACCGAATACACCCAGGTCATCATCCAGGAGGCCGACCGGCTTCAGGCGCTGGTGGACAGGCTGCTGGCGCCCCACCGCCGCCCGCATGTGGTGGGCGACGTCAACATCCACGAGATCTGCGAACGCGTGCGCTCGCTGGTGATGGCCGAATACCCGCGCGGGCTGAGCGTCGAGCGCGACTACGACACCTCCATCCCGGAGTTCCGCGGTGACCGCGAACAGCTCATCCAGGCGGTGCTCAACATCGCCCACAACGCGACGCAGGCGCTGGCCGAACGCATCATCGACGGCGACGCCGAACTGCTGCTGCGCACGCGCATCGCGCGCCAGGCGACAGTCGGCCGGCAGCGCTTTCGACTGGCACTGGAATTGCATATCCAGGACAACGGGCCGGGCGTGCCCGAGGCCATCCGGGACCGCATCTTCCACCCACTGGTGTCGGGGCGCGAGAACGGGTCTGGGCTCGGGCTGACGCTGGCGCAGACCTTCGT
Source organism: uncultured Rubrivivax sp. (assembly GCA_964244245.1). GTDB lineage: Bacteria > Pseudomonadota > Gammaproteobacteria > Burkholderiales > Burkholderiaceae_C > Rubrivivax. The sequence continues at coordinate 49,249 of CAXTHW010000013.1, read as the reverse complement.
GCAGCAACACCACGGCACGATCGAATGCGACAGCGTGCCAGGCCGGACCGTCTTCAAGATGCTGATCCCCTTGCCCTGACCTGTTCGTTCGCGCGCGCACCCACTGCATGAAACCCATCTGGATCGTTGACGACGACCAATCGATTCGCTTCGTGCTCGAAAAGGCGCTGGTGCGCGAGCAGTTCAGTGTGCGCAGCTTCTCCAGCGGCCGCGATGTGCTGACGGCGCTCGACGACGACGAGCCGCAGGTGCTGGTGAGCGACATCCGCATGCCGGGCGGATCGGGCATCGACCTGCTCGCCAAGGTGAAGGCGCGCCACCCGGGGCTGCCGGTCATCATCATGACCGCCTTCTCCGACCTGGACAGCGCCGTCAGCGCCTTCCAGGGCGGCGCCTTCGAGTACCTGCCCAAGCCCTTCGACCTGCAAAAAGCGGTGGAGCTGATCCGCCGCGCCGTCGATGAAAGCCTGCGCGAGGAAGTGCGCGACACCGCCGAGAAGCAGATGCCCGAGATGCTGGGCCAGGCCCCGGCGATGCAGGACGTCTTTCGCGCCATCGGCCGGCTGAGCCAGAGCAACGTCACGGTGATGATCACCGGCGAGTCGGGCTCGGGCAAGGAGTTGGTGGCGCGCGCGCTGCACAAGCACAGCCCGCGCGGCGACTTGGGCAACAAGGGCCCGTTCGTCGCGATCAACACCGCGGCCATCCCGAAAGACCTGCTGGAAAGCGAACTCTTCGGCCACGAGCGCGGCGCCTTCACCGGCGCGCAGACCATGCGCCGCGGCCGCTTCGAGCAGGCCGACGGCGGCACGCTGTTCCTCGACGAGATCGGCGACATGCCCTTCGATCTGCAGACCCGCTTGCTGCGCGTGCTGAGCGACGGGCAGTTCTACCGCGTCGGCGGCCACCAGCCGCTGAAGGCCAACGTGCGCGTCATCGCGGCCACCCACCAGAACCTCGAAGAGCGGGTGCGCCAGGGCGTCTTCCGCGAAGACCTGTACCACCGGCTCAACGTCATCAGGCTGCGCTTGCCTGCGCTGCGCGAGCGGCGCGAAGACATTCCGATGCTGACCCGCTTCTTCCTGCAAAAGAGCGCGCGTGAACTCGGCGTGGAAGCCAAGCGCATCACCGACGCGGCCGTGGTGCGGCTGCAGACCTTCGAGTTTCCCGGCAACGTGCGCCAGTTGGAAAACATCTGCCACTGGCTGACGGTGATGGCGCCAGCACAGGTGGTCGAGCCCAAGGACATGCCGCCCGAACTGCTGGGCGTGGCGGAGTCCAGGGCGGCTGCCGCACCGGCGCCGCCTGTTGCCATCGCGCCCGCTGCCGGCGCAGAGGCGGTGGCGCCACCGGCCTATGCGCCAGCAGCGCCCTCTGCGGCGCCAGCGCCACAGGCGGACGCACCGCCGGCGCTGGCCTGGCTGGCCGACCTGGAGCGCGAGGCCCGCCGCCGGCTGGAGGCCGGCGAGGCAGAAGTGTGGGACGCGCTGACCCGGCAGTTCGAAGGGCAGTTGATCCACACCGCGCTGGAACTCACCCGCGGCCGGCGCATCGAGGCCGCGCAGAAGCTCGGCATCGGGCGCAACACCATCACCCGCAAGATCCAGGAACTCGGGCTGGAAGACTGACGCCGGGCGCGACCAGCGGCTTAGGCCACGTCCAGATCCACCACCACCGGCGCATGGTCGCTCGGCCGCTCGTTCTTCCGCGGCAGCTTGTCGATGGTGCAGGCGGTGACCTTGCCCTTCAGCGCCTCGCTGACCAGGATGTGGTCGATGCGCAAACCCTGGTTCTTGCGGAAGGCCAGATTGCGGTAGTCCCACCAGGACCATGACTTGGGCGGCTGCTCGAAGAGCCGGAACGCATCGACCAGGCCCAGGCCGATCAGCGCCTGGAAGTGCGCGCGCTCTTCCGGCGTGCAGTGGATCTGGCCGGCCCAAGCCACGGGGTCGTGCACGTCACGGTCTTCCGGTGCGATGTTGAAGTCGCCCATCAGCACCAGTTGCGGGTGGGCCGACAGTTCAGCCTGCACCCAGGCGCGCAGCGCGGACAGCCAGCGCATCTTGTAGGCAAATTTTTCGCTCTCCGGCGCCTGGCCGTTGGGGAAGTAGGCGCCGATCACGCGCACGCCGTCCACCGTGGCGGCAATGACGCGCGCCTGTTCGTCGTCGAAGCCGAAGATGTTCTTCGCCACATCGGTGGCCTCGGCACGGCTGATGAGTGCGACGCCGTTGTAGGTCTTCTGGCCGAACCACTGCACCCGCCAGCCAGCGGCCGCCAGTTCGGCCTGCGGAAACTTCTCGTCGGTGAGCTTGGTTTCCTGAAGCACCAGTGCGTCCACCGGGTGGGCAGCCAGCCAGTCCAGCACCTGCGGCAGGCGGACGGCGAGGGAATTGACGTTCCAGGTGGCGAGTTTCATTGCAGTCAGGGTCGTTCGGTTCTTCTGACGTTCATTGTGCTTGCCAGTGCAGCGTCGCCATTGCACGAGCCTCTCGTTGCGATTATGTTCGCCGCCCGTCAACATCAGGCGGCCCGGGCAAAGGCCGGCAGCCCCTGCCGGCGCGTCCGCACCAACAGCAAGACCAAGGAGCCTCCACACCATGAGCGTGCACTTCGAACGCCAGGGCAGCACCGCCGTGCTGACCCTTGCGAGCCCTGCCACCCGCAATGCCTTTACCGACGCCATCCGCCAGGGCCTGTCCGACGGCATTGCGCAGGCCGCCCATGACAGCAGCATCCGCGCGCTGGTCATCACCGGCAGCGGCGGCGTCTTCTGTGCCGGCGGCGACATCCGCGGCATGGCCGGCGCCTTTGCAGACAACGACGGCGCCGCGTGGCGCAGCCGCATGCACGGCACGCAGCGCTGGATGGCCGAGTTGCTGACGCTGGACAAGCCCGTCATCGTCGCGGTGGACGGCCCGGCCTTCGGCGCCGGGTTCAGCATCGCGCTGGCTGCCGACTTCGTGCTCGCCACGCCGGGCGCCCGCTTCTGCCTGTCTTTCATGAAGCTGGGCCTGGTGCCCGATTGCGGCGCCTTCTACACGCTGCCCCGCGTGGTGGGCGCGCAGCGCGCGAAGGAGCTGATGCTGTCGGCCCGCGAAGTGGGTGGACAGGAGGCCAAAGACATCGGCATCGCGATGGAACTGCACGCGCCGGACGCGCTGCTGCCGCGTGCGCTGGCGCTGGCCACCAGCTTCGAAGGCGCGTCGCCGCTGGCCACCAGCCTCATCAAACGCGCGATGCTCGACACCGGCGCATTGGCCGCGCTGCTGGATGGCGAAGCCAACGCCCAGGCGCTGGCCTTCGGCAGCGGCTACACGCAGGACGCGGTGCGCCGCTTCATCGACAAGCAGACCCCGGCTTTCCAGTGGCCCAGGGCTTGACGCTGACCCTGACGCTGCCGTGACCCAGCGGCAGCCTTGGCTGCTTCAGGGCCTGTTGCCGAACTTGCGCACCAGGCCCTCGATGGCCAGCACGTAGCCGTCGATGCCGAAGCCGACCACGATGCCGGCCGCCGCGGGCGACAAATGGCTGTGGTGGCGAAAGGGCTCGCGCGCGTGCACGTTGGAGATGTGCACCTCCACCACCGGCAACTCGGCGCCCTTGATCGCGTCGTGCAGCGCCACCGAGGTGTGCGTGTAGGCGCCGGCGTTGAACACCACGCCGAGCACCTCGCCGGCCTTCACGCCGCGGCCGGCTGCATGCAGCGCGTCGATGAGCACGCCTTCATGGTTGCTCTGCTGGCACTCGACAGCCACGCCGAGCCGGGCGCCCGTCTCGCGGCACAGCGCCTCGACGTCGGCCAGCGTGGCGCTGCCGTAGATGTCGGGCTGGCGCTGGCCCAGCAAGTTCAAATTCGGCCCGTTCAGGATGACGACCTTCAGCATGCTTGCTCCCTCATCAGCCGCCCGATTTTCAGAGAAACCGTGCGCTGCGCACGGCCGGGCGATTCTGCGCCGCGGCAGCAGGACGTTCTGCGCAATCGGCACGACAAACGGCCTTTTCCCCTGCTGTTCCGCCCACCGGCGCGGGCGCGCGCTGGCATGGTGTGGCTACAGCATCTTCACAGCACACCATGCCGCACCTCTTCGACCCACTGGCCGCAAAGCGCCTCTATATCGCCGATCTGGCCCGCCGCCTGAACGCGATGGAAACGGCCACCGTGCCGATGCACGCCGTTGCCTACCGGCTCTTCGCGCGCCGGCTCAAGACGGCGCTGGCCGGCCACCCGACGGCCGGGCTATCGACCGCGTTGCGCACGGCGCCGCCGGCGGTGGGGCAGGCGCTGGCGCAGCGCCACTTCGACGACCATGGCTGCTTTCCCGGTGCCGACGGCCAACGTGCGCTGCGTGTGGCGCAAACGCTGTGGCAGCGGCTGGGCAAGGCGCCGTCGAGGTAGCACCGCCAGGGCGCCGACAATGGCGGCAACCGCCATCTTCGGAGCGCCCATGTCTGACGGCCTGGAAGACCCACCCGCACCCGCCAAGGTGCCGCTGCTGTACCCCTTCGAAGCGCCGCCTGCGCGCGGCGAGCATCTGGAGGTGGTGCCAGGCGTGCACCGGGTGCGCATGCCGCTGCCCTACGCACTGGACCACATCAACCTCTGGGTCATCGACGACGGTGCCGGCTGGGCCGTGGTGGATACCGGCACGCGCACCGACGAGGCGGTGGCCGTCTGGCGCAACCTCTTTGCCAACGCGCCCGACAAGCGGCCGCTGAGCCGTGTGTTCGTCACCCACATGCACCCCGACCACGTCGGCATGGCGGGGTGGCTGACGCGCCGCTTCGGCGTGAGGCTGTGGATGACGCGGCTGGAGTATTTGAACTGCCGGGTGATGGTGTCGGACACCGGCCGCGAGGCGCCGCCCGACGGCACCGAGTTCTACCGCCGTGCCGGCTGGGGCGACGCAGCGCTGGAGAACTACCGCGTGCGCTTCGGCAACTTCGGCAAGCACATCCATGCACTGCCCGACAGCTACCGCCGGCTGCGCGACGGTGAAGACATCCGCATCGGCGCGCATCTTTGGCGCGTGGTGGTGGGCAGCGGCCACTCGCCAGAGCACGCCTGCCTGTACTGCGCCGAACTGAAGCTGCTGATCTCCGGCGACCAGGTGCTGCCGCGCATCTCGTCCAACGTCTCGGTCTATCCGCAAGAGCCCGATGCCGACCCGATGGCCGACTGGCTGGCGTCGCTGGACAAGCTGAAGGCGCAGGTGCCCGACGACGTGCTGGTGCTGCCGTCGCACAACGACGTCTTTCGCGGCCTGCATGCGCGGCTGGACGCGCTGGCCTCCGGGCAGCAGCGCGCGCTGGATCGGCTGCGCCGCCGGCTGGCCGAGCCCCGCCGCGTGGTGGACGTGTTCGGCGCGCTGTTCGCACGCAGCATCAGCGAAGCGGACGTCAACCTGCTGGGCATGGCGACAGGCGAAAGCGTGGCCTGCCTGAACCACCTGGTGCGCCGCGGCGACGCGTTGTGCGAGGCCGATGCGCAGGGGGTGCTGTGGTACCGCGCAGCCGGCCCGGCGGCCACGGAGCAGGCCGCGGTGCAAGCCGCAGAAAGCGCCGCAGCAAGCGCCCCAGAACCAGTCGCAGAAAGAGCCCCATGACCGCCGCCAAGGCCAAGGCGCCGCCCAAGCTCACAGAGCAGCAGGCGGCGCGCATCGCCCGCGCGCTGGCCGAGCCCCGGCGGGTGGAGATCCTGCGTGCGCTGGGCGCCTGCGGCGACGCGCCGCTGAGCTGCAGCGTGCTCAACCAGGCGCATGGCGTGAGCCCGGCGACGATGTCGCACCACATCAAGGAACTCGAGACTGCCGGCCTCATCACCACCGTGCGTGAAGGCAAGTTCATGAACCTCGCCTTGCAACGCGACGTGCTGCGCGCCTACCTCGACCGCCTGGCTGCCATCTGAACGGCTGGCGCACGCCGTGCAGCGCTTGACGTGATCGCTTTTCAGTTCGATACTTGTATAATCGTCGAATCGACGTCAACCCGACAAGGAGTGATTCATGAGCAAGCTGACAAACAAGGTGGCCGTCGTCACAGGTGCGTCCAAGGGCATCGGCGCGGCCATCGCCAGGGGCCTGGCCGCCGAGGGCGCGGCGGTGGTGGTGAATTACGCGGCCGACCGCGCTGGCGCAGAGCGCGTGGTGGCGCACATCGCGGCTGCAGGCGGCCGGGCCACCGCGGTGCAGGCCGACGTGGCCAAGGCGGCCGATGTGCAACGGCTGTTCGCCGCCGCCAAGGAAAGCTTCGGAACGCTGGACGTGCTGGTCAACAACGCCGGCGTCTATGCCTTTGCGCCACTGGAAGCGCTGACGGAAGCGGAGTTCCACCGCCAGTTCGACATCAACGTGCTGGGCCTGTTGCTCAGCACACAGGAGGCGCTGAAGCACTTCGGCCCGGCAGGCGGCAGCGTGATCAACATCGGCTCGGTGGTGAGCGCGCGGCCGGTGCCCGCGTCGGTGGTGTACTCGGCCACCAAGGGCGCGGTGGACACCGTCACGCGGGCGCTGGCGCTGGAACTGGCGCCGCGCAAGATCCGCGTCAACACGCTGGCGCCGGGCGGGGTGGAAACCGAAGGCACGCACAGCGTGGGGATGATCGGCAGTGACTTCGAAGCGCAGATCGTCGCTGGCACGCCGCTGGGCCGCCTGGGCCGGCCCGACGACATTGCCAAAGTGGCGGTCTTCCTGGCGTCCGACGATGCAGGCTGGCTGACCGGCGAGCGCATCGTCGCCGCTGGCGGGGCGGGCTGACGCAGCCTTCAGGCGATATCGACACCGTTGACGCGCCGCGCCTCCAGCATCTGCGTGCCCAGCACGGTGTTGCGCAGTTGGCCCACTGCGCGCACCTTGTCGCCCACCGCCAACGCGGTGGCCGCCATGCCGTGCGGCCGCACGTGGATGAACTGCCCGCTGTCCAGCACCACGCCGTTGGGCTGGCCGTGGCGCGCGTAGTGCAGCGCGGCGACGACGCCCTTCAGGGTGGCGCCTTCAGCATCTGCATCCGGCCAGTCTGCCGGTTGCCCGGCGCCATCGGCCAGCGCTTGTAACTGGTACACCGGGTGCACAGCATCGGCCGTCTTCGGCGAATGGTCGGCGGTGGCCAGCAGGCGCAGCCGCTTGCCAGGCGCCGTCAGGCCGGCGAGCGCCACGCCTTCGGCCGGGCCCATCGACACCTGCACGGTCTTGCCTTTCACCGACAGCAGCACACCTTCGATGCCGCCCTTGGGGCTGAACAGGAGTTGGCGGCAGGTGCCGCTGAGGAGTTGGCTGCTGGCTGGCATGGCGGCTGTCGGGTGGAATGGAAAGACGCACTGTCGTGCTGCCGGCCACCGTCTTGCGTCGGACCTCGCCTTGCCATCCTGTAGGCCGAAACTCAGACGTGCAGCGCCGCCGCCACGCCCAGCGCCACGCCGACCGCGGCCACGCCGAACATGCCCCACTCCAGCCATTTGCGCTTGGTGAGCAACGCGATGGCAGCCAGCGCGATGGAGATCTGAAGCGCCGTGGTGGCCTGGGCCCAGCGGTGGTGCAGGTGCATCTGGTCTTCGGACTGCTGGTCCCAGCTTTTGGACTCGGCCTCCAACTTTTCGGCGGCCACCTTGATCTCGTTTTTCTCGGTCTTGTAGCGCTCCACTTCCTTCGCGTAGGTGGCCTTGCGGTCATCGGCCACCAGCGCCATCGCCAATTCGGACAGGTTTTGCTTGCTGCTCTTGGCCTGGTAGTAGTTCCATTGGTTGGAGGCCTCGGTCTTCTTGATCGCCGCGTTGTTCTTGTAGAGCCCGGCGTTGGCCTGCGTGGCGCCGCCCATGTAGGAAAACAGCGCGCCGATGGTCGCCAGCACCGCGGTCATCACGGCGATGAGCCCGGCGAAGCGGTCGCCGCTCTGCGCTGCGTGTTCCACCTCGTGGTCATGCGGGCCGTGGACGTGGAAGCCGTGGTCGGACATCGCTATCTCCTCTATGTTGTTCTGCTGTAGGTGACGAAGGCGAAGCCGAAGTCGTTCGGCGGCTCAGCCGGGTGCGTCTCTCGCGCCGTCTCGGTGAACGCTGCGCGGTCGAACGGCGGGAAGAAGGTGTCGCCGTCGAAGTTGCGGTCGATCTCTGTCAGCAGCAGTTCGTCGGCCAGCGGCAAGGCAGCGGCATAGAGGGCCACGCCACCGATCACGATGGCCCTGCTGCCGCCCGCCACCAGCGCCAGCGCGTCCTGCGGTGATGCAGCGCGCTCCGCGCCCGCCGCGTGCCAGGCCGGGTTGCGCGTGACGACGATGTTGCGCCGCCCGGGCAGCGGGCGAAAGCGCTCCGGCAGAGACTCCCAGGTGCGCCTGCCCATGATCACCGCGTGGCCCATCGTCAGCGCGCGAAAGCGCCGCATGTCGGCCGGCAGATGCCAGGGCAGCGCGTTGCCCCGGCCGATGACGCCGTTGCGCGCCACCGCCGCCAGCAGTGCCAGCACGGGCCGGGCGTCGCTCACACGGCCACCGGCGCCTTGATGGCCGGGTGGTGCAGGTAGTCGAGCATCTCGAAGTCGTCGAAGGCGTAGTCGAAGATCGACGGCGGCCGCCGCTTGATCTTCAGCAGCGGGTAGGGATGCGGCGTGCGCGACAGTTGCAGCGCCACCTGTTCGGCGTGGTTGCTGTAGATGTGGCAGTCGCCTCCGGTCCAGATGAAGTCGCCGACTTCCAGCTCGCACTGCTGCGCCAGCATGTGCGTCAGCAGCGCGTAGCTGGCGATGTTGAACGGCACGCCGAGAAAGACGTCGGCGCTGCGCTGGTAGAGCTGGCAGCTCAGGCGCCCGTCGGCCACGTAGAACTGGAACAAGGCGTGGCAGGGCATCAATGCCATGCGGGGCAGATCGGCCACGTTCCACGCGCTGACGATGATGCGCCGCGAATCGGGGTTGGCCTTGAGCTGCTGCACGACCTGGGCGATCTGGTCGATGTGGCCGCCGCCGGGCGTGGGCCAACTGCGCCATTGCACGCCATAGACGGGCCCCAGGTCGCCATCGGGCGCGGCCCATTCGTCCCAGATCGTCACGCCGCGTTCCTGCAGCCAGCGGGCATTGCCGTCGCCGCGCAGAAACCACAGCAGTTCGAGAATGATGCTCTTCAGATGCACCTTCTTCGTCGTGACGAGCGGAAAGCCGTCGTTCAGGTCGAAGCGCATCTGGTGGCCGAAGACGCTCTTCGTGCCTGTGCCGGTGCGGTCGGCCTTGTGCACGCCCTGCGTTGCCACATGGCGCATGAAGTCTTCGTACTGGCTGCGGACAGGGCGCGGCGTGCTCAAGTCAATCGGCTCCGAACAGGGTGTCGAGCGCGTCCTGGACATCGTCGCGCCAGGCGTCGGCGCGCAGAACCGGCTTCTTCAGCAGCGCCGCAGACACCGGCGCCAGCGCGGCGGTGTCCAGAACCACGGTCTTGCCGTCGAGTTGAAGCACCGGGTTGAGGCCGGCCGCCGGCGTGCCGAAGCCCTTGGGCGTGCGCAGCGGAATCACCACCCGCGTGGCCAGCGGGCCCAAGTGGTCGTTCTGGACGTCCAGCAGGTAAGGGGTGTGCGTGCGCTCGGGAGCGTAGGGATTGGCATAGACGTCGAAGCGCGCCATCGGGTCAGGCCGCGTCCTTGTCGGCCGGCCGCATGAAGCTGCGGTAGCGGTCGGAGAACAGACCTTCGCGTTCGATGCGCGCGTTGTAGTGGGCAATGGCTTCGGCGTTGTCCTCTTGCCAGCGTTGCCAGTAGCGGCGCAGCACCTCTTCGGTCAGCAATGCATCGACCGTCTGCGAGATGTTCAAACCCATTTCGCGCGCCATGTCCAGCACCTTGGCGTTCAGCGACAGGTTGATGGCACGCTTGGGAGAGTTGCGAACGCTGCGCATGTTCTACCCACATGGACGGGATGCACCGATTATGCATGCTGAAGGTCGAACTGCATCGCCGCCAGCCGCGCATACAGCCCGCCGCGCGCCACCAGTTCCGCATGCGTCCCGGTATCGACGATGCGCCCGCCGTCCATCACCACGATGCGGTCTGCGCGCAGCACGGTGGCCAGCCGGTGGGCGATGACGAGCGTGGTGCGGTCCTGCATCGCCACCTCCAGCGCCGCCTGCACCATGCGCTCGCTCTCGGCGTCCAGCGCGCTGGTGGCTTCGTCCAGCAGCAGCAGCGGCGGGTTCTTCAGGATGGCGCGCGCAATGCTGATGCGCTGGCGCTGGCCGCCCGAGATGCGCACGCCGCGCTCACCCAGGAAGGTGGCGTAGCCTTCCGGCAGCGCGCTGATGAAGTCGTGCGCGAAGGCTGCGGTGGCGGCGGCCACCACCTCGGCGTCGCTGGCCGTCGGGCGGCCGTAGCGGATGTTCTCCAGCGCGCTGGTCGAGAAGATCGTGCTGTCCTGCGGCACGATGCCGATGCGGCCGCGCAGGTCGGCCAAGGCGGCCTGCTGCACCGGCACGCCGTCCAGCAGCACGCGGCCCACCGGCACGTCGTAGAAGCGCAGAAGCAGTTGAAACACCGTGCTCTTGCCGGCGCCGCTGGGCCCCACCAGCGCCACTGTTTCGCCGGGCCGCACCGCCAGCGAGAAGTCCGACAGCGACGCCTGCTTCGGGCGCGATGGGTAGTGGAAGGTCACGCCTTCGATGCGCAGCGCAGAGCCGCCGCTGGCAGGCGGCAGCGCCACCGCCTGTGCCGGCTCGCCCACCGGAGAGCGGGCGGCCAGCAGTTCCATCAGCCGCTCGGTGGCGCCGGCAGCGCGCAGCAGGTCGCCATAGACCTCGGACAGCACCGCGACGGCACCGACGAAGATGATCACGAACACCACCGTCTGCCCCAGATGGCCGGCGCTGATCCGCCCCTGCACGACGGCCTGCGTGCCCTGGTACAGCCCCCAAAGCAGCGCGCCGAAGGTGGCGGTGATCATGAAGCCGACCAGGTAGGAGCGCACGCGCGTGCGCCGCTTCGCGGTCTCGAAAGCCTCTTCGGTGGAGCGGGCGAAGCGCGCGGCTTCGCGGTCCTGCTGCACGTAGCTCTGCACCACGGGAATGGCGTTCAGCACCTCGGCCGCGATGGCACTGCTGTCGGCCACGCGGTCCTGGCTGGCGCGGCTGAGCTTGCGCACCCGGCGCCCGAAGTACAGCGAAGGCAGCACCACCACCACCAGGATGCCCAGCACCTGCGTCATCACCACCGGGTTGGTGACGATCAGCGCCGCCAGCGCGCCAAGGCCCATCACCGTGTTGCGCAGGCCCATGCTGAGCGACGAGCCCACCACGGTCTGCACCAGCGTGGTGTCGGTGGTCAGGCGGCTCAGCACTTCGCCGGTCTGCGTGCTTTCGAAGAACTCCGGGCTTTGCTGCACCACATGCGCATAGACGGCGTTGCGCAGGTCGGCGGTGATGCGCTCGCCCAGCCACGTCACCATGTAGAAGCGGGCGGCCGAGAAGACGCCGAGCGCGGCGCCCACTGCAAACAGCGCCAGGAAGTGCTCGCGCAGCGCCATCACGCGCTGGCCGGGGTCGGCGGCGATGAGCCCCTGGTCGATGAGCGTCTTCAGCGCCAGCGGAAAGACGAGCGTGCTCACCGCCGCCATCACCAGGAAGAAGCCGGCCAGCACGATGCGCAGGCGGTACGGCCGCACGAAGGGCAGCAGGCCGGAGAGCGAGCGCACCTGGCGCCCGGGCGGCGCAGCGGCTGCGCCAGCGGCCGTGGCGGCCGGCGGCGACGAGGGGAGTGCAGTGGTCTGGGAGGGCATGCGCGGAGTGTAGGCAGCGTGCAGGCGGCGTGCATACGGCGTGCAGGCGGCGGTGCTGCGTCACGAAGCTGTGGTGATTGCCCCTGCTCAAGTGCGCAGCGATGTGGTCGAATAGCATGTCTCCGACCGCACACCATGCTGCCTGCAACCACCCCCCCGCTGCCCGCCACCCAGAGTGGCCAGACACCGGTCCGCTGGCTGGCCTTGGCCATGGTGCTGGGCCTGGCCCTCACGGCGGCCACCGCCGCGCTGGCCTGGGCGCTGGCCGACGTGCTGGGCGACGTGCCCGGCTGGCAGGCCCGCTGGGCCGCGCCGCTGGCCGCTGCTGCTGCGGTGGCCGTCATCGGGCTGCCGCTGGCCGCGCTGCTGGCGCGGCTGTCCCGCCAGCTCGACCAGCAGCGCCGGCAACTCGCGCAGATCGAAGCGCACGACATCCCCGCCGGCGTTGCCAGCCGCGCCCATTTCCTGGCGCTGGCCGAGCGCGAATGGTCGCGCGCGCGCCGCTACGGTGACAGCGCCGCGATGCTGGTGGTGGACGTGGACCGCTTCCACCCCCTGTGCGAAAGCCGCGGCGCGGAGGCCGGCGACGCCGTGCTGCGCGCACTGGCCGCCAGCACCGGCCCCACGCTGCGCGGCGCCGACGCGATGGCCCGGTTCGGCGGCGCGCAGATCGTTGTCTGGCTTGCGCAGGCCGACCCGCTGGGTGCGCTGGACGTGGCCGAGCGCATCCGCGAGCGCGTCGAAGGCATGGACATTCCGTGGCAGCGCCAGACGCTGCGCGTGACGGTCAGCGTCGGCGTGGCGGCGCTGCGGCCGGCGCACCCCAACCTGGGCGCGCTGGTCGAAGACGCCGAGGCCGCGGTGCAGGCGGCGCGCCAGACCGGCGGCAACTGCGTGCGCGCCGCCCCGGTGGACCCGATGCGGCTGCGCAAGATCGGCCCGTCGGTGGGCGACAACCAGGCGGCCGGGCCGTACTGACCGAGGCTGCGCCGTCGGGCAGCAGCCACTGCTTCACTGCCCGATCTGCAGCCGGCCCGCGTAGCCGGTCATCTCCAGATAGCCCAGGCCGACGCGCCGGCCGCCACCGTCCAGCAACTCGGCCAGGCCCTCCCAGTAGATGGCGCCGGTGCTGGCGCTGCTGTCCAGCTCCTGCGCATCCACCAGCGCGCGCAAGGCCCAGCGCCCAGCGGGCGTGTCGATGTCCCACTGCACCGGATAGTTGCCCTGCGACGCCGGGCTGCGCCAGGTGCGGCCCGGGCTGAAGCGCACGGCTTCCGGCGCGAAGTCGGCCGCCGCCCGCCCGGCGGCGCGGAAGCTGCCGCCGGCCCAGACGGCAGAACCGTCGGCACGCCGCATCCTGAAGGCCATCAGCGCGCTGCCGTCGAAGAGGTTGATGCCGATCCAGTCCCAGCCCACCGCGTCGGCCGGCATGTAGGCCTCGCTCCATTCGCGGTCGAGCCAGGCGCGGCCATTCGCCATGACGCGCTGGCCGGCGAGCGTGACGCTGCCTTGCGCGGCCAGTTGCGGCTCGCTGTAGTAGTGGCTGGCCTGGCGCTCTTCCGGGCCCTTGCGTGAGAAGCCGGCGTCGCCTTGCAGCAGCAGCGGCTGGGTCGGCTGAAGCAGCACATCGAGCCGGAAGTCGCCAGCCGGCAGGCTGGCGCGGTAGCCCTGCGCATCCCGCTGCAGCGTCCAGCCGGCCAGCCGCAGGTCGGTGTCGGCCAGTGACGCGGAAGCCGGCGTTTCGGCCGGCCCGCCCTGCGCGCCGGACCAGCGCGCAATGCGCTGTGCGTGCCAGTGGCGCCGGGCCGTGAGGTCGGTGACGGCAGCGTGGGCGAAGAGCAACTGGCGCGCGGCAAAGCGGCTGGCCGACCCTTGCGCCAGCCCCGTGCGGCTGCGAAAGAACGTGAGCTGGAAGCCGAAGCGCGGCGCCGCTTCGGTGCCCAGCCAGCCGGTGGCATACCACCACTCGGTGGCGACGTCCGGGTGGGCGCCATGGTCGCGCGGAAAGCGCAGCACCTGGCCGCGCTGCACGGCCGCCAGCGTCTGCCCCGCAGCGCCCGGCAACAGCCCCAGCAGCAGCGCCCGGCGCTTCACCAGTCTTCCTTCACCGACAGCACCGCAGAGCGCCCGGCCGCGCTGCGTGCGCTGAAGGCGGCGGTGGCCACGCCGGCCACCAGCACGGCGGCGCACAGCAGCGCCAGCCGCGGCCACGGCAGCACCAGCTCCATCGTCCAGTGGAAGCTCTGCGGGTTGACCACGAAGACCAGCACCATGCTGACCACCACGCCCAGCAGCAGCCCCACCAGCGTGCCGGCCAGCATCCAGGCTGCTGCTTCGCCGGCCACCACGGTGATGACCTGGGCCCGCGTCAGCCCCAGATGGGCCAGCAGGCCGAACTCCTTGCGCCGCGCCAGCACCTGGGCCGACAGGCTGGCCGCGATGCCGACCAGGCCGATGGCGATGGCCACCGCCTGCAGGTAGTAGGTGACCGCGAAGCTGCGGTCGAAGATGCGCAGCGACAGCACGCGCAGCTCGCCGGTGGCGGCGAACTCGATCATCCCCGGGTCGGGCAGCAGCGCGCGCAGGCCGGCCTGCACATCGGCCATGCGGGCGTTCGGCAGCAGCCAGAGCGCGAGGTCGTTGACGCGGGTGTCGCCCGTCAGGCGGCTGTAGTCGGCGCTGTCGATGGCGATGGCGCCGAACTGCCGCGCGTAGTCGCGCCAGACGCCCAGCACGCGGGCCTGCACCAGTCCGGCCGGGCCGAGCGGCAACGCCAGCCGGCTGCCGGCCCCGGCGCCGTACAGCGCCACCATCGCTTCGCTGACATAGATGCCCAGTTCGCCCGGCGTCGGCGCCAGCGGCGCCTGCAGCAGCGGCAGCGCGGCGGCGGGCTGGTCCAGCGCCCGCGCGATCAGCGCCACCGCGGGGCGCTCGGGCGCCAGTTGCAGCGCCCGCACGCGGGAGGCCTGGAGCCGTGCGACGCCTGGCACGCGCGCCGCCGCAGCCACCATCTCCGGCGGCAGCCAGGCCTGGTCTGCCGCGCTGCTGCTGCCGGCGCTGCGCGCATACAGTTCGGCCGGCAACACGGCGTCCAGCCAGGTCGAGACGCCCTGGCGGAAGCTGGTCACCATCACCGTGAGCGCGACCGACAGCGCCAGGCTGGCCACCACGCCGGCCACCGCCGCGGTGGCGGTGCGGCGCTGGAAGCGCGCGCGCTGCAAGGCCAGCAAGGGCAGGGCCAACTGCGGCGTGGGCACGCCCGCCAGCAGGGCGTGCACCACCGCCGGCACCAGCGCCACGCCGCCGAAGAGCAGCGCCGCCACCGCCACATAGGCTGCCAGCGGCAGGCCGAACAGCGGCGGCGCAAAGGCCAGCGCCACGCCGACGGCCAGCAGCGCCAGCCCCGGCCAGGCCGGCGGTGCCTGCGCATTCGGGTCTCCCAGCCCTTTGAGCGCGAGCGCGGGCGACAGCCGCTGCGCCTGGCGCGCAGGCCACCAGCCGCCGCCCAGCGCAGACGCGGTGCCCAGCAGCGCGAAGCCGGCGGCGCCCACCCAGCCGAACTGCAAGGCCGGCACGATGCCGGGGAAGTAGCCGCCGCCCAGGTCACCGGCCAGCAGTTGCAGTGCAGCCCAGGCCAGCGCGGTGCCCAGTGCCAGCCCCAGCACACTGCCTGCCATGCCGAGCAGCGCGCATTCGATCAGCACCAGGCTGCGCCGCTCGCTGGCCGTCAGCCCCAGCACGCCCAGCAGCGCCAGCCCCGGGGTGCGCTGCGCCACCGACAGCGAGACCACCGAGAACACCAGGAAGGCGCCGACGAACAGCGCCACACCGGCCAGCACCGTGAGGTTCACGCGGTAGGCGCGCGACAGGTTGGAGACGCGCTGCTCGTCGTCGTCGGCGGCCACCACCGCCACGCCGGCCGGCAACTGCAGCCGCTGCAACAGCGCGGCACGGTCGCTGCCGGGTTGCAGCCGCAGGTCGATGCGGGACAGCCGGCCGAGCCAGCCGAAGTGGCTTTGCGCGCCGGCGATGTCCATCACCGCCAGCGCCTGGCCGCCTGCCGCCACGCTGCCCGCCACCTGCAGCGTCTGCCATGCCGGGCCGGACTGCAGCCGCAGCGGCTGGCCGTCGCGTGCCGCGGTGGCGCTGCGCGCGGCGGCGTTGAGGAAGACGGCGTCGGGGTCGATGAAGGCCAGCCGCGCGCCTGCGCCAGCGCGCTCTGCCGGCCGCGGCAGCAAGGTGGCCGCCACCGGCGCGATCAGCAGGGCGTCGATGCCCAGCACGCGCAGCGGCGTGCGCCCACCGCCGGCCGTGCCGGCATAGGTGTCGATCTCGACCACCGGGCTGGCGACGGCCACTGCGCCGTCCCCGGCGACGCGGGCATACAGCGCGTCGTCGAAGCCGTCGCGCCCGCCGCGCAGCGTGAGGTCGGGCTGGCCGTTGGCGGAGCGCAGCGCCGACGAGAACTCGGCCAGCGCCGAGCTGTTGATCAGGTGCACCGAATAGGCCAGCGCCACGCCCAGCGCCACCGCCAGCAGCGCAATGCCGTGGCGCCAGGGGTGGTGCCGCCACTCACGGAGCAACAGGCTGCGCAGCAGCGGCCAGCTCACGGCGCGGCCACTCCGTCAGCGGTGAGCTTGAGCACGCGGTCGGCACGCGCTGCCGCCGCGGCCGAATGCGTCACCAGCAGGCAGGCCGCGCCTGCGCCATGCACCTGCTCCAGCAGCACGCCCAGCACGCGGGCGGCGGTGTCGGGGTCGAGGTTGCCGGTGGGCTCGTCGGCGAGGATCAGGCCCGGCCCGTGCACCACGGCGCGTGCGATCGCCACCCGCTGCAACTGCCCGCCCGAAAGCTGCGCCGGAAAGCGTGCACCGAGGCCGCCCAGGCCCACGGCGGCCAGCATCGCCGCCACGCGCGCCGCATCGGGCCGGCCCAGCAGCAGCAGCGGCAGCGCCACGTTCTCGGCCACCGTCAGGTGGGGCAGCACATGGAAGGCCTGGAACACGAAGCCCAGGTGCGCGCGCCGCAGCCGGGCGCGCGCTGCTTCGTCCAGCGTGGCCAGGTCTTGCCCGGCCACCACGCTGCGGCCTGCGTCGGGCTGGTCCAGCCCCGCGATGCAGTTCAGCAGCGTCGATTTGCCGACGCCCGACTCACCCAGCAGCGCGACGAACTCGCCCGCCGCCACGGCCAGCGAGACGCCGTGGAAGACGCGCGTCTCGCCGAACGACTTGGACAAACCTTCGAGCAACAACATCGCGGCCGATGATGCCTGACGTGCCGGGTGCCGCACTCCGGGCGGGGTCGGCCGCGCTGCGGTAGAAGAGCGGCGACGTCGGCACGGCGGCGATGCCGGGCGCCGACGGCCGCCTGCGGGCGCTGGAGGTGCTGGCTGCGCGTGCTGGCCGGCCGCAACGGCTTCACGCCGCCGATGCGAGGGCGCGCAGCGCGGCCAGGCTGCGTGCCAGCGAGTCCGGCGCGTCGCAAGCCACCACCACCCGGGGCGCCATCGAACGCAGCCAGGTGAGCTGGCGTTTCGCGAGCTGCCGGGTGGCTGCGATGGCGCTGTCGCGCAGGCCCGCCAGCGTGCCTGCGTCCAGTGCCGCCCAGGCCTGGCGGTAGCCCACGCAGCGCATCGCAGGCAGGCCGGGGTGCAGGTCACCGCGGGCTTTCAGGGCGCGCACTTCGTCGATGAAGCCGGCCGCCAGCATCGCGTCGAAGCGCTGTGCGATGCGCGCGTGCAGCCAGGCGCGGGAGGCCGGCTCCAGCGAGACGAGCGGCAGGTCGGCGGCCGCGGCTTTCGCCGCGCGATGCCAGGCCGACAAGGGCCGGCCCGAGAGCTGCCAGACCTCCAGTGCGCGCTGGATGCGCTGCGCGTCGTGGGGCGCCAGGCGGGCGGCGGTGACCGGGTCGATGGCCGCCAGCTCGGCGTGCAGCGCCGGCCAGCCCAGCGCTGCGGCGCGCGCGTCCAGCGCGGCGCGCACGGCGGCGCTGGCCTCGGGCATTGCGTCCAGGCCCTCGCGCAGCGCCTTGAAGTACAGCATGGTGCCGCCCACCAGCAGCGGCAGCCGGCCGCGCGCGGTGATCTCGCCGATCAGGCGGTCGGCATCGGCCACGAAGCGGGCCGCCGAATAGGCCTGGGCCGCGTCGAGCAGGTCGATGAGGTGGTGCGGCACGGCCGCGCGCTCGGCCGCCGTGGGCTTGGCGGTGCCGATGTCCATGCCGCGATAGACCAGTGCCGAATCGACGCTGATGATCTCCACCGGCCACTCGCGCGCAAAGGCCAGCGCGGCTGCCGTCTTGCCGCATGCGGTGGGGCCGGCGAGGCAGAGCGCGCGTGGTGCCGCTGCGGCCACCGTCAGACGAAGCGTTCGTGCGCTGCCAGGTAGCGCCACTGGCCCACGGGCAAAGGCCCCAGCGCCACGCTGCCGATGCGCACCCGCTTCAGGCCCAGCACGCGCAGCCCCACCAGCTCGCACATCCGGCGGATCTGCCGTTTGCGGCCTTCGCGCAGCACGATGCGCAACTGCTCCTCGTTCTGCCAGCTCACGCGCGCCGGGCGCAGCGGCTGGCCGTCGAGTTCCAGCCCGTGGCGCAGCCGCTCCAGCGCCGAGCCCGGCAGCGGGCCGGGCTGCTGGTGCTGCACGCGCACCAGGTATTCCTTCTCGACGCGCGTCTCGTCGCCGATCAGCAGCTTGGCGACTCGGCCGTCCTGCGTCAGCACCAGCAGGCCCGTGGAGTCGATGTCCAGCCGGCCGGCTGGCGCCAGGCTGCGCAGTTGCCCGGGGTGGAACTGGATGCCGCTGGCGTCACCCTGCCAGTGGTTGGCCGGCTTCACCAGCACGATGGCGGGCTGGTAGCCGTCTTCGGCCTGGCCGCTGACGAAACCCATCGGCTTGTGCAGCAGCACCGTCACGCGGCCGGCCTGCTGCTTGCGCGCCAGCGGATCGATCTCGATCACCGCATCGGGTGCGGCGCGCAGCCCGAGCAGGGCGACCGCGCCGTTGACCTTGACGAGGCCGGCCTCGATCCACTCGTCGGCTTCGCGGCGCGACGCCAGGCCGCGCTCGGTCATCAGTTTGGAGACGCGCACACCGTCGGGCGCAGCGGGTTTGGGGTCGGCCATGCGGCATTGGACCATGCAGCGCCGGGCAGGCGCTGTTCCCACCGGCATGCCGCCACACGCTGCCACTTGCGCCGGCGGCCGGTTTGTGTAGGCTCGGCAGATCGCTTGCGGCAACGAGGGCCTGCCATGAAACCCGTCTCAGAACTTCTCCGTGACAGGCAGGGCACGCTGTGGCACGTGCGCCCGGAAGACACCGTGTTCACCGCACTGCAACTGCTGGCGCAGTACGAGGTGGGCGCGCTGATGGTGATGGACCAGGGCAAGGTGGTGGGCGTGCTGTCCGAGCGCGACTACACGCGCAAGGTGGCGCTGCAAGGCCGCAGCTCCAAAGACACGCTGGTGGCCGACATCATGACGCGCAACGTCATCGCCGTCGGCCCCAGCGCAGGCACAGACCAGTGCATGGCCTTGATGAGCGAGAAGCGCATCCGCCACCTGCCCGTCATCGACAACGGCATGGTGCTCGGCATGATCTCGATCCGCGACATCATGGACGACATCATTGCCGACCAGGAAGTGACGATCGCGCAGCTCGAAAGCTACATCAACTCGTAGCGCGGCTGGCGCGACCGGCGCGGCTGGCCCCCGTGCCGCTACGGCGCGGCATAGGTGCCGTCGCCATGCGGTGCGGCCCTGAACTCCGGCAGTTGCTCCGCCTGCTGCGAGAAGGCGCGCAGCGCCGGGTGCAGCGCGCCGTCCAGCAGGCCGGGGAAGGCGCTCTGCGTGAAGTGCCAGGCCACGGCCGTGGTAACGCCGGCCTGGTCGATGCTGTCGCTGGCCGGCAGCACGGGCCGGTGTTGCAGCCCGGCCTCCAGCGCGCCATAGGCGGCCGCCATCTGGCCGGTGATGCGCTCCAGCCACGGCGCGTGCAGCTTGTCGGCCGGGCGGGTGTTGTGCTCATAGAGCATCTGCACGCACTTTTCGCAAGCCGCCAGCGCCAGGCCGATGGTGCGCAGCGCCTGAAGCCGCTCGGCCGGCGCCTCGGGCATCAGGCTGCGGCGGCGGCCGGGCAGGCTGTCGGCATGGTCGAGGATCAGCGTGGAGTCCATCAGCACGCCACCGTCGTCGCAGACCAGCGTGGGCGCCTTCACCACGGGGTTGATGCGGCTGAAGGCGTCGAAGTTGCGGAACACCGACAACGACTGGTGCTCGAAGCGCAAGCCCATCAACTGCAGCGAGATGGCGACGCGGCGCACATAGGGCGAGTCCAGCATGCCGATCAGTTTCATGGCGGCTCCTCGGGTGGGGAAAGGCGGGTTCAGCGGCCGCGCAGGAACAAGGCGTCCAGCTCTTTGAGCGTGAGCTGGCGCCAGGTCGGGCGGCCGTGGTTGCAGGTGTCGGCGCGCTCTGTGCGCTCCATCTCGCGCAGCAGCGCGTTCATTTCCTCGGTGCTTAGCCGGCGGTTGGCGCGCACCGCGGCGTGGCAGGCCATCGTCGCCAGCACCTCGTCGCGCGCGCGCTGCACCGCGCGGCTGGCGCCCACGCCGGCCAGTTCTGCCAGCACCGAGCGCGCCAGCTCGGCCAGGTTGCCCCGGCCGTCGTCCGGCAGTGCGGCGGGCCGGCTGCGCAGCACCAGCGTGCTGGCCGACAGCGCGGCCAAGTCCAGGCCGAGGGCCAGCAGCGCCTCTTGCTCGGCCTCTGCGGTGGCGATCTCGGCCGCCGTCGCGGCAAAGCTGACGGGCAGCAGCAGCGGCTGTGCAGGCAGGTGGCCGCCGGCACCGGCGGCCTGCTTCAGGCGTTCATAGACGATGCGCTCGTGGGCGGCATGCATGTCCACGATGATCAGCCCGTGTCGGTTCTCGGCCAGCACGTAGGCGCCGCCGATCTGCGCGATGGCGCGGCCCAGCGGCCAGTCGTCCTGCTGCGGCTGCTGGGCAGCCGGGGCTTGCGACGCGCCGACCATCGGCCCGTGCAGGCCGGCCCACGCAGCCAGGCCGCCGCTGCCTTGCGGCGTGCTGCGCGGGCCGTCACCGGGCCACGCGGGAGCCGGCTCGCGCGCGGTGAGCGGCAGCGCTTCCTGCCAGGTGAGAGCGCCGGTCGTGGCCACGGGCGCCGCAGCCGCCAGCGGCAGCGCCACCACGGTGGCGCGCGTGGCCGCCAAGGCGTCCTCGACGGCGCGGAGCACGGCCTGGTGCACGGCCCGCCCATCGCGAAAGCGCACCTCCACCTTGGTGGGGTGCACGTTCACGTCCACCAGCTCGGGCGCGATCTGCAGGAACAGCGCGTAGGCCGGCTGGCGGCTGCCGTGCAACTGGTCTTCATAGGCGCTGCGCACCGCGTGGGCGATCAGCCGGTCGCGCACGAAGCGGCCGTTGACGAACAGGTATTGCAGATCGGCCCGCGCGCGCGCCGCCTCGGGCTGGCCGGCACGGCCCTGCAATTGCAGCGGGCCGGCGCTTGCCGACAGCGCGCGGCTGGCGGCGATGAAGTCCTGCCCCAGCACGTCGGCCAGCCGTGCCGGGCTTTCGGCGGCACGCCATCGCGCGACCAGCCGCCCTTCGTGCCAGACGGCAAAGGCGACATCGGGCCGCGCCAGCGCATGGCGGCGCACGGCGTCCAGGCCATGCGCAAGTTCTGTGGCGACCGTCTTCAGGAACTTGCGGCGCGCCGGGGTGCTGAAGAACAGCTCGCTCACCTCCACCGTGGTGCCGGTGGCGCGCGCTGCGGGCTGAAGCTCGCCGCTGCGCGCGTCCAGCCGCGAGGCATGCGGTGCGTTGGCGGTGCGGCTGGTCAGGGCCAGCTCCGACACCGCGGCAATGGCCGCCAGCGCCTCGCCGCGAAAGCCCATCGTGGCCACCGATTCCAGCTCGGCCAGCGAGCCGATCTTGCTGGTGGCATGGCGCTTCAGCGCCAGCGGCAGCTCGTCGGCCGGGATGCCGGCGCCATCGTCCTCGACGACGATGCTGCGCACGCCGCCTGCGGCGAGCCGCACGGTGACGTGGCGCGCCCCGGCGTCCAGCGCGTTGTCCAGCAGCTCGCGCACCACCGAGGCGGGCCGCTCGACCACCTCGCCGGCAGCGATCTGGCTGACCAGCGCGTCGGGCAGCTCGCGGATGGCGCGGCGTGGCGACAGCAAGGGGTTCATGGGCAAGATTGTAGGAGCCATGCTGTCAGCTCTTACGGTGGCGCGGGTGCTGGGACAAGGACCAGAATCGAACGACGCTGCTGCACGCCGGATGGCGCGTGCAACGGCCTCAGGAGTGACTCGATGCTTCCCTTTTTTGCCAGCCTGGTGACGCAGACCGATGAAGACCGCCGCGGGTTCGAGACCCACCCGGTCGTCGTGGCCGCAGTGGCCGACGGCATGTCCATCGAGCGCTACCGCGCGCTGCTGCTAGAGCTGTACCACGTGGTCTGGCACTTCAACCCCGTCTGCGCCGCGGCGGCCAGCCGGCTGGGCGATGAGTTCAGCGTGGTGCGCTACTTCCTCTACGGCCACATGCAAGAGGAAAGCGGGCACGAGGTCTGGGTGCAGAACGACCTCGAAGCGGTGGGCGTGTCGCCGGCCACCACGCGCGCCCATGCGCCCAGCCCCGACACGCTGGCGCTGAGCGGCTACAACTACTGGGCCGCCGACCGGCGCCACCCCTGTTCGGCGCTCGGCATGCTGTATGCGCTGGAGGTCATCGCGTCGGTCTATGGCGGGCCGTTCGCGTCGGCCATCCGCGAGTCGCTGCTGCTCGACGGCGACCGTGGCGTCTCGTTCATCGACTCGCATTCGTCGATGGACGCGCAGCACATGGCCGAGCTGCGCAAGCTGCTCAACCAGGTGCACGACGCGCAGGCGCAGGCCGCGGTGATCGAGTCCGTGCGTGTCAACTTCCACCACTTCACGCGCATCATCCAGGCCATATGAACTCGCCTGAAAAGGGCGGTGGCGGAGTCGCGGCGCTGCTGGGGCGGCCGTACAAGACGATCCGGCTGGAATGGAGTTCCGACCTGCGCATGCTGCGCGTGCGCACCTGCGTGAAGCCGATCCAGTGCTACAGCCTGGCGGCGATGGGCGAGCTGTCGCAGATGCTGGCCGACGTGACGGCCAACTCGGGCCTGCTGCGCCACTTCGTGATGACGTCCGACGTGCCTCGCGTCTTCAACTTCGGCGGCGACCTGGCGCTCTTCGTGCTGCTGGTGCGGGCCGGCGACATCGACTCGGTGCGCCTGTATGGCCGCATGTGCGTCGATCTGGTCTGGTGGATGGAAAACGCCGCCGACCTGGGCATCCACACCACCGTGCTGGTGCAGGGCGACACGCTGGGCGGCGGGCTGGAGTCGGTGCTGCCCTTCCACAAGGTGATCTTCGAGCGTGGCGCGCAGGCCGGCTTTCCCGAGGTGCTGTTCAACCTCTTCCCCGGCATGGGCGCCTGGGACTTCACCATCCGCAAGGCCGGCTTCGCGGTGGCCAACGAGATGATCCTCTCCGGCCGCCTCTACGACGCAGACGAGCTGTTCAGCCGCCGCCTGGTGGACCTGGTGGTGGACGCAGGCGCGGGCGAGGCCGCCATCGACCGCGTGCTGCGCGAGGTGGACCCGCGGCTGCGCGGCACGCTGGCGGCGCTGCGCGCGCAACGGCTGGCCGCACCGATCCGGCTGGAGACGCTGCAGGCCATCGTCGATCTCTGGGCCGAGGCCGCGATGAAGCTGACCGACCGTGACCTGCGGCTGATGGAGCGGCTGGCCCGTGCCCAGGCCCGCAAGGCCGGCGGCGCCGACGAAGGTGCGGTGGAAGAGATCAAGCGGATGGAGCTGGAGATCGCCTGGGGCGACCGCCGCACCGGCACCGACCGCCGCTCCGACGGCAGCGGCGACCGCCGCGGCACCGACCCGCCGGCCCGCTCACAGCCACTGCAATAGCAGCTCGCGCAACTGGCTGCGCGTGTAGGGCTTGGCGAGGTGCGCGTCCATCCCCGCGGCCAGTGACTGCGCTGCGTCTTCGTCGAAGGCGTTGGCCGTCAGCGCGACGATGGGCACACGCGGCAGGCGCAGCCGCGCCTCGCGCTCGCGCACCCGCTCGGTGGCGGCGTAGCCGTCGAGCACCGGCATCTGGATGTCCATCAGCACGAGGTCGAACCGCTGCTGGTCCATCAGCGCCAGCGCCTGCGCGCCATGCTCTGCCTCGACCACCTCGACGCCGAAGGAGCGCAGCATCTCCGAGCCGATCATCCGGTTGACCAGGTTGTCTTCCACCAGCAGCACCACGCCGGACAGCGGCGCGCCGTGGTCGAGCCCGGCGAAGTCGGACTGCGGGGCCGGCGGCAGCACGCTGACCCGCGCGCGCGGCAGGCTGAGCGTGAAGCTGAACAGCGAGCCGCCGCCGACCCGGCTGCTCAGCGTGATGTGGCCGCCCATCGCCTCGATGATGCGCTGGCTGATCGCAAGGCCGAGCCCGGTGCCGCCACGCAGCCGGCTGCGCGTGCCGTCCACCTGGTGGAAGGGCTGGAACACATGGCCGAGGGCGTCGTCCGGGATGCCGATGCCGGTGTCTTCGACGTCGAAGCGCACCATGCACTGGCCCTCGGGCGCAGGCAGTGCGCTCAGGCTCAGCGTGACGCCGCCGTGCTCGGTGAACTTGACGCCGTTGCCCACCAGGTTCAGCAGCACCTGTTTCAGGCGCGGCGCATCGGCCACCACCGCGTCTGCCACGTCGGGCGCGATCTGCAGGCTCACGGTCAACCCGCGGCTTTCGGCATTGGCACGGAACAGTGCCGCTGCCGATGCTGCCACCGAGTGCAGCGAGATCGGCGTGCAGGCCAGCGTCAGCTTGCCGGCCTCGATCTTGGAATGGTCGAGCACGTCGTTGAGGATCTCCATCAACGACTCGCCGGACGCTGCCGCCGTCTTCACCAGCCGGCGCTGCCGCAGATCGAGCGCGGTGCTGCGCAGCAGGTCCAGCGCGCCCAGCACGCCGTTCATCGGCGTGCGGATCTCGTGGCTCATCGTGGCCAGGAACTGCGACTTGGCCAGGTTGGCCGCTTCGGCCGCCTCTTTCGCGCGCTGCAGCGAGGCATTCGCCGCCTTGGCCTCCAGGCTGTGGCGCATCGCGCGCATCGCGGTGTCGCGGAAGTCGCGTGTGGCGCGCAGCATCGTGATGCCGAAGATGGCGGCCAGCAGCGCCAGCGGCACCGAGCGCGCCGCCGGCACCGCCAGGCTCACGCCCACCAGCGAGCCCAACTGCATGGCGGTGAGCCACAGGAAGGAGCGGCCCGCCATCGACATGAAGAAGGCCGCCAGCGCCACCGAGCCGCAGACGATGACGACATAGACGGTGGCCGTGCTGTCGCGCAACGACGGGTAGATGAAGACGGTGCCGACGATCCACATCAGCCCGGCCGCCACCGCGTTGCCTTCGAGCTGGTTGACCACGCGGGCCATCTGCGCTGCATCCAGCGCGTGCGTGTTGCCGCAGCGGTGGGTGATCCACCAGCGCCAGCCCGACACCGCCAGGCCGAGCACCGCGAAGCCGGCCGCCGCACCCAGATGGCCGTGGCCCCAGCCCAGCCATGCGATGAAGGCCACCGCCACCAGCAACAAGCCCACGCTGCGCGCCGAATTGCGCAAGGCCACCTGCAGCAGCTCGCGTTGGACGGCGGTCTCGATCTCCGTAGCGGATTGCATTGGGCCGGGAGCATAGCGCGCGCGCCCGATAATGGGAGCCCATGGACATCGTGGCTTTCCTGGTCGATTTCATCCTGCATGTGGATTTGCACCTCACGCAGTTCGTGCTGTCCTACGGCACCTGGGTCTATGCGCTGCTCTTCGCGATCATCTTCGTCGAGACCGGCGTCGTCGTGATGCCCTTTCTGCCGGGCGACTCATTGCTCTTCGTCGTGGGCGCGCTGTGCGGGCTGGGACTGATGAGCCTGCCGCTGACGCTGCTGCTGCTGGTGGCGGCCGCGGTGCTGGGCAACCAGACCAACTACGCCATCGGCCGGCGCATCGGGCCGCGCGTGTTCCAGTGGGAGCAGTCGCGGCTGTTCAACAAGCGCGCCTTCGACCGCACCCATGCCTTCTACGAGAAGTACGGCGGCTTCACGCTGATTGCCGGCCGCTTCATGCCCTTCGTGCGCACCTTCGCGCCCTTCGTGGCTGGCGTGGCGCAGATGTCGCGGCGCAGGTTCACGCTCTTCGACGTCACCGGTGGCGTGCTGTGGGTCAGCAGCGTCACCGTGGCCGGCTATCTGTTCGGCAACTTCCCGTGGGTGAAGGCCCATCTGAGCCACATCATCTGGGCGATGATCGTGGTGCCCGGCCTGCTGGTGGCCTATGGCGCCTGGCGCTCGCGCGGCGGCACCCGCGTGTCCAGCGGCGCGGGCGCATAGGCCGGGCGGAAGCGGCACTCCGCACCCCAGTCGGGCTGCAGCGCGGCACAGCCTTCGGCCAGCGACAGCGGCGTCGGCTTTGCACCGCCTTGCACCCAGCCCAGCAAGGCCTGCAGCGCCGCCACGTACTGCACGTCGCTGAGATAGCTGTGCTCGTCGTCGGCGGTGAAGGCCTGCACCAGGTTGCCGCCATGGCTGGCGCGCGCCACCGTGTCGCGGAAGGTCGATTCCAGCTCGACGAAAGCCACCGGGTCGTCGATGGCATGCACGCTGAGCACCGGCTTCGTGATGCGGCCGCCTGGGTCGGTGTCGGCGGCGAAGGCAGCCAGCGCCGCCGGGTCGGCCCTGTAGCGCGCCACCTTGGCGTTGAGCGCTGCGTCGTCGGCCGAGCCCGTGTAGCGCGCGCCGATGTTGCCGAAGGTGTTGCGCCCGCCCAGGCGCTGCAAGGCGATGTCCTGGAAATGGAAGGTCGCCCAGGCCAGATGCCCGGCGAGCGACTTCTCCGGGATGCGGATCACGTCGAGCACCGTCTTGAGGCGCTGCCGCTGCTGCGCGCTGCGCTCGGCGGGCGGGCGGCGCAGGCCGGTGCAGTCGTCGATGCGGCGGTCGAGTTCGGCACGGCCCATCTTGTCGCCCGGCGGCAGGCCCTGCCACAGCGGGTAGGCCGGCTCGTCGGGCCGCGGGTGGTTGTTGCAGACGGCCTGCCAGACCACGCGCAGGTCGAGCCTGAAGTCGTAGCTGCGGCTGCCGCCGGCCAGCACGCCGCTGGTCAGCAGCACGCCGTCGTAGGCGGCAGGGAACATCTCTGCGCCCACCGCCGCCACACTGGCGCCCCAGCTCTGGCCGTGCAGGATGGTCAGCTTGGGCTTGCCGATGGCGGCAATGGCAATGCCGCGCAGCCGCTCGGTGTCTTCTGCCGCGGCGTGGACCGCCACGCCGCCCTGGCGGAAGGTGGAGCCAGCCCAGGCATGGCCCGCGCGCAGCATCACCTGCCAGCGCTGCAAGTCGCGGGCGCCGCGTTCCGGCGTGGGCGCGCCCAGTTCCGGGCCGCCGTGGCTGTGCAGCACCAGCACCTCGTGGTTCCAGCGGGGCGGCACGGCGATCCAGTAGAAGGCGCCGGCCTCGTCCTGCCCGCTGAGGCAGGACGCCCCGGCAGGCAGGCCGCTCGGGCAGGGTGCGGGTGCGGGCGCCTGCGCTGGCGCTGGCGTCACCGCAGCAAAGGCAGGCAGGCCGCACAGCAAGGACAGCGCGATGGCAAGCTTCACGGGCGGCTCAGAGGCTGCGCTGCCGCGCCAGCGGCGGGTTCTTGGCAAAGTAGCGCTGGATGCCGCTGGCCAGCGCCTCGACCAACTGTTGCTGGTAGGCCGGGTCGCGCAGCTTGTCTTCTTCTTCCGGGTTCGAGATGAAGGCCGTCTCGACCAGGATGCTCGGCACGTCGGGTGCCTTCAGCACCGCAAAGCCGGCCTGCTCCACCGTGCCGCGGTGCAACTGGCCGACGCGGCCGATGCGGCCGATGACCTCGTTGCCCAGCTTCAGGCTGTCCTTGATCTGCGCGGTGGTGCTCATGTCCAGCATGGCGCGCAGCACCTGCGCGTCTTTCACACTGGCCGCGTTGACGCCGCCCACAAGGTCGGCCGCGTTCTCCTTCTCCGCCATCCAGCGCGCGGCCGTGCTGGATGCCCCCTTGGTGGACAGCGCGAAGACGCTGGCGCCGCGTGCCTCCGGCTTGAAGAAGGCATCGGCATGGATGGAGACGAAGAGATCGGCTTGCACGCGCCTTGCCTTGCGCACGCGCTCGCCCAGCGGGACGAAGAAGTCGGCGTCGCGGGTCATCATCACGCGCAGGCCTGGCAGTGCGTTGAGGCGGTCGCGCAACTGAAGCCCGATGGCCAGCACCACGTCTTTCTCGCGCAGGCCGCTGGGGCCGATGGCGCCTGGGTCTTCGCCGCCGTGGCCGGGGTCGAGCGCGACGATGACGAGGCGGTCCACCCGGCGGCGCTCTGCGTCGGTGGGCGGCTCCAGCGGCGCCGGCGGGGGCGCCGGGACAGCGGCGGATGGGGGCCGCGTCGGGCCTGGAGCGGGCTGCGTCGGCGGTGTGGTCGGCGCGGGCGGTGCAGGCGGCGCTGGTTGCCCGCGCGGCGCTGGCAGACTGGGCTTGTCCATCTTCGCGATCAGTTCACCCAGCGCATCCTGCACCGACTTCACCGCCTGCGCCTCGGCTGCTTCCTTGTCGCGGATCAGCGCCAGCAGCGGGTCTGCGGCCTGCGTCGGATAGAGGTCGAACACCAGCCGGTGCTGGTAGGCGGCCACCGGCGTGAGGGTGAACTGCTGCGGCGCCACCGGCTGCTTGAGGTCGATCACCAGCCGCACCACGCGGGCCTGGAACTGGCCCACGCGCACGCCGGCAATGTAGGGGTCGTCGGGCCGCACCTTGCCGACCAGCTCGCGCAACTGCGGGCTCAGTTCCAGCCCTTCCACATCCACCACCAGCCGGTTGGGGCTGTCCGTCATGAAGTGGCGGGCCGTCAACGCGGCGTCGGACTCGATGGTCAGCCGCGTGTAGTCGCTGGCGGGCCAGACGCGCACGCCCACGATGCCGGCGCCGAAGGCAAGCCGCGGCGCAGCCAGCAGCAGCGCCAGCGGCCCCATCGAGCGGATGGCCTGGCGGCGGTTCATGCCAGCAATGCCACGCCGCGCGGCGTGAAGGCCTGGGCGGTGACGTCGCGCCGCGTTTCGTCCAGCGGCTCGATGTGCAGCCGCAGGTCGGGCTGCGGCAACATGCCGGCGGCCTTGTCGGGCCATTCGGCCAGCTTCAGCCCCGGTGCGGCAAAGATGTCGCGCAGGCCCGCATCGGCCCACTCGCGCGGGTCGTCGAAACGGTAGAAGTCGAAGTGCGCAATGGCCTGGTTCTGCACGCGGTACAGCTCCACCACCGCATAAGTGGGGCTCTTGATCCGGCCGCTGACGCCGAGCGCGCGCAGCAGGTGGCGCACGAAGGTCGTCTTGCCGGCGCCCAGCGGGCCGAGCAGCTCGATGGTGGCGTCGCCCAACGCAGGCCGGCTTGCCAGCGCCGCGGCCCATGCGGCGCAGGCCGCCTCGTCGGGCCAGCGCATCGAACGGCTTTCTAGAATGGGTGCATGCAAGGGCAGGGCGGGCAGCAGCATCACTTCGACGGGCAGTTGCTGTTGCAGCAACTGCAAGAGTGGGCGCATGGCCTCGGATTCTCCCAGATCGGTGTAGCAGGCGTCGATCTGTCGGCTGCCGAAAGCGGGCTGCAGCAGTGGCTTGCAGCCGGCTTCCACGGCAGCATGGGCTACATGGCCGCGCATGGGCTGAAGCGCGCCCGGCCGGCTGCGCTGGTGCCGGGCACCGTGCGCGTGATCACGGCCCGCATGGACTATCTGCCGCAAGCCACCGCGCCTGGCTGGCAGGCCATCGAATGGGCCGGGCTGCAAGACCCGCAGCGGGCGATGGTGTCACTCTATGCGCGCGGCCGTGACTACCACAAGGTGCTGCGCCAGCGCCTGCAACAACTGGCAGACCGGCTGGCGGCCGAGGTGGGCCCGCTGGGGCACCGCGTGTTCACCGATTCAGCGCCTGTGCTGGAGGTGGAACTGGCCAGCCGCAGCGGCATCGGCTGGCGCGGCAAGCACACGCTGGCGCTTCAGCGCGACGGCGGCTCGATGTTCTTCCTGGGCGAAATCTTCATCGACCTGCCGCTGCCCATGACGGCGGCTGCCAGCGCCCATTGCGGGAACTGCAATGCCTGCATCGCGGTCTGCCCGACCCAGGCCATCCTGGGGCCGCAGCGGCTGGATGCGCGGCGCTGCATCAGCTACCTGACGATCGAGCACGACGGCCCGATTGCACCGGCGCTGCGTCCGCTGATCGGCAACCGCATCTATGGCTGTGACGACTGCCAGCTCGCCTGCCCTTGGAACAAGTACGCCGCGGTCTCTGCGCTGCCCGACTTCGACGTGCGCAACGGCCTGGCCGACAGCAGTCTGCTGGCGCTCTGGGCCTGGGACGAAGCCGCCTTCCTGCGCCGCACCGAAGGCAGCGCCATCCGCCGCATCGGCTACGGGCGCTGGCGCCGCAACCTGGCGGTGGCCGGCGGCAACGCCTTGCGGCAGGCCGACGACCCAGCGCTGCGCGCCGCGTTGCAAGCCGGCCTGGACAGCGCCGACGCAGTGGTGGCAGAGCACATCCGCTGGGCATTGGCGCAACGGCCTGCGCCGCCAGCGCCTGCCGCGTGAAGCGCGCGCTGACCGGGCCGCAAACAAGCAGCAACACGGCCGGCCGCACGATGGGCTTTGTCGTCCGGCCACCGACGCCGGCCGTTGAAGACCGGACCGTCAGCCCAAGGCCACCATGCAAACCCACCGTCATTGTCTCGCCGCCACGCTGCTGGCCGGCATCGTCTCTTCCACCGCGGCCTGGGCACAGCCGCCCGCGCCGGCCGCGGTGCAACTGGAAGGGCAGAGCTTCGACGCCACCGCCCGCGTCGCCGACACCGACCTGGTGTTGAACGGCGTGGGCCTGCGCGCGGTGGCCTGGCTCAAGGGCTACGCCGCGGCGCTCTACCTGGGCGCCAAGGCCGGCACGCCGGCGGCGGTGCTGGCCACCCCCGGCGCCAAACGGCTTCAATTGCGCATGTTGCAGGACGTGCCGGCGCAGGAGTTCGTCAAGGCCTTCGACAAAGGCTTGGAGCGCAACACGCCGGCCGCCGAACAGGCGGCGCTGGCCGAGCGCAAGGCCCGCTTCGACAGCACCGTGCAGGCCATCGGCAAGGTGAAGAAGGGCGATGTCGTCAACCTCGACTTCGTGCCCGGCAGCGGCCTCGTCATGCTCTACAACGGCAAGCCGCGCGGCGAGCCGATTCCGGGTGACGATCTCTATGCCGCGCTGCTGCGCATCTTCCTGGGCGAGCAGCCGGTGGATGCCCGCCTGAAGCAGGGGTTGCTGGGCGCTGCGACATCGTAGTTGCACGACAATGCCCGGCTCGAACATCCGGAGACGACAGGCATGACGAAGAACACCTTGCGCGCGCTGGTCGCTGCGCTGCTGGCCACGCCGCTGCTGGCCCTGGCGCAGGCCTACCCGACCAAGCCGATCAGGCTGGTGGTGCCTTTCGCGCCCGGCGGCACCACCGACATCGTGGCCCGCGTGGTGTCCGAGAAGATCGGCCAGGCGCTCGGCCAGACGATGATCGTCGAGAACAAGGCCGGCGGCGGCGGCTCGGTCGGCGCCAACGACACAGCCAAGGCGGCGCCCGACGGCTATTCGCTGGGCATGGCAACGGTCTCCACCACCGCGGCCAACCCGGCCATCAACCCGAAGATTCCGTACAACCCGCTGACCGACTTCACGCCCATCACCAACATCGCCGCCACGCCCAACGTGATTGCCGTGCACCCCAGCTTTCCGGCGCGCGACTACAAGGGCTTCATCGCCGAGCTGAAGAAGAGCCCGGGCAAGTACAGCTATTCCAGCTCCGGCACCGGCGGCATCGGCCATCTTCAGACGGAGCTGTTCAAGAACCTGGCGGGCGTCTTCATCACCCACATTCCCTACCGCGGCGCCGGCCCGGCACTGAACGATACCGTCGCAGGCCAGGTGCAGATCATCTTCGACAACCTGCCGTCGGCGCTGCCCTTCATCAAGGACGGCAGGCTCATCCCGATCGTGGTGTCGGCACCCACCCGGCTGGCCGTGCTGCCCAACGTGCCCACCTTCAAGGAAGTGGGGCTGGAACCTGTCAACCGGATGGCCTACTACGGCATCTACGGCCCCAAGGGCCTGCCGAAAGACGTGGTGGACAAGGTCAACGCGGCCGTGCGCGCCACCGTGGCGTTGCCCGACGTGAAGAAGCGCATCGAGGACACCGGCTCGCTGATCATCGCCAATTCGCCGGACGAATTCGCGGCCCAGATCAAGGCCGAGTTCGCGGTCTATAAGAAGGTGGTCGAAACGTCCAAGCTCACGCTGGAGTGAGCGCGGCGCAGGCGCTTGAGCCTGCCAGCCAGGCATCGATCGACCGCTTCATCGACGCGCTCTGGATCGAAGACGGCCTGGCCACGCTCACGCTGTCTGCCTACCGGCGCGACCTCACGCTCTACGCCGGCTGGCTGCAGCAGACCGAGCAGCGCACGCTCGACACCAGCACCGAGGCCGACCTGCTGGCCTACACGACAGACCGCCACGCCGGCACGCGCGCCACCACGTACAACCGGCGGCTGACGGTCTTCAGGCGCTACTTCCGCTGGGCGCTGCGCGAGCACCTGCTGGTGGCTGACCCCACGCTGCGGCTGTTGCAGGCCAAGCAGGCGCGCAAGCTGCCGCAGCTGCTCAGCGAAGGGCAGGTCGAAGCGCTGCTCCAGGCGCCGGACGTGGCACAGCCGCTGGGCCTGCGGGACCGCGCGATGGTGGAGCTGATCTACGCCAGCGGCCTGCGCGTCAGCGAACTGGTGCTGCTGAAGACCGTGCACCTGGGGCTGGCGCAGGGTGTGCTGCATGTGGTGGGCAAGGGCTCGAAAGAGCGGCTGGTGCCCTTCGGCGAAGAAGCGCATGCCTGGCTGCGGCGCTATCTGTCCGAGGCGCGTGGTGCCATCCTGAAGGGCCGGGCCAGCGATGCGCTCTTCGTCACCGGCCGCGGCGGGGCGATGACGCGGCAGATGTTCTGGACGCTGATCAAGCGCCACGCGCGCACGGCCGGCATCACCGCGCCGCTGTCGCCGCACACGCTGCGCCACGCCTTTGCCACCCATCTGCTCAACCATGGCGCCGACCTGCGTGCGGTGCAGATGCTGCTGGGCCATGCCGACATCGGCACCACCACCATCTACACCCATGTGGCGCGCGAGCGGCTGCGCGCGCTGCACGCCGCGCACCACCCTCGGGGTTAGCCGTTGGCCGTGGGCAGCGGCGACAAGGGCTTGATCTCTTCCAGGCAGATCATCGAGCGCACGTCATCGACGCCAGGAATCTGCATCAGCCGGTCGGTGAGGAACTGCGACAACGCCTTCAGGTCACGCGCCACCACCTTGAGCAGGTAGTCGTTGTCGCCGCTGACGGTGTGGCACTCCAGGATCTGCGGGAAGTCGCGGATGCTGGCCTCGATGTCGCGCACGCGGTCGAAGGCGCCGCCGTGGATGTTCAGGCTGACGAAGGCGGTGACGCCCAGGCCCAGCGCCTCGGGCGCCACGCGCGCGCTGTAGCCGCGCAGCACGCCGCGTTCTTCGAGCGCGCGCACGCGGCGCAGGCACTGCGGTGCCGACAGGTGGACGCGGCCGGACAGTTCGACGTTGGAGATGCGGCCGTTGCTTTGGAGCGCATCGATGATCTTGCGGTCGATGGCATCAATATCGAAGTTCATGCCGAATTATAGAAGTTCGGCGCAACAAAAGTTCATCGAATCGCCGTTTTGCAAGCCGTTTGGCAAGCTCATTTCTCTTGGGCAAGAGCACACTCTCGTCATTCAGAAAGGTCGTGCCATGAATGCCCGTTTGCCAGATCAAGCCCTGTCCGCCGATGCCATCGGCCTGGAAGACCGCTACGGCGCCCACAACTACCACCCGCTGCCGGTGGTGCTGACGCGCGGCGAGGGCGTGCACCTGTGGGACACCGAAGGCCGGCGCTACCTGGACATGATGAGCGCCTATTCCGCCGTCAGCTTCGGCCACGGCCACCCGGCGCTGGTGCAGGCGCTGGTGGCCCAGGCGCAGCGGCTGGCCGTGACCTCGCGCGCCTTCCACAGCGACCGGCTCGGGCCCTTCCTGGAGCGTTTGTGCATGCTCACCGGGATGGACCGTGCGCTGCCGATGAACAGCGGCGCAGAGGCCGTCGAAACAGCGTTGAAGGCCGCACGCAAGTGGGGCTACAAGGTCAAGGGCATCGCCGACGGCCGCGCGCAGATCCTCGTGGCGGCGGGCAACTTTGCCGGCCGCACCACCACCATCGTGGGCTTCTCCAGCGAAGCACAGTACCGCGACGGCTTCGGCCCGTTCACGCCCGGCTTCGCCACCGTGCCATTCGGCGACGCAGCGGCGCTTGAGGCCGCCATCACGCCCGACACCTGCGCCTTTCTGGTCGAGCCCATCCAGGGCGAGGCCGGCATCGTGGTGCCGCCCGCCGGCTACCTGCGCGCGGTGCGCGAGATCTGCACGCGCCACAACGTGCTGATGGTCTGCGACGAGATCCAGACCGGCCTGGGCCGCACCGGCGCGCTGCTGGCCTGCGACCACGAAGGCGTCAAGCCCGACGGCCTGACGCTGGGCAAGGCGCTCGGCGGCGGCCTGCTGCCGCTGAGCGCCTTTCTGGCGCGTGACGACGTGATGGCGCAGTTCGGCCCCGGTGACCATGGCAGCACCTTCGGCGGCAACCCGCTGGCCGCCGCCGTCGGCCTGGCAGCGCTCGACCTGCTGGAGCAGGAGCGTCTGGCCGAGCGC
Source organism: uncultured Rubrivivax sp. (assembly GCA_964244245.1). Classification (GTDB taxonomy): domain Bacteria; phylum Pseudomonadota; class Gammaproteobacteria; order Burkholderiales; family Burkholderiaceae_C; genus Rubrivivax. The sequence goes on along the minus strand of CAXTHW010000013.1, from coordinate 14,622 downwards.
GCCGCCGAGATGGGCGCGCACCTGATGGCGCGGCTTCAGGCACTGGCCCACCCTGCCGTGCTTGCGCTGCGCGGCCGCGGCCTGCTGGTGGGCATAGAGATCGACCCGGCAGTTGCCAGCGCGCGCGCTGTCTGCGAGGCGCTGGTGCACCAAGGCGTGCTGACCAAGGACACCCACGGCACGGTGGTGCGCCTGGCGCCGCCGCTGGTGGTGACGCGCGAGCAGCTCGACTTCACGGTGGCTGCGCTGGGCCGGGTGCTGGCCGCGTTTTGACGCAAAAAAGCCGGCCCGCGGGCCGGCTTTTGCACGCCGGAGCGGCGCGTCAGAAGTTGTGGCGCAGGCCCACCGCGTAAGACGTGAAGTCGCCGCCATAGACCTTCTTGGCCGAGTCATCGACCTTGGTCACGTAGCCATAGACCTTGGTGCGCTTGCTCAGGTTGTAGTTGTAGCCCACCGTGTACTGGTTGGCGTCGCTGTCGGCCAGGTTGCTGTACTCGCCTGCATGGCCGTAGTTCAGGTGGAACTCCGACGAGCCTAGCATGTAGGCGCCTGCCAGGCGGAACGTCGTGCGGGTGCCCAACTTGGCGCCGTAGCCGTCTTCGTCGCGCTGCACATAGCCGCCGACAATGAACGGCCCCATCTCGTACAGGGCACGCACGCCGACCTGGTTGGCATCGCCGTTCTTCTCGTAGCCCAGGCCCAGTTGCAGTGCGCCCAGGTTGTAGTTGACGGCGCCATCCCAGGTGCGCTTGGCATTGGGCGTCGTCTCTGCCGCAGAGACGGCCACCTCTGCCGACAAGCCCTTGACGAACTCCGGCGCGCGGTAGGCGATCTTGTTGGTGTTGCGGCCGATGTAGGCATACAGCGCATCCGACGACGAACCGGTGTCGTGGTTGTGCATGCTCACGTAGTCGGCGGTGGCGTAGTAGGCCTCGCTGGTGAAGTTGCCCAGGCGCAGCACGCCTGCGCTGGCGCTGCCCAGATTCACTTCGCTCTGACGTGCCCAGAACGCGGTTTGCGACTGGGTGCCGGTATCGACGTTGAAGCCATGTTCCAGCGTGAAGCCGGCCTTCAGGCCGCCGCCCAGGTCTTCGGTGCCCTTGAAGCCGATGCGCGACGCGTCGTTGGCCAGCACCTTGGTCTTCTTGCCGTTGCTGTCTTGTTGCTCGGCGGTGACGTTGAAACGCCCGTAGATCGTGACGCCGCTCTGGGCGAAGGACGCTCCGGCGGACAGGGCCGTCAGCGCGGCGACGATGAGAGTGCGGTTCATTGCGTTCCTCTGTTGTTGATGAAATATGTCGTTTCAACCGGCCCCTCGAATGCGGGGCCAGGCGGCGGACGGCGAAGTCTAAGGGGGCGACCCGGACAAACCCGTAGGTTCCGGGCGGAAGGGCGGTAACGCCGCGTGTTTCGCGGCGTCCGTACAACAGTCGCGCGGCGGTCAGCCTCAGCGGCCGCGCAGGTGTGCCGGCGCTTCCAGCCGCCGCGCGAGTGTGGACAGCACCAGCGTCAACACCAGGTACAGCGCCGAGATCAGCAGATACGGCTCCCAGTAGCGCGAGTAGGCACCGGCCACGGTGCGCGCAGCCAGCGCCAGCTCGGCCAGGCCGATGGCCGACACCAGCGACGAGTCCTTGATCAGCGTGACGCCTTCGTTCACCAGCGCCGGCACCATGCGCCTGAAGGCCTGCGGCAGGATCACGAAGCGCATTGCCTGTGCGTGGCTCAGGCCCACGCTGTAGGCCGCCTGCGTCTGGCCGCGGTGGATGCTCAGGATGCCGGCGCGGAAGATCTCGCTGATGTAGGCGCCGGCGTTCAGGCTCAGCGCCACGCAGCCGGAGAGAAAGGCGCCGTGCTCCTGCCGGAAGCTGCGCGCCGCCTCGCCCGAGAGCAGCAGGCCATGGTCCGGGTGCACCAGCGCCGGCATCACCGCAAAATGAACCAGCAATATCTGCACGAACAGCGGCGTGCCGCGGAAGAAGGTGACGTAGGCCAGCGTCAGCCAGCGTGCCAGCAGCAGCAGTGCCGCCGGCACCGGCGAAGACGGCCGCGGCGCGTCTGCCGAGCTGCTGACGAGGCCGAACACGACGCCCAGCACCAGGCCCACCGCGATGGCCACCAGCGTGAGCTGGACCGTCATCCACAGCCCGCTGACGAACAGCGGCCCGTAGCCGGCCAGGATCTCCCAGCGAAGACCCATGGCCGGCGCGCCTTACTTCGACGCTGCTGCTGCGGGCGCCGCGGCGGCCTTGCCGGGCGCCTGGCCGAAGTACTTGGCGAAGATCTGGTCGTAGCTGCCGTCGGCCTTGATGTCGGCCAGGCCCTTGTTCAGCTTTGCCAGCAGTTCGGTGTTGCCCTTCTTGACGGCGATGCCGTACTGCTCGGGCACGAAGTCCTTGTCGGCCACGGTCTTGAACTTGCCGCCGGGGTTGTTGGCCACGTAGTGGATCACCACGCCGTTGTCTGCCACCACGGCATCCACGCCGCCGGACTCCAGCTCCTTCAGCGCCAGCGGGGTGGACTCGAAGCGCTTGATGCTGGTGTTGGTCTTGCCCAGCAGCTTGCTCACGGCCTCGTCGCCCGTGGTGCCGGTCTGCACGCCGACCTTGAGCTTCTTCAGGTCGGCGAAGCTCGCCACCTTGCTGTTGTCCTTCACCGCGATGAGCTGCTGCGCATCGAAGTAGGGCGCGCTGAAATCCATCGTGCTCTTGCGCTCTTCGGTGATGGTGACCGACGACACCACCATGTCGCGGTCGCCCTGCGCCAACGCGTTGAAGATGCCTTCCCACGGGGTGTTGATGAACTTCACTTCGATGCCGGCCTTCTTGGCCGCAGCGGTGACGACGTCGATGTCGAAGCCGACGATCTCGCCTTTCTCGTTCTGGCTTTCGAACGGCGCATAGGCTGCGTCGGTGCCCACGGCATAGACCTTGGCCGCCGCGGGCGCGGGCGCAGACGCCATCGGCGCAGCAGCGGGTGCCGCTTCTTCCTTCTTGCCGCAGGCGGCGAGCAGCAGGCCGGCCGCGAGCAGGGCCGTGGCTTGCAGGAAACGGCGGGTTGGCAGATGGGTCATGGGTGGTGTCCTCCGAAATTCGAATGCGTTGCAGCGTGCGGCACACGCCGGATTTTTTGAGCGAGCGCAGTGTAAGGGTGGCCGGGTCAGAAGCCGGGCGGCACGGCCGCACCGCCGGTCACTTCGGCCAGCAGGCCCGCGAAGGCGATGGTGCTGCGGTCTTCGAGATACGGCCCGACGATCTGCACGCCCACGGGCAGCCCGCCCGCGGTGCGGCCCACCGGTGCCACGGTGGCCGGCAGCAGTGCTGCGCCCACCAGCCCGGCCCATGCCACCTGGTCCCAGTAGGAGCGCGGCTCGCCGTTGACAGCGATGACGCGGCTGCCTTCGGGCAGGCTGTGGTCGTGCGCGATGGCGGCGGTGGGCGTCACGGGGCACAGCAGCACGTCGTGTTGCGTGAAGAAGCGCGCCCAGTTCAGGCGCTGGCGCTCGCGCTCTTCGTGCACCGCCAGCCACTCGCGGTGGCGCAGGGTGCTGGCGTGCGCGTAGGCGTGATTGGGGTGCGCGGGTTCGGTTTCGGCAAGGTCTGCGAACTTGCGGAATTCGTCCTTCCTCAGCCCGGGCGACACCGCCGCGTAGAGCAGCGTGCGATAGACGCGCAGCGCGTCCTCGAAGCCGTGCGCCGGACGCGCAGCCTCGTCCACCTGCACGCCGGCAGCGCGCAGCGCCGCCACCGTGGCGTGCAGGCGCTGCAGCACGGCTGCGTCCACGCGGCAGGCCGGGTCGTCCAGCCAGGCCGCGACGCGAAAGCCCTGCAGCGTGGCATGGCGCGGCGGCGGCAGTTGCAGCCGCCACGCTGTGGCCTGTGCGGGCGTGGGGCCGGCCAGCACGTCCAGCGCAAGCTGCAGGTCTTGTGCGCTGCGCGCCATCGGCCCGCCGACGCCGATGTCGGTGTCTTGCAGCGTGCCCGGCGGGCCGGGGATGTGGCCTTGCATGGCCACCAGCCCGTAGCTGGGCTTGTGGCCATAGACGCCGCAGTAGTGCGCCGGGTTGCGGATGGAGCCGCCGATGTCGCTGCCCAGTTCCAGCGGCGTCAGCCCGGCCGCCAGCGCCGCCGCGGCCCCGCCGGACGACCCGCCAGGCGAGCGGGCCAGATCCCACGGGTTGTTGGTGCAGCCGAACAACGGGTTGAAGCTTTGCACGTCCATCGCGAAGGTCGGCAGATTGGTCTTGCCGAAGACGATGGCGCCGGCCGACTTCAGGCGCTGCACGGCGGCTGCGTCGCGTGCCGGCACATGGGCCGCCAGCGGCAGGGCACCCGACGTGGTGCGCAGCCCGGCCGTCTCGAAGCTGTCTTTCACCGTCATCGGCAGGCCGTGCAGCGCCCCCCAGGACTGCCCCGCTGCACGCGCTGCGTCGGCCTGCACGGCGCGGGCGCGGGCGCGCTCTGCGTCCAGCGTGACGACGGCGTTGAGCCGCGGGTTGTGCTGCTCCACGCGCTGGAGCAGCAACTCCAGCAGGGCCACGCTGGTGAGTTCGCCGCTGGCCAGGGCGGCCAGCAGGTCGGTGGCGCTGCGGCGTGCAATGGCTGTCATGGCATGGCGCTTTCAGGGGCGGCGGGCGATGTGGTCTGGCAGGTTCTGCCAGGGCAGGTCGGCCGGGTCGGCGGCCATCGGCCCGGGCGCCTGCACCACCAGAATGTGCGACGCGATGGGCGCGAAGGCCGCGCGGAAATGGACCGAACTCTTGTTGACCAGCAGCTTCATCGTGGTGGGTTCGACGCCCAGGAATCGGTAGAGGTCCAGGTCGAGCATCTGCGTCTTGCCGGTGGTCACCAGCACACGGATGCCCGCCACTTCGAGGCAGGCGCTGAGTCCCAGTTGGGCTGTGTTGCCGGCCGTCATCGGCCCGAACAGGGGCACCACGCCATCGCTCAGCGCCAGCACCTCGAAGGCGGCGTGCAACGGGGGATCGGTCAGCCGCCCGTCGTAGCTGCGCACCGCCTTGCCCAGCGTGGTGTGCAGCGTGGCGCCCACGCCTGCCGCATGGGCCGCAGCCGCCGCGGCCGGGTCGTGCAGCAGGCCCAGCGCCACGCCGCCTGCAAATCGCCGCCCGGCATCGGCCGCCAGCAGCGCGTGCAGCAGCCCGGTGGTGTTGGCGTCACCCCCGGCGCCGGGGTTGTCCTGCGTGTCGGCCAGCACCACCGGCTTGCTGGCGCCGACGGCCAGCGCCAGCGCGCGCTGCACCGCCACGTCGGGCGGCAGCAGGTCCAGCGCCCAGGCCGCGCGCTGCTGGATCGCGTTTTCGGCCAGCGCGTGCACGTTGGCCTGCACGTTGCCGGCATCGGCGCCGTGACCGAAGACCACCGGCCCGCGCTCGTCGAAGTCGGCCGCAGGGAAGCCCATCGCAAAGCTCAGGTGCACGCCGCTCTGCGCCTCCAGCATCGCCAGGTCCTGGAAGAGGCCGGCGGCCGGTTCCATCAGCGTGCACTGGGCGTTCAGCGGCAGCAGGAAGAGCAGGCGCTGGTGCGCCGTGTGCAGCGTGTTGCCAGCCATCAGCATGGCCAGCAGCCCGGCGGCGCGGGCGCCGGTCTCTGCCATATCGACATGCGGGTAGGTGCGGAAGGCCGTCATCGCGCTGGCGTGGCGCAGCATGCGCTCGGTGACGTTCGCGTGCAGGTCCAGGCTGGCGACGATGGGCATGCGGTCGCCCACCACCGCGCGCAGCCGCTCGAGCAATTCGCCTTCGGCGTCATCGACATGCTCTGCCACCGCGGCACCGTGCAGGTCGAGATAGACGGCGTCGAAGCCGTCGCCCTGCAAGGCGGTGCGCGCGTCGGCGAGCAGCAGGCCGGCAATGCGCTCGAAGGCGTCGCGCGTGACATGGGCCGACGGCGACGCCGCCGCCCACACCGAAGGCAGCAGCGTCCAGCGGCGCTCTTGCGCGTCGCGGATGAAGCCGCCCATCGGCAGGCTGGTCGGCGCCATGTGCTCCACCATCGCGGCGCCCTGGCGCATCGCCGGGTAGCCGGCGCCGGACTGGAAGGCGGCCCAGTCGGCCCTGGACGGCGCAAAGGTGTTGGTCTCGTGCTGGAAGCCGGCGATGAAGATGCGCATTCAGGGGCCCGTGTTCAAAGCAAGGATCTCGGCGTCGTCGAAGCCGGCAGCACGCCGCGCAGCAATGTTGAACGGCGGCCGCAGCCGCGGCGCGGCGTGGCGCGCGGTGAGCTGCGGGTACAGCGCCAGCGGGTCCAGCCCGTCGCGCGCGCACAGCCAGCGGTACCAGCGGTTGCCGATGGCGACATGGCCCACTTCGTCGCGCAGGATGATGTCGAGGATGGCCACTGCGCGCTGGTCGCCTGCCTTGGCCAGCCGCGCCTGCATCGGCGGCGTGGCGTCCAGCCCGCGGGCTTCCAGCGTGCGCGGCACCAGCGCCATGCGCGCCGTCACGTCGGCCGCCGTGCGCTCTGCCATCGCCCAGAGGCCGTCGTGCGCGTCGAAGTTGCCATAGGCATGGCCCAGCGTGGCCAGGTGCCCGGCCAGCAGCGTGAAGTGCAGCGCCTCTTCAGACGCCACGCGCAGCCAGTCGCGGTAATAGGCGTCGGGCATGCCGGCGAAGCGCCAGACGGCATCGAGCGCCAGGTTGATCGCGTTGAACTCGATGTGCGCCACCGCATGCAGCAACGCGGCGCGGCCTTCTGCCGTGAAGGGCGAACGCTGGGCCACGTCTTTCGGCGGCACCAGCCGCGGGCGGGCAGGGCGGCCCGGCAGCGCGGCGTCGCAGGCCAGCATGCGGCTGCCGTCGAGCGGCGGCATCTGGGCAAACAGCGCGCGCGTGGCCGCTGCCTTGGCGGCCGGATCGTCTTCGCGCAAGACCTTCAGCGCCTGTTCACGCAACTCCATCCTTAGAATTATCAGCGTCAACGCAACAAAGGCGGCCGTGGCCATCTACCAACTCGGGGACGACGTGCCCCGCATCGATGCCAGCGCCTGGGTGGCAGACAGCGCCAGCGTCATCGGCCGCGTGGCGCTGGGGCCAGGCGCCAGCATCTGGTACGGCGCGGTGCTGCGCGGCGACAACGAGTGGATCACCATCGGCCGCGACAGCAATGTGCAAGACGGCAGCGTGTTGCACACCGACCTGGGCCAGCCGCTGACGCTGGGCGACGGCGTGACGGTGGGCCACCAGGTGATGCTGCATGGCTGCACGGTGGGTGACGGCTCGCTGATCGGCATCCAGGCCGTCGTGCTGAACGGCGTGAAGATCGGCAGGCACTGCCTCGTCGGCGCCGGCTCGGTGGTGACCGAAGGCAAGGAGTTCCCCGAGGGCTCGCTGATCATCGGCAGCCCGGCCAAGCTGGTGCGCATGCTGACGCCCGAGCAACTGGCACGCATGCGCAGCAGTGGCGCGCACTACGTCGCCAACGCCGCGCGCCACCGCGCGCAACTCAGGCGCGTCGCCTGATGCCGGGCCTGCACAGGTTTCTGTTCGAAGGCCTGCCGGTGCGCGGCCTGCTGGTGCGGCTGACCGACAGTTGGCAAGAGCTGCTGCGGCGGCGCCAGGCGGTGGGCCAGCACCCGCCGGCAGTGAGCGCGCTGCTCGGCGAGATGGCGGCAGCCGGCGTGCTGATGCAGGCCAACATCCGCTTCAACGGCGCGCTGGTGCTGCAGATCCACGGCGACGGGCCGGTCAGGCTGGCGGTGGCCGAGATCCAGCCCGACCTGAGCTTTCGCACCACTGCCAAGGTGGTGGGCGAGGTGGCCGACGGCGCGCAGCTCGAAGCGCTGGTCAACCTGCACGGCCAGGGCCGCTGTGCCATCACGCTCGACCCCAAGGAGCGCCTGCCGGGCCAGCAGCCCTACCAGGGCGTGGTGTCGCTGCACGGCGACAGGCGCGAGCCGCTGCAACAGGTGTCGCAGGTGCTGGAGCACTACATGCTGCAAAGCGAGCAGCTCGACACGCGGCTGGTGCTGGCGGCCAACGGGGAGGTGGCGGCCGGGCTGCTGATCCAGCGGCTGCCTGTCGAAGGCGAAGGCAACCTGGGCGGCGGGCCGGGCCGCCGCCGCAACGAAGACGAGATCGGCGTGAACGAGGCGTTCAACCGCATCGCGATGCTGGCGGCCACCCTCACGCGCGACGAGTTGCTGGCGCTGGAGCCGCCCGACATCCTGCGCCGCCTGTTCTGGGAAGAGACGGTGCGCGTCTTCGAGCCCGAACAGCCGCGCTTCGCCTGCAGTTGCTCGCGTGAGCGCGTGCGCAGCATGCTGCGCAGCCTGGGCCGCGACGAAAGCGACAGCCTGATCGCCGAGCGCGGCGAGGTCGAGGTGGGCTGTGAGTTCTGCGGCCAGCAATACCGCTTCGACGCGGTGGACGTGGGCGAGATGTTCACGCCCGAGCGTGACCAGCCGCCGTCAACCAGCGCCGTGCAGTGAGCGGCGGCGCAGGCCGCGCGCCGCGCTCAGGCCTGCCAGCCCGGCGAGCAGCAGCGCCCAGGCTTGCGGCTCGGGCACGGCGGCTGCGGTGCTGAAGTCACCGACAGTGCGCAGGTCGAAGGCCGACTGGCCGTCGAAGTTGGCACTGCTGTCGTGCGCCGTCAGCACACGGTCGGAATAGATCAGTTCGAAGGTGAAGCTGTGGCCGGCGGCCAGCAGCCCGCCGGCCAGCGTGACGCCGGTGGTGGTGGCCGGCGCAAAGAGCAGCGGAAATACGGTGCTGCCGGTGTCGTGGTCCTGGATCGACAGGAAGACGAAGGCATCGGTGGCTGCGCTGTCGGGCACGAAGGGGCTGAAGTGCAGCGCCAGCGGCGCCGCGGCGTTCATGCCCTGCAAGGCGCTGAAGCTGCCCATCGTGACTGCGGGCGCAGGGCGGCATAGGCGGGGCCGCCCACGTCGAGCGTGGTGCTGGCAGTGGCGGCGGCGGGGTCGTTCGGCTCCAGCATGAAGGTGTATGCAGTGCCGGTCGGAAACACGGCGTCCATGTCGGCCTGCGAATTGAAGCTGCCGGTCTGGAACAAGAAGGTCTTGCCGCCATCGCTGCTTGCCAGGCCCAGCAGGTTGGGAGCGGCCGGGTCGCCGAAGCGCAGCGTGGCGCTTGCGTAGGCGCCGACTGCAGCGTCGGTGACCACCGCGCTTGCCGAGAAGAACGCACCGTTGTCGGCCAGCGAGGTGTCGCTGGTCTGCCGGAAGCCGACGTTGCGGAACTGGTTGACGAAATCGATGTCGGCTGCCGCCGCCGTGCTGGCCCAGCAGGCGAACGCGGCCAGCAGTGCAAGCGCGCGCAGGGGTTGTGTGGACATGCCGGTGTCTCCTTCAGGCGCTGCGGCCCGACGTGCCGCTGCGCGGCTGAATCTACGTCATGGCTTGTTTCCGCCAAGCCCCGGATCGGGGGGGCGGCCGGGCGCGGCGCCGGCCAGCAGGCGGCGTTCGCACTCAGGGTCGGAGCAGCGCTCGCACCATGTGTGCCAGGCAGGGCCCGCGGCTTCGGCCGGGGCGGACGCCGTCCAGCGTGTCAGCAAGCCGCGGCGCGGGATGTCCCTGCCGCGCAGGACCGGCCTGAGCAGCGGCACCAGCGCATTCAGTGCCTGCTCCACCCGCGCCTCACCCACGCCGCCCACCACCGCCCACGGCAGGCCGCTGCGGCCCAGCAGGCCGCGCAATTGCGCATCCACCGGCGCGCGCACCTGCGGGCCGTCGCGCTGAAGGCCGTCTGCCACCCAGGGCAGGTCGAGCGCGGTCAGCAGGGTCAGCGCGCAGCGGCCCTGCCAGGCCAGCGCGGGGGCGGTGAGGGTGTCGTCCGCGAACAGCATGCGGCTATAGACGGCGGTCATCAGCGGCGTGGTGTCGGCCACCACCACGTCGTGCGCCGCGGCGGCTGCTTCGATGGCGTCGCGCTGTGCGGCGGCGATGGCCGCCTGCTCGTCGGGCCGCGGTGTGCGGCCGGCCTGCTGGCACCACAGGCGCAGATGCTCCGGCACCCAGGTGCTGCGCAGCCCCGTCTCCACCGCCACACGCTCCGCCAGCGCTGCCGCAAGCGCCGTCTTGCCGGTGCTTTCCGCACCGACGATGGCAATGACCAGCGGCTCAGCCATGTCAGTCAGCGCGGCCCCGCTGCCAGTCGCGCCCAGGCGCGCCAGCCGGCCAGCGCCAGCACCGCGAACACGGCGTACAGCAGCACCGTCAGCCACAGCCCCTTGAACGCGAAGAGGCCGATGCTGAAGATGTTCACCGCCACCCAGACGGGCCAGTTCTCCAGCAGCTTGCGGCCCAGCAGCACCTGCCCGGTGACGCTGCCCACCGTGGGCAGCGCGTCCAGCCAGGGCACGTCGCTGTCGGTCAGCCGGTGCAACAGCAGCGCCAGCAGCGGCCAGGCCGCGACCGTCGCCGCGGCAGCGGCCCAGCGCCCGCGCGCAGGCAGCCAGTGCACGCGCAGCGCGCTGCCGTCACCGGCGCGGCCATGCAGCCATTGCCACCAGCCCCAGCCGGCCACGGCGACGAAGAACACCTGCAGGCCAGCCTCGCCGTAGAGCCGGCTGTCGGCGAAGAGCAGCGCGTAGAGCAGCGAACTGGCCATCGCCAGCGGCCAGCCCAGCGGGTTGACGCGCAGGTTGCACAACACCATCCAGACCGACAGTGCGCAGGCCACGATCTCCAGCCACGTCACCGGGCCGCCCCAGAGCGTGAAGGCGGCGGCCAGCAGCGGCCTGGCGGCCTGGAGCAAGGCATCGAGCAAGGCGGTCAGGCGGTCAACGCGGCGCCGTCTGCTTCTGCGTCACCTGCACCAGGATCTCATCGGGCCGCAGCATGCCCAGTTCGCCGCGCGCCTTGTCCTCCACCATCTCCAGCCCTTCCTTGAGGTCGTTCACCTCGGCGGTGAGCCGGGCATTGCGCGCGCGCGCTGCGTCGTTGGTGGCCTGTTGCGCGGCAAGCTGGGAGCGCAGGCCCATCACGGCGGGCAGGCTGGCGCGGCCCAGCCACAGGTCGGCCTGCACGGCAAGCAGCAGTGCCGCCAGCACGAGCGTGGCCCAGCGCACTGGCTCTCAGCGCAGGTTGTAGAAAGCGCCCCGCCCGGGGTAGCTGGCCACGTCGCCCAGGTCTTCCTCGATGCGCAGCAACTGGTTGTACTTGGCGATGCGGTCGCTGCGCGACATCGAGCCGGTCTTGATCTGCCCGGCATTGCTGCCGACAGCGATGTCGGCGATGGTGCTGTCCTCGGTCTCGCCGCTGCGGTGGCTGATCACGTTGGTCCAGCCGGCGCGCTTGGCCATCTCGATGGCCTCGAAGGTTTCGGTCAGCGTGCCGATCTGGTTGATCTTGATGAGGATCGAATTGGCCACGCCTTTCTCGATGCCCTGCTTCAGGATCTTGGTGTTGGTGACGAAGAGGTCGTCGCCCACCAGTTGCACCTTTTTGCCCAGCCGGTCGTACAGCGTCTTCCAGCCGTCCCAGTCGGACTCGGCCATGCCGTCTTCGATGCTGATGATGGGGTACTTGTCGCACCAGGTGGCGAGGATGTCGGTCCACTCGGGGGCGCTGAGCACCAGGCCTTCGCCGTCCAGGTGGTACTTGCCTTCCTTGTAGAACTCGCTGGCCGCGCAGTCCAGGCCGATGGCGATCTGCTCGCCGGCCACGTAGCCGGCCTTGTCGATGGCTTCCAGGATCATCTGGATCGCCGCTTCGTGGCTGGCCACGTTGGGCGCGAAGCCACCTTCGTCGCCCACCGATGTCGGCATGCCGCGGCCGTCGATGATCTTCTTCAGCGCATGGAAGACCTCGGCGCCGTAGCGGACCGCTTCGCGGAAGCTGGGTGCGCCCACGGGGATGATCATCAACTCCTGAAGGTCGAGGTTGTTGTTGGCGTGCGCGCCGCCGTTGATCACGTTCATCATCGGCACCGGCAGGCTCATGCGGCCCATGCCGCCGAAGTAGCGGTACAGCGGCAGCCCGCTTTCCTCGGCCGCGGCGCGCGCCACCGCCATGCTGACGGCCAGCGTGGCATTGGCGCCCAGCCGGCTCTTGTTGTCGGTGCCGTCCAGGTCGATGAGCGTCTTGTCGAGGAAGGCCTGCTCGGATGCGTCCAGCCCCAGCACGGCCTCGCTGATCTCGGTGTTGACGTGCTCCACCGCGCGCAGCACGCCCTTGCCCAGGTAGCGCGCCTTGTCGCCGTCGCGCAGCTCGATGGCCTCGCGGCTGCCGGTGGACGCGCCGGACGGCACCGCAGCGCGCCCCATGGTGCCCGACTCCAGCAGCACGTCGCACTCGACGGTGGGGTTGCCGCGGCTGTCGAGAATCTCCCGGCCGACGATATCGACGATGGCGCTCATTCGCTTCCTCAGGTTGCTTGGTGTTGTGGTGCGCAGCGGCTCAGACCGAAGCCTCGATGCCTTCGACGAGAACCATGTTGAAGCAGGCCGTCGCGCCCTGGCGCAGCGCGCGCGCCTGCGTGTAGGCGGGGCTGTCGTACATGGCCTGCGCCTGCTCCATGCTGGGGTAGCGCAGCACCGTCAGGCGCGGCGGCGTCCAGTCGCCTTCCAGCACCTGCATGCGGCCGCCGCGCACGAGGTACTCGCCGCCGAAGGCCTTGACGACCTCGGGCGCTGCGGCCATGTAGTGCTTGAAGGCTTCGGGGTCGGTGACTTGCGATTCGACGACGAGGTAGGCGGCTGGCATGGCGGTGTCCTCTTTCAGCAGGAGAAATCGTTTTCGAGAAGCGGCTGCGCCTTCACCACGCGGTCCAGCGAGAGCAGCTGCTCCAGCAGCGCCTGCATGTGCTTCAGCGGCACCGCATTCGGCCCGTCGCTGAGCGCATTGGCCGGGTCTGGGTGGGTTTCCATGAAGAGCCCGGCAACGCCCACCGCGATGGCCGCACGCGCCAGCACCGGCACGAACTCGCGCTGCCCGCCCGAGCTGGTGCCCTGGCCGCCGGGCAACTGCACGCTGTGGGTGGCGTCGAAGACCACCGGCGCGGCCGTCTCGCGCATGATGGCCAGGCTGCGCATGTCCGACACCAGGTTGTTGTAGCCGAAGCTGACGCCGCGTTCGCAGGCCATGAAGCGGTCTTCCGACAGGCCGGCATCGCGGGCAGCGGCGCGTGCCTTGTCGATCACGTTCTTCATGTCGTGCGGCGCCAGGAACTGGCCCTTCTTGATGTTCACCGGCTTGCCGCACTGCGCCACCGCGCGGATGAAATCGGTCTGCCGCGACAGGAAGGCCGGCGTCTGCAGCACATCGACCACCGCCGCCACCGCGGCGACCTCTTCGGTGCTGTGCACGTCGGTCAGGATGGGCAGGTTCAGCTCGCGCTTCACCTTGGCCAGGATCTCCAGCCCGCGCTCCATGCCGGGGCCGCGGAAGCTGGTGCCGCTGCTGCGGTTGGCCTTGTCGTAGCTGCTCTTGAAGATGAAGGGAATGCCGAGCGCGGCCGTGATCTCCTTCAGCCGCCCGGCCACGTCCATCTGCAACTGCTCGCTTTCCACGACGCAAGGCCCGGCGATCAGGAAGAAGGGCTGGGTGATGCCGGCCTCGAATCCACACAGCTTCATGCAGCAGCTTTCTCAGGGGGCGCGATGCGCCGGGTTTGGTGGTCCAGCGCCGCCTTGACGTAGCTGCTGAACAGCGGGTGGCCGCCCCAGGGCGTGCTCTTGAACTCGGGGTGGAACTGCACGCCCATGAACCAGGGGTGCTCGGCGGTGGGCAGCTCGACGATCTCGGTCAGCTTCTCGCGCTGCGTCAGCGCGCTGATCACGAGGCCGGCGTCCTGAAGCCGGTCGAGGTAGTGCACGTTGGCTTCGTAGCGGTGGCGGTGGCGTTCGGTCACCACCGGGCCGTAGATCTGGTAGGCCAGCGTGCCCGGCTTGACGTCGCTGCTCTGCGCGCCCAGCCGCATGGTGCCGCCCAGGTCGGAGCTGCTGCTGCGCTTCTGGATCGAGCCGTCGGCGTCCTGCCATTCCTCGATCAGCGCGATCACCGGGTGCGGCGTGGCCGGTTCGAACTCGGTGCTGTCGGCGCCCGGCAGCCCGGCCATGTGGCGCGCGTATTCGATGGTGGCCACCTGCATGCCCAGGCAGATGCCGAGGTAGGGAATGCGGTGCTCGCGGGCATATTGCGCCGCGACGATCTTGCCTTCGATGCCGCGCTTGCCGAAGCCGCCCGGCACCAGGATGGCGTCGAAGCGGGCAAGCTGCCCCGCGCTGTGCGCGGTGAGTGATTCGGCATCGACGTAGTCGAGTTCGATCTTCGCGTGGTTGTGGATGCCGGCGTGGCGCAGCGCCTCGTTGAGCGACTTGTACGAGTCCGACAGGTCGGTGTACTTGCCCACCATCGCGATCTTCACGCTGTTCTGCGGGTGCTCCACCTCGTGCACCAGCGCGTCCCAGCGCTTGAGGTCGGCCGGCCGCGTGAGGAGCTGGAGCTTCATGCAGATCAGCTCGTCCAGCCCTTGCTCGTGCAGCAGGCGCGGCACCTTGTAGATGGTGTCCACGTCCCACATGCTGATCACGCCATGCTGCTGCACGTTGGTGAACAGGCTGATCTTCTCGCGCTCGTCGTTGGGAATCGGCCGGTCGGCGCGGCACAGCAGCACGTCGGGCTGGATGCCGATCTCGCGCATCTTCT
>CAXTHW010000012.1:0-134789 GCA_964244245.1 uncultured Rubrivivax sp. | reverse complement strand
TGGCTCACGCTCTGGGGCGACGACAACGGCAAGGGCGGCGGCTGGAAGTACATGGACGCGCTGCACGAGAACATCGCGCAGTACACCCACAGCGGCAGCAAGCCCTGCAACATGGCGGCGGCAGGCGAGTTCGTGCTGGGCATCTCGTTCGAGTACCGCGGCAACACCAACAAGGCCAAGGGCGCGCCCATCGACCTGGTGTTCCCGAAAGAAGGGCTGGGCTGGGATCTGGAAGCCTTCGCCATCCACAAGGGCACGAAGAACCTCGCCGCCGCCAAGAAGCTGGCCGACTGGGCCAGCAGCAAGGACGCGATGCTGCTCTACGGCAAGAACTTCGCCATCACCGCGCAGCCCGGCGTGGCCGCGCCGCTGGCCAACGTGCCGAAGGACTACGAAGCGCGGCTGGTGAAGATGGACTTCGCCGTCACCGCGGCCAACCGCGAGCGCGTGCTCGACGAGTGGAACAAGCGCTACGCCGCCAAGTCGGAACCGAAAAAGTAAGCCGGTGTCCGCCTTCCTGCGGCTGGCAGGCATCCGCAAGACCTTCGGCGCGTTCACCGCACTGGAAGGCGTGGATCTGGAGATCGAGCAGGGCGAGTTCGTCTGCTTTCTGGGCCCGTCGGGCTGCGGCAAGACGACCTTGCTGCGCATCATCGCCGGCCTCGAAACACAGAGCGCCGGCACGCTGTGGCAGGCCGGCCGCGACATCTCGCGGCTGCCGCCGGCCGGCCGCGACTACGGCATCGTCTTCCAGTCGTATGCGCTCTTCCCCAACCTGAGCGTGGCCGACAACGTGGGCTATGGGCTGGTCAACCGCAAGATGCCGAAGGCGCAACTGCGCGAGCGCGTGGCCGAACTCGTCAAGCTGGTGGGCCTGCCGGGCAGCGAAGGCAAGTTTCCGGCGCAGCTCTCGGGCGGCCAGCAGCAGCGCATCGCGCTGGCGCGCGCACTGGCCACCAAGCCCGGGCTGCTGCTGCTGGACGAGCCGCTGTCGGCACTCGACGCCATCGTGCGTGTGCATCTGCGGCAGGAGATCCGCAGCCTTCAGCGCAGCTTGCGCGTCACCACCGTGATGGTGACGCACGACCAGGAAGAAGCACTGGCGGTGGCAGACCGCATCGTGGTGATGAACCAGGGCGCCATCGAGCAGATCGGCACGCCGATGCAGATCTATCGCGACCCGGCCACGCCCTTCGTCGCCGATTTCGTCGGCCGCATCAACGTGCTGCCGGCGCTGCTGGAGCCGGGCGGGCGGGTGCGCATCGGCGCGCGGTCGTTCGACTGCCCGCACGGGCGTGCCGCCAGCAGCGCCGGCAGCGCGGTGAAGATCTATCTGCGGCCAGAAGACGTGCTGGCGCGGCCGATTGCCGAGGGCGACGCGAATGTCTTCGATGCGCAGATCGACAAGATCGAGTTCCTCGGCTCGTATTGCCTCGTGCGCGTCAGCAGCCCGGCGCTGGCAGAGCACACGCTGACGGTCTATCTGTCGCTCAACTTCCTGGCGGAGAACAAGCTGGAAGTCGGCGGCCGGCTGCCGCTGAAGCTGCTGCCAGAGCGCATGCGGATGTTCGCGTCATGAGCGTTGTGATTCCGCCGCTTGCGCCGCACACGCCGCATGCGCCGCGCACGCCCACACTGCGGCTGCGCGCCACCGGCAGTGACCGCATCGCCCACGCCGCGCTGGCGCTGGTGGCGCTGGTGCTGCTGGTCTTCCTAGCCGGGCCGCTGCTGGCGGTGTTGCAGCAGGCCGTGCAAGACCGTGACGGCCGCTTCGTGGCGCTCGCCAACTTCATCAGTTATGCACGCACGCCGGCACTGTTGCAATCGGTGTGGAACAGCCTGTGGGTGTCGGCGCTGGTCACCGTGATCGCCGTGCCGGCGGCGTTCTGGTTCGCCTATGCGTTGACACGCAGCCGCATGCGGCTGAAGCCGCTGTTCCGCGGCATCACGCTGATCCCGCTGCTGGCGCCGTCGCTGCTGCCGGCCATCTCGCTGATCTATTGGTTCGGCAACCAGGGCGTGCTGAAGGGCTGGTTCGGCCTGGAGCAGATCTACGGCGCGCCGGGCATCGTGATCGCCGAGGTCTTCGCGGTGTTTCCCCATGCGCTGATGATCCTCGTCACGGCGCTGGCCACCGCCGACGCGCGCCTGTACGAAGCAGCCGACGCGATGGGCACCAGCGCGGCCCGGCGCTTCTTCACCATCACGCTGCCGGGCGCGCGCTACGGCCTGATCTCGGCCGCGCTGGTGGTCTTCACGCTGGTGGTCACCGACTTCGGCATTCCCAAGGTGATCGGCGGCAACTTCGACGTGCTGGCGACCGACGTCTTCAAGCTGGTCATCGGCCAGCAGGACTTCCAGCGCGGCGCGGTGGTGGCGCTGCTGCTGCTGGCGCCGGCGCTGCTGACCTTCGGCGTTGACCGGCTGGTGGGCGCGAAGCAGACCGCGATGCTGAGTGCCCGCGCAGTGACATACCGTCCAAAGCGAGTGCCCTGGTTCGACCGCTTGATGACCGCGTATTGCCTGCTCGTCGCGCTGCTGGTGCTGGCGATGCTGGGGATGGCGGTGTTTGCGTCGTTCGCCAGCTTCTGGCCCTACAAGCTCACGCCCAGCCTGCGCCACTACACGATGGGCCTGTTCGACGCCGAAGTGGCCGAGGGCTTCGTCAACAGCCTGCGCATGGCGGCAGGCACCGCCGTCTTCGGCACCGCGCTGGTCTTCAGCGGCGCCTACCTGCTGGAAAAGACCCAGGGCGCGGGCCCGCTGCGCAGCGGCGTGCGGCTGCTGGCGCTGCTGCCGATGGCGGTGCCCGGGCTGGTGCTGGGCCTGGGCACGATCTTTTTCTTCAACGCCCCGGGCAACCCGTTGTCTGGCCTGTACCACACGATGGCGCTGCTGACGCTGTGCACCATCGTCCATTTCTACACCACCGGCCACCTGACGGCGGTGACGGCACTGAAGGCGCTGGACGCAGAGTTCGAGGCCGTCAGCGCGTCGCTCAAGGTGCCGTTCTACAAGACCTTCTGGCGCGTGACGCTGCCCATCTGCACCCCGGCGCTGGTGGACATTGCGCGCTACTTCTTCGTCAATGCGATGACCACGATTTCTGCCGTGGTGTTTCTCTACTCGCCCGACACCAAGGTGGCGTCGATCGCCATCCTCAACCTCGACGAAGCTGGCGAGACCGGCGCCGCCGCGGCGATGGCGATCCTGATTGCGGCAGCATCGGCGGTGGCCACGCTGCTGTTCTGGGCCTTGTCGCTCTGGATACAACAGCGCACCGAAGCCTGGAGACGCACCGATGGATAGAGACCGCATCCTGCTGACGCCCGGCCCGCTGACCACCACGCTGCGCACCAAGCTGGCGATGCTGAAGGACTGGGGAAGCTGGGACGCCGAGTTCAACGCCCTCACCGCCGGGCTGCGGCAGCGCTTGCTGGACACCGTGCACGGCGAGGGCAGCCATGTCGTCGTGCCGTTGCAGGGCAGCGGCACCTTCAGCGTCGAAGCGGCGGTGGCCACGCTGGTGCCGCCGGCCGACCGCGGCGGCCATGTGCTGGTGCTGGACAACGGCGCCTATTGCAAGCGCGCTGCGAAGCTGACGCAAATGATGGGCCGCCGCGCCAGCGTGCTGGCCTTCGCCGAAGACGCGCCGGTGTCGCCAGCGGCGCTGGATGAGCGGCTGCGCGGCGACGCCAGCATCAGCCATGTCGTGCTGGTCCACTGCGAAACCGGCACCGGCGTTGAAAACCCGCTGGCCGACGTGGCGGCGGTGTGCGAGCGGCAAGGCAAGGGCTTGATCGTCGATGCGATGTCCAGCTTCGGCGCACTGCCCATCGACGCCCGCAGCAGCCGTTTCGATGCCCTGGTGGCGGCCAGCGGCAAATGCCTCGAAGGCGTGCCCGGGATGGGCTTCGTCTTCATCCGCAAGGCCGTGCTGGACGGCTGCGCCGGCAACAGCCAGAGCCTGGCGATGGACTTGCACGACCAGCACCAGTACATGGAGAAAACCGGCCAATGGCGCTTCACACCGCCCACGCATGTGGTGGCGGCGCTGGCCGAAGCGGTGGCGCAGTTCACCGAAGAAGGCGGGCAGCCGGCGCGGCTGGCGCGCTACCAGGGCAACTGCAAGACGCTGATCGACGGCATGGGCGCGCTCGGTTTCAAGCCGTTTCTGCAAGCCGGACGGCAGGCGCCGATCATCGTGACCTTTCACGCGCCCGCCCACCCGCGCTACGATTTCAAGCGCTTCTACGATGGCACCAAGGCGCGCGGCTTCATGCTCTACCCCGGCAAGCTGACGCAGGTGGAGACCTTCCGGGTCGGCTGCATCGGCGCCATCGGCCGGGTCGAGATGCAGCAGGCCGTCGATGCCGTGGCCGACACGCTGCGCGAGATGGGCATTCCGTCCGGCACGCCGGCGCTTTGAGGAACACGACGATGGCCACGAAGAAGGAACACCCCGCCGTTGCCGCCGTGCGCAAGGAAGGCGCCGGCAAGGTGAAGGTCGCGGTCAGCGACATCGACGGCATCCTGCGCGGCAAGTATTTGCACAAGGACAAGTTCTTCGGCGCCGCCGAGCCGCACCCGCAAGGCGGCTTCGGCTTTTGCGACGTGGTGTTCGGCTGGGATTCGCAAGACCAGTGCTACGACAACGCCCAGGCCACCGGCTGGCAGCACGGCTTCCCCGACGCGCTGGCGCGGCTGGACCTCGACACCGCGCGCCGCGTGCCCTGGGACAACGGCGTGCCCTTCTTCCTGGGCGACTTCGTCGATGCAGCCGGCGGGCCGCTGCCCATCTGCCCGCGCCAGACCTTGAAGCGCGTGCTCAAGCGGGCCGAGAAGCTGGGCTTGCAGCCGATGGCCGGCATGGAGTTCGAGTGGTTCAACTTTGCAGAGACGCCGCAAAGCTGGGCCGCCAAGCGCGGCGTCGAGCCGGACTCCATCACGCCCGGCATGTTCGGCTATTCACTGCTGCGCATGGCCGACCAGCGCGGCTTCTTCAATGCGCTGATGGACGACATGGCGGCCTTCGGCGTGCCCATCGAAGGGCTGCACACCGAAACCGGCCCCGGCGTCTATGAAGTCGCCATCGCCTTCAGCGAGGCGCTGGAGCAGGCCGACCGCGCCATTTTGTTCAAGACCGGCGCGAAAGAAATCGGCAAGCGCTTCGGCATCATGCCCAGCTTCATGGCGAAGTGGAATGCGCAGTTGCCGGGCTGCTCGGGCCACATCCACCAGAGCCTGACCGACGGCAAGAACAACCTCTTCTTCGACGCAAAGAGCGCACGCAGGATGAGCCCGCTGTTCGAAAGCTACCTGGCCGGCCAGGTGGCCTGTTTGATGGACTTCGCACCGATGTTCTGGCCCACCATCAACAGCTACAAGCGGCTGGTCGATGGCTTCTGGGCGCCGGTGAAGCCGACCTGGGGCATCGACAACCGCACCGCCAGTTTCCGCGTCATCGCCGGCTCACCGAAGGCCACGCGGCTGGAGACGCGCTGCCCCGGTGCCGACGTCAACCCCTACCTGGCGATGGCGGCGGTGCTGGCCGCCGGGCTGCACGGCGTGGAGCAAGGGCTGAAGCTGACGGCGCCGCCGATCACCGGCACCAACCAGGGGGCAGACCACATCCCGCGGGCGCCGCGGTCGTTGATCCGCAGCACGCAGACCTTCAAGGCGTCCGACGTGGCGCGCGACTGGCTGGGTGATGCTTTCGTCGATCACTTCGCGGCCAGCCGCGAATGGGAGCACCGGCAGTGGCAGGACGCGGTGACCGACTGGGAGTTGAAGCGCTACTTCGAGATCATTTGAATCGCGCTAGAGTAAGGCATTGGCGATTCTCGCCTTACCGGAGCCGGCCATGGAAGAAGCCACGCTGACCAGCAAAAGCCAACTCACCTTGCCGAAAACGGTCCGCGAAGCATTGGGCGTGTCCCCGGGCGACAAGATTCGCTTCGTGCCGGCACGCAATGGCTTTCGGCTGGTGGTGATCAAAAACGACCTCAACAGCATGTGCGGATTCTTCAAGGGGCGGCGCAAGCACCCCTTGTCGATTGCCGCGATGAACAAGGCAATTTCCGAGATGGGTGGCGAGGAGCCAGGTTCTTGATCGGCATCGACACAAACGTGCTGGTCCGCTACTTTGCGCAAGACGACACGGTGCACTCGCCAGTGGCCCGCCGCTTCATGCAGCGCGATTTGTCTGCCGAGCAGCGCGGCCATGTCTCGCTGGTGGTGCTGGCCGAACTGGTCTGGGTCTTGCGCAGCCGCTACAAGGCCAAGCGCGACGAGATCATCAGCACGCTGGAGGCCTTGCTGGTGGCGCCCAACGTCGTGGTGCAGGACGCGAGCGCCGTCTGGGTGGCGCTCGACGATTGCCGGCACGCCAACATCAGCGTCCCGGATGCATTGATCGTGGCCGTCAACCGCCTGCATGGCTGCGAGCAAACGGTGACCTTCGATGAGCAGGCCACGCGAATTGCCGACATGACCGCTCTGCGCTGAACAACCCACCATGACCATCACCCGCTTCGCCTTCCCCACCCCCATCCACTTCGGCGCAGGCGCGCGCAGGCTGGTGGCAGCACACCTGCTGGAGCAGGGCTTGAAACGCCCGCTGATCGTCACGGACCGCGCCCTGGCCGCACTGCCGGTGCTGGCCGAATTCCGCAGCCACCTGGCCGGGCTGGAGGTGGCGGTGTTCGACGGCGTGTTCGGCAACCCGATCGCCAGCCAGGTGATGGCCGGCGCGGCCGCCTTCAAGGCGCATGGCGCTGATGCCGTCATCGGTTTCGGCGGCGGCGCTGCGCTCGACGTGGCCAAGGTGGTGGCGCTGATGGCGGTGCACGACGGCGACGTGATCGACTACGTCTGGGACCACCCGCAGGTGCGCCCCATCACCGACGCACTGCCGTATTTCGTGGCCTTGCCCACGACCTCTGGCACCGGCTCCGAGGTCGGCCGCTCGGCAGTGGTGGGCGAGGACAGCACGCACGTCAAGCGCGCTGTGTTCAGCAACCAACTGCTGGCGAAGGCGGTGTTCGCCGACCCCGAGCTGACCTTCGGCCTGCCCGGCCCCATCACCGCGGCCACCGGGATGGACGCGCTCACGCACAGCATCGAAAGCTATTTGTCGCCGGCTTTCCACCCGCTGTGCGACGGCATTGCGCTCGAAGGCTTGCGCATCGGCGCGCGCTCGCTGCTGACGGCCGTCAACGAGCCGCTGAACCTTCAGGCCCGCGCCGACATGATGATGAGTTCGATGATGGGCGCCATCGCGTTCCAGAAAGACCTGGGCTCGGTGCATGCCTGTGCCCACGCGCTGGGCGCCGTGTCCGACCTGCACCACGGCCTGGCCAACGCGTTGATGATCGACACCGTGCTGGCCTGGAACTTCGAGGTGGTGCCGCGGAAGTTCGACGAGCTGGCGCATGCGGTCGGCATCGGCAACGACGGCGCGGCCTTCGTGCCGTGGCTGAAGCGGTTGAAGGCGCAGATCGGCATCACCGGCGGCCTGGCCGCGCGCGGGGTGAGCGTGGCGCAGTTGCCGCAACTGGTGCCGCTGGCGGTGGCCGACTTTGCCGGCGCCACCAACCCGCGCCCGGCCACCGCGGCCGACTACGAACGGCTGTTCCTCCAGGCGATGTAGCGCCATGGTCACGCTCGACAAACCGCTGCTGATCGGCGTTTCGGCGCGCATCTACACGCCGGGCACGGCCGGCATCACCGTCAGCGGCGTCTGGACCAAGACGCTGCACTACCTGGAGCAGTCGGTCGCGCACTGGGTGCTGTCGGGTCACGCGATTCCGGTGATGGTGCCGGCGGTCACGGCCGACAGCATCGTCACGCGCAGCGAGATCGACCTGCACCACTACGCCGCCGCGCTCGACGGCCTGGTGCTGCAAGGCGGCAACGACGTCGCGCCGGAAAGCTACGGCGAACAGCCGCTGCACGCCGACTGGGCCGGCGACAGCGTGCGCGACAGGTACGAGACCGAACTGGTGGCCGCCTTCGTCAAGGCCGGCAAGCCGGTCTTCGGCATCTGCCGCGGGCTGCAACTGCTGAACGTGATGTTCGGCGGCACGCTGTTGCAGGACATTGCAACGCAGCAGCCGGCGTCGCGCGCGCACCGCGATGCGTCCATCTACGAGCGCCACTTCCACCGCATCGACGTGCTGCCCGGCACGCGGCTGGCGGCGCTGTACCCGGGCGTTGCGCGCGCCACCGTCAACAGCATCCACCACCAGGGCATCAAGGACCTGGCGCCCGAGTTCGTGGCCGAGGCGCGCTGCCCTGACGACGGCATGGTGGAAGCGGTGCGCTGGCAGGGCGGCAGCTACGTCGCGGCCGTGCAATGGCACCCCGAGTTCCACATTCCCGGCGACCCCGACAATTTCGACGACGCGCCGCTGTTGCAGGACTTCCTGGCAACCGCGCGCGCCAACCGCAGGTGACGCGACCGATGCCGACGCTAACCATCCAGAACCCGGCCACCGGCCAGACCATCGCCGACGTGCCGGCCGATGACGCTGCTTCGGTGGCCGCCAAGGCGGCGGCAGCGCGCTCTGCGCAGCCGGCCTGGGCGGCACTGCCGATGGCCGAGCGGCTGGCCGCCGTGCAGCGCTTCCGCGCCGCGCTGATGGCAGAGATCGACACCCTGGCCGCCACGCTGACGCAGGAGGTCGGCAAGCCCATCACGCAGTCGCGCAACGAGATCAACGGCCTGCTGCCGCGCATCGACTTCTTCCTGGAGCAGGCCGAAGCCGCGGTGCTTGACGCGCATGTCTTCGACGGCGGCGGCATGCACGAGCAGATCAGCCATGTGCCGCTGGGCGTGGTGGCCAACATCTCCGCCTGGAACTACCCGTACTTCGTCGGCTGCAACGTCATCCTGCCGGCGCTGCTGACCGGCAACGCGGTGCTCTACAAGCCCAGCGAACACGCCACGCTGACGGGCCTGCACATCGCCAGGCTGCTGCATGCGGCTGGCGTGCCGCAAGACGTGATGGTGGCGCTGGTGGGTGCAGGCGACGTGGGCAGCGCCTTGCTGGCGCAGCGCATCGACGGCGTCTTCTTCACGGGCAGCCACGCCACCGGCACGCGCATCGCCGCGGCGGTGGCCGGCAAGCTGGTCAAGCTGCAGCTCGAACTGGGCGGCAAGGACCCCGGCTACGTGCGCGCCGATGCCGACGTCAAGGCCGCCGCCGAATCGCTGGCCGATGGCGCGATGTACAACACCGGCCAGGCCTGCAGCTCCATCGAGCGCATCTATGTGCACGCGGCCGTGTACGACGCCTTTCTCGACCATTTCCTCGCCACCGTCGATGGCTTTCGCGTCGGCGACCCGATGGACCCGGCCACCTACATCGGCGCCATCACGCGCGCGCCGCAGCTTGCGGTGCTGGATGCGCAGGTGGCCGACGCGCTGGCCCGCGGCGCCACGCTGCGCCGCGGCGGCAAGCGCCTGCCCGGCCCGGGCAACGGCTTCGCGCCGACGGTGCTGACCGAGGTGAACCACACGATGGACCTGATGCGCGAGGAAAGCTTCGGCCCGGTCATCGGCATCCAGCCCGTGCAGACCGACGCCGAGGCGCTGGCGCTGATGAACGACAGCCGCTACGGCCTCACCGCCAGTGTCTATACGGCCGACGAAGCAGCGGCGCGCGCGCTGCTGGCCCAGGTCAACGCCGGCACCGTCTATTGGAACTGCTGTGACCGGGTCAGCCCGCGGCTGCCGTGGTCTGGCGTGGGCGACTCCGGCGTCGGGCTCACGCTGTCCAGCGACGGCATCAAGACCTTCACACGGCCCAAGGCCTGGCATCTGCGCGCACTTTGAAGCTGACGCTGTTCGACCTCGACCACACGCTGATCGACGGCGACAGCGACGTGCTGTGGTGCGACTTTCTGCTGCGCGAAGGCGTGCTCGACACGGCCGCCTTCGGCCCGCGCAACGCCGCCATGCAGGCCGCCTACCGCGCCGGCAGCGCCAGCCCGCGGGCGTTCTGCGACTTCTACGTCTCCACGCTGGCCGGCCGCAGCGCCGCGCAATGGGCGCCGCTGCGCGACACCTTCCTGCACGCCGCCATCCTGCCCATCATCCCGCCGGCCGCGATGGCGCTGGTGGCGCGCCACCAGGACGCCGGCGATCTGGTGGTGCTGACGACGGCCACCAACCGCTTCCTGGCCGAGCTGACCGCAGCGCACTTCGGCATCGCGCACCTGATCGCCACCGAGTGCGAAGTGGCCGCCGACGGCTGCTTCACCGGCCGCACGCAGGGCACGCTGAACATGCGGGAAGGCAAGGTGGAGCGGCTGCACGGCTGGCTGGCCGAGCGCGCGCTGGCACTGGCCGCCTGCGACAGCACGGCCTACAGCGACTCGATCAACGACCTGCCGCTGCTGCTGGCGGTGGGCACGGCCATCGCCGTCGATCCTGACGCGCAACTGGCCGCGCAAGCCGCCGCGCGCGGCTGGCCGCTGCTGCCGCTGCACCATTGAGCACAATGGCGCATCTGCCGCCTGGCCGTTTTTTGAGAGCCGCTCCGATGTTGTTCCAGCGAATCGCCGTCTGCCTGGCTTTGCTGCTTGCGGTGCTGGGCCACGCCGCGCAGGCACAGCCGCTGCGCGTGGCGTCGGCCTTCGACCCGCAGACGATGGACCCGCAGGCGGTGGCGCTGCTGTACCACTCGCGCGTGGTGCAGCAGATCTACGAATCGCTGGTCAGCCGCGACGAGAAGTTCAACCTGGAGCCGGCGCTTGCCGTGTCGTGGCAGCCGGCCGGCCCCACCGCCTGGCGCTTCAAGCTGCGGCCTGGCGTGGTGTTCCACGACGGCAGCGCCTTCACCGCAGACGACGCGGTGTTCTCGCTGGAGCGCGCGCTGGCAACGCCGTCGCAGCGCGCCTTCCAGCTCAAGGGCGTGATGGCGGTGAAGAAGATCGATGCGCTGACCATCGAGATGCAGCTCGAATCGCCCGACGCGGTGCTGCCCGACAAGCTGCAGTTCATCTCGATGATGAGCCGCGCCTGGTGCGAGAAGAACGGCGTCACCCGGGCGCAGGACTTCAACGCCAAGCAGGAAACCTTTGCGGTGCGCAACGCCAACGGCACCGGGCCTTTCAAGCTGCGCCGCTACGAGCCCGACGTGCGCACCGTGCTCGACCGCAACACCGCCTGGTGGGGCTGGGGCGACAAGCGCAGCGGCAACGTGGCCGAGGTCAGCTTCACCACCATCAAGTCCGACGCCACGCGGCTGGCCGCGCTGGCCTCGGGCGAGGTGGACATGGTGCTCGACCCGCCGTTCCAGGACATCGACCGTCTGCGCCGTGACCCGCGCATCGGGCTGCTGCAGATTGCCGACATCGGACAGCAATACCTGGCCTTCGACCAGTGGCACGACGAGCTGGAAGGCAGCGACGTGAAGGGCGCCAACCCGTTCAAGGACAAGCGCGTGCGGCAGGCGGTCTATCAGGCACTGAACATCGACCTCATCGTGCAGAAGGTGCTGCGCGGCCAGGCGGTGCCGACCGGCGCCTTTCTTTCCGCCCGCGTCGATGGCTCGCCTGCCGAACTGGACCGCAGGCTGCCCCACGACCCGGCCAGGGCGCGCGCGCTGCTGGCCGAGGCCGGCTACCCGCAGGGCTTTTCTGTCACGCTGGACTGCGTCAACGTGGCCTGGCGCGAAAACGTCTGCCAAGCCGCGGCGGCGATGCTCACGCAGGTGGGCATACGCACCACGCTGCGGGCCAGCGTCACCAACCAGTTCTTCCCGCGGCTGACGCAGGGCACGGCCGCCTTCGCGGAATTCGGCTGGTCGCCGAGCCCGGACGCCTGGTCATCGCTCAACGCGCTGCTGCGCACCCACGACAAGAGCGGCCTCGGAACCTTCAACGCCGGCCGCTACAGCAACCCCAAGCTGGATGCCTTGATCGACGCGATGCGTGTCGAGCCCGACCTGACGCGGCGCCGCGCGATGGTGGCCGTGGTGCTGCGGCTGGTGGCCGAAGAGCTGCCACTGGTGCCGCTGTACCGCCGCACGCTGACCTGGGCGATGGCGAAGAAGGTCAGCGCGGTGCAGTGGCCGAACGACCAGCTCGAACTGCGCTGGGTGCGGCTGAAGTAGAAGCGGCGCCGCCGCTACTTGCCGGCGCCGCCCGTCGTTGCTGCCGCTGGCGCGCAGGGGCCGTGCTGGCGCCGGAAGTCGGCAGGCATCACTGCCCCGCCAGCCGCGTGCAGCCCGCGGCCGAGCGAATGCGCCATGCGCTCCTGCTTGAGGTAAGGGCCCTGGCCGGAGCGGGCGCGCTGGCTCCAGGCATGGCCGTCTTCCACCATGCGCTGGTTGATGCTGGTGCCGTCCAGCGTCAGCGCGCCGACGAGCGCGCCGCTTGCATCACGCCCGGTGGTCTTCCAGGTCAGGCTGCGGCCGGCCACCAGGTCCTGAAGCGCACGGCGTGCGTCGGGGCCCCAGGGCTGGCAGAGTTCCGGCGCATCGATGTCGGCCAGCCGCACCTGCACCGGCGGGCCACCTTCGGGTTGCAGCCACAGGCGGTTGCCGTCCACCACCGCGCTGGCGGTGCCTTGCAGCACGGGCACCGGCAGGGCCACCCTGGCCACCGCCAGCGGCAGCGGCAACCAGACGGCGCCGCACAGGCACAGCAGCCAAGCCCGTGTTCGATGGATGTTCACGAAGTGCCTCCCACCAGGCTGAAGACGGCCGCCCCGGCCAGCCCCAGCAAGACCACCCAGATGAGCACGATCACCGCCGCGCCCCACCACAGCCGCGGCAGCCGCTCGACGCCGGCTTCCGCCTCACGCAGCCGCTGCTGCCACAGCGGCGCAGGCGTCAGCCGCACCACCAGCGCCACGCCCAGCGGAATGAGCACCAGATCATCGAGAAGGCCGATGACGGGGATGAAGTCGGGAATCAGGTCGATGGGGCTGACTGCATAGGCCAGCACCGCGACCGCCACCCAGCGGGCGGCGCGCGGCGTCTCGGGATGCTTGAACAGCTTCCACAGCGCAAGCAGATAGACCGACAGCCGGGCTGTGCCGGCTGCTTTGAGAATGCGCGAGAGTGAGCGTGCCATCGGTACGCCACTCTAGCGCGCCCGGCGCCGCGCATGGCAGCCCCGGGGCGGATCAGGGTTTGATCCTGGGCCGTGTCAAGCCAGTGTCAAGCCCGCATCAAGGCTTGATGCCCTTGGCGCCGCCCTTGTCATCATCCTTGCGGGCGCGCTCGCCGGGGGGCGTGTTGCCGGCCTTGTTGTCGGCTGCGGCTTCGGCCTTCACCTCGGCGCGGGTGGGGCTGGAGGCGCCGTCCATGCTGCGCTTGGGCGGGCGCTTGCCCTGGTTGGGCGTGCTCTGCTCGCCCTTGGGAATGTCGCCGTTGACTTCAGCGGCGCGTGTCTCGGCCTTGACTTCCTGGCGCGTGGTGTCGCTGGCCACGGCCGGGCGCTGCATGCCCTTGTCCTGCGTCGGCACGCTCAGCTCGCCCTTGGGTTGTTTTGCGGTGGTGCCGGGAGCAGTGGTCTGCGCCTGGGCGACAGACAGGCCGGCGGCCAGCAGTGCGGCGGCGGCGAGGGTCAAAAGCTTGGTGTGCATGGAAAAGTCCTTGTCGTTCAAACGATGCGCCAGTGTCGCCCGGCGCCCTCGCGCACTGGATGGGACGCCGCCGCAGACGCGCGTAGGACGACTGCCAATCCGCCTGCCGATCCGTGGGCCAATCCGCCCGCCGCCGGCCGCTGTTTCAACGGCCGCGGCCAGCCGCACGCCGCAGCCGCGGCACCGCCGGCACCGGCTCGGCCAGCGCAGCCTCGCCCTCGGCAAGCAGGCGCTCCAGCCGGTCTTTCAGCTTCTCGGTGGACAACTGTTCTCGGAAGCGCTCGACGATCAGCGGCAGGCAGAACGGACTGGGCGCCTTCAGCTCGACCAGTTGCAGTTGCAGGCCGGCCATGCGCGCCAGCGTGGCGGACAGCCGCGCCAGCTCCAGCTCTTGCGACAACACCTCGCTCTCGGCCTGCCCCAGCAGCTTGTTGCCCGCGTCGTACTTGCGGAACACCTCGTAGAACAAGGCGCTGGATGCCTGGAGCTGGCGCATGCTCTTGGGCGCGCCCGGGTAGCCGCTGAACACCAGGCCGGCCACGCGCGCGATCTCGCGAAAGCGGCGCTGCGCCAGCTCCCCCGAATTCAGGCTGGCCAGCACGTCGTCCATCAGGCCCTGGCTGCCGAACAGCGCGCCCTGCGTCACGGCCGACAGGTCGGGCGGCTTGGCGGCCAGGATCTCCAGCCCGTAGTCGTTGATGCTGAGCGAGAAGGTGTTGGCTTCTGCCTTCGCCAGCCGAAAGGCGAGAAGCTGCGCCAGGCCGATGTGCACGTTGCGGCCGGCGAAGGGGTAGATGAAGAGGTGGTGCCCTTCACGCGAGTGGAATCGCTCCACCAGCAACTGCCCGCGTTCGGGCAGCCGCGACAGCCGCGCCTGCGCCGCCAGCATCGGCCTGGCCGCCTGCATCTCTGGGCCGTCGAACACGCCTTGCGCGGCGCGGTCCAGCAGCGCCAGCACCGAGTCGGCCAGCTCGCTGCTCAAGGGCATCTTGCTGCCGTTCCATGTCGGCACCGTGCCCTTGGGCTTGCTGGCCTTGCGCACGTAGGCGGCCATGTCCTGCGTGCGCACGTATTCGAGGACGCGCCCGGCGAAGACGAAGCAGTCGCCCTTGTGCAGCCGCGCGATGAAGCCTTCCTCGATGGTGCCGATGGTGCCGCCGGTGAGCCACTTCACCTGCATTGCCGCGTCGCTGACGATGGTGCCCACCTGAAGCCGGTGGCGCTTGGCAATGCCGCGGTCGGGCACGCGGTACAGGCCGTCCATCTGCTGCACGCGGTGGTATTCCGGGTAGGCGGTGAGGCTCTCGCCACCGCGTTCGACGAAGGCCAGCGCCCAGTCGAATTCCTCGCGCGTGAGGCTGGCGTAGGCCGGCGCGCTGCGCACTTCGCCGAACAGCGCGTCCGGCGCAAAGCCGCCGCCCAGCGCCACCGTCACCAGGTGCTGCACCAGCACGTCCAGCGGCTTGTGCGGCGACGTGCGCGACTCCACCCGCCCGGCCAGCGCGGCCTCGCGCGCGGCGGCTGCCTCCACCAGCTCCAGCGTGTTGGTGGGCACCAGCGTCACGCGGCTCGCCCGGCCCGGCGCATGGCCGCTGCGCCCGGCGCGCTGAAGCAGCCGCGCCACGCCCTTGGCGCTGCCGATCTGAAGCACGCGCTCCACCGGCAGGAAATCGACGCCCAGGTCCAGGCTGGAGGTGGCCACCACCGCGCGCAGCCGGCCCTCCTTCAAGCCCAGCTCGACCCACTCCCGCGTGGCCTTGTCCAGCGAGCCATGGTGCAGCGCCACCAAGCCGGCCCACTCGGGCCGCTGCTGCAGCAGCAACTGGTACCAGATCTCGGCCTGCGAGCGCACGTTGGTGAAGACCAGCGTGGGGCCGGAGCGCTCGATCTCGTCCACCACCGGCTGCTGCATCTGCGCGCCCAGGTGGCCGCCCCAACTGAAGCGGCCGGGCTCGTGCGGCAGCAGCGTGTCGATGATGAGCTGCTTGTCGATGCGGCCGCGCACCAGGCAGCCGCCGTCACCGCCGTCACCGCCTACCAGCGTCTGCATCGCCTCGGCCAGGTTGCCCAGCGTGGCCGACAGCCCCCACACCACCAGGCGCGGGTTCCATTGCCGCAGCCGCGCCAGCGCCAGCTGCACCTGCACGCCGCGCTTGCTGCCGATGAGTTCATGCCACTCATCCACCACCACGGTCTGCACGCCGCCCAGATCAGCCCGCGCCGACTCGCGCGTCAGCAGCAGCGTCAGCGACTCCGGCGTGGTGACCAGCGCGGTGGGCAGCCGGCGGTCCTGCCGCGCGCGTTCGGCGCTGGTGGTGTCGCCGGTGCGCATACCCACCGTCCAGCCCGGCGCCAGTGCCGGCAGCGGCAGTTGCAGTGCGCGCGTGGTGTCTGCCGCCAGCGCGCGCATCGGCGTCAGCCAGAGCGCTTGCAGCGCGGTGCCGGGCAGTGCGCGGGCCAGCGCGCCCATCCACACCGCATAGGTCTTGCCGCTGCCGGTGGTGGCGTGCAGCAGCCCGCTGCGGCCGGCCGCCATCGCGGCCCAGACCTCGCGCTGGAAGGCGAACGGCGCCCAGCCGCGCCCGCTGAACCAGGCCTCGGCAGCGCCGAAAGGCGCACTGCCCGGCCCTTCAAGCCGTCGCAATCCAGCCCTCCACCGGGTCCACCGCGGCGGGCAGGCCGCCGGCCGGCTGTGCCGCGGCCCAGCCGGCTTGCAGCAGGCACAAGGCGGCGTCGAGCCGGTCGCCGGACGGGTCATCGACGAGCGCCTCGCGCTGCGCGTGGCTCAGCTTCAGCCGCAGCCCGAGCCGGGTGCGGCCCTGCTCCAGCGTATCGACGATGTCCTTGCGCGCAATCAGCCGGTCGGGCGCGTCCAGGTTCTTGTACGAGCGGCGGCCGATGGTCTCGAAGGCCAGCAGCCCGGGGTAACCTTCGATGGCCTGGCGGGCCGCATCGCCGGCATGCAG
Source organism: uncultured Rubrivivax sp. (assembly GCA_964244245.1). Lineage (GTDB taxonomy): Bacteria > Pseudomonadota > Gammaproteobacteria > Burkholderiales > Burkholderiaceae_C > Rubrivivax. Next base: position 118,223 of record CAXTHW010000012.1, on the reverse strand, counting down.
CCGCGGCAGATCGACCCCGGCTTTCAGCAAGCGCGACAAGCCCTCGAAGTACATGAAGCCGACCGGCACATAGCGCGTCTGCAGCGGGCTGGACGAGGTGATGCCCGGCAGCGCGCCGTCGGCCTTGCGGTGCAGCAGCCGCTGGCCGGCCGGGCGGCCGTTGCCCCAGGCATCGACCAGCGCACGAAACTCCATCCGCGTGGCGCAGCGGCGGTGCAGCTCGCCACTCACAGCGGCAACGTTGCCGCCCAGCGCCAGCGCATCGACGAAGGCACGCGGCAGGCCGAACGGAAAGTCGAACGCGCCGAACCAGGGCCCCGGCTCGGCGAGCAAGGCGTCGAAGGCGGCCAGGCTGCTGATCGCGTCCAGCCGCTCCAGCCGCAGCACCGCGCCGGCACGCCGGCCGCGCGCCACCGTGATGGGCTTGCGCCGGCTGGGCGCGCAGGTGAAATCCACACCCCACAGTTGTTGCTCCATGCCGGCATTGTGGGCGCGCTAAAGTGCGGGCGATGAGCACCACCCACCCCATCCTGGCCGAAGCGCTGCGCGGCGGCATCGTCGAATCCATCCACCGCGGCGCCTACGCCGTGGTGGATGCAGACGGCGCCCTGCACAGCGCCGTCGGCGACATCGACCGCCCCATCTTCCCGCGCTCTGCCGTGAAGGTGCTGCAGGCGCTGCCGCTGGTGGAATGCGGCGCCGCCAACGGCATGGGCCTGACCGACGAGCACATCGCGCTCACCTGCGCTTCGCACGGCGGCGAGCCGCGCCACGTGGCGGCGGCGGTGGCGATGATGAACCAGGCCGGCGTCGATCCCGACCTGCTGGAATGCGGCGCCCACTGGCCCTACAACGAGGCGGCGCAGCGCGAACTGGTCGCCCGTGGCGAGCAGCCGGACCCGCTGCACAACAACTGCTCGGGCAAGCATGCCGGCTTCGTCTGCCTGGGCTGCTGGATGGCCGAGGAGAAGAACCGCAAGCTGTTCACCAAGGGCTACATCAACCCCGACCATCCCGTGATGCGCGAGGTGACCGCCGCCTTGCAGGCCACCACCGGCCACGACCTGGCCAACACGCCTGTGGGCATCGACGGCTGCTCCATTCCCACCTACGCCATCCCGCTGCGCAAACTGGCACATGCCTTCGCCCGCATCGGCACCGGCGTGGGGCTGAGCAAGGGCAACGCCTGGGCCGCCGGCCGGCTGCGCAAGGCGGTCGCCAAGCACCCCTTCATGGTGGCCGGCACCGGCCGCTTCGACACCCGCGTGATGGAGCGCCTGGGCGAGCGCGTCTTCTGCAAGGTGGGCGCCGAGGGCGTGTATTGCGCTGCGCTGCCCGACGCCGGCCTGGGCGTGGCCATCAAGATGGACGACGGCAACACCGCGCGCGGCTGCGAGGTGGTGATGGCCGCGCTGATCGACAAGCTCGTCAAGCTCGACGATGCAGAGCGTGTGTTCATGCAGGGCTTCAGCAGCGTGGCGCTGATCAACTGGAACGGCATCGAAGTCGGCCGGCTGCGGGCGGCGCTCTGAAGCTCAGGCCGCCGGCTGCCAGCGCCGCTCCACCGCGTCGAACAGCCACTGCACCAGCAGCGCCAACACCGCCGCCGGCAGGGCGCCGGCCAGCATCGCGGCGGGGTCGTTGACGGCCAGCCCGGCGACGATGCGCTCGCCGAAGCCGCCCGCGCCGATGAAGGCCGCCACGGTGGCGGTGCCGACGTTGATGACGGCCGCGGTTTTCACGCCCGCCCACAGCGTGGGCAGCGCCAGCGGCAGTTGCACGGCCCACAGCACCTGCCGGCGCGTGAGCCCCAGCGCCTGCGCGGCCATGCTCAGGCCGGCGGGCACGCTGACGAGCCCGGCGTGGGTGTTGCGCACGATGGGCAGCAGCGCATAGACGAACAGCGCGATCAGCGCCGGCACGAAGCCGATGGCACCCAAGGCCGCGATCAGGAAGGCCAGCAGCGCCAGCGAAGGAATCGTCTGCAACACGCCCACCGTGCCCAGCAGCACGCCAGCCAGCCGCGGCGCGCGCCAGGCCCACACGCCCAGCGGCACGCCGGCCAGCACCGCCAGCAGCAGCGAGCCGAAGACCAGCAGCAGATGCTGGCGTGCCAGCCGCGGCAGATCGGGCGCGAAGAGGCGCGCGGCAAAGCTCTGGGCCGGCTGCCGGCTGCCGCTTGCGCTGCCGCCGCCGGCCACGAAGCGCCGCGCGGCTTCGGCAAAACTCAGCCCGTCCAGCTCGACCTGCGCGTTGAGCGCGATCATCGTCGCCGCGTCGATGCGCCCGGCCAGCACCTGCAAGGGCCGGGCATCGACGGCTGCGCGCATCAACAGCACGGCGTCGTATTTGGGGAAGAAGCCGCGGTCGTCCTTCAGCACGCGCAGGCCGTAGCGGCCCACCTTGGCGTCGGTGGAATAGATGTCGATCAAGTCCACCTGGCCGGCCTTCACCGCGTCGTAGGCCAGGCCATGGTCGAGGCCCGCTCCGGGCGGTTGCGGCAGGTTGTAGGCCTGGCGCAGCGCCGGCCAGCCGTCGGCGCGCACCTGGAATTCATGCGACAGCCCCATGCGCAGCGCCGGGTGCTGCGCCAGGTCGGAGATGCTCGCGATGCCCAGCCTGGCCGCCTGCGTTTCCAGCATCGCCAGTGCATAGGTGTTGTTGAAGCCCAGTGGCACGGCGGCCTTCAGCCCGCGCGGCGCGAGCAGCGCATTCAGTTCGTCCAGCGACGGGTTGCCTTCACGCTTGAGCAGCTCGCGCACGATGGTGCCGGTGTACTCTGGATAGACATCCACCGCGCCGCTGGCCAGCGCCTGCTCCAGGATGCCGGTGTTGCCCAGACCCTGCTGGTGGGTGGCCGGCGTGTCGGCGGCCACCAGCGTCTGGCGCACGATCTCGCCCAGGATGTAGGACTCGGTGAAGCGCTTCGACCCCACGGTCACGCTGCCGTCGGCAGCGCCGGCCGGCGCCGCCACGGTGGCGGCCAGCAGCCAGGGCAGGACGAACCGCAATGCGCGCAAAGGCTTCATCGCGCGATGGTAGCGACGCAGCAGCAGAATCACGTCGGGCCGCACGCCCAGCCCAGCCCAGCCACGGCAAGGAGGCGGGCGCTGTGGCTTTCGGACGCCACCTGGCCGGACCTGGTGCACCCGCACGCAGGCGCCATCGACACGCCACTGCCAGAGCCGGCGGCCGTGACGCACATGATGCTGGGCTCGAAGCCGGGGGGGGGTGCAGCCGCATCTGCGCAGCGGCGATGCGCAGTTCGAGGCCTACCCGAAGGAGTCGCTGGCCCAATGGCATCAGCGGCTGGGGCAGACGCGCTGAACCGTCGCGCCGGCCGTCTGTTGGCGGCCGTCGGGCGACGTTTCGTCGCGCGCCCGGGCCAGCCGCGCTGCGGCCACGCTACGCTCGCGGCTTCACAGTTCCAACGCGGCGCCTCCGGAGCGCCTGTCCAAGCTTCCATGCGCCCAACTTCACCCATCGTCTTGTTGTTCAGCGCCGCCTTGCTGGCAGTCTCTCTGGCCGGCTGCGGCAAGACCGACAAGGCGCCAGCCGCCAAGGGCAGCAACGCCGTGCTGCTGCTGGCGCCCGAAGACCTGCACACGCTGGCGGCCAGCCGGCTGGCGCTGGGCCCGGTCGTGACCGGCACCGTGCAGCCAGAGCGCCGCGCCGACCTGCGCGCCGAGGTGGCCGCGGTGGTCACCGCCATCCTGAAGGAAAACGGCGACGCGGTGCGCGCCGGCGACCTGCTGGTGCGGCTGGACGACACCGCCATCCGCGACAGCCTGGCATCGGCCGAAGAAGCCACCCGCGCCGCTTCGCAGGCCTTCGACCAGGCAGAGCGCCAGGCGCAGCGGCAGAAGACGCTTCAGGCGCAGGGCATGACCTCGACCCAGGCGCTGGAAGACGCCGAGATACGGCGCAACAACCTTCAGAGCGATCTGGTGGCGGCCAGGTCGCGCCTGGTGTCGGCGCGCCAGATGTTGCAGCGCACGGGCGTGCGCGCGCCTTTCGACGGCGTTGCCAGCGACCGCAAGGCCTCGGTGGGCGACTCGGTGCAGATCGGCAAGGAACTGATGAAGGTCATCGACCCGCGCAGCATGCGCTTCGAAGGCCTGGTGTCGGCCGACCGGCTGCAAGACCTGAAGGTGGGGCAGAACGTCGCCTTCCGCGTCAACGGCTTCACGCAGGGTGAGTTCAAGGGCCGCGTGCGGCGCCTGGACCCGTCGGCCAACGACACCACGCGCCAGGTGGCGGTGATCGTCGATTTCGTCGATGCCGCCGCAGCGCCGCGCGTTGCTGGCCTCTTTGCCGAAGGCCGCATCGAGACCGGCAGCAGCCAGGCGCTGATGGTGCCCGACGGCGCGCTGGTGCGTGCCGGCCAGGAGGCCAGCGTCTGGCGCCTGAACCCGGGCAACACGCTGGCCAAGGTGGCGGTGAAGATCGGCGAGCGCGACGCGCGCAGCGGCGAGGTGCCGGTGCTGGCCGGCCTGGCCGCCGGCGAGCGCATCCTGCGCCGCCCGGGCAGCGCGCTGGTCGATGGCCAGAAGGTGGACTTTGCGTCGCCGGCCACTGCGGAGGCGGCTTCGGCTGCGAGGTGAAGCGCCATGTTCCTCTCTGAATTCAGCATCAAGCGCCCGGTGGCGATGATCGTCATCATCATCGCGTTGATGGCACTCGGCCTGCTGGCGCTGAGCAAGCTGCGCGTCAACCAGATCCCCGACGTCGAGCAGCCGGTGCTCACCGTCAACATCCCCTACCCCGGCGCGTCGCCCGACACGGTGGAGCGCGAGGTGATCGACCGCATCGAGAAGGCGCTGCAAGGCATTGCCGGCGTGGACCAGATGCGCTCCACCGCCAGCGAAGGCAATGCGTCGCTGGTGCTGATCTTCAACTTCGACAAGAACCTGGTGGTGGCGGCCGACGAAGTGCGCAACGCCATCGCGTCGGTGCGCTACAAGCTGCCCACCGAGATCCGCGAGCCCATCCTCCAGCGGCAGGACCCGACGGCCCAGCCCATCATGCAGTTGGCGCTGTCGTCGGCGCGGATGTCGCATGCGGCGATCTCCAGCCTGGCCGAAGACCAGTTCGCCGACAGATTCCGCGCCATTCCGGGCGTGGCGGTGGTCACCGTCAACGGCGCGCTCAAACGCGAGCTGTCGGTGCTGCTGCGCTCCGAGAAGCTGCGCCAGTACGAGGTGTCGGTGACCGACGTGGTGGCGGCGCTGCGGGCGCAGAACGCCACTGCGCCGGTGGGCAAGGTGCGCGGCACGCTGGAAGACCAGAGCATCCGGCTCGTCGGCCGGCTGGAAAGCCCGGCGCAGTTCGGCCAGATCGTCATCAAGCGGCGCGGCAATGAGCTGGTGCGGCTGGAGCAGGTGGCCACGGTGCAGGACGGCTTTGCCGAACTCAGCGGCTTCTCGGTGCGCAGCGGCCACCCCAACGTGGGCTTGTCCATCACCCGCACGCGGGAGGCCAGCACCGTGAGCGTGGCCAACGCCGTGCGCAAGCTGGTGGCCGAGATCGGCAAGACGCTGCCCGAAGGCACCAAGCTCGAAGTCACCCAAGACGGCGGCAAGGACGCCAAGAACAGCCTCGACAACGTCATCGACGCGCTGGTCTTCGGCGCCTGCCTCACGGTGTTCGTGGTCTATGTGTTCCTCAACTCGTGGCGCTCCACGCTGATCACCGCGCTGTCGTTGCCCACCTCGGTGATCGCGGCCTTCATCGCCGTCTGGCTGTGCGGCTTCACGCTCAACTTCATGAGCCTGCTCGGCCTGAGCCTGGCCATCGGCGTGCTGATCGACGACGCCATCGTGGTGCGCGAGAACATCGTGCGCCACATGGAGCTGGGCGAAGACCGGCGCACTGCGGCGCTCAACGGCACCGCCGAGATCGGCCTCGCGGTGGCGGCCACCACCTTCTCCATCGTGGCGGTGTTCGTGCCGGTGGCCTTCATGCCCGGCGTCTCTGGCGAATGGTTCCGGCCCTTCGGCGTGACGGTGGTGGCCTCGGTGCTGGTGAGCCTGTTCATCAGCTTCACGCTCGACCCGATGCTGTCGGCCTATTGGGGCGACCCGCCGGGCCACCATCTGCTGCCCAAGCGCGGCATCAGCCGGCTGCTGGGCCGCTTCAACACCTGGTTCGACCACCAGTCCGACCGCTACGGCCGCGTCATCGCATGGGCGCTGCACCACCGGCGCTGGATGGCGGTGTTTGCAGTGGTCAGCCTGGCCGGCGCGCTGTTCCTGCAATCGAAGTTCGGCGGCTCCAGTTTCCTGCCGGCGTCGGACTACGGCACGCTGGCGGTGGAGGTGCGCACCCCGTCCAGCAGCAGCCTGGAGTATTCACGCCTGAAGGTGGAAGCCGCGGCGCTGCTGGCCCGCACGCTGCCCGAGACGGTGGCCACCAACAGCTACGTCAACCCGGGCGGTGGGCGCATCTACATCGACATCGGCAAGAGCACCAAGCGCAAGCGTTCCGGCAGCGAAGTGGCGCAGCAACTGCGCACGCTGACGGCACGGCTGGTGGGCGCCGAATACACCGTCCTCGACGACCTGAACAACGGCGCGCAGAAGCCGGTGCAGATCCGCTTCTCGGGGCCCGACTCGCGGCAGTTGCTCGCCATCACCAACGACTTCATGGCCCGGCTGCGCCAGGTGCCCGGCGCGGTGGACGTGGGCCTGTCCGAGCAGGACCCGCAGGACGAGATGAAGATCCAGCTCGACCGCAGCCTGGCCAACACGCTGGGCATCTCGGCGGGCGACGCGGCACAGGCGCTGCGCGTGGCCTTTGCCGGCGTCGAAGCCGGTGACTGGGTCGATCCCAGCGGCCAGACGCGCGATGTCTCGGTGCGGCTGGCCCCGGAAGATCGGGTGGACGCCAGCAACATCGAAAGGCTGCCGATCGCGGTGAGCGGCAGCAACCGGATGGTGCCGCTGGAGCAGATTGCCACCATCACGATGGGCAAGGGGCCGTCGCAAATCCAGCATTCGGACAGCAAGCGCACCATCTCCGTGGCGGCCAATGCGCAGGGCCGCTCGCCGGGCGAGGTGACGGCCGATGCGCTGAAGATCGCCAACGCCATGAGTTACCCGCCCGGCTACGGGCTGGAGCTGGCCGGGGCCAGCAAAGACCAGCAGGAGGTCTTCACGCAGATGACGATTGCGCTGGTCAGCGGCATCGCGCTGATGTATCTCATCCTCGTGATGCAGTTCGGCAGCTTCAGCGCGCCGCTGGCGGTGATGCTGTCACTGCCGCTGAGCCTGATCGGCGTGGTGCTGGCGCTGCTGGCCACCGGCGGCACGCTGAACCTGATGAGCTTCATCGGCGTCATCATGCTGATGGGACTGGTGGCAAAAAATGCCATTCTGCTGCTGGACGCGGCGCGCGTGCGCGAGGCCGAAGGCATGGACCGCGAAGAAGCTCTGATGGCCGCCGGCCGCAAGCGGCTGCGGCCGATTCTGATGACGACCTTTGCGCTGATCGCCGGCATGCTGCCGGTGGCCATCGGCGTGGGCGAAGGCGGCGAGTTCTACCGGCCGATGGCGGTGTCGATCATCGGGGGCACGATCACCAGCACCTTCCTGACGCTGCTGGTGATTCCGAGCTTCTACGACAGCATCGAGACTTCGCGTGACCGGGCCGTTGCCAAGTTCAGGCGGCGGGATGCGCGCTGGAACACGCTGGTGGCGTTCTTGGTCACGCTGCTGGAAGCAGTGGCCGCATTGACCGGCTTGCGCATGCTGTGGCGCTTGCTGGCCCGCGGCGCGGGGCGGCTGCGCGGGCGCAAGGCGGTGGCGGCTTGAAGCATCATCTGCCCCGCCCCGCTATTCCAGCGTGAGGACCAGGCGCTTCCCGAGGGCGGCGGCAGCTCGATCAAGCGTTTTGAGAGAGGGCCAATGGCGTGGATCTTCCAGACGCTTGGCAGCCGGCCATGAGGTTTCCAGCGCGCGCGCCAGGTCCGACAGTGTCCTTTCGCCGCGGGCCAGGCGCAGCAGCATTGCGGCCTGTGTTTTGGCGTCTGGCGCGATGTAGTGCGCGCCCTTGATCTTCTGACTTGGTGCGGGTACGTCTTTCAATTCGTCCAGGCGCCACGCCAGCATTGCTGACAGCACTTCGGTTGCGTTGAACAGTGCTTCTTCCTGGGTTTGACCTTCAGTGAAGGTGTCCGGGAGGTCAACAAATTGAACCAGGTAGGTTCCATCCTTCTGTGCCTCGACCGTTGCAGGGTAGCGGATATCCATGTCTTCACCTCACTTCAGCTTCACGCCGGTTTGGCGCTGTATCGCTGCAAGAAGACCGGCGCCGATATCGCGTTGGCCGTGCACTGGAACGGGCACCGCTCGCCCGCTCTTCACAAGGATGTGGTGGCTGCCGTGTACGCGGCTGACGGACCAACCCGCAGCCTTGAGCTTCGCGATGACTTCCTTGCCTGTCACCACGCGAATGATAGATCAATCTTGATCTAGACACGCTGAGGTCTTCGTCGATCAGCGGACGCATAAGCGTGGCCAGCCGCGCACCGAGCGCGTCGCTGTGCTCGTCGAGCACGTCAATGGCCCGCAGCAGATGCTGGTGCTGCGGCAGGCTTGACGAGAAGCCGAAGTCCAGGGGCAGCGCCACCGTCTACAGCCAGCGCAGCACGCCCAGCTTGCTGCCGGGATCGCACAGCCGGTTGAACACCATCGCGCGCAGACAGCCCAGCACATCGACTTCGACGCGCGAACGGCGCCACGCAGCGGCCAGGTCATCCAAGCCGAGCGAGCGCCACAGCTGCCACAACGCCCAGACATCGCCGGCGCAACGGCGGCCCTCGAAGCGAAGGCCGTCAAAGGGCTTGCTGGCAGCGGTCGCGTCCAAGCCGCGTGCACGTTGCAGCGCCGCGATCAGCTTGTCGACGTCGCCGCCACGCTCCAGCCGGCCCAGCGTGCAGATCGTGCGTTGGCGCGGTTGGCCGTCCACATTGCGAAACGACTCCACCAACTGCGCGTATTGCCAACCGCCGGACTTGGTGAGCATGAAGAACGTGACCGGAGTGTAGCCGGTCTGGCAGCTTCAGAGAACTACATCAGTTCGCTGACGTGCCACTACAGACATTCTGCCATCTGCTGGCGATTTGGCGGCCAAGCCCATGTCAGGCATTAACTTCTTACCGCTTGACAGCGGTGAATTCGGCAGTGTTATGTCGAACTTGGGTTACTCTGCGCTTTTGACCCTCGGTCCAAGCGAATCAACGACTCACGTGCGCGAGGTGTCGAACTTGGGGGCCCTGGCGCCGCAACCACGTCAGCCGCGTCGAACATCTCAGCCATGTCTCGGCGGCATACATCGCCGCGTACCGACACAAATCGGCCTGCCCCATTTAAGCAGCGCCGGCCAGAGCGTACTTCCCCAGCGAGTTCAATCTCGACCTACCGGCGCCGCTGAAGGGAAAAGTCATTACCTGCGGCGAACCGCGGTGGCATCGGCCGAGGAACGGTGGCTATGTCACGAACCACGCAAATGCCCACGCAGGGCGGGCGTTGTCGGGTTCGCGAACGGCTACTTGTGTAACGAGTCCATCTTGTCAAGAAGCGCCCCTACATCTTTGAGTAGAGCGGCTACCCTCGCACGATCCGCACCGATCCGGGTATTGAACTCGAACGCCGCAATTCCATTGCAGACCTCGTTAAGTGCGGCGTTAACGATCAGAAGCTCGTCCCGGCCAATCTCGACCTCGGAACGATCTGAGGCCGTGTTGATGATATCCATGTCTCTACCGCAAGCCGTTATAGTAGGCGCGGCCATTTGGGGGTTGGAACGCTGTACCACCATCGGCAGCGCGTGGATTTCTGATCACCACAGTGCCGGTCGAGTCTTGCCAGTACGCCGACCGGCCGCCACTCAGTTGGCGCGAAGCAGTCGGGTTATTTACCACGTCCTCGATGTGGTTCGCAAAGTGCTCACGAGTGCGGATACCGAGGCCCTTGAACTCGCCTTGATCCAGAACGTGCTTTTCGAAGGCGTGGCCGCCAGCGATCTCTTTGCCCGCAAGCTGGCCGCGAAGTCTTGCGGCGTTGGCCAAGCTATTTGCTTCGCCTACCCCCTTCGCCGCATCGACCGCTTTGTGTGCAGCGACGATTCCTTTCACAACTTGTCCTGAAGCAGGGACAGGAATAGCGACCGCCACGGCGCTGATCAATACATCAACGGCTGCCGCCTTTACATCGTGACCGGAATATGCTGCTACCGCTAAACTTATGAGATCTGCACCTAAAAAGGCCAGGTCCAATGGCGTCTCCCCGGTGGGATCTGTTCTGTTTAGCGGATCATCGGTAACATATGCGTAGAGGTTAAGGTCGCCACTGTCAAACCGCACTGGATCAGCCTGCATGAACCGACCCAACTTGGGGTTGTACATGCGAGCCTTGTAATCGGCCAGTTGGAGCTCCGGTATCCAACGCTGGCCGGTATATTGATGACGCCCCAAGTTGCTAGCAGCGGGTGTGCCATATTCATCGTACGTATTGATCGCTATTGCCAGTCCGGCCTCGTTGCTGACAGCAACAGAGCTACCTTGATGATCGGTATGAAACCAGCGACGCTCAAGTTTGCCAGCACCTTCGTACCAGAGGATTTGCTCATCCGGCGTGAAGCTTGGAACATATCGTCTCAGGAGTGTGCTCGTCGCGCTCCATTCTCCAATGAGGGCCTGACCAAGATACTCAAACCGTATGATCGCACCGGCGTTTTGAATTTCTGATAGTCTTCCTATAGCGTCATACAGCAGGTAGGCGGTAGCAGAAGAAGTGGAAGCTGTGGCGATTTTGTTTGCAAGCGTATAGGTCCAGGTAGTACCTAGCGCAGATGTAAGATTTCCCCGAGCATCATATTGGATGCCGAGGCCCCCGACTGTGGTGATTTGATTAAGACCATTGACCGCGTAGCCGGTGCCCTGATTTGAATACAACGGCCAAGCGTAGTTGTCGTTGTCGCGCCTGAGCGACACGATTTGGCCTGCCGGGTTCGAGGCATAGCCATATTCGACGAAAGCACCTGAAACCGTGTGTTTAAGCGTTGATGGTGTCCAAGTACCCGGTGCATAGTTGTATGTTGAATTCGCACCATTGCCTCGCTCAACCAATGTTCGCCTCCCCAGATTGTCGTAGAAGAAGGTGACCAACGCAATGCCGCCGTCTTCTCGCACGTTGCTCAATGCACCGTTGAGCAGACTCGAGTATCTCACCGTGTGGCCATCCGTATAGGAAAGCGACGAACGGCGCCCAGCCAGATCGCAGCTGAGCAATTTAGTTCCAAAGGAATCGGCCTCCGTAGTCTGGCATCCCAATGCGTTGTAACTACGTCCAACATAGGAACCGTTGCTGTCCGTCGCGGACCAGAGTTGGTTTGCGGAATCATATACATAGCGGGTGACAGATGCTTCTCCCCAAGCCTGAGCGGCGACTTGTCGACTTGTATTTCGATTTTGAGCGTCGTAGCCAAGAGTCAATAGTCGGCCATCGCGCAAACGCCTAACGGTCGGGTTGGAATTACCGTCATAGGATTGGATTTCATCATAATCACTGACGTTGCTAAGACCGGCGGAAGTTGAGTGAGGAAAAAGAGTCCGGGCAAGGCGATCATGGCCGTCGTAGGTGAACGTTGTTAAATTTCCATTGCTATCTGCAATCGTTTGCATTTTGCCGTTGGACGTGAACGTCTGGCTTCTTTCATTGCGCTGAAGCGTCGTTCCCACCGCATCCTGCACTTGACGAAGTTGACCTGCGACGTCGTAGAAGTACCGCGTGATACGGTCTGGCCCATAGCCAGCCTCAACTCCCAATTGGCATGCGCTAGCGGATAGACTGGAAGACAGATTCATGCGGCGCGCTTCGCACAGAACTCGGTTGGCAGAGTCGTAGCTCCGACTGGTGAGACTTGCGAGGGCGCCTCCAACCAAAAGCGCTTCATTCACTTTCCGACCCGCGGTGTCGTAATCGACGCGTGTGGCGGACAAGACCGTATAGCTTGATAGAGTAGCGGTCGGACTATTGCCCCTCTCAACGAGGACCGGCAGCCCGTCGCGGTCATAAGTGGTCACGACTATGGGATGTGCGAGAGAACCTGCGCCGTCTGGATCTGGGCCAATGGTGGCGGTGAGCTCACGCTTCGCGTTGTAGTAGTAACGGGTCGCTTGGCCTGGGAGGGGGCCGGTCTGCACCGTGCGATTGCCTACCGCGTCATATTCATACTGAACGGTGGCGCTGATCGACCCATCGCCCGCGGACGTTGTTTCGGACAACAACAAAAGGTTGTCGTCGTATGTGAACGTTCTAACGACTTCGTCCGCGGTTCCGACACAGGTGTCGAGCGACTTTGTCAGGCAATTGGAAGTCCGCGAAAGTTTATAGACAGCAGTCGAAGCAGGCTCGGGCGCTGTGAGAGCCGAGCGCCTAAATTTTGCAAAGTAGGGGCTGTAAGAGTTTCGCGTCTTGAATTGCACCAATCCTGCCGGGCTGGGCACAGATGGTAATGTTTTGGTGGCTAGCTCGCCACTGTTTTGATCATATGTGTAAATACTGGCGGCACCATTGAAATCAGTCGTGGTTTGAGGTTTGTTGCATATTTTGAAGTCACTGGGGCCCGTGCAATCTCTGTATGTTGCCGTCGAAATGCGACTAGCGCCACCAATTCCGAGCTTGGATTTATACTCAGTCCGTACGATATTCCAGCGGTTATCGTATAGATACTCGGTCCGATTTCCTTCGGGATACTGAACGGACTTGAGCTTGAATGCCTGTCCCATGGCTCCCGCGTACGACGAAGGCGTCATCTGCCAGTCATATAACGTCGTGCGATTCAAGGCATCGGTGCGGGCCCCTCCATTTATGGTGACAGTCGTCGTCGCGCTTTCCGGATTGATCGAAGTTCCTGAAGAAACTGCTGGAGCCATTCTGCAATCATCATTTGTCGTGTAGCGGTAACGCCAAGCTCCCAGAGCCGACTGCTGAACTTGCGTTGTGACACGGACTCCGGGGCATCGAACCTCGCAGACGCCGGTATAGACATCACATGCGCCTCCATGAAAGCCCTGTATCTCCGACCACCAGTCAATGCGACGTCCTTCCGGGCTCGTGACTGACCAAGGCTGGTCACCGTTGGTTGCCACGTTGACTCGACCCATCTCGTCATTACCGTACCAAGTGCTTCCCACTCTACTAAGGGAGATGGCAGGCCACGAGACGCTGAGGCCAGTGCAGACCGAAGCGTTTGGATCGCAGAAGTCGTATCGCAGGTTGATGACCGTGGCCTTGGACCACTCAGTCCCGGCTGCGCCGCTGTATTCAAAGTGCAGCATATACCCTAGGTTGCTGACAATGGATCGCGTCTTGCGAGCATCCGTATATGAATACGTGAGCTTTTCACCATTCGGATAGGTCACCGACTTCAATAAACCAGTCATTCCTATGGATGAATTCAGTCCCAGGTGATATCGGTAGTCCGACGGTACACCAGCGAACTCCCAGCTCGTGCCGTCGGCCTCTGTAACAACATTACCTTGAATTGACGCTGCCTCTATACTTAACCCTCTATCCCAAGTCAGCTTGGTCCCCATCTGATAATGCACAACCGACATGCTGGCCATACAGCCGAGGCTGCCTCTCACTACACATTGGTACTCATAATAAGTGGCACCAAACAGCGGCGTCTTCGCTGCAGCAGCACTGCTGACTCCAAACCAATTTAGCGCTATTGATGGCGACCTTGCGTCGCCGATAGACAAATTTCCACCAGCCCTTACAAGCTGGCCAGACCGCAAATCGACGCCCATTTCGTCAGTAAACTGTATTCGAGGAGGCGGATCTGTCACGCTCGGCTGCGCGATTGCCGAAGAGATGAACCAGCACAGCAGCGTTGCGGCGGCTGCCAGACTGGCTCTCGATCGAATGTCAAAGTTACTTGTACTTGTACTTGTAAATGTATCCACAGAATCTCCCTGCCGTCTTGCTAGTGAGGTTGTGCGCCATGAGAAACAGTGCTGCAGTTGTCGGCAGCGCTCTGATTTAAGACTTTCACTCGTCGTCTAGTATTAGAGAAATAAGCGCGATTAGAGCCGAAATATTCAATGGCGGTGCACTTTGCACTTGCACCGGCACAGTGACCACAACAAGTGTTCCAGATGGGCTCGTAGTTCTAGCCATGACCATATAAACACCAGGCGATGTAAACATCGTCGAAAACGTCGCGCTGCCGCCAATAATGGAAGCGGATCCAAGAAAGACTCCGCTAGAGTAAAACTGGACAGTGCCCGAATTAGAATCCGGAAACTGGGCAGTGATGCTCACTGCTTGGCCAGCTGAAGCAAGTCTTGCGCCCGGTATTCGCGATGCGGTCGATTGTCCGGCCACTGTCTTCGCAAGACGATTTCCGGCAGGGTCGTAGGTGTAATCGATTCGCACGCCAGCATTCATGCCGCCAACGTTCGTCACAACCTGAAGACGGCCCAATGCATCGTAACCGTACCCGTTTGTCTCTGCGGCGAATACGCTTGGGCTGCAGAGAGCGAGCCCTGGCGCCAAGACGGCAAGCGCCCCCACACTCCTAAATGATGTCCTGTTCAAATTTGCCCCTCTACTCAGGCTCTGGCCTACGCTCGCATCGACAAGATGTGCTTATCCGGCACATGTCGTACCGCATCTGCAGGATGCCAAAGCATTCTGGCATCGAGGCTAGATCTTTTGCAATCGCTCCTAAAACGAGCGGGCTCTCACCTGTAAGAACTAGCAGGTTGCCCTTCGCACTCGAACCGGCGCAAAATTTAGGTTGGCAGACGGCCACAACCGATGGGGTCGGTAGTTCGGATTCCAATATTGCGTGACAACTTCATTCTGAGATGGCAGTTCAGGTTCCGTAAATAAAACCACTAATAGGGGGCGGTATGCCCATGAGTCTAAATTGGTTGAAACAGGGGTTCGTCGTCTTGGTGTTGTCCGTTGGGTCTGCAACCCACGCAGGGAGCTTGTTTTGTACCGGCACGATCATTGAAATGGGTGTGCATACACCGGGACTCTTGCTGGTTCGGCTCAGTAGCATGAATGCGCGCGTTGTCATGTGCAGCATCGACACCGCATACTCAACCCAAGGTGGACCATCGATAACTGCTCCAACTTGTGAGGGCATGTACGCCAATTTGATGGCAGCCCGCGCCTCTGGTCAAACGGTACAGTTGATGATGGACGGAGATGCCGTGCCCGCACAATGCAGCAGTTTTATCGAGTGGACTTACGTTGGCTTGCGGTATGCGGCCAACTTGCCCTGATAGAACCTCTTATAGGGCAAGTGGCGGGCCTGAGACCCATTTGGGTCGATAGCGTGGGACCGACGCAGGCTTCGGAGCGCGCGCCTTCAGCCCATCGCCTGCGCAGCCAGCACCTCGCCCCGCACCGCCTCCGTCAACTCGGCCTTCAGCGCCACGAACTCCGGCGCCGTTTTCACCGAATACGCCCGCGGGTGCGGCAGGCCCACAGCACGGTCGAGCTTGATGCGCCCGGGCCGCGCGCTCATCACCACCACGCGGCTGGCCATGAACACCGCTTCGTCGATGTCGTGGGTGACGAAGAGCACGGTCTTGCGTTCGGCTTCCCAGATGCCCAGCAGCAGCTCCTGCATCAGCTCGCGCGTCTGGTGGTCGAGCGCGCCGAAGGGCTCGTCCATCAGCAGCATGCGCGGGCCGTTGGCCAGCGCGCGGGCCAGCGCGGTGCGCTGCTGCATGCCGCCCGAGAGCTGCTTGGGGTAGTGGCTGGCAAAGCCTTTCAAGCCGACCTTGGCAAGAAAGCCCTGCGCCACCTCCACCTGCTGCGCCCGTGGCAGGCCACGCTCGCGCAGCCCGAAGCAGACGTTGTCCAGCACGGTGAGCCAAGGGAACAACGTGTAGCTCTGGAACACCATGCCGCGGTCGGCGCCCGGCCCGGTGATGCGCTTGCCGTCGAGCGTCACGCTGCCGGCGGTGGGCTGGTCGAGCCCGGCGACGATGCGCAGCAGCGTGCTCTTGCCGCAGCCGCTCGGCCCCAGGATGGTGATGAAATCGTTCTCGGCCACGTCCAGGTCGGTGGCCTGAAGCGCCAAGGTCTTGTCGAAGCGGCGCTCCACGCCGCGCACGGACAGGATGTTCATCGGCCCGTCACCTGCCCAGCAGCGCCCACGGGAAGAAGCGGCGGTTGGCCGCCTTGAACAGCAGGTCGCTGGCGAGGCCGATGAGGCCGATGACGATGATGCCGAAGATGATCTGGTCGGTCGCCAGCAGCGCCTGGCTGTCGGTGATCATGTGGCCGATGCCGCTGGACGCGCCGATCAGCTCGGCCACGATCACATACGTCCAGGCCCAGCCCAGCACCATGCGCAGCACCTCGAAGATCTCGGGCGCCGCATTGGGCACCAGCACGCGGCGGATCAGCGAGCGGTCGCCGACGCCCAGCGTGTAGGCGGCCTCGACCAGATCGCGCCGCGTGTTGCCCACGATCACCGTGATCATCAGCACGAGCTGGAAGAAGCTGCCGATGAAGATGACCGCCAGCTTCTGCTTTTCGCCGATGCCGGCCCAAAGGATGAGCAGCGGGATGAAGGCGCTGGCCGGCAGGTAACGCGCAAAGCTGACGAAGGGCTCGAAGAAGGCCTCGACCGGCTTGTAGGCGCCCATCAGCACCGCGAGCGGCAGCGCCAGTGCCGCCGCGATGGCAAAGCCGCCCAGCACGCGCCACACCGTCCACGCGATGTCCCAGCCGAAGCCCATCTGCGTGAGCAGCGTGACGCCGCTCCTCACCATCGTCAGCGGGTCGGCGAGAAAAGTCTTGCTGACCAGGCCGCCGAAGGTGGCCGCCGCCCAGACGGCGACGAAGAGCACGAAGAAACTCACGCCGAGCGCCACGCGGGCGCCGGGCGGCACCGGCGTGAGCGGCTTCATTTGATGAAGCGCGTGTCGGCCAGCTTGGCCAGGTCAGGGATGGACTTGATGATGCCGGCGTCCAGCAGCAGATCGGCCGCTTCCTTGCTGAAGGCGGCGTGCTCCCCGGCGAAGAACTTCTGGTTGGCCGCCCGGTCCTGCCAGCGCAGGTACTTCTGGCTGGCTTCGAAGGCGTCGGCCGTCTGTTTGACGTCGGCGCCCATGATCTCGAAGCTCTTCTTCGGCTCGGCCTTGATCATCTCGACCGCGTCGAAGTAGGCGTCGGCCAGCGCCTTGGCGGCCTTGGGGTTGTCGGCCAGGAACTTGGGCGTGCAGCCGAAGGTGTCCATCACCATCGGGTAGTCCAGCGTGGTGGCGATGATCTTGCCGGCTTCGGGCTTGGCGCGCACGGCGCCGAGGTAGGGCTCATAGGTCATCGCGGCGTCGATGCCGTCGGTGCCGGCGATCATCGCGTTGGCGGCGGCTTGCGGCGACAGGTTGACCACCTTCACGTCCTTGATCGTCAGGCCGTTCTTCTTCAGCATCCAGGCCAGGCCGAAGTAGGGCGCGGTGCCGGGCGCGTCGGCAGCCACCGTCTTGCCCTTCAGGTCGCTGATCTTCGTGATGTTGGGCTTGACCACCATGCCATCGGCGCCGTAGCTCTTGTCGAGCTGGAAGATCTGCGTGGTGGCCACGCCGTTGGCGTTCCAGACGACCCAGGTTTCCACCGTGGTGGCGGCGCACTGGATGTCGCCCGACGCGATGGCCAGGTGGCGGTCTTTCTGCGGAATCTTCTTGATGCTGACGTCCAGCCCCTGCTTCTTGAAGAGGCCTGCTTCCTTGGCCAGCGTGAGCGGCGCAAACCCGGTCCAGCCAGAGATGCCGATGGCCACCGGCACATCCTGCGCAGAGGCTGCTGACGACAGCAAACCGGCCAGCAAAGCCGGCACCGCTGCGGCAGTGGAAAGACGCGCATGTTTCATAGCAAACCTCCGGTGGTGGGACATGGAATGGGCCTGGGTGCGTCAGAGCTTCAGCAGCCACGCGACCAGCGCGCGGGCATCGTCGGGCGGCACCTGCGGCATGCCGGGCATCGGCACCGCGCCCCAGACGCCGCTGCCGCCGTTCTTGATCTTGGCCAGCAGCGCCGCGTCGGCGCCGGCCACGCCGCGGTACTTCTCGGCCACCGCCTTGAAGGCCGGGCCGACCAGCTTCTTGTCGGTCTGGTGGCAGTTCAGGCAGGCGTGCTGCTCGGCCAGCGCCTCGCTGGCCTGCGCTGCCGCCGGCACAGCCAGCGCCAGCGCCAGCGCCAGCGCCAGTGCCAGTGCCAGTGCGGCCGAACACGGCCACGGCGCCGGCAGGCTCACTTGACGGTGACCTTGATCGACTTGCTCATCGCTGCGCCATAGCTCTGGTGCGCGCCGTTGGCGAACTGCGCTGTGAGCTTGTAGGTGCCCGGCGGCAGCGTCACCTCGGCCTCGGTCTGGCCTTTGCCGAAGTGCATGTGCTGCGGCGTGAAGGGCACCGATTCACCGGCCGGCAAGGCGTCCAGGTTGATCAGCAGGTGGTGGTGGCCGCTGTTGGCAGCCACCTCACCGGCCGGCGCCACCGCCATGCCGTTGACGCCGAAGCGCACCTTGAAGGGGCTGCTGACGGTGGCGCCGTCGGCCGGCTCCAGCAGCGCCACGGACGTGGCCGGCGCCATCATCGAGCCGCAGCCCGCCATCAGCGCAGCGCCGCTGAATGCGACGGCAAAAGATCGGATCAACATACTGCATGTCCTTCGGAGGTTGGGCCCGGACGCGGGCAGCGGCATTCTGGCGCCGCCCGCCGGCTGCGCAGGCAGGGCTTTCACGCGGCAACCCACAGCGCCGGCAGGCCAGGCAGCCCGCGCAAGATGCGCGCCAGCGCGCCGCCGTGGACCATGGCGGTGGCCGCCTCGATGTCGGGCGCCAGGTAGCGGTCTTGCGCCATTGCGGGGCAGGCGTCGCGCAGCGCCGCATGGGCCGCTTCCAGCGCGGCCGAGCTGCGCAGCGGGCGCAGGAATTCCACCCCCTGCGCGGCGCACAGCCACTCGATGCCGAGGATGTGCGCCACGTTGGCGATCATCGGCTGAAGCCGGCGCGCCGCGAAGGTGGCCATCGAGACGTGGTCTTCCTGGTTGGCGCTGGTGGGCAGGCTATCGACGCTGGCCGGGTGGGCGAGCGACTTGTTCTCGCTGGCCAGCGCCGCGGCGGTGACGTGGGCGATCATGAAGCCGCTGTTCAGCCCGGCGTTGGCCGTCAGGAAGGGCGGCAGCCGCGAGACATTGCTGTCGATCAACATCGCGATCCGGCGCTCTGCGATGGCGCCCACCTCGGCGATGGCGCAGGCCATCGCGTCGCAGGCCAGGGCCACCGGCTCGGCGTGGAAGTTGCCGCCGCTGACCATCGCGCCGTCTTCGCTGAAGACCAGCGGGTTGTCGGTGACGGCATTGGCTTCGCGCAGCAACACCAGCGCGGCATGGCGGAGCTGGTCCAGGCAGGCGCCCACCACCTGCGGCTGGCAGCGCAGGCAGTACGGGTCTTGCACACGGTCGTCGTGGTCGCGGTGTGACTGGCGGATGGCGCTGCCGGCCAGCAGCGCGCGGTAGTAGCGCGCCACGTCGATCTGCCCCGGCTGGCCGCGCAGCGCGTGGATGCGCGGGTCGAAAGGGCCGTCGCTGCCGCGCGCTGCATCCACCGTCAGCGCGCCGATGACCAGCGCCGATTCCAGCACCGGCTCGAAGGCGAACAGCGCGTGCAGCGCCAGCGCGGTGGAGGTCTGCGTGCCGTTGATCAGCGCCAGCCCTTCCTTGGCGCCCAGCACCAGCGGCGCGATGCCGGCGCTGCGCAGCACGGCCGCTGCCGGCATGCGCTGCCCCTCGACGAGGAACTCGCCCTCGCCCAGCAGCGCCAGCGTCATGTGGGCCAGCGGCGCCAGGTCGCCAGACGCGCCCACCGAGCCCTGGCTGGGCACATACGGCACCAGGCCGGCGTTGTGCACCGCCAGCAGCGTGTCGATGACGACAGGCCGCACGCCGGAGTGGCCGCGCGCCAGGCTGGCCGCCTTGGTGGCCAGCATCAGCCGCAGCACGGCCGGCGCCAGCGGCGCGCCGACGCCCACGCTGTGCGAGCGGATCAGGTTGAGCTGCAGCGTCGCCAGGTCGGCCTCACCGATGCGCGTGCCGGCCAGCTTGCCGAAGCCGGTGTTGACGCCATAGACCGCCGCGTCGCCCTCGGCCGCGCGGCGCACCACGGCCGCGCTGGCCTGCACGCCGGGCAGCGCCTGCGGGTCCATCACCAGCGGCTGCGGGTGTGTGTCGGCCGCGGCGTGGACGGCTTGGAGTTCGTCCAGCGTCAGGGCGCCCGGTCGCAGCAGCATCAGGCGGCCACCATCGGCAGGTTCAGGCCTTGCTCACGGGCGCAGGCCACGGCGTCGGCGTAGCCGGCGTCGGCGTGGCGCATCACGCCGGTGGCGGGGTCGTTCCAAAGCACGCGCTCGATGCGCTTCGCCGCTGCCTCCGTGCCGTCGCAGACGATCACCACACCGCTGTGCTGTGAGTAGCCCATGCCGACGCCGCCGCCATGGTGCAGGCTGACCCAGGTGGCGCCGCCCGCGGTGTTGAGCAGCGCGTTAAGCAGCGGCCAGTCGCTGACCGCGTCGCTGCCGTCCTGCATGGCCTCGGTCTCGCGGTTGGGCGACGCCACCGAGCCGCTGTCGAGATGGTCCCGCCCGATCACGATGGGCGCCTTCAGCTCGCCGGACGCCACCATCGCGTTGAAGGCCAGCCCGGCTCGGTGGCGCTCGCCCAGGCCGATCCAGCAGATGCGCGCCGGCAGGCCCTGGAAGGCGATGCGCTCGGCCGCCATGTCCAGCCAGCGGTGCAGCGGCTGGTCGTCGGGGAACAGCTCCTTCATCTTGGCGTCGGTCTTGCGGATGTCGTCTGCCTCGCCGCTGAGCGCCACCCAGCGGAACGGGCCGCGGCCGCGGCAGAACAGCGGCCGCACATAGGCGGGCACGAAGCCGGGGAAGGCGAAGGCATTCGCCACGCCTACGTCGAAGGCCACCTGGCGGATGTTGTTGCCGTAATCGACCGTGGGCACGCCCGCGCTCTGGAAATCGAGCATGGCCTGCACATGCATTGCACAGCTCTGCGCCGCGGCCTGGCGCAGCGCGGCGTGCTGCGTGACATCGGCCTGCGCTGCGCGCCAGCGCTCGACGCTCCAGCCGGCCGGCAGGTAGCCGTTGACGAGGTCGTGCGCGCTGGTCTGGTCGGTCACCAGGTCGGGCCTGACGCCGCGCTTCACCATCTCGGGCAGCAACTCGGCGGCGTTGCCCAGCAGGCCGATGGAGCGCGCCTGCTTTGCCTCCGTGTAGCGCGCGATGCGGGCCAGCACGTCGTCCAGACCGGTGGCTTGCTCGTCGAGGTAGCGCGAGCGCAGGCGGAAGTCGATGCGGCTTTGCTGACATTCGATGGTGAGCGAGCAGGCGCCGGCAAAGGTGGCCGCCAGCGGCTGCGCGCCGCCCATGCCGCCCAGGCCCGCAGTCAAAATCCAGCGGCCGGCCAGACTGCCCTCGTAGTGCTGTCGCCCCGCCTCGACGAAGGTCTCGTAAGTGCCCTGCACGATGCCCTGGCTGCCGATGTAGATCCAACTGCCGGCGGTCATCTGGCCGTACATCATCAGACCCTTGCGGTCGAGTTCGTCGAAGTGCTCCCAGGTGGCCCATTTGGGCACCAGGTTGGAGTTGGCGATGAGCACGCGCGGTGCATCGGCATGGGTGCGGAACACGCCGACCGGCTTGCCGCTCTGCACCAGCAGCGTCTCGTCTTCCTTCAGCGCGCGCAGCGCCACCAGCATGGCCTCGAAACAGTCCCAGTTGCGCGCCGCCTTGCCGATGCCGCCATACACCACCAAAGCGGCCGGGTTCTCTGCCACCTCGGGGTCGAGGTTGTTTTGCAGCATGCGGTAGGCGGCCTCGATCTGCCAGTTGGCACAGACGATGCTGCTGCCGCGCGGCGCGCGGACGGTGCGGGCCTGCGCCGGCGTGGGCAGCTTGGGTAGATCGGACAGATCGGTCATGGCGCGCTCCCGCGTCGAATCCAGGGTTGCACTCTACTTGTCTAGACAAGTTGGCGCAAGTACGATGCGCCATGGTTTCCACCGACACCATCGACGCGCCGGCCGCGCCGCAAGCGCCCTACACCCGCGTCAAGCAGTTCCTGAAAGACGGCCTGGCGGCGGGCCGCTGGACGCCCGGCGCGCTGATGCCGTCCGAGGCCGAACTGGTGGCGCTGTTCTCGCTGAGCCGCATGACCGTCAACCGCGCGTTGCGCGAATTGCAGGCCGAGGGGCTGGTGGAGCGCGCGCAGGGCCTGGGTACCTTTGCCGCGCCGCTGCACCGCGTGGCCTCCACGCTGACCATCCGTGACCTGCACGAAGAGATGGCGTCGCGCGGCCAGCAGCACAGTGCCAGCGTGCACCTTGCGCGCGAAGAGCGGGCGCCCGCAGCACTCGCCGCGCGGCTGGGCCTGAAGACCGGCGCGCGCGTCTTCCACACCCTCATCGTGCACCGCTGCAATGGCGTGCCGTTGCAGTGTGAAGACCGCTACGTCAACCCGGCCTGCGCGCCGCGCTACCTGGACAACGACTTCACGCAGGTCACGCCCACGCACTACCTGCTGGAGGTGGCGCCGCTGTGGGAGGCGCAGTACAGCATCGAGGCCGCGCGGCCCACGGCGGAGGAAGCGCGGCTGCTGGGCATCGCCGCCACCGAGCCCTGCCTGGTGCTGGTGCGCCGCACCGAAAGCCGCGGTGTGCCGATCACCATCGCGCGGCTGGTGCACCCCGGCACGCGCTACCAGATCGACGGGAGCTTCAAGCCGTGATCGTGCAGGCCGACGCCATCGCCCCGCAAGCGTGGAAGAACGGCGGCGGCATCACCCGCGACCTGCTCAGCGGCGCTGGCTGGCGGCTGAGCCTGGCCGACATCGACCGCGACGGCGCCTTCTCGCCCTACCCCGGCGTGCAGCGCTGCTTTGCCGTGGTGCGCGGCGGCGGCGTGGAGCTGGCCTTTGCCGGCGGCGCACGGCAATTGCGCGTGGGCGACGCGCCGCTGGTCTTCGACGGCGCCGACGCTCCGTTCTGCCGCCTGCTGGCCGGCCCCACGCGTGACCTGAACCTGCTGCTGCAAGGCTGCCGCGGCGCCATGCAGCAAGTGCAGCCCGGCGTGGCCTGGGCAGCCGACTGGCCGCTGCGCGGACGCTTCGACCTTGCCACGCTGGCACTGCACTGGGCCTTGCCCGCCGGGCCGCTGGTGGCTCACGCAGCGGGCCTGTGGATCGGCATTGCGCCATGAAGACGCTGTGGCGCAATGCCCGGCTGGCGACGCTGGACGGCCCGGGCTGGGGCTTGGTCGAGCGCGGCGCGCTGCTCGTCGAAGGCGAACAACTGGCCTGGGTGGGCGCTGAAGCCGCGCTGCCTGCGGCGCTGCAAGCAGACGCCGAGCACGACCTGGGCGGCGCCCTCGTCACGCCGGGCCTGGTGGACGGCCACACCCACCTCGTCTATGGCGGCCAGCGCGCGGCCGAGTTCGAGCAGCGGCTGCAAGGCGCCAGCTACGAAGACATCGCGCGGGCTGGCGGCGGCATCCGCGCCACCGTGGCGGCCACGCGCGCGGCCAGTGATGCCGCCTTGTTCGACAGCGCTGCCCGGCGCGCCCGCACGCTGATGGCCGAAGGCGTCACCACACTCGAAGTCAAGTCCGGCTACGGCCTGTCGCTGGCCCATGAGGCGCGCTGTCTGCGCGTGGCGCGGCGGCTGGGCGCCGAGCTGCCGCTGAGCGTGCGCACCACCTGCCTGGCGGCGCATGCGCTGCCGCCCGAGTACGACGGCCGGCCCGACCACTACATCAGCGCCCTCTGCGGCTGGCTGCCGGAACTGCAGGCGCAAGGCCTCGTCGATGCGGTCGATGCCTTCTGCGAGCGCATCGCCTTCAGCCCGGCGCAGACGCGGCGTGTCTTCGTCGCGGCACAGGCACTGGGCCTGCCGGTCAAGCTGCACGCAGAGCAACTCAGCGACCAGGGCGGCGCGGCGCTGGCCGCCGGCCACAAGGCGCTGTCCTGCGACCATCTTGAGCACCTGTCCGCCGAGGGCATTGCCGCCATGGCGGCCAGCGGCACGGTGGCGATGCTGCTGCCCGGCGCCTTCTACTTCCTGCGTGAAACCCGGCTGCCGCCGGTGCAGGCGCTGCGCGACGCGGGCGTGCCGATGGCCATCGCCACCGACCACAACCCCGGCTCGGCGCCGGGCCTGTCGCTGCTGCTGATGCTCAACATGGCCTGCACGCTGTTCCGCCTGACGCCCGAAGAAGCGCTGCGCGGCGCCACCGTGCATGGCGCGCGCGCCCTCGGCCTGCCAGACCGTGGCACGCTCGCCGCCGGGCAGCGGGCCGACTTCGCCGTCTGGGCGCTGGGCCACCCCAACGAGCTGGCCTACTGGTTCGGCCACAACCCGTGCAGGCGCGTCGTGGCGGGCGGCCGCGAGAGGACGGCATGAACGCGGCGGCCCTGGCGGGCGCGACCTTCACGCTGCACCGCGGCAGCACGCCGCTGCTCGTGAGCGTGCCGCACGTGGGCACCGCCATCCCGCCGGACATCGCCGCCCAACTGGTGCCGCGCGCGCTGCTGACCGAAGACGCCGACTGGCACCTCGACCGGCTCTACGGCTTCGTGGTGGAGATGGGCGCCAGCCTCATCGTGCCCCGCTTTGCGCGTTATGTCATCGACCTGAACCGGCCGCCCGAGAACACGCCGATGTACCCCGGCGTCAACAACACCGAGCTGTGCCCGACACGCTTCTTCACCGGCGAGCCGCTGTACACCGACGGCCGCGGCCCCGACGACGCGGAAGTGCAGCGCCGTATCGCCGGCTACTGGCGCCCGTACCACGAGGCCATCGCGGCCGAGCTGGCACGCATCCGGGCCGCGCACGGCCACGCGCTGCTGTTCGACGGCCACAGCATCCAGGCCGAGCTGCCCTGGCTCTTCGAAGGCCGGCTGCCCGACCTGAACCTGGGCACCGCAGACGGCAAGAGCTGCGCGCCGGCCTTGCGCGCGCGCTTCGCCCAGGTGCTGCAAGCCCACACCGAACACAGCCACGTGATCGACGGCCGCTTCAAGGGCGGCTACATCACGCGCCACTACGGCCGGCCCGAGGCCGGCGTGCACACGGTGCAGATGGAGATGTGCTGGCCCTGCTACATGCGGCCGCCGCACGACTACGACGAGGCCGGCGCCAGCCGCGTGCAGCCGGTGCTGCGCGACCTGGCGCAGGCGATGATCGGCTGGCGGCCGTGACGACGCTGCTGTGGGCGGCGCGCGCCTGGGTCGGCGGGCGCTGGCGCGAGGGCGTGCTGCTCGACGCGGGCGCCGACGGCCGGTGGCGCAGCATCACACCGGAGACGACCGCACCAGAAGAAGCCGAACGCATCCACGGCGCGGTGCTGCCCGGCCTCGTCAACGCCCACAGCCACGCCTTCCAGCGCGCCTTCGTCGGCCTGGCCGAGCGGCGCGACGGCGCGCACGACGACTTCTGGTCCTGGCGCGACCGCATGTACCGCGTGGCGCTGCGCATCACCCCCGAGCAACTGCAAGACGTCGCGGCCCACCTCTACCGCGAGCTGCTGGCCGGCGGCTACACCGAGGTCTGCGAGTTCCACTACCTTCAGCATGCGCCGGACGGCAGCCGCTATGCAGACCCGGCCGCGATGGCGCAGGCACTGGCCGCCGCGGCAGCCGACGCCGGCATCGGCCTGACGCTGCTGCCGGTGCTGTACCAGCGCGCCGGCTTCGCGCAAGACGCGCTGCGCGATGACCAGCGCCGCTTCGCCACCAGCGTGGCCGACGTGCTGGCGCTGCAACGCGGCGTGGCGCACAGCGGCTTGTTGAACGCCGGTGTCGCGGTGCATTCGCTGCGCGCCGCCCGGGCCGAGTCGATCAGCGCGCTGGCAGCGGCCTGCGACGGGCCCATCCACATCCATGTCGCCGAGCAGACGGCCGAGGTCGAAGCCTGCCTGGCGGCCACCGGCTGCCGGCCCATCGAATGGCTGACGCGCCACGCGCCGCTGGACGCGCGCTGGCAGCTCGTGCATGCCACGCACAGCACGCCGGCAGAGATCAGCGCGGTGGCGCGCAGCGGCGCCGGCGTGGTGCTCTGCCCGGGCACCGAAGCCAACCTGGGCGACGGCCTGGCCGACCTGCCCGGCTGGCTGGACAGCGGCGCGCCGCTTGCCATCGGCAGCGACAGCCAGGTGCTGCGCGCCTGGCCGGAAGAACTGCGCTGGCTGGAATACGGCCAGCGCCTGCAGCTGCGCCAGCGCAACGTGGCGGCCCTGCCAGGCGCCGAGCCGGCCAGCGCAGCGCGCCTGTTCGAGCGCATGCTGGCCGGCGGCGCCGCGGCGGCCGGCTGGCAGCGCGCCGGGCTGCAAGCTGGCGCGCGCGCCGACCTGCTGGTGCTGGACATGCAGAACGCAGCGCTGCGCGGCCTGCCGCCATCGCACCTGCTCGACGGCCTGGTGTTCGCCGCGCCGGCCAGCCCGTTCAGCCGCGTGATGGTGGCCGGCCGCTGGCGGGCGCTGTACGACGCGAAGGCGGTGCTGGCGGCCAGCCGCTTCGACAGCACGATGCAGGCGCTCTGGCAGGCCGATCCGGCCGACGCCGGGATGTGAAAAGCCGGGTTCGAGCTTGAGGTACCACGCAATGCGCCTGGCCTGGTGCGCGCAGGCGCTGCTGGCGCTGCTGCGGCGCTGGGGCGTCTATGCCGTGGTGGTGGTGGCGCTGGTGGGAGCGGGCGCGGCCGGCGCGCCGGACATCGTGGCCGGGCTGGCAGCGTGGCTGGTGCTGCCACTGTTCCATGCCGCCAGCGTGTCGCTGCCGCGCGGCGCAGCCACCACGGCCTGCTATGCGCTGCTCGGCGCCGCCCCGGTGTGGGCGCTGCGTCCGCTGCTGCTGCCACGGCACTGGCTGGAAGCAGAGCGCGCGCTGCCGATCAGCCGCGCCACCACAGCGCGTTCTGACGTTGCGGTTGCCGCACTGGCGCTGCTGCCGCTGTTCGCGCTGTGCATGCTGGGCGACGCGGTGCTGCTCGGCCGCAACCCGCCGTGGCTGCGGCCGGTTGCTGCCGGTGGGGATGGCGGTGCTGAGCTACAGTGCATTAGGCAATCTAATAGCGATGCACGACCCGATGGTACCCGAGCTTTCGGATACGATGTATTCAATCGGGTGGGCGCCTTTTATTTCAATGACACTTTGACAGGTGACTACAGAAGCAATGCTCTGAGTCAACGCGTCTATAAGGGGACACTTGGCGGCAGCGCAAAATTCATTTATGGCCTATCCGGGGAACTACTCTATGAAGACGGCCCCCTGGCGACGACGTATGTCTGGATGAACGGGGAGTTATTGGGCATCGTGCGCAGTGGCAGCTTTCACTTCAGTCATAACGATCATCTGGGAAGGCCGGAAGTCTTCAGCAATGGCAGTGCACAAGTCTCTTGGCGAGCCAACAACACCGCGTTTGATCGAAGCGTTGTGGTCGATACCGCGGGTCAGCGAATTGCAGCTGCCGCTACTGGCGCCATCGTTGGCGCAATCGCAACGACAGTTCCTGTCGGGGGCTACATGCTCGCCGCTGCGGCGAGGAACGGAGTTGCTGGTTTTGTCGGCAATGTGGTCGGCCAGCTAACAGGCGAGATCCCTGTCAGCTTGAGTCAAGCTGCCGCACAAGGCACTGTGGGTGCCATCTTGGGGATGGCTGGAAACATCGGTGCGATGAATATCGGCCTCGGCTTGGTCAGTGCCCAAAGCCTTGCAATCGGTTCATCGGCGGCTGTTGCAACTGGGTTGGCAGTCAATGCCGGCATGCCCTCGCAGTTTGGTGGTCTGCGCGGCGCATCAATGAGCGCTTCGTCAAGCTGTGGCTGCCCGAAATGACCCTCGCTGCCTATCTGGCGCTGCACCTTCTCGCGGGCTGGCTTGCAGGCAAGGCATACGCATCGCTGATGCGGGCTCGCGCGAGGGGGAAGTTCACGCCGCTGAACTGGGTAGTCTTTGTCGCCTCGATGGCTGTCGCGATGATCTTTGCTCGGTTCGTCATCGGCGGCGCCAGGCGCATGCCAGAAGTACCTGACTTGGCTGTCGGGCTCAGCGCTGTCGTGATGTTGGCGGTATTTGTCTGGGCGTCGGGAATGCTCCGCAGCGATAGCAGTCGTTGACTGCACAGCACGGCCAAGTGCCTCCGGGGTCAGTTCTTGCCAGTTACCCCGACAGTCTCGGCGGCCATGGCGGCCGAGATGATCTCGATGCCCTGATGGTTGCCCATCGAAAGCAAGTCCGAGTCGCCGGACACGATCAACGTCGCCCCGGCCGCCACGGCAGCGGCGATGACGTGATCGTCGTCGGCATCGCTGGGCACGACACGCGGCACGCTGGCCGGCTCGACCAGCTCGATGGCTTCGACATAATCGGACAGCACCTCCTGCACCGTCTTGCCGATGAGCGCCAGCCGTTTGGTGGCTGACGGCCGAGTCAGCACCTCGGCCAGTTCTTCCAGGAGCGCCGCGCTGCTGTAAAGCTGCATGTCGCCGCGCGACCGGATCGCTTCGAGCAGCAGATAAGGCTTGCCGCGCCACAACAGCGCAGACATCACCACGTTGGTGTCAAGAACGATCCGCACCCGCGCCCTTGCTGGCTAATCCGGCCTCACGCGCACGCCGCTCGGCGCGCGCCGCCTTGACCTCGGCGGCGATCTCGTCCTCGCTCATTGGCTCCACGCCGGCCGCTTCGAGCGCCGGTGCGATGGCCAGCAGCCGGTCTATGGCCGCGCGCTTCCTGGACTTCGCCGCCAGGAACTCCACGAAGTCTTCGACCTCGGCCACCTGCTGCGGCGACAGCGTCCTGATCTTGGAGATCAGGCTTTGCTCAGCAGTCGCATTCATTGCGTCACCCCTTCACCTTGCGTCAGTCAGTCAGTGGGCCAAGGCTTGGTCCGCGCGAATGCCGCACGTAGCCGGCAACATCGACGCCGCTTGGCGCGCTCGTTGACCATGCTACCTCGCGCCATGCCCAGGCCCGGATGCCGATGCCGGCGCTGACTCCGATGCTCGAATCGCAACGCACGCTTTAACGCCGATCCCGCTCCCTCTCCCGCTGCCGCAGCACATCGATCATCACGTTGAAGGTGCGCCCGAGTTGGCCCAGTTCGTCCCGGCTTTCCACCGTGACGGCGGCGTTGTTGAAGTCGCCTGACTTCAGCGCCAGCGCGGCGCGGATCAAACCGCGGATGGGCCGCACCACGCGGCGGGCAAAGCCCAGGCCCAGGCCGATGAAGAGCAGCCCCACCAGCGCCGCGCTCCAAAGCATCTCGCGGTTCAGCTTGTCCAGCGGGGCCTCGAAGTTGGCGCGGCTTTCGGTGACGCCCACCACCCAGCCGAGGGTGTTGACCGGGGCGAAGCCGGCCACTTCGTCCTGCCCCGTGGTCTTGGAGTGGTAGCTCACGTGGCCGGTGCGTGCGCTGCCCACCATCGCCGCCGCCAGCACGGGCTCGCCCAGGCTGGCGATGTTGTCGCGGCCAAAGCGCCGGTCGGCCCTGATTTGCGCCAGCAGCGGCGGCGGCAACGGCGCCAGGCTGCTGTAGAGCAGGTCGTCCTGGATGTGGTGGATCACCACGCCGTCGGCGTCGATGAGGATGGGCGTGAGAGACGAGTCGTTGCGCACTTCATCGACGATGCTGGCCACCGACGAGCCGCGGATGCGCAGCGCCATCACGCCCAGCACGCGGCCGTCGTCGGCGCTCACCGGCTCGGCGAACACCACGCCGGTGGTGGCCGCCGTGGCGCCCACCACCAGTGCGTCGGTGTGCGAGCGGCCTTGCAGCGCCTCCTGGAAGTGGCGCTCGCCGGCCAGGCTGCTGCCGGCGGCTGCCGGGTCGCTGGCCGCCAGCGTGGTGCCGGCAGCGTCGGCCAGCAGCACCCTCTGCACGTCGGGGTTGGCCTCGACGATGCGCAGCAGCTTGTCCTGCACCGCCGCCTGCGCCGCAGCGTCGGGCTGCTGCAACAGCGCGAGCAGGTCACGGTCGCTGCGCAGCGCGCGCGCCAGGTGGCGGCTGTCGTTGATGAACTGCGCCACACGGCCGGCCGTGGCCTGCGCGATCTGTTCGACGAAGCGGAACTCGGCGCTGGCCACTGCCTGCTGGCTGCCGCGCAGGTTGTACAGGCCGGTGGCCGCCATCGGCAGCAAGGCGGTGCCCAGCATCGCCAGCGTCATCTTCAGTGCCAGCGGCCAGTCGGGCGGGCGCAGTGCCCGGCGCAGGCCGTTGCGCGCGCGCTGCTGCCAGCGCGCACGCCAGGTGCCCTGGCCGCCGGCTTCGCCGTCGCTGTCGCCGTCGGTCACCGTGTCGCCCTTGCGCAGCGCATCCTGCAGGCCGAGGCTGGACAGGTGGTCGGCACACAGGCCGCGGCGAAAGTCGGCCACGTCGCGCGGGCGCAGCGTGGCGTCCATCTCCAGCGCCCAGTCGATGGCCTTGAGGAACGCCTCGCCGTAGCCCGCCTGCCCGCGGCCGGCCTGGATGGCGGGCACGTACGACGACGGAGCGGCGCTGCGCAGTTCGGCGTCCGGTGGCTTGCGCCCCGTCACGGCCCAGTACAGCGTGGCGCCCAGCGCGTAGATGTCGGTCCACGGGCCCTGGCCGCCCATGCCGTACTGCTCCAGCGGGGCGTAGCCCGGCGTCACCACCACGGCGGCCTGGTCGGCCACCGCCACCGCCTGGCCGGCGGAGCCGAAGTCCAGCAGCACCAGCCGGCCGTCGTCGGAGCGCACCTGGATGTTGTCGGGCTTGATGTCGCGGTGCAGGAAGCCGGCCGCGTGCACCACGGCCAGGCCGTCGAACAAGGGCGCCAGCAGTTCCACCAGCAGCTTCTCGCCGCCTTCGGCATGCAGCGGCGCGTTCTTCGGCCACCAGCTTTTGAGCGGGCTGCCGCGCTCGTACTCCAGCACCATGTAGGCCGTCTGGTGGGCCTCGAAGAAGCGCGCCACGCGCACCAGCGCCGGGTGGCGAAAGCTGGCCAGCGTGCGCGCCTCGACCAGAAAGCTGTCGAGCCCGATGCGGTAGCGGTCCTTGTGGCGGCTGGCATTGGGGCTGACGCTGCGGTCGGACGAGCGGAAGGCGATCTCTTCCGGCAGGTACTCCTTGATCGCCACGCGGGCGTTTAGGTGCACGTCTGTCGCCAGGTAGGTGATGCCGAAGCCGCCCTGGCCCAGCACGCTGTCGATGCGGTATTCGTGCAGCCTGAAGCCCGCCGGCAGCGCCAGCGGCTGTGCCTTGGGCAGCGGCTGCGCCGGCCGCGGCACCAGCAGCGGCGACGGCACCAGCGTCTTGATGACGGTGGCGTCGGGGTCGTCCAGCCAGGGCTTGTGCGGCGCCTGCGCCGGCCGCGGCGGGCGCACCACGGTCGCATCGGGGTCGTCCATCGATGGGCTGCGGTTCATCGCGCCGAGTGTCGCAGCGCCATGCCACGGCGGCTGCGGCGCACGCCCATCCGGGGCCACAATCCCGGCAGTACCACACCCCGGAGGACTGCATGCCCACCAAGACCCTCGCCAAGCCCGTTGTTTCCGTCAAGAGAAGCGCGCCGCACGCCTTCGGCAAGACCCGCAAGACTTTTTTGACGGCGTCTGGCAAATCCGGCCAGTTCTTCTCACTGCCGGCACTGGCGAAGACCTGGCCCGGCGTCAACCGGCTGCCGCAGTCGCTGCGCATCGTGCTGGAAAGCGTGCTGCGCAACTGCGACGGCAAGAAGGTCACGGCAGAGCATGTGGCGCAACTGGCGCAGTGGCAGGCGGTGGCGCCGCGCAGCGAGGAAATTCCCTTCGTCGTGGCCCGCGTGGTGCTGCAAGACTTCACCGGCGTGCCGCTGCTGGCCGACCTGGCCGCCATGCGCAACGTCGCCGCCAAGCTGGGCAAGAACCCGAAGGCCATCGAGCCGCTGGTGCCGGTGGACCTGGTGGTGGACCACAGCGTGATGGTCGATCACTTCGGCAGCCCGAAGGCGCTGGACCTGAACATGAAGCTGGAGTTCAGCCGCAACCAGGAGCGCTACCAGTTCATGAAGTGGGGCATGGACGCCTTCAGCACCTTCGGCGTGGTGCCGCCCGGCTTCGGCATCGTGCACCAGGTGAACCTGGAGTACCTGGCGCGCGGCGTGCACCAGAGCAGCGCCGGGGTCTATTACCCGGATTCACTGGTCGGCACCGACAGCCACACCACCATGATCAACGGCATCGGCGTGGTCGGCTGGGGTGTCGGCGGCATCGAGGCCGAGGCCGGCATGCTGGGCCAGCCGGTGTACTTTCTGACGCCCGACGTGGTGGGCTTCGAGCTGACCGGCAAGCTGCGCGAAGGCGTGACCGCCACTGACCTGGTGCTGACCGTCACCGAGATCCTGCGCAAGGAAAAAGTCGTCGGCAAGTTCGTCGAGTTCTGCGGCGAAGGCACGCGCAGCTTGAGCCTGCCAGACCGGGCCACCATCGCCAACATGGCGCCCGAATACGGCGCGACCATGGGCTTCTTTCCGGTCGATGAGAAGACCATCGACTACTTCCGCGGCACCGGCCGCACCCGGGCAGAAATCGAGGCCTTCGAGGCCTATTTCCGCGCGCAGAAGATGTTCGGCGTGCCGGCCGCCGCCGACATCGACTTCACGCAACTCGTCAAGCTCGACCTGTCCACCGTGCAGCCCAGCCTCAGCGGCCCAAAGCGCCCGCAAGACCGCATCGACCTCGGCAACGTGGCCGCCAAGTTCGGCCAGCTCTACAGCGCCGCGGCGGCCGACAACGGCTTCAACCAGCCGGCCGACAAGCTGGCGCAGAGCTTCGCCACCACGTCCGGGCTGGAGATCAGGAACGGCGACGTGCTGATCGCCGCCATCACCAGTTGCACCAACACCAGCAACCCCGGCGTGCTGCTGGCCGCCGGGTTGCTGGCGAAGAAGGCGGTGGAAGCCGGGCTGACGGTGAAGAAGCACGTCAAGACCTCGCTGGCGCCGGGCTCGCGCATCGTGACCGAATACCTCACCAACGCCGGCCTGCTGCCCTACCTGGAGAAGCTGGGCTTCAGCGTCGCGGCCTACGGCTGCACCACCTGCATCGGCAATGCCGGTGACCTGACGCCCGAGATCAACGAGGTCATCATGAAGAACGACCTCGTCGCCGCGGCGGTGCTGTCGGGCAACCGCAATTTCGAGGCGCGCATCCACCCCAACCTGAAGGCGAACTTCCTGGCCAGCCCGCCGCTGGTGGTGGCCTACGCGATTGCCGGCAACGTGACCAAGGACTTGATGACGCAGCCGGTGGGCAAGGGCAAGAACGGCAAGGACGTGTTCCTGGGCGACATCTGGCCCAGCAGCGACGAGATCCACAAGCTGATGAAGTTCGCGATGAACGGCCCTGCGTTCCGCCGCAACTACGACAAGGTCAAGAGCGATCCAGGTGCGCTGTGGCAGAAGATCAAGGGCGTCACCGGCAACGTCTATAGCTGGCCGAAGAGCACCTACATCGCCGAGCCGCCGTTCTTCCAGGACTTCGAGATGCAGCCGAAAGCGCTGGTCTCGGGCGTGCAGGGCGCGCGCATCATGGGCTTGTTCGGCGACAGCATCACCACCGACCACATCAGCCCGGCGGGCAGCTTCCGCGACACCACGCCTGCCGGCAAGTACCTGCTGGACAACGGCGTGCTGAAGGCCGACTTCAACAGCTACGGCGCCCGCCGCGGCAACCACGAGGTGATGATGCGCGGCACCTTCGCCAACGTGCGGGTGAAGAACCTGATGATCCCGGCAGGCGCCGACGGCTCGCGGGTGGAAGGCGGCTACACGCTCTACCAGCCCGGCGGCGAACAGATGGCCATCTACGACGCCGCGATGCGCTACCAGGCCGCCGGCGTGCCCACCGTCGTCTTCGCCGGCGAGGAATACGGCACCGGCAGCTCACGCGACTGGGCTGCCAAGGGCACGGCGCTGCTGGGCATCAAGGCGGTCGTCACGCGCAGCTTCGAGCGCATCCACCGCAGCAACCTCATCGGCATGGGCGTGCTGCCGCTCCAGTTCAAGGCCGGCGACTCCTGGCAGACGCTGGGCCTCAAGGGCGACGAGACCATCGACGTGATCCTGGCCGCCGACGTCAAGCCGCTGAGCGACGCGACGCTGGTGATCACGGCCGCCGACGGCACGCGCCGCGAGGTGACGGTGACGCTGCGCATCGACACGCCGATCGAGGTGGACTACTACAAGCACGGCGGCATCCTGCCGTTCGTGCTGCGGCAGTTGCTGGCGGCCTGAAGGCGGTGGCCGCGGCGGCGGCTTGGCCGCCGCCCGGTTCAACCGCCGAGCAACTGCCCGCCGTCCACCGCGAGCGTCTGCCCGGTCACCCATCGGGCATGGTCGGACGCGAGGAACAGCGCCACCTCGGCCACCTCGTCGGCGGTGCCCATGCGGCCGAACGGAATGCCTTTGAGCGTGCGCTCATACAGCGGGTCGGCGGTCTGTTTGCGCTGGTCCCAGACGCCGCCGGGGAACTCGATGGAGCCCGGCGCGATGCAGTTCACGCGGATGCCGCGCGCCGCCAGCATCGCCGCCTGGCTGCCGGTGTAGCTGATCATCGCGGCCTTCACCGCGGCATAGGCCGGCGCGCGGGTCGAGGCGCGGTAGCCGGAGATCGACGCGATGTGGACGATGGCGCCGCGCGCGCCCATGTGTGGCAGCGCCTCGCGCGACGCGCGCACCATCGCCATCACATCGACAGACAGGCCGGCGGCCCAGCCGGCCTCGTCGTCGCCCATGCCGAAGCCCGAGGCGTTGTTCACCAGCACGTCGATGCCGCCCAGCGCGCCGGCAGCATCGGCCACGTAGCGCGCCACCGCCGCGCCGTCGGCCAGGTCGCAGATGGCAGCGTGCACCGTGCCGCCGGGCCCGACCAGCGCGGCGAGTTCGGCGCGGGTCTGCGCCAGCGTGGCTTCGCCGCGGGCGCAGACCGACACCTGTGCGCCGGCCCCGGCAAAGCCCAGCGCGATGGCGCGGCCGATGCCGCGGCTGCCACCGGCCACCACGACACGCCTGCCGTTGAAATCAAAAGCCATGCGCGCTCCCCGTGCACACCGCGACGCCGCGGCAGCAGCATGGTGTCATGCCCAGAGCACCGGGCCGCTGTGGCGGTACCAGGCGTCCATGTGCGGCGCCACGGCGGCCTCGATGCGCGCCCGCTTGATCTTCATCGTCGGCGTGAGGCAGCCGTTGGCGATGGTCCACGGCTCGGCGGCCACCACCAGCATCTGCAGGTGTTCATGGCTGGCCACCTCGGCGTTGACCGATTCCAGCAGCCGCGCCAGCTCTGCATCGACCCGCGCACGCACCTCGGCTTCGGCCAGACGGGCACGCAGGCCTTCTTCGAGCACCAGCACGCCATAGGCCGCAGGCTGGCCGACACCGGACACCATCGCCAGCTCCACCATCGGGTGCGCGTTGAGCCGGTTCTCGATGGGAGCCGGCGCCACGTACTTGCCCTTGGCGGTCTTGAACAATTCCTTCTTGCGGCCGGTCAGCCGCAGCAGGCCGCCGGCGCTGTGGCTGCCCAGGTCGCCGGTGCGGAAGAAGCCGTCGGCGGTGAAGCACTCTGCGTCCAGGTCGGGCCGCTTGTAGTAGCCCTTCATCTGCCCCGGTGACTTGACGAGGATCTCGCCGTCATCGGCAATGCGCACCTGCACGTCGTCATACGGCATGCCGACGCAGCCGGGCTCGTTGACGCTGGTGGTGGAGCGGTGCGAGTAGGCGAAGTCTTCCGTCATCGCATAGCCTTCCAGCAGGTTCAGCCCGAGCTTGCGGTACCAGGTCAGCAGCTCGGCGGTGATGGGCGCCGAGCCACTGCCGGCGCGCACCACCTGGTCCAGCCCCAGCCCCGCGAGCAGCTTCTTGCTGACGGCAGCGGCCGTCGCCGGGTCGGCCAGCAGCGCGTCGAGTTGCGCAGCCGGCATCTGCGCCAGCACGCCCTGCTGGAACTTGGCCCACAGCCGCGGCACCGACAGGAACAGCGTCGGCCGGGCGCGCTTGATGTCGTCGATGAAGCTGGCCAGCGTGTCGGTGAAGAACACATGCGTCCGGCCGCTGACGAAGGCAGCGCACTCGACCCAGGCGCGCTCGTAGCAATGCGCCAGCGGCAGGTAGGACAGCACGCGGTGCATCACCTCGCCGTCCTGCGCCACGGCGTCGCGCACGATGCCTTCGGCGGCCGCCGTCACGCTGGCGAAGGTCTGCATCACGCCTTTCGGCTGGCCGGTGGAGCCCGAGGTGTAGAGCAGCATCGCCAGTTCGCCCGCGCCGCGCTGCGGGCGGCCGGGCAGCGGCGCCTGGGTGGCGACGATGTCGTCCCAGCTCGGGTGGCCGGTGGCCGGTGCCAGCGGCAGCGCGATGCACGGCAGCCCGGCCGGCACGCCTGCCGCCTGCGCGGCCCAGCCGTCGAGCCTGCCGATGAACAGCAGGCTGGCCTCGCTGTGCTCCAGCACGTAGCGCACGTTGCCGGCCGTCTCGGTGGGGAAGATCGCGACCGTGGTGCCGCCGGCCATCCACACCGCCAGATCGACCATGAAAAAGTGCGCGCTGTTCTTCGCCAGCAGAGCGATGCGCGCGCCTGGCGGCAGCTTCAGGCGCAGCAGGTGCGCGGCCATGCGGCGCGACTGCTCGAGCACCTGGCCCCAGGTGTAGTTGGCGACGTCCCCGCCGCTGCCGCCCCCGCCCCCGCCCAGCGGCTGCGTCAGGAAGACCTGGTCGCGGCGCGCATCTTCGTGTTCATAGACGTGGTCCAGGATCAATCTCTGCATCGCCCGCTCCCCGCGCGGGCTCGACGGCGCCCGCAAGGTCGCGATTGGACCCGCCGTCGTCAGCCGCCGCGAGCGGGTTTGCCCGGGGCGGCGCGCGCAGGTCCAGCACGACGGTGTGCGCCGTGCGGTCCTGGATGGCCTGGCGGTTGACGTCCCACAGCAACTGCACGAAGCCCAGCCCGCCGGTGGCCATGCCGGCGGCATAGCCGCCGTAGCGCTTGAGGCAGCGCAGCACCGTCATCGGCTTGCCGGTCAGTTCGACCACCCGCAGGCCGAACACCTTCTTGCCCAGCGTCTGCCCGCTCCACCAGGCCGGCAGCAGCGAGAAATAGACGATGCCCCAGCCGAAGCTGGCGCCGATGGCGTCGATGAGACGGTCGAGTTCGGTGCGCAGGCTGATCGGCCTGGGCCTGCGCGCTTCGGCCAGTTGGGCCTGCAGGGACGCAATGCGCTGGGCGTCGGTCAGGCCGGGTGCCGCGTCGGCGGCGCCCGCCTTCGGCTTGTCGTCGTCATCGTCGTCTGCTCCTGTTTCGGCGGCAGCCGCCGAAGCCTTGGACGCCGCCCGGGCGGCCGGCGTCATGCTGCCCGCGTCCCACAGTTGCCACTGTGTCTGCGCCTCCTGCAACGCCAGCAAGGCCAGCAAGGCGGCCAGCAGCCAGCCCACCACCGTGCGCCACGGCGTGCCGCCGCTGCGCTGGCTGCGCAGCTGCAGCACCACCAGCACCAGCCCGCCGACAAGCCAGAAGCCGCTGACGCCGGACAGCAGCGCCACCACCAGCAGGTCGGCCCCCATCGCCAGCGCGCGGCGCGCCGGCGTGGCGAGCGGCCGGCCGACGAGCAGCGGCGTGACGTTCAGCGGCTCGGGCGTGACCCAGCAGCGTTGGGCGCGAAGATGCGCGGGCAGCAGCACGGTCCTCACCGTGACCGTGTGTCGTTGAAGCCGGAACGCGGAGAAGCCGGGGGCGGTGCCAAGGATGTGCTCGCGTTGTTGCCAGTCGTATTGTGTTCTGGCTGCGGCCAGCCGCTCAATGCATCGGCTTCGTTGATGTCGATCGGCTTGCGGCCCGGCCCACCACTCCTGCTCTTGCCGCCAGCCAGGGCCGGACGCGACCGCCTGCGTTGCCTGTGCAATCAGGCGTGCAGTCCGGCGTTCCGGACGTCGGCGGCCAGCGGCCAGTCGGCCGCCTTTCCCATTGCATTGCAAGGCAATTGCGCACCGAAGGTGTAGGCCTTCGGCCGGGCCGGAGCGCCCAGGCGGGCGTCGCTCCAGGACCGTAGTGCGCCACGCAGCGCGCTCGGGTCGGCGCCAGGCGCGGGCACGACGAAGGCTTTGAGCCGCGCGCCCTCGTCCGGCGTCATCAGCCGCACGGCGGCGTCGGCCACCTGCGGGTGCGCCAGCAGCACCTGGCGCACCTGCGATGGGAAGACATTGGTACCGCCGACCTGCACCGCCCCATCGCAGCGGCCGCAGACGCTGAATTCACGCGCCGCAGGCCACTCCAGCCGGTCCTGGATGGCGTGGGCGCACACCGTGCCGTCCGGCGCGGTGCGCAGCAGCCGTGCGCCGTCTCCATCATCGCGTGCCCAGAACGGCATCAGCCGGTAGGGCACCGCGGGCGCGCTGCGGGTGCCGATGCCGGCCGTCTCGGAACTGCCGTACACCTGCGTCAGACTGGCCAGGCCGATGGCTTGCAGCCCATGGGCAACCGCATCCGGGCAGGGGGCGGTGGATGTGATGCCGTGCACGCCGTCAGGCAACCGGCCGGCGTGGCGGGCTACCAGCGCCCAATGCGCCGGGTGGCTGACCAGCAGATCGCCAGGCCGCAGCCAGCGCGCCAGCGCCTGCGGCGTCTGGCCGCGCATGTCCAGCACCGTGCCGCAGCCCAGGCGTGCGGGCAGCAGCACCGTGAACAAGAAGCCGTAGATGTGGTGCGCCGGCACGGCAGCCAGAACCCGTTGCGCGCCGGCCGTCAAGCTGGCGAGGTGCTCCACCTCCTGTTGAAGGCTGGCCAGCGCGTGGGTGCAGGGCTTGGCGCTGCCGCTGCTGCCCGAGGTGCGGAAAGTCAGCCGGGCGTCGAAGCCGGCCAGGCCGTCGGCCGCCACCTCGACCCAATCGCCGAAGGTCTGGCGCGCCAGCAGCAGGTCTTCGAGCCCGCTTTCGTGCAGGTGCAAGGCCTCGTTCAGTGCCGATGCGACCGACAGCCGCTCCAGCGAATCCAGGCCCAGGCCCTGCTCATCGAGCCGCAGTTCCGCCGCCCAGGGCCGCTCGGGCAGGCCTGCGCCGCCGGGCCGCAGGTGGCTCACCTCATCGGCGACCAGGTCGGCAATGAAGCGTGAGAGCGCGTCACGCCGGCTGTGCCAGGCCGGCGCCGCCGGAACGGGCTGCACTGCAATCACCTTCAGATCCGCTTGACGAAGATCCAGTAGGAGCCGCTGCTGATGGCCCGCTTCATGTGGATCTTCACCTTGGTCGGCTTCATCTGGTGGTCGAAGACGTACTCGAACAAGGTGTTCAGGTTGTTGTCGCGCACACCCGTGTCGAACACGCCCTTGAACTGCGGCCGGTTGGTGCAGGGCGCCACCTCGGTGAAGAAATTCTTGCCCACCACGCTCCTGGGGTCGCGGCCGGTGATGGCGCCCTCGACGGCGTTGTACTTGATGATGCGGCCGCCGGCGTCAAGCTCCACGGCGCCGAAGGCCAGCTTGTCGAGTTCCGTATCTCCCATTTTTGCAAGCACGTTTTCGACATCTGATTTGCCGAAGGCGACGGTTTTCATGGTGCTGCCGGGTTGCAAGGTGGTGGTCACTGCAAAAGTCCTTTGAGTTTGAAGACTGCGATGGGCGCGGCCACGCGGGCCGCCCGGGTGGCGACGCCGCCCGCCGTGCATATCGGCACTGCCCGCCGCAGCTTGAGAGTGCGGCTAACTCATCGCCTGAACTTCACAACAAGACGGTGTCGTACTGTTCCGAGACAGAAAAAAGTTACTGGTCATTGGCCGTTGGGCATGCGCTCGAAAGCATGCAGCGAAGAATCGACCGCATCCCACGCCAAACCACGGATGCCGTAGGTCAGCACCTGCGGCGCAAAGCGCTCGGGCTCGTCCAGGCTGCCGGCAGGGACCGCGATCAACTCTGGCATCGCTGCAAAGCGCAGGAAGACCGGCGCTCCGCACGCCGGGCAGAAAGCGTGGACCTTGACGTTGCCGCTGTCGCCCTTGACCTCCCAGTGCGTTGCCTCGCCGGTGATCGCCATCTCGGCGCGCGCGGGGAATGTCATCCACGAGCCGTGCCCGGTACCGCTGCGCCGCTGGCAGTCGCGGCACTGGCAGTGATTCTGGAGGATGGGCGCATGCTGAGTGGCGTAGCGGATCGCGCCGCAGGCGCACCCGCCGGTGTAAGGCTGGTTGATGGGCAGTTCCAAGGTTCAGGCCGCCTTGGGCTTGGCGAACACATCGATGCCCTGCCCCGTTTCCAGCAATGACTTCAGGCTGGACAACACGATGGGCCAGCCCTGCTGGATGCCCTTGGCCATGCTGCTGCCTGCTTCGAGCTCATCGTGGGTGACGGTCAGCCGCACCATGTCCTCGTAAGGCGCCACGTCGAAGCTCACCCGGCTGTAGCTGGCCGGATCGTCGGCCTGCGATGGACTGGCCCAGGTGATGACCAGGCGCGATGGCGGCATGACCTCGACCACTTTGCCAACCACATTGACCGAGCCTTGCTCGTTGGCGCGCACGTGCTGCCAAGTTGAACCGGGTTGCCAGTCAGAGACGTTCTCATGGCCCCAGTAGCGTCGCGCGACCTCCGGCTTGGTGATGGCCTCGAACACCTTCTCCTGCGTCGAGCGGATGTAGGTCACGTAAACGAAGCTCGTCTTCTCTTTGCCCATCGTCACTCTCCTTCGAGTTCCTTCTTTAGGTCACGCAGCAAACTCAGCCGCGGCCGTTCGAACTTCCGCACCCAGCGCTCGCAGACCTCATGTAGCGGCACCGGGTTGATGAAGTGCAGCTTCTCGCGGCCACGGCGGACCGTGCTCACCAAATTGGCGGCCTCCAGGATCCCGACGTGCTGCGTGGCCGACTGCCGCGCCATGTCGAGGTGCTTGCAGAGTTCACCCAGCGTCTGGCCGTTGCGCTCAGCCAGCAAGTCGAGCAGTTGTCTGCGCGTCGGGTCGCCCAGCGCCTTGAAGACCTTGTCAGCGTCCATCCAAGCCTTTGTGCGTGAGCAGATAATAAGCAGGTATTTACCTGCATGTCAAGCGGACACATTTGCCCGGCGCTGTAGATCGACATGGGGCCAAAGTCTTCGACCGCTTCGCGTTTCGGCCGCGTCGATGTCGAGATGCAGGCGGTGCAACGAGGCGCCTGCCTTCGAGGTGGCTGTGGTGATGCGCAGAACCGCACCTTGCTGGATGCCCTCCTCGATCCCGGGGAGGTTCGTGTCCGACGGGTCAGAACGCTCACTGGAATTGAACGCCGGTACGACGGCGTCTCAATGCCCCACAACAATGCCGGGGCAAGGCAAACCGCATCCAACACACCCGAGCCGCCTTGCAACATTTCCCAATGCGTCAGGCACCCGCTGTGCGCTCACCCGACTCCGACCAGCCAAAAGGCGCCAACGGGATTGCCGACCCGCCTTCAAGCAGTTCCTGCGCGACGCACTCGCCGAGCGCCGCCGAATGCTTGAAGCCGTGGCCCGAACAGGCCGAGACGACCAGCACGCCGGGCATTTGCGGGTGACCCGCCACGACGAAGCGCGACCCGGGCGCCACCGTGTACGCGCACGCGGCGGCGTGCACCGGCACGGCGCTCAGGCCGCGCAGGCGCCCGTGCACGTGGTGGGCATGCATCGCAGCGCTCTCCTGCGGCGCCACCTGCCTGTCCATCTGTTCGGGCGAGGTCGCCACTTCATACTGTTGCGTTGCCACCTTCACCCCGGCCACGCCGTCACCCATCGGGAAGCCATAGAAGCTGTCGGCGGAGGCGGCCCCGTGCGACCAGATGAACACCGGGAATCTGCCGGGCGCGTAGGCGGCAGGCGCGTCCGGGCGGAACCAGTGCAGGGTCTGGCGCTGGACCTTCAGTGTTTGTGCAAACTGGCCGCCGGCCAATGCAGGCAGCCAGTTGCCGGCGCAGACCACCACCTGCCGCCCGCGGAAGCTGCGCGTCGCCGTGTGGACGGTGGTGACGGCCGTGTCAGAGCCCGTCTGCCAGCCCCCAGCGCCCGCCAGCAAGCCACCGTGCTGAGGCGCCACAGCCGTGCCATTGTCGGCAGCCAGGCCCTGCACTGCTTCGCCCGTCAGCAGCGTGGCACCGGCGCGCCGCGCCATCTCGATCTGCGCGGCCACGCAGGCTTCCGGGCGCAGCATGCCGGCGTCGGGCTCGAAGTAGCCGCGCTCGTCACCGCGCAACTGGAACTGCGGGAAACGGTCGTTGATCTGGCCGGCACCAAGCACTTCATGCGCAATGCCGAACTGCCGGGCCAGCGTGATGCTGCTGCCGACAAAGTCGGCCCGGCCGTGCATCTCGCTGCGGCCGTCGCTCGGCCCCAGCACCAGCCCGCCCGTGGTGACCATCAATTCGACACCGACTGCGCCTTCCAGCTCGCGCCAGATCTGGTGCGAACGCTGGGCCAGCGGCACGTACTCCGCGCCCTCGCCCACCGCGAGCCGGGTGATGCGTGAATGCCCGTGGCTGGAGCCCTGGTCGTGTGGCGGGGCGTAGCGGTCGATGCCCAGCACCCGCGCACCGCGCCTTGCCAGTTGCCAGGTGGTGGCGCTGCCCACAGCGCCCAGCCCCACGACGATCACGTCGAAGATCATGCAGGTTCCTTCCACACGTCGCGCGCCACGCGCATCAGGTTGCCGCCCAGGATGGCGTGCAGGTCTTGCTCGGCATAGCCCAGCCGCTGAAGGCCGCCGACGATCTCTTCCAACTGCTCCGGCCGCACGAAGTTCATCCCTGCGCCGTAGCCCAGCTCCGGCGGAAAGTGGCCTGCCATCGCCGCCATCCCGGCATCGACCTCGGCCTCGTCGAAGACATGGTCCAGGCCGATGCCCACGTGCTGCGGGCCGATCACCTGGACCGCGTGGTCCAGGTGGCCGACGAAGGTGGCACTGCGGGTGTCGTTGTCGCCCAGGAAGGGGCCGACGCCGTTGATGCCCACCACACCGCCGGTGGCGGCGCAGGCGCGCATCAAGGCGTCTAAAATGTTGCGCGGATGCGCGCGCATGGCGCTGGGGTTGGAGTGTGAAAACACCACCGGCCCGTTTGCATAAGCCATGATGTCGCGCGCACTGCGCTCGCCCGCGTGGCTGCAGCACACCACCATGCCGACCCGCTGCATTTCGTCGATCAACAGGCGGCCGAACGCCGTGAGGCCGCAGTCGTCGTCCTGGCAGCCACCTGCCGCGGCGCTGTTGCGGTTGTAGGCCAGCAGCATCCAGCGCACGCCGAGGTCGAAGTACAACTGCACCAGGCTGATCTGGTCAGCCACCGCATTGGCGCCCTCGATGTCGAAGCTCACCGCCAGCCGGCCGCTGGCCCGCGCGCGTTCGATGTCCCGCACGGTACGCACCAGCAGGTAGTCGCCGGTGCGCAGCGACAGCCAGTGCCGAAAGCTGGCCAGCATCCGCAAATGCTGTTCGACGCCGTCGTCGCCGAAGCCGATGTTCAGCGACACATGGTCCACGCCCGCCGCACGCAGGCGTTGCAGTTGCGGCAGAAAGCTGGTGTCGTGCGGGCGCAGCGGCATGCAACCGTGGTTGTCCCAGACCAGGCAGCCGTCGATGAGTTCGCGTGGGGATTTCATGGCGAATGTTCGCTGTGGCCGCCAGCTCGACCCGGCACCACGCGGCTGGCTGCGTCGAGCAGCGCCAGCGCGTCGGGCAGCGCCATCACACCGCGCTTGTCCAGCAGTTCGATCAACGGGACGCCGGCAGCATGCGCCTCCTGGACCAGCCGGCTGGTGGCGTCGTAACCCAGCGCGGGCACCAGCGCGGTGGCAAGGGCGGACGATGCCTTCAGGTGGGCCAGATTCGCCGGCAGATCGGCCTGCAGCTCCGCCACGCATCGCGTGCGCAGCAGCCGGGCGCCAGCCGTCACCAGGCGCAAGGAGTCGAACAGGCGGCTGGCCACGACGGGCTCGAAATGGTTGATCGCCAGTTGCCCGGCCTGGTGGGCCTGTGCCACGGTGACGTCGTTGCCGACCACGGCAAAGCCGATCTGCACCGCGCTCATCGGCACCACGGGGTTGACCTTGCCCGGCATGATGGAACTGCCCGCCTGCACCGCCGGCAGGCGGATCTCGGCCATGCCGCCCTTCGGCCCGGACGACAACAGGATCAGGTCGGAGGCCACACGCGCCATCGAGGTGGCGGCATGGCGCAACTCGGCCGACACGCGGGCGAACGCATCCAGGTTCTGCATCGCGTCGAACGGGTCGGAAGCGGCTTGCCAGGGCTGGCCCGTCAGGGCGGCGAGGTGACGCAGCACCGTGCTGCGCCAGCCGGGCGGCGAGCCGAAGCCGGTGCCGATGGCTGTGCCGCCCAGCGGCAATGCCAGCAGCACGCCGCCAACGGCCTGCAAGGCGTCGGCCTGGCGCTGCATCAGCGCAGCATGGCCGCCGAACGCCTGCCCCAGGCGCATCGG
The DNA here is from genome assembly GCA_964244245.1 of uncultured Rubrivivax sp. Classification (GTDB taxonomy): domain Bacteria; phylum Pseudomonadota; class Gammaproteobacteria; order Burkholderiales; family Burkholderiaceae_C; genus Rubrivivax. The sequence goes on along the minus strand of CAXTHW010000012.1, from coordinate 73,707 downwards.
CTGGGCGTCTTGCAGGCAGGTGCGGCCCAGGTGCAGCACGTCGGCCCAGGCATCGCGCTTCAGTCCCAGTGCATCGGCCAGCGCTTGCAGCTCAGCCACCGCCGGGCCCAGCATCGCCAGCACGGCCAGCTTCATCGCGCTGGGATAGACGTCGTTGGTGGACTGCGAGCGGTTGACGTGGTCGTTGGGGTGCACCGCCAGCCCGCTGATCTGCTGCGCCCGCCGCGCGATCACTTCATTGGCGTTCATGTGGGTGGAGGTGCCGCCCGATCCCTCCATCAGGTCCACCACGAACTCGGCATCCCAACGGCCTTGCGCCACTTCTTCGCAGGCCGCGACGATGGCATCTGCCTGCTCTGCGCTGATCTCCCCAAGCTCGGCGTTCGCCAGCGCCGAGGCGTGCTTGACAAGCGCCAGCGCCCGAACAAACTCGCGCTCGCGGCCCACTGGCCACTGCGACACGGTGAGGTTCAACACCCCGCGCGCCGTGTGAACACCATAGAGCGCCGCGGCCGGCACGGCCACGCTGCCGAGCAGGTCAGATTCGGTGCGATCGGCGTGATCCATCAGCGTCCTCGCGTCGGCGGCATTTGCCCAAGTCAGCCTTCCCATCAATGGCTAATATACTGTCCAGCACCGGAAACCGGCCGACGCGCTTTACAAAGAAGGAATTTTGCATGCCCTCCGCCACAACGCTCGACGTGGATGAAATCCTGGCCGGTATCCGCGCCTGGATCGAGATCGAAAGCCCCACTGACGTTCCCGAAGCCATGGCCCGAATGGCAACGCGGGTGCAGGCGGACTACACGGCCATCGGCGCGCGGGTCGAGCGCATCCCCGGCCGCGATGGCTTCGGCGACCACCTGCTGGCCACCGACGACCGCCACTGCCCGCCGGAGGCCGCGGCCGGCCCCGGCATCCTGGTGCTGAGCCACATCGACACGGTGCACCCGATCGGCACGCTGGCCGGCCCGCTGCCATTTCGCATCGAAGGCGACCGCGCCTACGGCCCGGGTGCCGAAGACATGAAGGGCGGCACCTACCTCGCGCTGGCCGCCTTGCGCCAGATCGCGCGCGCGGGCTTGCGCACCCATCTGCCGGTGCGGCACCTGATGGTCAGCGATGAAGAGATGGGCAGCGTCACATCGCAGGCGCACATCGAGCGCGAGGCGCGGCGCGCCCGCTACGTGCTGGTCACCGAGCCGGCACGCTCAGGCGGCAAGATCGTCACGGCGCGCAAGGGCATCGCCGGCTTCACCATCACGGCCCTCGGCGTGGCGGCGCACGCGGGCGTGGAACACCATCTGGGCCGCAATGCCATCCACGAGATCGCGCACCAGATCCTGGCGCTGGAAGCGATGACCGACTACGCGCGGGAGCTGACCGTCAGCGTCGGCCTGGTGCGCGGCGGCACACGCTCCAACGTGGTGCCCGACAGCGCCACCGTCGAAGTCGATGTGCGCATGCCCAACCCGGAGATCGGCGCTGAAATCGTGCAACGCATCCGCAGCCTGCAGCCGCGCTTGCCCGACATGCGGCTGCGCATCGAAGGCGGCATCAACCGGCCGGGCTACGAGAAGACGCCAGGCATCGCTGCGCTCTACGAGCACGCCAAGGGCCTGGCGGCAGAGATCGGCTTCGAGCTGATCGACCTGAAGACCGGCGGCGGCAGCGACGGCAACTACACCGCCGCCATCGCCCCCACGCTGGATGGGCTGGGCGTCGATGGCGACGGCGGGCACACGCTGGAAGAGCGCCTGTACATCCACAGCATCGTGCCGCGCACGCTGCTGCTGATGCGGCTGATGGAAACGCTCAAATAGCCGGCGGCACGGCGCCTTTGCGTTCGACGATCAGCCCGTAGCTCTGCGGCTCGCGGTGGGCTGCAAAGTCGAAGATCGTGGTCTTGTAGGAGCGCACCAGGTCCAGGTCGCAATCGGCGATCACCAGTTCGTCGCCCTGTGTCTGCGACTGCGCGACGATCTCACCCGACGGCGCGACGATCAAGGTGTCGGCCAGCATCGGCTGCCCTTCCTCGACGCCGCCCTTCGCCACCGCCACCGCCCAGGTGGCGTTCTGGTAGGCGCCGGCCTGCATCACAAGGCGGTGCTGCGCCTGCACATGGGCATCATGCTGCGGCGCTTCGGGGTTGTGCAGCGGCGTGTTGTAGCCGACCAGCACCAACTCCACCCCTTGCAAGCCCAGCACGCGCCACGCTTCGGGCCAACGCCGGTCATTGCAGAGCAGCATGCCGACGATGCCGCCCCATGCGCGCCAGACGGGAAACCCGAGGTCACCGCTCTCGAAGTAGCGCTTCTCCAGATGCTGGTGCGCCACACCCGGCATGGGGTTCGAATCACCCGGCAGATGCACCTTGCGGTAGCGGCCGATGACCTGGCCATTAGGCCCGGCCAACACCGCGCTGTTGAAGCGCCGCACCTGGCCCGCAAGGCTTGCAAGCTCGGCATAGCCCAGGCACATGCCGACGCCCGTCTGGCGACAGGCGTCGAACAGCACCTGGGTGCCGGCGCCCGGCATGCCGGGCTCGAAGAAGCGCAGCAGTTCGGCGTCGTCCAGCGCCCAGCGCGGAAAAAAGCTCGTCAGCGCCAGCTCCGGAAACACCACCAGCGTGGCGCGCTGGCCCGCCGCCTGGTGCAGCAGCGCCAGCAGGCGTTCGACGACCGCCTGCCGCGGCGCGTGGCGCCCGATCGGCCCCAACTGGGCCGCGGCAACCCGGACCGTCCGGCTCAAGCCAGCATCCCGGCAGCGCCTTAGAACTGCGCTCGCACGGTGAAACCCACCGAGCGTGGCGCCGGCCGCACGTCGTCCACGATGGCGCCGAAGCCCGGGTTCACGACGCCCTGGAAGTTGTTCAGATTGCGCCCTTCGAGATAGGCCTGCCAGCCTGGCTGCTCGACCCCCACGCGCAGGTTGACGTAGTTGGCCGCGTCGGTGTGGACGTCGATCTTCTGGTTGCGCACGATCACGCGTGTCGAGTCGGTGTGCTGGTAGTCGGCGCGCACCATACCGGGCATGCCGAGGCCAGGCCACACGAAGCGCGACGTGATGCCCAGCGCCGCGGTCAGCTTGGGGATGTAGTTCAGTGGGTCGCCTTTTTGCCGTTCAGCGGTGTCCACGTCGTATTTCAGGTCGTTGTAGCCGAGTGCCAGGTCGATGTTCAGGCCCTTGCTGACTTCGGCTGCCAGCGCAAGGTCCACCCCCGGGCCCGACGCCTTGCCGGTGTTGATGGTGGTTGCAAACAGGCTGTTCGGCGGCACGTCGAGGCCCTGCACATCGCTGTAGCGGCTGTAATACAGCGCCACGTCGTATTGCAGCTTGCCGCCCATCAAAGCGGCCTTGTTGCCGACCTCGTAGTTCCACAGCTTCTCGGGGCCGTACTTGGGCGGCGGCGGCACGGCATTGAAGCCGCCGCTGCGGAAGCCCTTGGACACCGTGGCATAGGCCGAGGCGTCTCTTTCGTACTTCCACAAGGCATTGAAGCGCGGGCTGGTCGCCTTGAAACTGGCAGAGTCGGTGAACAGCGCGCCGGTGGCGCCGACGCTGCGCAAGTCTTGATCCTCCCGAAAGCTGCGCAGGCCGGCCGACACGATGACGGCGGGCGAGACGGCATAGCTGACTTCGCCAAACACCGCCTGCTGCTGGGTGTCTGCCGGGGAGGTGCCGGTCTGGTTGAGGATGCCCACCGGCGTGGCTGACGTCACCGGCGTGGTGCGGGTCTGGGTGGAATCGGACTTGCGGAAATACAGGCCCGCCAGCCATGTGAGCGGCCCGTTGTCATTCGACGCCAGGCGCAGTTCTTCGCTGATGATCTTGAAGCGCATGTCGGTGCGCAAGGCGATGCCGGCACCGGGGGGCAACAACGACGGCGGCAGCCGCGGCCCGAAGAACCCTGTCACGTCGGCCTGCTGCAGCAGCGACCTGTCGATCCAGCCGGTGGCGCTGGTGAGCGTGGCGAAGCCCACATCCACGTTGAGCAGCACGCTGGCCATCGTGACCTCGTCGTCGCTGGGCGCTGCGATGGCCACCGGGATGCTGCCGTCGGCGCGCGAGAACGAGCCGTTGTCCTGGCTCAACCTGTAGTGGTACAGCAGCACCGAAACGTCGGACGACGCGCCCAGCTTGGCGAGGCCCTTGGCGCGGATGTATTGCCTGTCGCCACCGTTGATGTCCTTCGCTCCGGTGGTGCTGTTGTCCACCCAGCCGGGGCTCTTTTCGTAGCCGGCGACGATGCGCAGGCCGGCGGTGTCCTTGGCGAGAGGCAGATTGGCCACGGCGTTGGCGAAGTAGCCCGTCTGCCCACCGCTGAGCCGGCGCATGCCGGCCTCGGCGGAAAACTCGGTGGCATCCAGCCGCGGGTTGCGGGTGATGAACTTGATGGTGCCGCCCAGCGAGCCGTCGCCATACAGCGTGCCCTGCGGGCCGCGCAGCACCTCGATGCGCGCCATGTCCACCAGCGGAATGTCCAGCGCGCGCTGCACCTGGTCGAGGTTGATGGTCATCTCGTCCAGGTACTGGCCCACCGTCGGCAGGCCGGCGATGGTGGACATGCCGCGCAACTGGATGCGGCTCTGACCAGGGCCGTTGTCGGTGATGAACAGCGAAGGCACGGTGGACTGCATGTCCCGGATGTCGAGCACGCCGCGGTCACGGATCTCGGCGGCGCTGATTGCGGTGACCGAATAGGGGACGTCCAGCACCAGTTGCTTGCGCTTGGATGCGGTGACCTCGATGGTCTGCAGCCCGTTGCCGGCGCTCGCGTCCGACTGCGCCGCCACGGGCCACGCTGCGGCCAGGGCCACCGGCGTCAACAGCAACTTCATCCAGGGCTTGGTCATCGCAGCGACTCGCTTGTCAAAGGTGATGCGGTCGATGCTAGTGGACAATATACTAGCCGTCAACGATTCGACACAATCAGATCGGCGCAGCGGCTCTTAAGTCAGCGCTCGATCTGCGCTGCGTCATCCGCCGTTTGATGGTTTTTATAATAGACAGTCCGCTCTAGCGATGGAGCCGGACGGCCGGCCGGTCAGAGCGGCCAGGCCCAGTAGATCAGCCCTTGCTGCGTGGTGCCGACCAGCAGATGTTCCGTCCGCTCGGGATAGACGAGCCGGTAGCGCCGCAGGCGGTGCGTGGGCAGCACCTGCTGCTCCACAAGGCTGAACTGCTGCGGCGCCACCCCGGCCCACAGATTGATGATGTTGCGTACCGCGCTGCCGTGGGCAGCCACGCGCTTGAGTTCGTCGGCAAAGCAGCGCAGGTCCAGCGTGTCGGCCGACCGCAGCAATTGCGCCTGCGCCGTGGCGGTCAGCCCGGGGGCGTCGTCCTCCAGCAACGACAGCGCCAGCGGCGTGCTGCCAGGCGCAAACCCCTCCAGCGCCTGCAACGCCAGTTGGCGCACCGCGCGCGTGTTGCCGGACGCCAGGTTGCACATCGCCACCACGCCGCAGCCGGACGACGGGTTCAGCAAGGCCATCGCCGTCCACCCGTCGAAGTGGCCGCCGTGGTAGCCGATGGCGCCGTTTCCCAGGCGATCGACGAACCAGCCGCAGCCGTAGGGCGCCGGCAGTCCGCTTTGCAGGGTGGCCGGTGCCAGCAGCGTTGCGCGGCTGGCTGCGGACAGCAAAGGGGAGAAGCCGGCCGCCAGGTCAGCAGGCACGGCAGCAGGCGGCTGCCCCAGCAAGGCGCCCAGCCAGCCGAGCGCGCCGCCGACCGTGAAGCACACATCGCCGTCGCCGATGACCTGGCGGCGGGCGCTTGCGGCATCGCGTGCTGCCGGCCTCAGGCGCTGTGCATTGGCTTCACGGGCCCACTGCGGGCTGCCGACAGCGGCACCCACGCAGCCTGCGCGGTCGAACAGCGCCTGCACCGCGTGCGCATACGGCATGCCCGACAGTTGCGCCACCAGCATGCCGAGCAGGATGTAGTTGGTGTTGGTGTAGATCCATCCCTGCCCCTGCCCGAAGGCCGGCGCCAGATGGCCATAGGCATGCATGAAGTCATCGCGCTGTTCCGGCACTGCGGTGTCGTCGCCTTGGCCCAGGTACTCCGGCAGCCCACTGGTGTGTTGCATCAGCGACAAGACACTTCGGTCTGCCCACGCCGCGGGCACGTCCAGCAGCAGGCTGCCGATGGGCGATGCCAGGTCCACGCGGCCGGCCTGGGCCAGTTCGAGCACGGCGCAGGCCGTGACGTGCTTGCCCAGGGAAGCGACGGAAAACCAGGTGTCCAGGTTCACCGGGTGGCCCGAACCAGGCGCGTCTTCGCCGCTGGTGAACACCGCCCGGCGCCCCGGTGCCATCAAAGCCAGGGCCACCCCGGGTACGCCGAAGTCGCGCGCCTGCCGAGCCAGATGCTGCTGCAGCGCAGGGGCCAGCGCATCGGCGGCCGAAGCCGGCATCGCATCGGGTTGAGGCATCATCGTTTCCAGCAGAAGAGATGGACAGTATCCTATCCACTTTGCGCCTTGAACGGCACTGCTGCATGGCGGCCACTAAACTTGCGGCGGCATGAACACCACATCACTCCGCTCCAAGCCAGCAGTCACCGCGACCGACAGGGTTGCCAAGCGCGGGGGACCGGCGGCCAAACCAGCCGCGCGCAAGCCCGCCCGCCCGGCCGCAGAGCCGGCACGGCCGCAGACGCGCCCGCGCGGCGGCGCCCGCGCAGCCTTGCCGCAGGATGCGCCCGAAGCGCTGGCAGCGCAGGAATCGCAGGAAGCGACAGCGGATGAACCGTCGTCCGGCGTCGGTGCCAGGCTGCGCTATCTGCGCCAGGTGCACGGCCTGTCGCAGCGCGAGCTGGCGCGGCGTGCCGGCCTGAACCACGGCACCATCGGCTGCATCGAGAAGGAAACGATCTCGCCGTCGGTGGGTTCGTTGCGCAAGATCCTCGACAGCTTTCCGATGACGCTGTCCGAGTTCTTCACCCTCGACCCGGAGAGCGAGACCCAGGTCTTCTTTCACGAGGCGGAGCTGATGGAGGTGGGCGGCGGTGGCATCTCGCTGCGCCAGGTGGGCCACAACCTGAGCGGCCGCCCGTTGCAGCTGCTGCTGGAGCGCTACGCGCCGGGCGCGGAGACGGCTGCCCTGCCGTACAGCCATGTCGGCGACGAGGGCGGCGTCGTGATCCAGGGCCGCATCGAGGTCACCGTGGGTGGGGTCTCCCGCGTGCTGGGGCCTGGCGACGGCTATCTGTTTTCCAGCCGCCTGCCGCACCGCTTTCGCAATGTGGGCGCCGAAGAGGCCGTCGTCGTCAGCGCCAACACGCCGCCGGTCTGATCTCCCGCGCCGCGGCCCGCAAGCCGTCGCGCTGACGAAGCAACACGCCGAGCCCGCGTCCGCGTCCGCGTCCGCGGCGGTGATCGCCTGCCGCAACCAGCTACTTCGTTGCGCTGCACTTGCCCTGCGATGCCGGGATGTGCTGAAATGCAGGTGGATGAAATACTATCCACCGACGCAAGGCACGACAGGCCGAGCGACCTCCTTTGCAGCTCCACCGGATGGCCATGCACAGCCTGCGCAAGCCCTACCTCGTCTTTCTCGGTGATGTCTGCCTGAAGTCCGACGCCAAGACCGGCTTCGGGTTGCGCGACTGGTGCGGCGACAGCGTCATTGGCGAATGGGCACTGCCTGCGGCCACTGTCAGCCTGGGTCTGCCGCAACTCACGCCAGAGCAGGCGGCCAGGGAGGGCGCCGGCTCTCTGGTGATCGGCGTTGCGGCGGTGGGCGGCCACCTGCCGCAGAACTGGTTGCCGGTGCTGGTGCAGGCGGCGGACGCCGGGCTGGACATCGTCAGCGGCCTGCACACCCGGCTCGAAAGCCACCCGGCGCTGGCCGCGGCTGCCGCCCGCAGCGGGGCGCGCCTGATCAACGTGCGGCACAGCGGGCAGGCGGTGTCCACCGGCACCGGCATCCGGCGCAGCGGCCTGCGGGTGCTGACGGTGGGCACCGATTGCGCACTCGGGAAGAAGTACACCGCGCTGGCGCTCAGGCAGGCGCTGCACAGGCTGGGCGCCAGGGCCAGCTTTCGCGCAACGGGGCAGACCGGCATCATGATTGCCGGCGAGGGCATCGCCATCGATGCCGTGGTCGCCGACTTCGTCGCCGGCGCTGCCGAGCAACTGTCGCCCGACAACGCGCCCGACCACTGGGACGTGATCGAGGGCCAGGGCGCGCTGTTCCACCCGGCCTATGCAGGCGTGACGCTGGGCCTGCTGCATGGCTCGCAGCCCGATGCCATCGTCTTGTGCCACGACCCGTCGCGCCAGACCATCGAAGGCTATCCGCACATCCCGCTGCCGTCGCTTGCAGAAGCCATTCGCCGCTACCTCGAAGCTGGGCGGCTCACCAACCCGGCCGTGCGCTGCGCTGGCGTGGCCATCAACTCGTCGGCGCTGGACGACACCGCGTGGAGCAGCTACCGGCAGGCCGTGGCGGCTGACCTCGGCCTGCCGGTGTGCGACCCCATGCGCGGTGGTGTCGAAGCCATTGCGCAGGCATTGCTGGCATGAACCTGGCGCTGCAACTGCGCGTCGAGCGCTGGCCATTGCGTGAGCCGTTCGAGATCGCGCGCGAGGTGATGCATGCCCTGCCGCTGCTGCACCTGAAGCTGAGTGACCGCGATGGCCATTGCGGCCAGGCCGAATCGGCCGGCGTGGACTACGACGGCGAAACGCCGACGTCGATGGTGGCGCAGATCAGGGCGGTGGCGCACCACCTGCACAACGACATCACGCGCGCCGAACTGCAGGCCTTGCTGCCTGCCGGCGGGGCACGCAACGCGCTGGACTGCGCGCTGTGGGACCTGCATGCCAAGCGCAGCGGCACGCCGGCCTGGCAGCAGGCTGGCCTGCCGCCATGGCAGCCGGTGCTGACGGCCTTCACCATCGGCCTGGGCAATGCCGACGACACGCGCCGCCGCATCCGCGCCGCCCAGGGCCTGCCGTTGATCAAGCTGAAGGTGGACGGCACGCGCCATCTGTCTGCGCTGGCGATGGCGCGCGAACTGCTGCCGGAGGCACGCATCGTGATCGACGCCAACCAGGCCTGGACGCCAACGCTGCTGGAGCGCCTGCTGCCTGCGCTGCAAACGGCCGGGGTCGAACTGATCGAGCAGCCGCTGCCGCGCGGCGAGGACGCAGCGCTCGTGGGCTTTGCGCCCCCCATCCCGCTGGCGGCCGACGAGTCCTGCACCGACCGCCATTCGCTCGATGCGCTTCAGGGCCGCTACCAGGTGGTGAACCTGAAGCTCGACAAATGCGGCGGCCTGACCGAAGCCCTGGCGCTGGCACACGAGGCCCGCAAACGCGGCTTCGAGCTGATGGTCGGCAACATGTGCGGAACGTCACTCGGCATGGCGCCAGCATTGCTGCTGGCGCAGATGGCGCGCTGGGCCGACCTGGACGGCCCGCTTCTGCAAAGCGGCGACCGCACGCCGGCAATGGCCTATGTGAACGGCGTTGCGCAATTGCCGCAGCCGGCGCTGTGGGGCTGAGCCGCCCTCATCGACGAACCATCGACGAACCCTCGCCGAACGACCGACGGACAGGACCAAGCCTTGAATCAGCCCACACGATCCAACACCGAGATGGCGGTCAACGCGCAGCGGATTGACTTCACATCGCAGATCAACGGCCGCAGCCACCGGCTCTTCGTTTCGGTGCCCTCCAGCCCGCCACCGGCCACGGGGCATCCGGTGCTCTATCTCATCGACGGCAACCTGCACTTCGGCATTGCGGTGGACACGGCCCGCATCCAGGCCCGCTGGCCGGATGTGCGCAACCCGGTGATCGTCGGCATCGGCTACCCCACCGACAGCGTGTCCGAAGCGCTGACCGTGCGCAACAAGGACCTGACGATGCCGACCTCGGCCGACTGGATGGCCCAGGGCTGGCGCGGGCAGATGCCGGGCTCGGTGGACCAGTTCGGAGGCATGGACGACTACCTGCGCGTCATCGACGAAGAGATCAAGCTCCGCGTGGCGGCTGCCGCTCACATCGACAGCCAGGACCAGACGCTGTTGGGCCATTCCCTGGGTGGCTTGACCACCCTGCATGCGCTGTTCAGGCGCACTGCCTCCTTCCAGAATTACGTGGCCATCAGCCCGTCGATCTGGATGACGGCGGGCGAGGTGCTGTCCCATGAGCCGGCCTTTGCCGAGCGGGTGCGCGCGGGCCAGGTGCAGGCGCGCGTGCTGGTGTCGGTGGGTGGCCTGGAATCGACACGTCGCCTGGTGCCGCCCGGCATGCCGATGAGCCAGGCGGTGATGGACGAGATGACCGCAGACACGCGGATGGTGCCGAACGCGGTGGAACTGGGCGCCCGCCTGGCCGCACTGCAACGGCAGGGATTCGTCGCCAGCACCGTGGTCCACGCCGATGACGACCACAACACGGTGCCGCCGGCAGCCATCGCCCGCGGCATCCGCTTTGCAATGCGCCGGCCATGACCGGCCAAAGCGCCGTCGCAAGCCGGGAAGCCGCCACGGCCACGCCCGCCTACGACGCGCTGGCGGCCCACCATCTGCGGCTGCACCATCTGTCGCACCTCCAGGCCGTGGCGACCTGGGACCGCATGACGAACATGCCGCCGCATGCCGCAGCAGCGCGGGCCGCAGCGCAGACCGAACTGGCGGGCGTGCTGCATTTCATCGAGAACGATGCGTCGCTCGACGGCCTGATCACGCGCGCGGCCGCCGAGCCGCTGCCTGAAGACGCCGGCAACAACCTGCGGCTGATGCAGCGCCAACGCCTGATGGCCCAAGCCATCCCCGAGGCCCTGGCGCGGCGCCGGCACGCCGTGGTGGCGGAGGCAATGCAGGCCTGGGGGCCGGCGCGTGCCGCCAACGACTGGCCCGCCTTTGCCGCGGTGCTCGGCCCCGTGGTGGCGCTGGTGCGGGAAGAGGCGCATGCGCTGGGCCAGGCACTGGGCGTGGCGCCTTACGCTGCATTGGTCGAACAGCATGAGCCCGGCATGCCGCTGGCACGCATCGACACGCTGTTCTGCGACGTCGCCGGCTGGCTGCCCGGCCTGGTGTCCGGCGCGCTTCAGCGGCAGCAGGCTGCGCCGCCCGTGGTCACGCCGCTGGGGCCGTTTCCGGTGGCTGCGCAGCGGCGCCTTTGCGAACGCGTGATGGGCCTGCTGGGTTTCGACTTCGATGCCGGCCGCCTGGACACCAGCGCGCACCCGTTCACCGGCGGCGTGCCCGAAGACGTGCGCCTGACCACCCGCTTCTCCGAGGCTGCCTTTCTACCGGCGCTGCTGGCCACCATCCACGAAACCGGGCATGGCCTCTACCAGCAAAACCTGCCGCGTGCCTGGCTGGGCCAGCCGCTGGCCGGCCCGCACTCCGCGGCCTTGCACGAAGGCCAGGCGCTGTGCTTCGAGCGCCAACTCGCGCCCACGCCCGCCTTCGTGGCCGTGCTCGCGCCGCTGCTGCGCGAGGCCTTCGGCACGCAGCCCGCATTCGAGCCCGCCAACCTGCTGCGCTTGATGACGCGGCTGCGCCCGGGCCGCATCCGCGTCGAAGCCGACGAGCTGAGCTACCCGGCGCATGTGATCCTGCGCGTGGCCATCGAGCGCGCGCTCATCGACGGGCAGATCGAGGTCGCCGACATCCCCGCTGCCTGGGATGCGCAGATGCAGAGCCTGCTGGGCATCGACACCCGCGGCGACTTCAGCCAGGGCCCGCTTCAGGACATGCATTGGGCGCAAGGCATGTTCGGCTACTTCCCGGCCTACCTGCTGGGGGCGATGGTGGCAGCGCAGTGCTTCGAGGCGCTGCGCTTGGCGCAACCCGGCCTGGACGGCTGCGTCGCCAGCGGCAACCTTGCTCCGGTGGGTCACTGGCTGCAGCAGCAGGTGTGGCAGCAAGGCGCGCGACTGAACACCGACGACCTGCTGCAACAAGCCACCGGCCGCCGGCTGGATGCCAGCGCGCTGCGCCGGCATCTGGAAGGCCGCTACGGCGGCGGCTGACAGCCCGCCACCAGCACGGTCCTGCCAGCGTCCAAGCCATGCAATCACCAACGCAAAGGCCCTCATGACCACCATCACGACACCGACTGCGGCGGCTGCCACGGGCACCGCTGCAGCCGCCGGCGAACCGAACGCAACGCTTCGTTCCTGGTGGGGGCTGATCGTGATGGTGTTGATCGGCCTGTACGTGGTGATGGACCGCCAGGTTCTGGTGCTGCAGGTCGAGCCGATCCGCCAGCAACTGCAGCTCAGTGACTTCCAGGTCGGCCTGGTGCAGGGTTTGAGTGTGGCCCTGTTCGCCGCCGTCGTCGGCTACCCCATCAGTTGGCTGGCTGACCGCTACGACAGGCGGCTGGTGCTGGCAGGTTGCATCGCGGTGTGGAGCGTTTCGGTGGCGCTGTGCGGGCTGTCCCGCAACTTCACCGAACTCTTCATCGCCAGCGCTCTGGTGGGTGCCGGTGAAGCCGGGCTGCTGCCGATCGCCTACGCCTACATCCCCGAGCTGTTCCGGGGCCAGCAGCGGGTGGTGGCCAATTCGATGTTCATCGTCGCCGGGCGCTTCGGCGTCGGCTTCGTCATCGCAGGCTGCGGCTATCTGGTGACCAACGTCGCCGCGTCGCGGCCCTGGCTGCCCGCTGCGCTGCAAGACATGGAGTCCTGGCGCCTTGCCTTTCTGGCCACGGCCCTGCCCGGCATCCTGATCGTGCTGCTGATCCTGACCACTGCACGCCGGGTGGGCGCAACGCCCGCGGCGGCGCCCTCGGCCAGGCCGCCCAGCGCGTCGGTGATGCCCTTCCTGCGCGCCCAGCGCCTGACCTTCGGCAGCTTCTACGTGGGCTTGGGTCTGGCGGTCTTCGGCTACTCGGCCATCGGCGCCTTCCTGCCGGTGGTGGCGATGCGCCAGATGGGAGCAACCCCCGTGCAGGTCGGCAATGCGATGGGCACCGCCACCTTCGCCGCCACGGCCATCGGCCTGTTGTTGTCGGTCGGCGGCATGCGCTGGCTCAACGGCCGCCTTGGCCTGCGGCTGCCGATCCTGATGCTGACCTTGTCGTCGCTGCTGGGCACCATCACGGCGGCCCTGTTCCTTGCGGCCCAGAGCGTGAACCAGTTGTTCATGGTGCTGGGGCTGCAGCTCACCTTCCTGATGGCCGGCAGCATGCTGTTCCCCACGGCCTTGCAGGACATGACGCCCACCGCCTTGCGTGCGCGTCTGATCGCCATCGTCATCATGGTCAACATCGTGCTCAGCTCGCTGGCACCGGCGGCGGTGGGCTTCGTGTCGGACCAGCTCAAGGGCCGCCCGGACGGCTTGCTGCTGGCTGCCGTTGGCACAGGGGCGGCCGCCTTGCTTGTCTCGACGGTGATCCTCGCCTTCTGCTCCCTGCGCTATGTCGGCACGGTGCTGGCTGCCAGGGCATCGGATGCGGCAACCGATGGTGCGCCGCATTGAACGCACCGCACGGCTCGCGGCATGGCTCGGCGCACAGCGCGCGGGCCGTCAGATGCCGGCGAGTTGCCGTCGCCGCTGGCCGGCCTCTGTGCGTTCGATCACAGGCCAGACGATCTGCACGCCCAGACCGCGCCCGAACAGGCCCTCGACGAAGCCCACCGTCGCAGAGTGCGACTGCGCCACCTTTCTGACAATCGACAAGCCCAGGCCGCTCCCCAGCTCGACGGTGCCAGGCAGGCGGTAGAAGCGGTCGAACACACGCTCGCGCTCGGCAGGCGGGATGCCGGGCCCATCGTCCCGTACCCGCAGATCGATGCCGCCGTCAAGCTGCGCGTTGAGCGACACCAGCACATGGCCGCCACTGGGCGTGTAGCGCACGGCGTTGTCCACCAGGTTGTCCAGCGTGGAGATGAATCCACCTTTGTCCAGCGTGGCGCGGAGCGGCTCGGTGGCGTCGAACGCCAGATCGATGCCACGCGCCCGGGCGATCGCGGCAAAGTGCGCCAGCCGCTCGCGGGCCAGCGCGGCCAGGTCCAGGGGCTCGGTGCACGCCAGTTGCGGCGCCACATCTGCCCGCGCGATGGTCAGCAACTGTGCCAGCAGGTGAGACACCCGGTCCATGCCTTGCTGCAGCGCGCCGGCCGCCATGCGACGTGCCGGCGCGTCTTCTGCAACCACCACCAGATGGGCCAGTGTGTTGATGCTTGCCAGGGGCGTGCGCAGTTCATGGGCGGCGTCGGCGAGAAAACTGCGCTCGGTGTCCAGCCGCTTTTCCTCGCGCCGCAACAGGCCGTTCAGCTCTTCGACAATGGGCGCGGTTTCTGAATACAGCCGCTCGACCTTGATCTGCGCCAGCTCGCCCGCCGGCTTGGCACAAAGCTGCGCCGCCAATTGCTTCAATGGCGCAAAGCCGCGTCTCGCGGACAGCCACAGCGCAAGCGCGCAAAAGAGAAAGGCCATGAGCTGGATCGCGCCCACGTCGCGAATCACCAGCCAATGCGTCAGCAGGCGCGCATCCCAACGCTCGGCAATGTGAACCGCCATGCGGCCGTCCTTGCTGAGCGCAGCCACCGTCTGCCAGCGGTGCTGCGCAAAGGTCTGCGTGCTGAATGCGCCTGGCGCGCTTGCCATCGCGCTGCTGGGCGCCGGGTCGGTTCGGTACAGCAACTGGCCGGAGCTGCCCCACACCTGGTACACCGGCCGATAGCCCGGCGAGCCGTCCACAGCGGCATAGCCGTCGATGAAAGTGTCTTCGGCAATGGCCATGCGGCTGCGCAGGCCGGCCAGGTCGCCATGGTCGGCACTGGCGGCCTCGGCCAGGCGCTGTGCAAAGTAGCTCATGCGCCGGTCCAGGTCGCCGTTGCCGAAGCCGAGCATGGTGTGGGCCATCCAGCCCATCGCAATGAGATAGGTCATGCCCATGAAGAAGGCCTGCGACACGATCAGGTGGCGCAGCAAGGAAGGGTGCTTCATGGTTTGGCGCGGTCCAGCACATAGCCCACCCCGCGAACCGTGGCGATGAGTTCTGCGCCCAGCTTCTTGCGCAAGTTGTAGATGTGGACGTCCAGCACGTTGCTCTCTGCGGCGGGCGTCAACGCGGCCGCGCGCTCGATCTGCGGCCGCGTCATCACCTTGCCTGCGCTGCCCACCAGCGCCATCAGGATGTCGAATTCCCGCGCAGGCATGGGCACCTCGGCGCCGGCCAGGCAGACGCGCCGGCGTGCCGTGTCGATCTCCACCGCGCCAACGCGCCAGAAGGCCGTGAGCTGCTGCTGATGGCGGCGCAACAGCGCACGCACCCGCGACAAAAGCTCCTCGACTGCGAAGGGCTTGGGCAGATAGTCGTCGGCACCGCCGTCCAGCCCCACCACGCGGTCGGCCACGCTGTCCCGCGTGGTCAGCATCATCACGGGGGTCGCGTTGCTTGCGGCGCGCATCCCCCGCAGCACCTCCAGGCCCGACACGTCAGGCAGCACGATGTCCAACAAAACCAGGTCGAACGACTCGGTCTGCAAACGCTGTTGCGCCGATCCGCCGCTGCGCAACCAAACGGTGGGATGCCCGGCAACCGAGAGCACATGCTGCAGTGAACTGCCCAAAGGCAGATCGTCTTCGACGAGAAGAATGGTCATGGGAGGCTGGCCGGGAAATGCAGCGTGCACTGTAGTGCCGGGCTGTACGGTGGTGCAGGCAGGGCGGTCGAGACAGACAGCCGCTTCATCTGGCGTTCATGCGCCCGCCAGTCCGAATGGCTTCGGGTTCATGAGGCACTCATGTTGGATAGAGACACTGCGCAGCGGTCACCTCCAACCCGCGACAAGGAACAGCCTGTGAATGCACACCCCGCCTGCAGAGCCACCCTGCGTCTGGCTACCGCGGCGCTGACCGTTGCCGCAACATGCAGCGAAGCAAATGCACAGATGTCGCTTCCGGCTTCATCCGGCAACAGCGACTGGACGTTTCGCGCAGGCGCTTCGGTGCTGACCTTGCCGAAGTATCCCGGTGCCAAGAAGATGCGCGTCGTGGCGTTTCCCGACTTCGAGCTTCGCTACAAGGACCTGCTGTTCGCCGACCCGATTCGCGGCCTGGGCTTCGATCTGCGACCCGCTGACGGGCTTGAACTGCGCGCTTCGCTGGGCCTGGCGCCCGACGTGCGGCGGGCCAAGGACGAATCACGCTTCGAAGGCTTGAAGGACATCAAGGCGACAGCGGCGCTGAACCTGGGAGCAACCTATAAATTCGGTGACGCCTTCGTTGAATCGACCTTGCGCAGCCGCCTGGGCAGCGACGACCGCCGCGGCACCACCGTGGAAGGCGTGCTCGGCTACAACCTGGTTGCCATGCCAGCGACGCAACTCGGTGTGGGCTTGAGCTTCAAGGCGATGGACGCGCGCTACGCCAGAACATTCTTCGGCGTCACGGCTGAACAATCTGCCGCCTCTGGCCTGCCCGCCTACACCGCCGGCAGCGGCTTGAACAGCGCCGGCGTGTTTGCCCAAGTCACTCACCAGATCGACAAGGACTGGTTCGTATCCAGCCACATCGAGTCGCTGCGGCTGCGCGGTGACGCGGCGTCCAGCCCGTTCACGCAGAAGAAGCAGCAGGTGCTTTTCATCTTCAGCGCCCTGCGCTCGTTCTGATGCACGGCGGTGTCGAGCGGCGCGCTGCTCTGCTCGCCGTGGCGGGCAGCATGCTGGCGCTGACGACGGCATCTGCCAGCGCCCGCAACGACGGCCCGGCGTGCAGCATCGCGCTGCGCTTCCACGCCCGCGACCTTCATCGGGTGATGGGGCAGGCACAGCCCGGCGGCAGCCCGCCCTTCCGCGTCCGTTTGGACGGCCAGCCACCCGGTGCCAGCCACGGCAGCGACGTGGCGCCCGACGGCAGCGGCAGCGTGGGGCCGTACCGGCTGTACCAACTGGTGCGGCAGACGGCCCCGGTGCAGGCGCGCCTGTTCGAGATCGAATTTCTTCTCCCCGGAGCGCAGGCCTTTGCGGTCATGTTTGGTTGACCGACCGGGACCCATTGCTTCGCCGGTTTGGAAGCCTCGCTTTCGGCGACCCGCTTACATCGAACTCAAGGACCGCTCCAAGGACCGCTCCAAGGACATCATCATCTCGGGCGGAGAAAACATCTCCACCATCGAAGTGAAGGCCGTGCTCCATGCCCACCCAGACGTGCTGGAGGCTGCCGTCGTGGCCCAACCCGACGCGCAGGGGGCGAGACTTCCGTGTGCCTTCATCGCCCTCAAGTCTGGCGCCACGGCCACCGCGGACGCGTTGCTCACGCACTGCCGCGAGCGCCTGGCGCAATTCAAGTGTCCCTGCAGGGTGGCGTTCGGCCCCTGGCCCAGAACCTCGACCGTCAAGATGCAGAAGTTCGCCTTGCACTTGCAGCTGCGCAAAGACACGGTCTGAGGCGCAGCGCCGCTGGCGCATCGCCTCAAAGTCGCGGGAGGCTCGCGCCTTGGGCAGGTAGGGTGCGGTCAGACGCCAGCCTGCACGATCGTCGAGGCGATCACTCAAGATGCCGGGCATGGGTGCGCCATGCGGCAAGCCCCTTTCGAGCAGTGCCACACGCACCTTGCGCACGAAGGGGCTGGTGCTCGAACCGAACAAGACGTTCACCTCGAAGGTCGGCAGCAAGACGGCCATGCCAGGCCGGGCCATCAGCACCGGAATGGGAAAGACCAGGCTTGCGCGGCATCTTCAACTGTGCTTACAATGAGCACACTTGATCGCGATGTCATGACCGCCACCAACAGCCGCTTCAGAACCGCCGTACACGCGCTGGCCGTGATTGCCTACGTGCCCGAGCAGCAGGCCACGTCCGACAAAATCGCGGCCAGTGTGGCCACTGACGCCACGGTGGTGCGGCGCCTGCTGTCCAGCCTGCGCGCCGCGGGGCTGGTGCAAGCGGCGGAAGGACGTGCCGGCGGCTACGCACTTGCGCGCTCGCCGTCGAAGATCAGCCTGAGGGATGTGTTCGAAGCCGTCGCTGCCGACACGTTGTTCCCTGTTCCGGACCGGCTGCCCAACCCGGATTGCCCTGTCGGCGCCAACATCCACGCGGTGCTGGACGGCCCGCTGGCCGACGCCCACCTGGCGCTGCAGAAGAGCCTGGGCAAGACCAGCTTGGCGGACGTGATGGCCGCGCTGTCCAAACGCTGACCGACGCATCGCTTTTTTTTGCCCTTAACTGTGCTTTATATCAGCACAGTCAATCCGAGAGCGTTCTACCGCTCAGCTCTTTTCGTCAACCTCAAGGACCCTGCATGAAGAACCTTTACACCGCCCATGTCAACGTGACCAGCGGCCGCGACGGCAGCGCCGTCTCATCGGACGGCAAGCTTTCCGTGAATTTGGGCTTCCCGAAAGAACTGGGTGGCGACGGTGCTGCCGTCAATCCCGAACAACTGTTCGCCGCCGGTTATGCCGCCTGTTTCGCGAGTTCCATCAAGGCCGCCGCCACTGCACTGAAGCTGCGGCCGGGCCAGGTCAGCGTAGAGGGCGCGGCCACGCTGTCGGTGCGTGACGACGGCTCCTACCTGGTGTCGCATGTGAGCTTGACGGTGCATGCCGAAGGCCTGGGCGATGCCGCATTCAAGGTCATCGAAGAAGCGAAGCGCATCTGTGCCTACAGCAACGCCACCCGCGGCAACGTCATCACCGACGTGGTGCTGGCCTGACTTGCCCTTTCGCCAACAGCCAGACATCACGAGGAACCACCACAATGACTCTTGAACATCAACACGTCGTCGTCTTCGGCGGCAGCTCGGGCATCGGTCTCGAAGTCGCGCGTGGCGCCCTTGCCGCCGGTGCCAGCGTGACCATCCTCGGCCGGTCCGCAGATCGGCTGGACGCGGCAAGCAAACAACTGGCCGGCGCGCAAACCCTGGTGGCCGACACCACCGATGCTGCGTCCGTACAGGCCGCCATCGCCCGAATGGCCAAGCCCGACCACATCTACATCGCGGCGGCCAGCTTCGTCGGCGGCTCGATTCTCGAGGGCACGCTGGACCACTTCCGCAGCGCGCTGGAGTCCAGGCTGTGGGGCGCCGTGAACGTGGTGCGTGCCGCAGCGCCGAAGATGACCCGTCCCGGCGCTTCGTTCGTCTTCACCGGCGGCGTGTCCACAGACCGCCCTGTCAAGGGCGCCTGGGCCACGGCCGTCAGCACCGCAGCGGCCGAACAACTGGCGCGGGCACTGGCGGTGGAGCTCGCACCGCTGCGCTTCAACGCCATTGCGCCGGGCTGGACCGACACGCCGATGTGGGACGGCATCCTGGGCGACGACAAGGCCGCGACCTTTGCAGCCGTGGGCGCACAGATTCCGGTTGGGCGCATTGCCACCGCAGGGGAAGCCGCCGAGGCCGTGCTGCTGCTGATGGCCAACCGTTCACTGAACGCCGAGGTGCTGCACGTCGATGGCGGCCACCGCCTGGTCTGAGCCTGCCCTCAAACGCCTGTCCTTCTGTCCTCTTCACCCCTCCGTTGATTGGAAGCATTGAAATGAAACGCCTGATCCAAAACACCACATTTGCCCTCTCACTGCTGGCCGCACCCGTCTGGGCGCAGGACGACAGCAAGCCGCCCGGCAAGCCTGGTAGCGCCGAATACAACCAGTGGGTGGGCAAGGCCCTGGCGTCGCTGCAGCGGCTGAGCGACGAAGACGCCCTGCGCAAGCTGGCCTACAGCTATGGGCGCGGCAACGACGAGATCACCATCCACCACGGCGACCGCGCCAAGGGCCGCCAGCTCGGCACGGCGGAATACGCCAAGGGCTTTGCACCCGACGTGAAGGTCGAGGTCTATGCGCTGGGTGGCAGCGCGCCCATCGGCCGCACCACCGGCATTCCGGCCTGGGCGGAGTTCGTCGAGAAGTTCTACGAGAACGCCAGGTACACCAGCACCATCCACTTGATGTCGAACTTCAGCTTCGAGTTCATCGACGCCAACACGGCGGTGATGAGCAGCTATGCCATTGCGCCGCACTTCATCACAAACGCCGCGAAGGACAAAGCGGGCGCAGACACCAGCGTCGAATTCATGAACTGCCGCTACACCTTCCAGGCCAAGCGCCAGGGTGATGGCAGTTGGAAGACCACGCAGTTGCGCATCGAGCTACAGGAAATCTGGCGTGGCCTCGGGTTCTATCCAGGGGGTCAGGGCAAGGGCCTCTGAGGTCGGCATGGACGTTCGCCCTGCGGCCGATGCTCTTCGGCCGCGGGGCGCCACGCAGCGAGGCATCTGATACCCCGCGGTTGGCGGTGCGTTGCCCATTGCAGACGATCGGCACGCTTGAGGAGTGCCATGGTGCGCGCCTCGACCGCCCGATCGCCGGGATACGGACCCAAGGTCATTGCCGGTCGCTGGTTGCCTTGCCGATAACACAGCAACCACGCTGCATATGCTGCCGGCGAAAGCACACGCCGCCGTCATTCGCCGTGCGCTGTCTGCCTGCCACAGGGTGAGCCCCCGTGAAATGTCACGACAAGACGATGCCGTCGTGTTCATCTGATCCTCGACGAAGCGAGGAGGGCGCCAACGTCGGCAGCGCGCGCAGCCCGCTGCGCGAGTCGGGTGCCGGACCTCCGCCTCGTGCCGACCAGCGATGCCGGCAAGTTGCACGAATGTATAGTGGCCCCATCTCGCCACGGCCGCACCCGTTCAAGCAGGTGCCTGAAGGCGGCAGGCTACTTGCCGATGCAGACTTCCAAGTCCGTGCGGCAGCACACTTAGACTATCTCGAATGGCCCCGACCGAAGCCCGCGCAGAGGAGCGCAAACGTGCAGCCGACAGCGTCCCCGCAGGGGATGCCCCCGACGGTCGCATGCGGCTTCTTCTCGTGGCCATGCGGCAGATCGCCAATCAAGGGTTCGATGGTGTCACGGTGCGCTCCATCGCGACCGAAGCCGGCGTCTCGGCGGGTTTGATCAAGCACCACTTCGGATCCAAGGAAGGCCTGCGCGACGCAGTGGACGCGTTCTTCCTGCAACGTTCCGCCGCCGCCATCGATCGACGCATGGCACAGACCGAGGGTCTGGATGCCGATGGCGTGGCCCAGTACGAGCGCGCATGGTTGGCACGCTATGCCAACGAGTGGCCCGACTTCGTGGCCTACCTGCGACGGGCAATCCTGGAGGGGAGCCCCTGGGGGCAGAGCCTCTTCCGCCGCTACTACGACTCGATACGCCACATGCTCGACCGCGCCGACGTGGCAGGACGCATCGCGCCCGATGTTGACCGCCTGTGGCTGCCCTTGCTCTATGTCTTCATGCTGCTCGGGCCGCTGATCCTGGACCCGCATCTGCGCATGATGCTGGGCCGCTCCACCTACGAGCCCGACATGTGGGCACGCTTCCAGCGCGCCATGCAATCACTGGTCTGGCTCGGCGCCTCGCCGCGTCCCACGCCGGCACCTCCGCCACCCCGCTGAGCGCTGGCGCGCCGGCTCGTCTCACTCCCCCGCTAGACGAACCGGGGGCGGCCCCGGAGATGGGCAGGTCGGCACCGGACATGGCCGGGCCGCAGCGCGTGGGCGGGCCGAGACGCGCCACGCATGCAGCGGCGGCTGGCAGCAGCGACGCGATCCATTGGAACAACAGCGTGCTGGAATTCCCTAGTGTTCGCGACTATACAAGCGTTTAGCCTTCGCTTCGTGAGGGGAGCTTGCCGCCAGCGTTTGCCAAGTGGGGCAGCAGCAGCCCGTCCAACGCCACTTAACGATTGGGTAGCCGACGAGTTGCCCACCACAGGAGACACCTTCATGACTGCACCGTCCAGGAAGCTGCTGCTTTCCGCTGCCATTGCTGCAGGCTTCGCTGCTGCGGCGCCCGTCCATGCCCAGACCGCGGCGGTGGAGGTGGTCACCGTCACCGCGACCAAGCGCGTGCAATTGCTGACAGACGTGCCGCAGTCGGTGCAGGCGATCGGCGAAGACAAGCTGCGCGCCGAAGGCGTGGTCTCGATGTCGGACATCATTCAACTGGTGCCTGGCGCGTCGCAGACCTTCAAGGCCGCGCCGGGCTTCGAAGTGCTGCAGGTCCGGGGCATCAGCAGCGGCGCGGTGGGCGACTCTCTTGTCGGCTACTACATCGACGAGATTCCGTTCAGCCTGCCGAATCTGCAATACATCCCGCCGGTGAATGTGTTCGATCTATCGCGGGTCGAAGTGCTGCGCGGCCCACAGGGCACGCTGTATGGGCAATCGTCGATGGGTGGCGCAATACGCCTGATCACGCGAAAGCCGAAGATGAACGTCTTCAGCGGCGAGGTGGCGGTCGGCTACGGGCGCATCGAAGGGGGATTCAACGCCGCCAAGGCCGACGTGGCGCTCAACATACCGGTTCAGCAGGACACCTTCGCCTTGCGGCTGAGCGGCGGCACCAGCACCGAAGACAGCTACATCACCAATGGCGGCAAGAGCAAGAACAGCAATCTGCGCGCAAAAGGGCTTCTGACCGCAAGCAACGACCTGGGCGTGGAGTTCACGCTGTGGCGCATCCAGAGCCGCCAGGACGACTTTGCATACGGCCAGATCGCCGCGCCCTACCTGGCCGTTACCAGCCCTGCCGCGCCCCGCGGGGTGCAGACCGACGTGAGCGTGGGCAACGTGACGCTGAACTATGCAACGTCGGTCGGCGATCTGGTCAGTTCCACTTCCTACATGGACCATCAGTTCGTCTATCAGGTCAATCTGCTGTCGTTGCCGGGCTACCTGAGCGACAACAACACCTACAAGACCAAGTCGCTTTCGCAAGAGTTGCGCATGACCTCCAAGGCCGAGGCATCGACAGGCTGGATCACCGGCCTGTTCTTCCAGGACAACAAGCTCGACTCCGTCAACCACGCGGGATTCCCAGCAAACGGCGTGGTGTTGACCAATTCGACGGGCGCGCTCACATCGCGCTCGTTGGGCCTCTTCGGCGAGGTGTCGCAGGCCTGGATGAACGGTCAGCTCGTACCGACCTTGGGGCTGCGCGTGTATCGGGACGAGAGGTCCTCGAACAGCACGGCGCTCGGTGTGCCCACTGCGGCTGCGCGAACGTTCAGTTCGACGAATCCGCGGCTGAACCTGGCCTACAAGCCCGCACAGGGCGCGCTGCTGTACACCAACATCGCCAAGGGCTTCCGCAGCGGCACTCTGCAGGGCAAGACCGCGGCCGATACCGCCACGTCGCTCGGTCTTCCGGCTTCGGTGCTGATGCCCGACGATTCGCTGTGGAGCTATGAGGTGGGCGGCAAGTGGGACATCGCTCGCAGCCTGGCCGTCGAGTTGGCGCTGTACCGCATCGACTGGAAGGACGCTCAGCTGACGACCATCTACCGCAAGCCCGATGGCACCTCGGTCACCTTCGTCTCCGGAGGCAGCGACATCGGCGGCACGGGCGTGGACTTCGGCCTCACATGGGCCACGCCGGTCTCCGGCCTGAGCCTGCAAGTGGCAGGCAATGTCAACCAGACGGAGTTCAAGCGGACGCCGGCGGCATCCAAATCGAAAGTGGGCGACCAGATTCCGGGCTCGCCAAAGAAGTCCGGCAGCCTGGCCGTGAACTATCGCGGCGAACTGGTCGGTCTCGGGTTCACGGCCAATACCTCCTACAACTACCGCGGCTCGCAGACGGAACTGGCAACCGGCTTGGCATCAGACAGCATCCGCGACCTGCGCGTGCGCCTCGGGGTGGGCCAGAAGGCCTGGGACGCATCGCTATACGCGATGAATCTGAACAACCAGAAGGGCGTCGCCGCGGTGCTCAACTCCGCCACCGTGAACGCAATCCAGCCGCGCAAGATCGGGCTGGACGTCGCGTACCGGTTCTGAGCGAGGGTGAATACATCCGCGCCAGCCGCGCACACGCTCTACACCGCCCGCCAGCGGTGGACGTTCCTGGCCATCCTGTTTCTGGTGGCCACCTCCAACTACGCCGATCGCAACATCGTCGCGGTGCTGCTGGAACCGATCAAGCGTGAGTTCGGCGCCACCGACACCCAGCTCGGGCTGCTGAGTGGCGCTGCATTCGCGGTGCTGTACTCGACGCTCGGCGTGCCCGTCGCGCGCTGGGCCGACCGCGGGCATCGGCCGCAGATCATCGCTTTGTCCATCAGCGTGTGGAGCGTGATGTGCGCACTGTGCGGCACGGCGCAGAACTTCTGGCAGTTGGTGCTGGCGCGGGTGGGCGTGGGCATCGGGGAAGCTGGGGCGTCCCCGCCGAGCCAGTCGCTGATCGTGGACTACTTTCCGCCTGAACAGCGGGCGCGGGCGGTCGGCATCTACACCGCCGGCGCTTCGGCCGGCTACCTGGTGGGGTTCGTCATTGGCGCGCAGATTGCCGCCGCACTGGGCTGGCGCGCGGCCTTCGTGCTGTTGGGCCTGCCCGGCTTGCTCGTCGCGGCATTGGTGGCCTGGAAGCTGCGGGAACCGCGGACCAAGCTCGGCCAGTCGCAAGCAGCAGGACGGCAGGAGTCATTCGGCAACACCTTGCGCGTGCTGTGGCGCAAGCCTGCCTACCGCTACATTCTGGTGGGGCTCACGCTCTATGGTTTCTTCGCCTATGGCGTGCTCGTTTTCGTGCCTGCATTTCTGGTGCGTGTGCTGAAGGTCCAGATGGCCGTGGTGGGCGCGTCCTACGGCAGCGTGCACGTGGTTGTCGCGCTGATCGGAACCCTGGGTGGCGGCTGGCTGGCAGACCTTCTCGTGAAGCGCAACGTGGCCTGGCTGCTGCGACTGCCGGCCCTCGGCCTGCTGATTGCATTTCCCTGCTATCTCGGCTGCTTCATCGTCTCCGACTACCACGCCTTCCTGGCGCTGGTCTCGGCTGGCGCCCTGCTGCTGATCGGTGCCGTGCCCTCGGTGTTCGTTGCGGCGCATGCCGTCTGCGGATCGCAGCGTCGCGCCATGTCGGTGGCCATCCTGTTGTTCTTCATGACCATGGTCGGCAGCACCCTCGGCCCACTGGCGGTGGGGCTGGTCAGCGATGGACTGAGGGCCACCCGCGGAGCCAGCGGCCTTGCCGACGCACTGGCCTGGTTGACCATGGTGATGCTGCTGTGCGCCGCGTGCTTCTGGCAGGGCAGCCGCCACATCGCCCGGGACGCCGAAACCTAGGCATCGCAAGGGTGGGGGTTTCCCGGAATGGCCGGATCACCCCTTCCCACTATACAATTGTTCAGTCGCGGCGCCCGGTTGCACCTCGTGACCGAGCGCTCCTCTCGCACCAGGGACACAGCCATGCGCGAAGCCGTTATCGTTTCCACCGCCCGCACCGGGATGCCGAAGTCGGTTCGCGGTGGCTTCAACAACACCCACCCCATCGTTTTCGGCGCCCACGCGCTGAAGCACGCGATACAGCGCGCCGGCGTGGAAGCCGCCGAGGTGGCCGACTTGGTGATGGGCGTCGGCATGCCCGAAGGCGCAAGCGGCTTCAACATCCCGCGCAACGTCGCCATCGCCGCCGGCTGCCCGGTCACGACATCGGGCGTGACCATCAATCGCTATTGCTCCAGCGGCTTGCAGGCGATCGCCTTCGCCGCGTCACGCATCGTCAGCGACGGGGAGACCGTCGTGGCCGGCGGTGGGCTGGAGTCGATCTCGATGGTGCAGTTGTCGGGCAAGATGAACACACACCATGCGGTCGAGCCCACGCTCTATGCCAGCCGTCCGGCGATGTGGATGAGCATGATCGAGACCGCCGAGATCGTTGCCGAGCGCTACGGCGTGACGCGCGAAGCCCAGGACCTCTACGCGCTGCAGTCGCAGCAGCGCACGGCGGCCGCACAGGCCACGGGGCGCTTCGACGACGAGATCGTGCCGCTGGCGGTGAAGTGGGCGCAGGTGGACAAGGGCAGTGGCGAAACCCGTCTCGTCGATCACGTCGTCAGCCGCGACGAATGCAACCGGCCCGAGACGACGCTCGAATCGCTGGCCGCCTTGCAGCCGGTGCTGAAGTCGGGGCAGACGATGAAGCAGGGCAAGACCGTGACGGCGGGCAACGCAAGCCAGCAGAGCGACGGCGCCAGCGTCGCCGTGCTGATGGAGGCGGGTGAAGCCGAACGCCGAGGCCTGAAGCCGCTGGGGGCCTTCCGCGGCTTTGCGGTGGCCGGCTGCGAGCCAGATGAAATGGGCATCGGCCCGATCTACGCCGTGCCCAAGCTGCTGGAGCGCCACGGGCTGAAAGTCAACGACATCGGCCTGTGGGAACTGAACGAGGCTTTCGCCTCGCAGTGCCTGTACAGCCGCGACAAGCTGGGCATCGACCCCGATCGGTACAACGTCAATGGCGGCGCCATCAGCATCGGTCATCCCTATGGCATGACCGGCGCCCGATCAGTCGGGCACGCGCTGCTCGAAGGCCGGCGCCGGAAGGTACGCTATGTCGTGGTCACGATGTGCGTGGGCGCGGGCATGGGGGCGGCCGGACTCTTCGAGGTCTATTGACCATGTCCGATTGCAAACACATCCAGGTCACGCAGGACGGCGGCATCTGCACGGTGCGGCTGGACCGGCCCGACGAGCGCAACAAGCTCAACAGCGCGCTGATGCAGGAACTGCGCGATTTCGCGCACCAGGCCCGGCTGCGCACCGACCTGCGCGCCATCCTGCTGACGGGCGCGCCGGGCTTCTTTTCCGCTGGCGCCGACCTGGGGGCTTCGACCCTCGCCAGCCAGGGCCCGCGGCCCAGCCTGCTCGAACTACGGGAGCAGGTGATGCTGGGCCCTGACATGTGCAAGGCCTGGGAAGAAATCGAAGCCGTGACCATCATCGCCTTCGAGGGCTACTGTGTCGGCGGCGCCAGTGCGCTGGCGCTGTGCTGCGATTTCCGCATCTGCGGTGAAGGCGGCAAGATGCGCCTGCCAGAAGTGCCCATGGGCATCAACATGAGCTGGCGCAGCCTGCCCCGGCTGACCACGTTGATCGGCCCGGCGCGCGCCAAGCGCTACGCCATCTTCGGCGAGTTCCTCGACGCGAACACGATGCTCGAATGGGGCATGGTGGACGAAGTCGCACCCGAAGGCCAGGCCGAGGCCGCCGCCCGCCTGTGGGCCGACAAGCTGGCAGCGCTGCCACCGCTGCCGGTGCGCATGACCAAGGAAGCGATCAACGCTGCGGCCAACGCCAACCACCACACCAGCAGTTTCATGGACCGCGACCAGTTCCTGCTGACCTTCGGCAGCCAGGACCTGCAAGAAGGCATGAAAGCCTTCTTCGAGAAGCGACCTCCCGAATTCAAAGGCAACTGACATGCGGCAATACAAGTGGCACAGCCCGGATGAACTGCGACTGCGCATCGGGCAGGACATCGGCACATCACCCTGGGTCGAGGTGACGCAGGACATGATCAACCGTTTCGCCGACCTCACGGGCGACCACCAGTTCATTCACGTCGATCCCGTGGGCGCCGCGAAGACGCCCTTCGGCGGCACCATTGCCCACGGCTTTCTGGTGCTCAGCCTGCTGGGCACGATGGTCGCTTCGGCGGAGTACCTGCTGCGTGGCCTGCAGATGGGCGTGAACTACGGCTTCGACCGCGTCCGCATGATGGCGCCGGTGAAGTGCGGCAAGCGCATCCGCGGCCGCTTCGTGCTGAAAGACCTGGTCGAGAAGGCGCCCGGGCAGTGGTTATCGACCATCGTCGTGACCATCGAGATCGAAGGCGAGCCCAAGCCCGCTGTCATCGCCGACTGGCTCGGACTGCAATTCGTCCAGCAAGACAAGGAGACCGCAGCATGACGATCCGATTCGACGACCGCGTGGCCATCGTCACCGGAGCCGGTGTCGGCCTGGGACGTTGCCACGCGCTGGAGCTGGCGCGGCGCGGCGCCCGCGTGGTGGTCAACGACTTCGGCGGTAGCCTGGACGGCACCGGCGGATCGTCACAGCCGGCGCAGGCCGTGGCCGACGAGATCCGTGCCGCTGGCGGACAAGCCATTGCGCATGGCGCCGACGTCACGAGCGAGCTTCAGGTGGCGCACATGGTGCAGACGGCGCTCGACACCTGGGGCCGCGTGGACGTGCTGGTCAACAACGCCGGCATTCTTCGCGACGCCAGCTTTGCCAAGATGAGCCTGGCCGATTTTCGCAAGGTCGTGGACGTGCACCTGATGGGCTCGGTGATCTGCACGCAGGCCGTCTGGCCGCTGATGAAGGCGGCCAATTACGGCCGCATCATGATGACGACGTCTTCGTCGGGTGTGTACGGCAACTTCGGACAGAGCAACTACGGCGCGGCCAAGATGGCCCTGGTCGGGCTGATGAACGTGCTGCACATCGAGGGCGCGAAGAACAACATCCGCATCAATGCACTGGGGCCTGGCGCGGCCACGCGGATGACGTCGGACCTGCTGCCCAAGGCGCTGTGCGACTTGATGACGCCGGAATCCGTCGCACCGGCAGCGGCCTTTCTGGTGAGCGAGAAAGCCCCGAGCCGCATCATCTTGAACGCCACGGCCGGAGGCTTTTCCTGCACGCTGGTGCAGGAGACCGAAGGCATCTATCTGAAGGGCGATGAGAACTCGGCCGAGAACATCGCCGCCGCGTTCGATGTGCTGACCAGCGCCGATGGCGCGCAGTTGTTCACGGCGGGCGGCCAGCTTGTCACCAAATTCGTGGGCAAGGCGGCGGCCGCAGCCGGCATCGACTTGTCGGGTGCCCGGCGCTGATCATGTCTGCAGCACATCCCGGCTCGCCGCAGGTCGTCCATGATCTGACGCAGGTCCGTGCGTTGACGGCTGCGCATGCTGAGGCAGTTGTCGATGGCGAGTTCAGGTTGAACAACGCCGAGCTCGCGCGCCGCGTCGATGGGATCGCCCGGGCGCTGCTGCAGGCCGGTGTCAGACATGGCGACCGCGTGGCCACCCTGGCGCCGCCGAGCGCGGACTTCTGGCTGATCTGGCTGGCCACCACCAGCATCGGCGCCATCTGGCAGGGGCTGAACCCCAAGTACCAGCGCAACGAATACGCCTACCTGCTGGGCGACGCCAAGCCCCGCGTGGTCTTGGTGCGCTCGCCGTTCGACGGCCGCGACTACCTCGAGGAACTGCAGGCGCTGGCCGAAGCACCGATGCAGTTCGTGCGGCTCGGGGACGCACCGCTGGATGCCGGCCACCCCTTCATCGACGCAGGTTCTGCCCTCAGCGACGAAGCCATACAGGCGGCCCGCGCTGCGGTGCAGCCCGAAGACATTGCGGTCATCGTTTACACATCGGGCACCACCGGCCACCCCAAGGGCGCGATGCTGTCGCACCGCGCCGTCGTGCAGACCGCCCTGTCGAACGTGCAATGGATAGGCGACGGACTGCAGAGCACGGTATGCCCGGCGCCCATCAACCATGTCGGTGGCCTGAACAACGTCTGCATGACGGTTTACGCCGCCGGCGGTCGAATCATCTTCATTCCGCGTGTCGACTTTGCTTTGCTGTCGCAGGCACGAGAACGAGAGCTGCCCACCTACCTGGTCGGCAGCCCCACGGCCTTCGCAATGCTGCTGTCCATTCCAGGCTTCAGCTTTGCAGGCCTGGACCACTACCGCGCCATCGTCTTCGGCGGTGCGGTGACGCCTCTGGCGCACTTGACGGAGTTGCGCAAGTCCGGGGCTCGCTTGTCCAGCGTCTATGGCCAGACCGAGACCTCGGGCATGTTCACCTACACGGCCTTCGACGCACCGCTGGCTGTGACCAGCGAAACGATAGGTCAGCCGATACCGGGCAACGAACTGAGGGTCGTCAGCGCGCAAGGGAAAGCCGTCGCAAGTGGCGCCATCGGCGAGATCCAGATGCGTGGCATCAGCATGATGAGCGGCTACTACAACCGGCCGCAAGCCACGGCAGACGCCTACACCGCCGATGGCTGGCTCAAGACCGGTGACCTGGGCCTGATGAGGCCGGATGGCGAAATCGCATTCGCAGGGCGGATCAAGGAGATGTTCAAGTCGGGCGGCTACAACTGCTATCCGGTCGAGATCGAACTGGCGATCTGCGAACACCCCGACGTGGCGCAGGCCGCAGTGGTGGCCGTGCCGCACGACACTTTCCAGGAAGTCGGCCACGCATTCCTGCTGGCCAAGCCGGGGCACCGCATCGATGTGGACGCGCTGAGGACCTTCCTGCGTGAACGCATCGCCAACTACAAGATTCCCAAGACCTGGGCGGTGTTGGATGCCTTCATCTTCCTGCCCAACGGCAAGGTGAACAAGAAGGCCATGCGGGAAACGCTGGATGTCTGACGATCTGAAATCCGCCCGATCGGCCAGCGGGGTGGCCTACTGGACGCTGGAGCGCAGCACCGGGCCGTGGCTGGTGTTGATCCATGGTGCTTTCGGCAGCCACGCACATTGGCTGCCGATGCTCGATGACATCGGCGCGCACCATCGCGTGCTGTTGCTGGACCTGCCCGGCCATGGCGCCAGCGCGTCGGTGGCAGCGTGCCGCAATCTGGACCAGACCACGGTGCATCTCGAACAAGTGCTGGCGGCAGCCGGCATCCAGCAAGCCTTCGTGCTGGGTGTTTCCTTTGGCGGCATGGTGGCCCAGCACTTCGCCCGCCAGCGACCTGGCCTGGTCCTGGGCCTGCTGCCTTGCACCTGCGTGCCGATCTTCGACATGCCGCAAGCGTCGCCCGCTGTGGTGATGGCGCTGGCGCGGGTGCAATTCAAACTAAGTTCTTGGACCCGCTGGTGCAAGCATTTCGCTTGGCAGGCGTCGGTCGTTCCCGATGTGCAGGAAAGAATAGCCGGCGAATTGCTGCCGCAGCCCACATCGCTGCGCGACGCAATCTGGGAAGCGATGATCAGCAGCACCAAAGCCGACCGCGGCTATTGGTTCGAGATGCCGGTGGCCCAGATCACCGCAGAACGAGATGACCGTTTTCCTGGAGCCCAAGCAGCGATCGGAAGGCTTTCGGCGCGTATGGATCCAGCGCTTCGGGTCGAGATTCCAAACGCAGGTCATTGCGCATGGCTCGAGCAGCCCGAGACCTTTGCCTCGGCTGCCTTACTACTCCTGCACCGCTTTGGAAAAAGCCGGTAGCAACGGAGAGCTTCGCGGCCGGCTCAGTCTGCGGCAAAGGCTAGCTACGCGACGCTTGGACGTACGCAATCACGCCGTCGGTCGCAGTTCGAACGTTTCAAAGACGCCGTGGCTTTCGAAGACGTCCACTGCTTCGACCGCTGCCGAGCCCGGGCCTCGTCTTGCCCACGCGATCAACACGTTGACCGCTTCCCACGGACCCGCAAGGGTGGCCTCCACTGACCCGTCGCGGCGGTTGCGAACCCAACCACGGATGCCCCCTCGCCTGGCCTCCCCGGCCATCGACCAGCGATAGCCGACACCCTGGACCAGGCCACGGATTTCGAGTCGGACAACGGTGTCTTTCACAAAACCGGGCTAGTCAACTCCACCCGACCTGGCCCAGCGCCATGACCAAGAGGGCAGTTGTCAGGACAGCGAAGATCGGCACAAGAATCCGCGCTCTCGACTGTCTGCGGAAGAGCTTGCGATCCGATGGCCAGAACAGAGTGGAAGGCTGCATTGAGATTCATCGTAGGGCATGCGACATGCTTCCTTCGATTCCCACTCTGCGGGAACACTCCCCCGCCCATAACGAACATGGCCTCAGCTTCGCCCCGCGACGACACACACGCCAATCAACTCAGCCAGGGCCAGCAGCTCCATGTAGGCCGGACCATCATCGAGCAAGGCCCGCGAAGGCTCCCGCCGCGTCAATACGCCTGTACCGATGCGGTCACCGAACAGCATTACCGCCATGGCACTGTCGTCCTGCCGCGAGGTCCAGCAGAGGCCCTGGATGTGCACGTGCTGCGCATGGATAGCCGCAGCCCACTTTCGGGTCTGGACGTAGGTATCTTTCTCGGTGTCGATCAACTGTTTGCGCTCGACACCCAGCTTGCGCAGGGGCACATTGCGCAGGTCGGCCAGCGTCAGTTCCGCGTCGGGGATCAGCACCGAATGCAGTTGCCCCTCGAGCTTGTTCTTCGCGTAAGTCTTCAGTCCGGGCGCAAACGGCACGTCGTGGAAGACTGTTTCCATCGCCGCGCAACTGAAGCTGGTGCCGCCGTAAAGCGTAGGGATCGGCTTTCCCGCAGCGGTCACGATGGGGCTGAACCTGGCGTCGCCGTTGATGCCTGGGTTGAACGCTTCGGCGGCGTAGATGCCGAGGTGCACACGGTGCAACGCGGCGCCCGCCTTCCAGGTGGCGGTGGTGATGTGCAGAACCGCCGGCGGGTCCGGTAGGACGATGGCCAGCGCGGCCTTCGACTTCGACGCGTCAGTGCGCCGGGGACGGCTTGCGCCGGCCGGGTCAACCATGGGCGATCTCGGCCACTTCATCGGTGGCCGCTACGAGCACACGCTCAGGCGACTTGGGAAGCACGTCCTGAGGGCGCTTGCCCCCAAGGAAACTGTTGACCGACGCAAACCAGTACGCCAGGCCCCAGCCGTCCTTGGCAGCCCCGAAAGCCGCCAGAATCGGCGCCAGCGACTTCAGGGGCCGGTAACCCGCCTCGGCATCCAGGCCATAGGCCGGAAAGTAGTCCAGGCCCTGGTGGCGGATGGCGAAGATCTGCCCTTCCTTCTTCCACTTGTTCGGTTGCGCACTCAGGTTCGATGTGCTGAACCCCGCCAGCTCGGCCACCTGCGCCGCCGTCAGCCAGTCGCCTGACGCCAGCACAGCGCTCCGCGCGTACGCGGTCATGCGTGCCTCGGCCATCATGTGCTCAGGCAGCGGCACTGACGGCACCAATGCATCAACGATCTTGTCCAGTGCCTCGCGCTGGCCCCGCTTGATCAGGCCCGCCACCATTGGCGCCAGGCTGCCCAGCGCCTCGGCAATCGCGCGCACGGTGCGCTCGCTCTCATGGGCGAAGGTCAGCGCAATGGCGCGCTCGGCGCCGGAATGCCGCAGCTGCTCGCCGATCTCGCCTGGCGTGCCGGCCAGGGTGCCTACGCCCGAGGCCGCCACCCGTCCATCGTTGACTTCACGCATCAAAGCTCCCGAAGCGATGACGCATATTATCATCGTTTGAAGATCACCTTTATCATCTTCCAGGATTCTGCGGCAGGATCAGGTAGCGACAGGCCATGCTGGGGCGACCCGCAGGTTCGGCAGCACGTGGGGCACAGGCGGATGCCGCGGATGCCGCTGAGACCAAGCCTGAGTGGTTGCATGAGTCAGGCCGAATAGACTTTGGTCGATAGAGTTTTGCGTGGGTTCGAGTTGGTTCAAGCCCATCAGTGCGGTCTTCAGCGGCGACTTACCGACGAGCCAAATCTGGGTTACCCGTTCCGGATCAGTGGTCCAGTCGTTCTACGAAGCCTTACGGCAAGGGTGACCTGGCAGGCATCCGTGCCATCATGGCGCCGGACGTGCGCTGGACGATTCCCGGTCACCATCCCCTGAGCGGCACCAAGGTCGGTGCGGAAGAAATCGTGGCCTACTTCAAACAGCTTCAGAAAGCCGGCTTCAAGGCCGAGGTGCTGTACCTGAGCGGCAACGACAGGTACGTCGTCGATGTCCATCGTGGGTGGGGTGCGTTCGGTGACAACAAGGTCGATATGAACTGGGTGCTCTTCTATGAAGTGCGTGACGGCAAGATCGTGAAAGTGCAGAACTTCGCTGGCGACCAGCACGAGGCCGACCTGTTCTTCACCCGCACTTGGCAGCTAAAGCCGATCCAGGACCGCGTCGCGAATTGATCTTGACGAGACATTCGGTATCTCCCGGTCACTACGTAAACCTAGGGCGGTGCGAGCAGACCGGTTGGGAGCGCCGCAGTCTGCGCGAAATCGCCCGCCGCTTTGTGTCAACTCGATCGATGCAACGAAGGTCGGAAACGGGTCAGCAGGCGCCGACCATGCCAGCCTGCCGGAACGGCAGCTCCATCCAGACTCCTGCCTCCGAACAAGCCAGTTGATCGGCACGACAGCATCAGAAAGGCATCATCCCCTGGCAACCGGCAACTCCATGCGCTCCCTCAATACCCTTTCCGGCAGCGGCCTTCCAAAGCGCCTCCAGGTTTGGCTTGCCTTCGAACACGATATCGACCGTTCGGCGGGCGGGTGTGGCCACGCAGTCGAAGCGAAAGCTCGCCAACCAAAAAGTCTCTGTGCGACAACACGTTGCGTGTGGCATTTGGGACGGGGTGAGACCCCGTGAAACGTCAGAGCAAGACGATGTCGTACTGCTCCGCATTCATCGCAGCCTCCACGCTCAGCGAGATCGGCTTGCCGATGAAGTCCTGCAGCCCGGCGATGTGCGCGCTTTCTTCGTCGAGCAGCATCTCCACCACCGCGGCGCTGGCGATGACGCGGAATTCCTTGGGGTCGAACTGGCGCGCTTCGCGCAGGATCTCTCGCAGGATGTCGTAGCAGACGCTGCGCGCGGTCTTCACCTGGCCGCGGCCCTGGCAGGTGGGGCAGGGTTCGCACAGCATGTGGGCCAGGCTTTCGCGGGTGCGCTTCCTGGTCATCTCCACCAGCCCGAGTTGCGTGAAGCCGCTGACCGTGGTGCGCGTGCGGTCGCGTGCCAGTTGCTTGCGCAGCTCGGCCAGCACCGCCTGCTGGTGCTCTTCGCGCAGCATGTCGATGAAGTCGGCGATGATGATGCCGCCCAGGTTGCGCAGCCGCAGTTGCCGCGCGATGGCGCCTGCAGCTTCGAGGTTGGTCTTGAAGATGGTGTCCTCGAAATTGCGCGCACCGACGAAGCCGCCGGTGTTCACGTCCACCGTCGTCAGCGCCTCGGTCTGGTCGATGATCAGGTAGCCGCCGCTCTTCAGATCGACCCGCCGCGCCAGTGCGCGGGCGATCTCTTCCTCGATGCCGAAGAGATCGAAGATCGGCCGCTCGCCACGGTAGAGGTCGAGCTTGGCCACCGCGCCGGGCATGTAGATGTCGCCGAAGGCGCGCAGCGCGTCGAACTGCAGTTTCGAGTCGATGCGTATGGTCTGCGTGGCGTCGTTCGTCAGGTCGCGCAGCACGCGCTCGGCCAGGCTCAGGTCCTGGTGCAGCAGCGTGCCTGGCGGTTGCGTGTGGCCGCGCTCGCGGATCAGCGCCCAGGTCTTGCGCAGGTAGGCGATGTCGTCGGCCAGCTCGGCATCGCTGGCTTCTTCTGCGTTGGTGCGCAGGATGAAGCCGCCGCCCTTGTCTTGCGGGTCACTGCCCGCCAGCGCCTGCACGCGGCTGCGCAGTTGCTCGCGCAGCTCTGGCGAGCCGATCTTCTGGCTGATGCCGATGTGGTTGTCGTGCGGCAGAAAGACCAGCATGCGCCCGGCGATGCTGACCTGCGTCGAAAGCCGCGCGCCCTTGGTCCCGATGGCGTCCTTGATCACCTGCACCGTCAGCGTCTGGCCTTCGAAGACCTGGCGCTCGATGGGCGGCAGCGGTGCGTCGCCGCGGCCGTTGGGGTGGCCGAAGAGGTCGGCCACATGCAGGAAGGCAGCGCGCTCCAGGCCGACATCGACAAAGGCGCTCTGCATGCCGGGCAGCACCCGCGCCACCTTGCCCAGATAGACGTTGCCGACCTGGCCGCGCTCCAGCGTGCGTTCGACGTGCAGCTCTTGCACGGCGCCGTTTTCGACGATGGCGACGCGCGTTTCCTGCGGCGCCCAGTTGATGAGGATGTCCTGCGTTGCCATGGCCGCAGTCTAACGACGACCGGGGCACGGCAGGGCGGCCGGCGCCGCGGGGGCGCGGCGACCGCCAGGGTGTCAGCGGCGGCGGCGGGCCAGTGCGCCCAGGCCCAGCAGGCCGGCCAGCATCAACGCTGCTGCGGCGGGCTCGGGCACTGCCGAGACGCTGACTTTGAGGTTGTCGATGCCCCAGGCTTCGTCTGTTGCGCCCTGCCAGCCGGCGCCGCTCGCCTGCCAGCCGATGGTCAGCGTGGTGGCGCTGTGGGCAAAGCTCAGCGCCGACGCGGTGCTCATGTCGGCAATGGTGTCGGAATAGAAGGCGTTGCTGTCGAATTGCACGCCGCTGGCCAGCAGCACGCCGCCGCCGATGTCCTGCACGTTGCCGGAGGCGTTGTTCCAGGTGTAGGTGGCCACCTTGATGCTGTCGATATAGACGTCGAAATTGTCCGGCGCCGGCGAGCCGTTGGTACTGTCCCAAGAGTCGAGGAAGGCCAGCAGGAAGCTGACCTTGACGCTGCTGTGCGCAGGCAGGTTGCCCAGCGTCAGCTCCGTCAGGCCCAGGGTCGAGTTGCGGTAGATCTGGCCGTACGTGGCGGCATACGGCGCCAGCGTGGACTGCAGGCCGCCACCGGCATCGACGAAGCTGGCCGTCACGCCCGCCGCCACGGTGCTTGTGGTGAAGTCGTTGTCATAGACATCGGCCGCCTGGGCGGACGCGGTCAGGACAGCCAGGGCCAGGCCGGTGATGCCATGCAGGGTGCTGAAATTCATCGCGTCCGTCTCCGTTGTTGTTCGTCGAAGACCTTAGCGTGACTCGTGCACCGCGTCCACCCCGCACCCGGGCGGGGCGGGCGTGTTTCAAAAACCAAAGCGCACGCGCGCCTGCAACAGCAGCGTGCGCGTCTCGAACAGCGGCAGGCCCATGATGCCGGAGTGGCTGCCCTCGATGCGCTCGATCCACGCCGCAATCGGCCCCTGGATTGCGTAGGCGCCGGCCTTGCCGAAGGGCTCGCCGCTGGCGATGTAGTGGTCGATGGCGCCTTGCGACAGTGGCGCGAAGCGCACCCGCGACGTGCTCAGTGCCAGCAGCGATTGGCTGCCGTGGCTCAGCGCGACGGCCGTCATCACCCTGTGCCAGCGGCCCGACAGCGCCAGCAGCGTGGCGGCGGCATCCTGCGCGTCCAGCGGCTTGCCGAAGACCCGCCTGCCCAGCGAGACGGTGGTGTCGGCGGCGAGGATGGGCGCTTCCGGCAGGCCGCGTTGCAGCAGCCGCTGGCGCCCGGCCAGCAGCTTGGCCAGCGTGACGCGGCGCACGTAGTCGGCCGGCAACTCGCCGGAACGCCCTTCTTCCAGCCGCTCGGCGTTGTCATGGCGGGCGGGCAGCAGCGGCTTGTGCGCCACGGACAACTGGTCCAGCAGTTGCGCCCGGCGCGGGCTTTGCGATGCGAGGTAGATGAAGCTGTGCATGGTGTACCGGCCGCGGCGCGGCAGCCGCTCATTCGCGGTGATAGGGGTGGCCGCTGGCCAACGACCAGGCGCGGTACAGCGCCTCGGCCAGCAGCACGCGGGCCAGGGCATGCGGCAGCGTCAGGTCGGACAGCCGCAGCGTCTCGTCGGCGCTGGTCTTGAGCGCCGGGTCCAGCCCGTCGGGGCCGCCGATCAGCAGCGCGACGTCGCGGCCGTCACCGCGCCAGAAGCCCAGCCGCTCGGCAAGCTGCACGCTGCCCAGGCGAGCGCCCCGCTCGTCGAGCAGCACGCGGCGCGCGCCTTTGGGCACGGCCGCGTCGATGCGCGCCGCTTCGGCTGCCATGCACTGGGCGGCGCTCTTGCCGCTGCGCGGCTCGGCCTTCAGCGCCTTCAGCGCAAGCCGCATCTCGGGCGGGAAGCGCTTGGCGAATTCGGCCCAGGCCGCGTCGGCCCAGTCGGGCTGGCGCTGGCCGACAGCCACCACCAGCAGCTTCATCGGCCGTCAGGCCACCCGGGCGGGCCTGGCGGGCCGGGCGGTCGGGGGAGTTCGGGCGGGTCTCGCGGGCCGTGCAGTGGTCTTGGCCGGAGCGGCTGCGGCCTTGCGGGCCGGCGCCTTCTTCGCGGCTGCGCGCTGCACCGTCTTCGCGGCCGCGCGCTTTGCCGGCTCGGGTTCGGGCTCGGACGCCTTCACCAGCTTGCCGTTCACCGCGCCCAGCTTCAGCCGCACCGCCTTGCCGCCCCAGATTTCTTCCAGGTGGTAGTACTCGCGGATGGCCGGCTGCATGATGTGCGCCACCGCGGCGCCGCAGTCCACGATGATCCACTCGCCGTTGTCCTCGCCCTCGGTGGCGAGCACCGGAAACCCGCTCAGCTTGACGCTGTCGCGCACGCTGGAGGCCAGCGACTTGGTCTGCCGGTTGCTGGTGCCCGAGGCGATGATCACGCGCTCGAACATCGCGGAGAGGTGTTCTGTGTTAAAGACGCTGATGTTCTGCGCCTTCACGTCTTCCAGGCCATCGACGATGGCCCGTTGCAGTTTGCGAATGTCCATTCAGCTCCTGGGTGCCGCCCGGTAGAGGGCGTGTCGGTCAATATAGCGTGCCACTTCGGGTGGCACCAGTGTCGAAATGTCGTGCCCGCCTGCAACCCGGCGGCGGATGTCGGTGGACGAGATGTCCAGCATCGCCAGCGGCACGCTGCGGTGCGGGAAGCGCTGCACCTCGGCGTGCGGCGCAGCCGCTTCGCCCGGCCGGTTGGCCACCGCCAGCACCACCCGGCCCAGCAGGTCGGGCCAGTCCTGCCAGGTGTGCAGGCCGGCGTACTGGTCCTGCCCGATCAGCAGGAACCAGTCGTTGCCGGGCTCTGCGGACTGCAGCGCGCGCACGGTGTCGAGCGTGTAGCTGGGGCCGGGGCGTTCGATTTCAATGCGGTCGATGGCGAAGCGGGGTTGGCCTGCCAACGCCAGCCGCAGCATCGCCTCGCGGTGCAGCGCAGGCGTCATCGGCCGCATCTTCTGCCAGGGCTGGCCGGCCGGCACCCAGCGCACTTCATCGAGCTTCAGCGCATCCAGCGCCGTGCGCGCCAGCGCCACGTGGGCGTTGTGCACGGGGTCGAAGCTGCCGCCGAACAGGCCGATGCGCTTCACTGCCCGGGCACGCCGATCCAGTCGCGCGGGCGCAGGAAGTCGCTGTACAGCCGCGCCTCCGGCGTGCCGGCTTCGGGCTGCCAGGCATAGCGCCAGGTCACCAGCGGCGGCATCGACATCAGGATGCTCTCGGTGCGTCCGCCGGACTGCAGGCCGAACAGCGTGCCGCGGTCCCAGACGAGGTTGAACTCGACATAGCGGCCACGCCGGTAGGCCTGGAAGTCGCGCTCGCGCTCGCCGTAGGCCATCTCGCGGCGGCGCTGCACGATCGGCATGTAGGCGCCGAGAAAGGCGTCGCCGACGGCGCGCTGCATCGCGAAGGCGTTGTCGAAGCCGCCGTCGCTGAAGTCGTCGAAGAAGACGCCGCCGATGCCGCGCGGCTCGTTGCGGTGCTTGAGGAAGAAGTAGTCGTCGCACCACGTCTTGAAGCGCGGGTACTTGTCGGCGCCGAACGGGGCCAGCGCGTCGGCGCAGGCCTGGTGGAAGTGGGCGGCGTCGTCCTCGAACCCGTAGTACGGCGTCAGGTCCATGCCGCCGCCGAACCAGAACACCGGGTCGCGCCCCTCGGGCAGCGCGGCGAACAGCCGCACGTTCATGTGCACGGTCGGCACATAGGGGTTGCGCGGGTGGAACACCAGCGAGACGCCCATCGCCTGCCACGGTGCGCCGGCCAGCTCGGGCCGGTGCGCCGTGGCCGACGGCGGCAGCGTGCTGCCCTGCACGTGGCTGAAGCCGCAGCCGCCGCGCTCCAGCAGCGCGCCGCCTTCCAGCAGCCGCGACAGGCCGTCGCCCTGCAGCTTGTCGTCGGGCGCGCGCACCCAGCCGTCGGTGGCAAAGGGCTGGCCGTCGGCCGCTTCGAGTGCCGCGACGATGCGTGCCTGTAAGCCCAGCAGGTAGGCGCGGACGGCTGCGGTGTCGATGTTCAATGCCCTTGCTGCCTGATCGCCCGGTGGCCGATGTCGTTGCGCCACTGCGCACCGTCGAAGCGGATGGCGCGCACGGCGTCCAGTGCCCGCGCCTGCGCCAGCCGCACCGATTCAGCCAGCGCGGTGACGCACAGCACGCGCCCGCCGCTGGTCACCGGCCGGCCATCCTGCAGCGTGCTGCCGGCGTGGAAGACGTGGAGGTCGTCCTTCGTGTCGTCGCCGCTGCGCTGCAAAGGCGGCAGGCCGCTGATCACGTCGCCCGCGCGCGGCGGCCCGGGGTAGCCGGCGGCAGCCATCACCACGCCGAGTGCGACCCGGCGGTCCCAGTGCAGCGCGGCCTTGTCCAGCGTGCCGTCGGTGGCGTGCAGCAGCAGCTCGAAGAGGTCGCTCTTGAGCCGCAGCAGGATCACCTGCGCCTCGGGGTCGCCGAGGCGGCAGTTGAACTCGACCGTGCGCGGCTGGCCCTGGCCGTCGATCATCAAGCCGGCGTAGAGGAAGCCGGTGAACGGCACGCCGTCCTTCGCCATGCCGGCGACGGTGGGCAGCACGATCTCGTGCATCACCTTGGCGTGCACGTTGGGCGTGACCACCGGCGCCGGCGAATAGGCACCCATGCCGCCGGTGTTGGGGCCACGGTCGCCGTCGAAGATGCGCTTGTGGTCCTGGCTGGTGGCCAGGGGCAGCACATGGGTGCCGTCGCACAGCACGATGAAGCTGGCCTCTTCGCCGTCCATGAACTCCTCGATGACGACGCGGCCACCGGCGACCGAGAGCATCGCGTCGATGGCGGCATGCGCCTCGGCCGCATCCATCGCCACCACCACGCCCTTGCCGGCGGCCAGCCCGTCGGCCTTGACGACGATGGGCGCGCCATGGGCATCGACATGCGCATGCGCCGCGGCTGCGTCCGTGAAGCTGGCGTACAGCGCGGTCGGGATGCCGTGGCGCTGCATGAAGTCCTTGGCGAATGCCTTGGAGCTTTCGAGCTGCGCCGCTGCCTTCGTCGGCCCGAAGATGCGCAGGCCGCGGGCGCGGAACAGGTCCACCACGCCGGCCGCCAGCGGCGCCTCGGGGCCGACCACCGTCAGCGCCACCTTCTCGGCCACCACGAAGTCGGCCAGCGCAGCGGAGTCGGTCAACGGCACGTTGCGCAGCGCCGGGTCGGCCGCGGTACCGGCGTTGCCCGGCGCGACGAAGACGATCTGCACCCGCTCGCTCTGCGCCAGCTTCCAGGCCAGCGCATGCTCGCGCCCGCCGCCGCCGATGACCAGAACCTTCATGCCAA
The DNA here is from genome assembly GCA_964244245.1 of uncultured Rubrivivax sp. Classification (GTDB taxonomy): domain Bacteria; phylum Pseudomonadota; class Gammaproteobacteria; order Burkholderiales; family Burkholderiaceae_C; genus Rubrivivax. The sequence continues at coordinate 32,797 of CAXTHW010000012.1, read as the reverse complement.
GCCCACCATCTGCGCGCACCGATCAAGGTCTTGCGCGGATCCGGCTCCGCCGGTCCGCTGCAAGCGCCCCCCCGGGGGGCAGCGAACGCAGTGAGCGTGGGGGCTCATAGGATTGCGTTGTGATAGACGTCCTGCACGTCGTCCAGGTCTTCCATCACGTCCAGCAGCTTCTGCATCCGCGCTGCGTCGTCCCCGCCGAGATCGACGGTGTTCTCGGCGCGCATCGTGACTTCGGCGATCTCGGGCTTCAGGCCGGCGGCTTCCAGTGCGGCCTTCACGGCCTCGAAGCCGGGCACCGCGCACAGCACCTCGATGGAGCCGTCGTCGCCGGTGATGACGTCGTCGGCGCCGGCCTCCAGCGCCGCTTCCATCACCCTGTCTTCGCTGGTGCCGGGCGCAAAGACGAACTGCCCGCAGTGCTTGAACTGGAAGGCCACCGAGCCTTCGGTGCCCATGTTGCCGCCGTACTTGCTGAAGGCGTGGCGCACCTCGGCCACCGTGCGCACGCGGTTGTCGGTCATGCAATCGACGATGATCGCCGCGCCGCCGATGCCGTAGCCTTCATAGCGGATCTCCTCGTAGCTCACGCCTTCGAGGTTGCCGGTGGCCTTGTCGATGTTGCGCTTGACGGTTTCGACCGGCAGGTTCACCGCCTTGGCTTTCTCGATGGCCAGCCGCAGCCGCGGGTTGGCCGAGATGTCGCCGCCGCCCAGGCGCGCCGCCACCATGATTTCGCGGATCACCCGCGTCCAGGCCTTGCCGCGCTTTTCGTCCTGGCGGCCCTTGCGGTGCTGGATGTTGGCCCACTTGGAATGTCCAGCCATGGAACGACGCTCCTCCTTCTGCGGGGGCCGATTCTATCGGGGCGGCTGCAATAGACTGCCGCGGTCCACCGCCCCAGGAAGCCGCGATGCCCGACCCGATCCTCGTTGCCCAGCACGGCGACACCGAGTGCCTGCTGCTGCCTGCGCTGGCCAACCGCCATGGCCTGGTCACAGGCGCCACCGGCACCGGCAAGACCATCACGCTGCAAAAACTGGCCGAAGGCTTCAGCCTGCTCGGCGTGCCGGTCTTCATGGCCGACGTGAAGGGCGACCTGACCGGCGTCTCGCAGCCCGGCAGCGTGAGCCCGAAACTCGCCGCCATGCTGGCAGAACGCGGCCTGCCGGCGCCCGCGCGGGCCACCTGCCCGGCCACGCTATGGGACGTGTTCGGCGAGGCCGGCCACCCGGTGCGGGCCACCGTGTCGGACATGGGGCCGCTGCTGCTGGCGCGCATGCTGGCGCTCAACGACACCCAGGCCGGCGTGCTGAACCTGGCCTTCAAGATCGCCGACGACCAGGGCCTTCTGCTGCTGGACATGAAAGACCTGCGGGCGATGCTTCAGCACCTGGGCGACAACGCCAGCGCCTTCACCACCGAGTACGGCAACATCAGCGCCGCCAGCATCGGCGCCATCCAGCGCGGGCTGATGCAGATCGAGCAGCAGGGCGGCGATGTCTTCTTCGGCGAGCCGATGCTCGACATCGGCGACCTGATGCAGACGGCCGACGGCAAAGGCGTCATCAACATCCTCGCCGCCGACAAGCTGATGAACGCGCCGCGGCTGTACGCCAGCTTCCTGCTGTGGCTGCTGTCCGAGCTGTTCGAGCAACTGCCCGAGGTCGGCGACCTCGACAAGCCCAAGCTGGTGTTCTTCTTCGACGAGGCGCATCTGCTGTTCAAGGACGCCCCGGCGGCGCTGATCGAGCGCATCGAACTGGTGGTGCGGCTGGTGCGCAGCAAGGGCGTCGGCGTCTATTTCGTCACGCAGAACCCGCTGGACGTGCCCGACAGCGTGCTGGCGCAACTCGGCAACCGGGTGCAGCACGCGCTGCGCGCCTTCACGCCGCGCGACCAGAAGGCTGTGAAGGCAGCGGCCGAGACGATGCGCGCCAACCCGAAGATCGGCGACATGGCGGCGGCCATCATGGAGCTGGCGGTCGGCGAGGCGCTGGTGAGCTTTCTCGACGACAAGGGCCGGCCCAGCGTGACGCAGCGCGTCTTCGTGCTGCCGCCGGGCAGCCAGATCGGGCCGATCAGCGCGGTGCAGCGGCAGGCGCTGCTGGCCGGCTCGCTGGTGGCCGGCGTCTATGAGAAGGCGGTGGATCGCGAGTCGGCCTATGAAAGGCTGAAGGGCCGCGTGGTGGCTGGCGGAGCGCCTGCGGCAGCGCCCACCGCCCAGGCGCCGGCCGGCGGGGCGTCCGCTGCCGAAGCCGGCGGCGGCATGCTGGACGGCCTGAAAGACGTGCTCTTCGGCAGCACCGGCCCGCGCGGCGGCAGGCACGAAGGCCTGGCCGAAGCGGCGGCGCGTTCTGCCATGCGCAGCATCGGCTCCACCGTCGGCCGCGAGATCATCCGCGGCGTGCTGGGCTCGCTGCTGGGCGGCCGGCGCCGCTGAAGCGCACGGCTGGCCGTCCCACGAATCGCAGATGCGCCGCGGCGGTGTGCGCCGGATACTGGCGCGCCTTCGACCGAAGCCACTGCCCAGGAGCCCGCCATGCCCGAATCCACGATCAGCGTCGTCCCCATCGGCGCCAAGGTCTGCAAGCCCTTCCTGCTGGAGGTGATGGTCTTCGCGCCGGAGAGCGGCTACAAGTTCAAGGTCATCGTCGAGCGCTCCTGCAGCGCCGAAGCCGACGCCATCTGGAAGCTGGTGTTCGACCTCTTCAAGGTGGCCGACGGCCACGAGACGCAGGTGGTGCATGTCTCCTTCACCGCCGGTGCGCCGGTCGAGCAGGGTGGCGTGCAGAAGCTGATCTCCGAAGGCGTCAAGCCGGCGCAGGCGCAGGTGCTGGTGGAAGAGGTGCACCCGGCGGCCAAGGCCATCGAGGGCGTCGCCAAGCCGAGCAAGAAGCAGAAGCAGCAGTTGCACGACGCGATGTCCAAGGTCGTCAGCGCCGACGTCTAGGCGGCCGAGATGGAAGGCGCCTGCCCGCAACGCGCCGCACGCGCGCCGGGCATCGGCGCGCCGTTGTCTGCTGCAGCGCTGGCCGCGCTGTTGTCTGCCGCAGCGCTGGCCGCGCTGTTGGCGGCGGCAGCGCCGGGCGCTGCGGCGCAGCCGGTCAGCGTCGAAGTGGGCGCCGAGGCAAGCGAGGCACCGGCCTCAGGCGGCGCCGAGTTCGGCCGCCGCGTGCGCTCGGTCACCGTGCGCGGCGCCTGGGCGCGCCAGGTGGCGCTGCCCATCCAGCGTTGCGACGTGCTGACGCCACAGACGCTGAGCGCCGCCTTCAACGCCTTGCGCGCCGCCGCCGGCACCGACAGCAGCGGCCGCCAGGCCGGCGCTGGCGGCATCGCCATCGTCTATGTCGATCACCTGGCCGACATCGGCCCGGGCGAGGGCGAAGAAGACCCATGCGGCCCCGGCGTGGCCACGGTGGCGCTCACGCTGCGCCCGCTGAAGGTGGCGTTGTCGCTGCAGTCGGTGGGCGGCAACAGCCTGCCGCTGCCGCGGGCGCCGCTGCCGGCGCTGGGCGACCTGCTGCCGGCGCTGCGCCCGCTGGCCCTGCAGGCCACCCTGAGCCACGACCGTGCCTTCGGCAGCGCGCTCAGCGTCGGCGGCGGCCTGGCGCTGGCAGCGGGTGGCGGCAGCAGCAGCGCCTTCAGCGCCGGCCTGGTGCAGTCGCTGGACGCGCCCTTCTACCGGGCCGACGCCACGCTGGCCTGGCGCACCACCCTCGGCGGGCCGCTGTGGCGCGAAGGCAGGCTGCGGGCCACCGCGCGGCAGAGCCGCGAGCCGCTGGCCGGCAGCCAACTGCGCAGCGAAAGCGGCGACATCGGCGGCGGCGTCACCCTGCAGCTTGCGCCGCTGGCCCGGCTGGCGCTGGACGGCGGCTGGCAGCGCGGTCGCCAGTTCAGCGGCATGCAGGCACCGCCCGGCAGCGGCTTGCGGCGCTTCGGCGGCCGGGCGCTGGCCGATGCGCTGCTGCCGTCTGGCGACGGCCCGCCCGCCTTCACGCGCGCCGCGCTGTGGGCAGACGACGGCAGCAGCGACGCCGGCAGCGCCTACCGCCGCTGGGTCGCGCGTGCCGGCTGGGCGCGCGAGCTGCGGCTGTCGCCCGGCCAGACGCTGGGCGTGGACGTGCTGGCCGGCGCCGGCCGCATGGGCGGCACGCCCGGTGCCACAGAGCGCTTCTACGGCGGCAACAGCGCCAGCCAGTTCCTCTACGACGCCGCAGCAGCGCCGCAGATGCTGCAAAGCCCCGCCGGCCCGCTGCTGCGCAGTGCCGGCGAGCGCCAGGCCGCGCTGGCCGGCAACACCGGCGGCCGCAGCTTCTGGCACCTCAATCTCAACCTGGCCTGGCCGGTGCGCGCCTGGTCGCGGCCGCTGATCCCTGACGAAGGCATCGGCGTGCCCGGCCCCGGCGGCGCCGACCTCACGCTCAAGCAGGCCTTGCGCAAACAGGTCGATGTCAGCGGCCCGTCGCTGCTGACCCAGGCGCTGGTGGCGCAGGGCCGGCCGCGCGCCGATGCCGAGCGTGAGGCCGGCCGGGTGTTCGGCGAGATCGGCCCCGCGGTGCGCTACATCATCGACGACGCGCCGCTGTATGCCGTGCGCCCGCTGTTCCTGCTCGACGTTGCCGGCCTGGCCGGCCCGCCGAGCGGCGCAGCGCCTGGCGCCGCGCCCGGCGCTGCGCGCTGGGTGGCGGCCGGCGTCGGGCTGGGCATCACGGTGGTGTCTGCCCGTGCCGAGGCCGGCGTGATGCGCACCGTCTCGGGCCCGGTGCCGGCCGGCGGGCAGCAGGCGCTGTTCCTGCGGCTGGTGTTCCAGAACCTGTTCTGACCGGGGCGGGCCGGATGCATTCCGCGCCGCGCGCAGGCCGTCTGGCGACGGCAGCCGGCGCGCCGTCGCGCCACCGTGGCGGCGCCGGCAGCCGGGCGCGACAGTGCAGCCATGCCGCCCCGACCTGGGTGCGGTGCCTGCCAGGATCCACCCCATGTTGATCGACATCATCCGTTTCACCCCGCACTGGGTCTGGGGCCTGCTGGCCGCGCTGCTGGCGCTGGGCTTCTGGCAGACGCTGCCGCGCCGCGTGGCGCAGGCGCAGTTGCTGGCGCTGCCGGCGGCGCTGCTGGTGCTGGGGCTGTGGTCGCAGCGCGCCAACTTCGCCGCGCTGCCGGTGGCCGCCGCACTGTGGCTGGCAGCACTGGCCGCCACCACGGCCGCGGCACGGCGCCTGCCCACACCTGCCGGCGCGCACTGGCTGCCGCAGGAGCGGCGGCTGCAGTTGCCCGGGAGCTGGCTGCCGATGCTGCTGATCGTCGGCATCTTCCTGCTGCGCTACGGCGTGGCGGTGGGCCAGGCGCTGCACCCCGCATGGCGCACCGCGCCGCAGGTGCTGCTGCCCGCGGCCCTGCTGTACGGCGCCATCAGCGGCTTGCTGCTGGGCCGCGCGCTGGGGCTGCTGGCGCTGACGCGGCAGCCCGCCACAATGGCGTCCCATGCAACCAGCCCCTTGCGCTGAGCCAGCGCCGGCCACGGCTGCCGGCGCCACGCTGTCCCGGCTGCGCCGCCGGCTGCCGCGCACGCTGGTCTTCATGCTCGTGCTGTGCACCGCCATCGCGCTGCTGCTCACCGCCATCGAACGCGGCAGGTTCGGCGCCCATCTCGTCTATTCCTTCTGCATCGGCACCGCCTGCTTGTGCCTGGTGGACGGCTCGCGCCTGCTCTTCGCGCTGTGCACAGACCGGCTGCGCCGGTTGCGCGGCCTGCCCACCGCGACGGCCGGCTTCGACACCGGCTGGCGCGGCATCGTGCCGGCGGTGCTGGTGGCCGTGCTGCTGGGGCCGCCCACCGGCACCGCGCTGGGCGATGCGATCACCGGCCACCGGTCTGCCAGCCTCTTTCACTTCGACGCCACCAGCACGCGCATCACGCTGGCGATGACGGTCATCGCGTCGGTCGTCTCGGTCTTCGTGCTCAGCATGATGGAGCGCCTGTCCGGCGCCCGCGCGCAGGCCGAGGCAGCGCAGCGGCTGGCCGCCGAGAACCAGTTGCGGCTGCTGCAATCGCAGCTCGAGCCGCACATGCTGTTCAACACGCTGGCCAACGTGCGGGTGCTGATCGGGCTGGACCCGCCGCGCGCCCAGGCCATGCTGGACCGGATGATCGCCTTCCTGCGCGCCACGCTGAACGCCTCGCGGGTGGACAGCCACCCGCTGGCCGCCGAGTTCGAGCGCCTGGCCGACTACCTGGCGCTGATGGGCGTGCGCATGGGCGAGCGGCTCCAGGTGCAGCTCGACCTGCCGCCTGCGCTGGCCGCGCTGCCGGTGCCACCGCTGCTGCTGCAGCCGCTGGTGGAAAACGCCATCAAGCACGGCCTGGAGCCCAAGGTCGAAGGCGGCCGCGTGCATGTGCAGGCCGCGCGCGAAGGCAACACGCTGGTGCTGACGGTGCGTGACACCGGCATCGGCCCCGGCGCGCCAGAGGCTGCCGGCCAGCCGCCGGCCAACGGCTTCGGCCTGGCGCAGGTGCGCGAGCGGCTGGCCACGCTGTACGGCAGCGCCGCCGGCTTCAGCCTGGCCGGTGCTGACGCGCCCGGCGGCGGCACGCTGGCCCGCGTCCACCTGCCGATCACCGTTGCCGCTGCCGCCAGGAGCAGCGCGCGATGAGCCAGCCCGTGTCTGCCCGCGCACTGATCGCCGAAGACGAGCCGCTGCTCGCCGCCGGCCTGCGCGCCGACCTGCTGGCGCTGTGGCCGCAGCTCGACGTGGTGGCAATGGTGGGCGACGGCCACAGTGCCGCCGCCCAGGCGCTGGCGCTGCGGCCCGATGTCTGCTTCCTCGACATCCGGATGCCGGGCCAGACCGGGCTGGAAGCGGCCCAGGCGCTGGCCGAAGACTGGCCCGATGGCGCAGCCTTCCCGCTGCTGGTGTTCGTCACCGCCTATGACCAGTACGCCTTGCAGGCCTTCGACGCGCAGGCGGTGGACTACCTCGTCAAGCCGGTGGACGGGGCGCGGCTGCGCGCCTGCGTGCTGCGCTTGCAGCAGCGGCTGGCGGCCCGGCTGGAGCCGCGCGCCGCGCCTGCCGATGCCTTGCAGCAGACGATGGCGCAGCTGCGCTCGCTGCTCGGCGCGCAGGCTGCGCCGGCCGCCACGCAGGCGGTGCCGCGGCTGGAGGTGATCCAGGCGCAGGCCGGCAACCTGGTGCACATCGTGCCGGTGCAGGACGTGGTGTATTTCGAGGCGGCCGACAAATACCTGCGCGTGGTGACGGCCGAGCGCGAGCATCTGATCCGCATGTCGCTCAAGGAGCTGCTGCCGCAACTGGACCCGCAGCTTTTCTGGCAGGTGCACCGCGGCACCGTGGTGCAGGCGCGCTGCATCGCCGTGGCCCGGCGCGACGACTCCGGCAAGGTCTTCCTCACCTTGCGCAACCGGCCCGAGACGCTGACCGCCAGCCGGCTGTATGCGCACTTGTTCCGCGGCATGTAGCCGCATGCAGCCGCATCCGGCCGCGCCCATCAAGTCTCAGAACTGCGCGCCGATATCCAGGCATTCCGGCCTGCGCTGATCGACGCCTCGACGCCACGCGCCCGTTGCCGGATGTTCCACCACGCCGGAGACACCCCATGCGCCTGATGCCCCGCCCCGCCCTCGTTGCCGCTGCCGCGGCGCTGTGTCTGAACGCCGCCTGGGCCACCGAAGGCATCAGCGCCGACGAGATCCGCATCGGCATGGTCAACGTGCAGAGCGGCCCCGCGGCCGGCCTGGGCAAGGGCATGAAAAGCGGCGCCGAGGCGGTGTTCAAGGCCGTCAACGCGAAGGGCGGCGTCAACGGCCGCAAGATCAACCTCATCGTCGGCGACGACGGCTACGAGCCCGACAAGGCAGTCGATGAGACGCTGAAGATGATCGAGCAGCAGAAGGTCTTCTCGCTGTTCGGCTACGTCGGCACGCCCACCGCCAACGCGGTGCTGCCCATCGTCAAGGAGATGGACGTGCCGCTGATCGGCGCCTTCACCGGCGCGATGAGCCTGCGCCAGCCGGTCACCAAGCAGGTGTTCAACGTGCGCGCCAGCTACGACGACGAAGCCGAGGCGCTGGTGGCGCATTTCATCGCCAGGGGCGCCAAGACGGTGGCCGTGTTCTACCAGGACGACGGCTTCGGCCAGGCCGTGCTGTCGGGCACCGAGAAGGCGATGAAGAAGCGCAGCCTGCCGATCAGCGCCAAGGGCACCTTCCAGCGCAACACCATCGCCATCAAGGCCGGGCTGGCGACGATGCTGGAAAGCAAGCCCGACGCCATCGTGATGGTCGGGCCCTACACGCCGCTGGCCGTGTTCATCAAGGAAGCGCGCGCCGCGGGGCTGAAGTCGCAGCTCGCCACCGTGTCCTTCGTCGGCACCGACAACCTGGTCAGCCAGGTGGGCAAGGACGGCGACGGCGTCGTCATCTCGCAGGTGGTGCCCTTCCCGGCCGACGACGACCTGGCCGTCACGCGCGACTGCCGCGCCGTGCTGGCAGCGGCCGGCGGCGAGACGCTGGGCTTCGTCAACTTCGAGGGCTGCATCACCGCCAAGGTGCTGGTGGCGGCACTCCACGGCACCGGCGCCGCGCCGGAGCGCGAAGGCCTGGTCAACGCGCTGAGCAACATGAAGGCGGTGGACCTGGGCGGGCTGAAGGTCAGCTTCGCGGCCGACAACCACCAGGGCTCGAACCAGGTCTTTCTGACCCAGATCCGCGACGGCAAGATCGCCAAGCTGAACTGAAGACCGCATCCTCTCCAGCGCCATGAAGATCTCCCACCGCCTGGTCGCGCTGTCAGGCGTGTCCGCTGCCGGCCTGCTGTGCGTGGCGGCCGTCAGCTACGTGGCCGTCACGTCGATCCAGTCGGACCTGCAAGGCCTGACGCTGCGCGCAGCCCCGCTGCAGGCACGCACGCTGGAGCTGCAAGAGCGCAGCGAGCGGCTGATGGGCGCGCTGCTGCGGCTGAGCCTGGCGCACAACGCAGACGACGCGGCCAAGGCCACCACGGCCATCGCGGCCGACATGCAGGCCATCGACAAGCTGCGCGCCGACATCCGCAACCTCGACCCCAAGGCGCAGCTCGAAAGCGCCGACTTCCAGACCGCGCAGGCGCAGATCGCCAAGGCGGTGGAGCAGCGGCTGGCCGATGCCGCCTCCTACCGCCGCGAGACCGAGGCCGCGCGCATCGCGCTGGGCAAGGCAGAAGCCGCCATCCAGACCACGCGCGGCGCCGTCAACCAGATCGGCATCGAGGCCGGCAAGGCGGCCGACAAGGCGCAGGACGCAGCCCGCCGGCTGGCCGCCATCACCAAGCTCGGCCTTCAGGCGCAGACGCGGCTGCGCGAGGTGGCGCTGGTGGTGGCAGAGATCGACACCGCCAGCAACCGCTTCCGCCTGGGCCCGCTGAAAGAGAAGGTCAAGTCGCCGCTGGACAGCCTGCAACGGCTGGAGGTGGAGGCCGGCGGCGACGACCCGCTGAAAGACGTGCGCAGTGCTGCCGCCGCGCTGTTCGAGGCCGTCGGCAAAGACGGCAGCGGCCTGCTGGCCTTGCGTGCCAACGTGCTGGCCGCCAAGCCGGATGCAGAAGCCGCCTACCAGAAGCAGCGCAAGGCGGTGCTCGACCCGCTGGACGTGCAGTCCGCCAAGCTGGGCGCGCTGGTCGATGGCATCGAGGTGCAGGCCGTCAAGCAGCGGCAGACGCTGGAGGCCGCGCTGAAGATGCGCAACGAGCCGGGCGGCGTGGTGACCACCAGCGAAGAGGTCTCGCTGGCCATCCGCGACATGGTCGGCAGCCTGCGCCTGCTGATGCTGGCCGGCAGCGAAAAGGAAGCCGCCGAGACGCAGGCCCAGTTGGCCGCGCAGGCCAAGACGCTGAACGCCGGCATGGCCGCGATGCGCACCGGGCTGCTGAAGATGAGCCGCCCGCAGCTTGCGCAGCAGGTGGACGACGCGCTGGCCGCGATGGCCGCGGTGGGCAGCGCGGTGGACAAGGTGGCCGCCACCAAGAAGAGCCTGCTGGCCAGCGAGACGCGCATGGTCGAGTCGATGGCGGCGCTGAAAGCGGTGGCCGCGCGGCAGGCCGCGGTGGGCGAGCAACAGGTCAAGAGCGTCGCCGAGCGGCAGGCCGGGGTCAGCGCCGCGGTGGACGCGCGGGTGCGCTCGTCGCTGACGCTGATCCTGGGCATCGCGGCCGGCATCATCGCCATCATCGCGGCCTTGAGCTGGCACACCGTGCGGCTGGTGACGCGCCGGCTCGACGCCGCAGTGCGCGTGGCCGAGGCCGTCTCGCAGGGCCAACTGGTGGCCGTGCAGGCCGGCCACGGCAACGACGAGACGGCACGCCTGATGGCCGCGCTGGGCGCGATGGTGGGCACGCTGAACGGCATCGTCACCGACATCCGCAGCGCCGCCGCCGAGATCGACGCCGGCAGCAACGAGATCAGCCGCGGCAACCAGGACCTGAGCACGCGCACCGAGCAGCAGGCAGCGCAGTTGCAGGAAACGGCCGCGTCCGTGCAGCAACTCAGCGGCACCGTCAACCAGAACGCCGCCGCGGCGCGCGAGGCCACCACGCTGGCTGCGCAGGCCAGCAGCGTGGCGGCGCAGGGCGGCAAGGTGGTGGGCGACGTGGTGGCCACGATGCAGGGCATCGCCGATGCGTCGCAACGCATCGCGCAGATCATCGGCGTGATCGACGGCATCGCCTTCCAGACCAACATCCTGGCGCTCAACGCCGCGGTGGAAGCAGCCCGGGCCGGCGAGCATGGCCGCGGCTTCGCGGTGGTGGCCGGCGAGGTGCGGGCACTGGCCGGCAAGAGCGCCCAGGCGGCGCAGCAGATCAAGGCCATCGTCAACCAGAGCGTGGAGCGCGTGGCCGCGGGCTCGACGCTGGTGCGCGGCGCGGGCAGCACGATGGACCAGATCGTCGAGCAGGTGCGCAAGGTGAGCACGCTGATCGGCGAGATCGCGCGCGCCAGCGCAGAGCAGGCGGCGTCGGTCAGCAGCGTCAGCAGCGCCGTCGGGCATCTGGACGAGATGACGCAGCGCAACGCGGCGCTGGCCGAAGAGAGCACCGCCGCGGCGATGACGCTGCGCACCCAGGCCGAAGGGCTGACGCAGACAATGGCGGTGTTCCGGCAGGCGGGCTGAGCGGGCCGAGCCGGCCGAGCCGGCAAAAGGCGGCGACAGAGCGGCCGCCTACAATTCGCCGCTCTGGGCGCGGTGTTCGGCGTGTCCCGCTGGAGAGCCTTGTCGTGAGATCCGTGAGCCCTGTTCCCTCGTCTGCCTCCCCGGCTGCTGTCGCCGGCACGCCGGCCCAACCCGATGCGCAGGCGCTGGCCCTGTCGGCGCTGGAGCGCGAGCTGGCCGCCCTCTTCGTGCAGGCGCTCAACCTGGACATGGCTGCCGAAACCATCGACCCCGCTGCGCCGCTGTTCGGTGACGCCCAGGGCGCCCTCGGGCTGGACTCCATCGACATCCTCGAAGTGGCGCTGGAGGTGTCGCACCGCTACGGCTTCCAGCTCCGCTCCGACGACGAGAACAACCACCAGATCTTCCAGTCGCTGCGCAGCCTGGCCGGCCACGTGGCCAGTCACCGCACCCAGTAAGCCGCATGCCGAGCCGGCCGGTCGTGCCCAGCCTGGCGCTCGCTGCAATGGCTGTCGCGGTGCTGGCTTGCGCGCTGCTGTCGCACTGGCTGATGCTGCACTGGCCTGGCGAACCGTGGGCGGTGGCCGTCATCTTCGCGCCGCTGCTGCTGGCCCTGGCGGCCGGCGGCCTGCGGCGCCGCCACGGGCCCACGCTGCTGGGCTGCGCGCTGGCCGTGCTGCTGCTGGCGGCCGTGGTGCTGCGCGGTGGCAGCGGCGTCAACCGGCTCTACCTGTTTCAGCACGCCGGCATCCATGCGGCGCTGGCCTGGATGTTCGGCAGCACGCTGCGCCCGGGCGCCACGCCGCTGATCAGCGCGCTGGCGCAGCGGCTGCACACGGTCTTCAGCCCAGCGCAGCGCGCCTGGACGGCCAGGCTCACCGCCGTCTGGACGGGCTATTTCGTCGCGATGGTGCTGCTTTCGCTGGCGCTGTATGCGTGGGCGCCGTGGGCCTTGTGGTCGTTGTTTGCCAACGTGCTGACGCCGCTGTCGGCGGCGGCGCTGTTCATCGGCGAGCCGCTGCTGCGGCGCTGGCGCCACCCGGAGTTCGAGCGCGTGACGCTGGCCGGCGCTGTGCAGGCCTACCGCAGCCACGGGGCCGGATGAGCGCAGCCGGCGAAGGATGAGCGCCCACGCCTTGCTCGGCACGCGCGACCTGGCCGACACGCTGGCCTGGCGCGGCGGCCTGCCCATCAGCGGCGCGCAGTTCGTCGCCGAGGCCCAGGCGCTGGCCGAGCGCCTGCCCGCGCGGGGCCGGCCGGTCAACCTTTGCCAGGACCGCTATCTCTTCGCGCTGGGCTTCGCCGCCGCACTGCTGCGCGGCCAGACCAGCCTGATGCCGCCGAACGCGCTGCCGGCCACGCTGCGCCAGCTTCCGCATGCAGACGCAGACGCGGCGGAAGCTGCGCCGCCCTATGCGCTGCTGGACGACGCGCGCACCGACGTCGCCGGCCTGCCGGTGCTGCCGGTGCAGCGCCCAGCCGGCCTGCCACCGGCGCGCGACAACCCGCTGATTCCGGCCGGGCTGGACGCCGTCTGCCTGCTGACATCCGGCTCCACCGGCGCGCCGCAGCCGCATGGCAAGCGCTGGGGCGCGCTGGTGGCCAACATCGGCGCCGAGGCAGAGCGCCTGGCCGAGCTGCTGGGCCGGCCGTCGCTGCACGGCCTGGCGCTGGCCGCCACTGTGCCGGCGCAGCACAGCTACGGCTTCGAATCCAGCGTGCTGCTGGCGCTGCTGGGCGGCGCCAGCTTCGACGCCGGCCGGCCCTTCTACCCGGCCGACATCGCCGCCGCATTGCAGGCACTGCCGCAGCCGCGCGCGCTGGTCACCACGCCCTTCCACCTGAAGACGCTGCTGCGCGCCGGCATCGCATTGCCGCCTGTGGAGCTGGTGCTGTCGGCCACCGCGCCGCTGTCGCCGCAACTGGCTGCCGAGGCGGAAAGCACACTGGGCTGCAAGCTGGTGGAGATCTACGGCTGCACCGAGGCCGGCCAGGTGGCAGCCCGCCGCAGCACGCAGGGCGACACCTGGACGGCGCTGCGCGGCCTGCGGCTGTGGCGCGAGCCGGCAGCCGGCACAGCCAGCGCAGACGGCGCAGCCAGCGCAGCCAGCGCAGCCAGCGCAGACCAGCCAGAGCGCTTCTTCGTGGCCGACGGCCACGTCGGCGAGCCCACGCCGCTGGCCGACGTGCTGGAGTTGCACGACGCGCAACGCTTTCGCCTTCTGGGCCGCGCCAACGACCTCATCCACGTGGCCGGCAAGCGCAGTTCGCTGGCGCACCTGAACTTCCATCTGAACCGCATCGACGGCGTCGAGGACGGCGCCTTCTGGATGCCCGACGACGTGGCCGAAGGCGTGGTGCGGCCGGTGGCCATCGTGGTGGCGCCGCGGCTGACAGCGGCCGAGATCGTCCACGCCTTGCGGGCGCAGCTCGAAGCCGCCTTCGTGCCGCGCCGCGTGCTGCACGTGGACGCGCTGCCGCGCGAAGCCACCGGCAAACTCACCGCGCAGGCCTTGCAGACGCTGGCGCGCGACGCGCTGGCCGCCTGCGAAGGCCGCTTCACGATCGCGCAAGACCACCCTGCGTTTGCCGGCCACTTCCCGGGCCACCCGGTGCTGCCCGGCGTGGTGCTGCTGTCGCTGGTCTTGCAGACACTGCGCTACCAGGGCGCGTTGCAGCGCCGGCTGGGTGGCAGCCCGCAGATCGACCAGGTCAAGTTCCTCGCACCGGTGGGCCCGGGCGCGCAGTTGCAGGTGCGCCTGCGCGCGCAAGGGCAAGGCAGCGGCGTCGCGTTCGAGGTGCTCGAGGGCGAGCGCACGGTCGCCCGCGGCCAGTTGTCCGCGGGCGCGGCGGCGTGAGCGCCACGCTGCCGCCGCGGGGGCCGACGGGTGGCTCTGGCGGCTCGGGCGGTGCAGGCGGCACTGGCGGCTGGTCGGCCCAGCGCGAGCGCAGCAACGCCTTCGCAATGCGGCTGATGGCCTGGGTTGCGGTGCACATGGGGCGGCCGGTGGCGCGGCTGCTGCTGCACCCGGTGACGCTGTACTTCCTGTGCTGCGCGCCCGCGGCCCGGCGCAACTCGGCGCGCTATCTGGCGCGGGCGCTCGGCCGGCGGCCCAGCTGGCGCGAGCGCTACGGCCACCTGCACGCCTTTGCCGCCACCGTGCTGGACCGCGTCTATTTCGTCTGTGACCGGCTCGACCAGTTCGAGCTACAGCTCAGCGGCACGCAGCTCGTGGACGAGATGATGGCGCAGGGCCACGGCGCCTTCCTGCTGGGTGCGCACATCGGCAGCTTCGAGGCGCTGCACGCCATCGGCGTCAACATTCCCAAGCTGCGCGTGGCGATGGCGATGTACCCCGAGAACGCGCGCAACCTGCACAACGTGCTGGCGGCGCTGGCGCCTGACTTCAAGCTCGGCATCATCCCCATCGGCCAGCGCGGCTCGACGCTGGCCATCCGCGACTGGCTGGACGGCGGCGGCCTGGTCGGCCTGCTCGGTGACCGCCATCTGCCGGCCGAAGGCACGCGCGCGGGGGACGGCGGCAACACGGGCGGCACCAGCAGCCTGCTGCTGCCCTTCCTGGGCGTGCCCACGCTGTTCAGCGACGGCCCGCTGCGGCTGGCGATGCTGCTGCGGCGCAAGGTGATCTTCATGGTGGGCCTCTACAAGGGCGGCAGGCGCTACGACCTGCGGTTTTCCACGCTGGCCGACTTCAGCACGCCGCCGGCCGACGCGGCAGAGCGCGAGCGGCAACTGCACGCCGCGTTGCACGACTACGTGGCAAGGCTCGAAGCGCTGTGCCGGGAGCTGCCCGACAACTGGTTCAACTTCCACGACTACTGGCATGAAGACGCTGCTGCCTGAACGCTGGCGCATGGCCTTGCCGGCCTTGCCGGCCTTGCTGGCGTGCCTGGCGCTGCTGGCAGCGGCACCCGCCCGGGCCATCGACCTGCCGGCCGTGATGGCGCTGCTGGCACAGCGCAAGAGCGGCGAAGTGCGCTTCACCGAAGAGCGCGTGGTGTCGTCGCTGGACTCACCGCTGCGCGCCAGCGGCACGCTCAGCTTCACCGCGCCAGACCGCTTTGCGCGCCACACGCTGGAGCCGCGCGCCGAGTCGATGGAGGTGCAGGGCAACAGCCTCGTGCTGCGGCGCGGTGGCCGCACGCGGCAGCTCGCGCTGGATGCCGTGCCCGAGCTGGCGGCGCTGGTGGACGCATTGCGCGGCACGCTGAACGGCGACGCCGCTGCGTTGCAGAAGCACTTCGCCATCGCCGTCAGCGGCAACGACGCCAAATGGCTGCTGCGCCTGACGCCGGCCGACAGCCGCCTGGCCGCGCAGGTGCGGCAGATCGAGATCGTCGGCCAGGGTTCGGCGCTGCGCAGCGTCGCGCTGCAACTGGCCGGCGGCGACCATTCGCTGATGCTGATCGACCCGCCGGCGAAAGCGCCAGCGCAGTGAAGGCCACGGCGTCGCCGCGCGCGCGGCAGGCCGCCGTGCTGCTTCTCTGGCTGGCCGGCGTGCTGTTGGCCGTGCTGCAGATCACGCGCACCCACTTCACGGCCGACCTCAGCGCCTTCCTGCCCGCCAGCCCCGACACGCAGCAACGCGTGCTGATCGAGCAACTGCAGAGCGGCCTGCCGTCGCGCACGCTGCTGCTGGGCATCACCGGCGGCGATGCGACGGCCCGCGCCGCTGCGTCGCGCGCGCTGGCAGCAGCGCTGCGCGGCAGCGGCCGCTTCGAGACGGTGAACAACGGCGACAGCAGCGGCCTGGGCGACATCGGCGCCTGGCTCGTCGAGCGACGCTACGCGCTGAGCCCGGCGGTGGACGCGCAGCGCTTCACCGCCGCCGGGCTGCGCGACGCCATCGGCGAGACGCTGTCGCTGCTGGGCACACCGGCCGGCAACGCCACCAAGCCGCTGCTGGAGCGTGACCCCACCGGCGAGACGCAGCGCATCGCCGAGACGCTGCTCCCCGCCCGCGCGCCGCGCAGCGTGCAGGGCGTGTGGGCGTCGCGGCAGCCCGGCGACGGCCAGGCGGGCGGACGCGCGCTGCTGCTGGCCACCACGCGCGCCGCGGGGGCGGACCTCGACGCGCAGGCCGCTGCCATCAGCGCCGTGCGCGCCGCGTTCGCGGCGCTGCCGGCAGCCGAAGGGCAGGCCGCCGCCGCCGGGCTGACGCTGCAAATGAGCGGCTCGCCGGTGTTCTCGGTGGACAGCCGCGCGCGCATCGAGCTGGAGGTGCGCTGGCTGGCCATCGCCGGCAGCGTGCTGATGAGCGCGCTGCTGTTGCTGGCCTTCGCGTCGCCGCTGGCGTTGGCGGTGGCGATGCTGCCGGTGGCGACCGGGCTGCTGGCCGGCATCGCGGCGGTGAGCCTGGCGTTCGGCAACGTGCACGGCATCACGCTGGGCTTCGGCTCCACGCTGATCGGCGAAGCGGTGGACTACGCCATCTACTACCTCATCCAGGCCCGCGTGCAGGCCGGCCGGGGGCCGGGCTGGGTGCAGTGGCTGGGCAGCGGCTGGCCCACCGTGCGGCTGGGTCTGCTGACGTCGCTGTGCGGCTTCGCGGCGCTGGTGTTCTCGGGCTTTCCCGGGCTGGCGCAGCTGGGCCTGTTCTCGGTGGCCGGGCTGCTGGCGGCAGCGCTGGCCACGCGCTTCGTGCTGCCGGTGCTGGCGCCGAACGGGGCCGACGGGCCGCGCGGCATCGCGTTCAGGCGCCGGCTCGGGCGGCTGGGCCGGCGCGCGGTGCAGGCGCTGCCCGCGCTGCGCTGGCCGCTGCTGGCGCTGGCCGTCGCCGCCGCGGTGCTGGTGTGGCAGCGCAGCGCGCTGTGGCAGGCCGAGCTGTCGTCGCTGAGCCCGGTGCCCAGGGCCGCGCTGGCGCTGGACGCCAGCCTGCGCGCCGACCTGGGCAGCAGCGACGCAGCGGCGCTGGTGGTGGTGCAGGGCGCCGACGCCGAGGCCACGCTGCAGGCGGCAGAGACCGCGTCGCAGCGGCTGGACGCCCTGGCCGACGGCGGCCTGCTGGCCGGCCACGACACCGTGACGCGGCTGCTGCCCAGCCTGGCCACCCAGCGCCAGCGGCTGGCCGCCCTGCCCGACGCCGCCACGCTGCGCAGCGCGCTGGCCGAAGCCACCCGCAGCGGCCCGCTGCCGGCCGCGCGGCTGGAGCCCTTCATCGCGGATGTGCAAACGGCCCGCCAGCGCGTGCCCGACACGCCGGCCAGCGTGCGCGCCGGCGCCATCGCGATCGCGCCGCTGGTGGACGCCCTGCTGCTGCACCGCGCCGACGGCACCTGGGCCGCGCTGCTGCCGCTTCAGCCCCCGGCAGCGGGGCTGGACGCGCAGGCGGTGGCCGCCGCGCTGCAAGGCATTCCAGGCGCGCGGCTGCTGGACATCGGCCAGGAACTCGGCAGTCTGTACCGGCACTACCTGGCCGAGGCGCGCACGCAGGCCCTGCTGGGCGCGCTGGGCGTGGTGGCGTTGATGGCGCTGTGGCTGCGCGACACGCGGCGCGTGCTGGCCGTCTGCCAGCCGCTGCTGCTGGCGGTGCTGCTGACGCTGGGCGCGCTGGCGCTGTGCCAGGTGGCGCTGGGCATCCTGCACCTGGTGGGCTTGCTGCTGGTGGTGGCGGTGGGCTCCAACTACGCGCTCTTCTTCGACCTGCTGCGCCAGCGCGGCGCGCGGGCGCAGACCGGCGCCGCCGGCCGGCCATCGAATGTGCAGCGGGATGTTCCGCTGGATGCGCCGCTGGATGCGCCGCTGGATGCGCCTCTGGATGCGCCTCTGGATGCGCCTCTGAATACGCTCTCCGACGACGACACGCTGGCCTCGCTGCTGCTGGCCAACCTGACCACGGTGCTGTCGTTCGCGCTCATCGCTGCGTCGCAGATTCCCGCGCTGTCGGCCATCGGCCGCGTCGTCGCGCCGGGCGCGCTGCTGGCGCTGCTGCTGGCGGCAGCCTTCGCCCCGCAGCCGCGCAGCGGCGCCAAGGCGCCATGAGAAAATCGCCGCTTGCTCCCGCCCGACATGGCCCCGCGCCCCGCTGCCCCCGCCGCCGCCACCGCTCTTGCCTGGCCCTGGCCGCTGTGGCTGCACGGCAGCATCGGCCTGCATGCCGGCGCGCTGGCCGCCGCCGCCACGCTGCCCGGCGCGGCGCCCTGGGCGCTGGCCGGTGTGCTGGCCAACCATGCGGTGCTGACGGCAGCCGGCCTCTGGCCCCGCAGCAGCCTGCTGGGGCCCAACGCCACGCGGCTGCCCGCGGCCGCTGCGGCGCGCGGCCAGGTGGCGCTGACGCTCGACGACGGGCCCGACCCCGCCACCACGCCGGCCGTGCTGGACCTGCTGGACGCGCATGCCGCCAAAGCCACCTTCTTCTGCATTGCCGAGCGGGCACGCGAGCAGCCGGCGCTGCTGCGCCGCATCGTGCAGCGCGGGCACGACGTGCAAAACCACAGCCGCCACCACCGTCACAACTTTTCGCTGCTCGGCCCGCGGGCATTGGCGCGCGAGATCGGCGGCGCGCAAGCGCTGCTGGCTGACCTGTGCGGTGTGCAGCCGCACTGCTTTCGCGCGCCGGCCGGCCTGCGCAGCCCGCTGCTCGACCCGGTGCTGCACCGGCTGGGCCTTCAGCTCGTGAGCTGGACGCGGCGCGGCTTCGACACCCGGCGCCAGGGTGCCCAGACGGTGCTGGGCCGCCTGGCCGACGGGCTGGCCGGCGGCGACATCCTGCTGTTGCACGACGGCCAGGCGGCCCCGGCCGCCAGCGGCAGGCCGCTGGTGCTGGAGGTGCTGCCGCCGCTGTTGCAGCGCATGCAGGCGGCCGGGCTGCACGCGGTGACGCTGCGCCAGGCGCTGCCGGCGCGCCATGCCGCACCGGCAGCATGACGCCGCTGGCCGTCAGCGCCTGCACCGCCGTCAGCGCGCTGGGCCACGGCCGCGCGGCGCACTGGGACGCGCTGCTGCAAGGCCGCAGCGGCCTGGCCCGGCGTGACTTCGAGACCGCCGCGCTGGGCACCTGGCTGGGCGTGGCGGACGGCATCGAAGCGCTGCACTGGCCGGCAGAGATGGCGGCTTTCGACTGCCGCAACAACCGGCTGGCGGCACTGGGCCTGCGGGCGGACGGCTTCGCCGACAGCGTGCGCAGCGCGGCGGCACGTTATGGCGCAAGCCGCGTCGGCGTCTTTCTGGGCACCAGCACCTCGGGCATCCTTCAGACCGAGCTGGCCTACCGCCACCGCAGCGCCACCGGCGCACTGCCGGCCGGCCTGCACTACGCCGAAACGCAGAACAGCTACTCGGTGGCGCGCTACGTGCGCGCTGCGCTCGCGCTGGCCGGGCCGGCCTGGGTGGTGTCCACCGCCTGCTCGTCCAGCGCCAAGGTGTTTGCCGCCGCGGCGCGGCTGATCGCGCTGGGCGTGGTGGATGCCGCCGTGGTGGGCGGGGTGGACAGCCTGTGCATGACCACGCTGTACGGCTTTCACGCGCTGGAACTCACCTCGGCCGAGGTCTGCCGCCCGTGGGACGCCGGCCGCACGGGGCTGTCCATCGGCGAAGCCGCCGCCTTTGCGCTGCTGGAGCGCAAGCCCCAGCGGCCCACCGCCTGGCTGCTGGGCGCCGGCGAAAGCAGCGACGGCCACCACATGAGCAGCCCGCACCCCGAGGGCGCCGGCGCCGCGCTGGCGATGCGCGCCGCGCTGGCCGATGCAGCGCTGCTGCCGGCCGACGTGGACTACCTCAACCTGCACGGCACCGGCACGCCGAACAACGACGCCGCGGAAGACCGCGCGGTGCAGGCAGTCTTCGGCCCTGCGCTGGCCTGCAGCAGCACCAAGGGCCACACCGGCCACACGCTGGGCGCAGCGGGCGGCCTGGAGGCGGTGCTGTGCATGCTGGCGCTGGAGCACGGCATCGCGCCGGCCGGCCTGCACGTGCGCCAGCCCGACCCGGCGCTGCGCAGCCGCTACCTGACCCAGCCGCTGCGCCAGCGCCTGCGCGTGGTGGCCAGCAACTCCTTCGGCTTCGGCGGCAGCAACGCCTGCCTGCTGTTCGGAGCCGCGCAATGAGCGGCGTTCTGCAGGTCGTCGTCGCCGGCATCGGCCTGCTCGGGCCGGGCCTGCCCGGCTGGGCCGGCGGCCAGGCCGCGCTGCGCGACACCACGCGCTGGCAGATGGCGCCGACGGCGGTGCCGGCACCCGGCCGGCTGCCCGCCACCGAGCGCCGCCGCGCAGGCGCCGGGGTCAAGGCGGCCATCTTGGTGGCCGACGAAGCCGTCGCCGCGGCCGACGCCGACCCCGCGCTGCTGGCCACCGTCTTCACCTCGTCCACCGGCGACCCGCTGAACTGCCACCTGCTGTGCGAAGCGCTGGCCGCGCCCGAGCGCCGCGTCTCGCCGACGCGCTTCACGAACTCGGTGCACAACGCGCCGGCCGGCTACTGGCACATCGCAACGCACAGCATGCAGCCGTCCACCAGCCTTTGCGGGCACGACGCCAGCTTTGCGGCCGGCCTGCTGGAGGCCGCGGCACAGTGCATGGCCAGCGGCCGGCCGGTGCTGCTGGTGGCCTGCGACGTGCCCTACCCCGAGCCGCTGCACAGCCTGCGGCCGGTGCCTGACAGCTTTGCGCTGGCGTTGCTGCTGGCGCCACTGCTGGCGCCGGCCACGGCGGGCAACGGCCGGCTGCTGTCGTTGCGGTGCATCGCCGCCGGTGCAGCGCCCACGGCCTGCGCGCACGCAGGGCTGGAGACGTTGCGGCGCGCCATTCCGGCCGCGCGCGCGCTGCCTTTGCTGCTGGCGCTGGCCGGCGATGCCGCCGCCAGCGTGGTGGTCGAATGCCAGTCCGGCACGGCCTTGATGCTGGACCTGGCGGCACGGTGAAGCAGCCCGCCACGCTGGACCACGCGGGCATTGCCGCGCGCATTCCGCACCAAGGCAGCATGTGCCTGCTGCACAGCCTGCGACACTGGACGGCAGACGCCATCCACTGCACCGCCACCCACCATGCCGACCCCGCGCACCCGCTGCGCAGCGCAGCCGGCCTGCTGGCGCCTTGCGCCATCGAATACGCGGCGCAGGCGATGGCCTTGCACGCTGGCCTGTGCGCAGCAGCGGGCACGCCGCCGACGCCCGGCTTCCTGGCCAGCGCGCGCCAGGTGCGCCTGCACGTGCCGCGGCTGGACACCGCAGCCGGCCCGCTACAGGTTCAGGCGCAGCGGCTGGCCGGCGACGCGCAGCAGGCGATGTACCGCTTCACGCTGCACGACGCGGCCGGCCGCCTTCTGGTCGAAGGCCGCGCGACGGTGGTGCTGAACCGGACGCTCGCGCCATGAGCCTCGACGGCAACCCGAACGACGCATCCCGCAGTGCGCAGCACGCAGGTTCAACCGGCGGCCCGCACGGCAAGCGCGCCCTCGTCACCGGCGCCAGCGGCGCCATCGGCTCGGCCATCGCGCGGCGGCTGGCGGCCGACGGCGCCACGGTGCTGCTGCATGCCAATGCGCGGCCCGACGCGGTGCAGGCGCTGGCAGCCGCCATTCACGCCGCAGGCGGCCAGGCGGAGTGCCACCTGTTCGACCTGACCAGCGACGCCGCCTGCGCCACCGCCACCGCGGCCATGCTGGCCGGCGGCCCGGTGCAGATCATCGTCAACAACGCCGGCGTGCACGACGACGCCATCTTCCCCGGCATGCGCGCGGCGCAGTGGCACCGGGTGATCGACGTCTCGCTGAACGGCTTCTTCCGCGTCACCCAGCCGCTGGTGCTGCCGATGCTGCGCACCCGCTGGGGGCGGGTGATCAACATCTCGTCGGTGGCCGCGCTGGCCGGCAACCGCGGCCAGGTGAACTACGCCGCGGCCAAGGGCGCGCTGAACAGCGCCACCAAGGCGCTGGCGCTCGAACTCGCCAGCCGCGGCGTCACCGTCAACGCCATCGCCCCCGGCATCATCGCGTCACCGATGGCCGATGCCGCCTTCGACGCCGAGACCATCAAACGCATGGTGCCGGCCCGGCGCGCCGGCACGCCGGACGAAGTGGCCGCGCTGGCAGGCTTTCTGGCCAGCGCGCAGGCGGGGTACATCACGGGGCAGGTGATTTCGGTGAATGGGGGGTTGTATTGATGGGGTGGTGGGTCGGGAATGTGCCGGGGCCGGCGTGATGCAATGAGGCTGGGGCGTGCCCCGGAGAATGGCCAGGACTTCACCTGCCCCACCGGCTTTGCCGGTGCGGCGCAGGTGCGAGACAAGTCAGGCTGCCGCGCTGCGTTTCGAGGGAGCGGGTGGCATGGGCTGGCGGGCGTGTTCGGCTTCCAGCATCGCCAGATCCACTGGCTCCCCCTCGAACGCGAAGCTGCGTGCAACGCTGCGCGGAATCCCGGCCCAACGCCTGCGAAGTTTCTCGGCCTCGGGCAGTGCCGCCATTGCCGAATCGCTTCTTGCCAGTCCATCGGCAGCATTGTCACTTCAAGGGCCGCGTGAGCCAACGCCATGTCCTTGGTGGCGCGTCCTCCTCGCGGCCTGACTGCCGGCGCGCTGCACGCGGCCAGCGTGGCCCACCCTGCCCGCCTCTTCCACAGGCTTGCAGCACGCCTGCCCGCCGCCGTGCCGTTAGGATGCACCCGGGCGCAAGGCCCGCCACAGTGCCGTAACGTGGAGCGTGAGATGAAGACGACCCTGTTGGGCTTGCTGGCCGCCGCGCTGGCCGGCTGCAGCCTGACGACACCGAGAGTGCAGGTGCCCATGTCGGTTATTCAAGCGCCAGACCATCCATGCCCCGGACACGCCCCTGTTCTGCTGGTGATGCTGCCCGGCATACGCAGCACGCCGCAGGAGTTCATCGACGAAGGCTTCGTCACCGCGGTGCGCAGGCGCGGCATCGCGGCCGACATCGCCATCGCCGACGCCCACATCGGCTACTTCGAAGACCGCAGCGTGCTGCGCCGCCTGCAAGACGACGTGCTGGCGCCGGCGCGTGCGCACGGCGTGCGCAGCATCTGGCTGGTGGGCATCTCGCTGGGCGGCTTTGCCGCGCTGGGCCAGGGTGAGCGCGCCGGGAGGCAGATCGACGGCATCGTGGCGCTGGCGCCCTACCTGGGCCGGCGCACGCTGTTGCAAGAGATCGGCAACAGCGGCGGACCGGCGGCCTGGGCTCTGGCGCCGACGGTGCAAGCAGCCAACGAGCCCGACCGCGACCGTGACGGCGACCGCGACGAGCTGGACCGCGACATCTGGCAGTGGCTGTCGCAGGGCGCAAACAACGGTGCAAAAAGCGACTCCGACGCGCCGCTGCCGGTCTATCTGGGCTATGGCAACAGCGACCGCTTTGCCGACGCGCAGCGCGTGCTGCAAGCGCTGCTGCCGGCTGCGCGCAGCGACACGGTGGCCGGCGGCCATGACTGGCCCACCTGGCTGGCACTGTGGGAGCGCTGGCTGGACCGCGGGCTGTTGCCCACCACCTGCAACGCCGCCGCGCCATGAACTCCACCCGCCCGGCTCACATCACCCCGGTGTCCATCACCGCACACACCGCCGTCTGCGCCGCCGGTGCCGGGCTGGACGCCTTGGCGCTGGCGCTGGCCGGTCAGCGCAGCGGCCTGCGGCCGAACGACTTCGGCACGCCGGTGCTGCCCTGCTGGGTGGGCCGGGTGGCGGGCGTCGAAGACGCCTTGCTGCCTGCGTCGCTGGCCGGCTGGGCCTGCCGCGCCACGCAGCTTGCGTGGCTGGGGCTTCAGGCCGATGGCTTCTGCGGCGCGGTGCAGGCCGCCGTGGCGCGACATGGCGCGGGGCGCGTGGCGCTCGTGCTGGGCACGTCGGCGGCCACCATCGGCGCCTCGGAGCAGGCCTATGCGGCGCTGGACGGTGCGGGCCGCTTCCCGCCTGCCTTGCGAAACGAGCGGCTGAACACGCCGCATGCGCTGGCGCTGTTCGTGCAGCAGGCGCTGGGCCTGGCCGGGCCGGCGCTCACCGTGTCCACCGCCTGTTCGTCCAGCGCCAAGGCGCTGGCGGTGGCCGAGCGCTGGCTGCGGCTCGACTTGGCAGATGCGGTGGTGGCGGCCGGCGTCGATGCGCTGTGTGGCAGCGTGCTGTACGGCTTTCGGGCGCTGGGCCTGGTGTCGCCGCAGCCGTGCCGGCCCTTCGATGCGGCGCGCAGCGGCATCAGTGTCGGCGAGGCGGCGGCCTTTGCGCTGCTCGAACGCGGCCCCGGCGACTTGCAGTTGCTGGGCTATGGCGAAGCGAGCGACGCGCACCACATGTCCAGCCCGCACCCGCAGGGCCTGGGCGCCGAGCTGGCACTGGACGACGCGCTCTCGCGTGCCGGCCTGCGCGCTGCCGACATCGAACACATCAACCTGCACGGCACGGCCAGCGCCGCGAACGACGCGGTCGAGGCGGCGCTGGTGGCTCGCCGCTACCGGCCCGACGTGCATGCCAGCGCCACCAAGGGCCTGACCGGCCACACGATGGGCGCTGCCGGCCTGCTGGAAGCGGTGTTCTGCGCGCTGGCGCTTCAGCGCGGCGTGCTGCCGGGCAGCGCGCAGACGGCGGCCCCGGCGCCCGACTTCGGCACCACGTTCGCAGGCCAGTTGGCGCTGCTGCCGCAACGGCGCCGCGTGGCGCTGGCGGCCAGCCATTCCTTCGGCTTCGGCGGCAACAACTGCGTGCTGCTGCTGGGCACGCAAGGTGCCGCGGCATGACGGCGCTCTACATCGAAGGCCATGCGCTGTGGCCGCCGGGCGGCGCAGATGCAGGGCGCCCCAAGCCCGCGCTGCCCGACGCCAACACGCTGCGCCGCGCGCCTGATTCCGTGCTGGTGGCGCTGCACGTCGCGCAAGCCGCCGTCGCGATGGCGGGCGCCGATGCGGCCACGCTGGCCAGCGTCTTCACGTCCGCCCATGGCGACCTGCCGATCGTCGATGCGATGTGCAAGACGCTGGCGTCCGACCCGCTGCTGCTGTCACCCACGCGCTTCCACCACGCCGTGCACAACGCAGCGTCTGGCTACTGGGCGATGGCCAGCGGCAGCCACGCGCCCAGCACCGCGCTGTCGGCCTTCACGCACAGCTTTGCTGCCGGCTGGCTGGAAGCCGCCGGCCAGTGCCAGGCCGACCAGCGCCCCGTGCTGCTGGTGGGCTACGACACGGCGGCCTGTGGGGCGCTGGCCAGCGTCAACCGCAGCGTGGGGCTGCTGGGGGTGGCGCTGGTGCTGTCGCCGCAGCGCAGCGCGCACTCGCGCTGGGCTGCGCAATGGTCGCTCTGCGCTGGCGCCGCCGTGCCGATGCCGCTGCACGACTGGGCCTTGCAGGCGCTGGCCGGCAATGCGATGGCCGATGCGCTGCCGCTGTTCGAGGCGCTGGCGGCAGACCGCGACGACGCCGTGCACCTGCCGCTGGGCGCCGCACAGCACCTGCGCATCACGCTGCAACACCTCGTGCATGATGGCGCCTCGACGCCCACCGCCTGACACGCCATGCCCACGGACAGCAAGCCACACCACGACGTCATCATCCTCGGCGGCGGCCTGGCCGGGCTGACGCTGGCGCTGCAACTGCGCCACCGCTTTGCCGACATCGACGTGCTGGTGCTCGAGCGCCGCAGCCACCCGGTGCCTGTGGCCTGCCACAAGGTGGGCGAGTCCAGCGTCGAGATCGGCGCGCATTACTTCGAGCAGGTGCTGGGGCTGAAGCAGCATCTGGACGAACAGCAGTTGCGCAAGTTCGGCTTTCGCTTCTTCTTCTCGGAAGGCCGGCGCGACATCCAGAACGTCACCGAACTCGGCGCCAGCCGGCCGCTGCCGGTGCTGAGCTACCAGATCGACCGCGGCATCTTCGAGAACCATCTCGGCGCCGAAGCCAGCGCGCGTGGCGTGCAGTTCGTGGACGACGCCGTGGTACGCCAGGTCACGCTGTCCGACGGTGGCGACAGCCCGCACAGCGTGCGCTGGCAGCGCGCGGGCGGCGCGGCGCAGCAGGCCAGCGCGCGCTGGGTCATCGACGCCAGCGGCCGCGCCGGGCTCTTGAAGCGGCAGCTCGGCCTGGCCGAAGACAACGCGCATGCGGCGCACGCGGTGTGGTTCCGCGTCGCGACCAAGATCGACATCGACCGCTGGAACGACGACCCGGCCTGGGCCGCCCGCTGCGTGACGCCCACGCGCTGGCTGTCCACCAACCACATGGTGGGCGCCGGCTACTGGGTGTGGCTGATCCCGCTGGCGTCGGGCTCGCACTCGGTGGGCATCGTGGCCGACCCGGCGTACCACCCGCTGGAGCGCATGAACACTTTCGAGCGCGCGATGGACTGGCTGCAAGAGTTCCAGCCCAGCGTCTTCGACGCGCTGGACGGCCAGCGCCACAGCTTGCAGGACTTCGCGTTCTTCCGCCGCTTCTCCTATGGCTGCAAGCAGATCTTCAGCGCCAACCGCTGGGCGCTGGCCGGTGAGGCGGGGCGCTTCCTCGACCCGTTTTACTCGCCGGGCAGCGACTTCATCGCCATCGGCAACACCTTCACCACCGAACTCATCGCGCGTGACCGCGCCGGCCTGCGGCTGCCCGCCCACACGCAGTTGTACGAGCAGATCTTCCGCTCGTTCTACGACAGCACGCTGGCGCTCTACACCCACCAGTACGGCCTGTTCGGAGACCCCGAAGTGCTGCCCACCAAGGTGCTGTGGGACTACACCTACTACTGGGGCGTGCTGGCACAACTGTTCTTCAACAACCGGCTCACCGATCTGGCCGCGATGTCGGCGCTGCGCGATGAGCTGGCGAGCTGCCAGCGGCTGAACCTGGCGGTGCAGACCTTTCTGCGCGACTGGTCTGCGCACAGCGACAAGCTGAACCTGCCGGTGATGCTGGACCAGGCCAGCGTGCCCTGGTTCGCCGAGCTGAACCGCAGCCTGCACGACACGCTGGACGACGCGGCGTTTCGCCAGCGCATCCGGCAGTCGGCCAGCCGGCTGCTGACGCTGGCCGCGCAACTGCTGGAGCGCGCCTGCGGCGACCACCCGGCGCTGGACGGCAGCGCGCTGCGCGCAGCCATCGCGGCGGCGGGGCAGCCTGTGCAAGAGCTGCCGTCGATGTTGTTTCCGCGGGCGGAAGAGATGGCCGCGGCGTAGTCCTCAGGCTGCGGCCGCCGCCTACTCCGGCAGCAGCCCGATCTCACGCGTGGCCGCGGCCCAGCGCTGGTGTTCACCGCGCAGGAAGGCGGCGACCTGGTCCAGGCCCATGCTGCCGTCCGCAATCGGCCCGATGGCTGCGATGCGCTCTGCCGTCTCGCGCTGGTTGAGCACCGCATTGACATCGGCGTTCGCGCGCTGCAACACCGGGGCCGGTGTGCCGCTGGGGGCGACCAGCGCAAACCAGCCGATCATCTCGAAGCCGGGCAGCGTCTCGGCCAGCGCCGGCACCGCGTCGTGGCCGGGCAGCCGCTGGGCGGACGTCACCGCCAGCAGCCGCAGCTTGCCGGCGCGCACCAGCGCCGCGGTGGAGGCGAGGTCGGCCACGATCACCTCGACCTGGCCGCCCAGCGTGTTCTGCACCGCCACGCCCACCGATGCGTAAGGCACCTGGTTGAAGTCCAGCTTCAGCCGCGCGGCCAGCAGCCGCGACACCATGCCGCTGAAGGTGCGCGGCCCTTCGTTGCCCAGCGACACCTGGCCCGGCCGGGAGCGCGCGTGGTCCACCAGGTCTTGCAGGCTGCGCAGCGGCGAGCCGGCCTCCACCAGTACCGCGAACGGGCTGCGCGCGACGAAGGCCACCGGCGTGAAGTCTCTCTGCGGGTCATAGGGCAACTGCTTGAAGAGGTAGGCGTTGCTGACCAGTGCCGCGGTGGTGGCGAAATAGAAGGTGCCGCCATCGGGCGCCGAGCGCGCCGCGGCCTGCGCGCCGATGGTGTTCTGGCCGCCCGGCCGGTTGTCGATCAGCACCGCCTGGCCCCAGGTCTTGGCCAGCCGGTCGGCGATCAGCCGGGCCACGTTGTCGGGCCCCGAGCCCGGCGGCTGCGAGAGGATGAACTTCACCGGCTTGTCGGGCCAGCCTTGTGCCTGCGTGGCGCCGACGGGCAGCGCAGAGGCGGCGAGCGCGGCAGTGAAGCGGCGGCGTTGCATGCTGTGTCTCCTTGTTGTTCGATCAGCAGAGCCCGGCACGCGCCTCGGCCAGCAGCGCGGGCAGCCCGCCGCTGCCGGCCGCGGTGCCGAACACATAGTGGTCGGGGCGCACCAGCGCCGCGCTGCAACGGTGCTGGTCGAACCACGCGGCCAGCACGCCGTCGGCCTCTTGCAGCTCCGGCAGGCCCAGGATGCGCAGGCCGGGCAAGCCCTGCTGCAACGCGACCGTGGCGCTGCCGTCGTGCACCAGGCGCCAGCCGCGGCCGACGGCATCGTCCATCCGCACATGTCGGCCGTCAGCATGCAGCCAGGGCTGCGGGAACAGCGTGCCGCGGCCGCTGCTGTCGGCGGCGGCCAGCAGGCCGGCCTCCAGCCGCGGCAGCACGTCTTGCCGCGGCGTCGGTTTCACACTGCCGCCGGCCTCCAGCAGCAGGCGCTCGTCACGCGCGCGGGCCTGCGCCGGGTCACGTTCGCAGATCAGTGCGCCGATGATCTTGAGCCGGCCGGTCAGCGTGCGCACATGCTGGCCGCGCTCGACGCCGTAGCTGTCGAGCAGCCGCTCATTTGCGACGCCAGCCAGCACCGCGTGCAGCTTCCACGCCAGGTTGGACACATCGCGCAGGCCCTGGCACATGCCCTGGCCGAGGAAGGGCGGCTGCTGGTGCGCGGCGTCACCGGCGAGGAACACGCGGCCGGCGCGCCAGCGCTGTGCCACCAGCGCATGGAAGCGGTAGCTGGCCTGGCGCCACAGCACGCCGTCGGCCGGCGTGATCCAGCGTTGCAACAAGGCCCAGGCGCCTTGCGGGGTGGCGGCGTGCTGCGGGTCTTCGCCGGGTTTGAGCGAAATCTCCCAGCGCCTGTGGTTCTTCGGCCCGATCACGTAGGTGCAGGGCCGCTCCGGCTCGCAGTACTGCACGCTGGTGGTGGGCAGCCTGGCCAGGCCTTGCCCGTTGGCCAGCACGTCCACCACCAGCCACGGCTCGTCGAAGCCCAGGTCGTCCAGCCGCAGGCCGGCCAGGCCACGCACGGTGCTGCTCGCGCCGTCGCAGCCGATGACCCAGCGCGCCGCGACCTGGCGCCCGCCGGCAAACTGCAGCGTCGCGCGCTCCGCGTCCTGTGCCAGGCCGGTCAGCTCCAGACCGAGTTCGACGATGACATCGGGCAAGGCCTGCACGGCAGCGCGCAAGGCGGCTTCCACCGGCGGCTGGGTGAACACCATCGACGGCGTCCACGCCTGCGGGTGTGGCGGCGCGAGCATCGTCATGCGGCGGATCAGCCGGCCATCGGCACCGTAGAAGCAACTGTCGGTGAAGGGCTCGGAGTGCTGCGCCACCGCGTCGGCCACGCCGAGCTGCTGGAACAGGCGCAGGATTTCATGGTCCAGCGCGATGGCGCGCGGCTTGTCATAGACGCCCGCCGCCTTGTCGCAGACGAAGACACTGTGCCCCGCCTGGCCCAGAAGCGCCGCCGCCACGGCGCCGCTGGGGCCGAAGCCGACGATGGCGACGTCGAAGGTCTGCACGCCGTTCAGGCTTCGTCGATGATCGGGTTGACCAGCGTGCCGATGTGCTCGATCTCGATTGCGATGCTGTCGCCGGCCTTCATCCACACCGGCGGCGTGCGCGCCTGGCCCACGCCGGCCGGCGTGCCCATGATGATGGCGTCGCCCGGCTCCAGCGTCATGCAGTCGGACAGCAGCGCGATGGTCTCGGCCACGCTGAAGATCATGTCGTCGGTGTTGGCGCTCTGCATCACCTGGCCGTTGAGCCGGCTTTGGATGCGCAGGCCGGTGGCGCCTGGCGCCAATGTGTCGGCCGTCACCAGCACCGGGCCGAAGCCGCCGCTGGCATCGAAGTTCTTGCCGATGGTCCACTGCGGCGTGCGCTTCTGGTAGTCACGCACCGACATGTCGTTGAAGCAGGTGTAGCCGAAGACATGGCGCAGCGCATCGGCCTGCGCCACATGGCGCGGCACCTTGCTGCCGATGACCACTGCCAGCTCGGCTTCGTAGTCGAACTTGGCCGACACCTTGGGCACCACGCCGGGCCGGCCGTGGCCCAGCAGCGAACTCTTGCCGCGGAAGAAGAACCACGGGTACTCGGGCTTGTCGCGCCCGCCCTCCTTGGCATGGTCGAAGTAGTTCAGCCCCAGGCAGATGGTCTTGCCCGGCTCGGGCACCAGCGGCGCGAAGACAAGGCTGTCCAGCGGCAGGCGCGGGGCATCGCCGGCAATGGCAGCCGCAGCGGCGGCGTGCAAATCGACACCGGCTTCGAGCGCTGCGCGCAGGTCGGCCGGCACCTGCGGCTGGGCCAGGTGCAGGTCGATCACGCCAGCGCCGTCCACGACGCCCAGACGGGTGCCGGCGGCGCCGACGAAGGTGGTGAATTGCATGTTGGAGCTGCTTTCAGGATGCGTTGGAAGAGACGTTCAAGACGACGGCATGAAGAACACCGCGCGCTGGGCCGCTTTGAGCCGCGCGCTGGGCGGCGCCGAGATGCCCCACTGGTCCACCCGGCCGGGCGGCCAGGCCCAGTCTGCCGGGCCGCCCGGCTGGTAGCTGGCGTCGATCTGCTCGACTTCGGCGGTGTATTCGATGACTTCGCCGAACGGGCCGACGAAGTAGTTGAAGGCGTTGTCGCCCGGCCCGTGGCGGCCCGGGCCCCACTCGATGGCGAAGCCGGCATCGCGCATGCGGCCGCCGCCGCGCATCACCGATTCGATGTCGGGCATCAGGAAGGCGATGTGGTTCAGCGCGTCGTTGTCGGCATCGCCCAGCGCGATGCTGTGGTGGTCGGCGTTGCAGTTCATGAAGGCCATGATCCGCGTGCGGTCTGCCAGCGTGAAGCCCAGCGCCTGCTCGACGAAGCGCTGCGTGGCCGGCACGTCGTGGCTGTTCAGCACCACATGCGCCAGCCGTTCGGGGCGGTCACGGGCCTGGCGTGCGTCGGCGTTCAGCGCATCGCCATGGACGATCTGGAAGCGGCGGCCATCGGCGTCGCACAGCGTCAAGGCCTGGCCGCCGCCGGGCGCCTGAAGCGGCGCCACGGTGCCGAGCACCCGGCCGCCGGCCTGCAGCGCGGCTGCTGCGATGGCAGCCAGCGCTTCGGCCGTGCGGGCGCGCAGCGTCACCTCGCGCAGTTGCACCTGCGGGCCGCCGGCATGCAGCGCCAGCAGGTAGGCGTCTGCACCGGTGCCGCGCAGGTAGAGCACACCGTCGGCGCGGCCCGCCACGTCCAGATGCCAGGTGCGTGTGTAGAAGGACTCGGCAAGCGCCAGGTCGGGCACATTCAGCGCCACGCTGCGCAGCGCAGCGATCCACGGTGAAGTCATGGCGTCGCCTTTTCGTCTGCCAGCGCCAACGGCCGCGCCAGGAAGCGGCGCGCATTGCCGTGCAGCAGCGCCTGCGTGGTGGCAGCGTCGAAGCCGCAATCCTCGACGCGCGCCGCCGGCCGCCGCTCATGGAAGTTGAATGGATAGTCGGTGCCCAGCATCAACTGCGAAGCGCCGAAGCTGCCGACAAGGTGGCGCAGCGTGGCCGCGTCGTACACCAGGGTGTCGAAGTACAGCAAACGCGCCTGCTCCAGCGGCGGCATCTGAAGGCTGTCGCGCAGCGCCGGGAACACCCGCGCGCCTTCGCTCAGCCGCGGCAGCAGCGACGCCAGCGTGCCGCCGCCATGGCTGAACGCGATGCGCAGCGTCGGGTGGCGCACCAGCAGGTTGCCGGTGATCACGGACGCAGCGGCCAGGCCCACGTCGGTGGGGTAGGCCAGCACCTGCTCCAGCGCCGCCGGGCCGACCAGCCTGTCCATCCCCGTGGGCTTGAGCGCGTGCACGAAGACCGCCGCACCCAGCGCGGCGCAGGCCTCGAAGAAGGGGTCGAAACGCGGGCTGCCGATCACCACACCATCGACGTTGCTGCCGATCTCGACGCCGCTCATTTCGAGCGTCAGCCTGATATGGCGCAACTCGGCGATGGCCAGACCGACGTCTTGCAGAGGCACCGCACCCAGGCCCAGCAAGGCGCCACCCGACGCAGCCACCATCGCCGCCGTCTGCTCGTTGATGTAGCGCAACAGTTGCTGCGCGTCGGGCGCTTCGAGCCAGGTGCTCAGCAGCTCGGGCATGGGCGAAAGCACCTGGTGCGCCAGCCCCATGCCTGGCAGGTCTGCCAGCCGCCGCGGCACGCTCCAGCAGGCCTCCGACACCGTGCGGTAGGTCTTGCCGCCGATCATCACCTGGCGGTGGCACAGCCCGCCCGACGGCGGCGCATCGGCCATTGACGGCCACAGCGCTGGCATCCTGCGGCCCAGGTGCGCAGGCAGATGCTCCGGCACGACGTGGGCGTGCACGTCGATGCCGCAGGCGCATTGCAGGGTTGGCATCTCAGAAGCCACGCTGGGTTGCCGCTGCGCTGTCGCTGCCACTGGGGCCAGCGGGCGCGTGCGACTGCTTGCGGCCCGATGCGGACGGTCGCGCTTGATCAATGGTGGCGGAGGCCAAGGCCGTCGGGTGGGTGGCTCCGCTCATGTCCCCCGGACAG
>CAXTHW010000011.1:0-136971 GCA_964244245.1 uncultured Rubrivivax sp. | reverse complement strand
CTGGGCTCGCACATCTCGCACATCGGCGTCGAGCTGACCGACAGCCCGTACGTGGCGGTGAGCATGCGGGTGATGACGCGCATGGGCCGCCCGGTGCTCGACCTGCTGGGCGAAGACGGCGACTTCGTGCCCTGCGTGCACAGCGTCGGCGCGCCGCTGGCCGACGGCCAGAGTGACGTTGCCTGGCCGTGCAACGACACCAAGTACATCGTCCACTACCCCGAGACGCGCGAGATCTGGAGCTACGGCTCCGGCTACGGCGGCAACGCCTTGCTGGGCAAGAAATGCTTCGCGCTGCGCATCGCCTCCACGATGGGGCGCGACGAAGGCTGGCTGGCCGAGCACATGCTGATCCTGGGCGTGACCGCGCCCACCGGCCGCAAATACCATGTGGCTGCGGCCTTTCCCAGTGCCTGCGGCAAGACCAACTTCTCGATGATGGTGCCGCCCGTCGGCTACGACGGCTGGCAGGTCACCACCATCGGCGACGACATCGCTTGGATCAAGCCCGGCGCCGACGGCCGGCTGCACGCCATCAACCCCGAGGCGGGCTACTTCGGCGTCGCGCCTGGCACCAACTACAAGACCAACCCCAACTGCATGGACTCGCTGAAGAGCGATGTGATCTTCACCAACGTGGCGCTCACCGACGACGGCGACGTCTGGTGGGAAGGCATGACCGACGTGCCGCCGGCCCACCTGACCGACTGGCAGGGCCAGGACTGGACACCCGCACGCGCCAGAGAGACCGGCGCCAAGGCAGCGCACCCGAACGCCCGCTTCACCGTGGCCTCCACCAACAACCCGGTGCTCGACCCCGAGTGGGACAGCACCACCGGCGTCGCCATCGACGCCTTCATCTTCGGCGGCCGCCGCTCCACCACCGTGCCGCTGGTGACCGAGGCGCGCAACTGGACCGAAGGCGTCTATATGGCCGCCACCATGGGCAGCGAGACCACGGCGGCCGCGGCCGGCCAGCAAGGCGTGGTGCGGCGCGACCCCTTCGCGATGCTGCCTTTCTGCGGCTACAACATGGCCGAGCATTTCCAGCACTGGCTGGACATCGGCAGCAAGCTGCAAGGCAGCGGCGCCACGCTGCCCAGGATTTATTGCGTCAACTGGTTCCGCAAGGGCGCCGACGGCAAGTTCGTCTGGCCCGGCTACGGCGACAACATGCGCGTTCTGGAGTGGATGATCGGCCGCCTCGAAGGCAGCGCGGGCGGTGAAGACAACGTCTTCGGCACCAGCCCGCGCTTCGAAGACTTGCGCTGGGACGGCCTGCCCTTCACGCGCGAGCAGTTCGCCAGCGTCATCGGCATCGAGCGCGCTGCCTGGCAACAGGAGTTGGCGCTGCACGCCGAGCTGTTCCGCCAGCTCGCCCACCATCTGCCGGCCGAGCTGCCGGCGACGATGGCGCGCATCGAGGCGCGGCTGGCGGCCTGACCGGGCGCCTGGCCTTGCGCGGCTGCAGCCTGTGGCCCGGCGGCGCGGATGCGCTTCTGGCCGCGCTGCGCCCGCACGCCGCGTGGGTGCAGTGGTGCGGGCCATGAAGCTGCAACTGCTGTCCGACCTGCATCTGGAAAGCGAAAGCTTCGAGCCCGAGCCGGCGCCGGGCGCCGAACTGCTGGTGCTGGCAGGCGACATCGACGCCCGCTGGACCGGCTTCGAGCGCTTCGCCGGCTGGCCGGTGCCGGTGCTGGTGGTGGCCGGCAACCACGAGTTCGACCGCCGCGAATTCGACGGCGTGGTGCCGGCGCTGCGCGCGGTCTGCGCCAGCCACGGCCTGCAACTGCTGCACCGCCAGGCGCTGGTGCTGGCCGGCGCAGACGGCCGGCGCGTGCGCTTCGTGGCCACCACGCGCTGGAGCGACTTCGACCTGTTCGGCACCGCGCAGCGCGAGCGCGCCATGCGTGCCGCCGGGCACTTCATGCGCTTGATGCGGGCGACGCAGGCCGGCCAGCCGCTGGACGCCGCGGCGGTGCGCAACGAAGGGCTGGCCTGCCGGTCATGGCTGGAGCGCACGCTGGCCGAGCGCGCGGCGGGCCGTTGGGACAGCACGGTGGCAATCACTCACTTCGCGCCCAGCCTGCGCAGCGCAGACCCGCGCTATGGCCGCCAGCCGGGCACCGCCAGTTTCTGCAACGCCGACGACGACCTCATCGCGCTGGCCGACGTGTGGCTGCACGGCCATCTGCACTGCCGGCACGACTACCGCGTGGAGCGCGCTGGTCGGCTGGCGACGCGGGTGGTGTGCAACGCGCGCGGCCTGGCGAAGAAAGGCGAGGCCGAGGGCCACCAGCCGCTGCTGTTGATCGAGGTGTGATCAGCCGCTGCGCGCGCGCAGCCCGTTCATGCAGGTGGCCAGCACCCAGTCCACGATCTGCCCGTCGCCATGCTGGCCGCCGGCCTTCAGGAACCCGGGCACCGGGTCGCAGGCGCGCGCATAGAGCGTGTAGAGCACCACTTCGGCCGGCAGCGTGGCGTCGATGTCGCCGGCCGCCTGCGCCTGCACGATCCACGCGCCGAGCCGGTCGCTCACGCGCACCAGCGCGTCGAGGTAGGCCGGGCTGGCCAGCAAGGCCGCACGCAGCGACGAGTTCTGCGACGGCAGCGCCGGCATCTCGCCTGCCAGTTGCACCTGCAAGGCCCAGCGCACGACGGCCTGCAGTCGCTCGAAAGCGCTGGCCTGCGCCAGCGCTGCCTGCTGCTCTGTGACGGCCCAGGTCTGGTCGAGCACGCGCACCATCGCGGCGGCAGCCAGCGCTTCCTTCGACGCAAAGTGCTTGTACAGGCTGGCCTTGGAGATGCCCACGTCGGCCGCCACTTCATCGACCGTCATCAGGTCGAAGCCCTTTTCAGCCAGCAGCCGGTTGACGGCAGAGATGATCGCGTCCTCTCGAACGCGCAACATCTGCTCGCGGAAATACAGTCGGCCCATGGCTGCGATTCTAGGTGCCGGCCACGGCACACAGCCATTCAGTCGCGGCGTCTGCCACGGGCGCCGAGCCGCTGCACCCAGGCGGGCGGCTGCCAGGTGACGGGCGCGTCGGCGGCCTGCTGTCTGTCGAGGCTCACCTCCAGGCCGAAGGCGGTGCCGAGGTCGGCCGCATCGGGCTCGGGGGCGGCCGCGCGGGCGCGCAGGCGTTCGAGCAATCCGGGGCTGTTGCTGGCCT
Organism: uncultured Rubrivivax sp.; assembly: GCA_964244245.1. Taxonomy (GTDB): domain Bacteria; phylum Pseudomonadota; class Gammaproteobacteria; order Burkholderiales; family Burkholderiaceae_C; genus Rubrivivax. The sequence goes on along the minus strand of CAXTHW010000011.1, from coordinate 133,798 downwards.
TGCGCACGGCGTCACCTCTTTGCTGGACTGTTGGAATGTTTCAGAGTGTGAGCGTGCGGCGGCGCACGAGCGGGCGGAGAAGCGTGGCGCTGACGGGGCAGTTCTGCCCACCGGCGCGCGGCGGGCGGTGACTACAATGCCGCCCCCGTCCGCTGCCAAGGCGCGCCCGTCGTGAGCACACCATCTGCCGGCTTTGCGGCCATCGACTTCGGAACCTCCAACTCGGCCATTGCGCTGCCGCGCGGCGAGCGCAGCGTGCGCCTGGTCGAACTGGAACCCGGCCATGCGACGATGCCAACCGCAGTGTTCTACCGTGCCGACGGCACAGACGCGCTGGCCGAGCCAGAGCGCCTGTACGGCCGCGCCGCCATCGCCGCCTACGTGGAGGGCATCGACGGCAGGCTGATGCGCTCGATGAAAAGCATCCTCGGCTCGCAGCTCGTGGAGCAGAGCACCGATGTCGGCGGCGGCCGCGCGGTGCGCTATGTCGATGTGATCGCAGGCTATCTGCGCCATCTCAAGCGCAAGGCAGAAGCAGCCGCCGATGCGCCGCTGCGCAACGTGGTGCTGGGCCGTCCGGTGTTCTTCGTCGATGGCGAGCCGGCGCGCGACGCGCAGGCGCAGCGCGTGCTGGAGGCGGCAGCCCGGCAGGTCGGCTTCGACGACGTGCGCTTCCAGTACGAGCCCATCGCCGCCGCGCTGGACCATGAAAGCGGCATCGACCACGAACAGCTCGTGCTGGTGGCCGACATCGGCGGCGGCACGTCCGACTTCTCGCTGGTGCGCGTGGGCCCCGGGCGGCGCGGCCGGCCCGACCGGCGTGACGACATCCTGGCGAACCACGGCGTGCACATCGCCGGCACCGACTTCGACCGCCATGTCGAGCTGTCGGCCATCCTGCCGCTGCTGGGCTACCGCAGCCTGGGCCCGGCCAAGCCCGGCGAGACGCCGCGCGAGGTGCCCAGCGGCGTCTATTTCGACCTTGCCACCTGGCACCTCATCAACACCGTCTATGCGCCGCAGCGGGTGGCAGAGTTCCGCCGCATGAAGAGCTGGTTTGCCGACCCGCGTCAGCACAAGCGGCTGATGGAGGTGCTGGAGTCGCATCTCGGCCATGCGCTGGCGGCCGCCGCCGAGCAGGCGAAGATCGACGTCGCCACCACCGGGCAGGCGCAGATCGACCTCTGGATGGTCGAAAGCGGCCTGGCCGCAGACATCAGCGAGGCGCAGGCGGCAGCGGCCATCGAGGCCGACCTGGCGCGCATCGTGGCGGCGGCGCAGGAGACGGCGCGCATGGCCGGCGTGGCGGGCGACGCGGTGGACGTGCTGTACTTCACCGGCGGCTCCACCGGCCTGACGCCGCTGGTGGACCGCATCGCCGCCGGCTTTCCGCGCGCGCAGCGGGTGCGCGGCGACCGCTTCGCCAGCGTGGCGCAAGGCCTGGGGCTTTACGCCAGAGTGGCGTTTGGAGGCTAGCGAGCGCTAACGTCGGCGGCTGCCGCCTCTGCCGCCTCTGCCGCTGTCGGCCCCGCCGGCCCCGCCGGCCCCGGCCCGGGGCCGGGTCACGTCGGCCATCAGCAGCAGGCTGCGCACCAGGTCTTCCACCGCTTCCGCCAGGTCCTTCGGCGGCTCCAGCGTCTCGATCACCGCGAGCAGCGCGTCGGCGTCTTCCAGGTCGTCGGCGTCGAAGTGGCGGTACATCAGCGCCAGCGGCTCCACCAGTTCCGGGTCATCGGTGCCCATCAGCGCGGGGAAGAGGTCCATCGCGGCGGCGAAGCCGGCCACCCAGGGCAGCACCGTCTCGGACGGCGTGGCGTCCTCGTCGAGTTGGTACACCCAGGGGTCGAACCAGTCGCGCTGGCTGATCGCGCTTGCCAGCTCGGCGTGGCGGCGCTGCACCAGCGTGTGCAGGTCGCTCAGCGCAAAACCGGCCGGCGCCGGCCGGCCGTCGATGTCGATGACGAACTTCAGCCAGCGCTCGGGCGGCAGGGCTTGCGGCTGCAACAGCACGCCGCACAGAAAGCCGTCGAGTGCCATGGTGTCCAGCGGCTCCAGCGGCTCTGGCACGGCGTCGAGCAGGGCTTGCAGACGGGCGATGTCGGTGTCGGTCAACGGCTTGGGTTTCATCGCGGCCTCCCCTGGCAGGAGGATGGCATGCCACGGGCGCAGGGCTACAGTGCCGGGCATGGGGTGGCCATTGTCGTGCATCGCAGGCTTGCGACGCCCACCCCGCCGTCCCAACGACGTCCATCTCGATGGACTTGCACAGCCCGCCCTGGCCCCGGCCAGAGGCGGGCGATTTTTTGCTTGCGCCCATTGCGCCCGCCGCGGCCCGTCAGCCCACCACGACGCGGTTGCGGCCCTCGGCCTTGGCGCGGTACAGCGCCGCGTCGGCGCGTGCCGACAACGGCTCGGCGTCATAGGGCGGCGTGCCGGTCAGGCCGACGCTCAGCGTCACGCTCAGGCCAGGCGCCAGCGGCTCCCACGGGTGGGCATGCACGCGCTGGCGCAGCCGCTCGCAGACCTCGAGCGCGCGCTCGGCGTCGGTGTCGGGCAGCACCAGCAGAAACTCTTCGCCGCCGACGCGGGCCACGATGTCGGCGGTGCGCGTGTTGTCACGCAACAGGCCGGCCAGCGCCACCAGCACGCCGTCGCCCACCGCGTGGCCGAAGCGGTCATTGATCTGCTTGAAGTGGTCGAGGTCGAGCATTGCCACGGCCAGCGGCGTGCCCAGTGCTTGCGCGGTGCTGAGCAGTTGCGGCCAGCGGTGCTCGACCTCGCGGCGGTTGCCCAGCCGCGTGAGCTGGTCGCGCCGCGCTTCCTGCCGCACCTGCTCCGCCTCGGCGCGGGTCACGAAGAGCTGTGACTGCGCGCGCAACTGGCTGACGGCACGCTGCCGCTCAAGTTGCAGGTAAGCCTCGAGGTGCTGCAAGGCGTCGTCGGCGCGGTGCAGCGCACGCGCGGTGCGCCACAGCGCGTGGTGCAGGCGCAACTGCGTCATGCGCAGCTCGGTGCCGATGGCGGCCAGCCGCACCGCCTCCAGCGTCTGCCAAGACCGCTCGGGCTGGCCTTCGAACAGCTCCAGCTCGCCGAGCGAATAGCCGATGCGCGCGGCCTGCGCCTGCGAGCCGATCTGGTGCGACAAGGCCAGCGCCGCCTCCAGCAGCGGCCTGGCCTCGCCCAGGCGGCCCAGGTGCAACAGCAGCTCGCCCAGGTTGCCGCCGGTGAAGACGCGGAAGAACTCGGTGCCCGGGCCGGTGGCCATTGCATGCGCCTCGCGCGCCATCGGCAGGCCGCGGCGCAAGGCCTCGCGCGCTTCGTCGGTGGGCGCCGCGTCGCGCAACTGGTGGTACATGCCGATCAGCACCGCCGACAGGTTGTTCAGCGTCACGAACAAGGGGTGGCGCTCGGGCTGCGCACGCGCGATCTGCAGCGCGTCGTGCATCAGGCGTTCTGCCTGCCACGGGTCGCCCATGCGCTCGAAGCAGCAGGCCACTGCATTGACGGCCAGCGCCACGCGACCGCGGTCGCCCATCTGCTGGGCCAGCGCCTGCGCCTCCTGCGCCAGCGGCAAGGCCACGTCGAAGCGGCCGACGTCGCAGCCGGCCAGCGCCACCGTGCGCAGCAGGTCGAACAGCTCGGCCGGCGGGCTGGCGCCGCGCAGCAGTGGCAACAGTTGCAGCCCGGTGTCGATGAGCTGCGGCAGCGCGCCGCTACGGTACTGGAAGTGCGTCACCAGCAGCCCGGCGCGGCGCTTGTGCTCGGCGCTTTGCGCGGCGGCCCAGGCCTCGCGTGCGACCAGCAGCCCGTCGTCCAGCAGCCCCGCATCGCGCGCGGCTTCGGCGCGCGCCAGCAGCGCGGTGGTGGCGTCCTCCGGGTTCACGTGCCGATCACCCCGCCGTCGGCCTTGCGCACCACCACGGTGGCCGAGCGTGGCCGGCCGCTGCCCGGCCACGAGGAGAACGCGCCGGGGTTGGCCGGGTCGCTGCGCTCGCTGGGCGTCTCGCCGGGGTGCTGGACGTTGAGGAACATGCTGCGGCCGTCCGGCGCAAAGGCCAGGCCGGTGATCTCGCAGTTGGCCGGGCCGGTGAGGAAGCGGCGCACCTCGCCACTGGCGGGGTCGCAGGCCAGCATCTGGTTGTTGCCCAGCCGCGCGTGCTCGCCTTTGTTGAGCGCGCTGGCGCTCACGTCGCACTGGATCCACAGCACGCCGCGGCCGTCGAAGGCGATGCCGTCCGGGCAGCCGAAGGCGTCGCCCTTGATGTTGCCGCGCGCTTCTTCGCGCTCGGCTGCCGGGTCGCCGGCCAGCAGCAGGTGGCTCCAGCGGAAGCTGGTGGCGTCGGCATCGCCGGCTTCCTTCCAGCGGATGATCTGGCCCATCGTGTTGTTGGCGCGCGGGTTGGCGGCATCCACGGCAGGCTCGCCAGGGGCGCCGCGGCGGCTGTTGTTGGTGAGCGTGCAATACACCTCGCCATCGGCCGCGATGGCCAGCCACTCTGGCCTGTCCATCTTGGTGGCGCCGAGCGCGTCGCTCGCCTGGCGGCTCTTGATCAGCACCTCGGCCTGGTCGGCAAAGCCGTTGGCCGGCGTCAGCGGCCCCTGGCCGTGCAAGAGCGGAATCCAGCGGCCGCTGCCGTCGGCGTCGAAGCGGGCGACGTGCAGCGTGCCGTTGTCCAGCAGCGTGGCGTTGGCCTTGGCGCCGCCGGGCGCCATGCGGTCGCGGCTGACGAACTTGTAGATGTACTCGAAGCGTGCGTCTTCGCCCGAATACACCACCGCGCGGCGGTCTTTCGTCAGCGTGACCCAGGCGCCTTCGTGCGCCGCGCGGCCGAGTGCCGTGCGCTTGACGGGCACCGAGGCCGGGTCCAGCGGATCGACCTCCACCACCCAGCCGAAGCGGTGGAACTCGTTGGGGTGCTTGCGCGCGTCGAAGCGCGGGTCGTGCTCGTCCCAGCGGTAGAAGGCCTCCTTGCCCAGCGCCCAGCGGCGCTGGTCGGCGGTGACGTTGCTGCCGCCGGCAAAGTAGCCGGCCCAGTTCTCTTCGCCCGACAGATAGGTGCCCCAGGGCGTCTTGCCGGCAGCGCAGTTGTTCAAGGTGCCCAGCACGCGGCGGCCTTCGGGGTCGGCCGCGGTGCGCATCAGCGGGTGGCCGGCGGCCGGCCCGCCGACGGCGAAAGGCGTGCTGGCCGTGATGCGCCGCGCGTATTTGGACGGCCGCACCAGTTGCCATTCGCGGCCCTGCAACGCCACTTCAGACACCGAGATGCCGTGCGCTGCCTGCGCCTTCTTCACCTTTTCTGCCGACCAGTTGGCCATGCCGTCGGCGTGCAGCAGGCCGTCGTCGGTGTACTCGTGGTTCATCACCAGCAGGCCGCGGCGGCCGCTGTCGTCCAGCGCGTAGAAGTGCATGCCGTCGTGGTGCATGCCGAACTGAAGCGCCTGCTCTGCCGCGGTGTTGCTGGCGTCGGGCTTCCAGGCCGGCATGCTGCCTGCAACGCCCACCGGGTCACCCCAGGGCGCGATGACGCTGGTGACGTAGCCCTTGGGCACGCGCAAGCCGTCGCGCGAGGCATCCGGGGTGATGGACGTGAAGCCCAGCCTGGAGGCGCCGGCAGCGGCCGGGCTGCCGGCGCAGGCCGCCAGCAGGCTGGCCAGGCCGGCGGCGCCGCCTTGCAGCAGCAGCCGGCGCGCGGGGTCGGACACCGCGTGGATGTTCGGGTTGGTGGAGTCGTTGCTGTCGTCCATCGTCTGCGGTCTCGTTGCCTAGAGTTGCTCGGTGTCGGCGCTGCGCGGCTGCCATTTCATCAGCCGCCGCTCGATGCGGCCGACCGCCGCGTCCAGCAGCAGCGCAAAGGCCGTCAGCACCAGGATGCCGGCCATCACGGTGTTGATGTCGAAGCTGCCTTCGGCCTGCAGGATCAAATAGCCCACGCCCTGGCTGGAGCCCAGATACTCGCCCACCACCGCGCCGACGAAGGCCAGCCCCACGCTGGTGTGCAGGCTGCTGAAGACCCAGCTCGTCGCACTCGGCAGATAGACGTGGCGCAGCAGTTGCCGGCTGCTGGCGCCCAGCATGCGCGCATTCGCCAGCACCACCGGGCTGACCTCCTTCACGCCCTGATAGACGTTGAAGAACACGATGAAGAAGACCAGCGTCACGCCGAGCGCCACCTTGGACGCGATGCCAAGGCCGAACCACACCGCGAAGATGGGCGCCAGGATGATGCGCGGCATCGCGTTCAGCGCCTTCACATAGGGCTCCAGCACGGCCGACGCCAGCGGCGCCAGTGCCAGCCACAGCCCGCCGGCCAGGCCCAGCACCGCGCCGATGCCGAAGGCCAGCAGCGTCTCGACCAGCGTCACCGCCAGGTGCCGGTAGATGTCGGCCCCGGTGATGAACCAGGCCCAGATGCGGCCCGCCACCTTCAGCGGCTCGCCGAAGAAAAAGGCCGCCTGGCGGTCGTTGTCGAACATCACGTTGGGCAGCAGGCCGGGCGTCGTCATCGCGGCCCAGAAGGTGACGACGGCCAGCAGCAGGCCGCCCTGCCACAGCCGCAACGTCGAGCGTCCGCGCGCTGCCATCAGGCCGCCTGCAACTGCTGGGCGTAGCCCTTCAACACCTCGTCGCGCAGCACCGCCCAGATGGCGGCATGCAGCGCCACGAAGCGCGGCGTGGTCTTGATCTCGGCCACGTCGCGTGGCCGCGCAAGATCGACCGTGAACTCGCCGATGGGCCGCGAGCCGGGGCCGGCCGACAGCACCACCACGCGGTCGCTCATCGCGATGGCTTCGTCGAGATCGTGGGTGATGAAAAGCACCGCTTTCTTCTTCTCGGCCCACAGCGCCAGCAGCTCGTTTTCCATCAACTGCCGGGTCTGGATGTCCAGCGCGCTGAAAGGCTCGTCCATCAGGATGATGTCGGGGTCGAGCGCCAACGTCTGCGCCAGCGAGACGCGCTTGCGCATGCCGCCCGAGAGCTGGTGCGGGTAACGCCCGCCGAAGCCGCCCAGCCCGACGCGGCGCAGCCAGGCTTCTGCCTGCGCGGCGGCATCGGCCACGCCGCGGAATTCCAGCCCCGCCATCACGTTGCCGAGCGCGGTGCGCCAGGGCATCAGGCTGTCGGCCTGGAACATGTAGCCTGCGCGCCGGTTCAGCCCTTGCAGCGGCTGGCCGAACACCGCCACCGTGCCCGTGCCGGGCGACAGCAGCCCGGCTGCCACGTTCAGCAGCGTGCTCTTGCCGCAGCCGGTGGGGCCGACCACGGAGACGAACTCGCCTGGCTCCACGCGCAGGCTGACGTCGCGCACCGCGGTGTAGCGCTGGGCTGCGTCGTGGCGGTCAACGAAGGTGCAGGACACGCCGTCGAGTTGCAGCGCAGACACGCTTTGTCAGCCCTTCGCGACCGTCGGGTACTTGGCGTTGGCCTTGCGCACGAAGTCGTTGGTGAAAACCGCCGCCAGGTCGAGCTTGGCGGCGGCCACCTCGGGGTCGATGCTGGCCAGTGCGCGCAATGCCGTCTCCGGGCCCTTGTCGGGGATCATGCCGTCGGGCGACAAGGCACCCTTGGCGGCCAGGAAGGCGTCGATATAGACGGCGCGGTCGCCGAGCAGATAGCTTTCGGGCACGGCCTTGATGATGTCGCCCGGCCCGGCCGCCTGGATCCACCTGTCGGCCCGCACGATGGCGTTGGCAATGGCCTGCACGGTGTTCGGATGCTTGTCGATGAAGCCTTGCGGCGCATACATGCAAGCCGCCGGCATCGGCCCGCCGAAGACCTTGTCGGATTCGGCCACGATGCGCGTGTCGGACAACACCTTCAGGTCGCCCGAGCGTTGCAGCAGCGTGATCACGGGGTCGAGGTTGCTCAGGCCGTCGATCTGGCCCGAGCGCATGGCCGCCACCGCGCCCTGCGCCGCGCCGACGCCGACGATGCTGACGTCAGCCGGCTTCAGCCCCGCCTTGGCGAGGAAGAAGTTGACCATCACGTTGGTGGACGAGCCGGGCGCGGTGACGCCGATCTTCCTGCCCTTCAGGTCGGCCGGCGTCTTGTAGCCCGCCATCGTCTTGGGGTTGATGCCCAGCACGATCTGCGGCGCCCGGCCCTGCAGGACGAAGGCACGCAGCCGCTGGCCCTTGACCTGCATGTTGACGGTGTGCTCGAAGGCGCCGGACACCACGTCGGCGCTGCCACCCACCACGGCCTGAAGCGCCCTTGCGCCGCCTGCGAAATCGACGATGGAGACGTCCAGCCCCTCGGCCTTGAAGTAGCCCAGTTGCTCGGCCACCGTGAGCGGCAGGTAGTACAGCAGGTTCTTGCCGCCGACCGCGATGGTGGTCTTGGGCTTTTCCAGCGCCTGTGCGCGCAGCAGGGCCGGTGCGGCCAGCAGCGCAGCGCTGCCGGCAAGGAGGAGGTGGCGTCTAGGCAGGTGCATGCGGCACTCTAGCCCAGCGGGGCAGGCCCTAACATCGGGAGATGAACCCGGATCACGCGCATGTCCTCCTCGTCACCGGCGGCAGCCGCGGCATCGGCGCCGCCTGCGCTCTGCTGGCCGCGCGCCACGGCTGGGACGTGGCGGTGAACTACGCCCGCGACGCCGACGCGGCTGACGCGGTGGTGCAGGAAGTGCGCGCGCTGGGCCGCCGCGCCATCGCCGTGCAGGCCGACGTGGCCGATGAGGCGGCGGTGCTGGCGATGTTCACCACCGTGGACCGCGACCTCGGCCGCCTGCAAGGCCTGGTCAACAACGCCGGCGTGGTGGACGTGGCGGCGCGCATCGACGCGATGAGCGTGGCGCGCTGGCAGCGCATGTTCAACATCAACGTCGTCGGCACGCTGCTCTGCGCGCGCGAGGCGGTGCTGCGCATGAGCACGCGCCACGGCGGCGAAGGCGGCGCCATCGTCAACATGGGCTCGGCCGCGGCGCGGCTGGGCGCGCCGGGCCAGTACGTCGATTACGCGGCCAGCAAGGGCGCCATCGACACCTTCACGCTGGGCCTGGCGCGCGAGGTGGCCGCCGAGGGCATCCGCGTCAATGCCGTGCGGCCCGGCATCATCGACACCGACATCCACGCCAGCGGCGGCCTGCCAGACCGCGCTGCGCAGATGGCGCCGCAGGTGCCGCTGCAACGCGCCGGCAGCGCCGCCGAGGTGGCGCAGGCGGTGCTGTGGCTGCTGTCCGACGCGTCCAGCTACACCACCGGCTCGGTGGTGGATGTGACGGGTGGCCGCTGACTCCAGCCGGCAGTGGCTCGCCCATGAACGGCCGCCCGGTCGTTCACTTCAAACGCACGGCTCCAGCGACCGCAGCAGCACGCCCATGTCCTGCCAGCTTCCCGGGTGGCAGGTGAACAGCAGCACCTGGTGCCGCTGCGCCGCGTCGAACAACACCCGCTTCATCTGCACCAAGCGTTGCTCGTCGCTGTGCACCAACGCGTCGTCCAGGATGATCAGTGTCGGCCGGCCCGCCTCCTTCAACAGGTCGGCATAGGCGAGCCGGCTGATCACGCCCATCTGCTCGCGGGCACCGAAGCTCAGTGTCTCGAAGTCACCGGCCTCCGGTCCGCGCGGGCCTGGGCGGGTGAGGGCGCCGGGGACGAGGTTCTCGTCCACCGCCAGGCGGCCCGATGGAAACAGCAGTCCGAGGTAGCGATCCAGGTGCCGTTGCAGCGGCGCCTGCAGCCGGCGGGTCAGCGCCTGACGCCGCTGCTCCAGTTTCCGCAGAAGATGGTCTAGCGCTTCTGCCCGGCGGCGCAGTTCGGCGGTCCGCCGCTGTGCTTGGGTGTTGGCGCTCTGCGCCCGACCGAGGTCTTCTTCCAGGCCTTGTGCGCCTGAAGAAGCCAGCGCCGTCTCGATCTGGATGATCTGGCGGTCTCGCGCTCGGTGCTGGTTCTCGGTTTCGTCCGCACTGCGCTTGAACCGCTCCACGTCCTGCTTCAGGATGTCGGGGCGCGCGGCGGCGATGCGTTCCACGATGGCGGCGACCTCGGCCTTGACGGTCGATTCTCTTGCAGCGGCGTCCAGCATTTCCAGCCTCTTGGCGGCCAGCTCGGCTTGCAGCTGCGGGTCGTCGAGCAGCGCCTTCAGCGTGTCGCGCTCTTGCCTGGCCGCATCGTGTTGGCTGGCCGCCGTGGCCAGGGCTTGACGGGAGGTCTGCAACTGCTGGCCAGCATCTTCGGCGGCTACCCGTGCTGTGTCGTGTCGTCGTTCGGCCGTGTCCAAGGGCACGGCCGGCTCGGGAGGCTCGGGTGGCAGCTGGGCAAGCGCTGATGTCGCTTCGGCCTGGCGGGCCTGAGCCGTGCCCAGATCAGTGCGCAGCACATCCAGCCCCTTCGGTGCGAGCAGCTTGCGCGCCTTGTCGGCTGCGTCGGCATCGGCCAGGCGTTGCGCATGTGCCTTGTCGCGCGTTTCTGCATCGGCCAAGCTCGCCAAGCCCAGGCGCTGAAGCAAGGCAATGTGCTCATCGTGCAGCTGGGCCTGAGCCTGTGCCATCTCAGTGAGGTCGCTGCCGCCCGGGGCAATGTGCATGCGGCCGACTCCGGACACCGTGACGACGGTCGGTGCCACGAGCAAGCGCTCTGCTTGCCCGCTGACTGCTTCACCATCGAGGTGGACCGTCACACCTGCATCCAGCTCGAAGCGCACGCGTGTTGCCACCGCAGCCTGCCGGATCTGCAACTCGTTCAACTTGGCGTGCTGCTCGCGCAGAGACTCCAAGTCGGCGGGCGCTACCCTAAGGCGCGCGGCGTCACCTTTCAGCCTGATGGCACGATCGCTTTCTGTGGTCGCGCGCTCCAGCAACGAAGCCAGTTCGGCAGAACGTGTCCGCGCATCGGCCGATTGCCGGTTCAGCACGCGGCGGTTGTCTTCCTGGCGCGCCAAGGCGAGTGTCTCGCGCGCGGTGCGCCAGCGCTCAGCCGATGCGGCCTCCGCCAACACCGCGTGGGCTTCCAGGGCAGTGGCCTGCTCGTGCTTTGAAGCAGCTGCGGTCAGCGATGCCTCTCGCGCCACCAGGCTTTGCTGTTGTTGTTCTGCGGCCGTGAGCCGCTGACCCAGCAAGTGGCGCAGCCCGGCAACCTGGCGCAGCTTTTCCTGCGCATGATCGCGTTCCCCGGCCAGGGCCTCTGTAGCCTGGAGTGCCTGTTGTGCATCGGCCTGTTGCGCCCGCATCGCCACCCAGGGTTGCGTCGATGTGTCAGCCGCATGGGCGTCGCGCAGCAACTTCAGCTGATCGACCTGGCTGCGATAAGTAGCCACGGCCTGCTGCAATTCCGCCACGCGCTCCTCGAGCGCCGTCGCGTCGTCGATGGCCTTCTGAAAGCTCGCCTTCGGCTTGCCCGCTCCGGTCAACAACTCGTCGCGCCACTTGCGCACCTGAGCCACCACTTCGTCGCCGCCGCTGGCGGACACCTCGCCGAGAGACTCGTCCAAAGCCTTTCGCAGGTGATCGGCAGCGTTGACCACCGCGTCGCGCACGGCATGCGCCGAGCCTTGCTCGATCCATAGCAGACCCGGAATCCCCCAATGCTCTTCGCGGCTTGCCCCCTTCAGCGCGAACTGAAAGCCCAGCCGTTCTGCCAAGGCATCTTCGGCCTCCACACCTTCCAGCCTGCGTGTACCGACCACCAGATCGCAGCGCGCCTTCCTCAGAAAGCGCTTGGCCAATCGGTACGGCGTGCCGGCGATCTCGAAGTCGAGTTCCACCTCGGGTGCGGCGGCCGAGTCGTCATAGGGGCGAAGGTCGTCCACGCTACTGGACTTGTGGCGCTCGAAAAAGGCCGCGCGGATCGCGCGCACCAGCGTGCTCTTGCCGGCCTCGTTGGCTGCGGTGAAGATGTTGAGCCCGGGCTGGATCTCTGCCAGCTCGAAGGCTGCCCGAAACCGCCGCAACTCTGCGACACGCAGGCGCGTGAGTTTCATGCGGTGACCGTGAGTGCGTTGCGCTCGGCCAGCAAGGCAGTCAGGATCGCCAGCGCGTCTTGTGATCGGCGCCGTTCTTCACCATGGAGGTCGCCTTTAGCGTCACGCAGTTCGTTGATCACCTCGCCCAAGTAGCCGTCGGCATGCAAGGCCGCGATGTCCTCGGCGGTCGGCGCCAGTTGAAGCGCGCCCAGGTCACGCCGCAGGCAGCGCACACGCGCTTCGGCTGCCCCCAGTGCCTGTTGCAGTCGGGTGTGGCCCTCCAGATCGATCTGCCCTATGACGGTAAGGTCGAGCACGTCACGGGCCTCTGCCTGGGCCAAACCGTCGATCAATGCGTCCAGGTCGCTTGCCACGCTGAGCGTGTGAGCGCGCTGCTGCCAGCGGAATTGAGCGGTGCTTACCAGCTGTACCAGCGGCGCGGCGCCCGCTTCGCCGAAGGTCACCAGCAGCGCCTGTCCGGCATCGTTGCCCTTGAAGCGGTCGGGCTCCGGCGTGCCGCTGTACCAGGTCCGCTCGTTCATTCGCCTGGTGCCGTGCCAGTCGCCCAAGGCCAGGTAGTCCAGCCGTGCGCGCTCGGCGCGATCGGGCGAAATCGGGTTGGCCGAGTCGATGTCCTCAGGCAGCACACCCTGCACCGCGCCGTGGGCAACGCCGATGCGCAGCCAGCCCGGCGGCGTCGTCGCGGTATCGAACCACTCGGTCAGGTCTCCGTAGGTGTGGCGTTGCGTCAGCGGCGCGCACAACAGCGCGATTCGAGGTTCGGGCAGTTCGATGACACGCGGCTCCAGCGCCAAATGCAGGTTCGAGGGCAGGGCGCCCAGGCGCGCGGCGTGGGTCCACACGCTCTCTGCCAGGGCGGCGTCGTGGTTGCCCGGGATCATCACCCAGGGCCCGCTGTAACCTTCCATCGCGTTGAACAGCTTGCGGATGCTGCGGGCGGAGACCGTCTGCGCGTCGAACACGTCGCCGGCCACCACCACGGCGTCCACTTGCTCGCTGGTGGCCAGCGCAGCCAGCCGCTCGACCGCCGCAAAGCGCGCCTCGGCCAGGGGCACTGCATCGTCCGGGTCGAACGAGCCGTAGAGGCGGCCGATCTGCCAATCGGCCGTGTGCAGGATCTTGGTCATGTTGCCCCCTTGGTTCTGACCTTGTTCCGAAGCATTGTCCGTGCGGCTGAACGCCCGCCGAGCCCGGAATGAACCCGCCCTATGCGTTGCCCTTGACTTCGCCCTTGACTTCGCCCTTGCCTTGTGCGGGCTTGCGACGAAGGTACGCCGGCACAGATGCCCCGTCGGCCACGCAGAACCGCACACTCTCGTCCTTGGCGGCCAACCGGCTGCGCAGCTTGCTCGACGAGTACATCATCTCTTTCATCGCCCGCTCGCGTTCTCGGCCAGCGGCGATGGAGCGCATCGCCTCCAGCACCGCAGCCACCCATTCGTTGCCCGCGAACTGCCGGCTCGCTGCTTCCAGCAATGCGTCCACGCGGGGCCAGTCGTTGGCCGCGGCCGCGCTGCGCATGCCCATCAAGGCCTCGGCGGCGGCCAACTCCACCAGGCGGCGTGTGACCAGTTCGTCGTCGGCCAAATTGTCGAAGGCGCCGGTGTTCACCACGGGCAGCGACAGCCCGGCGCGCTCCAGCGACACGGCGTCGCCCTCCAGGCTCTGCCCGGTCACGGCCATCCGCAGCACCGTGCACAGTTGCCCCACCGGCGGCAACGCGCCGGCCGGCACAGTTACCCGCACCACGACCCAGGCTTCAGCACCCCAAGCCAGGTCGGGCAGGCGCCATCCGGCGTCGGTGGTGGGGAGCTGGTTCACCATCTCGACGCCAAAGCCGTCCGGCACGGTCACAGCCAGGCGCAGATCTCGCAGGCACAGGTTGCCCAGCAGCTCCAGCTCCTGCTGGAACGGCTCCATCAGGTCGTCGGCCGTGTCGCCGTAGTAGTGGTTGCCGCCGCCTGCGCGCGCCATGGCCACCATCAGTTCCTCATTGAAGCTGTTGCCAAGGCCGTAGGTGCTGGTGGTGATGCCCTTGGCGGCCCAGGCAGCGCACTGGGCGGCGATCTCGCCAGCATCGGTCACGCCCTCGTTCGCCTGGCCGTCCGACAGCAGAATCACCCGCTTCAATCCCTGGCCAGCAACGTCAGTCAGCGTGTCCGTGCCTTCCTTCCAACCGCCATGCAGGTTGGTATTACCGCCGGCATGGATGCCCGCGATGGCCGCGCGCTGCGGCGCGCCGTCGCCCAGTGGTGCCGCCGGCCAAAGCCGTTGCACCCGGTTGTCAAACTTCACAAGCGACACCGCATCGCTCGGCCGCAGCTTGCCCAGCACGTACTCGGCACACCGCTTGGCCTCTTCCCGCGGGCGGCCCGACATCGAGCCGGAACGGTCGATGACCAAGGCCAAGGCCTGCGGTGGTCGCTGCGCGCCATGACCCGCCGGTGCGTCGGGCGCCTGGATCCGCACCAGGACCTCGACCACGTTGTCGTGGCCGGCGCGCAAGCCGGCGCGCCGAGGGATCATCAAAACAGATGACGACAAGGACAGGTGTGCGTTCATCGGCGCGCTGCCGGGGGTGGCTGCGGGCGTGTTCATGAGGTTGATCTCCATCAAGCGGTCGGTCTGACATGTTCACCATTCACTCGCTCAAATAGCGAGCTTGCCGCTGCTCGCCCCAGGGAGCACACCCGAAATCGGGCCACATATTGCGGGTTATCCCGTATCGCTCAGATACTGAGCGAGTGGCGCGCGACCATGGGCTGATGTCGAAGCTCGAAATAGCGCAAATCCCTCACGCGTTGCCCACCGAACATGGGATGCATGCGGTTACAGTTGAACAGGCTCACACCCTGAGCGAGCAACCGCGCCGCATCATGACCAAGACTGCTCGGGTTTACAAAATCGAAACGCTCATCCGCAACCGCGGCCATGTGAGCTTTCAGACCCTGCTCGACGAACTGGAGATATCCCCAGCCACGCTGAAGCGGGACCTGGACTATTTGAAAGACCGCCTGGGCGCCCCCATCCTCTACGACCGCTACCTCAACGGCTACAAGTTCGGGGAGGACTATCGCGGTGAGAAGCATGAGCTGCCCGGCTTGTGGTTCAACGAGCGAGAGCTGTACAGCCTGCTCATGGCCCACCAGCTGCTGAGCGAGCTGGACACCGAAGGCGTCATCAGCCGGCACCTGCAACCACTGCTCGAACGCATCCACCAGATGCTGGGGCCCGATGAGGCGGACGCCAAGTCGCTGCTCAAGCGGGTGCGCATCATCAATTCGGCGCGGCGGCCGGTGCCGGGCAAGTTCTTCGAGCTGGTGGTCGATGCCCTGCTGAACCGCCGCCGCATCCGCATGCGCTACCTCACGCGCAGCCGCGCGGAGACCAGCGAGCGCAACGTGTCGCCACAACGCATGGTGCACCACAAGAACACCTGGTACCTGGACGGCTGGTGCCACCGCACCGACAGCCTGCGCCGGTTCTCGCTGGATGCGATCGAGCATGCCGAACTGCTGGACACGAAGGCTAAGGAGGTCGCGGCCAAGACCTTGGAGTCCGAAATGGACGCCGGCTACGGCATCTATGCCTGCGCCAAGCGCCACTGGGCCACGCTGAGCTTCGACGCCCAGGCCGCGCAGTGGGTGAGCCGCGAGGAATGGCACCCGGAACAGAAAAGCCGCTTCACCGACGACGGCCGCTTCGAACTGCAGGTGCCCTACGTCGAGGACACCGAACTGGCGATGGACATCCTCCGCCATGGCGGCCATGTGGCGGTGGTAGCGCCGGCCTCTTTGCGGGCGATGGTGCGCAAGCAGCTGCAGGACGCACTGGAGATGAATGCCGCGTGAGGCCCGCTTCGTGGCTCGCGATTTCGGCAGCGCCTGAGCGCGCACAGCGCGCTGTCGCTGGCCACTGCTAAAGACGAACGACCGAGGGAGAGAAAGAAGAATGAACGAAGCCAAATTGTTGGAGTGGTTCGACAAGTCAGCGAAACCATTTCTGACGAAGTACGCGCCGGAACGACTGGCCACGCTCGAGAACGATCACGCGCGTCTGAAGCGGCTGATCGGCCTGCCGGATTGCGTGACGGTGTGCTTCCTCGGCAACTCGGGCATCGGCAAGAGTACCTTGCTGAACGCTTTGGCGGCCGGCGCGGAGCAGGTGCTGCCTGCTGGCGGCATCGGGCCGCTGACTGCGCAAGCGACCGAGGTTCGGTATAGCTCGACGCCGCTCTTCCGCGTTACCTATCACCAGCGCAAACACCTCTGGAAGGTTGCTTTCGCCCTGGAGCGTCGACACGAGAACGAGTTGCGGCTCGCGCAACAGCAGGCCAAAGCAACAGAGCCCATCGTGTCGAACGGTGCTGATTTGGGTGATCTGGGCACGCTGCTCGACGACAGGGATCGCGAGGACGCGGTCGGCAGCGCTGAAGTACGTGAACCCGATGCCGACCCCGAGGCGCCGACCAGCGACGCACTCGATCAAATGATTCGGCAGGCCAAGTTGATCGTCTCGGGGGATCAATTCAGCAAGGTGTCGTTGCCCTACCTCATCGATGCACTCCGCGTCGCCTGCGACGTGAAGACGCGCTGGAACCAGGACATCACCGATGCTGACGCCAAGCGCTTGGCCAGAGTGCGGCGCATCTTTCAGATTTCCAATGACCAGCAGGGCGAAGGTGACGCCTCAAAGCGGTCAAGCAAGGGCAGGCCCGTGCTGCAGCTTCCTAAGGAGAAGCGCATCTACGAGCGGCGTCAGGGTGACGACGCTAATGCGTTCATGGCGGAGTTGCGAGAGCATGCCGCGGGCTTTCTGGCGCCGCTGATTGAGCGCATCGAGGTGGGCTGGCCATCCGAGGTGCTGCAGTCGGGCGTGGAACTGGTGGATCTTCCCGGGGTGGGCATCGCCCAGGACGCCTATCGCGACATAACCAAGCGCTATGTGCGCGAAAAGGCCCGGGCCATCATCCTGGTGGTGGACCGGGCCGGACCTACCGAGTCCACGCTGGATCTGCTTCGCAGCAGTGGTTATTGGGATCGTCTGGTCGGTGCGGCCGATGACCCGTCCAGTGATCCGTGCACGATGTTAATCGCGGTAACACGTGTGGATGATGTCGCGTGGACGGCCTGGCAGGGTTGGGATCCCGCACAAGGGCCTCGCCCGAAGAAGCGAGAGGTGTTCGCGCAGAAGATTTCCGAGTTCAAGCCCAGGATGCGAGCCCAGATCACCGAGCAGCTCGGGAAGATCGGAGAGTCGACCAATGCAACCGTTCAGGCGGCTCGCGATCAGGCTCGGGCGAGCATTCTGGACAGCTTGGAAATACATCCTGTGTCGGCGCCGGAGTACGCCAAGATCCTGAGGGACGACGAAGAAGACACGCCGGTGTTGAAGGACGTGGCGGATACAGGCGTCATCGAACTGCAGCAGTCACTGGTCCGCTTGGGCGAGTCAGAGCGCGTGCGCAGAGCCTCACAGCTGCAGGACGTGAGCAAACGTCTGGGCAGCACGCTGTTGAGCGAGTTGCAGATCATTGATGGGCAGTGGCGCAGCGAGGGACGCGCCGCAGAGGAAGCGCAACGCCTTGAAGAAGCGCTGCAGAAGATCCTCCAACCCAAGCGAGAGGAGTACGACCGTCGTGTAGGTGCCTTTCGCGAGTTTCTGGACTCAACTGTTCAGGCCAAGATCGAAGCGCTAGTGCTGGAAGCTCGGGCTGCTGCCGAGATCGAGGTTCAGAGCTACCTCTACTCCTTGCAGCACGCGCACTGGGCCACGCTGCGCGCTGCCGTTCGCCGCGGCGGCACCTTCTATGGCAGCAGAGCCATCAATTTGCCCGACGACATCAGCAACTACTTCCAGGAGCCTATGGCCGCTGTTTGGGGCCAGAAACTTCTGCGCGACGTACGCAAGCGGACCAGCAATCTTTCTGCAGACATCGAGCAGATCGTGGCGGAGATCTGCGCTTGGGCCAACGAGCACGGCGGCGCTTCGGTCAATCAGAAGCTGCTGCTGACGCAGCAGGAGCGCGTGGCGGGCATGGCCGAGCAGATGAAGCAGGTCGGCAAAGAAGCAGTCGATGAATTGCGCAACACAGTGAAGTCCAAGATGTCTGAAGCCATCCGGGGGCCGGTCGAGGAGGCCTGCAGGCGGTTTGTGCAGTCGGGCAACGACATCGGCCCGGGTGTGAAGTACCGCGTGCTGGAGCTGTTCAAGAAGCTGGCTGCCACCGCCACCATCGCCGCACAGCAGCCGGCCATCGCGATCCTTCAGACCAACTTCGCCGCAGTGCGCGAAGAGATTCAAACAGCCTTCCGACAAGGCGGAGATCCGATCCAGACCACGGCCGACCTGATCGTCGAAAAACACGAGGAGCGCATGAAGCGCTCTGATGCTCAGAAGCGTCGGCCCATTTTGGAAGAGCTGGTGTTGGTCTTGGACGCCTGCCCGGTCAAGCCCGAGCCCGAAGCCGCAGCCGCGTAGCCTGGTCTGCAAAAAGGGAGCAGAAAACATGTTGGTGGAATACAGCGGCCACACACGCGCCGTCTTGCGCATCGTTGACGACTTCGGCTTCGAGTCCTACGACCTGGTGAGTGTGCCGACCCGCCTGCTGGGCGGACAGTCGGCACCGCCCCTGGTTGAAGCCAACATCGACCGTCGGCGTGTCAAGCCGATCCTGTCGCCCGCTCAGCTGGCGGCTGCGAGGGCCTTGGACGAAGGTGACAACTGGCTCGCTCTGAGCACCCGCAGCCTGGCCCGGCTCTACGCTGCCTTCCTGGTCGCTGAAGACCCGCAGCGTCGGCTGGACGCCCGTAAGGCCGCCACGCTGATGCACCAGGTCAGTCTGGTCCAGCACATCCTCGAGCGGCCCGACTTGCGCAAGGTGCTGATCGGCGACGAAGTCGGCCTGGGCAAGACCATCGAAGCTGGCCTGCTGATGCGTCGGCTGATTGACCGCAACCCGGCCACACGCATCCTGTATCTGGCGCCGGCGCGGCTGGTCCGCAACGTGGTGAACGAGCTGCGCGACAAGTTGGAGATCAACGCCCGCGCCTGGGTGGCCGGAGCGGTGAGTGACGCGCGCCTGGATGCTGACAACGTGGTCGTCGCCAGCATCCACAAGGCCGTCTTCGGTGCAAACCTCGACAAGGTCGCGGCAAGTGGGC
The DNA here is from genome assembly GCA_964244245.1 of uncultured Rubrivivax sp. Taxonomy (GTDB): domain Bacteria; phylum Pseudomonadota; class Gammaproteobacteria; order Burkholderiales; family Burkholderiaceae_C; genus Rubrivivax. The sequence goes on along the minus strand of CAXTHW010000011.1, from coordinate 114,715 downwards.
CGTGGGACGTGCTCATCGTCGACGAGTGCCATCACCTCTCAGATTGGGACCCCGATGGTGGCAAGCCGAACCAGTCGTTCAAGCTGGTCACGCAGATCACCAAGGCCATGCCGAGCACTGGCCGCTTGGTGTTGATGAGCGGCACGCCGCACCAGGGCAACGAAGCACGCTTCAAGAACATCCTGCGCCTGCTGTCTGACGACAGCAAGAGCGTCGCGGGCGCGGCGGGCCGGGTGATCTTTCGGACCAAGGACCGCGTACGTGACTGGCGTGGTGCGCCGCTCTTCCCGGCGCGCGAGATCCGCCAACCCACTCTTGTGAGTCTGGGCCAGGCTTACGAGCGCTGGTACCTGGGCATCGGCACCCTCTACGACGCCGAAGGCCCTACGGGCGTCAAGGCCCGTGCTGCGGGTTGGGCCAAAGGTCAGGCACTGCAATGGGCCGCCTCCAGCGTGCAAGCCGGCATCGGGTTCCTGGTTCGCCTGGCCATGCGTCGTCTGGGCTGGTCCTTGGGCCACCCGCCGCTCACGCGAGCCATCGCCGCCCTGCGCCCCTACCGCGGCGGGCCCGCCAATGAAGCACTGGAACAACTCTTCGAACGCTTGTCTAGGCAGGTCGGCCTGCGGGTCATCGAAGAGGAATCACTGGAAGACGAAGAGGTCGACGAAGACGAATGGAAGCCCGACGCCGAACACCTGGCGAACTTGCTGGATGAAGGCGTTCGTCTGGTTGGCACGGATGTCGCGCACGCCAAGTGGGACGCCGTGTGTGGCCTGATCGACGCTGCAGGCGATGAGAAGGTGGTGCTCTTTGCGCAGCCGGTCGAGACCGTCACGGTGGTGGCCGGCATCCTGGAGCGGCGCTACGGCCAGAAGCCTGCGCTGATCATCGGCAACCAATCGGACGAGGATCGACTGGCCGAGGTGGCGCGCGTCCAGTCCGACGACGGGCCGCGCTTCCTGGTGTCGTCCCGTGCGGGTGGCGAGGGACTGAACATGCAGCGCGCGCGCCGCCTGATTCACCTGGATGTGCCTTGGAATCCGATGGACATGGAACAGCGCATCGGTCGCATCCACCGGTTCGGCTCGCGCAAGACCGTGATCGTCGATACCGTCGTCGCCAAGGGCAGCCGCGAAGTCGACATGTATCGCGTGGCCCGCGACAAGCTCGCGCTCATCTCCCAGCACTTGGACCCCGACCAGTTCGAGTCACTCTTCAGCCGCGTGATGTCGCTGGTGCCACCGAAAGAGCTGGCGACCGTTCTCAGCGATGTCACGGGCACCGTAGGCCTGGACGACCCTGCCATCCAACAGATCGGGAGGCTGGTCACCGAGGGCTTCAGGTCTTGGAGTTCGTTCGACGAGGCCTACCGCAAGCAGGCAGAACAGATCCGCGCCACCGAGCCGGGTGAAGCTCACTGGGCAGATCTGGGCCACTTTCTCGTCAAGCACTGCGGCGCTGATGATCGCGAGGCGGCGACCTTCGGCACCTTCACGTTCCAGGACAACGAAATCGTCGCCGTCGAAGAGGCCGTGCCCACGATCCGCTTTGCCGGCCGCACCTTTGCCTGCGGCGACACCGGGGGCTTGCGCGCCGTGGCTGCGGATGGCTCCGACGTGCACCAGCTCGGCCTGAACCTTGACGTTGTCCAGGCCGCACTGGGGCAACCTTTCGGGCCATCTCGAAAGGTGGGCCTTGCGTTCCTGAATCGGCCAGCCGGACTTGAGTTCTTGGGACCGAACACGGAGGGTGGCGTCATCCTGGCCTTCCTGCGGCAAAGGCTGGAGCAGGAGCGCGGGGTCTGGGCCGAGCGTGGCCTGACCTTGCATTGCTACGCATTGGCGCCCAGTGGCGAGCCGATTGAACTGAATGGCCAGCAGCGTGCCGCTGTCATCAGGGCCTGCCAAAACGTGTCGCGCATCAAGGACGGCAGCGTCGTGTCCGTTCGAGCCGACGTGGCAATCGCGGAAGACACCTTGTTTCGCATCCTGAAGCGCCCGTCAGAAAAGCAGATGGCCGCCGGGCTGCGCTACGCCGTCTGGCCGTTGGCTTCGATTGTGTTGGTCCCTTGACGACCCGCCTCGAACCCGCAGCCCGCCGCCGCCAGCCTCAAAACAAGATCTCACCGCGCTCTCACTGGGAATCCGAATGACCAAGGCAGAACGACAAGAACAACTGGAAGGCCTGCTGCTGGGCTTGCTGCCAGCCAACGGCAGCACCGTCGCCAACAGCCAGCTGCTGACGCTGTGGACGCAAGCCGCTGCGGATGCCGGCCTGAAGGCGAGCTTGGACGACTTCGCCAGCCTGCGCGAAGCTCTGGTCGTTCGTGGCCTGGTGGTCAAGGGCAAGGGGCGAGGGGGCTCGACAGCCCGCGCTTCTGCAGCGGCCCCTGGCAGTGACTCCTTCGCGCTTGAAGGCGAGGCCGCCGCAACCGGCGATGAAGCCAGCGAAGCGACCGGAAAGCCCAAGACCAAGCCCGGCAAGCCCAAGGCTCGTGCGGCTGACGCGGGCGAGGATGCGCAGGTCCTTAGCTACCGCCACCCCGACCGCCGGAAGAACAACCCCGAAGTGGGCCTGGTCAACGAGGCAAGCGACCCGCAGCAGCCCAAGAAGGAGTGGGCCTACAACCCGCACTTGGACCCAGTGCTGAATTTTGATAGCGCGCGCGTCGAGTTGGAGAACCTGATTGACGACGCGCTGGAGTCTGGCGCCGGCCTGCCGCAAGCCTTGTTGGCTCAGCTGGTCGAGAACATTGACACGGCGCTCGCAAGCCCGAACGAAGAGGAAATGCGCGTCGCCTTGAAGTGGATGCGTAAGGCGCTCGATGGCAAAGCCGAAGTGCCGCCAGAGCGCAAAGCTCTGGAAGAGATCAAGCGCCGTGGCGCGCCTTACCTGCAGTGGGCCGGCAAGGCCGAGCGCACGAGCTTTGAGGTGGACACGGTCAGCCTGCATGTGCACGAGCGCATCGACCCGATGAGCATCCTCTCGGCGGTGCGCAAGCAGATGGAAGAGGCAAAGGCGAAGAAAGCGAAGGGCGAGGAAGCGTCAGCGCTGGGCCGTCAAGCCAGCCTGTTTGAAGCTCCCTTCGAGAGCCTGCCCCTGCGCGCTGCCGTGGACTTCTACCGCCACGACAAGGGCTGGGCCAACCGGCTGATTGCGGGCGATAGCTTGCAGGTTATGAATAGCTTGTTAGCGAAGGAGGGTATGGCGGGGCAGGTGCAGATGATCTACATCGACCCACCGTATGGCATCAAATATGGGAGCAACTTTCAGCCGTTCGTGGGCAAAAGGGATGTGAAGGACCGTAGCGACGAGGACTTGACGCAAGAGCCCGAGATGGTCAAAGCGTTTAGGGATACATGGGAGCTGGGGGTGCATTCGTACCTCAGCTACCTTCGGGATCGTCTGCTCATTGCGCGAAATTTGCTCAAGGAGTCTGGCAGCGTTTTTGTTCAGATATCAGACGACAACTTGCACCACGTCCGCGAGGTTATGGATGAAGTTTTCGGTGCCGAAAACTTTGTAGCGATCATCTCTTTTCAGACAACAGCCTCGACAAATAGCCCCCAAGCACGAACGCTATCGTTGTCCCGCGTATTCGACTACATCGTATGGTACGCAAAGGCAAAGAGCGAGACGAAATATCGCCAGATGTTCCAGGACAAAGACGCAGGGTCTAGCTTCGATTTCGCCTTCTCCTGGGCCGAGCTTGGAAATGGTGAACTTCGTCGTACGACACCGGAGTTGATTGCTTCAGGTGCGCAATTAGTTGCGCTGTCAGACCTCACTGGACAGAACGATAACCAGATCTACACGATCCGCGCTTTTGGATCGGAGTTTGCAAACAAGAAGCGTGGGTGGCGCACGACCGAGATTGGCATCGGGAGACTACTGAAAGCTAGTCGCATTGTTGATCGCGGTGGTCAGCTTCGATACCGGAACCGTCTGAGCGACTTCCCCGTCACGGCCATCAACAATAACTGGAGCGACACCGGCGCCGCTGCCTTTGTCGCCGACAAGGTCTACGTCGTTGAAACAAATGTGAAGGTCATCGAGCGCTGCATGCTGATGACCACAGACCCCGGCGATCTTGTCCTCGATCCCACCTGTGGTTCCGGCACCACTGCGTTTGCTGCCGAGAAATGGGGCCGCCGCTGGATCACCTGCGATACATCGCGCGTTGCCATCACGCTTGCCAAGCAGCGGCTGATGACCGCCAGCTACGACTACTACGAGTTGGCCTACCCACACGAAGGGCTGAAGGGCGGCTTCATCTATAAAACGGTCCCACACGTCACGCTGAAGTCCATCGCTAACAACGCCGATATCGATGCCATCTACGACCGCCTGCACCCGGCAATTGCGGAGGCGGTGGGAGCGCTGAACCAGGCCTTCACGGCGCACGCGCCTGCAGACCCGCTGACCGTGGCAGAAGGTGCGCGCAAAGGCGAGAAGTTGGCCCTTGGCAAGAAGGGTGTGGCGCTACAGGAGTGGGAAGTACCCTTCCCGGGAGATGAGAACGCGTTGCCAAAGGGATGGCCCGATGCGCTTCGCGAGCACTTCGAAGCCTTCCACGCCGCTCGCCAGCGCATGCAGACCGAGATGGACCGATCCATCGCGGCCAGCGCTGAGACCGAGACGCTGTACGACAAGCCAGAGCCCAGCAAGACCAAGCTGCGAATCACCGGCCCCTTCAGCGTTGAGGCGGTGCCCTTCCCCACTGTGCTGAGCCTTGAAGCCGCTGAAGGCGGCGCCACCACCACGCCCACCGAAGACCAGGCCTACCAGACCAGCATCGCCCGCAGCGGCGAGACGAGCCGCCAGCAACAGTGGCGCGACGAACTGCTGAAGACCGGCATCCGCGGCAAGGGCGGCCAGATGCTGAGGTTCGCCGAGTTGGAGGTGATGGCCGGCACCGTCTGTCTGCACGCCACCGGCACGCTGGCCGAAACGGGTGAGCGGGCGGTGGTTAGCTTCGGCCCCGAGCATGGCGCACTGGAGCAGCGCCAGGTGGAGCACGCCCTGAACGAGGCCGAGTCGTTGCGGCCATCGCCCAAGTTCGTGGTCTTCTGTGCGTTCACATTCGACCCCGAAGCCGCCAAAGACATCGACGAAACCCGCTGGCCTGGTGTGAACCTGCTGAAGGCGCAGATGAACACCGACCTGCTGACGGAGGACCTGAAGAAGGCCCGGTCCAGCAACCAGAGCTTCTGGCTGATGGGCCAACCCGACGTGCATCTGGCCGAGCTGCCGGACGGCCGCTGGCAGGTGGAGGTGAACGGCTTTGACTACTTCGACACCGTGAAGGGCGAGCTGATCTCCGGCGGCAAAACCAAGATCGCGATGTGGAGCCTGGACACCGACTACGACGGGCGCAGCCTGTTCCCGCACCAGGTGTTCTTCCCCATGGCCGGCAAGGACGAAGGCTGGCGCAAGCTGAAGAAGAACATCCGCGCTGAGCTGGACGAGTCGCTGCTGGACCAGTTCCACGGCACCGTGTCGCTGCCCTTCGACGCCGGCAAGCACGGCAAGGCGGCGGTGAAAATCGTGGATGACCGGGGCATCGAGTCGCTGAAGATCCTGCCGTTGAAGGGTATGGCGGCATGAACGGGCCGGCGACTTGGCAGGACTGGGCCACCCTGGGTGGTGGTGTGGGCGGCATCTTCACAGCCGTTGCGGCCATCGTCGCCGCTTGGCAGTTGCTGCACATGCAGCGCCAGAGCACGACGTCATTCGAAGATGCGTTGGCGCGGGAATACCGTGAGCTTGCGGCCACCTTGCCTGTTTCGGCGCTGCTGGGTGAGAGCCTCAGCGACGGCATGCATGCGGACAAGCTGGACGAGTTCTATCGCTACTTCGATCTCTGCAACAACCAGATCTTTCTGCATGACAGCAAGCGCGTCAGCGATGCCACCTGGCGGTTCTGGGAAGAGGGCATACGCTCCAACCTGAAGCGGCCGGCCTTCAGCCGCGCGTGGGCCGAGATATCGGCACGGGCCAATGGCGACTTCGCCGAACTCCGGCGCGTGTGTCCGCCCGCGCAACCGGCGGTGGTGGTGGCCGTGGTGGGGGAGGGCGCATGAAGACACCGGGCAACGTCATCATCAACTCGCCCTTCGACGTGCCGCAACGCCACTGGTTGCCGCAGCGCGATGGCACGCTGCAGTTGGTGCAGAGCCGGCGGGCCGCCAGCTACGAGATCTACGACGTGCGCAACAACACGCGCCGGGTAGAGACGCTTGACCAGGTGAACGAGATCCGGCAGCGCGTGGAGCAGTGGCGCGCCGACGACTACCCCGGCATCACCACCGTCACGCGCCAGTTGCTGACGCACTGGTTCGACCGCAGTGCACGCCAGCATCCGTTCTACTTCTGCCAGCTTGAAGCCATCGAGACGCTGATCTGGTGGGTGGAGGCGGCCGACGCATACCGCCAGGGCGTGTTCCTGCAGGGTGACGGCGGGCCGTGGGAGCGCGTGTGCAGCAAGATGGCCACCGGCTCTGGCAAGACCACGGTGATGGCTATGCTCATCACCTGGCTGGTGCTGAACGCGGTGACCTACCCGAAGCGCACCAAGGACTTCTCGCGCGCCATCTTCATCGTGGCGCCAGGCCTGACCGTGAAGGAGCGGCTGCGGGTGCTGTACCCGGGCGACGTGGCCAACGCTTATGACGAGTTCTCGACCTGCCCGTCGGAATCGCTGCGGCAGAAGCTCAACCAGGCGGAGGTGCTGGTGGAGAACTGGCACACGCTGATGCCCACGAAGGAGCTGGAGCGCTCGGTGGTGAAGAAGGGCCGCCAGACCGACGAGGTGTTCACGCGTGAAGTGCTCGGCCGGCTGGCCCAGCACCGCGACATCGTGGTCATCAACGACGAGGCGCACCACGCCTACCGCAAGCCAGCCGACGTGAAGATCAGCAAGGCCGACGCCGAGCGCCTGGGCCTGGACCTGGACGAGGCCACGCGCTGGATCGAGGGGCTGGACCGCATCCACAACACGCGGCGCATTCGGCGCTGCTTCGACCTTTCGGCCACGCCTTTCGCACCCACGGGCAAGACCAACAGCGAAGAGGGCCTGTTCAGCTGGATCGTCAGCGACTTCGGCCTGACCGATGCGATCGAGGCCGGCCTGGTGAAGACGCCGCGCGTGGTGATCCGCGACGACGCACTGCCCGACGCGAAGAGCTACCGGTCCAAGCTCTACCACCTGTACCGCGACCCGGACGTGCAGCAGGACTTGAACCGCCGTGGCGCCGAGCCGCACGAGGCGCTGCCGAAGCTGGTGCAGGACGCCTACACGCTGCTGGGTGCCGACTGGCGCGCCGCGCTGCAAGACTGGCAGGCAGCGGGGCACCACTCGCCGCCGGTGATGCTGACGGTGTGCAACCGCGTGGAGACTGCGGCGCGCATCGAGCACTACTTGAACCATGGCGACGCGCACTGGCCCGAGCTGAAGTCGCCCACGCAGACGCTGCGTGTGGATTCCAAGGTACTGGAGAAGGCCGAGATCGGCGAGAAGGCCAGCGCCGAGAGTGTGTTTAAGGCACGCATGACTTCGCTCTTGAAGGCGCTGGCCTTGCCCGACGCGACCCGCGACAAGATCGACGAAGCGAAGAAGGACGCTGAGAAGCTGAAGTCGCTGGCCCAGCATTTGGCGGTTCCTGAGGATGATTGGGAGGCGCTGGCCAAGACGCCGACGGAGAAGCAGCTGGAGGCGCTGATCCAGCGCGCACCGCTTTCACCCGCTGTGCGCGATTACCTGCTCGGCACAACCGAGTACGTGAACCGCCTGCGCGAGATCGTCAAGGCTGCGCGGCTGCCGAAGGACCGTGAGGAGCGGCTGCTGGCACTGGACAAGGAAGACCTGCTGCGCGCCATCGTGGACAACGTGGGCAAGCATGGCCAAGCCGGGCAGCGCTTGCAGAGCGTCATTTCGGTGGCGATGTTGTCGGAAGGCTGGGATGCGAAAAACGTCACCCACATCATGGGCCTGCGCGCGTTCACCAGCCAGCTGCTGTGTGAGCAGGTGATCGGCCGCGGCCTGCGCCGCGTGGGCTATGACGTTGATGACAACGGACTCTTCGTACCCGAGTACGTCAACGTGTTCGGCGTGCCGCTGTCGGTGTTCGTGGATACCGGCGATGACGGTGTGCCGCCGCCACCGCCCAAGCCCAGCACGCAGATCGAGTCGCTGGCCTCGCGAAACGAGCTGGAGGTGCGCTGGCCGAACCTGCTGCGGGTGGACACGATCGTCAAGCAGGCTTTGTCGCTGCAGTGGTCGAAGGTCTCGGACCTGGAGCTGGACCCGGCGAAGACGGTCATCACGGCCGAGCTGGCACCGGCTGTCGGTGGCGCCACCGACCTGAGCAAGACGACGAACATCGACCTGTCGAAGCTGCCGGAAGAGTTCCGCGAACAGCGCATCGTCTTCCAGGCGGCGCGCAAGGCCTTCGACCAGCTGTCCGGCAAGTTCACGGGCAACCGGGAGTACCTGGTCTTCCAGTTGATTCGGCTGGTCGAGGAATTCCTGGGTTCGAAGAAGCTCGTGATCCCGAGCCTGTATCACGCCGAGGGGGTGCGTCGGCGCATCCTGATCGCACTGAACATGGACCTGATCGTCCAGCACGTGGTCAAGCATGTGGAGCAGCAGAACGTGGCCAGCATCGAGCCGGTGTTCGACCCCGAGCAGCCGATTGGCTCCACGCGAGCGATGCGCACCTGGTACACGACCAAGGGCTGCCAGGTGACGCGCAAGTCGCAGATCAGCCACGTGGTGGGCGACAGCTCGTGGGAGATCTACGCGGGCACCTTGTTCGACGGCAATGACCTGGTGGCGGCCTACGCCAAGAACGACCACCTGGGCTTCCAGATTTACTACCTGTGGGGCGGTTCGCGCAAGCGCTTCGTGCCGGACTTCATCGTCCGCCTGGCCAACGGCAAGAGCCTGGTGCTGGAGATCAAAGGCGAGGACTCGCCGATGAACAGCGCCAAGCGTGATGCGCTGGCCTTGTGGGTGAAGGCGGTCAATGCAAAAGGCGGCTTTGGCGCCTGGTGTTGGGACGTGGCGTTCAAGCCAGCGGAGATCCACGACATCCTGGTTCGGCATGGGAATGGAGCGCCGGCGGTCAAGGACGCTCTGGTGCTGACTGGTGGTTCCGATTGAACGCCCGGAAGACCGTCTCAAAGCCAGGCGCCATGGTCGCTGCGGTAGAAGCCTCGTTCGCCGAAGTGGTGTGCCTCATCGAGCAGGCGCGCCTGCGGGCCTACCAGGCGGTCAACTCCGAACTGGTCGGCCTGTACTGGCAGATCGGGGAATACATCAGCGGCAAGCTGGCCGCGGCCCATTGGGGCGAGGGCGTGGTCGATAGCCTGGCGCAGCACCTGGTGCGCACCGTGCCTGGGCAGCGCGGCTTCACACGCCGGAACCTGTTTCGCATGCGTCAGTTCTTCGAGACCTACCGAAGCGACGCAAAAGTGACACCACTGGTGACACAAGTGCCGTGGACCCACAACCTGATCATCCTGAGCCAGGCCCAGCGCGCTGAAGAGCGCGAGTTCTACCTGCGCATGGCGGTGCAGGAACGCTGGAGCAAACGCGAGCTGGAGCGCCAGTTCCGGCTGGGCGCCTTTGAGCGCGCGGTGCTCGATCCGCCAAAACTCTCGGCAGCGCTGAGAGAAATGCATGGCGGCGCGGCAACCGGCGCTTTCAAGGACGCCTACGCGGTGGAATTCCTGAATCTGCCGGCCGACCACAGCGAGGCAGACTTGCACCGCGGCCTGTTGGGCCAGCTGCGGTCCTTCCTCATCGAGCTGGGGCGAGACTTCTGCTACGTCGGATCGGAATTCCCTTTGCAGGTGGGCGGGCGGGACTTCGCGCTGGACTTGCTGTTCTTCCACCGCGGCCTGAACTGCCTGGTCGCTATCGAGTTGAAGGTGGAGCGCTTCGAGCCCGAGCACCTGGGCAAGCTCAACTTCTACCTCGAAGCGCTGGACCGTGACGTGCGCAAGGCGCATGAGAACCCGGCCATCGGCGTGCTGCTGTGCGCCTCGAAGGACAGCGAGGTGGTCGAGTACGCGCTGAGCCGGACCTTGTCGCCGGCCCTCGTGGCGCAGTACCAGACCCAACTGCCAGACAAGAAGCTGCTGGCGACCAAGTTGCACGAGTTCTACGCGCTGACCGCGCCTGAGCCAGAGCCGCCGGCAGCAACTGCTGCAAGAAGGTCAAACAAAAGATCGCAGAAGTGACGGCAGCAAGAGCAGCGGCGTAGCCGTTTCGTCGACTAGGCGCGCCTTTCTGAAAAATGGGCGCGATCAAAGGCGCCACCCAGGGAGATCAGAGGATGCCGATCGAAGGCGAAGCGACCGATGCATCGGCGCAGGAGAAGGAAGGCAAGGTCGAACTTCATGCGGCACTGGTGCCTCGTCTGAACCTGGCCGACTTTCAGAACGCCGTCCCAGCACTTCGCGAGCTGGCCGTATCCAACGGCACGGGCGCCGCGCTTCAAGGGCTGGATCTGAGGGTCAGCTCAGAGCCCCCGTTCTTGAAGCCGCGCACCTGGCATCTGGATGTCGTCGGCCCCGGTCAGACCGTGCACCCAAAGGACCTGGACCTGCAACTGGACGGTGCATTGCTGTCGCGCCTGACCGAAGCCGAGAAGGCCACGGTGGCCTTCAGCCTTGTTCGGCGCGAGCAGCCAGAGGCTGTGCTGTGCACGCAGGACGTGGTGGTCGAGCTGCTGCCGCGCAACCATTGGGCAGGCATTGGCCAGATGCCGGAAATGGCCGCAGCCTTCGTCCAGCCGAACGACCCTGCCGTCGAGCACATCCTCAAGTCGGCTGCAGGTGTACTTCACAAGGCCGGCAAGAGCGCGGCCATCGACGGCTACAAGCATGGCGCCAAGCGGGCCTGGGAGCTTGCGTCGGCAGTCTGGGGCGCGGTGGTGGCCATGCGGCTGGACTACTCCTTGCCGCCAGCGAGCTTCGAGCACACAGGGCAGAAGGTTCGCGGGCCCAGCCAGGTGGCCGAGTCTGGCCTGGCCACCTGCATGGATCTTGCGCTGCTGTTCGCTGCCTGCCTGGAGCAAGCCCACCTCAACCCTTTGATCGTGTTTCTGAAGGGCCACGCCTTCGTCGGTATGTGGCTGCGGCCCGAAGAGTTTTCGACAACGGTTGTCGATGACGTGACCGCGCTGCGCAAGCGGGTCAAGCTCAAGGAATTGATCCTGTTTGAAACCACGCTGGTGACGCACCGGCCTGCGGCGAGCTTTTCGCAGGCGTGCGAGAACGCCATCAAGCAGATTGCCGAAGAGAACCAGGATGCGTTCGAACTGGCCGTCGATGTGCGGCGTGCGCGGATGACACGCATCAAGCCGTTGGCATCAGCCGAGGTGACAGTGGCCAAGCAGGCCGCAGAGGTGCTTGAGGACGCGGCCCCCGCTTTCGACGAAGCGCCCGAGCTGCCGGACGATGACAGCCAGGTGCTCCCCAGCGCACAGCTGGATCCGAAGGACCGACTGGCCCGGTGGCAGCGCAAGCTGCTCGACCTGTCCCTGCGGAACTCACTGCTGAACTTCAAGGCGGGCAAGAAGGCGCTGGGCCTGGAGGCGCCGGATCCGGGCGCGCTGGAAGACCTGTTGGCCGAGGGACATGCCCTCAAGCTGCTGGCCCATCCCGACCTCATGGACGGCGCCGACCCTCGCAGCAAGGCGCTGCATGAATCGCGCGACAAGGAAGACGTTCGCCAAGAACATGCCAGGGAAGCGCTGGGCAAGCGCGAGGTCTTCATTCGGCTGGCCGCGCCGGACATGGAAGCACGGCTGATCGACCTGTATCGCGGTGCCCGCAACGCGATGCAGGAAGGTGGCGCGAACACCATGTTCCTGGCGCTGGGCTTCCTGGTGTGGAACCGCGACGACAAGCCGGGCCAACGCATCAAGGCGCCTCTGATCTTGTTGCCGGTCACGCTGAACCGCAAAAGTGCGCGCTCGGGTTTCACGATGACGTCCCACGAGGACGAGGCGCGCTTCAACCCGACGTTGCTGGAGATGCTGCGGCAAGACTTCAAGCTGGATCTCGGTGTGGGCGACGGCGAGTTGCCACGTGACGATGCCGGCATCGACGTCGCCGCCATCTGGCGCCGCGTGGCGCACGCCATCAAGGACGTCGAGGGTTGGGAGGTTTCGGAGGACGTGGTGCTGTCCATGTTCTCGTTCGCGAAGTTCCTGATGTGGAAGGACCTCACCGAACGAACGGAGCAACTTCGCCAGAGCCCCGTCGTCAAGCACCTCATCGACACGCCGCGGGAGGCGTACGCGTCCAGCGTGGCCTTCCCAGAGGCGCGGCGGCTCGACGCCGAGTTCTCACCGCAGCAGACCTTCTGCCCGCTACCCGCTGACTCATCGCAGTTGTCGGCCGTGATGGCCGCAGTCAAAGGCAAGGACTTTGTGCTGATCGGCCCGCCCGGCACCGGCAAGAGCCAAACCATCTCGAACCTCATTGCCCAGTGCATGGCCGAAGGCAAGCGGGTGTTGTTCGTTGCCGAAAAGATCGCGGCACTGGACGTGGTGTACCGGCGCCTGCGGGAAGTGGGCTTGGGCGAGTTCTGCCTGGAACTGCATTCCAACAAGGCGCGCAAGCTGGACGTGTTGGCGCAATTGGCGAAGTCCTGGGAAGCACAGGGCAGCGTGGACAAGGTGGCATGGCACGCCGAGGCGCAGCGGCTGAAGAAGATTCGCGACGAGCTGTCCGCCTACGTCGAACGCTTGCATCACAGGCACCCGAACGGCTGGACCATCTATGGCGCGATCGGCCGCGTGGTGGGCGGTGACACGCTCCCGCAGCTGAAGTTCGCGTGGCCTTCCTTGTCGGGCCACGATACCCAGGAGATGGCGAGGCTGCTCGACATCGCTGATCGGCTGGAGGTGAACTCGACCGCAGTCGGGCCCCACGACCTGAACGGCGGGGCGCTGGTCTCCATCGGCCGCACCGAATGGTCACCGAAGTGGCAACAGCTTGCCGTGGAAGCAGCTGAGTCGGCGGCGTTGGCGGCGCAGGGCTTGGCTGACGCGTATGCCCGATTGGCCACGGCGGGCGGCCTTCCGGCATGTGGACTCGAACGTCATGCGCGTGGCGCCATCTGCGTGCTGGCGAAGACCTTGCCGGCGGCATATGGGCACGACTGGGGGTTTCTGGTCACACCGGACGCCGCCGCGATCTGCGTCGAACTGAAGTCTGCTGCAGGGCTGGTCGCCCAGCATCGGCAGATCAACGCGGAGATGAGCGCACCTTGGACCGTGGAGCAATCGGCCGCGCTTGTAGCCGCGCTTCGGCTTCTGGAAGAGCGGGAAAAGGTTCACGGTCAGCTTGGTGCGGCGTGGCCCGCCCACATGGCCGAGGAACTCAGCAGTGGCCTGCAATTGCTTGAGCAGATCGAAACGCGACGAGCGCAACTGTCCGTCAAGTACACGTCGCAGATAGAAACGCTGAACGTCTCCCAGATGCAGCGTGAATGGGCGAAGGCCGAAGGCGCGATCTGGCCGCTGTCCTGGTTGGGCAAGCGAAAAGTGCGAGCCCAGTTGGAGGCCGTCATCGAGGGGGCGGGAGAGCCCAAGGTCGCCGAAGACCTGGCCTCGTGGGTGGCCATACGGGCCCTGCGCGATCAGGTGGCCGACGTCAACCCTGGAGCCCCGATGCAAGAGGTGTGGGCCGGTCTGAAGACGCGGCTGGATGTCGCGCGGAGCGCACTGCGTGCGAACAGCTGTCTCGAAGCGGCTCGCTCGGACCGCACGTGGGAGGACATGGGCCTGGAGTCCGCCGCACAGGGCCGCTGCGGCGAACGCTGGTCGGCTGAAGTGACGCGGCTGCGCCGGCTGCGAACCCTGGACGCGGATATCGAAGCCAGGGCCGACCGGCTCACGTTCTGCGATGGGTTGTGGCAAGGCCGCGCGACCCGGCGAGACTTGCTCGGTGCGGCCATGGCGTTCGAGCGCGAGCGGCTTGCCGTTTGCGGAAACGGCGGCGGCAGCGGCAGCCTGCGCGGTGATCACCCCGAAGTGGCGCATGGGCAGTGCGGCGCGCGCCTGAAGTCGGAGCATGGCCGCATGACCCAGCGCACGGCCGTGGAGCAGGCCCTGCTGGCCCACGACGGCCTTGCAGAGCGCACGCAGCACCTCTGGCAGGGACTGGGCACAGACCTTGGCCTCATCGACAGGGCGCTCAAGTTCCACAGCTCTCTGCATGCGGCGGTCACTGGCCTGGCCCAGCAAGGGCTGGATGCGTCTGAACTCCGAACCGATCTCCAAGCGCTGATCGCCGACAGGAATCACCTGCTTGCCCCCGGCGCAGCGGTTGCCGTGGCCGGCGCGGAGTATCTGGAGGCGTGGGCGCAGGTGGCGCCGTCCATCGAACGCCTGGCGGAGCTCGGCGCCTTCGTGGAGCCCACGAAGCAGGAGTGGCTGAGCCTCGGAGCGTCGGATCTGATGGACCGATCCCGTGGCATCGGCGCCCAGCAGGCGGGCCTGCGGGCCTGGTGCGCCTGGCGCAAGGTTCGTGACGAAGCCATCTCGGCAGGACTCGGTTCGATGGTTGCAGCCATCGAGCCAGGGGCGTTGTCCGGCAAAGACATCCAGGCTGCTTTCGAGGTCAACTACTGCCGCTGGTGGTTGCAGGCGGTGGTCGAGGATGAAGCCGTCATCCGAACGTTCATCTCTGCCGAGCACGAGCGTCGCATCGGAGACTTCCGTGCGCTGGACGACAAGTTCACCGGCATCACGGGGCAATGGATTCGCGCGCGCCTGTGCGCCGAACTGCCATCGGTGGAGTCGGTCAACAAGAACACCGAGTGGGGCGTGCTCCGGCACGAGGTCAACAAGAAGAAGCGGCACCTGCCTCTCAGAGAGCTGCTGTCCCGCATCCCGTCGGTGGTGCTGCGCCTGACACCGTGCCTCCTCATGAGCCCGCTGTCGATTGCGCAGTACCTGTCGGCCGACGCCAGCAACTTCGACCTGGTGGTGTTCGACGAAGCGTCTCAAATCCCGGTCTGGGACGCCATCGGCGCGATGGCGCGCGGCCGCCAGGTGGTGATGGTGGGTGACCCCAAGCAGTTGCCCCCCACCAATTTCTTTGATCGCGCCGAGTCCGACTCTGACGATGAAGATGTGGAAGGCGACCTTGAGAGCATTCTCGACGAGTGCCTGGGCGCCAGCTTGCCCACGCGCAACCTCAGCTGGCACTACCGCTCCAGACACGAAAGCCTGATTGCGTTTTCCAATGCTCGCTACTACGGCGGCAGTCTGGTCACCTTTCCTTCGCCGGTCACAGACGACCGGGCCGTGAGCTTTCACCACATGAAGGGTGTCTATGAAAAGGGCGGGGCACGCATCAACAAGCCGGAGGCCAAGGCGCTCGTTGCCGACCTCGTGGGTAGGCTCAAATCACCCGGATTTCGCGAGTCGAAGCTGACCATTGGCGTCGTGACCTTCAATACGGAGCAGCAGGCACTCATTGAAGATTTGCTCGACGAAGCCCGGCGCAGCGATCCGTCGATCGAGCCGTACTTCGCAGAGGTCGAGCTTGAGCCCGTCTTCGTCAAGAACCTGGAAAGCGTTCAGGGCGACGAGCGGGACATCATGTACTTCTCGATCACCTACGGCGCTGATGCGTCGGGCGCCGTGTCGATGAATTTCGGGCCCTTGAACCGTGACGGTGGTGAACGGCGGCTCAATGTGGCGGTGACACGAGCGCGGCACGAGCTTCGGGTGTTTTCAAGCCTGAAAGGGGAGCAGATGGACCTGGCTCGCACCCAGGCACTCGGCGTGCGGGACTTGAAGCATTTTCTGGAGTTCGCTGAACGTGGCCCGCGTGCCCTCGCCGAGGCCACGATGGGCAGCCGCGGCGACTTCGAAAGCCCATTCGAGGAGGCCGTTGCCGCCGCCCTTTCCCGCAAGGGCTGGCAAGTCCACACACAAATCGGCGCATCCGCGTTCCGCGTGGATCTCGGTGTCGTGCATCCCGACATGCCGGGCCGGTATCTGACGGGCGTCGAGTGCGACGGTGCCACTTACCATCGTTCGGCCACAGCCCGAGATCGAGACAAGCTGCGAGAGCAGGTTCTGCGTGGCCTGGGCTGGGAGATCGTGCGCGTGTGGTCGACTGACTGGTGGATAGACCCACGGGGAACGCTTGAGCGCGTGCATGCGCAGCTGGATGCCTTGCTGGACGCCGACAGGCAGAAGCAGAGCGCGGACAAGCTGGCACGCGCGGCTGCCGAGGAGGCCATCGCCAAGGCGGCCGCGCTGGCAGCCAACGCCAATGATCGCTCTCAGCCAGCCGTGCCGCCGGCGCCTGCGACCTCGTCACGTCAGGAAGAGCGATCGGTCGAGATCGCGTCCAATGGTGGTGCGGCAGCAAGTGCATCGACGACAGGCCGCGATCCGAGTCGATTCATAGAGGCGGATCCGCTGGAAGCTGTCAGCGAAGCGCACGTCGACGCGACGCTCTTCTTCGACGCCAGGTACGAAGGGATCCTCGTCGCGATGGTGAGGCATGTCGTCGAGGTCGAGGGTCCAATACTCGACACCGTGCTGGCACGCAGGATCGCGCGCGCGCATGGTTTCGCCCGGACCGGCGCCCGCATACAAGAACGCGTTGAACAGCGGGCCGCTGGCGAGTTCGCTTCTACCGAAGAGGACGGCGTGGGTACGTTCTACTGGCCAAAGCACATGGATCCAGGTTCTGCGGTGCCGTATCGGTCCCCGCCGGAGGACACTGCGTTTCGGGGTGTGGAGGAGATCTGCATGCAAGAGCTGGCTTCACTGGCGCAACAGATTCGCGGACAGGGGTTGAGCGGCGAAGATGCCTTGATCACCATGGCACGAGAGTTGGGGTTGCAGCGGCTGCGTGCGGCAAGCCGGGGGCGGCTTGAGGCGGCCCTTGCCGCCGGCGTCTAGCCCTGCGCGACTTTTGACGAGAATTGACCAGAGAGTCGAGTTGAGGAAGGATGCTGATCGATCGACGCATCAACCGACTCCAGCCCATGAAGTTAGGGCCGTCGCTTCCCCAACACGGGGGTGGGCGGCGCCGAAGGTGCTGCGCAGAATTGCGCCATGACCGAACGCCCGCAAACCCTCAGCGAAGAGATCGCCAACGCCATCAGCCACGGGCTGGGCTTTCTGCTCGCCGTCGCATCGCTGCCCATCCTGCTCAGCGTGCAGGCCCGCCATGGCGGCGGCCCGGGCAACGGCACTGCGGTGGCAAGCGCCTGTGTCTTCTCGCTCACGATGATGCTGCTGTACATGGCCTCTGCCATCTATCACGCGCTGCCGCAGGGCCGCATGAAGCGCGTCTTCTGCCGGCTCGACCATGCGGCCATCTTCCTGTTCATCGCCGGCAGCTACACGCCTTTCGTGCTGGGGCCGTTGCGCGGCGCCTGGGGCTGGTCGCTCTTCGGCGTGGTGTGGGCGCTGGCAGCGCTGGGCATGGCGGCCAAGGTGCTGAACCGGCTGGCCCACCCGCTGTGGTCCACCGCCTTGTACGTGGCGATGGGCTGGCTGGCGCTGGTGGCCATCGTGCCGCTGATGGAGCGCGTGGCGCCCGGCGGGCTGGTGCTGCTGCTGGCCGGTGGTGCCGCGTACACCGTCGGCGCGGTGTTCTTCCTGCTCGACAGCCGCCTGCGCTACGCCCACTTCGTCTGGCATCTCTTCGTGCTGGCGGGCAGCACCTGCCACTTCTTCGCGGCGCTCTGGCACGCCGCGTGACGCGGGGCGCTGATCAGCGCAGCGTGACTGAGAGCCACCCCGCCCGCTCACACCGTGGCATACCCCTTCAGCGCCTCCAGCAGAGCGCTCGCCGCCGCACCTTCGGCGCCGCCGACGGCTGCGGCATAAGGCACCAGGACGAACTCGGCCTGGTCGGCCACCGAGCCCCACAGTGCCGGTGACGAGACCCGCGTGTAGAGGTCGGCATAGGCGTTGGCGAAGCCGCCGCCCTGGGCCGCCAGCTCGCGCCGCGCCAGCACGCCGTACAACTCCACGTCGATGGCGCCCACCATGCTGAAGAAGTCGGGGTCGTCGCGGGTCTTGGCCTGCAAGCTTTCGCGCACCACGGCGGTGGCTTCGTCGCCGAAGCCGGGCCAGGCCTTGTCGCCCAGCGCGTGCAGCAGCTCGGTGGCCATGCGGTTGAGGCCGGGG
The DNA here is from genome assembly GCA_964244245.1 of uncultured Rubrivivax sp. GTDB lineage: Bacteria > Pseudomonadota > Gammaproteobacteria > Burkholderiales > Burkholderiaceae_C > Rubrivivax. The sequence continues at coordinate 96,530 of CAXTHW010000011.1, read as the reverse complement.
TAGAAGAGGTCGGTCACCGGTGTGTTGCCGGCCAGTTGCTCGGCCTCGGCGTAGGTCGTCGCGGCCTTTGCCACAGCGGCCTGCTCCGCCGTGGTGTTGCCCGCGCGCCGCTCCAGCAAGGACAGCCGCTTGTAGGCCGAAGCACAGAGGCTGAGCCGCTCCACCGTGGGCTGAAGCGTCGAGAGCGCCTCCAGGCTGGCCAGCGCCTTGCCGATCTGCTTGCGCCCTGCGGCGAAAGCCGGCGCGTCCTTGGCGGCAGCCTTCACCAGCTCCCAGCCCTGCCGCGCGCGCAGGTTGGCCAGTTGCTCGCTGGCCTTCATCGACGCGCTGCCGTCGTTGGCCTGCAAGGCGCGCTCGTACCAGGCGATGGCGGCGTCGCGCGCGCCTGCGTCGGCGCAGGCCAGGCCGAAGGCCTCGGCCACCGCACCCATGCCGCCCCACATCGCGCCGAAGCGCGCTTCCAGGTGGCGCACCCGGGCCAATTGATCGGCGGGCTTCGCACCCTGGTAGCGCGACTGCACCGCCAGCTCTTCCAGCGCCAGCGCCAGCCCCAGCGGCGACGAGACCGAGGCGTACTCGTCGTTGATGCTGGTGCTGCCGGCAAGCGCCCCGTCTTTGACGAAGCGCCAGTCAGGGTCTCCGTAGCACTGGTAGGCAGCCCAGGTGTTGCCGCCCTGTTCCCAGGCCGCCTCGCGGGCCGACGCGACAGCCGCGATGAAAGCCGCGCCGCCGAGCAACTGGCTGTAGAAGGTGGTGGCGAACAGGCTGGCCGGCCCGTCGTCCACCGCCCAGCCGGCCGCGACCACGCAGCGCACGCCGATGCGGATCAGCGCGTCGGCCACACTGGCGGCAAACGCGCTGCGGTCGAAGTCGCGCAGCGCCTGGCCGGGCTCGCGCGCCGCCAGGTGGCAGCAGTTGACGAACACCAGCTCGGGCACGGTGCGCATGCTGCCGATCTCGTGCGGGCCCAGGAAGGTGCCGCCGGACATCACCACGCCGCCGTCCAGCCCGGGCTCGCCATGGCCCGCGATGTGCACGATGCGGTAGCGCCGCGCATAGAGCGCGTTGACGATGGTGCTGGCATCGTCGCGCTCCAGCAGCGCTGTCAGGCGCTCCGACGGGATGCCGCCCGCAGCGCCGAACTGGCGCGCCACCGCCTTGGCCTCGGACAGCGCGCCTGGCAGCCGCGGGTATTTCTTGGCGTCGGCCAGCGGCTCGCCGATCACCAGCACGTTGTCTTCGCGGGTGGCGTCCTGCACCTGCTCGCGGTAGTCGTCGGTGCGCAGCTTGCGCAGCAACTGGCAGCGGATGGCCCAGGGCCGCCGGTCGCCGCCCTGGCTGCGGTCTTCCGGCGTGTCCAGCAGCTCCCACGGGATGGGCGCGGTGCCGGCGTCCAGCTCCAGCAGCATGCGGCTGGTGCCGCCGAGAAAGGGCTCCACCTCCAGCGGCACCAGCAACTGGAACAGCGTGCGGCCGATCTGCGGGTCCTGGTTGGTGGAGGTCGATGCGCGCTGCACCAGCTCGCGCACCAGCCTGGCTTGCGTCACCTGCGCGCGCACCTCGGTGCGGGCGCGCTTGCTGTCCAGCGCGAAGTTGATGCAGCCCTCGCCCTGCGTGGCGGCGCGGACGAAGTCGTAGTCGGTGCCGCGGTAGCCGCTGTCCACCTGGCGGCGCAGCGGCCCGGTGCCGAAGGACACCGTGGGCGCGATCTCGAAGTGCCCCGGGTTGGCGGTGGCCAGCACCTGAAGCCCGTGCCAGGCGTCTGCCGCGCGCTCCAGGTACAGCTCCACCAGCGTCAGCGTGCTGACGACCGGCCAGCCGCCAGCGGCCAGCCGCTGGTTGGCGTCGCGCACGCCCTGGGCGACGGCGCGCGCCGCGCTGCCGGCCTGGATGCCGACGCCGCCGCTGCCCATCAGCGTGGCGGCGATCTCGAAGTCGGTCGGCGCCGGCGTGCGCTCGGCCACCCGCTGCGCCCATGCAATGACGCCTTGCCGCACGGACACAGCCAGCTCGCGCTCGTGCAGCTTGCCTTCGTCTCCCAGCCCCACCACGATGGCGCTCAGCGGCCGCGGCGCGCGCCAGGGGTTGCTGCTGTCGCGGCCGCGGTTGATGAAGATCTGGTGGCTGCCGGTGGGGCCGGGGTAGAGGCCGGCGTCCATGCTGGCCTGCATTGCGCCGCCCACCAGGCGGTTCAGCGCGCTTTCGGTGCCCGTCAGCGCGAGCGACTTGTAGTGGCCCACCACCAGCGGCTGGCTGATGAAGCTGAGGTTGCCGTTGAGCACCGCCACGCGCAGCGAGGCACCGGCGGCGCCGTCTGGTGACTCGGCCACCACGCCGCGCCCGCTGTCGAAGACAGAGCGTTCGCTGTCCGCCGGCAGGCCGCTGAGCCGCCCGCGCGACGGCCGGCTGCGCACGCGCACCGTCACCGCGCGGCCGGCAGTGCCGCCGCGCGTGGCGGCGGCCGGCTGGTAACGGTCGAGCCGCTCGGTGTCGCCGCGCACCAGCAGCTCTTCGAAGGCGGCGAAGGCGCGGTCTGCGTCGGCCAGGCCGCCGTGCTCGCAGTCCAGCGTCCAGGTGCGCACGCCGGGCAGCAGGGCCGATTCGAGCGGCACGCGGCCGTCGCCGCCATCGGTGGCGTCCAGGTACACCAGGCCGTCGTCGCTCCACTCGTAGCCGTCGGGCGTGAACCTGGCGTGGCCCACCACCAGCAGCAGCTTGTCGGCAAAGGTCTTCAGGTCTTTGTCGCGCTGTGCGTCCAGCCTCAGGCGCAGCCGCCGCGCCTGGTCGAGCACGCTCTGCGGCGGCACGCCCCATTCGTAGGCGGCATCGGTGTTCTCGCCGGCGTAGCGGTGCCACCAGTTGTTCTGCTGCACGCGCTTCAAGTCGTCGGTGGCGAGCTGAAGCCATTTTTCGCTGCGGTCCAGGCCCTGCGCCGGGTCCAGCAGGCCGGCCTGCAACTGCAGGAAGCCGGGCATCGCGGCCATCAACTGCCGCGCCTGCTTGTCGCGCAGCGGCGAGCCGAACGAGGCCAGCGCGTTGCCGAAGGTGTCGTCGCCCGACAGCACCTGCATCGGCGCCCACGAGCCGCCGTTCGGCGTGCCCAGCATCACGAGCCGGCCGCCGTCACGCGAGATCAGCCGCTGCCAGGTGGCGGGCCGTTCGAGCTGCATGGTGCGCGCCACCAGGCCGCCCATCGAGTGCGCGATCAGCCGCACCGGCTGGCCGCTGGTGTTGCGCGCCGTCAGCGCGGCGTCCACCGCGTCGGCCAGGCGCTGCGCTTCTTCTTCGATCGGCCGCCGCCAGTCGAAAGCGAAAGGGATCACCTCGTGCGTGGCGCGCAGGTGCTGGATCAGCTTGTCGTAGCTCAGGCCGATGGGGCCGTCGGGCAGCACGCCGTCGGCCTGCCCGGTGTAGGCCAGCTTGCCCAGGCCGCCGATCAAGCGCAGGCTGAGCCAGATGCGCTTGCCGTTGGCAGCCAGGTTGCTGCCCAGGATGCCGGGCAGCACGAAGACGGCCGGCTTGGCGCTGGCCGGCTGGCCGTCGTCGTGCGGCGCGGCAGCGCTGAACAGGCCGCGCTCGCCGCCGCTGTCCTGCCCCGCCCATGACAGCGGGCCGATGCTGCGGTAGCCGGCCGGCTGCTCCAGCGTCAGGCCGCCCACGATGGCATCGACCGTGCGCTGGTTGACGAAGTAGTTGAAGTGCGTGACCTTGCCGCCCTGGTCGAGCAGAAAGCTGGCGCCGCCCTGGCGCGGCGCGCCGCCGTACATCGAGCGCGTCTGCACGACGATGTCGTTGTCGGTCCAGTAGTAGGCGTCGGCCAGCAGCGTCTTCAGCCAACTGCCGATGCTGTCGCCTTGCAGGTCGCCGGCCACCACGCGGAGCTGGCCGCTGATCGGCTCTTCCACCGCATTGAGCCAGTTGACCAGCGGCGTGTCGGGGATCATGGCCGCCAGCCCGGGCAGGATGCTCGGGTCGGCCCGGCGGCGCGCCACTTCGGTGAGGAAGTCCAGCAGCTCGGGCACCACCGGCAGGCCGGCCAGTTCGAGCGACCACTTCAGCACCGACAGGTAGGCATCCAGCCGCTTCGACGCGAGCAAGGTGCCGCGTGCCGGGCAGGCCGCGCGCACCACGCGATCGACGTGGATGTCGCGTCGGCGGATCTCGGCCGCCAGCGCCTGAAGCTCGGTGCGCTGCGCGGTGTAGGCGTCGCCGGCAAAGAAGGCCAGGTCGGCGTCGCCCACGTCCCGCTGGCTCGCCAGCCTGGCAAGCACCTCGGCCACCAGGCCGCCGCGCGAGTGCGTCACCAGGTGCAGCCGCGCGCCCTGCGGCAGCGTGCGCACCAGCGTCATCGCGTTGGCAAACGGGCTCTGGCCGATGGTGGGATGGTCCAGCGCATAGACGCGCTCGCCGTAGAAGTCGAACAGCGTCTGCACGCTCTGCGGGTGCAGCGCCCAGAGCTTGCCGAAGGTGCTGACGGTCTCGACGAAGGTGCCGTGCACCAGCACCAGCAGCGGGCCGCCGTTGGCTGCCGGCGGCACCGCGTCGAGCTTGCCGCCGCTGCCCTTGAGCGGCGTCAGCGTGTTGCGGTTGAGTGCATAGACGCCCGCGTCCACCTGGCCATCGACCTTGCTGACCACCGCGCCGGCCACGAAGTCGGCGGCCTCGTCCTTCACCAGGCCGGTGACGACTTCCAGCCCTTTGAGCAGCACGTCGCCCAGGAAGCCGGCGCCGCGCGTCGGCGCTGCCTGTTCGAGCCCGCGCCAGCGCAGTTGCGCCGGCACCACCACCTCGGCGGGCGTGCCGGCGCTGCGCTGCGCCGTGCCCTGGCCGAGCAACAGATCGCGCGCCGTCTCGGGGTGCAGCACCAGCGACGGGCCGTTGGCCAGATGCAGCACCACCACGTCTTCACCCGGCGTGGCGCTGACGCGCACCGTGTCGCCACCGCCGCGCTGCGCGGCCAGGCGCACCGCATGCTTGATGGTGCCGCGCGCCGCGCGCGAGACCGGCGCCGCCGCGCCCGCGCCGCGGTCACCGCCTTCTGCCTGGCCGGTGATGATGAAGCTGATCTCGTTGTCGGCCATCGTGTCTCCTGTCGGGGCCGGAGCATCGTCCCAAAGCGGTGGCCGATCAAGCCGGGACTGCCCGCGAAGCTAGGGAGCCTGCGCGCCGGCCATCAGCGCCGCTCCAGCAGCAGCGGCGTCAGCGACAGCGCCGCGCGCAGCCGCTCGGCGATGCCCAGCGCCTCGGCGCGCGACGCATACGGCCCGGCCTGCACGCGGAACAGCGCGCGCTCGTCGAAGACCGATGTCAGCACCTCGGCCGCCTCGCGCTGGATGCGCTGCTGCAGCAGCGCCGCGCCGTCGCGCTGGCGAAAGGCGCCGAGCTGGAGCCAGAAGCCGGCGGCGGGCGCCGCGGTGGGGCCGGGTGCTGCTGGCGCAGCCGTTGCCGCTGTCGGGGCCGCAGGGGTTGCGGTGCCCACCGCCGCCAATGGCATGTCGTCAGCGGCGGGCAGCGGCTCGGGGGTCGGCAGCACGCGGTCGCGCCGCCAGAGGCCGGCGCGGATGTCGTCGTTGGTCAGGCGCTCCACCAGCACCGGCGCCACGCCGCCCAGCAGCCCCAGCTTGAGCGCCGCGGTGTAGCTCAGGTCGATGACGCGGCCTGGAGAAAACGGCCCGCGGTCGTTGATGCGCACGATCACCTCGCGGCCGTTGGCCGGGTTGCGCACACGGGCATAGCTGGGGATCGGCATCGTCTTGTGCGCCGCCGTCATCGCGTACATGTCGTAGGGCTCGCCGCTGGCGGTGGGCTTGCCGTGGAACTTGCGGCCGTACCAGGACGCGCCGCCGCTTTCGCGCATCGCGCGGTCGCTGGTCACCGGGCTGTAGCTTTCGCCCAGCACCTCGTAGGGCTTGTTGGGACCGCCCTGGCGCAGCGGCTCGACACGCGGCTCTGCATCGGGCACGCGCTCCAGGCCGGCAGGCGGGCTGCTGTCCGGGCCGTCGCGCCCGGCCAGACGCGGCTTGCTCGCGCAGGCGGCCAGCAGCGCCACCAGCAGCAGCAGCGCGGTGGGGCGCAGGAGCCGGCACAAGAGCCGGTGCAGCGGGTGGGGGCCGGGGCGTGGGCGCAAGAGCGGCAGCGGCTGCGGCGTCGTGGCCCTGCGCGCAGGCCGCTATTGCGCGGCGCGCGCGGTCTGCGCGTGGGTCAGCTCGATGCGCTCGCGGCGCACCAGCCGTCCCATGTTGTTGGCGTCTTCGATGTCGATGGCCACCGGGTGCCCGAGCTTGGGCGAGTACCAGACGGTGCGGCTCCACTGGCCGCTGCTCAACGTGCCGTTGGCCAGCTTCTCGTAGAACCAGCCGCTGCTTTCGATGGGCAGCACCTCGAACTCACCGGCCGGCAACTGGATGGTGCGTGGCCGGCCGACGCTCATCGAGCCCTTCCACTCGGTCTGGCCACGGCGGTCGGGGCGCTGGAAGGATTCGTTGAACCTCACCGCACGGCTGTCGCCGCGCTTGGGGTTGGCAGACCACAGGTCCTGGTAGGGCTGGAACTGCGAGCGGCTGCCGTCGGCGTACTGCGTGCTCTGGATGCGGCCCTGCGGGTCCATCTGGGTGCGTGCGCCGTCGCCGACCAGGCGGCCGTCGGGCAGCACCTGGTCGATGGACAGCATGCTGGAGCCGATGATCTGGTTCTTCCAGGTGTCGGTGGTGCGGTAGCTGAAAGTGTCACCCTCGGCATAGCCGAACGGGTTGACGCGCGGCAGCGCCGGCAGCCTGTCGGTGCCGGCCGGCTGCGGCTGGCTGCGCTGCTGCTCCGCCGCCTGCGCACGCGCCGCCGCCTGGGCTGCCGCAGCCGCAGCGGCGCGCGCCGCCTGCGCTGCTTGTTGCTGGGCGGTGAACACTTCGACGGGCAGGTCGCCGGCGGATGGCGGTGGCATCGCCGATGGCGCGGCGAGCGGCTTTGCCGGCGCGGCTGGTGCGGGTGGTGCGGTTGCTGCGGTTGGTGCGGTTGGTGCGGCTGCTTGCGTTGCAGCGCCAGCCGGCGGCTTGCCCGGGCCGGCGCCGTCCAGCGCGGTCGCCGCGGCGCTGGTGCCCAGGCTCGCAAGCGTGCCGACGGCACCCACGGCCGCGGCAGCGGTGGCAGTTGCCAAGGCAATCGCCTGGCTTGCCGTGGATGCCGTCGCGACACTGGCGGCGGTGCCCGCGACACCGGTGGCCAGATCGGCCGTGGCCGCGGTGGCGGTGGCGGCCGTGCCGGCCGCATTGGTCGCGTTGGTCGCACTGGTCGCGCCGCCCGATGCCGACTCTGTCGCCCGCTTGATCACCTTGGTCGCGCCTTCTGCCTCCGGCTGCGGCGCCTTGCTCAGCCGGGGTGCCGTCACCTCGCTCACCGGCACCTCGCCAGCCGCGCCCGCGCTGCTGGCCGTGGCGGTGCCCGTGCCCGTGCCGGGGCTGCGCAGCGCCTGCCGCAGCGCCTCGCGCGCCATCTCTTCTGGCGAGCGGGGCAGCAAGGCTTCGAGCAGTGCCGGCTCGGCAAACTCGTCCTTGTCGCGGTTGTCGCCCTCGATCCACGGCGCCTGCTTGCCATCGCTGATGTCGAGCATGGCGCCGCGTGTGGCCCGCAGCACCTCGGCGCCCGACAGCCGCGGCGTGACGAGCGAGCGCGCCAGCGCGCGGCCGAAGGGCGATGCGGCCAGCAGCCGCGGGTCGGCAGGCGCCGGCAGCGGCGCCGGCAGCGCGATGGCTTGCGGCGCCGTGCTGGCGGTGTCGGGCGCGTTGGCGAACAACAGCATCGTGCCGGGCGGCATCTTCAGCGGCGCCAGCCCCGGCTTCGCCAGCCCGGCCAGCGCAGGGTGCGCATAGCCGGCGTCCAGCACCATGTAGCGCGGGCTGTCGGCCGTGCCCTGGATGGCGTCCACCAGCTCCTGCAACGGCACGCCGCCGGCCCGCAACTGCGCCTCGGCCTTGGCGGGCTCCAGCGGCAAGCCGCGCGGCAGCAGGTAGTTGCTGCCATCCAGTTGGGCGCCGAAGCCGGTGTAGTACAGAAAGCCCACGCCGGCCGGCTGAAGCCGGCTGCGGAACTCGGCCAGATCGGCGCGCAGCGCATCGGCGCCCTGGTCCTCGCGCACCATCACCACGAAGCCGGCGGCGCGCAAGGCGGCCGCCACGGCCTGCGTGTCACGCGCCGCGGCGCCGAGCGCAACGTCGTTGCCCACATTGCCGTTGCCGACGACGAGCGCCAGCCGCTGGCGCGCCATGCCCAGCACCGCATTGGCCGCACGCACCGCCCGCGGCATGGGCAGCCTGATGTCCGACAGCTCCGGCAGCTTGCCGCCCGGCAGCAACGAGCGCTGGGCCTCAGCCGCCGGTGCAGCGGCTGGCGGCTCGGTCTGGGCCAGAGCGGCAGCCGGGCCGAGCAGCAGCAGTGTCAGCGCAGTGCAAACGCGGTGAAGGGTCATCTTGCGCACACCAACGGTCACGGGGAAAGACCCGCAAAGTGTAGCCAGGGCGCTCAAGCTGTGGACAGCGTTCACCGTGGTGGCACCTGAGGCGTCGGTCAGCACGCGCGGGCGGCAGCATGACGCCAGAGTGGTGCGACCGGCAAGAATCGAACTTGCGACTAAGCCTTCGGAGGGCCCAATGATATCCACTTCACCACGGTCGCTGGCGGGTGGCGCATTCTAGCCGGCCGCTGCTGCGGCGCCCTCGGCGGCGGGGCCGGCCTGGGAGCAACCCTATAATCGACGGGTTTTGCCGGCGGCCTTTGGTGGGCCCGGCCCCAAAACGCCGAGGACCCATGAGCGAACCCCACACCAGCGACGTTGCACACGAACACGAAGCGAACCACGAGGGGCCCATCAAGACCCCCAAACAGCTCGTGCTGACGGTCTTTGCCTCGTTCGTCGTGCCCATCGTGGTGATCGTGCTGCTGGCCAACTACGTGTCCTTCGGCACCAAGGAAGCGGCAGGCAGCGACGGGCTCGGCGCCGATGCGGTGGCCAGGCGGCTGCAGCCGGTGGGCGCCATCGAAGTGCGCGATGCCAATGCGCCGGTGGTGCTGCGCACCGGCGAGCAGGTGTTCGCCGGCGTCTGCACCGCCTGCCACACCTCGGGCGCCGCAGGCGCGCCCAAGGTGGGCGACGCCGCCGCCTGGGCCCCGCGCATCAAGACCGGCTACGAGGCGCTGCTGACATCGGCGCTCAAGGGCAAGGGCGCGATGCCGCCGCAGGGCGGTGGCGACTATGCCGACGTCGAGATCGGGCGCGCTGTCGTCTATCTGGCCAACCAGGGCGGCGCCAAGTTTGCCGAGCCGGCCGTGCCGGCGCCGCCGGCAGATGCGGCGTCGGCCGCCGCACCGGCAGGTTCGGCGGCCAACTAAGTCACGCCGGTGCCGCCAGAGGCCGCCTGCGGGCGGCCTTTTGCTTGGCCGGCCTGCATCTGGCCGCTGCCAGGGCGCGTAAGCAACAACGCACCCGCCGCAGACACCATGCCCTGCTCACCTCTCCAGACCCGCCGGCCGCAACACGTAGCCGAAGCGCTGCGGCATGGCCGTGAACGGCATGGTCGCCGGCTGCCAGATGCCGCTTTCGACGGCGTCGGCCGCGGTGCCGGTGTCCATCGTGTGGACCAGGCCGAAGCCGATGTCGGTGTCGAGGAACAGCCGGCCGGGCTCGTCGAGCCAGGCACTGCGCACCTGGGCCGGCTGCCCGGTGTGCGCGCTGACGGCCAGATCGCGCGCCACGCGCCACACCCAGGGCGCTGCTTCCAGCTCCACGTACACCCGCTGCGGGCCGTTTTGAAAGAACCAGCAGCCGGCGTCGTCGTGCGCGTAGTTGCGGTGGATGAAGTCGAGCAGCTTCTCGTGCTGGATGCGGCTGCCCTTGACCTGCGGAAACGGGCCTGCGTGCTGGATGCGGTCATCGCGCATGTACCAGTCGCCGCGCGCGTCGAGTGCCAGCCAGCCATAGCAGTGGGGCACGTTGGGCCACTTGCGCAGCGCCGCCTTGACGATCTCGTCCATCGGCGTGACCTTAGCTCAGGCGGCGGCCAGCAGCCAGCCGGCCACCGCTTCGGCCATGCCGACGGCATGGCCCGGAAACCGGCCCTGCGCAAAGCCCACATGGCCGCCGTGGGCCGGCTGCCACAGCGTGACATGCCGCCCCACCGCCTGCGCCACGGGCAGCGATGCCGCGGGCACGAAGGGGTCGTTGCGCGCATTGAGCACCAGCGCCGGGATGCGGATGCGGTGCAGGTGCGGCTTGGCCGATGCCCGCGCCCAGTAGTCGGCCGTGCCGGCAAAGCCGTGCAGCGGGCCGGTGAAGACGTCGTCGAAGTCGTGCAGCGTGCGCGCCGCGATGAGCTTGTCGCGGTCGAACAGCCCCGGGTGCTGCTGCCACTTGGCCAGCGCCTTGGGCTTCATGCTGCGCAGGAACATGCGCGCATAGACGAGCCGGTTGAAGCCGCTGTCGATGGCCTGTCCGGCGGCCGTGAGGTCGATGGGCGACGAGATGGCAGCCACCGCACCGGCCGTCGCTGCGGCCGTGTCGCCCGCTTCCTCGGCCCAGCGCAGCAGCGCATTGCCGCCCAGCGAGACGCCGGCCGCCAGCAGCGGCGCGCCATGGCGCTGGCGCAGCCGCGCCATGATCCAGCCGATCTCTTCGAAGTCACCCGAGTGGTAGGCCCGCGGCCCACGGTTCAGCTCGCCAGAGCAGCCGCGGAAGTGCGGCACCGAGAACTGCCAGCCGAGCGCCTGCGCCACATGCGCGAAGGCCAGCGCATAGGCGCTGGTGGACGAGCTTTCCAGCCCGTGGAACAGCACCAGCCACGGCTTGCCGGGGGCGCCAGGCTGGTGATCGACGTCGATGAAGTCGCCATCCGGCGTGTCCCAGCGCTCGCGCAGGTACTGCGGCAGCGGCCCCGGGGGCGGGCGTGAGAACAGCGCCGGCCAGATGGTCTGCAGGTTGCCGCCGGGCAGCCAGCGCGGCGCGCGGTAGGCCTGCATCAGTGCAGCGTGGCCGCCGCCTCGCCTGCGTCGGCCGCCGGCTCCGGGCTGGCGGCGCTGGGATGGTGGGCCGCCATGCGCCAGCCCTGCGCGGTCTTGACATAGACGTTGGTCGTCAGCACCCAGGCCTGCTGCCCGTGCCCGGGCCCGGGGCCTTCGAGAGCGATGCGCTCGACGAGGTGGTGCACGGCGCTGCCCAGCGACTGCAGGCGGTGCACCTGCCCCGGCTGCACCGGGATCACGCCGTTCGCGAAGATGGCCTCGAAGCTGGCGCGGATGGCCGCCGTGCCGATCAACCTGCCGCCGCCCGGGTGCACGCAGACCACTTCGTCGTCATCGGCCCAGACGCCCATCAGCCGCGTGATGTCGCCTTGCTGGAGCGCCTCGTAGAACTGCGCCTCCACGTCGTCTGGCGAGCCGTGCAGCGCGGCAGCGGGCGGGCGGGGGCGGGTCATCGCTGCGGTCTGCCGGCGTCAGCGGAAGACCACGCTCTTGTGGCCGTTCATCAGCACGCGGTGCTCGAGATGCCAGCGCACCGCCCGCGCCAGCACGCGGCTTTCGATGTCGCGGCCGACGGCGCTGAAGTCCTCGGCCGACATGCTGTGGTCCACGCGCTCCACGTCCTGCTCGATGATCGGCCCTTCGTCGAGGTCGGCCGTGACGTAGTGCGCCGTGGCGCCGATCAGCTTGACGCCGCGCGCATGCGCCTGGAAGTAGGGCCGTGCGCCCTTGAAGCTGGGCAGGAAGCTGTGGTGGATGTTGATTGCGCGGCCCTTGAGCACCGCGCAGAAAGCAGGGCTCAGGATCTGCATGTAGCGCGCCAGCACGACCAGATCGATGCGCTCGCGCTCGATCAGCGCCTCCACCGCCTGCTCCTGCGCGCGCTTGGTGGCTTCGTCGCTGCCTGCCTTCAGCGGCAGGTGCCGGAACGGGATGCCGTAGCCGGCGGCCAGCTCGGCAAACGTGCTGTGGTTGGAGACGATGGCCGGGATGTCCACCGCCAGTTGCCCGCTCTGCCAGCGGAACAGCAGGTCGTTCAGGCAATGGCCGTGCTGGCTGACCATCAGCAGCATGCGCGGGCGCTGCGCCAGCGCATGGAAGTGGAGGTCCAGCGCGTACTGCTGGCGCGCATGCGCAAACAGCGTCTGCAGCCCCGCCGTGTCGGCCAGATGCGGCGGCGCCTCGAAGTGCACGCGCATGAAGAACAGGCCGGTGGCGCCGTCACCGTCCAGGTCGCCGAACTGCTGCGAGTCGATGATGTTGCAGCCGGCCTGGTAGAGCAGCCCGGAGACTGCATAGACAATGCCCTTGGTGTCGCGGCACGAGAGGGTCAGCACGAACTGCGTAGCTGGAGTCACGGGGGTCACGGGTGTCACAGGGGTCACGGCAGCCATGGCGCCAGATTGTAGGGAACGACGATGAAAACCAATGAACTCGACTGGCCCGAGCGCAGCCGCGAAATCTCCCAGCTGCTGGCGCGCGCCGGCCTGGGCGACAAGGCGGCGTTCGCGCGGCTGTACGAGCGCACCAGCGGCCACCTGTTCGCCGTGGTGCTGCGCATCCAGCGTGACCGCGCGCAGGCCGAAGACCTGTTGCAGGAGATCTACGTCTCGGTCTGGAAGGCGGCGGCCGGCTTCGACGCCGCGCGCAGCCAGCCGCTGACCTGGCTGACCAGCATCGCCCGCAACCGCGCCATCGACAGCCTGCGCCGGGCGCAGTCACAGCCGCGGCTGGAAAGCACCACGCGCGACGACGACGATGAGCGCCCCGACAGCACCGACGCCTGGGCCGACGACGGCCCCGGCCCGCTCGAACTGCTGGGCCGCGCGAGCGACGCGCGGGAGCTGTCGCAGTGCATGGAGCACCTGTCGCCGCCGCAGCGCCAGAGCGTGGCGCTGGCCTTCTTCGACGGCCTCTCGCATGCCGAGGTGGCAGAGCGGCTGCGCGAGCCGCTGGGCACCGTGAAAAGCTGGGTCCGCCGGGCTTTGATGACGCTCAAGGGCTGCCTCGAACGCAGCGTGCTGCGCGACACCACAGGGCGGGCCTGAACCATGGACTACGCACGACAAGACCTTGCCGACGCGCTGGCCGCCGAGTACGTGGCCGGCACCTTGCGCGGCCCCGCGCGGCGCCGGTTCGAGACACTGCTGGGCAGCCACCCGGCCTTGCGCGCGGCGGTGCGCGACTGGCAGGACCGGCTGATGCCGCTGACCACCGCGGTCGAGCCGCATGCGCCGCCGGCCAGCGTCTGGACCAGCCTCGAACAACGCCTGTGGCCTGCGCCGCCGGCCGCCGTGCAGCAGCCCTGGTGGCAGCGGCTGGGCGTCTGGCGCGCCATCTCCGGCGCGGCGCTGGTGGCGGTGGTCGGCCTGGCCGTGCTGGCAGGCGCACCGCAGCCGGTGCAGCCGCCGGTGGTGGTGGTGCTGCAGTCCACCGGCGGCGACCCCGCCGTCGCGGGCAGCGTGGTCGCCAGCTTCAGCGGCGACGGCCGCGCGGTGGTGGCGCGGCCCATCGTGCCGGTGGCACTGGCGAGCGACCGCGTGCTCGAACTCTGGTGGGCGCGGGCGCAGGGCGCGCCGATGTCGCTGGGCCTGATCAAGGCCGACGGCCTGACGGTGCTCAGCCGCGGCCAGTTGCCCGGCGGCCTGCGCGGCAGCGCCATCGACCACATGGCGGTCAGCGTCGAGCCGCCGGGCGGCTCGCCGACCGGCAAGCCCACCGGGCCGGTGGTGTTCTACGGCAAGCTGCAGCTCTGACCGGGCGGCTCAGAGGTTGAGAGGCATTCGTATGCACCCGCGCCGGGGCGTCCAAGGGCCCTGAGCAAGGCGCGGCGCGCAGCCCGCACTCATGTGCGGGCAAGCGATGCAACGCCGCGCAGGGCTCTTGGACGCCCCGGCCCTCCGGGTAAGCCCCCAGAACAGGCCCACTCTTCGTTGCAAATGCTCGTCGGGTCCCCAACCCGACTGCGCTTTGCGCCTCAATTGGGCCTGTTCTGGGGGCTTACGCGGGTGCATACGAATGCCTCTCAACCTCTCAAGCGGCCGGCAGCACCACGCTGAAGGTGGAGCCGGCGCCGGCCACGCTGTCCACCTCGATGCGGCCGTTCATCAGCGTCACCAGCGCCTGCGTGACGCTCAGGCCGATGCCGGCGCCTTCGATCGTGGTGCCGACCAGCGGGCCGCGGTAGAAGGCCTCGAAGAGACGCGGCAGCTCGGCCTCTTCGATACCGATGCCGTTGTCGCGCACGCTGATGCGCAGCTCGTTGTCGCCCAGCGTCTGCACGCGGATCTCCACGCTGCCGCCGGGCCGGTTGTACTTGATGGCGTTGGACAGCAGGTTCAGCAGCACCTGGCGCAGCCGCGTGCGGTCGGCGCGGGCCGCCAGCCCGGCCGGCGCCGGCGCCAGCACCACGCTGACCTGCGCCCTCTCGGCGGTGGTGCGCAGCATTTCCAGCGCGTCGGCCGCCACCGCCAGCGCATCGACATCGGCAAGCTGCAAGGCCATGCCGCCGGACTCGATGCGCGTCAGGTCGAGCAGGTCGCCGATCATCTGCAGCAGGTGCTCGCCGGCTTCGCGCACCAGCTTCAGCCGGCGGCGCTGGCCCTCGGTGGGCGGCTCGGCGCGGTCGATCTCGATCAACTGCGTGAAGCCGAGCACCGCGTTCAGCGGCGTGCGCAGTTCGTGGCTCATGCGCGAGAGAAACTGCGTCTTGGCGCGGTTGGCGGCAGCGGCCTCGGACGCGTCCTGCCGCGCCGCCTGCAGCTCGCGCTGCTCGGTGGCGTCTTCCATGTAGCCGTGCCAGACGGTGCTGCCATCGGCCTGGCGCAACGGCGACGCCTCGCCGCGGATCCAGCGCGTGGCGCCGTCGCGGCGGCGCACGCGGAAGTCCAGCCGCCAGGGCTCCAGCGTGCGCTCCGATGCGGCCACGCTGTCCAGCACCGCCTGCCGGTCGGCAAAATCCACCCGGCGCAGCAGCGCGCTGGCATCGCGCTTCAGCGCTTCGGGTTCGACGCCGAACAGCGCGCGGCAGCGTTCGCTGAGGTAAGGAAACGCCGCGCTGGCGTCAGCCGCAGCGCGGTACTGGAAGAGCAGCCCGGGCACGTGGCGGGCGATGCGCGTCAGGCGCTGCCGGGCGCCGTCATCGCGTGGCGCTGCTTGCTGAAGCAGCGCGGCTGCGGTGGGCAGCACGGCGGCGAGCTGGCTTGCGTCGGTGCCCGCGGGCAGCCACAGCGCGCCGAGAGGCGGGCGGCCCGGGCGCGACAGCGGCACCGCGCGCAGCCCGTCGGGCGTGCCCAGTGTCCAGCCTTCGGAGCGTTCAAAGCCTTCGGAGCGTTCAGAGCCTTCGGAGCCTTCAGAGCCTTCGGAGCCTTCAGACCCGTCGGCCGCGTTGGCCGACAAGGCCACCGGCGCGCCCAGCGCTGCGGCCAGTGCCGACACCAGCCTTTGCAATGCATGCCGCGGATCACCGCCGTCCAGGTGGTCCAGCAGGGCGTCGCGTGCGATGCCCTGGAGAGCGGCCTCAGTGGCCAGCGTGCACCTTTTCGCCCGCCTTCAGCCGGTACAGCGTGCCGCAGTAAGGGCACCAGCCTTCGCCGGAGGTGACGACGTCGATGAACACCCGCGGGTGGCCGCTCCACAGCGGCATGCGCGGGTTGGGGCAGAAGGTCACGCCAGGGCCCACCAGGTCCGCGGCGGCCAGTTCGACGACGGCCTTGTCGCGGTCGATCATGCGGCCACCGATGTCAGCCACTCGGCGTATTTGCCGTTGCGGCCATTGACGATGTCGAAGAACGCGGCCTGGATCTTCTCGGTGATCGGCCCGCGGCTGCCGGCGCCGAGTTCGATGCGGTCCAGCTCGCGGATGGGCGTCACTTCGGCTGCGGTGCCGGTGAAGAAAGCCTCGTCGGCGATATAGACCTCGTCGCGCGTGATGCGCTTTTCCACCAGCTTCAGGCCCAGGTCTTCGCAGATGGCGAAGATGGTGTCACGCGTGATGCCGTTCAGCGCGCCGGCCGACAGGTCGGGCGTATAGACCACGCCTTTCTTGATGACGAACAGGTTTTCGCCAGCGCCTTCGCTGACGAAGCCCGAGGCGTCGAGCAGCAATGCCTCGTCGTAGCCGTCGTCGGTGGCCTCCA
The DNA here is from genome assembly GCA_964244245.1 of uncultured Rubrivivax sp. Classification (GTDB taxonomy): domain Bacteria; phylum Pseudomonadota; class Gammaproteobacteria; order Burkholderiales; family Burkholderiaceae_C; genus Rubrivivax. The sequence continues at coordinate 80,391 of CAXTHW010000011.1, read as the reverse complement.
TGTTGGCCAGGATGCTGTTGGTGTAGTTGCTCACCGCCTTGGCCTGCGTCATCGTGATGTTGACGTGGTGCCGGGTGTAGCTGCTGGTCTTGACGCGGATGCCGCGCTTCAGGCCCTCTTCGCCGAGGTAGGCGCCCCAGGGCCAGGCAGCGATCATCAGGTGGATGCTGTTGCCCTTCGGGCTGACGCCCAGCTTCTCGGAGCCTATCCACGTCAGCGGGCGCAAGTAGCAGCTTTCGAGTTCGTTCACGCGCACCACCTCGCGCTGCGCCTGCATCACCTGCTCGATGCTGAAGGGGATCTTCATGCGCAGGATCTTGGCGCTGTTGAACAGCCGCTCGGTGTGCTCACGCAGCCGGAAGATCGCCGTGCCCTGCGCCGTGTTGTAGGCGCGCACGCCCTCGAAGGCACCGCAGCCGTAGTGCAGCGTGTGCGACAGCACATGGATGGTGGCGTCGCGCCATTCGACCAGCTTGCCGTCCATCCAGATCTTGCCGTCGCGGTCGGACATCGACATGGAAATTCCTCGTTGCGGTGGGAGCCACGATTTTAGGCGCGCTGCCTGCGCACTGTTTGCGCACTGTTTGCGCACTGTTTGGGCACGCTACGCACGCGCCTTGCGCTGGTGATTTCGCACGGTCGGCGTGCCTGCGGGCGGCCCACCCCCCGGGCCGCGGGGACCGCGGCGCGCGCTGGCTGCCTACCATCCGGCCAGACACTTTCCAAGAGCCCACGACACCATGAATCTGCGCACCGCCCTCAGCAGCATTGCACTTGCAGCCAGCTGCAGCTCGCCCGCCTTCGCCATCGCGCTGAACCCCGCCGCCGTGGCCTGCGGCGACTCGTTCACCGTCTTCAATGGCGGCTATCTCGACTGTGCCGGCCCCATCACCGGCAGCCTGGGCGCGAGCGCCGTGCAAAGCGTGTCTTTCGCCGGTTATGGCAGCTTTGCACTGGCCGGCGTGACGGGCGACAACTCAGGCGCCTTCACAGCCGACCCCGGCCCTGTCGAGTTCGGCACGCTGGGTCTGGGTCTCGGCTTGGGCGTGCCGCAGCGCGGTGCCTTCGTCATCGGCCTGCAAGGCGGTGGCAGCTACAGCCTGTACCTCTTCAGCGGCAGCGCCAGCGTCGATTTCGACACCTTCGGCGTGGTCGATGCGCTGGGCCACCCCGGCCCGGACCTGACGCGCGCGGCGCTGTTCCTGCCGTCGGTTGTGCCCGAGCCCGAGAGCTACGCGCTGCTGCTGGCCGGGCTGGCGAGCCTAGGCTTCCTGGCCAGCCGGCGCCGCGCCCGCGCGCTCTAGCCGCACCTCGCTGACACGGCCGCCGCGCAGCAGCACGCGCACGGCGTCGCCGCCGGTGTCGCGCCAGAGGAAGGCCTCTTCGGGCGCGCCGCCGAGCTTCTGGCCCAGGCTGCCCGCGAGCGTCACCACCTGCATCATCGTCATGCCCGGCCGCAGCCGGGCTTGCAGCATCACCGCGCTGTCGGCGCGGCCCAGCGGCTTCTCGGCCGCGCGCCGCATCACCCGCAAGGCGCGGCTGAACTGCAGCAGCAGCCAGAAGGCCACCACCGACAAGGCCAGCGCCAAGCCAGGCCAGCCATAGCCCAGGAAGCCCGCCACCACCGCAGCGGCGGCCAGCGCCCAGCCGGCCCAGGCGTTCAACGCGGGGCTCCCGAAGGGCTGTCGGAGAATGGCCGGGATGGAAGCGCTGCAGACATTCGTCATCAACCTGGATCGTGCGCCGCAGCGGCTGCAACGCATCAGTGAACAACTGGCCGGCCTGCAACTCGGCTGGACGCGGCTGCCGGCGGTGGACGCGCAACAGTTGTCGCCGCAACAACAGGCCGCGCTGGACGAGCCCGCCTACCGCCGCAAGCACGGCAAGACGCCGCTGCCGGGCGAGCTGGGATGTTACCTGTCGCATCTCGCGGTGATGCACGCCTTCCTGGCAAGCGGCGCCAGCGCAGCACTGGTGCTGGAAGACGACGTGCTGCTGCGGCCCACGCTGCCGGCGGTGCTGCGCGGCCTGCTGGCGCAGCCGGCCCGCTGGGACGTGGTCAAGCTGTCGGCCGTGCATTCGGGCACGCCCGTGCCGGTGGGCACGGCAGCGCCGGGCCATGCGCTGGCGGTGATGCTCAGCCGCTGCACCGGCTCCAGCGCCTACCTGATGAACCGCCGCGCGGCCGAGGTCTATGCCCGCCGGCTGCTGCCGATGAGCCTGCCTTACGACCATGTCTTCGACCAGGCCTGGCGCTTCGGCCTGAAGCTGCGGCTGGTCACTCCAACACCGTGCGAGCACGACGAAGAGACGGCGTCGATGATCGGCACGCCGGCCGGGCCGCCGCGCAAGTTCCACTGGACGCGGCGGCTGCCGGCGCACCTGTACCGGCTGGGCAACGAGGTGCAGCGCCTGGGCTACGGCATCGGCCAGGTGCTGCGCGAGCGAATGTGATCGGATCGCCGACGCCCCGGTAAACGCGAGGTGTTCCCAACTGTTTGACGCCTATACACTTCCGTCCAGATGGACGCTCAAATACCGCTTCTTGGAACCGGGATGTATCCCTTGACGCAGGCCGCACGGCTCGTCGGCGAAGATGCTCGAACGATCCGCCGCTGGTTGCGTGGTTACTCCTGGAAATACAGGGATGGACGCAGCAGTTCCGGGCCCCTTTGGCGCCTGCAGTACGCCGACGACCAAGTGCTGAAGCAAGAGCAGGTTCTGGGCTTTCGCGATCTGTTGGAACTGCGCGCCGTTGCAAAGTTCGTCGAAAACGGCGTTCCACTGAAGGTGATTCGAGCCACCATCGAGGCTGCGACCGAGATCCTTGGAGAGTACCCGTTGCAGACGCGCAGTTTCCGGACCGACGGCCGCCACATCTTTCTGCAGGCGGTCGATCGCGCAAGCGACGATCCAAAGTTACTGGACATTCGGAGGCGCCAGTTTGTGTTCGATGCCGTGGTCCGGCCGTCACTTCATGAGGGGATCGACTATGGCGCCAGCGGCCAGGCGCATCGTTGGTTCCCTGTTGCCAATCGACGCGTGATCGTGCTGGACCCCCACGTTCAGTTTGGAGAGCCAATCATCGCCGAAGCAGGCGTGCCCACCGACACGTTGCACGCCGCATATCTGGCAGAGGGGAAGGACCGCCATCGTGTCGCCCGCCTTTTCTGCGTGACGCCCGTAGCGGTCAATGCAGCGGTCGCCTTCGAGCAACGCCTAGCGGCGTGAACTTTTTGTTCGATAACAACCTTCCTGCATTGCTTGCGCACGCCATCGCAGCGCTGTCAAAGGCGGAGATTGGCGTCGAAAAGGTCGTGCATCTGACCGACCTGTTTGCGCCGGCGACTCCTGACCTTACTTGGATTCCGGGCCTGACAAAGCATGGGGCAGACTGGTACGTCGTGACCCAGGACAAATTCCGCAAGAGCCATGGCGCTGAGCGTGAAGCTTTGAGACGGGGCGGCCATGGGGTGTACGTGCTTGATCCTGCTTGGGTTTCGCACAGCTATTGGACGAAGGCGGCGCAGCTTGTCACGTGGTGGCCGCAAGTGCTGCAGCACGCCCGCCTCACCCGCGGCGGAGTGCACCGGGTGCCCTGGCGACATAGCGCTCGGGGCAAGTTCCAAAGCATCTAGACCGACTCACCGCTATTTGCGCGTGACCCACTGACCAAGTAGCAACGACTCGGTCCGAGCGGCTGACTGCATGCGCGACGGTGCCGGTGCCCTGCCCTGTCGCCCGTCAGCCCACGCTACAGCCCGCGCACCACCTCGATCGCCTGCTCGATGCGTTCGACCGCATGCACCGTCAGCCCTTCGATCGGCTTCTTCGGCGCATTCGCGCGCGGCACCACGGCGACGCTGAAGCCGAGTTTGGCGGCTTCCTTCAGCCGCTCCTGCCCGCGCGGTGCCGGCCGCACCTCGCCGGCCAAGCCGACCTCGCCGAAGGCGATGAAGCCCCGGGGCAGCGGCTTGCCGCGCAGGCTGCCCTGGATGGCCAGCAGCACTGCCAGGTCGGCCGCCGGCTCGACGATGCGCACGCCGCCGACGGCGTTGACGAAGACGTCCTGGTCCATGCAGGCCACGCCGGCATGGCGGTGCAGCACGGCCAGCAGCATGGCCAGGCGGTCCCGGTCCAGCCCCACCGACAGCCGCCGCGGGCTGGGCCCGCCGCTGTCCACCAGCGCCTGGATCTCCACCAGCAGCGGCCGCGTGCCTTCCAGCGTGACCAGCACGCAGGAGCCGGGCACCGGCTCGCCGTGGGTGGACAGGAAGATCGCGCTCGGGTTGCTCACCCCCTTCAACCCGCGCTCGGTCATCGCGAAGACGCCGATCTCGTTGACGGCGCCGAAGCGGTTCTTGATCGCCCGCACCAGCCTGAAGCTGCTGTGCGTGTCGCCCTCGAAGTACAGCACCGTATCGACGATGTGCTCCAGCACGCGCGGCCCGGCCAGCGCGCCTTCTTTCGTCACATGGCCCACCAGCACCACCGAGCAGCCGCCGGTCTTGGCCACCCGCGTCAACTGCGCTGCGCATTCGCGCACCTGCGCCACCGAGCCTGGAGCCGAGGTGAGCTGGTCGGAATAGACGGTCTGGATCGAGTCGATGACGCAGAAGGCCGGGCCTTCTGCGTCCATCGTCGCGATGATCTTTTCCAGGTGGATTTCGGCCAGCACGCGCACGCCGGTGCCGGCCAGGCCCAGCCGGCGCGCGCGCAGCGCCACCTGCGCGCCGCTCTCTTCGCCGGTCACGTACAACACCTTCATCTGCGACGACAGCGCGTCCAGCGCCTGCAGCAGCAGCGTGCTCTTGCCGATGCCGGGGTCGCCGCCGATCAGCACCACGCCGCCGGGCACGATGCCGCCGCCGAGCACGCGGTCGAGTTCTTCCTGGCCGGTGGGGTGGCGTTCGACGTCGGTGGCGGCGATCTCCGACAGCGTCTGCACCGGCTGGCTCTTCGCCAGCGCCTGGAAGCGGTTGTTCCGGCTGTTCGCGTTGCCGTTGGGCGGCGGCTCGGCGACGGCTTCTTCGAGGGTGTTCCAGGCGCCGCACTGCGGGCACTTGCCCAGCCACTTGGCGCTGGTGCCACCGCACTCACGGCATTGGTAAAGGGTCTTTGCCACGCGCCGATTGTGCTGCCGCGCTGCGCGCTGCCGCGAGCGCGGCAATCGTCTCCAGCACGCCCTTCACCTTGAAGGGCTTGAGCAGCAGCCGGCGCACCGCCAGCTCCTTCAGGCGCAGCGCCAGCGCCGCGTCGCAGGCTTGCGCCAGCACCGCAACCGGCGTGTCGGCGCCGCACGACAGTTGGCCTGCGCGCAGCGCCGCCAGCAGCTCCAGCGCCGCGCCGCTGGCGTCGAGCGCGATGAAGAGCGCGTCGAAGCTGCGCTCGTGCAGCATGCGCTGCGCCACTTCGACGCTGGTGGCTTCGTGCACGTCGGCCAGGCCCAGGTCACGGCTGACCCCGGCCACGGTGCGGCGCAGCACGGATTCGGGTTCGACCAGCAGCAGCGCCAGTCTTGCGTCGGCGCCGGCCATCACCGTGCCGCCGACTGTTGAAGCAGTTCTTCCAGCACCAGAACGCGCAGTGCCGAAAGAATCGCCTGGTCGATGGTGTCGAAGGTGCGCGGGCGGCTGTCGATCACGCACAGCGTGCCGACGCGCTCGCCAGCCGGCAACTGCAAGGGCGCGCCGACGTAGAAGCGGATGAACGGCGCGCCGCTGACCAGCGGGTTGTCGGCGAAGCGCGCGTCGGTGGCGGTGTCTTCGACGATGAAGAGCCCCGGCTGCGCGATGGCGTGACCGCAGAACGAGCTGTCGCGGTCCAGCTCGCAGACCTCCAGCCCCACGCTGGCCTTGAACCATTGGCGGTCACGGTCCACCAGGCTGATCAGCACGATGGGCGCGTCGAATTCGCTGGCGGCAAAGCGCACGATGCGGTCGAAGCGCTCCTCGGGCGGCGTGTCCAGGATCAGCAGCCTGCGCAGCGCGTCGAGGCGGCGGTCGTCGTCGGGGGGAATCGGGGCGGCAAGCATCGGCTACGGCGGCGTCGGATTGCCCGGGTTATCGGCCACCGCGTGGCGTTGCTGAAGGCCGCCGGCCGCCGGTGAACGTCAGTCGCCGCGCACCTTGCCGCGCCCGGCCTTCACCACGGCCCGCACCGCCTTGCCCTCCAGCCTGCGCTGCCGCGAGCCGTAGGTCGGCTTGGTGGCGCGGCGCGCCAGCGGCGGCGTGGCTGCGTCGTCCACCATCGCCTGCAGCCTGGCCAGCGCGGCGGCCTGGTTCATCGGCAGGCTGCGGTGGTCTTGTGCCTTGATGACCACCACGCCCTCGGCGGTGATGCGCTGGTCGGCCTGCGCCAGAAGCCGTGCCTTCACCGCCTCGGGCAGCGCCGACGCAGCGATGTCAAAGCGCAGATGCACCGCGTTCGACACCTTGTTGACGTTCTGCCCGCCGGCGCCCTGCGCGCGGATGGCGCTGAACTCCACGTCGCCGGGTGCGATGCGCGGCGGCTTCACGGCCCGTCGCTGCTGCGCACCGGCACCCGCTGCGCCAGCGCGCACATCAGCTCGTAGCCGATGGTGCCGGCGGCGCGCGCCACGTCGTCGATGGCCAGCACCGCGCCGCTGCCGCGCGGCCCGTTGCCCCAGAGCGTGACCTCGCTGCCGATGCAGGCGGCCGGCACCGGCGTCAGATCGACCGTGATCATGTCCATCGAGACGCGGCCCACCGTGCCGGTGCGCACGCCGTCCACCAGCACCGGTGTGTCGGTGCCGGCATGGCGCGGGTAGCCGTCGGCATAGCCGCAGGCCACCACGCCGATGCGCATGGCTTCGCGGGCGGTGAAGCTGCTGCCGTAGCCGACGCTGTCTCCGGCCTGGAGCTGCTGCACGGCGATGAGGCGCGAGCGCAGCGTCATCGCGGGTTGCAGGCCCCAGTGGCGGCTGTCGTGTTCGGGGAAGTCGGGCGCGCTGCCGTAGCAGACGATGCCGGCGCGCACCCAGTCGTTGCGCAGACCGTCGTCGCCTGCGCCGTGGCGCAGGATGGCGGCGCTGTTGGACAGTGAACGCTCGCCCGGCAGGTCTTGCGTGGCGGCGTCGAAGGCGGCGGCCTGGTGGGCGATGCCGCGCCCACCGTCGGCGTCGGAGAAGTGCGTCATCAGCGAGATCTCGTCCACCTGCGGCAGCGCGTTCAGTCGCGCCCAGGCCGTGCGGAAGGTGGCCGGCGCAAAGCCAAGCCGGTTCATGCCGCTGTTGAGCTTGAGGAAGACGCGGTGCGGGCTTTGCGTCTTGTGCGCTGCCAGCCAGTCGATCTGTGCGTCGCAGTGCACCACGTGCCACAAGGTCAGCCGCGAGCACAGCTCCAGGTCGCGCGGTTCGAAGCAGCCTTCCAGCAGCAGGATGGGGCCACGCCAGTCGAGCGCGCGCAGCCGTTCGGCTTCGGCCAGGTCGAGCAGCGCGAAGCCATCTGCCGCGCGCAGCCCGGCAAATGCGCGTTCGATGCCGTGGCCGTAGGCGTCGGCCTTGACCACTGCCCACACGCGCGCATCGGGCGCTGCCTGCCGCGCGCGGGCCAGGTTGTGGGCCAGCGCGGCCGGGTGGACCAGAGCTTCGATGGGGCGCGGCATCGCACACGATTCTGCCAGCCGCGTGCCTACTTTCACTGCCCGAAAAGGTCAATCCCGCATGCTATAAACCGCCTGCCCATAAAGACGGAGATATGGCGACTGCGGCTTGCCGGCCCAGCGTCCGGCTGCGCGCAGCACGCATGAAAAAAGGCTTCTCCATCATCATGTCGGCGCAGTTCTTCAGCTCGCTGGCTGACAACGCGCTGACCGTCGCCGCCATCGAGCTGCTGCGCAGCAACCAGGCCCCGCTGTGGCATGTGCCCGCGCTGGCCGTCGTCTTCGCATTGTTCTACGTGGTGCTCGCGCCTTTCCTGGGCGCGTTTGCAGACGCGGTTCCCAAGGGCCGCGTGATGTTCGTGGCCAACACGATCAAGGTGGTCGGCTGCCTGCTGATGCTGTTCGGCGGCCACCCGCTGCTGGCGTATTCGATCGTCGGGCTGGGCGCGGCGGCCTATTCGCCGGCCAAGTACGGCATCCTCACCGAGCTGCTGCCGCCGTCGCAACTGGTCAAGGCCAACGGCTGGATCGAGGGGCTGACCATCGGCAGCATCATCCTGGGCACGGTGCTGGGCGGGCAACTGGTGGGGCCGAAGATCGCGCTCTGGCTGCTCGCTTTCGACATGCCGATGCTGCAGACCAGCGTCGATACGCCGCCCGAGGCGGCGATCTGCGTGCTGCTGGGCATCTACGTGGTGGCCGCCATCTTCAACCTCTACATCCCGCGCACCGACGCGCCGCTGCAGCCCTTGCAGGCCAGCCCGATGGGGCTGGTGCGCGACTTCTCCCAATGCAACGCGCGGCTGTGGGCCGACAAGCTGGGGCAGATCTCGCTGGCCACCACCACGATGTTCTGGGGCGTGGGCGGCAACCTGCGCATCATCGTCTTCCCGTGGGCTGCAGTCGCGCTGGGCTACTCCACCACGCAGGCCTCGTCGCTGGCCGGCGTGGTGTCCATCGGCGTGGCGGCGGGGGCGGTGGTCGCGTCGCTGCGCATGCGGCTGGACAAGGCCACCTCGGTGATCCCGCTGGGCGTGCTGATGGGCCTGCTGCTGCTGGGGCTGAACGTCATCACCAACCTCTGGGTGGCGATTCCCTTCCTGCTGCTGCTCGGTGCGGCGGGCGGCTTTCTGGTGGTGCCGATGAACGCGTTGCTGCAACACCGCGGCCACAACCTGATGGGCGCCGGCCGCTCCATCGCCGTGCAGAACTTCAACGAGCAGGCCTGCATCCTGGGCCTGGGCGCGTTCTATGCCGCGATGACGAAGTTCGGCCTGGGCGCCTTCACCGCCATCACGGTGTTCGGGCTGGTGGTGGCCGGCATCATGGAGCTGATCCGCCGCTGGCACAGGCGCAACACGGTGGTGCACCGCGACGAGGTCGAGCGGCTGCTGGACATCGCCCGCTCCGACGGCCACTGATGGCCCCGGCCGCCGGCCGCGCCGCGCTCTGGCCGGCGCTGGCGCTGACGCTCAACGCCTTCACCTGGGGCGTGTCGTGGTGGCCCTTCCGCTGGTTGCAGGCGCAGGGGCTGCACCCGTTGTGGGCCACGGTGCTGATCTACGCGCTGGCGCTGGCCGCCATCACGCTGTGGCAGCCCGGCGCCTGGCGCACGCTGCTGCGCACGCCGGTGCTGTGGGTGCTGGTGCTGGCCTCCGGCACCACCAATGCCACCTTCAACTGGGGCGTGACGGTGGGTGACGTGGTGCGCGTGGTGCTGCTGTTCTACCTGATGCCGGTGTGGGCGGTGCTGCTGGCGCGCTGGCTGCTGGGCGAGCGCCTCAGCGCCGCGGCCGGCCTGCGCGTCGCGCTGGCGCTGGCCGGCGCCGCCATCGTGCTGTGGCCGACGGGCGGCGGCTGGCCGTTGCCGCAGACGCTGGCCGAGGCGCTGGGCGTGGTGGGCGGCTTCAGCTTCGCGCTGAACAACGTGATGCTCAGGCGCGAAGCGCGGCAGCCCGAGTCGGCGCGGGCGCTGGCCATGTTCCTGGGCGGCATGCTGGTGGCCGGCGCCGCGGCACTGGCCCTGGCCGCGCAGGGGGCGGTGTCGTGGCCGCCAGCACCCGCGCCGGGCTGGCTGGCCGGCGCGCTGGCGATGGGCCTGCTGTTCCTGCTGGGCAACCTGGCGCTGCAACATGGGGCGGCGCGGCTGCCGGCCAACGTGACGGCCGTGGTGATGGTCAGCGAGGTGCTGTTCGCCAGCGTGTCGGCCGTGCTGCTGGGCGCCGGCAGCGTGACGCCGCCGCTGCTGTTGGGCGGCGCGTTGATCGTCGGCGCCACGCTGTTGTCGGCACGTTAGCCGCTTGGTCAGCTCCTCACCGGCGCCACGCCGTTGACGGCCAGCAGCCGCGCCAGCGCCACTTCGTCCAGCGGCTTGCCCAGGTAGGCATCAGCGCCGGCCAGCGCGCCGCGGGCACGGTCGAGTTCGCTCTGGAAGGCCGACACCATCGCCACCACCGGCACCGCCAGCCCGCCCACGTGGTGGTGCTGGCGCTTGATGTGCTGGCACAGCGACAGGCCGTCGAGGTCGCTGGCCGGCCCCAGATCGACGTCGAGGAAGATGAAGCGATAGGCCTTGCGCGACAGCAGCTCGATGGCCTTGCCGCTGGTGCTGGCGCGTTCGGTGTGCACTCCCAGGCGCTGAAGCCGCACTTCCAGGAAGCGCAGTGCGATGTCGCTGTCGTCCACCAGCAGCGCTTCGGCCACCGGCCGGGCTGCGTCGGGTTTGGGCGGCGGCGCTGGCCGCGGTGCTGCGGTAGGTGGAGGGGGCGGAAGGGGCGAAGGTGGCGAACGTGGCGAAGGCGGCGTTGGCGTTGGCGCTGGCGCCACGTCGGTGGCGCGCCGCGAAGGCGTGCTGCCGGTCCTCAAGTGGCGGCCGGCGGTGCGGCCGCTCGGGCCCATGTAGGCGCCGCCGGGGTCGCTGGCGAGCAGCGGGCGGATGGTGGTGGGCGGCCGCTGCCTGGCGCTGGCGGCGTCGAGCGCGCCGACCATCGCGTCGAGTTCGCGCAGCACATGCAGTGGGTCGATGGGCCGCATCATCCAGGCGCTGGCACCATCGGGCGCCTGCGCGCCGATGAACACGCCGTCGCGCACGCGCCCGGCCGTCTGCACGCTGCGCACCGCCTCGACGTGGTCTGCATCGACGATGAGGAACTGCGCGTCGGCCATCGTCTCGACCTGCTCGTAGGCGGGCGAGCGGTTGGCCGCCAGGCGGAAATAGGAGGCGAGCGCGCTGCGCTCGAAGGCGCTGAAGCCCTGGAGGGTGACACGGTAGGGCAAGGACATCGGCAGGCTTTCCCCGCGGCGCGGTGGCGCGAGCATGGTGCGTGAGGCCGGCGGTGGCTGTCAACGCGCAAACGGGCGTCTGCGAGCAGGCGTCCGCAAAAGGCCGCGGCTAACATCGCTGCCTTGCCGCGCCAACCAGGAGACCAGCCATGGCCGAGACCAGCGTGTACGACTTCGAAGCCGTCTCCATCGACGACAAGCCGGTTTCGCTGGACAGCCAGCGCGGCAAGGTGCTGTTGATCGTCAACACCGCCAGCGCCTGCGGCTTCACGCCGCAGTTCGCGGGGCTGGAAAAGCTGTGGGAGAGCTACCGCGACAAGGGCCTGGTGGTGCTGGGCTTCCCGAGCAACGAGTTCGGCGGCCAGGACCCCGGCACCAACGACGAGATCGCGTCGTTCTGCCAGCTCAACTACGGCGTGAGCTTTCCGATGATGGCGAAGGTCAAGGTCAACGGCGCGCAGGCGCACCCGCTGTGGCAGTGGCTGAAGGCGCAGGCGCCCGGGCTGCTGGGCACCGAGATGGTGAAGTGGAACTTCACCAAGTTCCTGGTCGGCAAAGATGGCCGCGTGCTGCACCGCTACGCCCCCAACGACAAGCCCGAGGCGCTGGCCGCCGACATCGAAAAAGCGCTGGCCGCGTGATGGCGATGTTCCAGCACCTGGAGCCCTATGCGGGCGACCCCATCCTGAGCCTGAACGAGGCCTTTCAGAACGACCCGCGCGCCGACAAGGCGAACCTGTCCATCGGCATCTATTTCGACGACGCCGGCCGCATTCCGGTGCTGGCCTGCGTGCGCGACGCAGAGGCGCAGATGCTGGCCGAAAGCGGCCCCAAGCCCTATCTGCCGATCGAAGGCGCGGCGGCGGCGCGCAGCGCGGTGCAGGCACTGCTCTTCGGCCCGCAGCATGAGGCGGTGACCAGCGGGCGCATCGCCACCTTGCAGACCATCGGCTCCAGCGGCGGCCTGAAGGTGGGCGCCGATTTCCTCAAGCGCTGGTTTCCCGGCAGCGCGGTGTGGATCAGCGACCCGAGCTGGGACAACCACCGCGCGATGTTCGAAGGCGCCGGCATTCCGGTCCACGCCTACCCCTACTACGACGCCGCCACCGGCGGCCTGCGCTTCGACGCGATGCTCGACACGCTGGCCACGCTGCCGCCGCACAGCGTGGTGCTACTGCACGCCTGCTGCCACAACCCCACCGGCGTGGACCTCAGCGCCGCGCAATGGCAGCGGCTGATCCCGTTGCTGCAAGAGCGCGCGCTGCTGCCCTACCTCGACATCGCCTACCAGGGCTATGGCGACGGCATCGAGGAAGACGCCTTCGCGATCCGCGCGCTGGCCGCGGCGGGCCTGAGCTTCTTCGTCGCCAACTCGTTCTCGAAGAGCATGAGCGTCTATGGTGAGCGCGCCGGTGCGCTGAGCGTGGTCTGCGCCAGCCGCGCCGAGGCCGAACTGGTGCTGGGCCAGATGAAGGCCACCGTGCGGCGCAACTACTCCAGCCCGGCCATCCACGCGGCCGGCATCGTCAGCCGGGTGTTGACGGACCCAGCGCTGCGGGCGTCGTGGGAGGCCGACGTGGCTGCCATGCGCGGGCGCATTCTGGCGATGCGGCACAGCCTGCATGGCGTGCTGTCGGCCAAGCGGCCGGAGCGCGACTTCGGCTACTTCCTGACGCAGCGCGGCATGTTCAGCTACACCGGCTTGTCGGCCGCCCAGGTGGACAGGCTGCGCGATGCGTTCGGCGTTTATCTGGTCCGCTCGGGGCGCATCTGCGTGGCGGGGCTGAACACCGGCAACGTCGAGCGCACCGCGGCGGCTATCGCCGCGGTGCTGTAGCCGGCGCTGGCGCAGGCCCTGCCCCGGCCCTCACGTGGCGGTGGCTGCTGCTGCGGCAGCCGCCGCGACGCCAGCCGCTTGCAACACCTGCTCGCGCAGCCAGCGCTGCGCGGGGTTGCCGGCATGCCGCACCGGCCACAGCATCTGCACGGCCACCGGCGCCAGGTCGAAAGGCAGCGGCCGCGCCAGCAGCAGATGCTGCATGCCGGTGGCCGGCAAGAAAGACAGCGGCAGCACCGTGATCAGGTCCGACTGCGCCACCACCTGCCCGGCCGTGAAGAACTGGTTGACCGTCAACACCACCTGGCGCTGCCGGCCCAGCGCGGCCAGCGCCAGGTCCGCCAGCCCTTGCGGCCGGCCGGAAAAGCTCACCAGCAGGTGGCGCGCCGCGCAGTAGGCGTCCAGCGTCAGCGCCTGGCCTGCCAGCGGGTGCTCGCGCCGCATCACGCAGACGTAGTGCGTCTGGTGCAGCAGCGCATGTTGCAGCGCTGCCGCGGTGTCGGCCTGCAAGGCGGCAACCGCCTCGGGGAAGTGACCGATGGCCATGTCTGCATCGCCATCGCGCAGCAGGCGGCGCGGGTCGCGGGTGGTCAGCGGCATCACGCGCAGGCTGATGCGGGCGCTGGCGCCTGCCGGGCCGCCTTCCAGCGCGCGCACCAGCGGCGGCGCCAGCAAGCTGGCGGTGGCGTCGGCCATCGCGATGCGAAAGCTGGCGGTGCCGGTGGCGGGGTCGAAGTGCTGCGGCGCCAGCGCGCTCTGCAAGCCGTCGAGCGCGGCGCGCACCTGCGGCCACAGCGCCTCGGCACGCGGCGTCGGCTTCATGCCGAAGGCCGTGCGCACGAACAGCGGTTCACCCACGGCGCCGTGCAGCCGCTTCAGCGCATGGCTGGCGGCCGGCTGGGTGATGGACAGGGCGTCGGCGCTGCGCGTCAGGCTGCCTTCGGCCATCAGGCTGTCGAAGACCCGCAGCAGATTCAAGTCCAGGGTTGCAAAGTTCACGGCAGCGCAAGATATGTGGCCAACGAATAGCTTACATGCGCATCTTTCAGTTCAAAGACTTAGGGTTAACGCTAATATCCGTCCATGCAGCCTTGTATGGCTGCGCTTCCAGGGACAGGATCATGACCACATCAGCCATGTTGCGAGCCGGCGCCATCGCCACGCCGCGCGGCGCCCGCGTCGCGGCCGCCTTGTTCGTCCGCCTTCTCGGCTGGACCGTCGGCAAGCCGGCCCGGCGCCCGCTCACGCGTGCCGAAGAGGCCGCCAAAGTGCGCGAAATGGGCTTTCGCGTCCAGGCCACCGACCCCGGCTTTGCTGCCGACCTCTTTGCCGCCGCAGACCGCCACGCCGACACGCAGTAGCTCGTTGCCGCAGTCACTCGCTGCCGCAGTAGCGCCCGCACGGCTGCTGCTGCTGCTGCGCTCCGACGCCTCAGATGCAGCGGCCGCCGTCCACCTCCATGCAGACGCCGGTGATCATCGACGCTTCGCTGCTGCACAGGAAACACGCTGCGTTGCCCAGGTCTTCGGGCGTCGAAAAGCGGCCGAGCGGAATGGTCGAGAGGAATTTGGCGCGCATCTCGGGCGTGTCTTCGCCCATGAAGGTCTTCAGCAGCGGCGTCTCGCCGGCCACCGGGTTCAGCGCGTTGACGCGGATGCCGAAGGGCGCCAGTTCCACCGCGCTGGCGCGGGTGGCGGTGATGACCCAGCCCTTGCTGGCGTTGTACCAGGCCAGCCGCGGCCGCGGGCTGACGCCGGCGGTGCTGGCCATGTTGAGCACCACGCCTGAGCGCTGTGCCTTGAAGCGCGGCACCACGGCCTTCATCGCCAGGTAGATCGCCTTCATGTTGACCGCAAACAAGCGGTCGAACTCGTCTTCGGGCAGCGCCTCCAGCGGCTGCGGCAAGTGGCCGATGCCGGCGTTGTTGACCAGGATGTCCAGCCGCCCGCAGTGCAGCTCTGCGGCTTCCATCATCAGCGCCACGTCGGCGCTGTTGGCCACGTCCACGCGCAGCGCCCGCGCTGCGGGGCCGGCGGCTGCGGCCACGTCCAGCGCGGCCTGCAGGTCGAGGTCGGCGACGATCACCTGCGCGCCCTCGGCGATGAACTTGCGCACGATGCCGGCGCCGAAGCCCGAGCCGCCGCCGGTGACGATGGCGACCTTGTCCTTGAGCCTCATGGCGCGTCTCCGAGCAGGTTGTGAAAGGGCTTGCGGTTCTTCCAGCGGTAGGCGCCGAAGTCGCGCTGGTCGGTGGACAGGATGCGGCCATCGTCCAGGTGCTCGGCCAGCAGCACCAGGCTGGCGTCGGCCAAGTCCATCGGCAGCCGGGCGTACTTGCGCATCAACACCGCGGCCTGCGACAGCGTGGCCTGCGGCGGGTTCCACAGCACCAGATCGCCTGCCGCCAGGTCGTCGATGAAGGCCGTGGTGTAGGCGGTGCCGAGCCGCTTGCCGAGAAGATGGCAGGTTTCGGTCGCCACCGCCCAGGTGCTGATCCAGCCTTCGTCGAGCGTGTGCACCTGCGCGCGGGCAGCGTCGTGCCAGGCATCGGAGCGGTCGGCCAGCGCATACAGAAACCCGCTGTCCACGATGATCAAGGGCTTTGTCTCGGGTGCTTCTCTTCGAGGATGGCGCCGATCTCGCGTTTGACATTGGAAGCAACGTCGCTTCGGCCGCTGTCGCCCTTGCCGATCAAAGCGAAGAAGTTGCGCATGCCGCCGCGCCTGGCGCGCACCTGGGTGTAATACTGCGCCACCGCCTCGCGCACGACATGGCTCACGCTCTGGCCGGTGGCCTGCGTGAGGTAGTCGAGTTGCTGCTGCGATTCTTCGTCGAGCCTGGCGTTGACGCGCATGATGGTCTTCCTGAAACTGCCTTGTCTGCCAGTGTATGACAGATGCTGGCGCGGTGCAGCGCTCGTGCAGCGCTGATGCCGGACAGAAGCTCCGGGCGGTGCTGCCGGCCTCCGGCAAACCCGGGCGCTATCTGGCAGCGAAGTTCGCGACGTAGTAGGCCAGCAGGTCCATGTCTTCCACCGGCACCTGGCTCAATGCTTCGGTCATCGCACGCGTGTATCCGGGCCGCTCGCCGGACTTGAAGCCCTTCAGCGTCGCGCTCACGTAGTCTTGCTTCTGGCCGCCGATGCGGGGCACGCCCTGGCCGCCGGCAAGGTCGGCGCCGTGGCAGAAGACGCATTTGTGCTGCTGGGCCAGCGCCTGGCCCTTGTCCATGCGCGCTGCGTCGGGCGGCTGGGCGGGCGCCGGCGCGGGCACCGGGGGCAGCGTGCCGATGAAGTCGGAGAAGCCGCGCAGGTCGGCGTCCTTCATCTGCTTGGCCAGCGCGATCATCGCTTCGTTGTTGCGGCGCCCCTCGCGGTACAGGAAAAGCTGCGTGATGGTGTACAGCGAATGCTGGCCTGCCAGCACCGGCGTTCCAGGCATGTCGCTCCTGCCGTCGGCGCCGTGGCAGGCTGCGCAAACGGCGCGAAAGCGCTCGGCATAGACCGCAGCGCCGGCCGCCGAAGCCGCCTCGGCTGCCGAAGCCGCAGCACCGGCGGCCGAGGCGGCGCCGGGCTTGGCAGCCGCCTTCTTCACCTGCGCGCTGGCCGGCGGTGAGGCCAGCAGCGCAAGAGATACCGCGGCGGCAGCCACCGCGGCCAGCACCGCGATGGGCCGCCTTGCCTTCACATCACTTGCCAACGTAGCTGATGCGGTAGATCGCTCCGGCGTGGTCATCGCTCACCAGCAGCGAGCCGTCCTTCATCACCAGAAAGTCCACCGGGCGGCCGAGGTAGCTGTTGTTCTCGACGAAGCCGGTCATGAAGGGTTCGAGCTTCACACCGCCTTTGCCGTCCGGCAGGGCGACGGTCACGTCGGCGTACTTCTTGGTGCGGTTCCAGGGGCCGTGCCGGGCGATGAACATCGCGCCCTGGTACTTGGCCGGGAACATCTTGCCGGTGTAGAACTTCAGGCCCAGGGTTCCGGCGTGCGGCCCGGTCAGCGCGACCGGCTTGGTGTAGTCGTCACACGACTTGCCCCAGCCGAACTCGGGGTCGGGGATGTTGCCCTGGTGGCAATACGGGTAGCCGAAATGCTGCTTGCCGGGCTGCGTGACATGGTTCAGCTCGTCGTTCGGCAGTTCTTCGCTGAACCAGTCGCGGCCGTTGTCGGTGAACCAGAGGTCGCCGGTCTTCGGATCGAAGTCGAAGCCCACGGTGTTGCGCACGCCCGCCGCAATGGTTTCGTTGCCCGAACCGTCGAGATTCATGCGGTAGATCTTCGCGTAGTCGCCGGGGTCGCAGATGTTGCACGGCGCGCCGATGTTGTAGTAGAGCTTGTTGTCGTGAACGCGCAGGTACTTCCAGCTGTGGTCGCTGCCGCCGGGCAGCTTGTCGGTCAGCACCGCCGTCGGTTCACCGAGGTTGCCGAGCTTGTCCTCGACGTTGTCGTAGCGCACGATCTTCTTGTTGGTGGCGAAGAACAGCGAGCCGTTGTGGAATTCGATGCCGGTGGCCTGCTCGACCTTGTCGATGATGACCTTGGGCTCACGCTTGCCATCGACTGCCTTCTCGGGCAACACATAGACCTTGTTGCCGACGAACAGCGTGCTGACGAAGATGTTGCCCTTGGCACCTTGACGCAGGTCGCGTGCGTCCAGCACGCCCGAAGCCCAGGTCTCGACCTTGAAGCCCGGTGGCAACTTGAACTTCTTGGTCGGCAGATCGGCCGCGGCGGTGGGGATGGGGAATGCGGGCACCGGCGCCATCTTCATCGCCGTTTCGGTCTTCGGCCGGCCTTTGGCCCAGCCCGGCTCCGCTTCCTGCGCCAACGAAACGGTGGCCGCGCAAAGCACGGCAACCGCGGCAACGTTGCTTGTCAACCGACGGCTCTGGTTCATGTCTCACCTCGTGTTTGAGTTGTTGGCCTGCGCAGCAGGTGCGATGCAGTCTAGCGAGCGCAGAAACCGCTGACAACCGTGGCCGGCGCCAATCCGGCTAGGGGATTACGCACGGTTGCTGGCAGAGCTGCACCGGGCCGAGTGGTTGATCGAACCGGGCAGGACAGCTCAGGATGCGTTCAGCTCCGCCACGAAGTCATAGGTGTCGCCGCGATAGACCGACTGCGACAGCTCGATGGCCCGGCCGTCGCGCAGGTAGCCCAGACGCTCCACCTGAAGCCCGGCTGCGTCGGGCTCGGTTTTCAGCAGCCGCGCCTGCTCGTCGTCGAGCAGCAGCGCCTTCAGCCGCTGCAAGGCGCGCACCGGGCGGTTGCCGGCTTTCTCCAGCGCGTCGTACAGCGAATGGTCCACTGCATCGATGGACGGCAGCGCCGAGGCCAGCACGGTGGCCGTTTCGATGGACATCGGGGCATCGTCGGCAAAGCGCAGCCGGTGGAAGCGGAAGACCATGGTGCCGGGGCTGAGCGCCAGCTTCAGCGCTTCGTCGGGCATCACGGTGCCGGCGGCGCGCTTGAGCCACATGCTGCCCGGCGCCCAGCCACGCGCACGCATGTCTTCGGAGAAGGACGTCAGCTTGGCGAAGTTCTTGTCGATGGGCGCGCTGACGAAATTGCCCGAGCCCTGCTTGCTGACCAGCAGCCCGTCGGCCGCCAGCCCGTCGATGGCCTTGCGCACCGTGATGCGCGAGACGCCGAGTTCGGCCGCCAACTGGCGCTCGGACGGCAGCGCATCGTCCGGGCCCAGCACCTTGTTCTCGATGGCATCGCGCAGCGCGCGCTGCAATTGAAGGTACAGCGGCTGGCTGCTGGCGGGGTCGAGTGACCGGAGCAAATCGGTGAGGGCAGTCATGCGGTTTCTGGGTGGCTGCCGGAGATGATACCAATAAGGTACCAAACGCCAACTGCTGGGCAACCCCGAGGCCAGCCGATCCCTGTCGCAGCGCCAGAGCGCCTGCTGGCAAGCTCGGGACAGTCCCTAGTGAAAATTGGTTTCTATTCGGCTCATAGTGGTAGTACAGTGGTATCTGACGACGGTGCGACCAGCTTCGTCGGCAGCACCGTCTCACCACCACCGTTGTCGGCAACGACCCCCCAAGAGGAGCCCATGAAAATCCAACGTACCCCCGTTGCCTCGGCGGTCGCGCTGCTGCTCGTCAGCGCAGCCAGCGGCGCCCAGGCCCAGCAGACCAGCAGCGCCGACGCCAAGCCGGCCGAGACCATCGAGATCCGCGGCATCCGCGGCTCGGTGGAGAAGTCGTTGCAGATCAAGCGCGCGGCCGACTCGCATGTGGAGGTGATCAGCGCCGAAGACATCGGCAAGATGCCCGACAAGAACGTCGCCGATTCCTTGCAGCGGCTGCCCGGCGTGACCATCAGCTCGGCCGGCGCCACCGAAGGCGGCTTCGACGAGGCCGACCGCGTCAGCATGCGCGGCACCAACGCCAGCCTGACGCTGACGCAGATCAACGGCCACCCGGTGGCCTCTGGCGATTGGTTCGTGCTCAACCAGAGCGACAACGCCGGCCGCAGTGTGAGCTACACGTTGCTGCCGTCCGAACTGGTGAGCCGCGTCGTCGTGCACAAGAGTTCCGAAGCCAGCCTGGTGGAAGGCGGCGTGGCCGGCACGGTCGATATCATCACGCGCAAGCCGCTGGAGTTCAGCAAGACGCTGACGCTGGAAGCAGCCTTCGGCGTCGTCCACGCCACGCTGCCCGGCAAGACCGACCCGCAGTTCAATGCGCTGGTCAACTTCAAGAACGACGCCTCGACGCTGGGCGCGATGCTGCAGGTCTTCTCCGAGACGCGCCATCTGCGGCGTGATGGCCAGGAGATCCTGGGCTACAACCAGATCGCACCCGGCAGCGCAGTGGCATTGGCCCACCCCGATCTGGCCAACGTCTATTACCCGCGTTCGATGGGTGCGGCGCTGTTCGAGCAGGAGCGCAAGCGCCAGGGCGGGCTGATCGAATTGCAGGTCAAGCCGATCAACAGCCTCACTGTCGATGTGTCTGGCTTCTACTCGAAGATGGATGCTGCCAACTACAACCGCAACTACCTGCTGCACAACCCGTTCATCCTCAACGGCGGCGCCGGGCAATCGCCCGACGCCGGCTACACGGTGCGCAACAACACGCTGGTGGCCGCCAACTTCACAGGCCAGCCCGGTACCTACTACGGCGTCTATGACCAGATCGCGAGGCCCGACGAGTCGGCATCGACGAAATTCGTCGCGTTGGATGCCAATTGGCGCGCCAGCGATGCACTGACGATCGGCGCCAAGATGGGCTCGTCCACCGGCATCGGCAAGACGCCGACGCAGAACGTGGCCGAGTGGGACGTCGGCGGCGGCACCGGCGCGTCCTGGCAGCTCAACGGCATCGACTCCGCGGCTGACTTTTCGCTGAAGACGCCTTCCAACGTGCCCGGCAGCCCGCCGCTGCGCAAGCTCGACTGGATCTTCGGCCTGCAGAACGTCAACATCGTTGACAAGGACACTTGGGCGCAGCTCGACGGCGAGTACGCGCTCGACGCCAGCCTGTTCACCACGCTGAAATTCGGCTTGCGCGCGGCCGACCACAAGCGCAACTCCGATGGGGTGATCGCCCAGGGCCCGCTCTCCGCCGCCGGCCCGCACGACGCGTTCAACCTGGCCAACTGGCCCAGCAGCTACAGCAACTATCCGGGCAACTTCGGCAGTGGCCTGGGGGGCAGCTTTCCGCGTGACGTCTGGTACTACACCGCCGACCAGCTCAACGCGGTGGCGCCGGGCGTGTCCAACCGCGACCCGGTGACGCGCGCCTACCTCTACAACGACTTCGGCATGAAGGAAGAAACCTCGGCCGCCTACGTGCAGGCCAACCTCGAAGGCAAGGGCTGGCGCGGCAACGTGGGCCTGCGCATCGTGCAGACCAAGGAGCATGTGCTGAAGTACATCTCGGCGCCTGCCACCGCGCCGGGCGCCATCATCGGCTCGGCCTTCGGCCCATCGGTGGCCGTCACCACCGACAACACCTACCGCGACTACCTGCCCAGCCTGAACCTGCGCTACGACCTGAGCAAGGACCTGGTGGCGCGCTTCGCCGCGTCGAAGACGATGACGCGGCCCGACTACGCGGCGCTTGCCGGCGCGCTGAACCTGTCGCCACCGGCGCAGGCCGGCGACATCGGCAGTGGCAACGGCAGCAACCCCGACCTGAAGCCCGTGCGCTCGACCAACTTCGATGCCACGCTGGAGTGGTATCGCGCGCCGCGCACGCTGCTGTCGGCCGGCTTGTTCATGATGAAGCTCGGCAGCTACGTCAGCCTGGGCCAGGTGAGCCGCCAATACGTCACCTTCGACAGCACGCACCCGACCGGCTACCTTGCCAACTACGTGCTGTCCGTGCCGGTCAACGCCAAGGGCACGGCCAAGGGCATCGAGCTGGCGGCGGAGCAGCCGCTGTGGGGCAACTTCGGCATCACCGCCAACTACACCTACACCGACGCCAAGGAAGACGGCGGCGCGCCGATGGTGGGTGCGTCGAAGAACACCTACAACCTGGTGGGCTACTACGAGGACGACCGCTTCAATGCCCGGCTGGCCTACAACGCGCGCTCGCATTTCTACAGCGGTCTCGACCGCTCGACCGCGTTCAACCAGGCCGACACCTCGTCACTGGCAGCGTCGCTCGGGGTGAAGATCAGCGAGAACTTCAGCGTCTCTCTCGACGGCATGAACCTGACCAACGAGAAGCTGAAGTACTACGCGCTGAACAACGACCAGCCGCGCTCGATCTACACCAACGGCCGCCAGTACTACCTGACGCTGCGCGCCAAGATGTAGGCTCCGCGGCCATGCGAAGACCGTGCCTGGCGCTGGCCCTGTGCAGCGCCGTTTTCTTCAACGTGCAGGCGGCGCCGGCCGCCGTGCACGGCCCTTACCAGGACGTGTCGCTCGACATGGCCGCAGGCCTGCCGCGCATCGCCAGCATGGCCTGGCAGCCCGAGCGCGGGCGCACGCTGGTCTGGGCCTTCGCCACGGGCGCCTGCGGGCAGGAGCGCTGGAGCAGCGAGGTCGAGACCGCCGCCTTTGCAGCGCTCAACGTGGCCGAGTTCCGGCGCGCCGGGCAGCCCTACATCATTGCCACCGGCGGCGAGGCCGGCATCTTCACCTGCGACAGCGCCGCGGGCCTGCGCCGCTTCGTGGCCCGCTACGACTCACCGCAACTGGTGGGGCTGGACTTCGACATCGAAGGCCGGCAGACGCCGCGCCAGATCGGTGAACTGGTGGCGGCCGGCGCGGCCTTGCAGCAGGCGCGGCCGGGCCTGCGAATCAGCTTCACACTGGCCACCCATGCCAGCGCCGACGGCAGCCTGCGCAGCCTCAACGCCACCGGCGACGTGGTGATGGCCGCGCTGGCCGCCACGCATTTCGACGCAGCGGTGATCAACCTGATGGTGATGAACTACGGCCCGGCCGATGCCCGCTGGTGCGTGCTGCGCGCCGAGGTGCCGCCTTCCACGGCGCCCGCAGCGGCGCCAGCCTGCGACATGGGCCGCTCTGCGATCCAGGCGGCGCAGAACGTGCACGCGAAATACGGCGTGCCTTTCGAGCGCATCGCGTTGACGGCGATGCTGGGCGAGAACGACGTCGCCGGCAACGTCTTCACCCCGGCTGACGCGCAGGTGCTGGCGGCCGGCGCACGCCAGCTCGGCCTGGCCGGCGTGCACTACTGGTCGCTGGGGCGCGACCAGCCCTGCGCTGCCGGCAGCGAGCGCGTCTCGTCGCGCTGCCACGGCCTGCCGGGCGTGCCGGCCGGTCGCTTCGGCCAACTGCTGGCGCTGCCTGGCCGGTGAACGCGCCGCAGCCCATCGCCGAGTGGCAGGCCGTGGACCGGGCGGTGTTCCACACGGAGATCATGCCGCGCAATGAACCTGCCGTGCTGCGCGGCCTGGTGGCGCAGTGGCCGGTGGTGGCGCTCGCGGCCGAGTCGGACCTGGCGCTGGCCACCTGGCTGGCGGCGCAGGACAACGGCCAGGCGGTCGATGCGCTGATGCTGCCGCCGCGCGAGCAAGGCCGCATCTTCTACGGCAGCGGCTTCAGCCGCGGCGAGCGCGGCTTCAACTACCTGCGCAACCGCGTGCCGCTGTCGCAGGTGGCCGAGCAACTGCTGCGTTATG
Source organism: uncultured Rubrivivax sp. (assembly GCA_964244245.1). Taxonomy (GTDB): domain Bacteria; phylum Pseudomonadota; class Gammaproteobacteria; order Burkholderiales; family Burkholderiaceae_C; genus Rubrivivax. The sequence goes on along the minus strand of CAXTHW010000011.1, from coordinate 57,534 downwards.
CCCGTTTCGACACAGCGCCGTCGGTGGCGGTGCAGAGCGCGCTGGTGGCCGACTGCGTGCCCGGCTTCACGGCGCAGCACCCGATGCCGTTGCTCGATGCCGGCGTTCAGCCGCGCCTCTGGCTGGGCAACGCCGTCGTCACGCCGACCCACTTCGACGAGTCGGCCAACATCGCCTGCGTTGCCGCCGGCGAGCGCCGCTTCACGCTGTTCCCACCCGAGCAGATCGGCAACCTCTACGTCGGCCCGCTCGACCACGCGCCCACCGGCACGCCGATCAGTCTGGTCGATCTTGCAGCGCCCGACCTCACGCGCTTCCCGCGCTTTGCCACCGCGCTGCAAGCCGCGAGCAGCGCCGTGCTGCGCCCTGGCGATGCGATCTACATCCCGCCGCTGTGGTGGCACCACGTGGCGTCGCACAAGGCGTTCAACCTGCTGGTGAACTACTGGTGGAGCACGGCCGACGTGCCGTCGGGCCTGGGCGCGCTGGTGCAGGCGCGGCAGGCCTTCGGCGCCTTGCCGCCTGCGCAGCGCCGGGCCTGGCAGGCGCTGCTGGCGCACTGGGTGTTCGAGGCGGACGAGGGCACGCTGGCGCACATACCGCCAGCGCTGCGGGACACCGGCTAAAGCACCGGCCAAGGCCGCGGCGAAGGCCGCAGTTGCTCCCAGGCGCGCGCCACGCGCAGCACGCCCAGATCGTCGTGCCGCTGGCCGATGATCTGCAGCCCAATCGGTAGCCCATTCTGTAGCCCATTCGGTCGCCCATTCTGTAGCCCGGCGGCGGTGTGGCCGCAGGCTATGGACGCTGCCGGCTGCTCGCTCATGTTGTAAGGCAGCGTGAAGCCGATGTGCTCCATTGCGCGCAGCGGGTCGCCGGTGGGGCTGGGCTCTTCGGCCGCAAAGCTGGGCACCGGGCTCACCGGCGACAGCACCACGTCGAACGGCCGGCAGGCCGCCACCGCCGCGTCGCGCAGCGCTGCCATCTGGCTGTAGCCGTGGAAGACCTGCGCAGCGCTGAAGCCGGCGGCGGCGGCCACCCAGTCGCGGATGTAGGGCAGCACCTTGTCCTGCCGCTCGGCCGGCAGCGCCGAGATGTCGAGCCACGAGCGCATGCGCCAGAACAGGTTGATGCCGTCGGCCATCTCGCGCGTGGTGAACGGCCGCAGCGGCTCGACCACCGCGCCGGCGGCTTCGAACATGCGCGCAGCGGCCTGCACCGCGGCGGCGGTTTCCGGCTCCACCGCCAGGCCCCAGCCGGCGTCCATCAGCAGGCCGATCTTCAGGCCGCGCAGATCGACATCGAGCGCCAGCCAGTCGATGGGCTGGTGCGGCAGGCTCATCGCGTCACGCCAGTCGGGGCGGCTCAGCGTGGCCATCATCAGCGCTGCATCGGTGACCGTGCGCGTCATCGGCCCGGCGGCGCGGCCGGCATAGGGCGGGTGGATCGGCACCCGGCCGTTGCTCGGCTTGAAGCCGAAGACGCCGCACCAGCCGGCCGGCAGCCGGATGGAGCCCCCGATGTCGGTGCCGATGTGCAGCGGCCCGTAGCCGGCAGCGGCCGCCGCGCCCGCACCGGCGCTGCTGCCGCCGGGGTTCTTCGACAAGTCCCAGGGGTTGCGCGCCAGCGCGTGGAAGCTGGACAGGCCGGACGACAGCATGCCGTAGTCGGGCATCGTGGTCTTGGCGATGAACACCGCGCCGGCCTCGCGCAGCCGCGCCGCGGGCGGTGCGTCGTCGGCCGCAGGCACCAGCACCGTGGCGGCAGTGCCCAGCGGCAACGGCACGCCGCGCGTGGCGATGTTCTCCTTGATCGTCACCGGCACCCCGTCCAGCGCCGACAGCGGCTGGCCGGCCGCGAAGCGTGCCTCGGAGGCACGCGCCATCGCCAGCGCGCCGTCGGGGTCGAAGGCATAGGTGGCGTGCAGCAGCGGCTCGCAGCGCTGCACATGGGCGATCACATCGCGCGCCACCTCCACCGGCGACAGCGCCCCACGCCGGTACAGCGCACCCAGTTCGGCCGCGCTGAGCGCGTGCAGCGCCGCCGTCAAATCTTCACCGGCGGCGGCGTCCAGCTCACCGCGGCCAGGTCGTTGGCGAAGATCGGCGAGCTGTTCCACAGGCCACGCAAGCCCTTCTTGAACACCGCCACCTGCGCCGGGTTCCAGAGATAGACGTTGACCGCGTCTTCGGCAAGCTGGCGCTGGATGTCGCGCCACAGCCGGGCCTTCTCCTTGATGTTGGCCGTGGCGGCCAGCGTGGCGACCAGGCCGCGGAACTTGGCGCTGTCGTAGCCGTAGTAGTACTTGGGGTCGGCATACGCGGTGGCGTAGTCCAGCGGCTCGACGTGGTTGATGATGGTCATGTCGAAGTTGCCCTTGAACGGGCCCGCCAGCCACTGCGCCCACTCGACGTTCTCGATCTTGGCCACCACGCCCACCTTGGCAAGCTGCGCCGCGACGATCTCGCCGCCCTTGCGCGCGTAGGCCGGCGGCGGCAGCGTCAGCGTCAGGTTCAGCGGCGTCACGATGCCGGCTTCCTTCAGCAGCGCCCTGGCCTTGTCCGGGTCATGGGGGTACATGCCGGTCAGATCGACGTAGCCCAGGTCGGTGGGCGCGAAGTGGCTGCCGATGGGCCGGCCCAGGCCCTCTTGTGCACCGTCGATGAAGGCCTTGCGGTCGATGGCGTGCGTCAGCGCGCGGCGCACGCGCACGTCGTCGAACGGCTTTTTGCGGTTGTTCAAGGCCAGGATGCCTTTGCCCGCGGTGCTGCCCACTTCGACGGTGAAGCGCTTGTCGCCCTGGAACTGCGCCAGCGCCTGCAACGCGCCGAAGCGCGGCATGCCGTCGATGTCGCCGGCCAGCAGCGCGGCCACCTGGGCTGCCGGGTCGTTGATGAAGCGGAAGGTGGCCTTCGCGAGCTTGACCTTGGCCGCGTCACGGTGGCCGTCGGACTTGACCAGCGTGATGCTGCTGCCCTTGTTCCAGCTTTCCAGCTTGAACGGGCCGGTGCCGATGGGCTTGGTGGCTGCGCCGGCCGCGGTGGCGGGGTGCAGGATCACCGCGGTGTTTTCGCCCAGCCGGAACGGCATCGCGGCGTCTGCGTTGTTGAGCGTGAGGATCACGGTCAACGGGTCGTAGGCGGCGATGCTGGAGATGTTGTCGAACACCGCCTTCTTCGCCTTGTTGGTGCTGCCCTCGGCCTTGGCCCGCTCGAAGCTGAACTTCACCGCGGCGCTGTCCAGCGGCGCACCGTCGGAGAACTGCACGCCCGGGCGCAGCCTGAAGGTGTAGCTCTTGCCGTCCGGCGCCACGCCCCAGCTTTCGGCCAGCAGCGGTGTCACCGCGCCATCGACCGCGATCTTCGTCAGCCCTTCGAGGATGTTGTAGTGAACGATCTCGCCGATGGCCGCCGCCGCCGCGGTGGTGGGGTCCAGGCTGGTCGGCTCCAGGATCATGCCCAGCACGACGCTGTTCTTCGTGGCCTGGGCGTGCGCTTGGGGCCAGGCACCGACCAGCGGCAGGCCGGCCAGCAGGGCATTGACGGATCGACGGTCGAGACTCATGGGCGGGCTCCACTGGCTGTTGTAGCGGGATTCTGCGGCATGCAGCGGCACCTGCTGCGCGGCGGCGCACGCCCAGTGCGGGGCGCGCGCGCCGCGACGCTGCAAGGGACGCCGCAATCGTCCGGACCAACGCCGAGATAGGCTGGCGCTACATTTGAATACAAGGGAAGGTCGTCAGGGAGGCGGAATGACGAACGACGCATGGGCTCATACGCAAGCCCAGGGGGAAGCGGGCGCCGTGCGCTCGCACGGGCTGGCCGATCACCTGCAGGCGGTGGGGGCGATGGCGGCTGCCTTCGCCGCGCCGTTCGGCCCCGAGTGGGCCGCGTTGGCGGGTCTGTGGCACGACCTCGGCAAGTACCGCGCCGGCTTTCAGAACTACATCCGGCTGACCAGCGGTGCCGATGCCCACATCGAACGCACGCAGGACCGTGACAAGACCCATTCGGCCGCTGGTGCCCTGTGGGCCGAACGTTTCCTGACCGAGCGTCACGGCCCGCAAGGCCGCATGATGGCGCGGGTTCTGCAGTACGTGATCGCCGGCCACCACGCCGGGCTCGACAACTGGGAGGACGGTCTCGCGTCGCGGCTGGCCTCTTCGGAAGCCAGGCGCGAACTCGAAGAAGCCTTGTCGGCGCAGCCGGCGGCGGTGATCACGGCACCGAAGGGCGCCGCGGGCCTGCAACTGCGCAGTCTGCCGCTGGACCATCACGAGCCCGCCACGCCGGGCCGCTTCGCGCTCTGGCTGCGGTTGCTGTTCTCCGCCCTGGTCGATGCCGACTTTCTGGACACCGAAGCCTTCATGGACGTCGGCAAAGCGCGTGCACGCTCCGGCGCACCGACGATCAGCGTCCTCAAGAGCGCACTGGACAACCACATGGCCGCGCTGGCTGCCGGCGCGGCAGACACGCCAGTGAATCGCCTGCGTGCCGGCGCGCTGCAGCAATGCCGCGCCAAGGCCGCGCAGGTGCCAGGCGTTTTCACGCTGACGGTGCCCACAGGCGGCGGCAAGACCTTGGCCAGCCTCAGCTTCGCGCTGGACCACGCCTGCCATCACCCAGGCCGCCACGGCCAGCGCCGTGTGATCTACGCCATCCCCTACACCAGCATCATCGAGCAGACGGCCGATGTCTTCCGCAGCGTCTTCGCGGCGCTGGGCGAAGACAGCGTCGTCGAACACCACAGCAACGCCGAGTCCGCACCCGAGCGCGAAACCGCGCGCTCGCGGCTGGCCGGCGAGAACTGGGACGCGCCGATCGTGGTGACGACCAACGTGCAGTTGTTCGAGAGCCTGTTCGCCCGCCGCACCTCACGCTGCCGCAAGCTGCACAACCTCGTCGGCAGCGTCATCGTGCTGGACGAAGCGCAACTGCTGCCGGTGGAATTTCTGCAGCCCATCGTCGATGTCCTGGGCCTGCTGGTACGCGACCATGGCGTCACGCTGGTGCTGTGCACCGCCACGCAGCCCGTGCTGACACGCAGCACCAGCGCCGACCCTGAACGCGGTTTGCAGCGTGGCTTCGACGCCGACGCCGTCACCGAGATCATCGACGACGTGCCGGCGCTGTATGCAGCGCTGGAGCGCGTGCGCGTCCACTTGCCCGCCAACCTGGACCAGGTACGCGACTGGCCCGATCTGGCCGCAGAGATCGGCAGCCACGACGCGGTGCTGGCCATCGTCAGCCGCCGCGCTGACGCGCGCATGCTGTTCGACCTGTTGCGCCAAGACCAGCGCCAGAGCGAGCCTGGGGCCTGCTGGCATTTGTCAGCGCTGATGTGCGCCCGGCACCGCAGCGACGTGATCGCAGAAGCCAAGGCCGCGCTGCGGCAGCGGCGGGAAGCACTGGCCGCGGGCGAACCGGCAAGCCCGGTGCGCGTTGTCAGCACGCAGTTGGTCGAAGCAGGTGTGGACCTCGACTTTCCGGTCGTCTATCGCGCGCTGGCCGGGCTGGACTCCATCGCCCAGGCTGCAGGTCGGTGCAACCGCGAAGGTCTCCTGGCCGGCCTGGGCGACGTGCATGTCTTCGTGCCGCCCACCGCGGCGCCACCCGGCCTGCTGCGGCAGGCACGCGACACCTGCAAGCTGCTGTGGAGCGAGCGGCCAGAGGCGGCTTTCGACCCGTTTGCACTGCCCATGTTCAAGCGCTACTTCGAGCGCCTGTACGGCGACCGCAAGCTGGACGAACACGGCATCTGCGAGGCCTTGCGCCTGCAGCCGGACAAACAGACCATGAGCCTGCCGGTGCGCTTCCGCGATGCCGCCGAGAAGTTCCGGCTCATCGACGACAAGGACACGGCCACGGTGCTGGTGCGCTATCGAAGCCCGAACACGAACGAAGACATCGACGCATTGATCGGCACGCTGGAGCGCGACGGGCCCAGCCGCTGGCTGATGCGCAAGTTGCAGCGTCATGGCGTCACGATCTATAGCCACCAGGCCCAGCGACTGGCCGCGGCGGGCGACATCCGCGAAGTGGCTGCCTGCCCTGGGCTGTATGTGCAGACCGAAGGCTGGGACGGGTTCTACGACCCACTGCTGGGCGCCCGCGTCGATGGCGCGCCGGGTGACCCCGCTACCTTGGTTCTTTGACACCAACACGGGAACGTCCCATGAAACCCTTCTGCCTCGAAGTCACCGGCGATTTCGCCTGCTTCACGCGCCCCGAAATGAAGGTCGAGCGTGTGTCCTACGACCTGATCACGCCCTCGGCCGCGCGCGCTGTGTTTGAAGCCATCTTGTGGAAGCCCGGCATACGCTGGCGCATCACGTGCATCGAGGTGCTGAAGCCGTTGCGCTGGATCAGCGTGCGGCGCAATGAAGTGGCGGCCGTGATCTCGACCCGCAATGCGCTGACGGCGATGAACGCAGGCCACGGCGAACTGGCGCTGTTCATCGAAGACGAACGCCAGCAACGCGCCGGCCTGTTCTTGCGCGACGTGGCTTACCGCCTGCACGCTGAACTGGACATGGTCTCTGACGAAGCCCGCGGCAATCCGGGGAAGTACTTGGCGATGTTCAGCCGGCGTGCCGAATCAGGCCAATGCGTCAACCAGCCTTATCTCGGCTGCCGCGAATTCGCGGCCCGCTTTCGGCCGGTGGCGCTGGTGGAAAACGGCCGCGGCGGCTGGCGCGCTGCGGACGATGAACCGCCCGCGCTGCAGTCCATGACCGCCGACCTCGGCTGGATGCTGTTCGACCTGGACTACGACAACCCGGCCGACCCGAGGCCGAAGTTCTTCCGCGCCCGCGTGGAAAGCGGCGTGCTGGAATTGCGCCAGGTGGAGGTGCGGGGATGATTCTGCAGGCCCTGAACGACTACTACTGGCGCAAGGCGGCCGACCCCGACCCAGCGCGCCGCTTGCCCGCCTTCGGCAGCGAGGAAAAGGAGATTCCTTTCATCCTGGAACTGACGCGCGATGGGCGCCTGGCCGGCATCAAGGACACGCGCAGTGGTGAAGGCAAGAGAAAGGTGGCGACGCGCTTTCGTGTGCCCAAGGGCGTGAAGAAGACCTCGGGCATCGCCGCCAACCTGCTGTGGGACAACGCCGAATACGTGCTGGGCGTGGCCGACACCAAGAAGCTGGCCGACGCACGGGGCAAGGGCAAGGCCAACGAGTACCTGCAACGCCTGACGGAGATGCAGGCCGCCTTCAAGGCCCGCATCACAGGGCTGCCGCCGGCGGTGCTGGACGACGCTGGCATCAGAGCCGTTTTGGCCTTTCTGGACCGTGACCCGGCAGAGGGTGCCGCGTCGCAATCCGCCTGGCCGGACATCGCCGCCAGCAACCCCATCGTGAGCTTCAGGCTGGCCGACAGCGCGGGCGATCTCGTTTGCCAAAGCGCTGCGGTGATGGCCGCTGCGGCTGCGTACGGCGACACCGACGAAGGCGACACCCATGAAGACGGGGCCGATGCCCCGGCGGCGCCCACATCCGCATCCGTTTGCCTCATCAGCGGCGACTTGGCCCCCGCGGAACGCCTGCACACGGCGATCAAGGGCGTGTGGGGCGCGCAAACCGCGGGCGCGAACATCGTGTCCTTTAACCTTGACGCCTTCAACTCGTTCGGCAAGTCACAGGGCGCGAACGCGCCGGTCAGCCGGGCCGGGGCTTTTGCCTACACCACCTCGCTGAACCACCTGCTGGGCAAGGGTTCGCGCCAGCGCCTGCAGGTGGGCGACGCCTCCACCGTCTTCTGGGCGCAGAAACCCGATGACGCCGACATGGAAGGCTGGTTCGCGGAGATCTTCGGTGGCGGCGACGACCCCGACGCGCACAGCGAACAGATGCGCGCGCTGTTCGAGTCCATCCACAACGGGCGCTTCGACGGCGCGCCCGGGCAGCGCAAGTTCTACGTGTTGGGGCTGGCGCCGAACGCAGCGCGGCTGTCGGTGCGCTTCTGGCACGCGGCCGCGTTGGCCGACGTGGCGCAACGCGTGCAAGATTGGTTCAAGGACCTGCGCATCGTGCGCGGGCCTGGCGACCCCGAGTTCCCGACCTTGAAGCGCCTGTTGGCTGCCGTTTGCCTGGCCACGCGCGAGCGGCCTGGTGGCGACATCGACCGCCTGCCGCCAGCGATCGGCGGCGACGTGATGCGCGCCATCCTGACCGGCGGGCCTTTCCCCGCACTGTGGTTCAACGCCGCTATCCAGCGCTGCCGCGCGCAGCAGCAGGTCAGCCACCTGCGGGCCTGCGTCATCAAGGCCTGCCTCAACCGGTCGATCCGCAGGGACGCCCATCAACAGCCCGACAAGGAGTTCAGCGAGATGCTCGACCTAGAAAACCCCTCTGCCGGCTACCGGCTGGGCCGGCTGTTCGCCGTGCTCGAACGCATCCAGGAAGAAGCCAGCCCCGGCCTCAACGCGACCATTCGAGACCGCTACTACGGCGCCGCATCCAGCACGCCGGTGGCGGTGTTCACGACGCTGTTGCGCTTGAAGAACCACCACCTGGCCAAGCTCGTCAACCGCGGGCGCGCCGTCAACTTCGAGAAGTCGATCGGCAACATTCTCGACGGCCTGGGCGACATTCCCAGCCAGTTGCCGCTGCAGGACCAAGGCCGATTCGCCCTGGGCTACTACCACCAACGCCAGGCGCTCTTCAACAAGACCGAACCCGACGCGCCAGCCCTGGGCGCCGAAACCACCACCGGAGGAAACTGACCATGGCCCTCGCCCACCGATACGACTTCGTGCTGCTGTTCGACGTGAAAGACGGCAATCCCAACGGCGACCCCGACGCCGGCAACCTGCCCCGGCTCGACGCCGAGACCGGCCACGGGCTGATGACGGATGTGGCCCTCAAGCGCAAGGTGCGCAACTACGTCGCGCTGGTACACGATCAGACCGAAAGCGAGCCCAAGCCGGGCGAGAAGCGGCATGAGATCTACGTGCGCGAGAAGGCCATCCTCAACCTGCAGAACCAGCGCGCCTACTCGGCACTGAAGCTGGATGCACCCGCGGAGCCGGCGGCTGCAGATGCAGGCGAAGGCGAGGCCAAAAAGAAGCCGGCCAAAGACAAGCGCAAAGGCAGCGCCAGCGATGTGGAACAGGCACGCGCCTGGATGTGCCAGAACTTCTTCGATGTGCGCACCTTCGGCGCCGTGATGTCCACCGGCGTCAACTGCGGCCAAGTGCGGGGCCCGGTGCAATTGACCTTCGCCCGCTCGGCGGACCCGATCGTGACTTTGGAACACTCCATCACGCGCATGGCCGTAGCAACCGAGGCAGAAGCCGAGAAGCAGCAGGGCGACAACCGCACCATGGGCCGCAAACACACGGTGCCCTATGGCCTGTACCGCAGCCACGGATTCGTGTCTGCCTTTCTCGCCCGCCAGACCGGCTTCTCCGAAGATGACCTCGAACTGTTCTTCAAGGCCCTGGAAGACATGTTCGAACACGACCGTTCCGCTGCACGCGGCGAGATGTCCACGCGCGGTCTGTACGTCTTCAAGCACGACAGCGAACTTGGCAACGCCCATGCGCACGCGCTGTTCGACCGTCTGGCCATCACGCGCCGCGGCGATGCGGCCGCACCGGCGCGCGACTTCACTGCCGCCTACGCCGTGACGTTCGACGGCCAAGCGGTGGCGGTGGGCGACAGCGTGCCGGCCGCACCAGGCGTCACGCTCACGCGCAGATGCTGATGGGCTGCAGCTTGACCGGTTCACGATTGGTATAAACTTTTATACAGATGCACCCGGCACCGGACGACAAGGAAATACTGTGGGTGGGTTCCGCCTATGACGATTTGATCGCGTTCCCGAAGGCGGCCCGCAAGGATGCCGGCTTTCAGCTCGGCAAGGTGCAGGCCGGGCTCGACCCGAGCGACTGGAAGCCGTTCGACGAGGTCGGTCCCGGCACGCGAGAGATCCGCATCGGCGATGCCAAGGGCACGTTCCGAGTGATGTACGTCGCCAAGTTCGAGGAAGCGGTCTATGTCCTGCACTGCTTCCAGAAGAAGACACGGACCACGTCAAAACAGGACAAGGACATCGCCGCGCTGCGCTACCGCGCCGTTGTCGGCGCCAGAAGGAATCAACGATGACGATCGACACCGAGATCCGCCACGTCACGAAGGCAGGAGCGAACCTGTTCCTGGAACTGGGCTTCTCCGCCGCCGAATCCAGGAAGCTGAGCGCCGCCTCGCACAAGCAGATCAACGACACGCGCGCGCTCAAACAGCAGTTGATGACCGAACTGGCCAACTGGATCAGCGAGCACCAGCTCAAGCAGGCCGACGCAGCGCAGATCCTGATGGTGTCGCGCCCCCGCGTCTCCGATGTGGTGAACCAGAAGACGGCCAAGTTCACGATCGACACGCTGGTGGACATGCTCGGCCGCGTGGGCAAGCCGGTGCGCCTGGCTGTGGGCTGAGGCTTGGCGGTTTGCCATGGACCCGGCTGACCCGTTGCCACTGTCGGCGTTGCAACACTGGGCCTATTGCCCGCGCCAGTGCGGCCTGATTCATCTGGAACAGGCGTTCGACGAGAACCTGCACACGCTGCGCGGCCAGGCCGTGCACAGGCAGGTTGACGACCCCGGCTTCGAGATGCGGCGCGGCTTGCGCGTCGAACGCGCCCTGCCGGTGTGGAGCGATGCGCTGGGCCTCATCGGCAAGGCCGATGTGGTGGAGTTCGAACCCGACGGCACGCCTTATCCGGTGGAATACAAACACGGCTCGCGCCACAAGTCGGCGGACATCGGCGCCTGCGACGACCTGCAACTGGCCGCGCAGGCGCTGTGCCTGGAAGAGATGACCGGCCGCGCGGTGCCCGAGGGCGCGCTGTACTACGCCACTTCGCGCCGCCGCCGCGTCGTGCCCATTGCTGCTGGCCTGCAGGCGCAGGTGCGCGAAACGCGCGATGCCGTTCAAGCCATGCTGGCGTCCGGCGTGCTACCGGCGCCGACGACCGACGTGGCGCGCTGCAAGGCATGCTCTCTGCGCGACCGTTGCCAGCCCGCGGCGCTGGCGCGGCTGGCCGCGGGTGCCGGCGAGTTGCAGGATGAGCAACCGCCGCCGGCCGACGGTGAACGGCGGCCCTGAGCCGCGACGACGGAGTTTCATGAGGCCGCGATGCACCTGCTGAACACCCTCTACGTGACTCTCGCCGACAGCCACTTGCGCCTGGACAACGACACCTTGCGGGTGCTTGTCGGCGACGACACGCGGCTGCGGGTGCCGCTGCATCACCTGCAGGCCGTGGTGTGCTTTGGCCATGTTGGCTTGACCGCGCCGCTGATGCACAAGCTGGCCGACGAGGCGATCGCGCTGGTTCTGCTGGATGCCGGTGGCCGCTTCAAGGCCCGGCTGGAGGGCGGCACCTCGGGCAACGTCTTGCTGCGGCAAGCCCAGCACCGCGCAGTGCTCGATGGTGCGTTCACACTGACGCTTGCACGCGCCATCGTCGCTGGCAAGCTGCGCAATCAGCGTGCCGTGCTTCTGCGCGGTGCGCGCGAGGCCAAGGACGACGAAGACCGAGCGTTGCTGACGCGCACCGCGCAGGACATTGCGGCGAGCTTGCGCGCGTTGCCCGACGCAGCCAATGAAGACGCGGTTCGCGGTGTCGAGGGCGAGGCCGCGCGCGGCTATTTCCAGGCTTTGAACCGGTTGGTGCGCGCCGACCTGCGGCCGGTCTTCGCGCTCGACGGGCGCACCCGGCGGCCACCGCGCGACCGGTTCAACGCCCTGCTGTCGTTCCTCTATTCGATGTGGATGAATGACTGCCGCAGCGCCTGCGAAGCGGCCGGGCTGGACCCGCAGATCGGTTTCCTGCACACCGTGCGGCCGGGCCGTGCTTCGCTGGCGCTGGACATGGTGGAAGAGTTTCGCCCCTGGGCAGATCGGTTGGCGCTGTCACTGATCAACCGCGGCCAGTTGGGCGCCGACGGCTTCGTCGAACGTGAAGGTGGCGCCGTGCTGCTGGAGGGTGACGCACGCAAGGCCGTGGTGGTGGCGTTCCAGGAGCGCAAGCAAGAAGAGCTGACCCATCCGCTGCTGGCCGAAAGTGTCCCACTCGGCCTGGTGCCTTTGGTGCAGGCGCGCCTGCTGGCCCGCCACATCCGCGGCGAAGCTGCGGTGTACCCTCCCTTCGCGATCCGATGAGCGTGCCCCTGCCATCGGCACCGGGAGCACGGCGATGCTGTTGATCGTTTGCTACGACGTCAACACCGAGACCCCCGCCGGGCGCCGCCGGCTGCGGCGCGTCGCCAAGGTCTGCGAGAGCGTGGGTCAGCGGGTGCAGAAGTCGGTCTTCGAGTGCCAGGTGGATCTTGCGGGAATGGAATCCCTTGAGCGCCGTCTGCTCAAGGAGATCAACCTGGAGTCGGACTGCCTGCGGCTGTACCGGATGGCGGACACGCGCGGCTGCGAAGTTCGCGAGCACGGGCACTTTCGTGCAACGAACTTTGAGGACCCTCTGGTCCTATGATCTGACGGCGCGAACCTGAAGCGTTCGAGACGCCGCCGAAGGTTCGCGTGCCCCGCAAGTGCCTGTCCTGCAACGATTTCCGGAACCCTTCGGCACGTGACTTCGAACGCAGATGCTTCGTGCAACCCAGGTTCGCGCACGGCCGTCGAAAAGTTCGCGGGCGAAGCAGGCTTGCGCTGACGGCGTCGCGCGCCCTTCACGGGGCGCGCGTGGGTTGAAACATTGCTCCAGGACTGCCCGAGCCAGCGTGCGCTTGTCGCGCGCCCTTCACGGGGCGCGCGTGGGTTGAAACCGCCATATTGGACCCGGTTATTGCACCAGGCGGGGTCGCGCGCCCTTCACGGGGCGCGCGTGGGTTGAAACGACCCGGCCACCCGCGCGGCCAATGCCTCACTGCGTCGCGCGCCCTTCACGGGGCGCGCGTGGGTTGAAACCATTTGGTGCTCGGCATCCGGGTGGACATCGCCAGGTCGCGCGCCCTTCACGGGGCGCGCGTGGGTTGAAACGGATCGTTCGGCAGCGGCGCGCTGGTCGCGCTGGGTCGCGCGCCCTTCACGGGGCGCGCGTGGGTTGAAACGCCGTCGAGCGTGATAGAGGTCGGGATGTAGCTGGTCGCGCGCCCTTCACGGGGCGCGCGTGGGTTGAAACTGCAAGACCTTGCGCTGCGGGGTGCGGGTGACGAGTCGCGCGCCCTTCACGGGGCGCGCGTGGGTTGAAACCACGACGTAGCCACACGCTACGTCACGCCCATGGCGTCGCGCGCCCTTCACGGGGCGCGCGTGGGTTGAAACTTCACGAAGCACTGCGAAGTCGTCAACAGCCCGGTCGCGCGCCCTTCACGGGGCGCGCGTGGGTTGAAACGTCCTGCACCACCTGCTGCCCTGGATGCTGGCCTGTCGCGCGCCCTTCACGGGGCGCGCGTGGGTTGAAACGCAGACCAAGAGGCCCACCGCGCGGCAGTGCTGGAGTCGCGCGCCCTTCACGGGGCGCGCGTGGGTTGAAACCCATCTCGGACGCGGCCAGGACGGCCCAGCTCTGGGTCGCGCGCCCTTCACGGGGCGCGCGTGGGTTGAAACTTCACGAAGCACTGCGAAGTCGTCAACAGCCCGGGTCGCGCGCCCTTCACGGGGCGCGCGTGGGTTGAAACGGCCTCGGCGTCCTCGTGGCGCAGATCGCCGCCGGTCGCGCGCCCTTCACGGGGCGCGCGTGGGTTGAAACCGCCCGCACCTGCGCAAGACCATCCGGCGCGGCGGTCGCGCGCCCTTCACGGGGCGCGCGTGGGTTGAAACACCCACGCCCGCACCACCGTCGCCACCGCAGGCGTGTCGCGCGCCCTTCACGGGGCGCGCGTGGGTTGAAACGAGCTGGCAGTCACCGGCTTGGCCGAGGCCGCCAGTCGCGCGCCCTTCACGGGGCGCGCGTGGGTTGAAACGTCAAGCATGGGTGGCCTCCGCCTGCCGCAGGGCGCGTCGCGCGCCCTTCACGGGGCGCGCGTGGGTTGAAACCGCGGTGCGGGGGCTGCACCCTTGCAGGCGGCCGGTCGCGCGCCCTTCACGGGGCGCGCGTGGGTTGAAACGCACGTACCGCCCGATGTGGCGCTTCGAGTGGATGTCGCGCGCCCTTCACGGGGCGCGCGTGGGTTGAAACTCAAGCATGGGTGGCCTCCGCCTGCCGCAGGGCGGTCGCGCGCCCTTCACGGGGCGCGCGTGGGTTGAAACTACAAGGCACACAGCCGCAGCCGTGGCTTCAGGGGTCGCGCGCCCTTCACGGGGCGCGCGTGGGTTGAAACCTGCGTCCAGGATGCTCTTGCGCTGCACCTCGGTCGTCGCGCGCCCTTCACGGGGCGCGCGTGGGTTGAAACATCCGCGACAAGCCCGAGGTCAACAAAGAGGCCAGTCGCGCGCCCTTCACGGGGCGCGCGTGGGTTGAAACTTCACGAAGCACTGCGAAGTCGTCAACAGCCCGGGTCGCGCGCCCTTCACGGGGCGCGCGTGGGTTGAAACTTCATCACCCCCTTCGAGGCAGTTGCCGAGGTGAGTCGCGCGCCCTTCACGGGGCGCGCGTGGGTTGAAACGCACGTACCGCCCGATGTGGCGCTTCGAGTGGATGTCGCGCGCCCTTCACGGGGCGCGCGTGGGTTGAAACCAGCGTGGGGTGGCGCTGGTGCATGGGGCCGGCACGTCGCGCGCCCTTCACGGGGCGCGCGTGGGTTGAAACGGCCATGAGGACGGCGATCTCCAGCTCGGCGGCCGTCGCGCGCCCTTCACGGGGCGCGCGTGGGTTGAAACTCTTCACATGACGCTGCACACGAAGCGTTCACCGGTCGCGCGCCCTTCACGGGGCGCGCGTGGGTTGAAACTGCAAGAACGGGCACGACGCGCTCGCGCTGGTCACGTCGCGCGCCCTTCACGGGGCGCGCGTGGGTTGAAACCGGCTGCATCACGGGGACTGCATGAACGTGATGCGTCGCGCGCCCTTCACGGGGCGCGCGTGGGTTGAAACAGCGTACTCGGCGCGTCGCGTCGCGGCGTCCAGCGTCGCGCGCCCTTCACGGGGCGCGCGTGGGTTGAAACCGTGCCCTTGTGGCCGAGTTCGCATCCCTGCGCCGTCGCGCGCCCTTCACGGGGCGCGCGTGGGTTGAAACTGCGATGCGCCAGTTTCTGCGATTGCGCACAAAAGTCGCGCGCCCTTCACGGGGCGCGCGTGGGTTGAAACTTCTATTGCGCCAAAGCATCCCGCTCCGACCGGGGTCGCGCGCCCTTCACGGGGCGCGCGTGGGTTGAAACATCGAGAAGTTGGTTGGCAAGCGCTGCGAAAAGCGTCGCGCGCCCTTCACGGGGCGCGCGTGGGTTGAAACGCCCTCACCAGCGTGCTGGTGTGGAGCCTGGGCATGTCGCGCGCCCTTCACGGGGCGCGCGTGGGTTGAAACTCTCATGTGCATGTGCACGACCCGAAGATGAACAGTCGCGCGCCCTTCACGGGGCGCGCGTGGGTTGAAACCTTCAGCGACAGCTCGGACCGCAGGCAGTCCTGGACCGTCGCGCGCCCTTCACGGGGCGCGCGTGGGTTGAAACAACGCACGCGCCGCGTCCGATGCGTTCGACCTGGGTCGCGCGCCCTTCACGGGGCGCGCGTGGGTTGAAACAGCCAGGGCAGGAATTCGCTCATGGTGTGCTCAGGTCGCGCGCCCTTCACGGGGCGCGCGTGGGTTGAAACTGAAATAAGTGTTTAGAATCAACAGGTTAGGTACGTCGCGCGCCCTTCACGGGGCGCGCGTGGGTTGAAACAATCACCCGGGAGTAGGGTTCGCCCGACGGCTCCGTCGCGCGCCCTTCACGGGGCGCGCGTGGGTTGAAACTGCTGCTTTTCGGGTTCGGTACATATCCTGAAGAGTCGCGCGCCCTTCACGGGGCGCGCGTGGGTTGAAACCATGCTGTGCATCGGCATGGCGGCAAGAACGAGCGTCGCGCGCCCTTCACGGGGCGCGCGTGGGTTGAAACACCGAAAGGCTGGCCCGTGATGAAGTGGCGATGAGTCGCGCGCCCTTCACGGGGCGCGCGTGGGTTGAAACGCGTGCGCTGCGCCGCGCCTCTTCAACGGCCAGCCGTCGCGCGCCCTTCACGGGGCGCGCGTGGGTTGAAACAGCACCGTGCAGCCTGTTGTCCAGAACAGGCTGCGGTCGCGCGCCCTTCACGGGGCGCGCGTGGGTTGAAACTTCCGCGAGCACGGCAACGTGATCCCCACCTGCGTCGCGCGCCCTTCACGGGGCGCGCGTGGGTTGAAACCTTGAACACCGCGCGCTGACGAGCCTGCGGCTGCGTCGCGCGCCCTTCACGGGGCGCGCGTGGGTTGAAACGGGCTGAAGAAGGGCAAGGGGAGCATCGAGATCGGTCGCGCGCCCTTCACGGGGCGCGCGTGGGTTGAAACGTCTATTGGTCCGGCATGCGCAACCCGAAGGACATGGTCGCGCGCCCTTCACGGGGCGCGCGTGGGTTGAAACGTCTTCGGCGGCGACGCGCTGTCTTTCATCTGCGTCGCGCGCCCTTCACGGGGCGCGCGTGGGTTGAAACCCCGAGCAGCCAGCCGACCGACTTGCCGAAGAGCGTCGCGCGCCCTTCACGGGGCGCGCGTGGGTTGAAACTATTTTATAGGGGCCCCGACAGAGATAGGCCGAGGTCGCGCGCCCTTCACGGGGCGCGCGTGGGTTGAAACCGTAGTGGTCCATTGCTACGCCTCAATCGAGAAAGTCGCGCGCCCTTCACGGGGCGCGCGTGGGTTGAAACCAGCAAACTTGCCGGCATCAGGCCCGGCAACAGGTCGCGCGCCCTTCACGGGGCGCGCGTGGGTTGAAACTTGTCGATCAGGTACTCGACGACGAACCGCCGCAGTCGCGCGCCCTTCACGGGGCGCGCGTGGGTTGAAACTTCGGCACAAAGTCGTGTGGCATCGCGCCGTCGTGTCGCGCGCCCTTCACGGGGCGCGCGTGGGTTGAAACAGGTGTGGGATGACCTCCAATCTGAGCGTGCGGGTCGCGCGCCCTTCACGGGGCGCGCGTGGGTTGAAACGGACTCGTTGACACCTACCAAGAGCACTGCGACCGTCGCGCGCCCTTCACGGGGCGCGCGTGGGTTGAAACCACGGCATCCGGTCCGTGCTTGAAGCCTACTCGGTCGCGCGCCCTTCACGGGGCGCGCGTGGGTTGAAACGCCCAGGCATTGGCGGGGCAGACAGACCTCAGCGGTCGCGCGCCCTTCACGGGGCGCGCGTGGGTTGAAACACAGCCACTGCCGTGACGGACCCAGGCCAGGGCGGGTCGCGCGCCCTTCACGGGGCGCGCGTGGGTTGAAACAGTACAAGGGCCTGGTGACGTGGGTAAAGACCACGGTCGCGCGCCCTTCACGGGGCGCGCGTGGGTTGAAACATACGATGCCGGAAAGAGCGCGATCGCCTCGCTGTCGCGCGCCCTTCACGGGGCGCGCGTGGGTTGAAACGTGATATGCGGCCGGTGGTCGCCAAGCTTGTTGGGTCGCGCGCCCTTCACGGGGCGCGCGTGGGTTGAAACGCCGGAAAGTTGCCGTACAGGTCGCCGCCCTTGAGTCGCGCGCCCTTCACGGGGCGCGCGTGGGTTGAAACGTGTGTGGTCGGGCGGCAAGAGCCTGGACTACTGTCGCGCGCCCTTCACGGGGCGCGCGTGGGTTGAAACTTGTTGCAGGCGCAGCCACATGACCCCCGTTGAAGGTCGCGCGCCCTTCACGGGGCGCGCGTGGGTTGAAACGATCTGCAGCACGTGGCCGTACAGGAAGAGCACGGTCGCGCGCCCTTCACGGGGCGCGCGTGGGTTGAAACTGCATGTCGCGGGGCCTGCAGCGGGAGAGCAAGATGTCGCGCGCCCTTCACGGGGCGCGCGTGGGTTGAAACACTTCAAGCCGCGCTACGTTCAGCGCCCTCAGCTGTCGCGCGCCCTTCACGGGGCGCGCGTGGGTTGAAACTTGAAGAGGCCGGTGTGGCTGTCGTACACCTCGGGTCGCGCGCCCTTCACGGGGCGCGCGTGGGTTGAAACAGACCATCGCCGATGCGGTCAACCGCGTCGAAGGTCGCGCGCCCTTCACGGGGCGCGCGTGGGTTGAAACTCGGTGTCCGCCATGTGCCGGCTGATGATGAACTGTCGCGCGCCCTTCACGGGGCGCGCGTGGGTTGAAACTTGTGGAAGCGGTTGGCCACCGAGTCGTAGTGCAGTCGCGCGCCCTTCACGGGGCGCGCGTGGGTTGAAACTCCAGCGTGCCAAGCCGCGTCTCGATGCCGCCGGTCGCGCGCCCTTCACGGGGCGCGCGTGGGTTGAAACCCGCCATCGCCCAAGTTCCACGCCGTGAGGTTGGGTCGCGCGCCCTTCACGGGGCGCGCGTGGGTTGAAACGAGCTGCTGTGATGCGCGCCACCGTGGCCACCGTCGTCGCGCGCCCTTCACGGGGCGCGCGTGGGTTGAAACCACCTCGTGCTCGGCATCCGGGTGGACATCGCCAGTCGCGCGCCCTTCACGGGGCGCGCGTGGGTTGAAACAGCCTGCGGGCCACCCCTTGACCAGCGGCTGTTCGTCGCGCGCCCTTCACGGGGCGCGCGTGGGTTGAAACGATGGGGTCGTAGTTGAGTTGCCGCAGCCTGTCGTCGCGCGCCCTTCACGGGGCGCGCGTGGGTTGAAACCAGCCATGCGGCGCCTCCGAGTCGATGCAGCTTGGTCGCGCGCCCTTCACGGGGCGCGCGTGGGTTGAAACGACCTTCCGGCGCGCCACCAGCTTGTCAAGGTCCGTCGCGCGCCCTTCACGGGGCGCGCGTGGGTTGAAACAGGCGCTCGACAGTCGGCTTGTTCGCCGCCAGCAGGGTCGCGCGCCCTTCACGGGGCGCGCGTGGGTTGAAACACTCCGATCCCGGATCACGTGCTTCCGCCGGGTATGTCGCGCGCCCTTCACGGGGCGCGCGTGGGTTGAAACGTCGGTGCTCTCGCCCTCTAGCGTGCTCAGTACGGTCGCGCGCCCTTCACGGGGCGCGCGTGGGTTGAAACAAGGAAGCTCCTTCGGTCAAAGCGGGCTCGGCGCCGTCGCGCGCCCTTCACGGGGCGCGCGTGGGTTGAAACTCGCGCTTTTGCAGTCACGGTTGGGGCCTGCTGAGTCGCGCGCCCTTCACGGGGGGCGCGTGGGTGAAACGACACTGCGCTGCGGGCATGCAGGCCCAGGCTTTGTCGCGCGCCCTTCACGGGGCGCGCGTGGGTTGAAACATCGTCGTCATCGTCTTCGTCGCGCGTGTCGGCCGTCGCGCGCCCTTCACGGGGCGCGCGTGGGTTGAAACTACTACTCATGCAGTGCAAACGTCTGGGACGAACTGGTCGCGCGCCCTTCACGGGGCGCGCGTGGATTGAAACTGCCACCCGCCCACCTTCACCTGGGCGGCAGATGTCGCGCGCCTTCACGGCGCGCGCGTGGGTTGAACCGTGCTGCAGACCAACCCGCGCAGCGGGGCTCGCGGGAGTCGAAAACTCCGCCTCGACACGGTTGCGACGATAGTCCTCGGAATCACCCCGAACCGAGCCCTGTTCCGCCTGCACGCGCCGTCCCCGGCACGGCCGCCAACAGCCGCTGCGTGTAAGGGTGCTGCGGCCTGCGAAACAGTTGCGCAGGCGCGCCCTGCTCGACGATGCGGCCCTGCCACAGCACGATGACCTCGTCGCACACCAGGTCCACCACCGCCAGGTCGTGGCTGATGAAGAGGTAGGTCACGCCGAACTGGTCTTGCAGGTCCTGCATCAGGTTCAGCACCTGGGCCTGCACCGAGACGTCGAGCGCACTCACCGGCTCGTCGGCCACGATGAGCTTGGGCCGCGTGATCAGCGCCCGCGCGATGGCGATGCGCTGGCGCTGCCCGCCGCTGAACTCGTGCGGGTACTTCGCCAGGTCGGCGCTGCGCAGGCCGACGGCCTCCAGCGCGTCGGCCGCGCGCTCGCGCTGCTCTGCGCGCGACGCGCCATGCAGCGTGGCCAGCGGCTCGGCCACCGTCTGAAGCACCGTGCGCCGCGGGTCCAGCGAACCGTATGGGTCCTGGAACACCATCTGCAGCCGGCTGCGCGCGCGCCGCATCTCGGCCGGCGGCAAGGCATGCAAGTCCATTCCGTCGAGCAGCACGCGGCCGGCCGACGGCGCCTCCAGCGCCATCACCAGCCGCGCCAGCGTGCTCTTGCCCGAGCCCGATTCGCCGACCAGCCCCAAGCTCTGTCCGGCCCGCAGCGTGAAGCTGACGCCGGCCAGCGCCTGCACCTCGGGCGCGGGCGCCAACAGGTGTTCGCGCGGCAGCCGGTAACGCTTGGCGAGGTCTTCGACGACCAGCAGGCTGTCGGCACTCATGCGCCCACGCGGATGCAGCGCGCCTGGTGCGCCGGCCCCACCGCCACGGGCGGCGGCAGCGCGGCGTTGCAGGCCGGGATCACCAACGGGCAGCGGTCTGCGAAAGGGCAGCCGGGCGGCATGTCGCTCAGCTCGGGCACGCGGCCGGCAATCGTCGCCAGCCGGGTGCCGCGCGCCAAGCCCAGCCGCGGGCGGGCGGCGAACAGGCCGCGGCTGTAGGGGTGGGCAAGGTGCTGGAAGACGGCGGCCGTCGGCCCGCTTTCCACCACCGTGCCGCCGTACATCACCAGCAGGCGCTGCACAGCGTCGGCCATCACGCCCAGGTCGTGGCTGATCAGCAGCAGGCCCATGCCGTCTTCTGCCACCAGTTCGGCAATCAGCGCCAACACCTCGCGCTGGATGGTCACGTCCAGCGCGGTGGTGGGCTCGTCGGCCACCAGCAGGTCGGGCCCGCAGGCCAGCGCGATGGCGATCACCACGCGCTGGCGCTGGCCGCCGGAAAGCTGGTGCGGGTGGGCGTCCAGCCGTTGCGCGGCCTGCGGCAACTGCACCCGTTGCAGCAGGCGCAAGGCTTCCGCGCGCGCTGCGGCGCCGCTCAGCCCCTTGTGCAGCCGCAGTGATTCGCCGATCTGGCGGCCGATGCTGTGCAGCGGGTTCAGCGCCGTCATCGGCTCCTGGAAGACCATGCCGATGCGGTTGCCGCGCAGGCGGCACAGCGCGGGCTCGTCCAGCGCCGTCAGCTCCTGGCCGTTGAAGCGGACCGAGCCGCCGACCACTGCGCCGTCCGGCAGCAGCCCCATCAGCGCCAGCGCGGTGATCGACTTGCCGCAGCCCGATTCACCGATCAGCCCCACCGTGTCGCCGCGCTCCATGCTGAACGACACGCCGCGCAGTGCATCGGCCGGGCCGCGCGCGGTTTGCAGCGTGACGCGCAGGTCTGTGACTTGGAGCAGCGGGGGGGTCAAGCGGCGGCGTGTGGCTGGTGCGGGTGCGGATGCGACGATAGCGCCTGCCGCGGCCGGCGCAGGCACCAGAGGCCGGCGGCCACCATCCACAGCGTCAACACCGTGACGGCCAGCGCCGCCGGCACCCCGAGTGGCATTGCGGCCAGCAGCAGCGCCGACAGCCCGCCGAAGGCCGCCAGCCAGGCCGGCATGCCGCCGCGCCGCCAGCCGCCCACGCACAAGGTGCCAAGCGACAAGGCCATGAACAGGCTCACGCCCAGCAGCTCGCCGATGCCGCCGCCATAGAGCGTGATGGCGCGGAAGACCAGCTCGATCTGCGCCCGCATGGCGGGGTCGGCCACCGCGTGGCTGCCGGCCAGCACCGGCATCACCGTCAGCCAGCGCAGGATGCCGATGCTGCGTGCCAGCGCCGACAGCGCGCCGAACGCCGCCACGCTGAAGGCGGCCGGCGCGTGCAGCCCGCCGAAGCTGCGCGCCGCCAGGCCCGCCATCAGCGGCGCCACCAGCACCGAGTACAGCAGGTACAGCGCATAGCCGGCGGCGACGGCCTGCGGCGCCGCTGCCACCGCCGCCAGTTGCTCGGCCGCCGGCCGGGAGAGCGACGCCGGCCAGCCGATGGCCGGCCCGAGGATGGCCACCGGCGCGAATGACAGCAGCCCTTCGGCGATCAGAAAGATGCCGAGCGCGCGCTGGGCAACGGGTGGGGTGGTCGGCATTGCGGTTCTCCGGGTATGGGGTTCAGACGTTCAGAAATTCAGGCGTTCGGGCGTTCAGGCGGTCCGGTGGCTGGCGCTGGCGCGCGGCGCCAGGTCGAGGTCGATGAGCGCCTGGCGCAGCGCGGCCTTCAGCGGCGTTGCCGGCAACGGCCCGGCCGCCTTCAGCAGCGCGGTGCCGGCCAGCGCGTGCGGCACGCGCCAGAGGTAGCTCATGCGCGCCAGCTCGCGCCACAGCGGGTGCACCAGGCCGATGGCGCGGACCACGCCCCACGGCATGCTGCCGATGCGAAAGCCCGCTGCCGGGCGCAGGCCCAGGTCGGCAGCCGCGCTGTCCAGCGCCGCGAGAAGTTCGTGGCCGGTCAGCGTGTGGCCGGCGAAGTGCATCTCGTGAAAGCCGGGCGCGGTGCCCCGCGCAGCCACGGCCACGAAGGCCTGCGCCAGGTCCGGCAGGTAGGCCCAGGCGTGCTGCACATCCAGCGGCCCGGGATAGACCAGCTTGCCGTTGGCGATGGACTTCACCACCGCCTGGTCGAACCAGGAGCCGCTGCCGCTGCCGAAGAAGTCACCGGCGCGGATGAGCACGCTGTCCAGCCCGTCCCCGGCCAGCAGGCGCATCCGCAGCTCCATCTGCTGCCGCTGTTCGCCCTTGCGCGTGCTGGGCCGCTGCGGTGCGCCTTCGGCCAGCACCGGCGGCATCGCCTCGCCGAAGTTATAGACATTGCCCGGCAGCATGAAGAGCGCGTTCAGCCGCCGCGCCAGCGCCACGCCCTGCTCGAACAGCGGCAGCAGCTCGGCGTCCCAGCGCGTGTAAAGCGGGTTGACGGCATGCACCACCACGCTGGCGCCGGCCGCCGCCTGCGCCAGCGCTGCGCTGTCGGCCAGCGCCGTGGTGAGGGCCTGCGCGCCTGCGGGCAGCGTCTCTGTGGGCGGGCGGCGCAGTTGCGCCAGCACGCGCCAGCCGGCAGCAGCGAAGGCATCGACCGCAGCGCGGCCGAAGCGGCCGTTGGCGCCGAGGACCAGAACGGTGGGGTGTTGCACGAGAAGCTCCCTTGCGGTTGTCGATGCGAGAAGTCTCGGCTCGCGCGAGCCATCCGACAATTGCCGAAGCCGGCATGGGAGCTATACATTTGTGCATGGCAAACGCAGCGATGGAGCGCTTCGACTGGGCGCTGGTGAAGAGTTTTCTGGCGGTGCTGGACGCCGGCAGCCTGATGGGCGCGGCGCGCAAGCTGGGTGCGCAACAGCCGACGCTGAGCCGGCACATCGCAGAGCTGGAGTTGCAGCTCGGCGCGCCGCTGTTCGAGCGCACCGGCCGCGGCGTGACGCCCACCGCGCTGGCGGCGGCCATCACCGACGCCGCGCGCCAGATGGAAGCCGGCGCCGACACGCTGGCGCGGGCGCTTGCCGGCAGCCGCGACGCCACCACCGGCACGGTGCGCATCACCACCAGCGAGGTGGCGGCGGTGTGGCTGCTGCCGCCGGTGCTGGCGCGCTTGCGCGATGCCGAGCCCGGCATCCAGATCGAACTGGCGGCGTCGAACGCGTTGAGCAACCTGCTGCGCCGCGAGGCCGACATCGCGGTGCGCATGGTGCGGCCGGCGCAAGGCTCCTTGGTCGCGAAGAAGCTGGCCGACATTCCCATCATCGCCGCCGCGCATGACGACTATCTGGCACGCTTCGGCACGCCGCGCGAGCCGGCCGAGCTGCTGTCGCACCGGCTGATCGGCTTCGACCGTGACGACACCATGCTGCGCGGCTTCGCTGCGATGGGCTTGGCGATCACGCGCGACGACTTCGCGCTGCGCACCGACAGCCAGGTGGCCTACGGGCGCCTGGTGGCGGCCGGCGCCGGCATCGGCTTCGTCGCGGCCTACAACCTCGCCGCCTGGCCGGGCGTGCGGCCGCTGCTGCCGATGCTGAAGATTCCGCCGCTGCCGTGCTGGCTGGCCGTGCACCGCGAGATCCGCGGCAGCAAGGTGGTGCGCCGGGTCTATGACTTCCTGGCGGCCGAGTTGCCGGCGGCGCTGGCGGCCAGCATGTCGAGGTAGGCGCCGGCCAGGCGCTCTGCGTCCTGAAGGCCCAGCGCCATCATCAGCGCGTCGGCGATGGCCGCGCCGTCGGCGTCGCTCTGGCCGTCACGCAGCACCACTTCCAGCTCCATGAAGTCGCCCAGGCCTTCCACGCGGTCGAGATGGATGCGCGTCTGGCCCGCAAGCAGCCGCCAGCGTGTCTTGCGCACGCGGCCGAGCAGCCCGCAGCCGCGCGCCAGCGCCTCGCGCAGCGCCGCGGGGTCGGGCACCGGCACGCGCACGTAGTCGCTCGCCTTGGCCGCGGTGGCGTCGGCACGCTGGTAGTGGATCAGCTCGGCACTGCCGTCGGCGAACTGGCGCAGCTTGAGCCGGCCATGCTGCACCGCGAAGAAGCTGTCGTCCTGGGCGATGGTCTGCGGCGGCGCGCCTGCCAGCGCGGCGGCATGGGGCAGCAGCGCGTCGATGCTGCCGATGCGGGCCTTGATCTCGATGTTGCGGGGCATGGCGGCCCTTCAGAACCAATAGTCGGCAACGCACTTGCCGTCGCGCGGCAAGTCTTCGAATGTGTCCAGCCCGTCGAAGTGGTCGATGGGGATGGCCGCCACGTCAGCGGGCTCGGCCAGGCGCAGGTTCACCGCGATCCGCCGGCGCCCGGCTTCGTCCACCGCGAGCCCGCGCCAGTAGGCGATGCAGCCGCAAGCGGGGCAGAAGTTGAAGGTGAGCGCCTTGCCTCGGGCAAACGCCGTGGTCTGGCCGCTGACCGTGATGCCTTCGCCTTCATGGGCATAGGCCCAGAGCACGCCGTAGCGGCGGCATGCGCTGCAGTTGCAGGCCGTGGCGCCGTCCGGCGTGCCGTCGAACTGCCATTGCACCGCGCCGCAAAGACAAGAGCCTTTGATCATGTCGGGCCGTCCTGTGTCGGGGGAGCGCCATCATGACGCAGCGCGCGCCGGGCCTATCCCGCAATCGCCCGCCGCACCGCCGCCAGCGGCGCGCCGTCGTCCAGCGGCGGCAGCAGCGCAGCGCCGCTGTCCACCCCCAGCTCGCGCCACAGCGCGGCCAGATCGACCGCGATGGCCGTGGCCCTGTGCTGCGCGTACAGGCCGGCAAGCACATGCTGGCCGACGGCCGCGTCGGCCCGCTCCAGGATCTGCGCCGCCGGCCAGGCCACTGCATAGCTGCCGCCGGCCGCCAGCACGCCTTGCAGCGCCTCGCGCAACCCGCGCGCGGGGGCCAGGCGGCGCAGCGCCACGTCGGCCTGAAGGCAGAACAGCGCGCCACCCCAGTAGGTGCGGCCCCAGGTGGGCGTGTGGTCCAGCCCCGCGTCGCCCGGCTGTGGCTGGCCCTGCGGCAGGCCGCGCACCAGCTCGCCCCACCAGCGCTGGGCGCTGTTCAGCCCGGCGGCCACGCGCACCGCGCCTTCGCCGTAGGTGGCAATGCCTTCGTGCAGCCAGCTCTGCGCGCGCGGCACACGCGGCACAGCCAGGTGCAGCATCTCGTGCACCAGCACCCAGTCGCCAGCCAGATGCAGCGCCTGCGTCTCGCGGCCGATGCGGATGCGGATGTAGGGCTCTGGCTCGCCGAAGGTGGTGCCACCCTTGACGCCGGCCCCGTCCACCGCCTGAAGCAGCAACTCCACGCGCGTGAGCGGAAAGCGGCCCAGCCAGCCGGCGACGGCCTGCGCCGCGCGCTCCACCCAGGCGCGCAGCAGGGCGTGCATGGCCACGGGCAGGGCGTCGTCGATCTGAAGCTCGATGCGGCTGCCGGCCACCGCCAGGGTCTGCACGGTGGCTTCGCCCCGCGCTGCGCCGGCCAGGCACAGCAAAGGCGCGGCGAGCAACCGGCGGCGGATCATGAAGCGAGCTGCCGCCGCGCCCGGTGCAGCCGCACGAAAAGGTTCTCTTCGCTGATGTCCAGCGTGCGGCAGACCTGTTCGGTGCTTTGGTCGTGCAGCACGCGCAGCTCCAGCGCCTGGCGCAGCCCGGGCGGCAGCGCCGCGATGCGCGCCAGCGTCTGGCGCAGCCGCTGGCGCTGCTCTGCCTGCTCCTGCGGCTGCGGCTGCGGGCACTCGATGGCCAGCAGCGGCTGGCCGTCTTCGTCGCAGAGGTCCAGGCTGTCGTGGCCGCTGCGCTCGCGCACCAGATCGACGATCTTGTGCCGCAGGATGGCCACCAGCCAACTGCGCAGCGCAGAGCGCCCGCCGAAGCTGGCGCGGCCAGTCATCACGGCCTCGAACACGTCGTGCACCAGGTCTTCCGCCAGCGCCGGGTCGAGCAGCCTGCGCTGTGCGAAGCGGACGAGAAAGTCGCGGTGCAGCGTCATCGCGGCCCAGTCGATGGGCAAGGTGGGGTTGGCATTGGCGTTGGGGACGTCGTGCAGCATGGCGGTGGCTTGGTCCGGTGGCGGTGCCTGCACTGTGCGCAAGCCACCTCGCGCCACGCTCACCGAAGATCACAGCCAGATCACATCGCTGTAAGAAAGCGCCGCCGTGCTGCGACCATCGGCCATGGCCAACCACATTCTTGTCGCCGAGGACCAGGCCGACATCCGCGATCTGATCGTGCTGAACCTGCGCCAATCGGGCTATGCCGTCGAGGCGCATGCCGATGGCCGCGCGGCGCTGGACAGCCAGGCCGCGCGCACCAGCGACCTGCTGATCCTGGACCTGATGATGCCGGGGCTGGACGGCCTGGAGGTGTGCAAGGCGCTGCGCGCGCGCGGCGCGGCCACGCCGATCCTGATGCTGACCGCCAAATCGACCGAACTCGACCGCGTGCTGGGCCTGGAGCTGGGCGCAGACGACTACCTCACCAAGCCCTTTTCGATGGCCGAGCTGCTGGCCCGCGTGAAGGCCCTGCTGCGCCGAGCCGACCTGCAGCGCGCAGCGCTGTCGGCCACCACCGCGCAGGCTGTGCGCAACGGCGAGTTGGAGATCCTGCCGGCCAAGCGCCAGGTGCGCGTGCGCGGCGCGCTGCTGGAGTTCACCGCGCTCGAATTCGAGCTGCTGCTGCACTTTGCAGAAGCGCCGGGCCATGTGTTCTCGCGTTCGCAGTTGCTCAGCGCCGTCTGGGGCTACAGCCACGACGGCTACGAGCACACCGTCACGACGCACATCAACCGGCTGCGCGCCAAGCTCGAGGCCGACCCGATGCAGCCGCAGCTCATCCTCACCGTGCGCGGCGCCGGCTACAAGATGCGCGACGCGCCGTGACGCGGTGACGGTCCGCTTCCGCATCGCGCTGACGATCTTCATCACCGGCGTGGCCACCGCGCTGGGTGTCGTCGTGACCGTGGTGCTGGCCTTCCAGCGCTTCGAACACGAGAGCCTGTACGAGCGCGGCAACGCCTTCCTCGGCCGCGTGGTGGCGCTGCATCCCGGGATGCTGGACATGCAGGCGCGCGAGCCCGATGCCTTCGCCGTCTGGCTGCAAAGCCTGCTTCTCTTCGAGCCCGACACCCAGCTCTACTTGCTGGCCGCAGACGGCGCCGTGCTGGCCAGCACCGGCCAGACGCTGCTGCCGCCGGGCTTCAAGGTGGCGCTCGGCCCGGTGCAGCAGGCGGTGGCCGCAGCCCCCGGCGCTGGCCGCATGCCCTATGTGATGGGCGACGACCCAGAGCACATGAACAAGAACGCGGTGATCACGGCCCGGGCACTGCAGCGCCCCACCATCCGGGCCGACGACGGCGCCGCCGGCTACCTGTACCTGGTGGCGCAGGGCGCCGCGCCGCGCGAAGGCCGCGGTGCGCTCTTTCGCAGCAGCCTGGCGGGGCCGGCGCTGCTGTCGGTGCTGGCGGTGATCGTGCTGACCACCGCGCTGGCGGGCTGGATCGTGGCCACCGTGACACGGCCGCTCCGTGTGTTGAGCGAGGCGGTTGCGGCCGCCGCGCGCGACGGCTTCCATGCCGCGCCCACCGGGCCGCCTGCACCGCCCGGGTTGCCAGCCGTTGCGCGGCCGGCGCGGCGGCAAGACGAGTTCGGCCGCCTGCACGACGGCTTCCAGGCGCTGCTGGCCACCTTGCGCAGCCAGTGGGACAGCCTGCGCACGCTGGACCACTTTCGCCGTGAAGGCGTCAGCAACCTGTCGCACGACCTGCGCTCCCCGCTCACCGCAGCGGTGGCTTGTCTTGAGACGCTGGAGCAGCGCTGGGCTGGCGACGCGGCGCGCACCGAAGACCGCGCACTGGTCGAGGTGGCGCTGCGCAACAACCGCAATGCAGCGCAACTGGTGCGCTCGCTCGGCGACCTGGCGCTGCTGGACGAGCCTGCCTTCCGGCTCAAGCCCATGCTGCTGGACGTGGGCGAGGTGCTGGACGACATCGCGCTGCGCTTTGCCGACCGTGCGCGCCGCGGCAACGTGCGCCTGCTGTGCCGGGCCGATGGCGGCACCCCGCCGCTGGCCGAGGTGGACATTGAACTGTTCGAGCGGGCGGTGGCCAACCTGGTGGACAACGCGCTGAAGGCGACGCCGGCAGGCGGCCAGATCGTGTTGTCGGCGCAAGTGCAGGGCGGCCTGCTGCTGGTGACGGTGGCCGACAGCGGGCCGGGGATCGCGGCCGAGCACCAGCCGCTGCTTTTCGACCGCCTCTACCGCAGCCCCGGCGACCCCGCGGCCAGCGAAGGCGGCAAGGGGCTGGGGCTGGCCATCGTCAAGCGGATTGCCGAACTGCACCGCGGCAGCGTCGCGCTGCGCAGCGCGCCGGGCCAGGGCACGGCGGTGACGATCAGCCTGCCAGGCCGCTGATCTGCGACAGCAGCGCCTCGTCGGCCCAGCGGCGCAGCAGCGCGCCGGCCTCGGTGGCGGTGTCGGCCTGCGGAAAGCGCTCTGCCAGCAGCCCGCACAGCGCCGCGAAGCCGCTGCCGGCCCGCAGCGCCGCCAGCGCCGTGCTTTCCAGCGCGCCGAGCGAGCGGAAGTGCGGCGCATGGCCGCGGCGCCAGACCAGCAACTCGGCCGGCTGCGCCAGCGCCTGGGCCGGCGGTGGCGCCAGGCCAGCGTCGAGGGCCGACCACAGTGCCAGCGTGTTGCAGCGCAGGGTCAGCACGCTGGCGGTGGGGTGCAGCACCAAGCCGGCGGCGCCCCAGGCATCGGCCGGCAGGGCGGCCAGATCAGCCAGCGTGAGCACCGGCGCGTCGGCGCCGTCGAAGGCGCGGCGCAGCGTCCAGTCGAGCAGTGCCAGTTCGCCGATGTCGGGGTCGGCCGGGTGGCGTGCCGCCAGCCAGCCGGCAAAGCTGCCGCCGTAGCCATTCAAGCTGGCGTGCACCGACGGCGTGGCCTCGATGAAGGCGGCCGCGTCGCGGTCGAACCAGTCACCGCCCAGGTAGGCGGCGGTGTGCGCGAAGGTGTCGCGCAGCGCATCGGCCAGGCGCGCGCGGTAGGCGTGGTGGTAGATGTGCAGCCGGCGGGCAACGGTGATGCCGGGGCCGGCCGCCGGATGCGCTACCACGTGCGCTACCAGGTGCGCCCCGATGGCGCCGTCGCCGTCCAGCACATGGCGCTGGACGGCCGCCTGCAGGTCTTGCAGCGCGATCACCGGGCGGCTTTCATGCGGCCGTTCATCCGGCGTTCATGCGGCTTGCAGCAGCGCGTCGGCCGCGATGGCGCGCGCCACGTGCAGCTCGGCCAGCAGCTCGGGCAGCGGGGGGATGTGGTCGTCGCGCTCGATCATCGTTGCCACGCCGTGGCCGGCGCCGAGGCGCGCGATGGTCTCGCGGTACAGCTCCCACACCGGGTCGGCCACCGGGTGGTCGTGCGTGTCCACCAGATGGTCGCCATGGTCGGTGTGCCCGGCCAGGTGGATCTGCTGAATGCGCTCGGCAGGCAGCTCGCGCAAGAAGGCGCGCGCGTCGAAGCCGTGGTTGACGGCGCTGACATGCACGTTGTTCAGGTCGAGCAGCAACAGGCAGTCGGCCTCTTCGCAGACGGCGCGCAGGAACTGCGCCTCGCTCATCGTCGAGCTGTTGAATTCGACGTAGCTGGAGACGTTCTCCAGCAGCAGCCGCCGGCCCAGCGCGTGCTGCACCTGGCCGACGTTGCGCACCACGGTGCGCAGTGCTTCGTCGGTGTAGGGCAGCGGCAGCAGGTCGTGCAGGTTGCGGCCATGCACTCCCGTCCAGCAGAGATGGTCGGAGATCCACAGCGGCCGCACCCGCTGCGCCAGCGCAGCGAGCTGCTTCAGGTACAGCGGGTCGGGCCCGGCCACCGCGCCGATGGACAGCGAGACGCCGTGCATCGCGCAAGGGTGGCGCTCGCGGATGGCGTCCAGCATGGCCAGCGGCTTGCCGCCGGCCACCATGTAGTTGTCGGCAATGATCTCCAGCCAGCCCACCGGCTGCGGCGCTGCGAGAAACGCGCCGTAGTGGCTGCTGCGCAGCCCGAGGCCGAAGCCCGGCGACGGCTGCAACAGGCCGGAGGGCATGGCAGCCAGCCGCCTACTTGGCGGCCAGGTCGCCGATGGTGCCGCCCTGGCTCAGGCATTCCTTGGCCGACGCGGCCTTGAAGCTGTGGCCCTTGCAGGCGTTCTGGCCCTTGCAGGAATTCTCGGTGGTCTTGCAGTCGGCGTTGCCCTTGCACTCGTGCACGCCGTAGCAATGGACCTTGTCGCTGGCGGCCACCGCCAGGCCGCTGCTGCCCGACGGCGCGTTGGCGGCAAAGGCCGCTGCGGCAGACAGTGCAAACAGCGCGGCAGCGCTGGCCAGGGTGGGGAGGGGATGCTTGTCGAACATGGTCGGACCTCGGTGCGTTGGGTTGGGCACGGCCCGGGCGGGACATGCCTGCCTTCGTCTGCCGGCCACAAAAGTTCTTACACGCGGTCTGCGCGGCGTGACCCCCCGAACTTGCAGGGCCTGGCGCCCCCTGCATTCGAGGGATGCCGCTGCCACCGGGCCGGCATCAGAGCTGATTTGCCACTAAGGTGGGGCAGAGACGATTTGCGGCGCGCCGGATGCGCGCCAACGCCGCCCGTGCGCCAACGGGCCTGCTTTCGAGTTTCGATCCTGCGAGCCCACCGATGAACACACCGACCCTCCGCGCCGCTGCCCTTGCCACCCTCACCGCCCTGGCCGCTGCGCCCGGCGTGGCGCAAGCCGACATCCTGGCGGTGTCGTTTTCCGGTGTCGTTCTCGACATCAACTCGGCCACCGGTGCAGCCAGCGTGCTGGCGTCGTCGGGGCCGTCGTTCAACTCGCTGGCCAAGAACGGCTCCACGCTGTGGTCGGTGGAAACCTTCGGCGCGCGCCTTGCCACCATCAACCCGACAACCGGCGCCGCGACCTTCGGCGCCACGCTGAGCGGGCTGTCCAGCGCAACCAGCATCCGCGGCCTGGCCTTCAGCGGCGGCGTGCTCTACGGCATCCAGAACACCGGCGGCTCCACCAGCATCGGCCCCGACAGCCTCGTGCGCATCGACACCGCCACCGGCGCAACCGTCACGCTGGGCGCCACTGGCGTGTCCAACATGCAGGCGCTGGCGGCCAGCAGCACAGGCGTTCTGTACGGCTGGGATTTGGCCGTCGGCCTGATGACCATCAACCCCGTCACCGGCCTGGCCACCGACGTGTCCCTGGCCGCTGGCGGCGGTGACCTGCAGACACTGGCCTTCTCGCCGACCGGCGTGCTGTGGGGCGGGCGCTCGCAACTGTTCACGCTGGACACGTCCACCGGGGTGGCGTCCTTCGTGACCAACATCGGTACCGGCACGGTGGACATGCGCGGCATGGAATTCACCACCGCCGTGCCCGAGCCCACCACGGCGCTGCTGCTGGCCGCGGGGCTGGCCGGGCTGGCCTGGCGGCAACGCCGCCAAGCTGCCTGAGCACCTGGCTCGGGCCGGCTTTGGCGGGCTCTAGCGCCGCCGCGCCAGCTTCGGGTCCATCAGGTCGCGCAGCCCGTCGCCCAGCAGGTTGAGCCCCAGCACGCTGAGGACGATGGCCACGCCGGGATAGACGGCCAGCAGCGGCGCCTGGAACATCTGCGTCTGCGCCTCGTTCAGCATGCGGCCCCAGCTCGGCTGTGGCGGCTGCGTGCCCAGGCCCAGGTAGCTGAGCGCCGCCTCGGCCAGGATGGCGGTGGCAAAGGCGATGGTGGCCTGCACGATGAGTGCGCCGGCGATGTTGGGCAGCACATGGTCGAGCGTGATGCGCCAGGCGCCCTTGCCCGAGGTGCGTGCGGCCAGCACGTACTCGCGTGACCACACCGCGTTGGCCGCGCCGCGCGTGACGCGCGCGAAGACGGGGATGTTGAAGATGCCGATGGCCACGATGCTCATCACCAGCCCCGGGCCGTAGATGGCCGTCAGCATGATGGCCGAAAGCAGCGCCGGGAAGGCGAAGGTGAAGTCGGCAGCGCGCATCACCAGCTCTTCGACCCAGCCGCGCCGCGCCGATGCCAGGCAGCCGAGCGCCACCCCGGCACCGAGGCCGATGCCGACGGCGACGATGCCCACCACGATGCTGTTCTGCGCGCCCACCAGAAGCTGCGAGGCGATGTCGCGGCCCAGGCTGTCGGTGCCCAGCCAGTGCGCTGCGCCGGGCGGCTTGAGCTTGGCCGGAATGTCGATCTCGGCCGGCGGGTACGGCGCCCAGAACAGCGACAACAGCGCGGCAGCCGCCAGCAGCAGCGTCAGCACGGCGCCGACCATGAAGCTCGGGTGCCGCCAGGCGCGGCCCGCAAAGCCCGTCATGGGTTGCGCAGCCGCGGGTCGATCAGCGCATACAGCACATCGACCACGAAGTTGACCAGCACCACCACGGCGGCCAGCAGCAGCACCACGTCACGCACCACCACCAGATCGCGGTTGCTGATGGCCTGGAAGATGAGCCGGCCGACGCCCGGCAGCACGAAGACGTTCTCGACCACGATGGTGCCGGTGACGAGGTTGGCGAACTGCAGCCCCATCACCGTCAGCACCGGGATCATCGCGTTGCGCAGCACATGGCCCCACAGCGCCTGGCGGCGGCTCAGGCCTTTGGCGCGCGCGGTGCGCACGAAGTCTTCGCGCATCACCTCCAGCACCGCCGACCGCGTGACGCGGGCGAGGATCGCGGCCTGCACCAGCGCCAGCGCCACGGCAGGCAGGATGAGCGACTTGACGCCGGCCCAGAGGCCGCCGCCGTCGTCTTCGCTCCAGCCGGGAAAGCCGCCCGCGCTGACCCATTGCAAATGCACCGCAAACAGCAGGATCAGCAGGATCGCGAACCAGAAATTGGGGATCGCGATGCCCACTTGGCTGGCCGCCATCACACCCACGTCGCCCAGCCTGTTGTGGCGCGACGCGGCATAGACGCCCAGCGTCAGCGCCAGCACCACGCTCAGGCCCATCGCCATCACGGCCAGCGGCAGCGTGACTTTCAGGCGCTCGCGGATCAGCTCGCCCGTGGGCGTGTCGTAGCTGATGCTGTTGGCGGTGGCGCCGCGCGCCAGGCCGGCGAGCCAGTGCGTGTAGCGCTGCAATGGCGGCTGGTCCAGGCCCAGCTTGGCGTTCAGAGCGGCCAGCGATTCCGGGGTGGCGGTGTCGCCCAGGATGACCTCGGCCGCATTGCCCGGCAGCAGCTCGAGCACCGCGAAGACGACCACCGTCGCCACCAGCAAGGTGAGCACGAAGCTGGCAAAGCGGCGCAGGAGGAACACGGCCATCGCGGCCTATGATGCCTCAATGGATGCCTCGCCCAGCCTGAGTTTCGACAGCAGCCAGCTCTTCATCGGCGGCATCTGGCGCGCCGGCAGCAGCGGCCGGACGCTGCCCTTGCTGAACCCGTCGGACGGCACGCTGCTGGCGCAGATTGCGCGCGGCAACGCTGCCGACATCGACGCCGCCGTCACCGCGGCGCAAGCCGCGCTCGACGGCCCCTGGGGCGTGCTGACGGCGGCCGAGCGGGGCCGCGTGCTCGCCAGGATGGCCGCGCTGGTGCTGGAGCAGGCCGACGCGCTGGCGCGGCTGGAAGCGCTGGACGTCGGCAAGCCGCTGAAGCAGGGCCGCGCCGATGCCGTGGCGCTGGCCCGCTACCTCGAGTTCTACGGCGGCGCGGCCGACAAGGTGCATGGCGACACCATTCCGTTTGCCAACGGCTACACCGCCTTTTCGCTGCGCGAGCCGCATGGCGTGACGGCCCACATCGTGCCGTGGAACTACCCGATGCAGATCATCGGCCGCAGCGTCGGCGCTGCGCTGGCGATGGGCAACGCCTGCGTGCTCAAGCCCGCCGAAGAAGCCTGCCTCAGCGCGCTGGCCTTCGCGCGCATCGCCGCTGCCGCAGGGCTGCCGGCCGGCGCCTTGAACGTCGTGCCCGGCCTCGGTGAAGAAGCTGGCGCTGCGCTTTGCGCGCACGAGGGCGTGCGCCACATCTCGTTCACCGGCTCGGTGGCGGTGGGCGCGTTGATCCAGGCCGCAGCAGCGCACAACGCCGTGCCGGTGACGCTGGAGCTGGGCGGCAAGAGCCCGCAGATCGTCTTCGCCGATGCCGATCTGGACGACGCGCTGCCCTTCCTCGTCAACGCCGGCATCCAGAACGCGGGGCAGACCTGCTCCGCCGCCAGCCGCATCCTCGTCGAGCGGCCGGTGTTCAGTGCCGTGGTGGCGCGCATGGCCGAGCGCTACCGCGCGCTGCGCGTCGGCCCCGCGCTGGACGACCCGGACGTCGGGCCGCTCATCTCGGCCCGCCAGCGTGACGTGGTGCAAGGCTATCTGGCGCTGGCGCGCGACAGCGGCCTGCGGGTGGCGGCCCAGGCGACGCTGCCATCGTCGCCTGCATCGGCAGGCGGCTTCTACGTCGCGCCCACGCTGCTGGCCGATGTGCCGGGCGGCCACCGCATCGCGCAGGAAGAGATCTTCGGGCCGGTGCAGGCGGTGATCCCCTTCGACGGCGAAGCCGATGCGCTGCGCATCGCCAACGGCACCGCCTTCGGCCTGGTGGCGGGCGTCTGGACGCGCGACGGCAGCCGCGCGCTGCGCATGGCGCGCAAGCTGCAATGCGGGCAGGTCTTCGTCAACAACTACGGTGCCGGCGGCGGCATCGAGCTGCCTTTCGGCGGCGTCAAGCACTCGGGCCATGGCCGCGAAAAGGGCTTCGAGGCGTTGTACGGCTTTTCGGTGCTGAAGACGGTGGCCATCCGCCACGGCTGAGGATGACGGCGGCCTCGAACGCCGTGGCCGCTAGAAATTGCACGCCGCCGCCAGCACCGGCGCGCTGACCGTGTCGGCGTGCAGTGCCCGGCCGGCGCGCAGCAGCGCCACGCGCGACGCCACCTCCGCCGGCGGCAGCAGTGCATCGGCCACGTGCAGCACCCAATCGACGTCCTGCGTGTACACGCGCGCTTGAGCGCTGGCCGGCCGCAGACCGCCGGGCGAGAACCAGAGGCTGACGTTGATCGACATCGGGCTCACCGGCACGTTGCGGCCGGCGTGCCTGGCCAGCGGCCTGCCGTCGATGAAGTGCTCGGTGTGGCCGGCCGCCACGTGCACCATCAGCACATGCCAGCCGGCGTGCGAGCCAGGCGCCTCGAAGGCCTGGTTGTAGGCCAGCCAGGGCTCGATGCGCGCGGTCTGCCAACTGATGGCGTAGAGGCGCGTGGCGTCGCTGCCCCAGCCGCCGCCGGGCAGGTACTCGAAATCGACCTCGCTGAACTCGGGGTCGAAGTCGAAGCGCAGCGGCGCCACCGCGTAGAAGGCCTGCACGACGGGGTCGCCGCGGTCGCCTTCGGTGGGCAGGTCGCTGAAGCGCACGCGGGCGGCGTAGGTGCCGCGGAAGAACTTGCGCTGCTGGCAAAGCTGCGCCTGCTGGGTGCCGGCCGGCGTGCCGTCGGTGCTGGCGGTCAGGCGCAGCAGCCGGTTGCCTGCCAAGGCCGGGTCGTCGATCAGGCTCACGCCGCCCCAGGCGGCGCCGGGGATGCCGGGGTGGCCGCGCTCGCTGCGCTGCGTCCAGCCGGCGGCGTGCAACGCAGGCAGCGTGCTGAAATCGTCGAAGAACAGTGCCGGTGCGGCGGCCAGCAGCAGCGCGGCGGCCAGACTCACGGCGCGCCTGCCTTCAACGGCAACTGCGCCGGCAGCTTCACCGGCAGATAGAGCGACAGCACCAGCACCGGCAGCGCCGAGACCAGCACCCAGAGGAAGAAGCGCTCGTAGCCCAGCGCCGTCTGGATGTCGCCGCTGACCATCTTGAAGAGCACGAAGCCGAGTTGCATCACGCCGGTGCCGAGCGCGTAGTGCGCCGTCTGGTACTTGCCCGCCGCCACCACCTGCATGATGAACAGGATGATGCCGACGAAGCCGAAGCCGTAGCCGAACATCTCGACGGCCAGGCCGGCGCCGATCAACGTGAGGTCGGTCGGCAGCCTGGTGGCCAGCCACCAGAACACGAGGTTGGGCAGGTTCATCGCCAGGATCAGCGCGAACAGCGCGCGCTTCAAGCCCAGCCAGGCGGTGAAATAGCCGCCGAGGATGCTGCCGGCGATGAAGGCCACCGTGCCGGCCGTGCCATAGACGATGCCGACCTGGTCGGTGGACAGCCCCAGCCCGCCCGCGGCGCGCGCCTCGCGCAGGAAGAGCGGGCCGATGGTCTGGATCTGCCCTTCGCCGGCCCGGAACAGCACGATGAAGACGATGGCGAACCAGATGCCGGGCTTGCCGAAGAAGGTTGCCAGCACGTCCTTCAGCGTCGGCCACAGGCCGCCTGCGTCGGCCGCGCGTTCACTGCGCGTGGCCGGCAGCGCCCACAAGTGGTAGCCGGCCAGCGCGGCCATCATCAACGCCAGCAGCACGAAGATCGCCGTCCAGGCCTGCGCGGCCGGCATGCGCCGCTCCAGCGTGCCGGCCAGGATCACCAGCCCGCCGAGCGAGATGAACTTGGCGGCGTTGAAGAACGCACCCTGCCAACCTGCATAACGGGCCTGTTGTGTGGCGGTCAGGCTGGCGATGTAAAGGCCGTCGGCGGCAATGTCGTGCGTGGCGGATGCCAGCGCGGCCAGCGCCAGCACCGCCACCGTGGCGGCAAACCAGCCGGGGAGTTGCAGCGCCAGCGCCACCAGGCCGAGCGCGACCGCGCCGGTGAACTGGAAGGCCACCACCAGCAGCTTCTTGTTCGGCGCCAGCTCCAGCACCGGGCTCCACAGCGGCTTGAAGACCCAGGCCAGGCCGAGCAGGCCGGTCCAGCGGGCGATCTGGTCGTTCGGCACCGCCATGCTCTTCATCATCAGCCCGGCGATCAGCGCCACCGTGTAGAAGGGCAGCCCTTCGGTGAAGTAGAGGCTGGGCACCCAGCGCATCGGCGGGGTCGGGCGGCTGCTGGGCATCGGTGCTTTCAGAGTGCGGGTTGCAGCGGAACGGGCGGCTTGCCGGGCGCCGCCGCGCGGCCTTCCAGCCAGGCGCGCACGGCGGCCAGCGCGCCATCGGCATGGCCCCAGCTCACCAGCGCAGGCGCGGCGATGTCCAGCACCTGGAACGGGTTCCACAGCGCCAGATGCAGGCCGGCGCGCAGCGCGGTGCCTGGCGCTGGCGCCGGGTAGCGCGCGCGGTGGTTGGACGCGATGACGTTGAGCCGGCCGTCCTGCGGCAGATCGGTGGCGGCCAGCGCGCGCAGGTCGGGCAGCGGGACGAAGACCACGTCGGCGAACGCAGCGAACAAGGCTTTCACCGCCTGCGCCGGCACGCCGGCTTCGGAGACGCCGTCGCTGTCCACGCGGGCTTGCATCAGCACGCGCAGCGGCTGCTGCAAGCGCGGTGGCTGCGCGCCGCCGGTGGCACACAGGCCGCGCGCCCAGGCGGCGTGCATCAGCGCGTCGTCGGCCGCGCGCTGGCTGCTCCTGTAAGGGCGCTCGGCCGCCGGGTAGCGCGCGGCCAGCGCGTCGAGCCGGCGCTGCGCCTGCTGCACCCGCCCGGCGCTGATGCGGCCATCGGCCAACGCCTCGCCGATGGCGCCCAGCGCAGCCGCCTGCTCCGCGCGCGCGCCTTGCGCCAGCACCATGTCGGCACCGGCCTGCAGCGCCAGCACGGCGGCGCGGGCATGGCCGTAGCGCGCGTGCACGGCGCGCATCATCAGCGCGTCCGTGATCACCACGCCGTCGTAGCCGATGCGCTGGCGCAGCACGCCGGTCAGCACCGCTTCCGACAAGGTGGCCGGGTGCTCGGGGTCGATCTGCGGATAGACGATGTGCGCCGTCATCATCGCCGGTGCCTGCGCGGCCAGCGCGCGGAACGGCCGCAGTTCCAGCCGCTCCAGCGCGGCCAGCGTCTTGTCCACCGCCGGCAGCGCGTGGTGCGAATCGACATGCGTGTCGCCATGGCCGGGGAAGTGCTTGACGCAGCAGGCCACGCCCTCGGCCAGCGCGCCCTGCATCCAGGCGCCGGCCAGCCGCGCCACGGCATCGGGGTCGGCACTGAAGCTGCGCTCTGCGATCACCGGGTTGGCCGGGTTGTTGTTGACGTCCAGCACGGGCGCGAAATTCCAGTTGATGCCGAGTGATCGCAGCCCGCGCGCCACCGCCGCGCCCACCTCTGACGCCAGCGCGGCGTCGTCGGCCGCGCCCAGCGCCATCGCGGCCGGCGCCTGGGGCAGGAAGGTGGCGCGCACCACCGAGCCGCCTTCCTGGTCGATGGCGATCAGCGCTTTGGGCCCGAGCACGCTGCGCAGGTCGGCGGTGAGCCGGCGCACCGTGGCCTCGTCGCCCAGGTTCTTGCGGAACAAACAGACCGCGCGCACGCCGTTCTGGCGCAGGAAGCTGGCGGTGGCCGCATCGAGCGCCGTGCCTTCGATATCCACCATCACCAGCGGGCCGGCGCGCAGGCTGTCGCCGTGCACCGGGGCGTCCATCAAAGCGTCCATCAGTGCGTCCGCGTGATCTTGGCCAGCGAGCGCGGGCGGTCCGGGTCGGCGCCGCGCGCGCGGGCCAGCGCCTCGACCATCGGGTAGAAGCTCTGCACCACGCTGATCGGGTCCAGGTCTTCGTGGCCGGTGGGCGCCAGCGGCAGCTCTGCGCCGGGCGTGCCCGGCGGCGCTGCCAGCAGCACGCGGGCACCGCGCTGGCGCATCTCGTCGGCCAGCGCCAGCAGCCCGGGCAGCGCCGGGCCGCGCGGTGCCAGCACCAGCAGCGGGTAGCCGGCCTGCACCAGCGCCATCGGGCCGTGCTTCAGCTCGGCGCCGGAAAAGGCCTCGGCCTGGATGCCGCACACCTCCTTGAGCTTCAGCGCCGCTTCCATCGCCACCCCCAGCCCGGTGCCGCGGCCGATGACGAACAGCCGGTCGGCGCCGGCCAGCGCCTCGACGGCGGGCGACCAGTCCAGCGCCGCCGCGCGCTCCAGCGCCTGCGGCAGCGCTGCGATGGCGTCCAGCAGCGGCTGCTGGCGCTCCCACTGCGCCACCAGCCGCGCGCCGGCCACCAGTTGCGCGATGTAGCTCTTGGTGGCGGCCACGCTGTGCTCGGTGCCTGCGTGCAGCGGCAGCAGCCATTGCGCGGCCTGCGCCAGCGGCGAAGCGGCGTCGTTGACGAGTGCCACCGTGCGCGCACCGTGCGCACGCGCGAAGCGCAGCGGCGCCACCAGGTCGGGGCTCTGGCCGGACTGCGAAAAGCCGAAGGCCGTCAGGCCGTCGCAGACCAGCTGCGAGCCGTAGAGCGTCACCAGCGACATCGGCAGCGACGTCACCAGCCGGCCCAGCCGCGCCATCACCAGATAGGCCATGTAGTGGGCCGCATGGTCGGAGCTGCCGCGTGCCACGGTCAGCATCGCGGCCGGCGGCGCGGCGCGCAGCTCGGCGGCCAGCGCGGCATAGGTGCCGGCGTCTGCCGCCAGCAGCCTGGCAACGGCCTGCGGCGCCTCCAGCGCCTCGGCCAGCATCTGCGATGTCAAACGGTGTCTCCTTCGGCGATGACCGCCTGCAGTTGCAGCGCCGCGTCCAGCAGCACGATGTCGGCCCAGGCGCCGGGCTGCAGCCGTCCGCGGTCGGCCAGGCCGAGGTGGTCGGCCGCGAAGGTGGCGGTGCGGCGCGACGCATCGGCCAGCGTCAGGCCCAGGCCGACGAGGTTGCGCAGCGCCTGGTCCATCGTCAGCGTGCTGCCGGCCAGCGTGCCGTCGGCCAGCCGCACGCCACCCAGGCATTTGGTGACGGTGTGGCGGCCCAGCCTGTAGTCGCCGTCGGGCATGCCGGCGGCTGCGGTGCTGTCGGTCACGCAGTAGAGCTGCGGAATGCAGCGCAGCGCGGCGTGGATGGCGCCAGCGTGCACGTGCAGCAGGTCGGGGATGATCTCGGCCCGCTCGGCATGCGCCAGCGCCGCGCCGCTGATGCCGGGTGCGCGGTGGTGCAGCGGGCTCATCGCGTTGAACAGATGCGTGAAGCCGGTGGCGCCTGCCGCCAGCGCCGCCACGCCGTCTTCGTAGCTGCCCAGCGTGTGGCCGATCTGCACCGCGAAGCCCTGCGCCCGCAGCGCGACGATGAGCGCCAGATGCCCCGGCAGCTCGGGCGCGATGGTCACCAGCTTCAGCGGCGCGATGGCGTGCAGCGCCAGCACGTCGGCCAGCGTGGCGGTGCGCGCGAACGCCGGCTGCGCGCCCAGCTTGCCGGGGTTGATGTACGGCCCTTCGAGGTGCACGCCCAGCACGCGCGCCGCGCCCGGGGCGCGCCTGGCGCAGGCCGGTGCCAGCGCACGCAGCGCGGCTTCTATCTCCTGCGGCGGCGCCGTCATCGTGGTGGCCAGCAGTGCGGTGGTGCCGTGGCGGGCGTGCGCGGCAGCGATCTGCGCCACCGCGTCGCCGCCTTCCATCGTGTCGCGGCCGCCGCCGCCGTGCACGTGCAGGTCGATGAAGCCGGGCAGTGCGATCGGCAGGCCGCCGGCACGCGCGGTGGCTTCATCGACCGCGCTGCCGTCGATGGCGACGATGCGCCCGGCGTCGTGCCGCAGGCTGCCGCGCACGAAGCCGGCCGGGGTGAGGACGAAGGCGGCGATGGTCTTCATGCGCTGCGCTTCATCTCGGCGACGAAGCCGTAGTAGTCGCTGCGGCAGTAGGAATGGGTCAGCTCCACCGGCACGCCGGACTCCAGGTAGCCCACCCGGGTGATGAAGAGCACGGCCTGGCCGAGCGGCACTTGCAGGTGGGCCGCCAGCGCCGCGTCTGCATTCAGCGCGCGGATGTGTTGCAGCGCGCGGGCCGGCGCCTTGCCCAGCTTTTCGAGGTGCTCGTACAGCGAATGGTCCACCGCCAGCGGGTCGGCCAGCACCAGCGCCGGCACCACGCTGCGCTCGTAGGCCATCACCACGTCGTCGGCCAGGCGCAGCCGCTCCAGCCGCGCCAGCCGCGCGCCGCTGGACAGGCCCAGGCTCAGTTGCTCGTCGGGCGTGGCAGCGGTCAGCGCGCGGCGCAGCCAGCGCGAGCCGGGGTGGAAGCCGCGCTGGCGCAGCTCTTCGGAAAAGCTCGTCAGCCGGTGCAGCGGCTGTTCGAGCTTGGGCGTGATGTAGTTGCCCGAGCCGCGGCGGCGCACCACCAGCCCCTGCTCGACGAGCTGGTCGATCGCCTTGCGCGCGGTCACGCGCGAAAGCTGAAGGTTGTCGCAGAGCAGGCGCTCGCTGGGCAGCGCTTCGTCGGGCTGGTAGCGGCCGTCTCGGATGGCGCCGGCCAACGCCTGTGCGAGCTGCATGTACAGCGGCGACGCGCTGCCGGCGTCGGCCGTGAAACTGAAGGGCAGGCTGCTCACGCTGGGTGCGGGTGCGGGTGCAAGGCGGCGCGGCGCGCCAGCAGCAAGGCGCCGTCCACCGCGTCGCCGGCAGGCGCCACGCGGCGCGCCTGCATGGCGGCCGGCAGCCGCGGCGCCAGGCGCGTGCCGATGCTGCCCACTACTGCCAGCGGCAGCGCGGCGGCCGGGTCGAGCGCGTCTGCCAGCGCTTGCAGCGCCTGCACGGCCTGCGCCACCAGCGCCGCGGCGGCGGGGTCGGCGGCCTCGTGGGCGAAGACCAGCGGCGCCAGCTCTGCATAGCGCTGCTGGCCGGCGCTGCCGAGCCAGGCCCGCACGGCGTCCCCGGCGTCCGCGGCGTCCCCGGCGCCGCCGGTGTGCTGCAACACCGCCCGCGCCAGCGGGCCGGTGCTGCCGCGGCCGTCGAGCGACTGCTGCGCCAGCGCCATCGCGCGCAGGCCCATCCAGGCGCCGCTGCCCTCGTCGCCCGACGGGAAGCCCCAGCCGCCGGCCACCCGGCGGCTGCCGTCAGCGCGCAGCACCTCGCCGACGCTGCCGGTGCCGGCGGCCACCACCACGCCGGGCCGGCCGCCATGCGCACCCAGCAGCGCCGCGTGGCCGTCGGTGTCCAGCGCCAGCGCGCCGAAGGCAGGCGCGTCGCGCAGGAAGGCGCTGCGCAAGGCCGCGTCGTGCGCCCCTGCCAGCCCCATGCCCACGGCGCAGGCCAGGGCGTCGATGGCGGTGCCGCTGCCGGCCGCAGCCATCGCCGCAGCAATGGCAGCGGCCACGTTGGCCCGCGCCTGGGCCAGGCCCTGGCTCAGGCTGGACGGCCCGGCCGCGCCGCTGCCCAGCAAGCGGCCGTCGGGCGCAGCCCAGATGCGGGCCCGCGTGCCGCTGCCGCCGCCATCCACACCGATGAAGAAACCGATCACCACGCCAGTCCCGCTGCAGTCACGCCAGTCGATTGCTTGTTTAATACCAGTACGATACCAAAATAGTCGGCCTGCTGCTGTTCGGGGTATATACCAGTTAAAGACCACGGCAGCATGGCGGCCCCCGCGCCGCGCTGTCACGGCAGCGCGCTACAGTCCGGCGCATGGCCCATCCGGACGCCCGCGGCAACCCGTGCAGCAGCGATGTGTCGGCCGCGCGTGACGCAGCCGAGTCGGCGCTGTGGCGCATGATGTCCTTCTACGACGCGCCGCTGGCCGATCTGGACGCCGCCATCCGGGCCGACCCGGCCTGGGCACTGCCCCACACGATGAAGGCCGGCTTTCTGCTCGGCCTCACCGAGCCCGCGCTGTGCGACGACGCGGCGCGCCACATCACGCTTGCCAGCGCGTTGTCGGTGCGCGCCACGCGCCGCGAGCAGGCCCACCTGGCGGCGGTGGTGGACCTGGCCGAAGGCCGCTGGCACAGCGCCTGCCGGCGCTGGGACGCGCTGCTGCTGGAGCAC
Source organism: uncultured Rubrivivax sp. (assembly GCA_964244245.1). Lineage (GTDB taxonomy): Bacteria > Pseudomonadota > Gammaproteobacteria > Burkholderiales > Burkholderiaceae_C > Rubrivivax. The sequence continues at coordinate 14,342 of CAXTHW010000011.1, read as the reverse complement.
CCGCGCGACGCGCTGGCGTTGCAATGGGCGCAGCTCTGGGACTTCTACCGCGGTGACGCCAGCGGGCTGCGCCTGCGGCCGGCGCGGGCGCTGCCCGAGTGGGACACGGCCGACCCGTTGCAGCCCTATGTGCTGGGGCTGTACGCCTTCGGCCTGGAAGAGTGCAACCTCTACCCGCAGGCCGAGGAAGCCGGCCGCCAGGCCTTGCAGGCCAACCCGCGCGTGCCCTGGGCGGTGCACGCGGTGGCGCATGTGATGGAGATGCAGGGCCGCTTCGAGGAAGGCTCGGCCTGGCTGCGCCAGCACCAGCCGCAATGGGCCGAGAACAACGGCTTCGCCGGCCACTTGTGGTGGCACCAGGCGCTGTTCCGGCTGGAGGCGCTGGACTGCGCCGGCGTGCTGCGTCTGGTGGACAAGTACCTGAGCGGCGAGACGCTTCAGATCGGCCTTCAGCGGCTGGATGCCGCGTCCATCCTGTGGCGCCTGCATCTGCTGCGCGAAGACGTGGCTGCAAGAGCGCAGGCCCTGGTCGCAGGCTGGCCCGCCGAAGACGACAGCGCCGGCTACTACGCCTTCAACGACGTGCACCGCGTGCTGGCCTTGCTGATGGCCGGCGACGGCGCGCGCGCCGAGGCCTGGGTGTCGCGTTGCGCGCAGCGCGCACTCGACGCCGCAGACGCGCGGCGCAGCAACCACCAGATGGCGCGCGAAGTGGGCCTGCCGTTGATGCGCGGGCTGCTGGCACTGGAGCGCGGCGACGCAGACGGCGCGGTGGACAACATCTACCCCGTGCGCGTGCTGGCGCGCACGCTGGGCGGCAGCCATGCGCAGCGCGACCTGGTGGACCAGACGCTGCTGGCCGCCAGCGCGCGCGGCCACCGCCATGCCATCGGCCGCGCGCTGGTCAACGAGCGGCTGATGGCCAAGCCGGCCACACCGCTGACGCGACACTGGCAGGAGCTGGTCGGTCAATCCAAGGAGGTCAGGGCATGAATGCCGACGAAGAGAAACGCGAGAACCGTTTGCGGCTGCTCGACGACCACATCGGCCGGTCGCTGCGCGAAAGCGAGCAGAGCGGCGAGCTGAAAGCGGCACCCAGCTACGGCAAGCCCTTGTCCTTCGGCGATGGCTACGACGCAACGCCAGACGGGCTGAAGATGCCGTACAAGATGCTGAAGGACGCCGGCTATCTGCCGCCAGAAGTGGAGCTGATGCGCGAGATCGCGGCGCTGCAAGCCCGGCTTCGGGCTGGCGCCGACAGGCCGGAAGGGCCGGATGCGCCGCAAAGGCAGCAACAACAGCGGCTGCTGGCCGAGATGCGGCAACGGCTCGACTGGCAGATGGAAAGGTTGCGCAACAACGCTTCTTCGTGACTTCGCAGACGTTTGCGCTTCAAGTTGTTACAGGCGGGGCCGATAGCCTGGAGACAACGCGTCATTCAGAAAGTCGCCGATGCTCAAAAGAACAAAACGTGAATTGCCAGCGGTGCGGGATGCCGTCGCCGCGGCTGCCGCGGCTGCCGCGGCTGCCGCGGCTGCCGCGGCTGCGGTCGCGGCCGACTCGGGCTTTTCGATCACCCGCTACGACATGCTGGCCTCGGCAGAACGCTTCGAGGAGCCGATGCGCGGACTGCACACGCGTGTGCTGTGCAGCGCCGACATCTTCTGGCGCTTCTTCGGCGCCGGCCGCGTCTGCTGACGCTGTTGCCGCGCTGTTGCCGCGCTGCTGCCGCACCGTCGCGGGCGCCGGCCCGCCAGCGCCGCAGCTCAGGGCGCGTTGCCGAGTGCGAAGCGTGCGTCGCGCGTCGCGGCACCCGGCCTGGCCTTCGCCATCAGGCTGCTGTCGGAGGAGCGCTGCGCCTGCCGCAGCAGCGCACCGCGGTTCACCGACTCGTTGACCGTGTGCACATAGGCCGAGAGGATCGACAGCGCCGTCACGCCGGCCCACAACAACTGGCGCGACAGTGCAGAACGGGCCGCGGTGCGGGCGCTGGTGGAGGCGGGGGCATTCATCGTTGAACCTCGGCTGTCGGTGTGTCTGTCGGTGCTTTGGACTGGCTGCCTTCGCAGTGCACCCAATGTGCTGCCGGCAGCCGGCAGACCGTATCGGTGCTGGCCGGAGCCTGTTGTAGGACGGCTCCCCGCGCGCTCACCTCCGGTAGCGCATCTCGCCACCACGTCCATCCGCTGTAGGCCCAATCCCACCAGGCGACGCGCGGTCCGCTGATGGGCCTGCTCGGCCGGCGGCCGAAAGAATGGGTGCTGTCTTTCCAGCGCACAGGAGTGCCCATGACCGCCCCGACAAGCCCTTTCTTCCGCCGGCAGCCGGCACTGCTGCTGGCCGCTGCCACCGTGGCCCTGCTGGCCGCCTGTGCCAGCACCCCGCCACCCCGGGAGCAACTCGCCGTCGGCCGCGCCGCGGTGGACCGCGCCAGCGGCCCCGCTGCCGCCGAAGCGCCGGTGGAGCTGGCGGCAGCGCGAGACAAGATGGAGCGCGCCAATCTGGCGATGGCCAACAAGGACTACCCGCTGGCCCGCCAGCTCGCCGAGCAGGCCGAGGCCGACGCCACGCTGGCCGAAGCGCAATCGCGCACCGCACGCTCGGACCGGGCGCTGACCGAAGTGCGCGAAAGCATCCGCATGTTGCGCGAGCAGGCCGGCGGCAAGTGAGCCGCGCCATCCAACCCATCGGAGGATCGAAATGAAACACCGTACCGCTTACCGCGCACCCTTGTCCGCTTCCTTGTCGGCCAGCGCGCTGGCTGCCGCACTGCTGCTGGGCGCCTGCGCCAGCGCGCCGCCCGCGCCGCCGCCAGCGCTGGTGGCCGCCCGCAACAGCGTGCACAGCGCAGAGATCGATCCCGGCGTGCTGACCAATGCGCCGCTGGAGCTGAAGAAAGCCACCGACGCGCTGAGCCGCGCCAACATGCTGCTCAGCAAGGGCGAGGCGCTGTCCGAGGTGAACAGCGCTGCCTACGTTGCAGACCGCCAGGCCCAGGCCGCGCTGGCGCTGGCGTCTGCCAAGCGCAACGAGGACGCCATCCGCGGCGCGGAGGCCGACCGCGAGCGTGCCCGCGCCGACGGCAAGGCCGCGGAGGCGCAGCGCGCCCAGAGCGTTGCCGCCACCGCGCAGCAGCGCGCCGCCTCTGCCGAACAGCGCGCCAGCAGCGCGCAGCAGCAGGCCATCGCAGCGCAGGCGAGTGCTGCCGTGGCCAACGCCACCGCGGCCGACGCGCAGGCCCAGACCGCCGCGCTGCAACAGCAGCTCAGCGACCTGCAAGCCCAACACACCGACCGCGGCATGCTGGTCACGCTGGGCGACGTGCTGTTCGAGTTCAACAAGGCCGAGGTCAAGCCCACCGCGCAGGCGTCGCTGCGCAAGGTGGCCGACTTCCTTCAGCAGCACCCGGAGCGCCGCATCCTCATCGAGGGCTACACCGACAACGTCGGCTCGGCCACCTACAACGCCAGCCTGTCGCAGCAGCGTGCCGAGTCGGTGGCCGCTGCGCTGGCGGCGATGGGCGTCGCGCGCTCGCGCATCGACAGCGTCGGCTACGGCAAGGGCTTCCCCATCGCCGACAACAACAGCGACACCAACCGCGCGCTGAACCGCCGGGTCGAGGTCTATATCTCCGACAACGACAAGCCGGTCCGCCCGCGCGCCTAGGTCCGTGCGGCGGCCGCCGGGCCGCTGTCGGACTGGTCCCACGGCGAGATGCGCCGCGGGCCTATCGGCAGCGGCCACGGCCGCTTTTAAGGTGCCAGCACAGGCCGCCTGTCGCGGCCCCAAGGAGAGTTTTCATGACGATGCAACAGCCCCGCAAACACCATCGCTGGATCACCTCGCTGGCGGCGGCCGCCGCACTGGCGTCGCTGGCCGCGTGCGACAAGCCGGGTGACGAGCGCACCGCCGGCCAGAAGCTGGACGCCGCCGTGGTGCAGACCGACCAGAAGGCCACCGAGCTGAAGAACGATGCGAGCCGCGCCACCGACACCGCCACCGACAAGGTGAAGGACGCCGCCATCACCGCAGCGGTCAACGCCGAGCTGGCCAAGGCGCCTAACCTCAGCGTGATGAAGATCGATGTCGATACCGCCAACGGCCGCGTCGCCTTGCATGGCAGCGCGCCCGACGAACAGGCGCGCGAGCGCGCCACCCAGGTGGCCAGCAGCGTGAGCGGCGTCGTCAGCGTCGATAACGCGCTGACCATCGCGCCCAAGCAATAGGCAGCTCTTCACAGCGCCCCAGGCACACGGCGGCCGACAGATCACTCTGTCGGCCGCCGTTTACTTGCGAGAGCGCGGCAGGCTCAGCGCGGCGCGGCTTGGGGACGGGCTGGGGCTGGGGCTGGGGCCGGGGCCGGCACCGGCGCGTCGGCAGGCGCAGCCGGCTGGCCCACTTCCACCGTCACCAGTTCCTTCAACACGCCGCCAGCCTGCACCGAGCCCGCGCTGTTGCCCTCGCCGCGCGCGAGGCGCTCGCAGGCTTCGCGGTCGGCGCCCTTGTGCACCTGGCAGCGCTGGGTGGCGTTGTCGGTCAGCACCTTGGGGTCGGTGCCGCGCAGCTTGCCGGCACGGGCTTCGTTGTAGGCCGATTGCGCTTCACGCAGGCAATCCTGCTTGCTCTGGTTGGTGTCGCCGGCCATGCAGGCGGCGCGCGCCTTGTCATAGGTGGCCTGGGGCGACATCTCCTGCGCGAACGCCGGTGCGATCAGCAGCGCGGCGGCCATGCCGCCAAGGCAGCGGCGGGCAAACGTGGCAGTGGGGGCAGAGGGTTTCATGGCGGGTCCTTTTCCGGATGGCAAGCCCTCGCAAGGGCTGCGAGAACGAGGCTGAAAGGTACTGGCCACGGCCACTGCGGCGAATCGGCGCAAGGCGCGCCGCACGGTAGGACCGGGCCTACGGTCTGCCGTTGTCAGAAGACCGGTTGGCCCAACTGCTCGGCAGCCACGGCGCGCTGCACCGCCGGCCTCGCCAGCACCCGATGCAGATAGGGGCCGATGTGCGTGAACTCGCGAGCCGGACGCAGCGCGAAGCCGCGAGTCCAGCGGCACAGCATGAAGGCGTAGGCGTCGAGCGCGCTGTGGCCTGTTGCCAGGAACCACGGGCCCGGGTGCGACGCCAGATGCGCGTCGATCTGTTGCAGCAGGCCATCCACCCTCGTTTGCGCATGGGCCTTGACCTGCGCGGCGCCAGCGGTGTTGCCTGCATCCACCAGCCGCTCGGGGTAGAAATAGTGGATCAGCGTGGCCTGAAGCGTGTTGGTCATCCACACCAGCCATTTGTAGAAGTGCGCGCGCTCCGGCGTGGCCAGCGGCGGCGCCAGCCGCGCCTGCGCAAAGCGCTCGACCAGGTACAGGCAGATGGCGGCCGTCTCGTAGAGCAGCAGTTCACCGTCGGCCAGTACCGGGATCAGCCCGTTGGGGTTGAGCCGCAGGTACTCCGGCGCCTTGTGCGCATGGCGGGTGCGGTCCACCAGCCGCAGCTCGAAAGGAATGCCGATCTCGTGCAGCAGCACATGCGGCGCAAAGCTGGCGTTGCCGGGGTAGTAGTACAGCGCAATCATCGGCAGATTATCGCTTCGCCCCGTGCCGGGCCCCGGGGACAATGGCTGCTGCCGCCCCCGCCGCCAACCACGCCACCGGTGCCATCCCATGTCCACTTACAGCGCCCAGCTTCTCTGGCAACGCCAGCCCGGCGAGGCCTTCACGGACAACCGCTACCAGCGCCGACACAGCCTGCACTTCGACGGCGGCGCGGTGCTCAGCGCGTCGTCCTCGCCCAGCGTGGTGCCGCTGCCGTACTCCGACCCCGCCGCGGTGGACCCGGAAGAGCTGTTCGTCGCGTCGCTGTCGAGCTGCCACATGCTGTGGTTTTTGTCGCTGGCCGCGGGCGATGGCTGGCTGGTGGAGCGCTACGCAGACGACGCCAGCGGCCTGCTGCGGCGCGGTGCCGACGGCAGGCTGGCGATGACGCTCGTCACGCTGCGCCCGCAGGTGGTCTTCGGCGGCCCGACGCAGCCGCCTGCCGACGCCGTGCAGGCGCTGCACCACCGGGCGCACGACGCCTGCTTCATCGCCAATTCGGTCAAGACCGAAGTGCGCTGCGAGCCGCAGCCGCCAGCAGCCGGGCCAGGGGCTTGATTTGGCGCAGCAGCGCACCAGATGCAGCCGGTGGGCATGCTCTTCATCGCCGGTCTGGTGCTTTGCGTCGCGGGCTGGCTGTGGGGCCCGCCGCTGTGGACGGCGCAGCGCCGCTGGCGGGTGCGCCGCAGGCCGTTTCCGCCGGCTTGGCGCGCGCTGCTCCGCGAGCGCATGCCCTACTTCGCGCAGTTGCCTGCCGATCTGCAGCTCCAGTTGAAGAAGCACGTGCAGGTCTTCGTCGCTGAAAAGCCCTTCATCGGCTGCGCCGGTCTTGCGGTGACGACAGAGATGCGCGTGCTGATCGCGGCGCAGGCCTGCTTGCTGTTGTTGAACCGCCGGGCCGGCGGCTTTGGCGGGCTGCGACAGGTGCTGGTGTATCCAGGCGCCTTCGTCGTCAACCGCGTGCAGAGCCAGGCGGCCGGGCTGGTGAGCGAAGGCAGACAGGTGCTGCTGGGCGAGTCCTGGCAGCAAGGCCAGGTGATCCTCTCTTGGCCCGACGTGCTGGCCGGCGCTGCCGACCCGGCCGACGGCCACAACGTGGTGATCCATGAATTCGCCCACCAGCTCGACCAGCACAACGGCGCTGCCAACGGCGCACCGTTTCTCGGCCGGCGCGACGCCTACGCCGGCTGGGCGGCCACACTGGGCGCCGCCTTCACGCGCTTGCAGCAGGCCGTGGCACGCGGCGAGCCGGCCGCACTCGACGCCTATGGCGCCAGCGACCCGGCCGAGTTCTTCGCCGTCGCCAGCGAGGCCTTCTTCGAGCAGCCGCAGGCCTTGCGTGCCGCCGAGCCGGCACTCTTCGACGCGCTGGCCGGCTACTACCGCGTCAACCCGCTGAGCTGGTCTTGACCGATGCAGTTCAAGGGCAACAAGCAAGCCTTGCCCAGCCGCCCCTGCCAGGCCTGCGGCCGGCCGATGAGCTGGCGCAAGGCCTGGGCCAAGAACTGGGAGCAGGTGCGCTACTGCTCGGAAGCCTGCCGCAGGAAGAAGGCCGCCGGCTGAGCCTGCGCCACCTGGTCGTGGTGCTGGGCGACCAGCTCGACCGCGATGCCGCCGCCTTCGACGGCTTCGACCCGGCGCAGGATGCCGTCTGGATGGCCGAGGCCAGCGACGAATCGACCCACGTCTGGTCGAGCCAGCAGCGCATCACGCTGTTCCTGTCGGCGATGCGGCACTTCGCGCAGGAGCTGCTGGCAGACGGCATTGCGCTGCACTACCGCAGGCTGTGCGAGGGCAGCCTGGGTGCGGCGCTGGCGGCCGACCTTCAGACGCTGCGCCCGCAGGCGGTGGTGCTGGTGCAGCCGGGCGACTGGCGGGTGCAGCAGGCGCTGCGCCAGGCGGTGGGCGCGCTGCCGCTGCTGCTGCGCGAAGACCGGCATTTCCTGTGCAGCACGGCGGCTTTCACCGGCCACGCGCAAGGCCGCACGTCACTGCGGATGGAAACCTTCTACCGCTGGATGCGCCGCCACCACGGCATCCTGATGGACGGCGACGCACCGGCCGGCGGCCGCTGGAATTTCGACGCCGACAACCGCGCCGCCTTCGGCCCGGACGGCCCCGGCTTCCTGCCCGGGCCGGCGCGCTTTGCACCCGACGGCATCACGCAGGACGTCATCGCCCTCGTGCAGACGCGCTTCGCCGGCCACCCGGGCAGCGTGCAGACCTTCGGCTGGCCGGTGACGCGCGCGCAGGCGCTGGCCGCCTTGCAGCGCTTCGTCGCCGAGCGCCTGCCCGACTTCGGCCACTGGCAGGACGCGATGTGGAGCGGCGAGCCCTGGCTCTACCACGCGCAGCTTTCGGCCGCGCTCAACCTGAAGCTGCTGAACCCGCGCGAAGTGATCGCCGCGGCCGAGGACGCCTGGCGCCAGCGCCGCGTGCCGCTGGCGGCCGCCGAGGGCTTCATCCGCCAGATCCTCGGCTGGCGCGAGTACGTGCGTGGCGTCTATTGGCTGAAGATGCCCGACTACGCCGACCTCAACCTGCTGGGCGCGCAAGAGGACCTGCCGGCCTGGTACTGGACCGGCGAGACGCCGATGCGCTGCCTGGCCGACACCATCGGCCAGACCTTGCAGCACGGCTACGCACACCACATCCAGCGCCTGATGGTGACGGGCCTGTACGCGCTGCTGCACGGCGTGCAGCCACAGCCGGTGCATGCCTGGTACCTGAGCGTCTATGTCGATGCCGTGGAGTGGGTGGAGCTGCCCAACACGCTGGGCATGAGCCAGTACGCAGACGGCGGCCTGATGGCCAGCAAGCCCTACGTGGCCAGCGGCCGCTACATCCAGCGCATGAGCGACCACTGCCGCGGTTGCCGCTTCGACCCCGCCCAGCGCAGCGGGCCGGCGGCCTGCCCCTTCACCACGCTGTACTGGGACTTCCTGGCGCGCCCCCAGGTGCTGCTGGCCGGCAACCCGCGGATGGCGGCGCAGGTGCAGAACCTGGCGCGGCTTGGCGCGGCCGAGCGCAGCGCCATTGCCGGGCGCGCTGCGCAGGTGCGCGCCGGCCGCTTGTAAGCCCCGGGTGGCTGCGCGTGGTAAGTTCCGCGCCGCGCGGTCGTTTGGGGCCGCGCGTCACCCACCACTGATGATTGCGACCACGGTGCGACGAAACGGCCAGCAGAGCCGGCGTCTGAGGGAGGGGCGCCCGAAGCGACGAGCATGGAAGCCTCATGAGCAGAAACTACGAACAAGTCCTGAAGCAGATCGAGAGCCTGAAGGCCGAGGCCGAACGGCTGCGGTCCAAGGAACTCGACGGCGTGGTCTCGCGCATTCGCGACGCCATCGACCACTACGGCCTGACGGCCGCCGATCTGGGTTTGTCCGAGCGCGGCACCCGTGGCGCCGGCAAGGCGGCCAAGCCAGGCAAGGCGGCTGGCCGCAAGGGCGGCGGCGCCAGCGCCAAGAACCCCGGTGAAGCCAAGTTCCGCGACGAAGCCGGCAACACCTGGGTCGGCCGCGGCAAACGCCCGCAGTGGTTCCGCGACGCGCTGGCCGCCGGCAAGACGCCGCAGGACCTGGCCGTCAACAAATAGGCAGCGCTGCCCAGGTTGCGGCGGTCTCGCCGCGGCGCGCTGTTCAGGCCGCGACAGCCTGGCGCACGGCGTGTTCCCAGCGCGCCATCATCTCCTGTGCGCGCTCGCGCGGCAGCGTGGGCAGGAAGCGCCGCTCCACCTGCCATTGCGCGGCCAGCGCGTCCAGGTCGGCATAGACGCCGGTCGCCAGGCCGGCCAGGTAAGCCGCGCCCAGCGCCGTCGTTTCGGTGACCTTGGGGCGCACCACCGGAATGCCCAGCAGGTCGGCCTGGATCTGCATCAGCAAGTCGTTGACGCAGGCGCCGCCGTCCACCCGCAGTTCGCTCACCGGGCCGGTGTCGCGGCACATCGCCTGCAGCAGCGCAGCGCTCTGGAAGGCGATGCTTTCCAGCGCAGCGCGCGCGATGTGGGCCATCGTCGTGCCGCGCGTGAGGCCGACGATGGCGCCGCGCGTCTCGGCCTTCCAGTAGGGCGCGCCCAGGCCGGTGAAGGCGGGCACGAGGATCACGCCGCCCGCGTCGGGCACGCTCTGCGCCAGCGTCTGCACCTCGGCGCTGGCCTTGATGGCCTGCAGCCCGTCGCGCAGCCACTGCACCACCGCGCCGCCGATGAAGACGCTGCCTTCCAGCGCGTACTCTGGCGTGCTGCCGGGTTGTGCGGCGGCCGTGGTCAACAAGCCGTTGGCCGACTGCTCGAAGCGGCCGCCGGTGTGCATCAGCATGAAGCAGCCGGTGCCGTAGGTGTTCTTCGCCAGCCCGGCCTTGAAGCAGGCCTGGCCGAACAGCGCCGCCTGCTGGTCGCCGGCCACCCCGGCAATCGGCACCGGCGCGCCCAGCAGCGCGGCGTCTGTCTCTGCGAACAGGTGGCTGGACGGAAACACCTGCGGCAGCAGGCTGTCCGGCACATGCAGCATCTTCAGCAGCTCGTGGTCCCAGACGTTGTGGCGGATGTCGAAGAGCATCGTGCGCGACGCATTGCTCACGTCGGTGGCATGCACGCGGCCGCCGGTGAGCTGCCAGATCAGCCAGCTATCGACCGTGCCGAAAGCCAGCTCGCCCTGCGCCGCCGCGATGTGCGCGCCGCGCACGTTGTCCAGGATCCAGCGGATTTTGGTGGCCGAGAAGTAGGCGTCCACCACCAGCCCGGTGCTGTGGCGGATGGCCTCTGCATGCCCCTGCTGGCGCAATTGCGCGCACAGCGGCTCGCCGCGCCTGTCCTGCCAGACGATGGCGTTGTGGATGGGCTGGCCGGTGCGCCGGTTCCACACCAGCGTGGTCTCGCGCTGGTTGGTGATGCCGATGCCGGCCAGCTCGCGTGCGGTGATGCCGGCCTTCGCCAGCGCCTCTTGCGCGGTGGCAAGCTGGCTGGACCAGATCTCGTGCGGATCGTGTTCCACCCAGCCGGGCTGCGGGTAGATCTGGCGGAACTCGCGCTGCGCCAGCGCGACGATGGCGCCGCTGTCGTCGAAGACGATGCTGCGCGAGCTGGAGGTGCCCTGGTCGAGCGCGAGGATGTACCGGGTCATGCACTGTCTCCTGCGGTCTGGCCTGCCACCGCGCTCTGCACGCCGGCTTCGCTGAGCAGCGCGGCAAAGGGCGCGGGCGGCGGCTGGTCGGTGAACAACATGTCGAGCTGGCTGATGCGGCCCACCTCCACCATCGCCGGCCGGTTGAACTTGCTGTGGTCGGCCGCCAGCCAGACCTCGCGCGCGTTCTCGATGATGGCGCGGGTGACCTTCACCTCGCGGAAATCGAAGTCGCGCAGGCTGCCGTCGGCCTCGATGCCCGAGATGCCGATCAGCGCGATATCCACGCGGAACTGGCGGATGAACTCCACCGTGGCCTCGCCGACGATGCCGCGGTCGCGCCCGCGCACCACGCCACCGGCGACGATGACTTCGCAGTCCGGGTTGTCCGACAGGATCGCTGCGACGTTCAGGTTGTTGGTGATCACGCGCAGGCCCTTGTGCTGGAGCAGCTCGCGGGCGATGGCTTCGGTGGTGGTGCCGATGTTCAGGATGAGCGAGCAGCCCGGCGGCAGCGCCGCCGCCACGGCGCGCGCGATGGCCTGCTTGGCGCCCTGGTTGATCTGCTGGCGCTGCCGGTAGGCGATGTTCTCGGTGGTGGAGCGCGGCATCCGCACGCCGCCGTGAAAGCGCGCCAGCAGGCCGGCTTCGGCCAGCAGCTTGACGTCGCGCCGTACCGTCTGCAAGGTGACGCCGAAGCGCTCTGCCAGCGCCTCCACCGACAGCGAGCCCTGGCGCAACACCGCGTCCAACAACTCGGCCTGGCGCGGGTTGGGGTCCATGGCCGCGAGCCTAAGAGAAACAATCCGAAAGCAGATCAGGGTTAGCACCGGCTGAAAGCGAACTGAAACGAACAAGAATCGAATTCAAACGAAGGGGCGGGATTCTTGAGCGAACAGGGTTTCGACGTGCTGGTGGTGGGCGGCGGCATCAACGGCGCAGGCATCGCGCGCGACCTCGCCGGCCGCGGCTGGCGCGTGCTGCTGGTCGAGCAGGACGACCTTGCCTCGCACACGTCCAGCGCGTCCACCAAGCTGATCCACGGCGGCCTGCGCTACCTGGAGTACCGCGAATTCGCCCTCGTCCGCAAGGCACTGCAAGAGCGCGAGGTGCTGCTCAAGAGCGCCCCGCACATCATGTGGCCGCTGCGCTTCGTGATGCCGCTGGACGACTCTGCCGCTGCGTCGCGGCCCGCGTGGTTGATCCGCCTCGGCCTCTTCCTCTACGACCATCTCGCGCGGCGCGAGGTGTTGCCCGGCTCCACCAGCATCGGCCTGCGCGGCCATCCGCTGGGCGCAGCGCTCCAGCCGCAGTTCGCGCGCGGCTTCGTCTATTCCGACGGCTGGGTGGACGACGCGCGGCTGGTGGTGCTGAGCGCCATCGACGCCCGCGAGCGCGGCGCCACGGTGCTGACGCGCACCCGCTGCGTGGCGGCGCAGCGCAGCGCCGCCGGCTGGACGGCGCGCCTGCGCCTGGCCGATGGCGGCGAGCGCACCGTGGCCGCCAGGGCGCTGGTCAATGCCGCCGGCCCCTGGGCCGAGGCCTTTCTGCGCGGCGTGGCGCTGCCGGCGGCAGGCGAGGCGCTGGCGCGCAAGAGCCTGCGCCTGGTCAAGGGCAGCCACATCGTGGTGCCGCGCTGCTTCGAGCACGACCACGCCTACATCTTCCAGAACGCCGACAAGCGCATCATCTTCGCCATCCCCTACGAAGGCGCGTTCACCCTCATCGGCACCACCGACGTCGAGATCCACGGCGACCCACGCAGCGCCCGCATCGCCGCCGACGAAGTGGCCTACCTCTGCGCGCAGGCCAGCCGCTATTTCAGCAAGCCGCTGACACCGGCCGACGTGCGCTGGAGCTACTCGGGCGTGCGCCCGCTGCTGGACGACGCCTCCGGCGACCCCTCTGCCGTGACCCGCGACTACCTGCTCGAAAGCCACACCGAAGCAGCGCCGCTGCTCAGCGTCTGGGGCGGCAAGATCACCACCTTCCGCAAGCTGGCCGAGGAAGCCGGCGACGAGGTCGGCCGCATGCTGGGCCATCGCCGGCCGGCCTGGACGCGCGGCGCCTCGCTGCCTGGCGGCGACCTGTCAACATGGATCGGCGCCGCCAGCCGCCCCGACCGCGACTTCGAGCGGCTGGTATCCGCCGTCTGCACGCGCCACCCGCAACTGCCTGCGGCACTGGCCCGCCGCCTGGCGCGCGCCTACGGCAGCCGCATCGACAAGGTGCTGGCCGGCGGCCTGGGCGCCGAAGTCGCGCCCGGCCTGCACGAGGCCGAATTGCGCCACCTTTGCCGCGAGGAATGGGCTACCACCGCCGACGACGTGCTCTGGCGGCGCAGCAAGCTCGGCCTGCATTACTCCGAAAGCGAGCGCACCCGGGTCGGCGCCTGGATGGCCGCCGCCAGCGCAGCCACCAGGGAAAAGGCGGCGTCGTGCAACTGACGCTCGACAACATCAGCCAGCAGGTCGGCGCCGCCCCGTGGCTGTACCCGCTGACGCTGGCGCCCCAGCCCGGCGCTGTGACGGTGCTGCTGGGCGCCACCCAGGCCGGCAAGACCAGCCTGATGCGCTTGATGGCCGGGCTGGACAAGCCCAGCAGCGGCCACGTGCGCGTGGACGGCCAAGACGTCACCGGCATGCCGGTGCGCGAGCGCAACGTGGCCATGGTCTATCAGCAGTTCATCAACTACCCGTCGATGACGGTGTTCGACAACATCGCATCGCCCTTGAAGCTGCGGCGCGAGAAGAACATCGACCAGCGGGTGCGCGCGCTGGCCGCGCGGCTGCACATCGACGTCTTCCTCGACCGCCTGCCCGCCGCGCTGTCCGGCGGCCAGCAGCAGCGCGTGGCGCTGGCCCGTGCGCTGGCCAAGGCCGCGCCGCTGATGCTGCTGGACGAGCCGCTGGTGAACCTGGACTACAAGCTGCGGGAAGAACTGCGGGACGAGCTGACCCAGCTCTTCGCCAGCAGCGACGCCACCGTGATCTACGCCACCACCGAGCCCGGTGAAGCCTTGCTGCTGGGCGGCTACACCGCGGTGCTGGACGCTGGCGAGCTGCTGCAATACGGCCCCACCGCCGAGGTCTTCCACCGCCCGCAATCGCTGCGCGTGGCGCGCGCCTTCAGCGACCCGCCGATGAATCTGCTCGAAGCCCGCGCCGCGCCCGGCGGCGTGCTGCTGAAGGGAGACGCGCTGCTGCCGGTCACGCTGCCGGCCGGCGCATCGGCAGCAGTGACGGTCGGTGTGCGTGCCAGCGCCCTGCGCCTGAACCCGCGCCCCGGCGACGTGGCGCTCGCCGGCCGCGTGGAGCTGGCCGAGATCTCGGGCTCCGACACCTTCGTGCACGCCGACACGCCAGTCGGCGAGGTGGTGGCGCAACTCACCGGCGTCCACTTCTTCGACCTGGGCGCGCCCATCGTGCTGCACCTCGGCCCCGCCCAAGCGTATGTGTTCGACGCCAGCGGCGCGCTGCTCGTCGCACCGGCGAGGAGGCACTGACGTGGAGCTTCGTCTTCTGGTGTCGGCTCTCGGCCCGTTGCGGTCGGTCGATTGGTGGCACCCGCGCTCGATCTTCGGGGCGGGATCAGGCCGCCGGGGTGCTCTGCTCCGCTCATGTCCCCCGGCCGGGGCT
>CAXTHW010000010.1:0-143872 GCA_964244245.1 uncultured Rubrivivax sp. | reverse complement strand
TTCAACACCTGCTCGGTGCGCGAGAAGGCGCAGGAGAAGGTCTTCAGCGACCTCGGCCGCGTCAAGCACCTGAAGGCCAAGGGCGTGTTGATCGGCGTCGGTGGCTGCGTCGCCAGCCAGGAAGGCGCGGCCATCATCGAGCGCGCGCCCTATGTCGATCTGGTCTTCGGCCCGCAGACGCTGCACCGGCTGCCGGCGATGATCGACGCCCGCCGGGCCGAGCGCCGGCCGCAGGTGGACATCAGCTTCCCCGAGATCGAAAAGTTCGACCATCTGCCACCCGCCCGCGTGCAGGGCGCCAGCGCTTTCGTGTCCATCATGGAGGGCTGCTCGAAGTATTGCTCCTACTGCGTGGTGCCCTACACCCGCGGCGAAGAAGTGCACCGCCCGCTGGACGACGTGCTGGCCGAGGTGGCCGGCCTGGTGGAGCAGGGCGTCAGGGAGGTCACGCTGCTGGGGCAGAACGTCAACGCCTACCGCGGCAGCATGGGCAGCACGGCCGAGATTGCCGACTTCGCGCTGCTGATCGAATGCGTGGCGGCGATCCCGGGCATCGAGCGCATCCGCTACACCACCAGCCACCCGAACGAGTTCACGCAGCGGCTCATCGACGTCTATGCCCGGGTGCCGCAGTTGGTCAACCACCTGCACCTGCCCGTGCAGCATGGCAGTGACCGCATCCTGATGGCGATGAAGCGCGGCTACACCGCGATGGAATACAAGAGCACCATCCGCAAGCTGCGCGCGGTGCGGCCGGACATCAGCCTATCCACCGACTTCATCGTCGGCTTTCCCGGCGAGACCGAAGACGACTTCGGCAAGACGATGAAGCTCATCGACGACATCGGCTTCGACAGCTCGTTCAGCTTCATCTTCAGCAAGCGGCCCGGCACGCCTGCCGCGGCCTTGCACGACGACACGCCGCAAGCGCTGAAGCTCAAGCGGCTTCAGCACCTTCAGGCGAGGATCGAAGACAACGTGCGGCGCATCAGCGCGTCACGCGTGGGCAGCGTGCAGCGCATCCTGGTGGAAGGGCCGTCGCGCAAGAACGCCGACGAGCTGATGGGCCGCACCGAGTGCAACCGCATCGTCAACTTCGACGGCGGGCCGCACAGGGCGCGGCTGGTGGGCCGGATGCTTGAAGTCACCATCACCGAGGCGCTGCCGCACTCGCTGCGCGCCACGCCGCTGCTGCAAGACGCCGTCAGCGCGCCACAAAGCCACGCCACCACAGCGTGACGGCACAGGCAGCCACCATCGCGCCATAGGTCGCCATCTTGCCGTCGTGCCCGAACACCACCAGCCCGGCCGCCAGCACCAGCATGCAGGCCAGCGTGGCGTCGCGCGCCAGCACCCGCCAGCGGCGGCCTGCCAGCTCGCGCCGCCACAGCAGCTTGGCCCCGGCGGCTGACAGCATGCCGACGCCGACGGCCGGCACGGCAAAGTTCAGCAGGTGCCACAGAGCGTCCAGCGGTCCCACGTTTTCCCCAGGTTCGGTGCAGCGCGTTCTTGCCATCATGCGCAACGCTGACGTACAAGACTGTCCGCCAAATCTTACAATCACCTTGTGAGCGTCTTCGCCCTCGGGCTCAACCACACCACCGCGCCGCTCGACCTGCGCGGCAGGCTGGCGTTTTCGCCCGAGCAACTCTCGCCTGCGCTGCGCGCCTTCCGTGAGCGGCTGCAGCGCCAGATGCCCGAGGCCGCGCTGGTCTCCACCTGCAACCGCACCGAACTCTACGTCGCGGCCGACCCGAAGGACGTGCACGCCCTGGTGCACCCGACGGTGGAATGGCTGGCCGAGCAAGGCGGCGTCAGCGGCAGCCACCTCCAGTCGCACACCTACGTGCGCGAAGACCGCGACGCCGCGCGCCATGCCTTTCGCGTGGCCGCCGGGCTCGACTCCATGGTGCTCGGCGAGCCGCAGATCCTGGGCCAGATGAAGCAGGCCGTGCGCCAGGCCGACGAAGCCGGCACGCTGGGCACCACGCTGCACCAGCTCTTCCAGCGCTCGTTCTCGGTGGCCAAGGAAGTGCGCACCGCCACCGAGATCGGCAGCCATTCCATCAGCATGGCCGCGGCGGCGGTGCGGCTGGCCTCGCAGTTGTTCGAGGACCTGAAAGACATCCGCGTGCTGTTCGTCGGCGCTGGCGAGATGATCGAACTGGTCGCCACCCACTTCGCGGCGCGCACGCCCAAGAGCATGGCGGTGGCCAACCGCACGCTGGAGCGCGGCGAGCGGCTGGCGGCACGCTTTGGCGCCAGTGCGCTGCGGCTGGCCGACCTGCCGACGCGGCTGCACGAGTACGACGCGGTGATCTCCTGCACCGCCAGCTCGCTGCCCATCATCGGCCTGGGCGCCGTTGAGCGCGCTTTGAAGGCGCGCCGCAACCGGCCGATGTTCATGGTCGATCTGGCCGTGCCGCGCGACATCGAGCCCGAGGTCTCGAAGCTGCGCGACGTCTATCTCTACACCGTGGACGACCTCTCCGCGCTGGTGCAGACCGCAGGGGAAAAGCGCCAGGCGGCGGTCGAGCAGGCCGAGGCCATCATCGACGCTGGCGTCGTCAGCTTCGCGCACTGGCTGGACCAGCGCGCCGCGGTGCCGCTGATCCAGGCGCTAAACCGCCAGGCCGAGGACTGGGGCGTGGTCGAGATGCAGCGCGCGCGCCGGCTGCTGGCGCGCGGCGAGCCGGTCGAAGCGGTGCTGGAAGCGCTGACCCGTGGCCTGACCAACAAGATGCTGCACGGCACGATGGCCGAGCTGCACGCCACCGATGGCGACGAGCGCGAGCAACTCGCGCAGACCGTCTCGCGCCTGTTCCTGCGCCAGGGCGCCCGCCACACCGGCCACGAAGGCCGTTAGCTGCAACACCCGCTGGCCCGGCCTGGTGCAAGCCAGGGCCGGGCCTTCTGCCGTATGAACGACTCCCTGCGCCAACAATTCGAACGCCTGGCCCTGCGGCTGAACGAGCTGGACGCGAGCCTGTCCGACCCGCAGGTCTCCAGCGACATCAAGCGCTACCGGGCGCTGTCGCGCGAGCAGGCCGAGGTGGCCGGCGTCGTCGGCAACTACCGCAGCTATCTGCAACGCGAAGCAGACGTCGCGGCAGCCGGGGAACTGCTGGCCGATGCCGAGATGGCAGAGATGGCGCGGGAAGAGATCGCCGCCGCCGAGGCCGACATGGCGCGGCTGCAGGCGGAGCTGCAGACCGCGCTGATCCCGCGCGACCCAGACGACGAGCGCAACGCCTTCGTCGAAATCCGCGCCGGCACCGGCGGCGACGAATCGGCACTGTTCGCCGGTGACCTGGCGCGCATGTACCTGCGCTTCTTCGAGCGCCGCGGCTGGCGCGTCGAGATCATGGGCCAGAGCGACGCCGAACTGGGCGGCTACAAGGAACTGGTGCTGCGCGTCGAGGGCGAGCGCGTGTTCGAGCAGTTGCGCTTCGAGTCCGGCGGCCACCGCGTGCAGCGCGTGCCGGCCACCGAGAGCCAGGGCCGCATCCACACCAGCGCCTGCACGGTGGCGGTGATGCCCGAGGCCGACGAGGCCGAGGAGATCCAGCTCAACCCCGCCGAGCTGCGCATCGACACCTTCCGCGCCAGCGGTGCCGGCGGCCAGCACGTCAACAAGACCGACAGCGCCATCCGCATCACCCACTTGCCCACCGGCCTGGTGGCCGAGTGCCAGGACGACCGCTCGCAGCACCGCAACAAGGCCAAGGCGATGGCGGTGCTGGCCGCGCGGCTGCGCGAGAAAGACCGCAGCGAACGCGCCGCCAAGGAGGCCGCCACCCGCAAGGGGCTGATCGGCAGCGGCGACCGCAGCGACCGCATCCGCACCTACAACTTTCCGCAGGGCCGGCTGACCGATCACCGCATCAACCTGACGCTGTACAAGCTGGGCGCCGTGATGGACGGCGAGTTGGACGACGTGGTCGCTGCGCTGAAGGCCGCGCGCGCTGCCGAGCAACTGGCGCAGCTCGAAGCAGGCCTGCGCTGATGCAGGTGGCGGCGGCGCTGGCACTGGCACGCGACGCGGGCGTGGCGCGGCTCGACGCCCAACTGCTGCTGTCCCACCACCTGCAGCGCCCGCGCACCTGGCTGCTGGCGCATGACGACGCGGTGCTGGACGACGCTGTCGCCGGGGCCTTCGGCCACGCCCTGCAACGCCGCGCGGCCGGCGTGCCGCTGGCCTACCTGGTGGGCGAGCGCGAATTCCACGGCCTTGTCCTGCACGTCACTCCCGCGGTGCTGGTACCGCGGCCGGACACCGAAGTGCTGGTCGATTGGGCGCTGGAACTGCTGGCCGGCGGCGCAGCCGCGGCGGTGGACCTGGGAACGGGCAGCGGCGCTGTGGCCTTGGCCGTCAAGCACGGCTGCGCCGCTGCCGGGATGACCGCCACCGACGCCAGCGCCGATGCCTTGGCCGTCGCGCGGGCCAACGCCAGCCGGCTCGGGCTGACGGTGGAATTCCTGCGCGGCGACTGGTGGCAGCCGCTGGCCGGCCGCAGCTTCGGGCTGGCGCTGTCCAACCCGCCGTACATCGCCGCCGCAGATGCCCACCTGGCGGCGCTGGTGCACGAGCCGAGGTCGGCGTT
The DNA here is from genome assembly GCA_964244245.1 of uncultured Rubrivivax sp. Classification (GTDB taxonomy): domain Bacteria; phylum Pseudomonadota; class Gammaproteobacteria; order Burkholderiales; family Burkholderiaceae_C; genus Rubrivivax. Next base: position 139,268 of record CAXTHW010000010.1, on the reverse strand, counting down.
GACGCCGGGCGGCGACGGGCTGTCGGCCCTGCGGCGCATCATCGACGGTGCGCCCCAGCACCTGCTGCCCGGCGCCTGGCTGCTGCTGGAGCATGGGCACGACCAGGCGGCCGCCGTGCGGCAGATGCTGGCCGCCCGCGGCTTGCAGGCCTGCCAGACGCGCCACGATCTGGCAGGCCTGCCGCGCTGCAGCGGCGCACGGGGGCCGGCTGACGGCTGACGGCTGACGCTGCAACGCGACATGGCGCGGCCCTAAATCACGGCTGCCCGAAGGGCCGGGGTGCCACGCCGCCGGCAACGGAGCATGATGGCAGCACGCCCCAGGAGCCCACCATGCGCAGCCGCCCCGTCCTGCTGTCGATCGCGTTGATGCTGTTGGCCGGCACGGCTGGCGCGTCCGACGGGCTGGTGCCGCCGGACAGCAGGGACGTCTGGCCGCAGTGGCAGGCGCGCATCACCGTGGCCAGCAGCACGCTGTCCCGCGTCTCGCTCACCGACCCGGCGGCCCCGCAGCGCGGCGCCCCGCAACTCGGCGCGCTGCTCGGCGACTACTACTTCAACATGCCGGGTCTGCGTCTGCCGGCCTCGGTGGGCGGCTTGCGCGCCACCGGCGGCCTGCTGTCGGGCACCCGCGGCCTGAGCCTGACGCCGCCCGCGGCGCTGCGCGACGCCAGCGCAGATGCCACCGTGGCCTACCTCGGCGTGGGCTACACCGGGCAGGCGCTGAAGGGCCGCTGGGGCATCACCGCCGACCTGGGGCTGGCAGCAGAAAGCACCGGCAACGCCAGCCGCCCGGGCCGGGCGATGCTGGGCACGCAGGGCTTCGACAACGCCACCCGCGAGCTGCGCTTGTCGCCCGTGCTTCAGCTCGGCGTGAGCTACGCGTTCTGACAGTCCAAGGGCAAACTGGCCGCGCGGCGCACCGCGGGCCGCCTTTGCCGTATGCTTTCAGGCTGTCAATTCGAGAGGCAAGACGCCCATGGACAACGTTCAACAGCGCATCGACGCATTGGTCAAGGGCAACAAGGTCGTGCTCTTCATGAAGGGCACCGCGCAGTTCCCGCAGTGCGGCTTTTCCGGCCGCGCGATCCAGGTGCTGAAAGCAGCCGGCGCGACCGAGCTGAAGACCTTCAACGTGCTGGAAGACGAGGAAGTGCGCCAGGGCATCAAAGACTACGCGCAGTGGCCCACCATCCCGCAGCTCTACGTCAACGGCGAGTTCGTCGGCGGCTCGGACATCATGATGGAGATGTACCAGTCGGGCGAACTGCAGCAGGTGCTGCAGTCCTGACATGACCCAGCGCCTGGTCGTCGGCATCACCGGCGCAACCGGCGCAATCTACGGCGTGCAGTTGCTGCGGCGTGCGCGCGAGATCGGCGTGGAAACGCATCTCGTGGTCACGCCAGCCGGCGTGCTGAACGTCCACCATGAACTCGACATGGACCGCGGCGCGCTGGAGGCCCTGGCCGACCGGGCCCATGCACCGGGCGACATCGGCGCCTGCGTCGCCAGTGGCAGCTTCGACACTGCCGCGATGGTGGTGGCACCGTGTTCGATGCGCTCGCTGGCCGCCATTGCACACGGCTTGTCAGACAACCTGCTGACGCGCGCTGCCGACGTCACGCTGAAGGAACGCCGGCGCCTGCTGCTGATGGTGCGCGAGACGCCTTTCAACCTGGCCCACCTGCGCAACATGACCGCCGCCACCGAGATGGGCGCCATCATCTTCCCGCCCTTGCCGGCCTTCTACCACCGGCCGGGAAGCATTGCCGAAATGGTGGCCGACAGCGTGGAGCGAGTGCTGGCGCTGCTGCAGTTGCAGGGCGCCGCGCCGCGCGCCTGGGCTGGGCTGTAGAGCGCAGGCACCGCCGGCTCAGGCCGCCGGCTTGAAGTCCCATTCGCGGCGCGCGCCGAACACCATGGCCGGGTATTCGGGCCGGCCGCGGCTCCCGTTGTAGCGGCCCAGCGCCATGAACTGGTCGCCGCGCTCGGCATCCAGGTAGTGGCGCAGGATCACGCAGCCAAAGCGCAGGTTGGTCTGCATGTGGAACAGCCGGCTCGGGTCGCCATCGCCGATCAGCCGCGCCCAGAACGGCATCACCTGCATGTAGCCGCGCGCACCGGCGCTGCTGATGGCGTACTTGCGAAAGCCGCTCTCCACCTGCACCACGGCGAGCACCAGCGCAGTCTCCAGCCCGGCGCGCCTGCTTTCGTACCACACCGCTTCCAGCAACTCGACGCGCGTCAGGTGCTCGGCCTTGCGTGGCTTCAAACGCTCGCTGGCAGCGCCCAGCCAACGCAGATAGGCAAGCCGGTCTTCGACCTTCTCGAAGCGCGGCTTCGGCGGCGCGCTGTCGGCCACGGCAGAGGCCAGCGCGCTGCGCACGGCATCGGCCAGCGGCTCTTCGACCTGCGCGCCGGCCACGGCATCGCGCAGCGCCGCCAGCAGCGGCAAGGCCAGAACAGCCCGCCGCCGGATCATGCCGACAGGCGGCCTTTCACGAAGGCCACGGCATCGGGCAAGGCCACCGTGGTGGCGGCTGCCTCACGCCGGCCCTGCACTTCCACCGTGCCCGCCTTCAAGCCGCGGTCGGAGACCACCACGCGGTGCGGCACGCCGATCAGTTCCCAGTCGGCAAACATCGCGCCGGGGCGCTCGCCGCGGTCGTCCAGCAGCACGTCGATGCCCAGCGCCGCCAGGCGGTCGTGCAATTGCTGTGCAGCGGCCTGCACCTCCGGACTGCGGTCGTAGCCGATGGGGCAGACCACCACCGTGAACGGCGCGATGGCGTCGGGCCAGACCATGCCGCGCTCGTCGTGGTTCTGTTCGATGGCGGCGCCCAGGATGCGCGTGACGCCGATGCCGTAGCAGCCCATCTCGAAGGGCTGCGGCTTGCCGTTCTCGTCGAGGAAGTTGGCCTTCATCGGCACGCTGTACTTGGCGGTGCCGAGATAGAAGACATGGCCGACCTCGATGCCCCGCTGGATGGCCAGCACGCCCTTGCCGTCGGGCGACGGGTCGCCGACGACGACATTTCGGATGTCGGCCACCAGGTCGGGTTCCGGCAGATCGCGGCCCCAGTTGACGCCGGTGAAGTGGACGTCCTGCGCATTGGCGCCGCAGACGAAATCATGCATCGCGGCCACCGTGCGGTCGGCAACCACCTTGACGGGCTTGCGCGTCGAGATCGGCCCCAGATAGCCGGGCTTGCAGCCGAAGTGCTCTTCGATCTCGGTGCCGGTGGCGAAGCGGAAGCCGTCTTTCAGACCGGGCAGCTTGCCCGCTTTCACCTCGTTGAGGCTGTGGTCGCCGCGCACCAGCAGCAGCCACAAGGTGGCCTTGATGACCATGTCGCCCGCGGCGTTCTTCTGATCGCTGGCGAGCACCAGCGATTTGACGGTCTGCTCCAGCGGCAAACCGAGCAGCACGGCGACGTCTGCGCAAGTGCTCTTGCCCGGCGTCGGCGTCTTCGCCAAGGGCTGCGCAGGTGCTGCGCGCTCGGCGACCAAAGGCAAGGCCTCGGCCAGCTCGATATTGGCCGCGTAGTCGCTGGTCGGGCAATAGACGATGGCGTCTTCACCGGTGTCGGCGATCACCTGGAATTCGTGCGACGCATCGCCGCCGATGGCGCCGGTATCGGCCGCCACGGCGCGGTAGCGCAGCCCGAAGCGGTCGAAGATGCGGGTGTAGGCGTCGAACATCGCCTGGTAGCTCTTCAGCGCCGAGGCCTTGTCGCGGTCGAAGGAATAGGCATCCTTCATCGTGAACTCGCGGCCGCGCATCACGCCGAAGCGGGGCCGGCGCTCGTCGCGGAACTTGGTCTGGATATGGTAGAAATTCTTTGGCAACTGTTTGTAGCTGCGCAATTCCTGGCGCGCGATGTCGGTGACGACCTCTTCGCTCGTCGGCTGGATGACGAAGTCGCGCTCGTGGCGGTCTTTCACCCGCAGCAGCTCGGGCCCGTAGGCCTGGAAGCGGCCCGTCTCCTGCCACAGCTCGGCTGGCTGCACCACGGGCATCAGAAGCTCCACCGCGCCGGCCCGGTTCATCTCGTCGCGAATGATGGCTTCGACCTTGCGGATCACGCGCAGGCCCAGCGGCATGTAGTTGTAGATGCCGGCGCCCAGCCGCTTGATGAAGCCGGCGCGCAGCATCAACTGGTGGCTGGCGACCTCGGCGTCGGCGGGCGCTTCCTTGAGGGTGGCGATGAAGGTCTGCGAGGCTTTCATGGGGCGCTGCTCAGGCTGCAACCAGGCCCTGAGGCGCAAACCCCGCGGGGTGCGTTCGCATGCGGGAAAGCGAGGGTGCGCACGCCGCACCGGCCCGGTGCAATAATGAATTCAGTCACAAATTCGGGGTTTGATTATGCTCGACAGGGAAGGCTTCAGGCCCAACGTCGGCATCGTCCTGCTCAACACGAGGAACCAGGTGTTCTGGGGCAAGCGGCTCCGCACCCATTCCTGGCAGTTCCCACAGGGCGGCATCAAGTACGGTGAGTCGCCCGAGCAGGCGATGTTTCGCGAGCTGCATGAAGAGGTCGGATTGCTGCCCGACCACGTGCAGATCATCGGCCGCACACGCGACTGGCTGCGCTATGAAGTGCCGGAGCACTTCATCCGCAAAGACGCGCGTGGCCACTACAAGGGCCAGAAGCAGATCTGGTTTTTGTTGCGCCTGCTGGGGCACGACAGCGACATGAACCTGCGCGCCACCGACCACCCTGAGTTCGACGCCTGGCGCTGGAATGAATACTGGGTGCCGCTGGACGTGGTGATCGAGTTCAAGCGCGGGGTCTATGAAATGGCGCTCACCGAACTGGCGCGCTACCTGCCGCGCGTGAACCACCACAACCGCTACCTGCGCTCGGGCATGCGCAGCCACCGCGTGGAAGACGGCGAACCGCTACAGCCTGTCGGCGACTGAACGCCCTTCAGACGAGCACGAGGTTGGTCCGGTGGACCATTTCCGGCTCGTTGGCATAGCCCAGCAGCGCTTCGATCTGCGCCGACGGCTTGCGCGCGATGCGCCGCGCCTCGGCCGACGAGTAGTTGGCCAGGCCACGCGCCACATCTGCGCCCGCCAGCGTGCGCACCGCGATCACGTCACCGCGCGCGAAGTCCCCGTGCACCTCCACCATGCCCACCGGCAACAGGCTTTTGCCGCCGTCACGCAGCTTGGCCGCTGCGCCGTCGTCCACCACCACGGCGCCGCGCAGTTGCAGGTGGTCCACCATCCATTGCTTGCGGGCGGCGAGCTTGGGCGTGCCTGCCACCAGCGCGGTGCCGATGGCTTCGCCTGCGGCCAGGCGCAGCAGAACGTCGGTCTCGCGCCCCCACGCTATCACGGTGCTGGCGCCGCTGCCCGCTGCCCGCTTGGCCGCCAGAATCTTGGTCAGCATGCCGCCGCGGCCCAGCGCCGAGCCGGCGCCGCCGGCCATCAGTTCGAGCGCGGGGTCGCCGGCCGTCGCTTCGTCGATGAAGCGGGCATCGGGCCGCTTGCGCGGGTCGGCCGCATAGAGGCCACGCTGGTCGGTCAGGATCACCAGCGCGTCGGCCTCCACGAGGTTGGCCACCAGCGCGCCCAGGGTGTCGTTGTCGCCGAACCTGATCTCGTCGTTGACGACCGTGTCGTTCTCGTTGATGACCGGAATGACCTTCAGCGACAGCAGCGTCAGCAGCGTGGAGCGGGCGTTGAGGTAGCGCTCGCGGTCGGCCAGGTCCGCGTGCGTCAGCAGCACCTGCGCGCTGTGCATGCCGTGCTCCGACAGGCGCTGTTCGTACATCTGCACCAGGCCCATCTGGCCGACAGCGGCAGCGGCCTGCAACTCGGGCAGTTCCTTCGGCCGCGTGCGCCAGCCCAGGCGCTTCATGCCTTCGGCGATGGCGCCGCTGGACACCATCACCAGCTCGCGCCCTTCGCGCGCCAGCGCGGCAAGCTGGCGCGCCCAGTTGCCGATGGCTTCGGCATCGACGCCGCGGCCTTCGTTGGTGACGAGGCTGGAGCCGACCTTGACGACGATGCGCCGCGCAGGCCCCACGACGCTAGCCATCGACCGCCTCGTCGAAGCGCAGGTCGGGCAGCGGCTCTTCGATCTGCTGCGCAGCCACATGGTTGTGGATCTTCTCGATCAGCGGCTGGAGGCCATCGCGTGCCAGCGCCGAGATGCCGAAGACCGGCCCCTTCCAGCGGAACCGGCGCACGAAGTCGGCGATCTTCGCCGCGCGTTCTTCCTCGGGCACCATGTCCAGCTTGTTGAGCACGAGCCAGCGCGGCTTGGCATGCAGCTTGGGGTCGTACTTCTTCAGCTCGGCGACGATGGCGCGGGCCTGCTTGACGGGATCGACCGCGTCGTCGAAAGGAGCCATATCGACGATGTGCAGCAAAAGCCGCGTGCGCTGAAGGTGGCGCAGGAACTGGTGACCGAGGCCGGCGCCCTCGCTCGCGCCTTCGATCAACCCTGGGATGTCGGCCACGACAAAGCTGCGCTCGGGGCCGACCCGCACCACGCCCAAGTTGGGGTGCAGCGTGGTGAACGGATAGTCGGCGATCTTCGGCCGCGCGTTCGAGATGGCGGCGATCAGCGTGCTCTTGCCGGCGTTGGGCATGCCCAGCAGGCCGACGTCGGCCAGCACGCGGAGTTCGAGCTTCAGCTTCCTGGCCTCGCCCGGCCAGCCCGGCGTCTTGTGGCGCGGCGAACGGTTGGTGGCGGTCTTGAAGTGCAGGTTGCCGAAGCCGCCGTCGCCGCCCTTGGCCAGTTGCACCGGCACGCCATGTTCCAGCAGTTCCACCAGCACTTCGCCGGTCTCGAAGTCAGACACGATGGTGCCCACCGGCATGCGCAGCACGATGTCGTCTGCCGCGGCGCCGAACTGGTCTGACCCACGGCCCTGCTCGCCGTTCTTCGCGATATGGCGGCGCGCGTAGCGGTAGTCGATGAGTGTGTTGATGTTGCGGTCGGCCACCGCATAGACGCTGCCGCCGCGGCCGCCGTCTCCGCCGTTGGGGCCGCCGAAGGGAATGAACTTTTCGCGCCGGAAGCTCACGCAGCCGGAGCCGCCGTCGCCTGCGGCGATGTTGATGGTGGCTTCGTCAACGAATTTCATGGCAGCAACTTGAGAATTAAAAAAGCCCCGGCGAACCGGGGCTTCGTGGTTCGCGGCGCGGTGGCGTCAGGCCGGCGTCACGAACACGGTCTGGCGGTTCAGTGCGCCCTTGACGGCGAACGAGACGCTGCCATCGATCAGCGCGAACAACGTGTGGTCCTTGCCCATGCCGACGTTGGTGCCGGCGTGGAACTTGGTGCCGCGCTGGCGCACGATGATGGCGCCGGCCGTGATGGCCTGGCCGCCGAACACCTTGACGCCGAGCATCTTCGGCTGTGAGTCGCGACCATTGCGGGTGGACCCGCCGCCCTTTTTCTGTGCCATTTCAGTGCTCCTTCAAGCTCAGGCGACCGTCAACGCGCCGATTTGCAGCTCGGTGTAGGTCTGGCGGTGGCCGCCGTGCTTCTGGTAATGCTTGCGGCGGCGCATCTTGAAGATGCGCACCTTGTCGTGCTTGCCGTGCGCCACCACGGTGGCTGTCACGCTGGCACCCGCGACCCAGGGTGTCCCGATCTGCATGTCCGCGCCCTCACCGAGCGCCAAGACCTGTTCGATCACGATGTCCTGGCCCACGTCCGCAGCAATCTGTTCTACCTTGATCTTCTCGCCAGCAGCAACCTTGTATTGTTTGCCGCCGGTTTTTATGACCGCGTACATGTGTGACCTTTCTTCATGGGCCGCGCCAACATCGATGTGGTGCACGCAGGCATCAAAGCCGGGTGCAGTTGGCGCAGAGCCTTTGAGTATAGCATTCGGCAGCCGCACCGGGCCAGCGTGTCGGCCGCCTTCCGCCAGTGGCGCCGCCGCGCCCGCTGCCCCCGCGCCGCGCAGGCCGCCTTCCTATAATCCGGTACAACCAACTGGCGCATTGCGTGCTCGAAACCTCCGCTTCCAAAACCTCCGCTGCGGACCCGACGGACGCCGCCATGCTGGAGGTGGACAAGGTCATCCGCGAGCGACTGGCCTCGCGCGTGGCGCTGATCGACCAGATCTCCACCTACATCATCGGCGCCGGCGGCAAGCGGATCCGGCCGCGGCTGGTGCTGCTGTTCTCCCAGGCGCTGGGCTTCGAAGGCCCGGCGCGTTTCCAACTGGCGGCCATCGTGGAGTTCATCCACACCGCCACGCTGCTGCACGACGACGTGGTGGACGAATCGTCTTTGCGCCGTGGCCGCGCCACTGCAAACGCGATCTTCGGCAACGCGGCTAGCGTGCTGGTCGGGGACTTTTTGTACTCGCGTGCCTTCCAGATGATGGTGTCGCTGGAGCGCATGCGCGTGCTCGACGTGCTGGCGGACGCCACCAACGTGATCGCAGAAGGCGAGGTCCTGCAGTTGATGAACATGCACGACCCCGATCTTGCAGTCGAGGAGTACTTGCGCGTCATCCGCTACAAGACGGCCAAGCTCTTCGAGGCCAGCGCCCGTCTGGGCGCTGTGCTGGGCTGTGCCGGGCCGGCGGTGGAAGAGGCCTGCGCCGACTTCGGCCGTTCGCTGGGCACAGCCTTCCAACTGGTGGACGACCTGCTGGACTACGAAGGCAACAGCGACGAACTGGGCAAGAACGTCGGCGACGACCTGCGCGAAGGCAAGCCCACGTTGCCGCTGCTGATTGCGATGGAGCGCGGGTCCACGGCAGAGCGCACGCTGATCCGCCATGCCATCGAACATGGCGAATTGCAGAAGCTGCCCGACATCCTGGCCATCGTCCGGCGCACCGGCGCACTGGAGGCCACGCGCGCCGCGGCCGAAGGCGAGGCCGACAAGGCCCGTGCCGCGTTGCAGGCGCTGCCGGCTTCGCCAGCGCGGGCGGCTCTGCTAGAATTGTGCGCTCGGGCGGTCCACCGGTCTTCGTGATTCGGATCGCCCGCCGGCAGCACCGCAATGTTGATGCGGCGCCTGCCCAACGGGGTGTAGCTTAGCCTGGTAGAGCGCTACGTTCGGGACGTAGAGGCCGGAGGTTCGAATCCTCTCACCCCGACCAGGTCTGCTTTGTTGGTGCCGATGCCACCACAGGCGTCCGCTTCACAGGTAACGCCGATCAGCATGGCCTTGAGCGTGCTTATCTTCCGTTTACAGGGTGTGGGGGATCGGCGATGATGAAGCGGATATGCACACGCTGAAGTTGCACCCGCGGCCATTGCATGGCCGCTGACACCCTGGTCGAGTCCCCGCAGTCTGCGCTGTCCGGCGTCGGGCGGGTGCTGGTGCACGCCGGCAGGCTGAGCGCCAAGACCGCAGAAGACCTGGCCAAGCAGGCGCGCGAGCGCAAGACCAGCTTCATCGCCGCGGTGCTGGCGGCCGGCGCCGTCAAGCCCGACGAACTGGCACACACGCTGTCGGCGGCACTGGCGCTGCCGCTGCTGGACCTGAACGCCGTCGATGTGCAGAGGCTGCCGCGCAACATCGTGGACAGCAAGACCGCCGCGCAGTACCAGCTCATCGTGCTGGGCAAGCGCGGCAACCGCCTGTTCATCGGCGCTGCCGACCCCACCGACCAGGAAGCCATCGAGCGCATCAAGTTCGCCACCCAGCTCACGCCGGAGTGGGTGATCGTGGAGTACGACAAGCTGGTCCGCCAGTTGGAAGGGCAGAGCAGCAGCGCCAACGAGGTGCTCGAATCACTGGCCGGCGGCGATTTCGATTTCGACGTCACCGACGAGGCCAACGCCAGTGTCGAAAGCGCCGAGGTCGCGGCAGAAGTCGAAGACGCGCCTGTGGTGCGTTTCCTGCAAAAGATGCTCATCGACGCGATCAACGCGCGCGCCTCCGACCTGCACTTCGAGCCTTACGAATACCACTACCGCGTGCGCTTTCGCGTCGATGGTGAACTGCGCGAGATCACCCAGCCGCCGATCGCAATCAAGGACAAGCTGGCCTCGCGCATCAAGGTCATCAGCCGCATGGACATCGCCGAGAAGCGCGTCCCGCAAGACGGCCGCATGAAGCTCAAGTTCGGCAGCAAGGCGATCGACTTCCGCGTCAGCACGCTGCCCACGCTGTTCGGCGAGAAGGTCGTGATCCGGATCCTCGACCCCTCCAGCGCCAAGCTGGGCATCGAGGCGCTGGGCTACGAGAAGATCGAGAAAGACCGCCTGCTGACAGCCATCGCGCGGCCCTACGGAATGATCCTGGTCACTGGGCCCACGGGCAGTGGCAAGACGGTGTCGCTGTACACCTGCCTGAACATCCTGAACCAGCCCGGCGTCAACATCGCGACCGTCGAAGACCCTGCAGAAATCAACCTGCCGGGCATCAACCAGGTCAACGTGAACGACCGTGCGGGGCTGACGTTTGCCGCCGCGCTGAAGAGCTTTCTGCGGCAGGACCCGGACATCATCATGGTCGGCGAAATCCGTGACCTCGACACTGCCGACATCGCCATCAAGGCGGCGCAGACCGGCCACCTCGTGATGAGCACGCTGCACACCAACGACGCTCCCACCACGCTGACCCGCTTGCTGAACATGGGCGTGGCGCCTTTCAACATCGCCGCCAGCGTGCTGCTGATCACCGCGCAGAGGCTGGCGCGCAAGCTCTGCGAGACGTGCAAGAAGCCGGCCGACTACCCGCGCGAGGCGATGCTGAAAGCCGGCTTCGCCGAGACCGATCTCGACGGGAGCTGGAAGCCCTACCGGGCCGTCGGCTGCTCGGCCTGCAACAACGGCTACCGGGGCCGCGTCGGCATCTACCAGGTGATGCCGATCACCGACGCCATCCAGCGCATCATCCTGTCCGAAGGTACCGCGATGGACATCGCGGTGCAGGCCCAGAAGGAAGGGGTGCGCGACTTGCGCCAGTCCGGCCTCATCAAGGTGCGCAGCGGCATGACCACGCTCGAAGAAGTCATCACGGTGACGAACGAGTAAGCCGCCACCTCCAACTCCATTCACATCCTCAAATCCATGGCCACAGCAGCAGCAGTCAGCGCGCGCAACAGCAAGGAACAGATCTTCGAGTGGGAGGGCAAGGACAAGAACGGCAAGCTGGTGCGCGGTGAAATCCGTGCCGGCGGTGAAGCGGTGGTGAGTGCCAGTCTGCGCCGCCAGGGCATCCTTGTCAGCAAGGTCAAGAAGCGCCGCACCAGCGGCGGCCGCTCGATCAAGCAGCGCGACATCGCCATCTTCACCCGCCAGCTCGCGACGATGATGAAAGCCGGCGTGCCGCTGCTTCAGGCCTTCGACATCGTGGCCCGCGGCAGCCCCAACCCGCGGCTGACCAAGCTGCTGACGGACATCCGCTCCGACGTGGAAACCGGCACCAATCTGTCGTCGGCCTTCCGCAAGCACCCGATGTACTTCGACGCGCTGTACTGCAACCTGGTGGAAGCCGGCGAAGCAGGCGGCATCCTCGAAGCGCTGCTCGACCGCCTGGCCATCTACCAGGAAAAGACGATGGCGCTGAAGAGCAAGATCAAGTCGGCGCTGATGTACCCGATCGCGGTGATCATCGTTGCCTTCGTGGTGCTGACCGTGATCATGATCTTCGTGATTCCGGCGTTCAAGGACGTCTTCAAGTCCTTCGGCGCCGACCTGCCGATGCCCACGCTGGTGGTGATTGCGCTGTCGGAATTCTTCGTCAAATGGTGGTGGTTGATCTTCAGCCTGCTGTTCGGCGGCCTGTATTTCTTCTTCGAATCATGGAAGCGGTCCGAGAAGATGCAGATGGCGATGGACCGTCTGCTGTTGCGCATCCCCGTGTTCGGCGACCTCATCAACAAGTCGGTCATCGCGCGCTGGACGCGCACGCTGTCCACCATGTTCGCGGCCGGCGTGCCGCTGGTCGAAGCGCTCGACTCGGTGGGTGGCGCCTCGGGCAACGCGGTCTATGCACTGGCGACAGAGCAAATCCAGCGCGACGTCTCCACCGGCTCGGCGCTCACCACGTCGATGACAGCCACAGGCGTCTTCCCGTCGATGGTGTTGCAGATGTCGGCCATCGGTGAAGAGTCGGGCTCGCTCGACCACATGCTGGGCAAGGCGGCCGAGTTCTACGAAGACGAAGTCGATGAAATGGTCAAGGGCCTGTCGAGCCTGATGGAGCCCTTCATCATCGTCATCCTGGGCGTGCTGATCGGCGGCATCGTGGTCTCGATGTATCTGCCCATCTTCAAGCTCGGCGCGGTCGTCTGACGGTGCACGACCTGCTCGCAGGGCTGCCTCTGGACGTCTTGCTCGCGCCCTGGCTTCTGGGGCTGCTGGGCCTGCTGGTCGGCAGCTTTCTCAATGTCGTGATCTACCGGCTGCCGTTGGTGCTGGAGCGCCAGTGGTGGGGTGACGTGGCGGCGCAGTTGACCGACCGCGACTCCTTCCGCCGGGTGTTCTCGGCAGAGGCGCCGGCCGGCCTCACGCAGGCCGGCGGCGCGCTCGACAAGGCGCTGGGATCGCTGAAGCCGCTGTCGATTGCCGGGCCGGCGTCGCGCTGCCCGTCCTGCGGCCACCGCATCCGCTGGCACGAGAACATTCCGGTGCTGAGCTGGCTGGCGCTGAAGGGCCGCTGCTCGGCTTGCGGCACGGCCATCTCGTTGCGCTACCCGTTGGTGGAGGTGGGCACGGCCGGCTTGTTCGCGCTGGTCGCGTGGCGGGTGGGGCCGCAGCCCGCCGCGCTGCTGTGGTGCGGCGTGGTGGCCACGCTGCTGGCACTGGCGCTCATCGACTGGGACACCACCGTGCTGCCAGACGCGATGACCTTGCCGCTGCTCTGGGCGGGCCTGGTGGCCGCTGCATTGGGGTTGCTGCCCGGCCTGACGCTGGCAACGTCGCTGGCCGGTGCCGCAGCCGGCTATGGTTCGCTCTGGGCGGTGTACTGGCTGTTCAAGCTCACCACCGGCAAGGAGGGCATGGGCTATGGCGATTTCAAGCTGCTGGGCGCGCTGGGCGCCTGGCTCGGCTGGCAGGCCGTGCTGCCCATCGTGCTGTTCGCCTCGGTGCTGGGCGCCGCGGTCGGTCTGGCGATGAAAGCCCGCGGCGCGTTGCGCGACGGGCGCTTCGTGCCGTTCGGCCCCTTCCTGGCGGGCGGCGGTGTCTGTGTGCTGCTGGCCGGTCTGCCGCGGGTGCTGGAGTGGATGGGCTGGGCCTGACGGGTCTGTCGATCGGCCTGACCGGCGGCATCGGCAGCGGCAAGAGCACGGTGGCGCGCCTGCTGGTCGAAGCCGGCGCGGTGCTGGTGGACACAGACGCCATTTCGCGCGCCCTCACCGCCACCGGTGGCGCCGCCTTGCCGGCGCTGGCCGCCGAGTTCGGCGCCCAGATGCTCACCGCCGCAGGCGCACTCGACCGGGACCGCATGCGTGCGCTGGCCTTTGGCGATGCGGCGGCCAGGGCGCGGCTGGAAGCGGTGCTGCACCCGTTGATCGGCGCCGAAGCGCAGCGCCAGGCAGCGCAGGCGTCCTGGCATGCCGTCGTCTTCGACGTGCCGCTGCTCGGCCCTGCGAGCCACTGGCGCCGGCGCATGCAGCGGCTGCTGGTGGTGGACTGCGGCGAAGAGACGCAGGTGCGGCGCGTGGTGCAGCGCTCTGGCTGGACGGAAGCAGCGGTGCGCAGCGTCATGGCGCAACAGTTGACACGCGCCGCTCGGCGCACGCTGGCCGATGCGGTGATCTTCAACGACGGCCTCACGCTCGACGCGCTGGCCTTGCAGGTGCGCCTGCTTTGGGCGCTGTGGAACAATCCGGCGCACTAGGTTTGTCATCGAGCGCCGCGCCTTGGTCCTGTACGAATACCCGTTCAACGAAAGCATCCGCACGATGCTTCGGCTGGAACACCTGTTCGACCGCCTGGGCCAGCTCGTGGCGCGCGACACGCCGGTGGACCACCATTTCGCGCTGGCCACATTGTTCGAGATCATGGACGTCGCCTCGCGCGCCGACCTGAAGAGCGATCTGCTGAAAGAGCTGGAACGCCACAAGTCGATGCTGCAGGCCTACCGCGGCAACCCGCAGGTGTCGGAAGCCGCGCTCGATGGCATGGTGGCGCGCATCGACCATGGCTTCAACGGCCTGAACCAGCTCCAGGGCAAGGCCGGCCAGGCGCTGGCCAGCAACGACTGGCTGATGAGCATCCGCAGCCGCATCAACATTCCCGGCGGCACCTGCGAGTTCGACCTGCCCGCCTACTACGCGTGGCAGCAGCACCCGCCCGCGCAGCGGCGCGCAGACCTGAACGGCTGGATCGGCACGCTGACGCCGCTGGCCGAGGCGCTGCAGCTGCTGCTGGGCCTGCTGCGCGACAGCGGCGCGCCACAGCGCGTGGTGGCGTTGGGCGGTCACTTCCAGCAAAGCCTGCCGGCCGGCAGGACCTACCAGCTCATGCGCGTTCGGCTGGAGGGCGCCGACGGCCAGGTGCCCGAAATCACCGGCCACCGGCTGATGGTGTCGGTCCGGATGATGAAGCCGGACGCCGAAGGCCGACTGCGCGCGGCGCCGGCCGATACATCGTTCGAGCTGACCTTGTGCGCATGACTGCGACGGTCCGGCTGGTTCCCTGTCCCACCTGCAAGGCGCCGGCCGCGTACGCCGAAGGCAACCGCTGGCGGCCGTTTTGCAGCGAGCGCTGCCGCAACGCCGACCTCGGCGCCTGGGCCAGCGAAAGCTACCGGGTCGCGGCCGAGACGCCGAAAGACGGCGACCAGCCGCCCGGCCCACCACTGGCCCACTGAACGCCTCGTTTTTCGGCCGCCGTCGCACGGCTGCCACTTGAACGCCAGCGCGCTGACCCTATAATTGCGTTGCTAGCACTCGTCGGACACGAGTGCTAACGGCTTGGAGAACTTCCAGGCCAGCACAGGTTAGCAGGCGCCCACTCTGGTGGAACGCCTCTGTGCACGACCTGCAATAACGCAATGACCCTCGCAAGGAGAGACCATGAAACTTCGCCCGTTGCACGATCGCGTGATCGTCAAGCGCCTTGAGCAAGAAACCAAGACTGCCTCCGGCATCGTGATTCCCGACAACGCCGCCGAAAAGCCCGACCAAGGTGAAGTCCTGGCCGTCGGCCCGGGCAAGCGCAACGACAAGGGCGACTTCGTTGTCCTGAACATCAAGGTCGGTGACCGCGTCCTGTTCGGCAAGTACAGCGGCCAGACCGTCAAGGTCGAGGGTGAGGAACTGCTGGTGATGAAGGAAGAAGACCTGTTCGCGGTCGTCGAGAAGTAATCTTTCTTTCAACAGATTTCGGAGATTCAAGACATGGCAGCAAAAGACGTTATTTTCGGCGCCGACGCGCGCGTTCGCATGGTCGAGGGTGTCAACATCCTGGCCAACGCCGTCAAGGTGACACTGGGCCCGAAAGGCCGCAACGTGGTGCTCGAGCGCAGTTTCGGCGCCCCCACCGTCACCAAGGACGGTGTTTCGGTGGCGAAGGAAATCGAGCTGAAGGACAAGCTCCAGAACATGGGCGCGCAGATGGTCAAGGAAGTCGCTTCCAAGACCAGCGACATCGCCGGTGACGGCACCACCACCGCCACGGTGCTGGCGCAGTCGATCATCCGCGAAGGCATGAAGTTCGTCGCCGCCGGCATGAACCCGATGGACCTGAAGCGCGGCATCGACAAGGCCGTGACGGCGCTGGTGGACGAGCTGAAGAAGGCCTCCAAGGCGACGACGACCAACAAGGAAATCAGCCAGGTCGGCTCGATCAGCGCCAACAGCGACGAATCGATCGGCGACATCATCGCCAAGGCGATGGACAAGGTTGGCAAGGAAGGCGTCATCACCGTCGAAGACGGCAAGAGCCTGGACAACGAACTCGACATCGTCGAGGGCATGCAGTTCGACCGCGGCTACCTCAGCCCGTACTTCATCAACAACCCGGAAAAGCAGAGCGCGATTCTCGAGAACGCGTTCGTGCTGCTGTACGACAAGAAGATCAGCAACATCCGTGACCTGCTGCCCACGCTGGAGCAAGTGGCCAAGAGCGGCCGTCCGCTGCTGATCATCGCCGAAGAAGTCGAAGGCGAAGCGCTGGCCACGCTGGTGGTCAACACGATCCGCGGCATCCTGAAGGTCGTGGCTGTCAAGGCGCCTGGCTTCGGTGACCGCCGCAAGGCCATGCTGGAAGACATCGCCATCCTGACCGGCGGCAAGGTCATCGCCGAAGAAGTGGGCCTGACGCTGGAGAAGGTCACGCTGGCCGACCTGGGCCAGGCCAAGCGCGTCGAAGTGGGCAAGGAAAACACCACGCTCATCGACGGCTCCGGCGCCGGCACCGACATCGAAGCGCGCGTCAAGCAGATCCGCATCCAGATCGAGGAAGCCACCAGCGACTACGACCGCGAAAAGCTGCAAGAGCGCGTGGCCAAGCTGGCCGGCGGCGTTGCCGTCATCAAGGTCGGCGCCGCCACCGAAGTGGAAATGAAGGAAAAGAAGGCGCGTGTCGAAGACGCCCTGCACGCCACGCGTGCTGCGGTGGAAGAAGGCATCGTGGCCGGCGGCGGCGTCGCACTGCTGCGTGCCCGCCAGACGGCTGGCGCCATCAAGGGCGACAACACCGACCAGGAAGCCGGCATCAAGATCGTGCTGCGCGCCATCGAACAGCCTCTGCGTGAAATCGTCTCCAACGCTGGCGGCGAGCCCAGCGTGGTGATCAACAAGGTGCTCGAAGGCACTGGCAACTTCGGCTTCAACGCGGCCAACGACACCTATGGCGACATGATCGAGATGGGCATCCTGGACCCGACCAAGGTGACGCGCACTGCACTGCAGAACGCAGCCTCGGTGGCCGGCCTGATGCTGACCACCGAAGCGATGGTCGCCGAAGCGCCGAAGGAAGAATCCGGCGCTGGCGGCGGCATGCCTGGTGGCATGGGCGGCATGGGTGGCATGGGCGGCATGGACATGTAAGAACGCTCTTTGCGGCCGGCTTGCCGGCTGCATCGAAACGAAGCCTGCGTTGTGAAACGCAGGCTTTTTTGTTGCTTCTCCGCCGGGGCCGCGGTCGGATAATCGGCTGCAGATGGGCAATCCCAAGGTATCTGCTGCATTGCAACGCTTCGTCGATGACGAGCTGATGCGCACGCCGCTGCTCGTCGATCAGGTCATCGAAGCGGCACTGGACCATCTGCGCAAAGGCATGGCCGGCATGATGCCGCACGACCGCGCGGTGGCCAGCGACCTGTTGCAGAGCGTGCTGTCCAACCGCCAGCATGTGGTGGACTACTACCTCCGGTCGCTGCGCGATGCGGTGACCGTCGAACTCGCGCGCAACGGTGCGCCGCCCGGCCAGGCCGCCAGTGCGGCCCCGGCCGAGCGCGGGCCGTCACTGTCGCTGGTGGACGAAGACGAGGTGGCGGTGGATGTCGAGATCTCGCACACCATCGAGGCCATCCGCAGCGTGGCCGAGTACGAACTGCGGGAGCTGCAGACCTTCGTCTCCGCGCTGGTGGGCGACATGGACGTTGCGCGCGACCACAACCCCTTTCGCGCCGATGCCCACGCCCGTGCGCTGTGGAATTCGGCGCAGGCCTTGCCGCTGTCGCGCGGCTACCAGCTCACCTACATGCGGCATGCCGGCATGCCGCTGGCGCAAGTGCTGCGCAAGGCCTACGCGGGCGCGTCGTCGCGGCTGGAGGCCATGGGCATCGAGCCGGCCTCGCACCGCACACTGATCCTGCCGGCAGGCTCCCGCCGCTCGCGCGCGGGCTCGGCCACCACGTTCAACCCCGACCTCTACCGCATCCGCGACAGCATGCCGGTGCGCAGCCATCCGCCGGCACCCGCACCCGCACTGGAACAAGTGCTGCGCCAGACCGAGGCCGAATGGCGCAGCCTGGCGCCCGAGACCGACGCCGCCGGGCGCGGCCGCCTGCGTGAGCAGCAACGCGAGCAGTTGATCGAAAGCGCCGCCAGCCCGGCGGACCAGCAGGTCATCGAACTGCTGAGCCGCTTGTTCGACGCCATCCTGGCCGACCGCGAGTTGGCGCCAGACGTGCAATTGCTGTTGGCACGGCTGCAATCACCGGCGCTGCGCATGGCGCTGCGCGACCCGAAGACGCTGGACAAAGACAACCACCCGCTGTGGCAGTTCATGAACCAGATCGCCTTCCTCGGCGAGACGCTGCCGCCACCCGGCGACGCCGCCCGCGAGCGGGCCTTGCGGCTGGCGCAGGGCGTGATCGAGCACGTGGCGGCCGAGCCCGAGCAAAGCAGCGCCCTCTACGCCTGGGCGGTGGACCGCCTGCTGAGCCTGGAGCAGCACCGCTTCGAGCAGCGCTGCCAGGCGGCGTCCCGCGAGATCGAATTGCTGCAGCCGCTGGAAGACCGGCTCGTCGCATCGCAGGCGCCGCCTTCGACGATGCATGGCGCGCTGGACGTCGCGCAGTTCGACACCGTGCCGGCGGCCTTGATCGACCAGGAGCCCGAGCGCAAAAAGCCGGCCGCGGCCGGAAGCACCTGGCTCGACCAGCGCCGCGCCAGCCAGTGGGTGCGCATGTTCATGCAGGGCCGCTGGGTGCACGCCCAACTGCTGTGGCCTGGCGAGCGCGGCGAACTCTGGCTGTTCGGCGATGGCGCCAGCGCCACCACCTGGGCCGTGCGGCGCCGCGCGCTGTTGACGCTGCATGGCGAGAACCTGCTCGACTCTCTGGAGTCACGCTCACTGGTGCGCGATGCCGCCAAGAGCGTGATGCGGCGGATGGCGCGGCCGGCCTGACCCGCGCCGTAGCGCGCCGCGGCTTCAGCCCAGCGCGCGGCGGATCTCTTCGGCCACCAGCGCGGGCTGCTCGTGCACCACCCAGTGCGTGGCTTCGGGCAAGCGCAGCAGGCGCATCTGCGGCACCCACTGTTCGAGCCCGCTCAGCAGGCCGGGCAGCAGCGCGCGGTCAGCTTCGCCCCAGATCAGCGTGGTGGGCACGCGCACGGTCACGGCGGCGTCGGGCAGCACCAGCGTGTGCAGCAGATCGCCGGGCGCCGTGGCCGGCTTCAGGGGCGACGCGCGGTAGTAGTTCAGCGCGCCTGTGAGCCCCTGGCGCCAGACGGCGCGGTATTGGTCCTGCACGGCCGGCGTCAGCCACGCCGCACCGCCGAAGAAGGGCCACAGCCGCGCGAAGTCATTCTCGGCCAGCAAGGCTTCTGCATCCGGACGGCAGAGAAAGGTCATGTAGCGGCTGGCCGCCTGCTGCGCCGCACTGTGGCGCAGCTCGCGCAGAAACGTGGCCGGGTGCGGCGAATTGATCATCACCAGATGGCGCAGCAGCTCGGGCCGCTGCGCGGCCAGGTTCCAGGCCAGCGCGCCGCCCCAGTCGTGCGCCACCAGCACATCCACCGGCGCGCCCTGAGCCTCGATTAGCGCCGCCACGTCGCCGACCAGGTTCTTGGCGCGGTAGGCCTTCTCGTCAGCCGGTGCGGTAGAGCCTGCATAACCCCGCAAGTTGGGCGCTGTGCAGCGGGCCTGCGGCGCCAGCATCTGCATCACGCCGTCCCAGATGAAGGCGGCCTCAGGAAAGCCGTGCAGCAGCAGCACGGTCTTCGGCCCGGTGCCGGCCGTGCGGCAGGCCAGCGTGGTGCCGCCGGGCAATGCGGCGTCGAAGGTGTCGATGGTGTCCGTCATGTCCGCGTCCAGCCGTGCAGCACTTCGGCGACGTCGGCCACGCCGCGTCTGGACAGTGCAGAGAACAGGGTGAGGCCGACATCGGCGGCTTCACCGGAGACGTCCTCCAGCACCGTCTGCGCTGCCGCGAGCGCAGCGTCGCCTTCGCGGCGGTTGAGCTTGTCGGTCTTGGTCAGCAGCGCCAGCAGGCGCACCTCGCCGCGGATCACGCGCGGCGCCACCAGCGCCAGCAGCCGCTTGTCCAGATCGGTGAAGCCCAGCCGCGAGTCGATCATCAGCACCAGGCCGTGCAGGCTGCGCCGCAGGTCGAGGTACTGCGCCATCACCTCCTGCCAGCGCAGCTTGGCAGAGCGCTCCACCGCTGCGTAGCCGTAGCCCGGCAGGTCGGCGAACAAGGCATCGGGTGCGTCCTTCGGGCCGACTTCGAACAGGTTGATGTGCTGTGTGCGGCCCGGCGTGCGCGACGAGAACGCCAGCCGCTTCTGCTGCGCCAGCATGTTGATGGCGGTGGACTTGCCGGCATTGCTGCGGCCCACGAAGGCGATTTCCGGCAGGCCGGGCGGCGGCAACTGGTCCAGCCGCGCGGCGGTGGTCAGGAAACGGGCGGTGTGCGTCCAGCCGAGTGCGGCCTTTGCAGCATCGCTCAAGACCGCGTGGCGGGTGGCCGGGATCGGTGTCGTCATCAGGCATTGTAAAATCTTCGGGTTTGCACCCACGCATCCGTTGCAAGGCACCTCTCGCATGAAGTCCGCCGCTTTCATCTTCACCGCCCTCGCCCTGGCAGCCGGCGCAGCGCTGTCTGCCGAGCCCGAGGCGGCCGCCGCCAAGGCCGACCCCGCCAAGGGCCAGATCAGCGCCGCCAGTTGCATGGCCTGTCACACCGCCGACGGCTCGCGCGGCAGCCCGGCCAACCCCATCCTGCAAGGCCAGCACCCCGACTACATCGTCAAGCAGCTCACCGAGTTCAAGGCCGGCAAGCGCAAGAACCCCATCATGATGGGCATGGCCAGCACCCTGAACGAAGACGACATGAAGAACGTGGCCGCCTTCTACAGCAGCAAACAGGCCAAGCCTGGCGTCGCGAAGAACAAGGACACCGTGGCGCTCGGCGAGCAGATCTACCGTGGCGGCATCGCCGCACGCCAGGTGCCGGCCTGCGCCGGCTGCCACAGCCCCAACGGCGCCGGCATCCCTGCGCAGTACCCGCGCGTCGCCAGCCAGCACGGCGACTATCTGCTGGCCCAGCTCACCGCATTCAGCACCGGGGCACGCAACAACAGTGCGCAGATGATGACCATCGCCGGCAAGATGAACGAGCGCGAGATGCAGGCCGTGGCCGACTACATGGCCGGCCTGCGCTGAGCGCGGCACGCGGTCTTCCACCAGCACGGGCCCGTCGCCGACGGGCCCGTTGTGCGTCTGCCGTGATTGCGGCGGCAACTTTTCCGCAGCCGGCATGCTCCAAGCGCTGCCTTGTAAGGTCGTGGCCGCTTCGGGCGACCTACGAAAGGCGCGCCCCCGCAGCCCGAACGGAGTTTGCATGCATCACCTGAAAAGCCGCGGCCTCAACGCCCCGCGGGCCTGCGAGATCACACCCGAGGCCTTGGTCCGGCAGCGCCGCCAATGGCTGCAAGCCGTGGCCGCGGGCGCTGTCACAGCCGCGTTGCCCGCTCTGACGCACGCACAGGCCCAGACGCAGGCGCAAACGGTGCGCCCCAACAAGCTGCCGGCGCTGGCCGGCGCCCGCAGCGCCCTGCCCGGCGCGCTGGTGATGGACAAGGCCACGCCCTATGCCGACATTGCCAGCTACAACAACTACTACGAGTTCGGCACCGACAAGTCCGATCCCGCGCAGACCGCCGGCAGCCTGAAGCCGCGGCCCTGGACGGTGGCAGTGGAAGGCGAGGTGAAGAAGCCCGGCAGCCTGGACATCGACACGCTGATGAAGCTGGCGCCGATGGAAGAGCGCATCTACCGCTTGCGTTGCGTGGAAGGCTGGTCGATGGTGGTGCCCTGGGTCGGCTTCTCGCTGTCGGCGCTGATCCAGCGCGTCGAGCCCAACGGCAACGCCAAGTTCGTCCAGTTCATCACGCTGGCCGACAAGGCGCAGATGCCCGGCCTGCGCTCCGGCGTGCTCGACTGGCCCTACAGCGAAGGCCTGCGCATCGACGAGGCGATGCACCCGCTGGCGATGCTGGCCTTCGGCCTCTACGGCGAGCTGCTGCCCAACCAGAACGGCGCCCCGGTGCGGCTGGTGGTGCCATGGAAATACGGCTTCAAGTCGGCCAAGTCCATCGTCAAGATCCGCTTCGTCGAGAAGCAGCCCAAGACGAGCTGGGAGCAGGCCAACGCGGGCGAGTACGGCTTTTATTCCAACGTCAACCCGAAGGTGGACCACCCGCGCTGGAGCCAGGCCAGCGAGCGCCGCATCGGCGAAGACGGCCTGTTCGCCAAGAAGCGGCCGACGCTGATGTTCAACGGCTACGAGGCGCAGGTGGGCCAGCTCTACGCCGGGATGGACCTGAAGAAGTTTTATTGAGCGCGCGAGCAGGCGGTGCAGACCAACAAGCTGCTGCTGAAGCCGGCCACCAAGCCGCTGCTCTTCTTGCTGGCGCTGCTGCCGCTGGCCTGGCTGGTGTTCGGCGCGTTTGCCAACAGGCTGGGGGCCAACCCGGCCGAGGCTTTGATCCGCTCCACCGGCGACTGGACACTGCGCCTGCTGTGCATCACGCTGGCCGTGACGCCGCTGCGGCAGCTCACCGGCTGGCATGCGCTGGCCCGGCTGCGCCGCATGATCGGCCTGTTCACCTTTTTCTACGGCGTGCTGCACTTCCTGTGCTTTGCCTGGCTGGACCAGGGCTTCGACATCGACGCCATCCTGCGTGACATTGCCAAGCGGCCCTTCATCCTGGTGGGCACGGCGGCCTTGCTGAGCATGCTGCCGCTGGCGGCCACGTCGTTCAACCGCGCCATCAAGACGCTCGGTGCGCGGCGCTGGCAGGCCTTGCACCGGATGGTCTATGCCACCGCGGTGCTGGCCATCGTGCACTTCCTGTGGCTGCGTTCCGGCAAGCACAACTATGCCGAGGTGGCCGTGTACGCTGCCATCGTCGCGCTGCTGCTGGGCTGGCGCCTGCTGCGCCGGCTGCGGCCTGCCGGGCTGATGCGCGCCTGATCCGCGCCTGATGCGCCCGGGCCGCGCGGCGCAGCGCGGCTAAGATCGACGCCTGCCCGGCCGCAATGCCCGCGCCAGCAGCGCCAGCACCCGCAGCCGGCGCCCCACCCGACCACGATGCCCAACCCCGCATGCCCTGCACGCGCGCCATGACTGCGCGATGACGACGCCCGCCCCGCTGCGCTGGCCCACCGAGATCATGGCCGGCAGTGCCGGCGCGGCGGCTTCGCTGGCCATCGTGCTGACGCTCGGGCTGCTGGCCTATGCGCCGGTCGGCGGCGCCGCGGCGCAGATGGGCATTGCGGCGGCCTTTGCCAGCGTGGTGATCGGCGGCGCGGTGGCGGCCTGCATCAGCCGCTCCAAGATGCCGGCCGCCGGCCCCAGCTCGGCGACGGCGCTGATCTTTGCCGCGCTGGTGGCGCAACTGGTGCGCGACCCGGCTTTCGACCCCGCGCACCCGGCCGGCCTTCAACTGCTGGCCGCAGTCTGCGGCGCCTGCGTCGCGGGGTCCGGACTGCTGCAGATGGTGTTCGGGTTGCTGCGGCTGGGCTCGCTGGCGAAGTTCGTGCCGCAGCCGGTGCTGAGCGGCTTCATGAACGGCATCGCCATCCTCATCCTGCTCGGCCAGTTGCCGCTGCTGCTCGGGCTGCAGCCCGGCGCCTGGGCGCAACAGGGCGTGGCGGTGCTGGCCTCGGTGCATCCGCTGACGCTGGCCACAGGCCTGGCCACCGCCGCGCTGGTGTGGGGCTTGCGGCGCTGGCTGCCGGGCAGCCCGGCCACCTTGCTGGGCCTGGCGGGCGGCACGCTGCTGCATGCGCTGCTGGTGGCGCAGTGGCCGGACGCCAGCCTGGCGCCGCAGGTGGGGCCGTTGCAGGCCGGCGTGCGGCTGCCCGACGCGCTGGCCCGCCTGCCCGCCACTGCGCTGGCCGCGCTGTGGCAGCGCCATGCGCAGGGCCTGCTGACGACCGCGCTGCTGCTCGCGTTGATCGGCTCGCTGGAGTCCATCCTCAGCGCGCTGGCGGTGGACCAGTCGATGAACCGGCGCCACGACGCCAACCGCGAACTCATCGCGATGGGCTCGGCCAATGTCGCCAGCGGCCTGTGCGGCGGGCTGCCGGTGGTGAATTCGCGCACCCGGTCCGTGGCCACGCTGCATGCCGGCGGCAGCTCGCGGTGGGCGGCGCTGGCGGGCTGCGTGGTGCTGGGCGCCGTGCAGTGGCTGGCGCTGCCGCTGCTGGGCCAGGTGCCGCTGGCGGTGATGGCTGGCTTGATGCTCACCGTGGCGCTGGCGTTGATGGACGGCTGGACACACCAGCTCGTCGCGCAATGGTGGGCCGGTGAACGCGGCGGCCTGCAACGCCAGAGCCTGCTGCTGGTGGCCACCGTCTGCGCCTTCACCTTGTGGCTGGGCTTTGCGGCTGGCGTCGCGGTCGGCACGCTGCTGGCCATGCTGGTGTTCATGCGCAACGTCAACCGCTCGCTGCTGCGCTCGCGCGGCACCGCGGCGCAGCGGCCATCGCGGCGCATCTACCCGCCGCAGCAAGAGAGCGTGCTGGCTTCGGCCCGGGCGCGCATCGCGCTCGTCGAGCTGGAAGGCGCGCTCTTCTTCGGCAGCGCAGAGCGCATGGTGGCCGAAGTGGAACAGGCGGCGCGGGCTGCCGCCAGCGTGGTGCTCGACTTCAGCGCCGTCAGCACGCTGGACGCGACCGGCGCGGTGGCGCTGCAAAGCCTGTCCGGCCGCTTGGCGCAGCGCGGCACCGCCTTGCTGCTGGCCGGCGTGCAGCCGGGCAACCGCCACGGCCGCAGCCTGCGCGCCTGCGGCACCTTTCGCGGCGACCCGCGTGACGACTGGTTCGCCGACGCCGACCGTGCCACCGAAGCGGCCGAACAGCGCCTGCTGGCCGCCGCACAGGCCGCCCCGGTGGCGCAGGCCATGCCGCTGGCCGCCTGCGAGCTGCTGCTGGGGCTGGACGCAGCCCAGCAGGCCCTGGTGTGCCAGCGCCTGAAGGCAACGCGCCTGCAGGCGGGCGAGCACCTCTTCCGTGCCGGCGACGCCGCCAGCACCCTCTACGTGCTGACCGAAGGCTCCATCAGCGTCATCGGCCGCGCGCCAGCAGACGGCCCGGGCACGCGTTTCGTGAGCTTCTCCCCCGGCATGACCTTCGGCGAAGTGGCGCTGCTCGACGGCGGCGGCCGCACGGCCGATGCGGTGGCCGACAGCGATGCCGTGGTGCATGCCCTCGGCGCCGACGACGTTGCCGCGCTGCAGGCGGCGCACCCGGCGCTGGCGGCGCTGCTGTACCGCAACCTGGCGCGCCATTTGTCGCAGCGGCTGCGCGCCGCCACCGCGCCGCCACGCTGAAGCCCGGCGCAGCCACTCAGCGCATGAAGCCGGGCAGCCAGAGCGACAGCGCCGGAAATTCCAGCACCAGAAACAGCGCCACGCTGAGGATCAGCACGAAGAGCCAGACGCCCTGGAAGACCTGCCGCAGCGTGACGTCTTTCAGCAGCGCGTTCAGCACGAACAGGTTCATGCCCACCGGCGGCGAGATCAGGCCGATCTGCACCACCAGCACGATCAGCACGCCGAACCAGACGGGGTCGAAGCCCAGGCTGGTGACGATGGGGAAGAACACCGGGATGGTGAGCAGCACCATCGACAGCTCTTCCATGATGGTGCCCAGCAGCACGTAGATGACCATCATCGCGCCCACCACCATCAGCGGGCTGAAACCCTGGTGCAGGATCCACGCCTTCAGGTCGGCCGGCATCGTGGTGAAGTTGACGAAGCTGGAGAACAGCATCGCCGCGATCAGGATGGTGAACAGCATCGCCGTGGTGCGCGCGCTTTCCACCAGCACCTCGAAGAACGCGGCCCATGTCAGCGCGCGCCGCAGCAGCGCGAAGAAGAAGGCGCCCGAAGCACCGATGCCCGCGCCTTCGGTGGCGGTGAACACGCCGCCGTAGATGCCGCCCAGCACCACCACGACCAGCAGCACCACGCCCCAGATGTCGCGCAACGCACGCCGCCGGGCCGGCCAGGTGGAGCGCTCACCGGCCGGTGCGGCGGCCGGGTCGCGCCAGGCGATCCAGGCCACGCCGCCCATCAGCATCAGCGCGCTCATCAGCCCGGGGATCACGCCGGCGGCGAACAGCTTGCCGATGTTGGTCTCGGTGACGATGCCGTAGATCACCATGATGGTGGACGGCGGGATCATGATGCCCAGCGTGCCGCCGGCCGCGATGACGCCGGTGGCCAGCGCGTTGGAGTATCCCAGCGCCTTCATCGGCGGGTAGGCCACCTTGGCCATCGTGGCCGCGGTGGCGATGGACGAGCCGCAGATCGCGCCGAAGCCGGCGCAGGCGATCACCGTCGCATGCGCCAGGCCGCCGCGCCGGTGCCCGATGAAGGCATGGGCGGCGCGGAACAGCTCGTGCGCCAGCCCGGCCCGCGCGACGAAGTTGCCCATCAGGATGAACAGCGGCACCACGCTCAGCGTGTAGGCGAAGCCGGTGTCATAGACCACCTGCGCTGCGTTGGCCAGCGCCGGCTGCCAGCCGCGCAACAGGCCCAGGCCGACGACGCCCACCGCGCCCATCGCAAAGGCCAGCGGGATGCGCAGCAGCGCCAGCACGAAGACCGCCGCGAAGCCGAGCAGCGCTTCGGTCAAGCGGTGCCTCCGGCGCCGCCGTCGCCCGCCGCGGCAGGCCGCAGCACCAGCATCGCGTGCACCAGCGCGGTGGCGGCGCACAGCAGGCTCATCGTGCGCACGAAGGGCGCCAGCGGCAGCTTGAGCTGCGCGGTGATGTCGCCATAGCCGGCCATCTGCCCGGCCTTGGCCCACATCAGCCAGGCGATGCCGCCCAGCGCCGCGACGCACAGGCCATCGACGACGATCTGCTGCACGCGGCGCAGCGCTGGCGGCAGCCAGGGGTCGAGCGAGTCGAACACCACATGCTCGCCTTGCAGCGACACCAGCGGCAGCCCGGCGAAGATCACCACCACCATCAGCAGCTCGGTCAGTTCCAGCGAGCCCGGCACCGAGGCGGCCATCAGCTTGCGGCCCGCCACGTCGGCCAGCGTCAGCGCCATGATGGCGAACAGCGCGCTGGCAGCCAGCAGGCCGCACAGCCTGGACAGCAGCGTCTTCAAGCGCGCTTACTGGAGCTTCTTGATTTCGGCGCGGTAGTCGGCCAGCGCCTTCTTCGCGCCTTTCAGACCCTTGGCCTCGGCGGCCTGCGCCCAGTTGTCTTCCAGCGGCGCGGTCTTCGCAGCCACGGCCTTGACGAAGGCCGCGTCGGCCTTGGTGAACTGCACACCGCCGGCCTGCATGAAGGCCATGCCGCGCCTGTCCACCTTGTCCCAGCCGCGGCCGAACATGCGCGCTGCGGGCTCGCCCGACAGTTCATCGACGGCCTTCTTCACGTCGGGCGGCAGCGCGTCGTACTTGGCCTGGTTCATCATGAACACGAAGCTGGTGTTGTACAGGCCGCCCGGGAAACTGGTGCCGTACTTGACGATCTTGTCGATCTTGAAAGCCTCCACCGACTCGGCCGGGAACAAGGTGCCGTCCATCACGCCGGTGGACAACAACTCGTAGTTTTCAGTGGACGGCTTGAGCGTCACGTTCATCCCCAGCGCCTTGCTGATGTCGCCCACCAGGCCGCCGCCGATGCGGAACTTCAAACCCGCCAGGTCGTCGATCTTGGTGACGGGCCGCTTGGTGTTGAACACCATGCCGGGGCCGTGGGTGAAGACGGTGATGACCTTGACGCCCTTGTGCTCGTCGCCGATGGCCGGCGTCTTGGCGAACATGCGCTGGTAGGCCACCGACGCGGCCTCCGCCGAGTCACCGAGGAAGGGCATTTCTGCCATCTGCGTGGTGATGAAGCGGCCCGGCGTGTAGCCGTGCACCGTGAACGACAGGTCGGCCAGACCGTTGCGCACCGCGTCGAAGCTGGCTGGCGGCGCGGCCACCGCGCGCGGCAGGATGTTGCACTTGGCCTTGCCCTGCGTCTTTTGCTCGAGCTGGCCGCACCAGTCTTTCATCGTCTCGGTCAGCATGTGCGACGGCGGCACCCAGGACGACGCGGTGAGCACCACCTGCGCCGCGGCCGGGCCGGCCAGCAGCAGCAGGCCGGCCGCTGCGGCGCAGGCGAGAGTTGAAGGCAAGGGCAGGCGCATCGTGGGGCTTTCGCTGGCAGGGTGGCGGGCATTCTGCCGCAACATCCGTGCCTGAAGCCTTGTCAGAGCGGCAGCCCAGGCACCGGCACGGGCAGCCGCGCGCCGTGCAGGCCCAGCGCGAGCAGAGCCGCCCACAGCGCGGCATAAGCCAGCACGCAGAGCAACAGCGCACGGCGGCCTTGTGCGGGCGGCAACGGCAGCAGCGCCCAGCCGAGCAGCGGGATGCACTGTGCGGCATGCATGCCGATGAAGTGCGCCGGCCGCAGGTCGCCGCCGAGGTGCCAGCCGAGCACGGGCAGGCCGCCATCGGGCGGCTGCAGCGCGCTCAGCGGCGCGCCTGCGCCAGCACCGAGCAAGAAGGTCATCAGCAGCCCGGTGACGACGGCAGCGCGCCACAGCGGCTGCACGTCAGCGCGGCCGTGGCGCACGATCTGCCAGGCCAGCACCGCCTGCGTCGCCGTCATCGCCAGCGCCGTGGCGCCCATCGCCGCATAGAGCGCGATGTGCAGCGCGTCGCTGCGGTTGTAGTGCGAGGGCTGCCCCAGCGCCGCCTGCAGCGTGATGTAGGCCACCTCGGCCGTGCCGCCGACGGTGATGGTCCACGTGATCAGATGCACCGCGAGCGAGCGGCGGCGCTCGGCCGGCAGCAGGCCGACGAACCACGCGGTGGTGAACGCGAACTGCCCCACCGAGGCCATGAACTTCAGCGGCTTGAGCCAGACGCTGGCGCCGCGCAGCAGGTGGCCGTCCAGCGCCCAGGCCGCCAGCGTGGGCAGCATCGCCAGCCACATCGCCAGCGCCAGCAGCGTGAGGCGGCGCTCGCGGCGCAGCGCCTCGCGCAGCAGGCCGCGCAGGGATCGCAAGGCCATCATCATCACGCCTCGCCGTCCTGCGCTGCGCCAAGCAACGAGGCCGGGCGCCGCACGGCGCGCAGCAGCATGAAGGCCAGCAGGCCGGCCGGGCCGAAGAGAAACGTCAGCAGCAGCACGGGCAACAGTTGCCAGTGCGGCAGGCGCAAGGCCGCACCGCGCGCGGCGATCCAACTGCCGACGAACAGGTCGAAGGCCAGGTAGTGGATCCAGCCTGCCGCCAGCATGCCCGGTATGTCGAACAAGATGCGCACCTCGGCAAGCGTGCCGAAGCCGCCTTGCCCGGGCCAGTAGGCCAGCAGCATCACGACGTAGAGCAGGCAAAAGGAGCAGTGGCAGCACGCGGCCGGTGACGCGCCGCACCGCAGCGCTCCAGCGCGCCTCGGGTGGGGAGCACAGCAAGGCGATCCAGGCCAGCAGCGCGGCGCTGTTGGCGAGGCGGAAGACGAGGTCGGGTTGCAGCATTGGGCAGATCAAGCGGGCCTGGATATCTTGCTCGAAGTCGCATGCGCGCGGTAGGCTTCGGCCATGGACCCGGATCACAGCACCAGCGATTTGCAGAGCCTTCTGTTGACGGAAGCGGCACTGGAAGCACTGCGCCGCGAGCCGTCTCGGCTGGAGGCCGTGCTTGCGACGCTGGACCACTGGGAAACCGTGGCTGCTGCCTCTTCCAAGCCGCTACGCGACGAATGGCGCAGTATCTTGACCAGCGGCGAATGGGGCCGTGCCCTGGCACGGACGGATCGAGGCCAGCAGTTGCGCCAGGCGTCACCGTTGGGGCGGGCGTTGCCTGCTGCGCGGCGACTGGAGATCATCCGCGCATGCAAAGGTCGCAACTCGCCCACCTGATTCGCGCAGCAGCCGAGATCACGAACCAGTACGAGTTCGTGGTGGTCGGCAGCCAATCCATCGTCGGGGCCATCGACAGGCCGCCGCCGGAATGCGTCCTCTCCATGGAGGCTGACATCTATCCGATGCAGGCGCCCGAGTTGGCCGATTTGATCGATGGCAGCATCGGCGAACTGTCGATGTTTCATGATCGCTTTGGCTACTACGCGCAGGGCGTCTCGCCGGAAACCGCGCATCTTCCGAACGGGTGGCAAGAACGGCTGGTCCGTTTGCAGAACGACGAAACCAATGGCCGTGTTGCCTACTGCCTGGACCCGGTGGACTTGTTCGTTTCAAAGGCATGTGCCGCCCGTGAGAAAGACGCACTATTCAACCGTGCCTTGCTCAAGCACGGGGTTGTGCGACTAGCCGACGCCCTGAGCCGGGCAGCCGAATTGGAAGACCCCGCGGAAGCGCAGCGCGCGGCGTTGTGGATTCGTCGCCTCTCTCCGTCACCCCCCGCGTGACAACACCGGCGCCAGCGCCACTCCCGTGTGCGACCCGGCCGCCACCACCGCCTCCGGCGGCCCGGCCACCACCACGCGGCCGCCTTCACCGCCGCCTTCGGGCCCCAGGTCGATGACCCAGTCGGCTTCTGCGATCACGTCCAGGTCGTGCTCGATCACCACCACGCTGTGGCCGCCGTCCACCAGCCGGTGCAGCACGCGGATCAGCCGCTCCACGTCGGCCATGTGCAGGCCGACGGTCGGCTCGTCCAGCACGTACAGCGTGTGCGGCGGCTTGTTGCCGCGGCGCGTGACGTCGTCGCGCACCTTGCTGAGTTCGGTCACCAGCTTGATGCGCTGCGCCTCGCCGCCGCTCAGCGTGGGGCTGGGCTGGCCCAGCGTCAAGTAGCCCAGGCCCACGTCTTTCAGCAACTGCAGCGGGTGGCTGATGTTCGGCATGCTGGCAAAGAAATCGACCGCTTCGTCCACCTCCATCTGGAGCACGTCGCCGATGCTTTTTCCGCGCCAGCTCACTGCCAGCGTCTCGGGGTTGAAGCGGGCGCCGTGGCAGGCGTCGCAGGGCACCTTGACGTCGGGCAGAAAGCTCATCGCGATGGTGCGCAGGCCCTGGCCTTCGCAAGCAGGGCAGCGGCCGTCTCCCGTGTTGAAGCTGAAGCGGGCCGCGGCATAGCCGCGCGCCTTGGCCTCCAGCGTTTCGGTGAACAGCTTGCGGATGGTGTCCCAGAAGCCGATGTAGGTGGCCGGGCAGGAGCGCGGCGTCTTGCCGATGGGTGTTTGATCGACCTCCAGCACGCGGTCGATCGGGCCGAAGCCGACCAGCCCGGTGCAGCCGACCAAGGCCGGCAGCCGGCCCGCGGCCAGGCTGTCGCGGCCGGCCTTGGTGGCCTTCATCGCCACCACCGCCTGCACGTTGGCCAGCAGCACGTCGCGCGCCAGCGTGCTCTTGCCCGAGCCGCTGACGCCGCTGACGGCCACCAGCCGTTGCAGCGGCACATCGACACCCACGCTTTGCAGGTTGTGCAGCGACGCACCCAGCAGCCGCAGCGCCGGTGCGCCGGGCTCCACCACGCGCCGCGCATGCAGCGGGTGCAACAGCGGCTGCGCCAGGAAGCGGCCCGTCACCGACGCGGCAACGCCCGCCAGATCAGCCGCGGTGCCCTGCGCCACCAGCGTGCCGCCGCGCTTGCCGGCACCGGGGCCGATGTCGATGATGTGGTCGGCACGGCGGATGGTGTCTTCGTCGTGCTCCACCACCACCAGCGTGTTGCCCTTGTCGCCCAGCTTGGCCAGTGCGTTCAGCAAGATGCCGTTGTCGCGCGGGTGCAGGCCGATCGTCGGCTCGTCCAGCACGTAGCAGACGCCTTGCAGGTTGCTGCCGAGCTGCGCCGCCAGCCGGATGCGCTGCGCCTCGCCGCCGCTGAGCGTGGGCGCGGCGCGGTCCAGCGTCAGGTAGCCCAGGCCCACTTCGCCGAGGAATTCGAGCCGGCTCTTGATCTCCACCACCACGTCGCGCGCGATGTCGGCGTCGCGCCCGGTGAGCGCCAGCGCGTCGATCCAGCGCTGGCTGTCGCGCACCGACAGCGCGGCGATGTCGCTGATGGCCTGGCTGTCGAAGGTGACGCCGCGTGCCGCCGGGTTCAGCCGCGCGCCGTGGCAGTCGGGGCACTGCACGTCCTCGACGCCTTCGACCTCGGCCTCCTCGGCGGGGAAGCTCTGCTCGCGGCCTTTGCTCTCGTCGTCACGCACCGAGTCGTCGTAGGCCTTGCGCTGCTCGCGCGTCAGCGCCAGCCCGGTGCCGACGCAGGTGCTGCACCAGCCATGCTTGCTGTTGTAGCTGAACATCCGCGGGTCCAGCTCGGGGTAGCTGGTGCCGCAGACGGGGCAGGCGCGCTTGGTGGAGAACACCTTCAGCTCGCCGACGCCCATGCCGGCGCCGAACAGGTTGAGCGACTCCACCAGCCCGTCCAGCGGGTGCAGCAGATGCAGCACGCCCTTGCCCAGCTCCAGCGTCTTGCTCAGCAGCGCGCGCAGTTCTGCCTCGTTCTCCGGCGTGACGACGATGTCGCCGACAGGCAGCTCCAGCGTGTGCTCCTTGAAGCGGTCGAGCCTGGGGAACGGCGTCAGCGGCAGGAACTCGCCATCCACCCGCAGATGCGTGTGGCCGCGCGCCTTGGCCCACTTGGCAAGGTCGGTATAGACGCCCTTGCGGTTGATGACCAGCGGCGCCAGCAGGCCGACATGCTGGCCCATGTGTCCACCCAAGGACGGGTCGCGCAGCAGTTGCGCGGCGATGCTCTCGGCACTCTGCGCCCGCACCGGCGCGCCGTCGTTCACGCAGTGCTGCAGGCCCAGCTTCACCCACAAGAGGCGCAGGAAATGCCAGACCTCGGTGGTGGTGGCAACCGTGCTCTTGCGCCCGCCGCGGGACAGGCGCTGCTCGATGGCAACCGTGGGCGGAATGCCATAGACGGCATCGACCTCGGGCCGCCCCGCCGGCTGCACGATGCTGCGCGCATAGGCATTCAGGCTTTCCAGATAGCGGCGCTGGCCTTCGTTGAACAGGATGTCGAAGGCCAGCGTGCTCTTGCCCGAGCCGCTGACGCCGGTGACCACGTTGAACTTGCCGCGCGGGATATCGACGCTCAGGCTCTTGAGGTTGTGCTCTTTCGCGTTGACGATGCGGATGCTGTCGTCCAGCAGCCGCCGCGCCTGCCGCTGCGCGCGCACGACGGACTGCAGCGGCCGGCCTTCCTGCGCTTGCGGCACACCCACGCCCAGCGTCGTCTCGTACTCGCGCAGCGCCAGCCCGGTGTGCGACGTGGCATGCGCCTTCACGTCGTCCGGCGTGCCGACGCAGACGACATGGCCGCCGCCTTCGCCGCCTTCGGGGCCGAGATCGACGATCCAGTCGGCCGCACGGATCACGTCCAGGTTGTGCTCGATCACCAGCAGCGAATGCCCTGCGTCCATCAGCTTGCGCAATGCGCGCATCAGCTTGGCGATGTCGTCGAAGTGCAGGCCCGTGGTGGGCTCGTCGAACAGGAAAAGCGTGCCGCGTTTGGCGGCGGGCTGGCGTGGACCCGTCGCTGCATCCGCCAGGAAGCCGGCCAGCTTGAGCCGCTGCGCCTCGCCACCGGACAAGGTGGGCACCGGCTGGCCCAGGCGCACGTAGTCGAGGCCGACGTCGATGATGGGCTGCAGCCGCGCCACCACCTCGCGGTCGTTCTGGAACCAGTGCGCCGCCTCGGCCACCGTCAGGTCCAGCGTGTCGGCAATGCTCAACTGCATCGGCCCGCGCACCACCTTGACGTCGAGGATTTCGGCGCGGTAGCGACGGCCGTCGCAGTCGGGGCAGCGCAGATAGACGTCGCTGAGGAACTGCATCTCCACATGCTCGAAGCCCGAGCCGCCGCAGGTGGGGCAACGGCCGTCACCTGCGTTGAAGCTGAACGTGGTGGCGCTGTAGCTGCGCTCGCGCGCCAGCGGCGCATCGGCAAAAATCTTGCGCAACTCGTCGAAGGCGCCCACGTAGCTGGCCGGGTTGCTGCGCGCCGTCTTGCCGATGGGGCTTTGATCGACGAACACCGCGTCGCTCAGCCAGTCGGCGCCCAGCAGCCGGTCGTGCGCGCCTGGCGTTTCGGTCGCCTTGCCGAAGTGGCGGGCCAGCGCCGGGTACAGCACGTCCTGGATCAAGGTGCTCTTGCCCGAGCCGCTGACGCCGGTGACCACCACCAGCCGTTGCAGCGGCAGTTCCACCGTCACGCTTTGCAGGTTATGGTCGCGCGCACCTTCCAGCACCAGCTTGGGCGTGGCGCCGTCCACCAGCCGGCGAAAGCCGCTGCTGACCTGCTTGCGGCCACCCAGGTAGGCGCCGGTCAGCGTGTCGGCATGGCGTGCCGCGTCGGGCGTGCCGTCGAAGACGATCTGCCCGCCGCGCTCGCCCGGGCCCGGGCCCATGTCGATGAGCCGGTCGGCGGCCAGCATCACCGCCGGGTCATGCTCCACCACCACCAGCGTGTTGCCCGCGTCGCGCAGCCGGTGCATGGCCTGCACGATGCGGTTCATGTCGCGCGGGTGCAGGCCGATGCTGGGCTCGTCGAGCACGAACATGGTGTTGACGAGGCTGGTGCCGAGCGCGGTGGTGAGGTTGATGCGCTGCACCTCGCCGCCGCTGAGCGTGCGGCTCTGGCGGTCCAGGCTGAGGTAGTGCAGGCCCACGTCGCACAGGTACTTGAGCCGCGTGCGCACTTCGTCGAGCAGCAGCTTCAGCGCTTCGTCGAGCATGGTGCTGGGCAGCGTCAGGCCGTCGAAGAAACGGCGCAGGCGTTCGATGCTGAGCTGCATCAGGTCGTGCAGGTGCAGCCCCGGCAAGGCTTCGAGCTGCTCCCGGCTCCACGGCACGCCCACCGGCATGAAGCGTGAAGAAGCCTGCTGGCGCGTGGCCGGCGGCAGCACGCCGTCGGCATCGGCCCGGCTGCCGATGCGCCAGAGCAGCGCCTCCAGCTTCAGCCGCGCGCCGCCGCAGACGCCGCAGGGCGTGTAGCTGCGGTACTTCGACAAGAGCACGCGGATGTGCATCTTGTAGGCCTTGCTCTCCAGGTAGCCGAAGAAGCGGCGCACGCCGTACCACTGCTTGTTCCAGTTGCCCGTCCAGTGCGGCGAGCCTTCCACCACCCAGTCGCGCTGGGCCTGCGTGAGCATGCTCCAGGCGGTGTCGCGCGGGATGCCGGCCTCGCCGGCGTACTTGATGAGGTCGTCCTGGCAGTCCTTCCAAGCCGGTGTCTGCATCGGCTTGATGGCGCCGTTGCGCAGCGTCTTGCGCTCGTCGGGGATCACCAGGCCGAAATCGACGCCGATCACGCGGCCGAAGCCGCGGCAGGTGTCGCAGGCGCCATAGGCACTGTTGAAGCTGAACATCGCCGGCTGCGGGTCGGCATAGCGCTGGTCGCTTTCGGGGCAGTGCAGGCCGGTGCTGTAGCGCCACAGCGTGGCACCATCGTCCCCGGCGAAGACGCTGAGCCGCCCGCTGCCGCGCTTGAGCGACAGCTCGATGGCCTCCATCACGCGCACCTTCTCTGCACTGCCCAGGCGCAGGCGGTCGGCCACCACGTCCAGCAGCTTGCGCGTGCCGACCGTGCGCTCGCCCTGCACGCGTGTAAAGCCGCTGGCCGACAGCCACTGCGCCTGCTGCTCTGGCGTGGTGTCGCCGGGCAGCTCCACCGGAAAGGTCAGCACCAGGCGCGGGTCTCCTGCAGCTTCTGCACGCGCCTGCAGATCGGCATAGATCGTCTCGGGCGTGTCGTGCCGCACCGGCAGCGCGGTCTGCTGGTCGAAGAGCTGCGCGGCGCGGGCGAAGAGCAGCTTCAGGTGGTCGTTCAGCTCGGTCATCGTGCCGACCGTGCTGCGGCTGGTGCGCACCGGGTTGGTCTGGTCGATGGCGATGGCCGGCGGCACGCCGTCCACCCGGTCCACCGCCGGCCGGTCCATCCGGTCGAGGAACTGGCGGGCGTAGGCGCTGAAGGTTTCGACGTAGCGGCGCTGGCCTTCGGCATACAGCGTGTCGAACACCAGGCTCGACTTGCCCGAGCCGCTGGGCCCGGTAACCACCGTCATCTCGCCGGTGTGGATGTCCAGGTCGAGGTTCTTCAGGTTGTGCTGGCGCGCACCACGGATGCGAATGAGGCCGGACGACATGGGCTCGGGAGGGGGTGTGGCGTGGGCGGAACCGGCCATTCTAGGCAGAGCGCCCGCCCCTTTGCGACGGCGGATACTCGGGCCTCGCCGATGCCAGCCCGCGACCATGCCCCGCCCCGCCCCCACCCGCTACACGCTGCCCGCGATCACGCTGCACTGGCTGCTGGCGGCGGCGCTGGCCGTGTCCTTCACCGTGGGGCTCACGATGGCCGGCATGCCGTTCTCGCCGCGCCGGCTTCAGCTCTTCAACTGGCACAAATGGGCCGGCGTCTGCATCCTGGCGCTGTCGGTGCTGCGCCTGCTGTGGCGCATCGGCCACCGGCCACCGGCCGACTTGCCGATGGCTGCCTGGCAGGCGCGCGCCGCGCATCTGACGCACGGCATCTTCTACCTGCTGTTCCTGGCGGTGCCGCTGGTCGGCTGGGCCTACAGCTCGGCCGCGGGCTTTCCGGTGGTGCTGTTCGGCCTGCTGCCGCTGCCGGACCTGGTGGCTGCGGACAAGGTGCTGGCCGCCGCCATCAAGCCCTGGCACGGCGCGCTGGCCTGGGCCTTGGCGGCGCTGGTGCTGCTGCACGTGGCCGCGGCGCTCAAGCACCAGTTCGTCGATCATGACGGGCTGCTGAACCGGATGTGGCCGCAGCGCGGCTGAAGGACAGTCCATGCCATTCCACCGTCCCGCGCTGGCGCTGCTGCTGGCGCTTGCCGTCTCTGGCGCCATCGCCCAGCAGAAGCTGCTGCCGGCGCAAAGCGAGATCGTCTTCACCAGCCGGCAGATGGGCGTGCCGGTGGAAGGCCGCTTCAAGCGCTTCGACGCGCAGGTCGCCTTCGACCCGAAGAAGCCCGAAGCCGCGCGCATCGCCTTCACCATCGACCTCGCCAGCGCCGCCATCGGCACCGCAGAGACCGAGGCCGAGATCGTCAAGCCGGACTGGTTCGACACCAAGGCATTCCCGCAGGCCAGCTTCCAGTCCGGCAGCGTGAAGGCGGCCGGCCCGGGCCGCTTCGACGTGGCGGGCAAGCTCGTCATCAAGGGCCAGAGCCAGGACGTGACGGTGCCGGTGAGCGTGACGCAGGCAGGCGCCGTCACCACCGCCAGCGGCAGCTTCACGGTCAAGCGGCTGGACTACCGCATCGGCGATGGCGACTGGAAAGACACCTCGCTGGTTGCCAACGACGTGCAGGTGCGCTTCAAGCTGCAACTCACGGGCGTGCCGCCGCTGTGAAGGCTGGCGGCTCAGCCGCCGACGAGGAAGCGCTCGACCAAGGCGCATTGTGCCGGCGTGTTCAAAGCCGGCGCGTGGCCGCAGCCTGCAATGGTGGCCACCACCGCGCGCGGCCCGCGCTGGCGCATCGCGTCCGCCGTTTCGGGCAGCAGCAGATCGGAGTCTTCGCCGCGCAGGCACAGCACCGGCAGCGTCAACGAATCCCACGCCGCCCATTGAAGATAG
Source organism: uncultured Rubrivivax sp. (assembly GCA_964244245.1). Classification (GTDB taxonomy): domain Bacteria; phylum Pseudomonadota; class Gammaproteobacteria; order Burkholderiales; family Burkholderiaceae_C; genus Rubrivivax. The sequence continues at coordinate 101,896 of CAXTHW010000010.1, read as the reverse complement.
TCGTCCGGGTGGTGGATGAACTGCTGCACCATCGCCGGGTCGTAGTGCGGCGTCACGCGGCCGTCTGGCAGCCGGCGCATCGACGTTTCGGTGAGCAGCCGCCAGTGCGCGTCACTCAGCCAGCCATAGGGCGCATAGATGGCGCGAAAGTACTGCTCCAGTTCCGCCATGCTGTCGAATGCAGGCGGGCTGCCGGCATAACTGCGGATGCGTGCGACAGCCGCGTCGGCGATCTGGGGGCCGATGTCGTTCAACACCAGCCGCTGGATGCGGCCCCGCAAAGGCCCCGCCGCGGCTTGCAGGCCGATGGCGCCACCCATCGACGTGCCCAGCCAGTGGCAGGCGCCGACGCCCAGTTGGTCGAGCAGCGCCACCGCCTGGCGCGTGTAGAAGGCCAGGCAGTATTCGAGCGCCGGCTGCGGGCTCCACTGGCTCAAGCCGCGGCCCAGTGCGTCGGGGCACAGCACGCGGTAGCGGCCGGCCAGGTGGGCCGCAATGTGGTCCATGTCGCGCCCCGTGCGCGCCAGCCCGTGCCAGGCCACCACCACCTCGTCGTTCTGCGCGCCCCACTCCATGAAGTGCAGCTCACGCCCTTCGCAGACGGTGTAGCGGGACAGCGGCTGCATCTCAGTCGGGGACTTTGACGGTGCTGCCTTCGACGGTGATCGCATCGCCTGCGGCCGGCGTTGCTGCGATGGCCGGGATGTTGGCGGCCGTCAGCGCGGGCGCCAGCCCGGGCGTGCCGCCACGCGGCACGGTGCGCACCACCTGGCTGGGCGGCAGCGGGGTGCCGTTCTTCAGGTGCGCATACATCGCATCGAGCGCCCGGTTGAGATAGACGTGCAGCGGCACGTAGCGGCTGTCGTAGCCGGGCAGCACGGCCGGCAGCCCGATGAAGCCGTCGAAGTGCTGGGCGTTCGCCACCTCGATGTACGACAGCTTGCTGGCCGAGCCATCGACCGAGCGGCTCAGCGCCGTGTAGGGGCGCGACGTGTGGTTGACGGGCAGCAGCGCATCGCTGCGGCCGTGCACGATGAGTGCCGGCTTGCCGTTCAGCCGCCCGCTGCGACGGGTCTCGTCGATGCCGGTCTGCAAGGCTTTCGCCGCGGCGTCGCTGCCGCTGAGAAGGTTGCGCAGGCACAGCGCGCCGTCGATGTTGAAGTCCTGAAGCAGCGTCGATGGCGACAGCGACAGCAAGTCACGGTAGGGCGCGCCGACGCTCAGGTTGTTGATGAGCTGCACGCCGACCGACGGCGGCACGCCGTTGCCGGTGGCAAACATCGTGGCCAGCAGCGGTGCGGCCAGTGCATTGGGCAGGCCGGCGCTGGTGGTGGAGGCGAAGCTGTAGCCGCAGAGGTTGTCTTTCACGCTGGCGCGGGCCAGCGCGTTGGCGAAGGTCACCGCCACCGCGGGCGCCACCTCGAAGGCGGCAAGTGATGCGTGCAGCACGGCCGACTCGGGCTCCCAGCCGTAGGCCGCCAGCTTGGCAAGCGCCTCGTCGGCCAGCGCCGCCGTGCCGCTGGCCGTCAACAGGCCCTTGGCCTTCAGTGATGCGCAGCGGTTGGCCGGGAAGCTGGGCACGACGAAGGCCACGCCTGGCGATGTGGTCACCTGCGGCGAGAGTGCCGCGCAGCTCTGGAACAGGTCGGCGTAGCTCGTGTAGTCGAACAGCGTCTTGGCCACCGTCGTCTGCTCCACGCCGCCGCGCTGCACATGGACGGCTGGCGTGGCCGGCATCTCGATGGCGGGCTCGCCGACGGCCACGCCGTCGATGAGGCCGGTGCTGTCGAGTTCTGCCGCTGCGATGGCAGCGCCGCCGCCGTTGGAGACGCTGGACGCGATGACGATGGTGTTCCCAGGGTTGATCAAGCCCTCGCGCGCACCGCTGTTGATGGTGGGCGAATAGCGCTCGTTCAGTGCCCAGAACGCAAACTCCACCGCCTGCAGCGTGAAGCGGCCCCAGTCTTTCTCGGGGTTGCGTTGCGAGTGGGCGTGCTTGAAGGCGAAGCGGTAGGGCGTGGCGGCGTTGAAGGCAGCCAGCTCGGCGGCCGTCAGCGGCGCGCGGAACTGCGCTGCCTTGCCGGCCGCGGCCGCGCTGCCGCGGGTGCCGTCGATGAGCGGCACCGTGTCGGCCGCCAGGTCGTGCGGCGCGCTGCCGGTGCCCTTGTCGGTGTAGGCCACCGCGCAGCCGCGCTTGAGTCCCCATTCGCCGGTGGAGATGGCGCCATAGACGCCGCGCGATCCCGACGCGGTGGCGGTGATGATGCAGGCGGCCTGCGGGTTGAAACTGGCCGGGATCTGCACCATCAGCGTGACGTTGCGCTGGCCGCTGCCGTCGTCGCTGTAGGCGATGACCTCGGTGCCGGCGACCTTGCCTTCGCCGCTGCCGGCCACGCCTGCTGCATCGACATTGGGACCGTAGAAGACGCCGTACCCGCCTGCCGCCGTCATGTCCAGCAGGGCGCGGTAGTTGTTGTAGATGGCGAGCCGGCGCAGCTCCGCCGCCGTGGGCGTGGCCGACGTGGTGGGCGGCACGGCGGAAGCCAGGCCGCTCTTGCCCAGGCCGGCGGTGAGCAGGTCGTCGCTGACGCCGTCGTAGCTGGTGGTCTTGACGTCGCCCACATAGGCGGGCTTCTCGCTCAGGTCGAAGGGCTCGCCGTCGCTGTTGCAGCCGGCACCCAGCAGCGCCAATGCCGCGGCCAGGCTTGCATGCAGTGTCTTCAGCATCTCTGTCTCCTGTCGTGTTGGATCGAACGCAGCTTGCCCACCACGCCCGTGGGGAAGTGATAGACCGAAAGAACGAAGAGCACGCCCAGCCAGAGCAGCCAGCGGTCGGGCGTGAAGACGGCGGCCAGCGCACCGAGCATGGGCACGCCGTCGAGCGCGCCGCTGGCCGCCTTGAGCGCGTCTTGCAGATAGTTCTGCGCGATGACGAAGAGCGCCGCGCCCACCACCGCGCCGTACATCGTGCCCATGCCGCCGATCACGACGATGAGCAGAATGTCCAGCATCACCTCGAAGCTCAGCGTGGTGTCGGGCCCGGTGTAGCGCAGCCACAGCGCGAGAAGCGCGCCTGCAACGGTGGCAAAGCCGGCCGACAGCACGTTGCTCAACGTGCGATAGACCACCGTGCGAAAGCCGATGGCCTCGGCGCGGAAGTCGTTCTCGCGGATGGCCTGCAGCACGCGGCCGAAAGGCGAGTTGACGATGCGCAGCAGCACCAGGAAGAGCAGCGCCACCGTCACGAACAGCAGGCCATAGCTGAGCAGCCGGCCATGCTCGAAGGCGGGCGACAGCCACGCGGGGTTGCGGAAGGTGAGCCCGTCTTCGCCGCCGGTGACGTCGGACAACTGCGAAGCCAGCGTCTGGAATGCCGCCGCCACGGCCAGCGTGATCATCGCGAAGAAGATCGCCTTCACGCGCAGGCTGAACAGGCCGATCAGCAGCGCGAGGACCAGCGAGACGGCCAGCGCCGCCAGCAGCCCCGCGGCCACCGCCATCCAACCCTCGCCCATCTGCGTGCTGGCGATGGCCACGCCATAGGCGCCGATGCCGAAGAACATCGTGTGCGCGAAGCTGACGATGCCGGTGTAGCCCAGCAGCAGGTCGTAGCTGGCGACGAGCAGGATGAAGACCAGCATCTTGGCCGCCACGCCCAGCGCCTTGCTGCCGGGGAACAGCCAGGGCGCAGCGGCCAGGCAGACGACGACGACGAGCAGCGCAGCCGCCAGCCAGCGGCTGCGCGGCAGGTCGTGCGAAAGAATGCGGTTCAGCATCGCGTCATCGGTTGGTGACGGGGTACAGGCCCTGCGGGCGCCACAGCAGGATGGCCACCATCAGCCCGATGTTCGAGAACAGCGCCACCTTGGGCGCCAGGAAGCCGGTGTAGTTGGCCATCAGCCCCACGAGCAGCGCGCCGACGAAGCAGCCCAGTGTGCTGCCCAGCCCGCCGATGATGATGACGATGAAGATCAGCACGTTGACCTGCGCGCCGATCTGCGGCGTCACGCTCTGCTGGTACAGGCCCCACAGCACGCCGCCCAGCCCGGCCAGCGCCGAGCCGGCAACGAAGACGCCGACGAAGAGCCGCCGGATGCGGTAGCCCAGGCTTTCGACCATCTCGCGGTCCTGCACGCCGGCACGGATCAACAGGCCAAGCTTGGTGCGGTTGAGCGTGAAGAGCAGCGCCGCCAAGACCAGCAGCCCGATCAGCACTGCCAGCACGCGGTACTTCTCGACCACCGCATCGCCGATCACGAAGGAGCCGCGCAGCGTCTGCGGCAGCGGCAGCGGAATCTGGAGCGGCCCCCAGATGACCTTGATCACCTCTTCGCCGACGATCATGCCGCCCATCGTGATGAGGATCTGCTTCAGGTGCTGGCCATAGACGGGCCGCACGATCACGCGCTCGAATGCGAAGCCCAAGGCGCCTGCCACCGCCATCGCGGCCAGCATCGCGGCGAAGATGGCCCCGAGGTTGAGCAGCAGCGACGGCGCATTGCTCCACACCGACATGCCGCCCATCACGCTGGTGGCGACGAAAGCGCCCATCGCGATGAACACGCCGTGGCCGAAGTTCAACACGTCCATCAGCCCGAAGATCAGCGTCAGCCCCGACGTGATGACGAAGACGATCAGCCCCATCGCCAGGCCCGCCACCGTGAGCGTGAGCCAGGTGGACGGCGTGCCCACCAGCGGCAACGCCAGCAGCACCAGGGCCAGCAGCAGCGCCAGCGGTTGCAACGCGGGCCAGCGCGGCCTCACTGGTGCGCCCCCAGCGACAGGCCCAGCAGCCGCTGCTGCAACCCTTCATCGGCGGCCAGCGCGGCCATCGTGCCACTGTGCACCACGCGGCCGCTGTCCATCACCGCCACCGTGTCGCCCAGCGCCCGCGCCATCGCGAAGTTCTGCTCCACCAGCAGCAGCGTGGTGCGCTCCGCCTTCAGCTCGCGCAGGCAGGCGATGAGGTTGTTCACGATGGCCGGCGCCAGGCCCTTGCTGGGCTCGTCGATCAGGATCAGCGCACGCGGCTCGACGATGGCGCGGGCCACCGCCAGCATCTGCTTCTGGCCGCCGCTGAGCTTGCCGGCCGGGTGCAGCCAGAAGGTCTTGAGCGCCGGGAAGAAGCCGAAGATCCACTCCAGCCGGGCCGTGTCGAGCGCACCGGCCCGCGCCGCACTGCGCGCCGCGAGCAGCATGTTCTCCTGCACCGTGAGGTCGCCGAAGATGCCCATGCTCTCGGGCACGTAGGCGATGCCGGCCGCCGCGATGTCCGGCGTCGGCCTGCCGGCGATGGGCCGGCCCTGGAAGCTGATGCTGCCGGCCGACGCTGCCCACAGCCCCATCACCGTGCGCAGCGTGGTGGTCTTGCCGGCGCCGTTGCGGCCCAGCAGCATGGTGACCTGGCCTTCAGGCACCGCCAGATCGACGCCATGCAGGATGTGGTAGGCGCCGATGTGCGTCTGCACGGCTTTGAGTTCGAGCAGGTTCATGCCGCGGGCTCCGCGGCCATCCCCAGATACGCCTGCTGCACCACCGGCATCGCAATCACCGCCGCGGGCGCGCCGTCGGCGACCAACTGCCCGTTGTGCAGCACCACGATGCGGTCGGACAGCTCGCGCACCACGTCCATCTTGTGCTCGACCAGCAGGATGGTGCGGTCTTTGCGGGCCTTCAGGGCACGGATCAGGTCCAGCACCACCGGCACCTCATCGACGCTCATGCCGGCGGTGGGCTCGTCGAACAGATAGACCTTGGGGTCCAGCGCCATCAGCAGCGCCACTTCCAGCTTGCGCTGGTCGCCATGCGGCAGGCTGGCCGCCGTGGCCGCCTGCCTGTCGGCCAGCCGCACGGTGGCCAGCAGCCCGGCAGCCTCGTCGATCCAGGCCTTGCGGTCCAGCCAGACGCGCAACAGGTCCAGCCCCGCGTTGCCGCGGCCCTGCTCGCGCGCCTGCACCGCCAGCCGCACGTTCTCAAGCACGCTGAGGTTGGGAAAGAGCTGCGTGAGCTGGAAGGCCCGGCCCAGGCCGCGCCGGGTGCGCAGCGGCGCGGGCAGCGCGGAGATGTCGTCACCGTCCAGCAGCACGCTGCCTTCGCTGGCGGCCAACTGGCCCGAGATCAGGTTGAAGTAGGTCGTCTTGCCGGCACCGTTGGGGCCGACGATGGCCGTCAGCGTGCCGGCATCGAAGCGGCACGAGACATGGTCCACCGCCACGTGCCCGCCGAAGCGGACCGTGAGGCCACGGGTTTCGAGCATGGCAGCGCCGCAGGTCAGCGCTTGTTCTTGATCGGAATCGCCATCTCTTCGGGCTTGATCTCGCGCACCAGCTCCGGCACGCCCCAGTCGAAGGCCGGGTCGTTCTTGATCCGGAAGTGGTACATCGACTGCATGGCCTGGTGGTCTTCCTTGCGGAAGGTCATCTTGCCCTTGGGCGTCTCGAAGCTCATGCCTTCCATCGTGGCGATGAGCTTGTCGGTGTTGGTGTCGCCCTTGGTCTTCTTCAGCGCCTCGACCACCGCGATGGCCGCGCTCATGCCGCCTGCGGTGAAGAAGTCGGGCGGCGTCTTGAACCGGCTGTAGTGGTTGGCCACCAGCCATTCGTTGACCGCGTTCTTCGGGATGCCGAAGTAGTAGTAGGTGGCGCCTTCCATCCCTGGCACGCGCTTGTACTGCACCATCGCCGGCAGGATGTTGCCGCCGGTGGCCAGCGTGATGCCGTAGCGCTGCGGCTCCAGGTCGAGCATCTTGAACGGCACGGCGATGTTGCCGGCCCAGACGATGCCCACCACCTTCGTGCCGGGCAGGCCCTTGAGCTTGTCGAAGATGCGCTGCGCTGCGGCGGTGATGTCGGTGGAGTTCTGCGGCACGTACTCCTCATGCACGATCTTCGCCTTCTTGATGGCGTCCTTGAAGGCCTTGACGCCGTCACGGCCGAAGGCGTAGTCCTGCGCCAGCATGGCGATGTTCAGGCCCTCCTGGTCGAAGGCGACGGCGTTGGAGATGGCGTCCTGGCTGCTGTTGCGGCCGGTGCGGAAGATGTACTTGTTCCACTTGTCGCCGGTGATGGCGTCTGCCACCGCGGGCTCCACGAGCAGAATCTTCTTGTACTCCTCGGCCACCGGCAGCATCGCCAGCGCCACACCCGAGCCAGTGGTGCCGACGGCGATATCGACCTTGTCGTCGCCATAGGCAGCGGCGAGCAGGTTCTTGCCCAGGTCGGGCTTGCCCTGGTCGTCTTTCTCGATCACCACCAGCTTCTTGCCGGCCACCGTCATCGTCCCCTGCGTGGCGTAGTCCAGGCCCATCATGAAGCCGGTGATGGTCTGCTTGGCATAAGCCTCCAGCGGGCCGGTCTTGCCGGTGATGAGGGCGATCTTCACTTCCTTGGCGGCCTGGGCGAAGGCCGCCGGTGCGAGCGCGGCAAGGGCCAGGGCGAGGGGCAACAAACGACGCTGCATGGGGCGGTCTCCGACGATGGAATGTGGGGAGACGGAGTGCAAGGGCCGTGCCGTGTGCACCGAATCAGTGCAAACCCTCGAATTTCGCCTGATCAGGACCTGTGTTCGTCTGATGTTCCGGCAGGTCGGCGCACGCATTGCATGTTTTTCAGGCACGTCGGTGTCCGCGGTCTGCCTGAAAAGCAGACGGTGCTCAGCGTTGCATCGAGCCCAGCTCCGGGTACCGCAGCAGCTTGTCGTAGAACGCGGCGCGGGACATCTTCAGCATCCGGGCAGCCGCCATGCGGTTGCCGGCGGTGGCGCGCAAGGCGTCAGCCATCGCCGTGCGCTCGACGTCGGCGACCTGCTCTGGCAGAGGCCGCGGGCCGGCCCGGGCGGGCGCCAGCGGCGGCCGCGGGGCTGCGGTTCTGGCGCTGGCGGCGCTGTCGGCGCTACCTGCGTTGCCAGCGCTGCCGGCCGGCCACTGCGGCGCAACGGCCGCCGCCAGCAGCGGCAGCGCCACCGCAAAGTGCGCCGGCGCCAGCAGCAGGTCGTCCGTCATCAACGACGCCTGCTCCAGCACGTTGCGCAGCTCCCGGATGTTCCCCGGCCAGGGCTGCTGCGCCAGCAACTCCAGCGCTTCACTGGTCAGCCCCTTGTGCGGCATGCCGCTGCGCCGCGCGATGTCTTCGGCCAGCACCTCCACCAGCGCCTCCAGGTCGGCCAGCCGCTCGCGCAGCGGCGGCACGCGGATCGGCAGCACGTTCAGGCGGTAGAACAGGTCGGCGCGGAAGCTGCCGGCGGCCACCATCGCGGCCAGGTCGCGGCTGGTGGCGGCGATGATGCGCACGTCCACCCGCTGCACCTGGTTGCTGCCCAGCGGCTCGATCTCCTGCTCCTGCAGCGCGCGCAGCAGCTTGCTCTGCACGGCCAGCGGCATGTCGCCGATCTCGTCGAGAAACAGCGTGCCGCGGTCGGCGATCTTGAACTTGCCGTCGCGGCCCTTGCGGTCGGCACCGGTGTAGGCGCCGGGGGCGACGCCGAAGAACTCGGCTTCGAGCAGCGTCTCCGGCACCGCCGCGATGTTGACGCCGACGAAGGCCCGCGCGTGCCGGCTGCTGGCGGCATGGATGGCGTGCGCCAGCAGCTCCTTGCCGGTGCCCGTCTCGCCGAGCAGCAGCACGCTGCTGTCGGTCATCGCGACGCGGCGCCCCTGGCGCTTGGCCTCCAGCGCCGCGGGGCTGGTGCCGATGAAGCTGGCGATGGTGTATTTCGGCCGCCGCTGGTTGCTGATCTCGGCCGCCAGTTGCCGGCGCGCGTCGTCCAGCTCGCGTTGCAGCTTGCCGAACTTGGCGATCAGCGGCTGCATCGTCGTCTCGGGGTGGTCCAGCAGCACCATGCCGAAGGCGCCGATGACCTCGCCGCGCTCGTCGCGCAACGGCAGCCGGCTGACGAGAAAGGTGCCTGCATGGTTGCTCAGCAGGTCGATGAGCATCGGCTGGCCGGTGTCGATCACATGGGCCATCAAGGTGTTGGGCACCACTTCTTCGACGCGCCTGCCGACGAAGTCGCTCTCGGCGTGGCCCAGCGCCGGCAGGAACTGCTTGTAGCCCTCGCTGATCCAGACGATGCGGTGCTCGCGGTCCACCACCATGGTGCCCATTGCGCTCTTCGCAAAGGTGTCGAACATGCTTTGCGCGGCGAGCTTGAGCACCTGGTCGGTGTCGAGTGGCAACGTGGCGGGATGCAGGGCGGGCGTTTTGGACATGACGCTGCAATGTAGCGCCGCGGCCCGCCGGACCAGGCCGGTGCCAACCCGCTTGCAATGCCGCCGTAATTATGGAATTATGCGGCGCAGAAGCAACCCACCATGCCAGACCCCATCCCCCTGCGCGGCACCTCGCTGCACGACGGCGTTGCCACCCGGCTGCGCACGATGCTGTTCGACAACCAGCTCGTGCCCGGCCAGTGGATCGACGAGAAGGCGCTTGCCGCGCAATGGCAGGTCAGCCGCACGCCGCTGCGTGAGGCGCTGAAGGTGCTGGTGGCCGAAGGCCTGGTGGAGCTGGTGCCGCACCGCGGCTGCCGCGTCATCGAACTCAGCACCGAAGACGCCGACGCGCTGTTCCCCGTGATGGCGCTTCTCGAAGGCCGCTGTGCGCTGGAGGCCGTCAACAAGGCCGGTGACGACGACCTGCGCCAACTGCGCCGCCTGCACGACGACCTGGAGCGCCACGCCGCGGCGCAGGACATCGACGGCTACTACCGCGTCAACCACGCCTTCCACACGCAGGTGCAGGCGCTGGCCGGCAACCGCTGGCTGGACCGCGCCACCGGCGACCTGCGCCGCTTCATGCGGCTGATGCGCGGGCGCCAGCTTGCATTGCCCGGGCGCATGGCCGCATCGCTGAACGAGCACCGGGTGCTCATCGACGCCTTCGAGCAGCGCGACGCAGAGCGCGCCGAGCGCACGATGCATGACCATCTGCTGGCGCAACTGGTGGCGCTGAAGAAGCTGCGCAAGGCCGAATCGCGGGTGGCGTCCAAGGCAAAGGCAGTCCATGCTGGATGAACTGCGCGAAGCCGCTGCGCGCCAGCGCGGCCAGCGGGCGCTGGCGGCCATGGTGCTGGGCAGCAAGCGGCTGCTTTCCGGCCGCGGCGAGATGAACGGCACCCCTGTCGCGCGCGCGCTGATCGAGCGCCTGGACACGCTGGCCGACGCGCAGCTCGACGGCTTCTTCGACTACCTGGCGCGCGACCTCAGCCCCGACCCCCAGGGCGTGCTGCGCTGCGCCCAGGCCTATGCGCAGCAGCCCGGCGCGGCTGCGCTGATTGCGCTGACGCAGGCCGCCGAGCCGCCGCGCCAGGAGCTGCTGCGCCGGCTGAACCGCACGCCCGGCGGCACTGCGGCGGTGCTGCGCCTGCGCCGCGCGCTGCTGCACCGGCTGCCCGCGCGGCCCGACCTGGCGGCGCTGGAATCCGACTTGCTGCACCTGCTGTCGTCCTGGTTCAACCCGGGCTTTCTTCAGATGAAGCGGGTGGACTGGAACTCGCCAGCGCAACTGCTGGAAAAGATCATCCAGCACGAAGCGGTGCACCAGATCGACGGCTGGGACGACCTGCGCCGCCGCCTGCAGCCCGACCGCCGCTGCTTCGCCTTCTTCCACCCGCAACTGCCCGACGAGCCGCTGATCTTCGTCGAGGTGGCTTTGCTGCCCGAGATGCCGGCGGCCATTGCACCGCTCATCGACAAGGCCGCCACGCCGCTGCCACCCGAGCGCTTTCGGGTGGCGGCCTTCTACAGCATCAGCAATTGCGAGCCGGGGCTGCGCGGCGTGTCGCTGGGCAACTTCCTGATCAAGCAGGTGGCCGAGCAGTTGCAGCGCGAGCTGCCGCGGCTGAAGACCTTTTGCACGCTGTCGCCGATGCCGCGCTTTGCCGCCTGGCTGTGCAGCGCGCCCGACGTGGCGGCGCTGCCCGGCGCCGGCAAGCGGGGCGCCGCCAAGCTGCAAGCCGCGCTGGCCACACTGCAGCGCGCCAGCGGCGGCGACATCGGTGCGCTGCAAGGCGCTGCGCTGCACGACAGGCTGGACGACGCGGCGCGCGGCGCCCTGCTGACGCTGGCCGCGGCCTACCTGGGCCTGGTGTCGCCCAGCGCCGACGGCGACCCGGTGGCGCGCTTCCACCTCGACAACGGCGCGCGGCTGGAGCGCCTCAACCCGAGCGGCAACCTGTCGGCCGCGGGCTTGCGCCAATCCTTCGGCATGATGGTGAACTACCTCTACGACCTCGACCGCATCGAGGCCAGCCACACCCAGTTCCGCGAAGGCGGCGTGGCGCGGTCACGCGCCGTGGCCGCACTGCTCTGACAACGATGGAGACAACGCTATGCAACAGATTCGACGCCGCCGGCTGCTGATGGCCGGCACCGCCGCTGCCGCCACGCTGACCAGCCCCTGGGTGCGTGCGCAGGCCGCCGGCTGGCCCGCCAAGCCGGTGACCGTGGTGGTGCCCTTCCCGCCAGGCGGCGGCACCGACGCTTTTGCGCGGCCGCTGTTCGCGATGATGACCAGAAACCTGGGCCGCCAGTTCGTCATCGACAACAAGGGCGGCGCCGGTGGCACGCTGGGCGCCGGCATCGCGGCCAAGGCGGCGCCCGACGGCTACACCATGTTCATGGGCGCGGTGCACCACTCCATCGCGCCCAGCATGTACCCCAAGCTCGACTACAACATCGAGACCGACTTCGTGCCCGTGGGCCTGGTGTCCAGCGTGCCGCAGGTGGTGGTGGTCAACCCGCAGCGCGTGCCCGCCGCCACGCTGGCCGAGCTGCTGGCCCTGCTGCGCAAGAGCCCGGGCAAGCTGAACTACGGCTCGGCCGGCAACGGCACGTCGCACCACCTGGCGGGCGAGCTGTTCAAGCTCCAGACCAAGACCTTCATCACCCACATTCCCTACCGCGGCGCCGGGCCGGCATTGCAGGACTTGATCGCCGGCCAGGTGGACCTGATGTTCGACGGGTTGGGCTCGTCTGCCAACCACATCAAGGGCGGGCGGCTGCGCGCGCTGGCGGTGGCCAGCGACAAGCGCGCGCCCGGCTTCGGCGACGTGCCCACCGCGCGCGAAGCGGGGCTGCCCGGCTACGACGTCGCCACCTGGTACGGCATCTTCGCGCCCAAGGGCACGCCGAAGGACATCGTGGACAAGATGACCGCCGAGATGCGCAAGGCGCTGAACGCCGACGAGTTGCACAGCGCCTGGAACGGCCTGGGCGCCGAGACGCCCAACCTGTGGGGCGACGCCTTCGGCCGCTTCGTCGGCGCCGAGGTCAAGCGCTGGGCCGAGGTGGTGAAGAACTCCGGCGCCAAGCTCGACTGACGCCATGGCCGGCACCAACCAGAACCTGTTCTGCGCGCTGCGCGCCGCCTTCCCGGCCGACCTGGACCAGGTGGCCATCGAGACCGCCGACACCCCCGCGCCGCTGCGCTACACCTGGCGCGACCTGGACGCTGCGTCGGCGATGCTGGCCAACCTGCTGGACTCGCTGGACCTGCCGCCCTCGTCGCGCATTGCGGTGCAGACTGACAAGAGCGTGGAGGCGCTGGCGCTGTACCTGGCCGTGCTGCGCGCCGGCCATGTCTATCTGCCGCTGAACCCGGCCTACCAGGCGGCAGAAATCGGCTACTTTCTCGCCAATGCCGAGCCGGCCGTGGTGGTGTGCAGCGGCAGGCACTTCAGCTGGGTGAGCAAGGCGGCTTTCGCGGCCGGCGTGCGCAATGTCTTCACGCTGAACGACGACCGCAGCGGCAGCCTGCTGGACCGCGCCGCCTTCCACGGCACGGCGCACGCGCCGGCGGCCCGCGGCAGCGACGATCTGGCCGCCATCCTCTACACCAGCGGCACCACCGGGCGCAGCAAGGGCGCGATGCTGAGCCACGGCAACCTGCTGTCCAACGCGCTGGTGCTCAAGGAGCACTGGGCCTGGCAGCCGCAGGACGTGCTGCTCCATGCGCTGCCGATCTTCCATGTGCACGGCCTCTTCGTGGCCTCGCACGGCGCCTTGCTCAGCGGCGCGCGCATGTTGTGGTTTTCGAAGTTCGACCCGCGCGCGGTGCTGGCCCGCCTGCCAGAGGCCACGGTGTTCATGGGCGTGCCCACGCTCTACGTCCGGCTGCTGGCCGAGCCGGGCCTGACGCCCCAGGTGTGCGGCGGCATGCGCCTTTTCATCAGCGGCTCGGCGCCGCTGCTGATCGAGACCTTCACCGACTGGCAGCAGCGCAGCGGCCACACCATCCTCGAGCGCTACGGCATGAGCGAGACGGTGATGCTGACGTCCAACCCCTACCGGCCCGAAAGCGCACGCAGGGGCGGCACGGTGGGCATGCCGTTGCCCGGCGTGGGCCTGCGCGTGCAGGGCGACGGCGGCCACACGCTTGCGGCAGGCGAGATCGGCGGCATCGAGGTGCAGGGGCCGAATGTCTTCAAGGGCTACTGGCGCATGCCGGAGAAGACGGCCGAGGAGTTCAGCGCCGACGGCTGGTTCAAGACCGGCGACGTGGGGCTCATCGACGCTGCCGGCTACGTCAGGATCGTCGGCCGCAGCAAGGACCTCATCATCAGCGGCGGCTACAACGTCTATCCGGCAGAGATCGAAAGCCACATCAACGAGATGGACGGTGTGGCCGAGTCGGCCGTGATCGGCGTGCCGCACCCCGACTTCGGCGAGGCGGTGGTGGCCGTGGTGGTGGCGCGCCCCGGCGCGGCGCTCAGCGGCCCTGCCATCGGCGCGGCGCTGAAGGCGAAGATCGCCAACTTCAAGGTGCCCAAGCGGGTGGACGTGGTGGCCGAGCTGCCCCGCAACGCGATGGGCAAGGTGCAGAAGAACCTGCTGCGCGAGCAGCACAAGGCGCTGTTCATGGCCTGACCGGCTGCCGGCTGCCAGGCGCCCTGCCGCGGACGCGTCAAGCCGCCAGCAGGGACGCCCATTGCCACAGCGCGAACGCGGCCAGCACCAGGGCCGAAGCGCGGCCGACGAGGCGGCGCGCACGGGCATCGAAGCGCGTGCGCAGCCGGCCCACCGCCGCGCTGAGAAGCAGCCACCAGAGCGCCGAGCCGGACAGCACGCCCAGCACCATGGTCCAGGGCTGCGGCGGCGCGCCTTGGCCCGCCAGCGTGCCGAACACCGCGATGAACGAAAAGACCGTCGCCGGGTTCGACAAGGTCAGCAGGCAGCTTCCGGCAAAGGCCTGCGGCAGGCCGAGCCGCGCCGGCTGGCGGGCGTCTGCCGGCGCCGGCCCGTCGGCCGCTGGGGCGTGCCATGTCGTCCAGGCCAGCCACAGCAGAAACGCGCCGCCACCGAGTGCCAGCGGCAGGCGCGCCGCCGCCAGTGCGCCGACGAGGCCGGTGACGCCGAAGGCCCCCAGCGCGCCGTAGGCCGCGTCGGCCACCGCCGCGCCCAGGCCGGTGGCCAGCCCGACGGCAGTGCCGCGTTGCAGCGTGCGCTGGATCACCAGCAGCCCGATGGGCCCGACCGGCGCCGCGATCGACAGGCCGATCAGCAGCGACTGTGCAAAGAGCGAAGAGGTGTGGGCCATGGCGCAAACGCCGCAAACGCCGCAAACGGCGATGGGCCGGGCCGCTCGCGCGGCCCGGCCCATCGAAACCATCGAGAGGCAGCGGCCCTCAGGCCGCAGCGGTTCAGTCGTTGGCGTAGATGTCGCGGTCCTTGGTCTCGCGCACGAAGATCATGCCGATCACGAAGCACACCGAGGCGATCACGATGGGGTACCACAGGCCGTAGTACATGTTGCCGTTCTGCGCCACCATCGCAAAGGTGACCGACGGCAGCAACCCGCCGAACCAGCCGTTGCCCACGTGGTAGGGGAGGCTCATCGACGTGTAGCGGATGCGCGTGGGGAACAGCTCCACCAGCATCGCCGCGATCGGGCCATAGACCATGGTCACGTAGATCACCAGCACCAGCAGAATGGCCACGCACTGCCACCATTGGCCGCTCATGAACTCGATCGGCTTGGCCTTGGCGGGGTAGCCTGCGGCCTTCAGCGCCTCGGTCACTTCCTTCTTGAAGCCGGCAATGGCCTTGCCCGACGCTTCGTCGAACTTGTGGCCGGCGGCAGCCACCACGCCGATGGGCGGCGTCAGCTCTTTCTCGCCGATCTTCACCGTGGCCGGGCTGCCGGGGGGCAGCGGCTCGTTGGCGTAGCTGGCCGAGTTCTGCGTCAGCGAGCGCTTGGCGATGTCGCAACCCGAGGTGAAGTCGATCTCGCGTGCGATCGGGCTGCCCTGGAACGAGCAGGTGGCGGGGTCGGCCCGCACCGTGATGCTGGCGGTGGCCTGCGCCTTGGCGAGGTCGGGGTTGGCCGTCTCGGTGAGCGCCTTGAACAGCGGGAAGTAGGTCAGCACCGCCAGCAGCAGGCCGGCCATGATGATGGGCTTGCGGCCGATCTTGTCGGACAGCGTGCCGAACACCACGAAGAACGGCGTGCCGATCAACAGCGACGCGGCGATCAGGATGTTGGCCGTGGCGCTATCGACCTTCAGCACGCTGGTCATGAAGAACAGCGCGTAGAACTGGCCCGAGTACCACACCACGCCCTGGCCCATCACCAGGCCGAACAGCGCCAGCGCCACGATCTTGGCGTTCTTCCACTGGCCGAAAGACTCGGTCAGCGGCGCCTTGGAGGTGCGGCCCTCGTCCTTCATCTTCTTGAAGGCAGGCGACTCGTTCATCGACAGCCGGATCCACACGCTGACGGCCAGCAGCAGGATCGAGACGATGAACGGAATGCGCCAGCCCCAGTCACCGAAGGTGGCCTCACCGAGCGCGGTGCGCGTGCCCAGGATGACGACCAGGCTGAGGAACAGGCCCAGCGTGGCGGTGGTCTGGATCCACGAGGTGTAGGCGCCGCGCTTGCCGTGCGGCGCATGCTCGGCCACATAGGTGGCAGCACCGCCGTACTCGCCGCCCAGCGCCAGGCCCTGCAGCATGCGCAGGCCCACCAGGATGATGGGCGCCGCGATGCCGATGGACGCATACGTCGGCAGCACGCCGACGATGAAGGTGGACAGACCCATGATCAGGATCGTCACCAGGAAGGTGTACTTGCGGCCGATCATGTCGCCCACGCGGCCGAACACCAGCGCGCCGAAAGGCCGCACGATGAAGCCGGCGGCAAAGGCCAGCAGCGACGCGATGAACGCGGCCTGCGGGTCCAGGCCCGAGAAGAACTGCTTGGCGATCACAGGCGCCAGCGAGCCGTAGAGATAGAAGTCGTACCACTCGAACACCGTGCCGAGCGAGGAAGCGAAGATGACCTTCTTTTCCTCTTTCGTCATCGGTGCGGTGTGGACCGCAACCGTGCTTGCCATGGGATTGTCTCCAAGGAGGGCGCCGCCGACGGGCAGCATGTGGAGGCGGACTGTGGCGCTGCGCTCTGACCGTGGTCTGACGCCAGGCTGATACGGAACTTACGAGTTGAGTGCTAACCCGCGGGCTTCGTTGCGCGATGCGGGATATGGGCAGCAGTCCGGGAAAGTCCTGGGGCTAGCGCTCAGCCGCGCAGCGCCTCGGCCAGCATCGGCAATGCGTCCAGCCCCCAGTGGTTCACCCCGTCCAGCACCAGCGTCGGCACGCCGAAGATGCCGCTGGCGATGGCTTCGTCGGTGGCCTGGCGCAGCGCGAGCTTGATGTCCTCGCCGTGCGGGTCGCGCGCCGGCGCCAGGCTGGCCGTCAGCGCCGCCAGGCGTGCCGGGTCGGCCGCATCGGCGCCGCCGCTGCACCAGACATGGCGGAACACGGCCTCCACCACGCGCCGGTTGGGCCCGGCGGCAATCGCCAGGCGCAGCAGCGGCAGCGGGTTGAACGGGTGGCTGGCCGGGCCTTGCAGCGCAATGCCATGCTGCCGCGCCAGCCACTGGACATGGCGGAAAGTCCACTCGCGCTTGGGCTCCATCTCGGCCGGCCCTTTCTGGCCCCAGTGCTTCAGCAGCCCGGCGAACAGCACCGGCCGGTACTCCACCGCGTAGCTGCACCCGGCCAGCGCTTGCGGCAACTGCTCGAAAGCCAGGTAGGCGAAGGGTGAGATGGGGTCGAACCAGAACGTCAGTGGCTTCATGTCGGCCGCCAGTCGGGCGCCGGCTTGGGCGGGTGCAACTGCCGCCACGCGAGGCGCCGCCGGCTGAGTTCGATGCTGACGGCGCGCTTGTCGCTGTCGCTCAGCACCGACCATGCGGCGATCTCGTCGATGGTGCGCAGACAGCCCTCGCACCAGCCGCTGGCGTCGTCCATCCGGCAGATGTTGACGCAGGGGCTGGCGACCGCGGCGTCTGGCTTCACGGCTGCTGCACCACGTCGGCCACCGGGGCGCCGGTGAGCCGCTCCAGGTCGGCCGGCGACAGCTTGAAGACGCCGTTCGGGTGCCCCGCCGCGGCCCAGATTTCGGCGAAGCGGAACAGCTCGCGGTCGATGAGCGTCAGCGGCGGCGTGGCATGCGCCAGCGGTGCCACGCCGCCGATCGAAAAGCCGGTGCTTGCCTTGACGAATTCGGCGTCGGCGCGGCGCAGCGCCCCGGTGACGGCGGCCACGCGGCGCTCGTCGACCCGCCTGTCGCCCGACGTCACCACCAGCACCGCGGTGTCGTCGGCCTGGCGGCGGAAGACCACGCTCTTGGCGATCTGGCCGACCGCCACGCCCAGCGCATCGGCTGCCTCCTGTGCGGTGCGCGCGGCCACGTCCAGCCAGCGCGGTGCGTGCGGATGGCCGCGCTCGGCCAGTGCCTGCGTGACGCGCCGAAAGCCGTCGGGGTGGCCTTGCGGCTCTGCCAGCGCCGTCACGCCGCCTGTCCCGCGCGGCTGGCACGCTTGGCGAGCAGCGCCTTGCCGGCACTCGACACCGGCGGCCGGCCCAGCACGCCGGAGATGAAGGCGCCGGCATCGACCAGCGCGTCGAGGTCGATGCCGGTGTGAATGCCCAGCCCGTGCAGCATGAAAACCACGTCTTCGCTGGCCACGTTGCCGGTGGCACCCTTGGCGTAGGGGCAGCCGCCGAGGCCGGCGATGCTGGTGTCGAAGGTGTGGATGCCCATCTGAAGGCAGCCGTGGATGTTGGCCAGCGCCTGGCCGTAGGTGTCGTGGAAATGGCCGCTCACTTGCGCCAGCGGGTAGTGCTTGAGCGCGCGCTCCATCACCGCCTGCACCTTGCCCGGCGTGCCGACGCCGATGGTGTCGGCCACGCCGCAATGGTCCACCCCGATGCCTTTGAGCAGCAGCACCACGCGCTCTACTTCGTCGGCGCTGACGTCGCCCTGGTAGGGGCAGCCCACGGCGCAGGAGATGGCGGCCCGCACCTTGACGCCGGCCGCCTGCGCGGCGGCCACCACCGGGCGGAAGCGCTCGATGCTGTCTTCGATGGAGCAGTTGATGTTGCGCTGGCTGAAGGCCTCGGTGGCGGCGGCGAAGACGACGATCTCGTCGGGCCGGGCGGCGGGGTGGGCCAGCGCAGCCTCCAGCCCCTTCATGTTGGGGGTCAGCACCGAATAGCGAACGCCGGGCACGCGCCGCACGCCGGCCATCACCGCGCTGTTGTCGGCCATCTGCGGCACCCATTTGGGGCTGACGTAGCTGGTGACCTCGATCTCGCGGCAGCCGGCGGCTTGCAGCCGCTGCACCAGCTCGATCTTGGTGGCCGTGGAGACGGGTGTGGCCTCGTTCTGCAGGCCGTCGCGCGGGCCGACCTCCACCAGGGTGACATGTGTGGGTTGCATCGTGCCGCAGACTATAGCCACGCGGATCGGCACTCTGGGGGATGGTGCTTTTGCCGGCCAGCGTTCAGACTGCAAACCGAGATGAACGCCGCCCGCCTGCTCCGCATCGCCAACCGCATCAACCTGCTGCTGATGCGGGAGCTGGGCGAGGGCATCGACGTGCAGCGCCTGATCGCCCAGCCCGTGTACGCGCGCGACGTGCTGCTGGTCTGCGACGCACTGCCGGGCTCGGACCTGGCGTCGCTGGCGCAGCACTTCCGCGTGGCGCTGGTGGAGCCCATCGACGAGCACGGCCACCCGTCGTCTTTCGGCGCCGAGAGCAGCGGCTTCTCGTTGTCGCGCCCATCACACCCGTCTCGCCCATCACACCCGTCGCTCCCATCACTCCAGGCAGGCGACTCGCAGATCGAGATGAACGCCGGCCCGTCGCCGGCCGCGCCACGGCCGTGGTTTTCGCCAGGGCGCTGGCTGGGCCGGTAGCCGGCCGCAGGCTCGGGCGTCATTCGGCCAGCCGCAGCAGCTCGCCGCCCTCGGCGACCTGGTCGCCCACCGCATAGAGCAGCTCGCCCACCACGCCGTCGCGCGGCGCGTTGATCGTGTGCTCCATCTTCATCGCCTCCATCACCGCCAGCGCCTGGCCCTGCTTGACGGCGTCGCCCTGGCGGGCCAGGAAGGCGATCACCTTGCCGGGCATCGGGGCCGTCAGCCGGCCGCCTTCTGCCGCGTGGTCGCCGGCGTGGGCCACCGGGTCGTACTCGTTGACCAGCGCGCTGCCCTGCGTGGCGAACACCGCGTAGCGCTCGCCCTGGCGATAGACGCTCAACGTGTGGCGCTGGCCGTCCAGCAGCAGCGTGTGGCGGCCGTCGCCCAGCGCATGGGCACTGAACGGCAGCCGCGCGCCGTCCACCTGCAGCACGGTGGCGCCGTCGTGCAGGCGCTCCAGGCGCACCGCCAGCCGCTGGCCCTGCACCTCAAGCTGAAAACGCCGCTGCGCGCCGCCGTGCAGCCGCCAGCCGTCGCGCCGCGACCAGGGGTCGGCATCTTCCAGCGCGGCTTCGGCGGCCAGCGCATGGGCGGCCACGCCGGCCGCCGCCAGTGCGCCTGGCAGCGGCGGCGCCTCGAAGAGCGCCGCGCGCTCGCGCTCGATCAGCGCCGTGTCCAGGTCGGCCGTCGAGAAGGCGCGGCTGTTGACCACGCGGCGAAGAAAGGCGACGTTGGTGGACAGCCCCATCAGGTGGGTGTCGCGCAGCGCCGCGTCCAGCCGGGCCAGCGCCTGCGCGCGGTCTGCGCCCCAGACGATGAGCTTGGCGATCATCGAGTCGTAAAAGGGGCTGACCGCATCGCCTTCCTCGAAGCCGCTGTCCACCCGCGGCAACACGCCGCCGCCGCGCTGGAAGGCCACGTGCGCGGGCCAGCGCGCCACCTGCAGCGTGCCGGTGGCAGGCAGGAAGTTGGCATCCGGGTTCTCGGCGCAGATGCGCGCTTCGATGGCGTGGCCGTGGATGGCCAGCTCGTGCTGGCGCAGCGGCAGCACCTCGCCACCGGCCACGCGGAGCTGCCACTCCACCAGGTCCAGCCCGGTGATGGCCTCGGTGACGGGGTGCTCCACCTGCAGCCGGGTGTTCATCTCCATGAAGTAGAAGCGCAGGTCGCCGTCGTCGAGCTGTTCGGCGATGAACTCCACCGTGCCGGCGCCGACATAGCCCACTGCCTTGGCGGCGGCCACCGCGGCGGCGCCCATCTCCGCGCGGCGCCCGGCCGTCATGCCCGGCGCGGGCGCTTCTTCCAGCACCTTCTGGTGCCGGCGCTGCACCGAGCAGTCGCGCTCGAAGAGGTGGATGCAGCCGCCGTGGCTGTCGCCGAAGACCTGGATCTCGATGTGCCGCGGCCGCGTGACGTAGCGCTCGACCAGCACATGGTCGTCGCCGAAGCTGGCCTTGGCCTCGCGCTGGCAGGAGGCCAGCGCGGCGGCAAAGTCGTCGGCCTGGTCCACCCGCCGCATGCCCTTGCCGCCGCCGCCTGCGCTGGCCTTGATGAGCACCGGGTAGCCGATGCGCGCGGCTTCGGCGGCCAGCAGCGCCGGGCTGTTGTCGCGCCCGTGGTAGCCGGGCACCAGCGGCACGCCGGCCTCGGCCATCAGCGTCTTGGCGGCCGACTTGCTGCCCATCGCGGCGATGGCCGATGCCGGCGGCCCGATGAAGGCCAGCCCCGCACTGGCGCAGGCGCGCGCAAAGGCTTCGTTCTCGCTCAGGAAGCCATAGCCGGGGTGGATGGCCTGGGCGCCACTGGCAAGCGCCGCGTCGATGATGCGCTGCCACTGAAGGTAGCTGTCGCGCGGCGCCGCGCCGCCGACGTGCACCGCCTCGTCGCAGAGCTGCACATGGCGCGCGCCTGCATCGGCGTCGGAATACACCGCCACCGTCTGCACGCCCAGCCGGCGCGCGGTGGTGGCCACGCGGCAGGCGATCTCACCCCGGTTGGCAATCAATATCTTCTTGAACATCGTCGTCTTCCTCGGGTTCACGGCTGCCAGACCACGTCGTCGTCCAGCGCATAGAGTTTGCAGGCGGCGCCGCGCGCGGCCTGGCAATAGCCCAGCGCCCGGCCTGCTGCCCAGTCACCGCTGGCCACGCCCACCGCGCCGCCCGGGCCGATGGCGAAGGCCCGCGGGCTTTGCGCCGCCAGAAACTTCTTGTAGAAGGCCTCGCCGCGGCCGGCCGGGACGGGCAGCTTGTCGATCTGGTCGAGCAGCGCAAAGCCGCTCGGCGGTGGCCGGGGCACCAGGCCGCTACGGGTGAAGCCGGCCTGCGCCAGATGCGCCTCGACCAGCGGCACCCAGTGGTCCATGTCGGTCGCCAGGCCGGCGTGGCCGTCCCGGCCGGCGGCCGGCAACTGCTGAAAGTCGAGCTGCCCGCCGCCGTCGCGCCAGGCCTGCGCCCAGCGGCGCGGCCACTCGGCGCCCCAGTAGAGGTCGTTCTGCCAGTAGAGCCAGAGCACCGGCAGCGTCGCGCTTGCGGCCTGCGCCTGCCACAAGCGTGACAGCGCGGTGGGGCTGCACGGGCTGCCGGGGTGGCGCTCCGGGTCGCCGCCGGCACCGCCGGAAAAGTTGATCGCTGCCACCAGGCCCGGCGGGTGGCGCGAGGCGACGGCCAGCGTCGTCAAGCCGCCGACCGACGTGCCCACCGCGACCCAGCGCGCCGTGTCCACCCAGGGCAGCGTCTTGGCGTGGGCCAGCGTGGCAAGCACCTGGTCGGACGCGGCCTGCGCCGCCGCGGCCGGGCGCATGGAATCGCAGTTGCCGCTGGACTCGGGGTCGAAGGCGCCGAAGGTGTCACCATAGCCCACGCGCGTGGGCACGAAGACCGCGAAGCCCTTGCCGACGAGATAGCGCGCCAGCGTCTCGTAGCGCTGGCGGCCCTGCTGGGCGCGGCGGTCCGTCGGCGCACGGCCGTGGCTCACCACCACCAGCGGGAAGGGGCCGTCGCCGGGCGGGCGGAAGGTCGTCAGCGGGATCAGGCGTGTTTCTTCGCGGCCGTACAGGTCCTTCACGGTGACTGCGAGCCGCTGCACGTCTTCGCGCAGGTCGGCGGCCAGCGGCTCGGCGGCCGGCACCGTCTGGGCGGTGGCGCCCAGGGCCACCGCTGCGGCCAGCGCCAGGCCGGCAAGCCAGCGCCCGTGCTGCTGCAATGACGGCAATGGCAACGGGCGCGTCACCGCCATCCCGGATCGCGTTTGCCCAGGAACGCAGCCAGCCCTTCACGCCCTTCTGCGCTGACGCGGATGTCGGCAATGCGGCCTGCGGTGTCGGCACGCAAGGCCGCGTCGATGGGGCGGCCTGCGACGTCTTGCACCAGCCGCTTGCAGGCCTTCACAGCCGCCGGGCCGTTGGCCACCAGCAGCGCCACGAGTTCGGCCACCGTGGCGTCCAGCGCGTCGGCCGGCGTGACCTCGTGCACCAGGCCGAGCGCCTTGGCGTCGGCGGCCGAGAAGCGCTCTGCGGTGACGAAGTAGCGGCGCGACGCCTGCTCGCCGAGCGCCCGCACGACGTAGGGCGCGATGGTGGCCGGCAGCAGGCCCAGCCGCGCCTCGCTGAGGCAGAACTGCACGCCCTCGGCAGCCACCAGCACATCGCAGACGGCGGCCAGGCCCACGCCGCCTGCATAGCAGTCGCCGTGGATGCGGCCGATCACCGGCAGCGGGCAGGTGTAGAGCGTCCACAGCATCTCGGCCAGCCGCGCGGCGTCGGCCTGGTTCTCGTCCCAGGTGTAGGCCGCCATGCTGCGCATCCAGCCCAGGTCGGCCCCGGCGCAGAAGGCCTTGCCGTGGCCGCCGAGCATGATCACGCGCAGCTCGGGGTCGGCGCCCAGCGTGCGGAAGGTGCTGGTGAGTTCGGCGATCACGCCGTCGTTGAAGGCGTTGCGGACATCGGGCCGGTTGAGCCAGACCTCGGCCACATGGGGCGAAGGACGGCGGATGTCGAGCGTGGCGGTCGGGGTCATGACGGATGGTCTTGTTGCAGCATCAGCACCATGTCGAGTGCGGGGCTCGCGTGGCCCATCGCGGTGATCGCGGCGCTGATCTGGCCGCGGTGGTGCGTGCCGTGGTTGAACACATGCGCCAACGTGGCTGCAAAAGGCAGCCGCACGCGCTGGCCGGCCAGACGCTGGTACTCCAGCGTGCCTTCCAGCCGCTGCTCGGGCCACAGCTCCAGCAGCGGCAGCCAGGCCAGCGCGCCGCTCAGCAGGCGCTGGCGCAGCCGCGCACGGTCGGGCTCGATCTCGTCGTCGAGCGCCACCGACGGTGAAACGCCCTCGGCGAAGCGGCGAAACCACAGCGCATGCTCGGCCACCAGCAGGTGGTTCAGCGTGCCATGCACGCTGTTGAAGAAGAGCCCGGCGTCGCGCCTGTAGTCGGCCTCGGGCAGCGCATCGAGATGGGCGCAAAGCGCCGTGCTGGCCCAGACGTTGTAGCGTGCCAGCGTGCGCAGGTGCTCGCGCAGCGGAGACCTGTCCAGCGCCTTTTGCAGGATCACGCTGCCATAGGTCTTGCCCGCCCAGTGCACGCGGCCCACCTCGGCATAGCCCACGCTCTTGTAGAGCGCACGCAGTGCGGTTGCCGGCTCGGCCGTGTCCAGCGCCATGCGGCGGTAGCCGCGTTGCAGCGCCCAGTGCTCGCAGGCGGCGATCAACCGCCGGCCCAGGCCCTGGCGCTGCGCGGCCGGGTGCACCGCGAACTGGTGGAAGTGCGCGGTGTCGCGGTCGCGGAACCAGGGGACGGACTCGGCCCAGGGCGCTTCACCGTCGGCATAGGGGCCGCAGACGGTGACGGTGCCGACGATGCCGTCTTCGGTTTCTGCAACCAAGCACTGCCCCTCCGCAGCGCGGCGGGCCGTGTCTTCGGCCGTCTGCGTCGCGGCGGTGAAGTTCATGCCGGCCTGTGCCAGCGGCGCGTAGGCCGCGTGCAGCAGGCGCGTGATGGCGTCGAAGGAGTCGCGTGCTGCGAGTGGGCGGATTTGGGGGCCGACGTGCGGCCGGATGTCGATGTGCTGCGCCATGGTGAAGCCGTTCAGCCGCCCGTTCAGTCGCGGCTCAGTACCGCTTGGCCGCTTCGTCGAGCATCACCTCGGTGGCGCCGCCACCGATGGCCAGCACGCGCGCATCACGCCACAGCCGCTCGACCGGCGTGCCGTGCATGAAGCCCATGCCGCCATGCAACTGCTGGCAGCCCTGGACGACTTCGTTGACCAGTTCGCCGGTCAGCGCCTTCAGCAGCGAGACGTCCTGCACCACGTCGTGCCCCTGAGTCACGCGCCAGGCGCAGTGGTAGAGGTAGGCGCGGGCGGCGCGGGTCCTGGCGTCCAGCATCGCGAGTTTCTGGCGCACGGCCTGCTTGTCCCACAAGGTGCCGCCGAAGGCTTGGCGCGTGCGCACATGGTCCAGCGCCAGCCGCAGCGCCTGCGTGCAGTGGCCCACCGCCATGGCGCCGAGTGCGATGCGCTCGGTCTGGAAGTTCTTCATCACCGCGTAGAAGCCCTTGCCTTCGTCGCCCAGCAGGTGGCCGGCCGGCAAGCGCACGTTGTCGAAGTGCAGTTCGGCGGTGTCGGAGCAGCGCCAACCGGTCTTGTCGAGCGAGCGGCCGACCGTGAAGCCCGGCGTGCCTTTCTCGACCGCGAAGATCGAAATCGCATGCCGTGCGCTGCCGGTGCGGGCGGCGACGAAATACAGATCGGCATGGACGCCGTTGGTGATGAAGAGCTTGCTGCCGTTGAGCACCCAGGTGCTGCCATCCAGCACGGCGCTGCTGCGCAGGCCGGCGACGTCGGAGCCGGCGCCGGGCTCGGTGATGGCCACCGCGGTGATGGTTTCGCCGCTGGTGATGCCGGGCATCCAGCGCGCCTGTTGCGCCGGCGTGCCGGCGTGGTGCAGGTGCGGCGACGCCATGTCGGTGTGCACCAGCACCGTGATGATGAAGCCGCCGAAGGTGCTCTGGCTCAAAGCGTCTGCGAAAGCCAGGTTGGTCAGCGCATCGGCGCCGGCGCCGCCGTACTCGGGCGCATAGACGAGGCCCAGCAAGCCGGCCGCGCCCATCTTGCGCAGCACCGCGCGCGGCACCATGCCCTGCTCTTCCCAGGTGGCTGCATGGGGCTCCACCTCGCGCGCGAGGAAGCGCGCCACCTGGTCCTGCAGCAGGGCGTGGTCGGCGGTCAGATAGACGTTGTCCATGGCGCGTCGGCCTTTCAGTTGCGCCAGATGCGCAGGCCGCGCTGCGCTTCGAAGGCGTCGAAGTCGCGGTCGCGGTGCAGCAGTGCGTAGTCGTTCTCGATGCAGAAGCTGGCGATCAGCACGTCGATGCCGCTGCGCACCGTGACACCGGCCGCGCGCAGGCTGCGGTAGTGCTGCGCGCCGGTCAGCGCAAGCGCCGCGCCGCCCGTGGCTTCGATGCTCAGGCTTTCCATCAGCAGCCGCGCCTGCCGGTGGTCACGCTCATGGCGAAAGCCGCGCAGCACCTCGAACAGCACCAGGTCGGGCACGACGATGCGCACCTCGCCATGGTCGAGCAGGCTGTCCAGCAGGTCGCTGGCGGGGTGGGCGTTGCGCGCAAAGAAGTCGATCCAGACGCTGGAGTCAACGACCAGCACGGCGCTTCCCGCCAGGCGACCGCTCTTGCGCCAGCACGGCGGTGCTGACGCCGCTGCCCGTGGTGGGCGGCGGCGCGGGCACCGTCCAGTCGATGCTGTCGTCGCCTTCCCAGTTCAGCTTGCCGCGCCACTTGAGAATCTCGCGGTAGGCGGCCTGCCGGGCCAGCAGCTTGAGGCCGGCCTCGACCGCGTCTTTCTTGGTCTTGTACGGCCCGGCCTTCATGGCGTTGGCCATCAAGTCATCGTCGATGTCGATATTGGTGCGCATGATGTGTATTCTGTCAAAGCACGGCACACATTATGCACTACATCCGGAAAATGCCGAAGCGCGGGGTGTCCGGAATCGGCGCGTTCAGACTGGCGCTCAAGCCCAGCGCCAGCACGCGGCGGGTGTCGGCCGGGTCGATCACGCCGTCGTCCCACAGCCGCGCGCTGCTGTAGTACGGGTGCGCCTGGTGCTCGAACTGCTCCAGGATCGGCTGCTTGAACGCCGATTCCTGCTCGGCGCTCCACTGGCCGCCCTTCTTCTCGATGCCATCGCGCTTGACGGTGGCCAGCACCGCCGCGGCCTGCTCGCCGCCCATCACGCTGATGCGCGCGTTCGGCCACATCCACAGCAAGCGCGGGCTGTAAGCCCGGCCGCACATGCCGTAGTTGCCGGCACCGAAGCTGCCGCCGATGATCACCGTGAACTTGGGCACCGTGGCGGTGGCCACGGCGGTGACCATCTTCGCGCCATGCTTGGCGATGCCTTCTGCCTCGTATTTGCGGCCGACCATGAAGCCGGTGATGTTCTGCAAGAAGACCAGCGGAATGCGCCGCTGGCAGCACAACTCGATGAAGTGCGCGGCCTTCATCGAGCTTTCGGAGAACAGCACGCCGTTGTTCGCGATGATGCCCACCGGCATGCCTTCGATATGCGCGAAGCCGGTGACGAGCGTGGCGCCGTAACGCGCCTTGAACTCGTCGAACTCCGAGCCATCCACCAGGCGGGCGATGATCTCGCGCACGTCGAAGGGCTTGCGCGCGTCCGACGGGATCACGCCGTGCAGTTCGGCAGCGTCGAACAGCGGCGCGCGCGGCGGCTGGAGTTGCAGTTGCTCTGGCTTGCGCCAGTTGAAGTTGGCGACGCTGGCGCGCGCGATGGCCAGTGCGTGCAGGTCGTTCTCGGCCAGGTGGTCGGCCACGCCGGACAGCCGGGTGTGCACGTCGCCGCCGCCCAGGTCTTCGGCGCTGACCACTTCACCGATGGCGGCCTTCACCAGCGGCGGGCCGGCCAGGAAGATGGTGCCCTGGTTGCGCACGATGATGGTCTCGTCGCTCATCGCCGGCATGTAGGCGCCGCCTGCCGTGCACGAGCCCATCACCACCGCGAGCTGCGGGATGCCCAGCGCGCTCATGTTGGCCTGGTTGTAGAAGATGCGGCCGAAGTGCTCGCGGTCGGGGAAGACGTCGTCCTGGTTGGGCAGGTTGGCGCCGCCGCTGTCCACGAGGTAGATGCACGGCAGGCGGTTCTGCTGCGCGATCTCTTGCGCCCGCAGATGCTTCTTCACCGTCATCGGGTAGTAGGTGCCGCCCTTGACGGTGGCGTCGTTGCAGACGATCAAACACTCGACGCCGCTGACACGGCCGATGCCGGCGATCAGCCCCGCGCCGGGCGCGGCGTTGTCGTACATGTCCAGCGCCGCGATCGCGCCGATTTCGAGGAAGGGCGTGTCCGGGTCCAGCAGCATTTCCACCCGCTCGCGCGGCAGCAGCTTGCCGCGCGCGGTGTGCTTGGCGCGCGCCGCCTCGCCGCCGCCTTCGGCGATGCCGGCCAGGCGGGTGTTGAGGTCGTCCACCCGCTGCCGCATCAGCAGCGCATTGGCCTTGAAGTCCTCGGAGCGCGGGTTGATCTTGGACGTGAGAACGGGCATCGGGGCTCCTGCGCCTGCGGGTTTGGTTGACGTTTACGTCAACGTCAATTCTAGGGTCGGGTGTCGCCCGGCAGGCCGTACACCGCAGCCTCCTGCCAGCCCAGCGCCGCCATCTCGGCAACGCGGAAATGCGCTTCGCTGGGCATCAGGAACTCGTCGAGCTGCGGCGGCGCCACGGCGGTGGCGGACAGCATCGCGTGGGCCTGGCCGCGGTGGTGCGTCTGGTGCATGAACAGGTGGGCCAGCACATGGGCCGCCAGGTCGTGCTGCACGCGGCCGGCGCCGCGCGGCATTGCCACCACGCGCCCACAGCCGGCGGCATCGAGCGCGTCGCAGAAGGCGATCAGCCGCTCGTCGCTGGCCTGCTGGCGCGTTGCCAGACCAGCGAGCGTGGCGCTGCCGGTGTAGCGGGCCCAATGGCCGTCGAGCCCGGCTTCGCCGAGCAGGGCGCCGATGTAGTACTGATCGACCATCAACACATGGTCGAGCGTGGCTGCCAGGCTGGGGAAGAAGCCGGTGCGCGGCGCGTGGAAGTCGGCCGGCGGCAGCGCTGCCATCGCGCCGTGCAGCCGGTGGTTGGCCAGGCGGTTGGCGCGCGCCTGGATGCGCAGGTGGTGGGCAAGGTCCATGGTGGGCGACAGGCTAAGCGGCGGCGGCCGGGCCGTCCATCCGGGGCTTCATGGCTTGGCGGGCCAGGCGCCGGGGTACAGGCGCTCCAGCGCATCGCGCGTGGCCTTTGCCAGCAGCGGCAGCAGCGCCGCCGAGAGCTGCTCTGCCTCGCCTGGGTTGTCGAACTTGCTGCTGCGGCCCTGCCAGAGCGCCGTCAGCGCGGCCTGGTGCGGTGCGAGTGCGGCGCTGACGACATCGCGCCAGTGCGCGGGCGCTTCGCCTTGCTGCCAGTCGCCGCGGCCACGGCCGAAGTGGGCCACGGCCAGGTAGCGCAGCAGTGCGGCCTGCACCAGCGGCGCCAGCGCCTCTGCGCTCCAGTGGGCAAAGCTGCGGTCGGTGCCGCGCACCACGTTCAGCCCGCGGGCCAGGCCGGCGGCGCCCAGGGCGCCCAGCAGCCCGCCGGCCAGCATGCCGCCGCCCAGCGTGAGGCCGCCGGTGGCGATGTCGGCCTTCAGCCCCGCCAGCGCGCCGCTGATGGCCCCGCCCACCAGCGCCGCGCGGCCTTCGCCGACACGCTGGCGCAAGCTCACCTGGGCCGCCACGCGGTCGAGGATCTCGCTCTGCGCCTGGCCGGCCAGCCCGTGCAGCGCCAGCAGCCGGCCGGTGCTGGCGCGCAGCTCGGCATCGAGCATCTTCTCCAGCGCCTGCCGCCCGTCGGCGGCATCCTGCTTGCGTGCGAGCCAGCCGCCGTCGGGCAGCACGGCGCGCGCTGCCGCCGTGCGGCCGAGGCTGGCGGCCAGTTCGCGCACCGCGGCATCGAAGGTGGCCAGCCGTTGCGCTGCCCACGCGGCCGCGAGCCGCTGCATGACAGCGCTGCCGCCCAGCGCCGCGTCGATGGCGCGCAGCAGCGTGCCTTCCTGCACCCAGCAGCGCGCGAAGGCGTCCAGCGGCAGCACCGCGCGCACCTGCGCAAAAGCCGCCAGATGCGTGCGCCACTGGGCGACGTCGGCCGCTTCGTCGGCCGCGGCGCGCGGCGGGTCGAGCTGGTTCAGCAGCACCACCACCGGCTTGTCCATCCAGCGCAGCAAGCCCATTTCTGCGGCCACGTAGCCGGCAGCGGCTGGCGACTCGCTGGCATTGACGAGGTAGAGCACCACGTCGCTGTGCGCGCGCACATGGCGCAGCGCCTGCTGGCTGGCCCACAGCCCACAGTCACGCCAGCGGTCCCACACCTGGGCGAGCAGCCAACCCAGCGGCTGCTCTGCCGACTGCAGCCGCTGCGTCAGCCGCAGCAGCCGCGGGCTGTCGCCGAAGCCGGGCGTGTCCCAGAGCTGCAACGCATCGCCCTCGGGCGTGCGCAGCAGCGGGTGCATCTCGGCGAACTCGGTGACGTGCGGTGCGTCGCGCACCTCGCCGATGTCGCGGCCCAGCAGCGTGCGCGCCAGCGTCGTCTTGCCGGCGTTGGTGTGCGAGACCAGGCTCAGCGTCAATGTCGTCACTGTCGTCACTGTCGTCACTGTCGTCGCGCTGGTCCCGCTCCACTGCGCCGTCATCGGGCCAGCACCCGTTGCAGCGTGGCGGTGGCCGCCGCGGTGTCTGCGCCGCCCAGGTCGCAGCACAGCAGCGGCAAGGCTTGCGCGTCGGCGAACTGCTGCCAGGCCGCGCGGCGCTGCGCCAGCCGCTCCGGCAGGCCGGCAAAGCGCCGCCGGAATGCCGCCTCGTCGGCCACCAGCAGCAGCGGCCCGTGGCCTTGCAGCGCGGCAATGAAGCGGCCCTGCGCTTCGGCCTCGGGCGTGGCGCCCAGGTCGAAGAGCAGCACGCGCAGGCCGGTGACTGCCGTGCCTGCCGAGCCAGAGGCCGCCTCACCGAAGGGCGTGGTGGGCGCAAGCTGCAACTGAAGGCCTTCGCCCAGCACGCCGGCCAGCACGGCGCGCAGGCCCAGCGCCGCCTGCGCCGAGCAGTCGGCCGCGTAGGGCAGCACCTGCACGAGCGCCTGGCCGCCTTGCTGCTGAAGGCGCAGGCGCTGGAAGTAGGGGTCGTCCAGCGCCAGCGGGAAGTGCGCCGACAGCCGCTGCGCCCGCCATCCGGCCCAGGCCGCCAGCGCCAGCCGCGGCAGCACGACGGCCAGCGCCAGCGTCGCCGCGAAGAGGTGCAGCCAGGGCGCGGCCGGCCCGGCCGCCGCCACCCCGGGTGCCAGCCGCAGCGGTGCCACGTCGGGCACGGCGATGCCGGTGACGGCGCTGGCCGGCGCCAGCAGCGCGTTCAGCAGCGCCTGCACCAGCGGCGCGGCGAGAAAGGTGCTCTGCCAGCCCGCGCGGTAGTCCAGCACCAGGCCGCGCGTGTAGAGGCCTGCGACGAGGCCCAGCGCCAGCATCGCGGCGGCGCCGTGCAGCAGCCAGGCCGCGCGCGCCAGCGACAGCGGCGCGGCGTGGCGCGCCCAGAGCACTGCCGGCCCGCGTTCGCCGCCCGCCAGTTGCCGGGTCAGCCAGCGCCGCAAGCCGCCGCCGCGCCGCGGCAGCAGCAGACCGAGATAGACCGCGACGTTCCAGACGATCACCACGCCCACCGGCCAGGCCAGCAGATCGACGCGCTGCGCGCTGCCGATGTGGTCCACCAGCGCGCCGAGCCCGAAGGCCGCTGCGCCGGCGGCCGGCAGCCACGCCGGGCGCCACAGCCTGCGCTGCAGCCAGTCGCGGGCAGCGGCATCGCGCGGCAGCAGACGCTGCATGGCGTGGCCGGCCCGCTGGGCGACGAAGCGCTCGGGCGGCGCATCGCCGCCGGCCGTCTGCTGCGCCAGGCGGCTGGCCCAGGCGCGGTCATCGGCGGTCCACAGCGGCGTCTGGGCGCCGGTCTCGACGGCCTGCAACAGCAGCACCTGGCGGGCCTCGGTCTCGGTCATCGGCGCACTGTAGCGCCGGTGCCGGCTTCGTCAGCTTGATCCCGGCCGCTCAGCGCCGCAAGGCGGGCACCGCGGCTTCGATGGGCGCGAGCAGGCGCTCCCAGACCGGCGCGCCCGGTGAGCGACGGAAGACGCCGAAGTGGCCCAGCCGCCGGACGCCGGCCGACGCCGGCGTGAGCGTGTGGCGCTGGACCGCGGCGATGGCGAACTGCGCTGCCAGCGCGTCCACCGCGGCGGGCGGCGCGTAGGTGAGATCGTCGCTGACGTTCCACAGATGCACCGGCGCCACGATGGCGCGGTACGACGACTGCGGGCGCATTGCCGGGTCGGCGAAGGCCCAGCCGCGGCGCAGGCCCCAGGCCGCCCACTGGCGCGCCACGCCGGCCGGCATCGGCTCTGCGCCGCCGCCCAGCGCCCAGCCGGGCATGCGGCCACACGCCGCCGTGACTGCCGGCACCCAGGCGCGGAAGAACAGCTCGGCCAGCACGCGGTGGCGGCCAGCGAACAGGCGCGGCTCGCCCTGCTGCGATGCCACGGTGAGGATGGCGTCGGCCCGCTCCACGCCATGGGCGAAGCCGATCGCATTGCCGCCGAACGAATGCCCCAGCAGCAGCAGCGGCAGGCCACGGCCGCCGCGCCGCGCTTCGGCGGCGGCGAGTGCCGCGCTCATGTCCAGCACCGCCCAGTCGCGCATCGTCGCCGGCTCCTGGCGCAGCGGCGCACCACTGCGCGAGCCGCCGATGCCGCGGTAGTCGTAGCGCAGCACCGCGTGGCCGCGGCCGGCCAGCCACTGCGCGAAGCCGCGGTAGTAGCCGCTCGGCACGCCGGCCGCCGAACTGAGCACGGTGACGGCGTGCGCCTGGCCGTCGGGCGGCTCCGTCCAGCAGGCGGCCAGGTGGCGGCCATCGGCGGCGACCAGCACGGTGGTCTGCGTGGTTGACGCCTTGGCGGGGCCGGCCAGCGGCCCGGCTTCGAAGGAACTGGCGGTTCGGCTGTGCATGCAGGCAACTCTAGGATTCGCCCCGCAAGTTGACTAGACTGCCTTGGATTGACGCATTGGTGAGTTTGCATTGACAACCAAGACCCGGCAGCGCCCCACCGTGGCGGCGCGCCGCGACGTGCCGCTGGACGCCAACGCGCTGGAGCTGTTTGCGCGCATCGTCGCGGCCGGCAGCTTTGCGCAGGCCGCGCGCGGGCTGGGGCTGACGCGCGCGGCGGTCAGCCGGCGCATTGCCGGCATCGAGGCTGCGCTGGGCCAGCCGCTGTTTGCCCGCACCACGCGGGCACTCGGCCTCACCGAGGCCGGCCGCCGCCTGGCCACCAAGGCCCGCGCGGTGGCCGACGCGACCGACGCAGCCCGGCTCAGCCTGCGCACGCAGGCGCGCGGCCCGGGGCTGAGCGGCACGCTTCGCGTGACCTCGGTGCCCACCTTCGGCATGGCGGTGCTGGCGCCGCTGCTGGCGCGCTTTCTGGCGGTGCACCCGGCGCTGCGGCTGGAGCTGAGCTTCACGCACCGCCGGGTGGACCTGCTGCGCGAGGACGTTGACGTGGCCTTTCGCATCACCCGCCAGCCGCCGCAAGACTGGGTGGCGCGCGCGGTGCTGCGCTTCAAGGTCTGCGCCTGGGCGCGGCCACGCAAGGGCATGCCGCTGGCGGGGCCGGATGCGCTGCCCGACGCGCGCTGCCTGGTGCTGGGCCAGCCGACGGAGCGGCTGGCAATGCTGTGGCGGCGCGGTGCCGACGAGCGCAGCGCCATAGAGCTGGTGCCGGCCTGCAGCAGCGACGACCTCGCCACGCTGCTGGGCATGGCGCGCGCGGGCAACGGCACCGTGTTCGCCCCCGACTTCAGCGTGGCCGACGACGTGGCCGCGGGCCGGCTGGTGGATGCGCTGCCGGGCTGGCAACTGCACCTCGTCGAAGGCGACACGGTGTTCGCGCTGACGCTGCCCATGCCGGTGGCGCCGGAAGCGGCGCGCGCGCTGGTGGCCTTCGTCGCCGGCGCGCTGGCCGCCTCTTGATCGCGGTCTGAGCGCCGTCTGACCGCCGTCGAAGCGCCGTCGAAGCGCCGCCCAGACGCCGTCTAGGCGCCCTGTGCCAACGCCCGGCCGATGAGGATCTTCTGCACTTCCGACGTGCCTTCGTAGATCTGGCAGACCCGCACGTCGCGGTAGATGCGCTCGACCGGGAAGTCGCTCACGTAGCCGTAGCCGCCGTGCACCTGGATCGCGTCGGAGCAGACGCGCTCTGCCATTTCGCTGGCGAAGAGCTTGGCCATCGCGGCCTGTTTCAGGCAGGGCAGGCCGGCGTCCTTCAGGCTGGCGGCGTGCCAGATGAGCTGCCGCGCGGCCTCGATCTGCGTGGCCATGTCGGCCAGCTTGAACTGCACCGCCTGGTGGTTGAAGATGGGCTGGCCGAAGCTGGTGCGGTCACGGCTGTAGGCCAGCGCGGCGTCGAAGGCCGCGCGTGCCATGCCGACGGCCTGCGACGCGATGCCGATGCGCCCGCCTTCCAGGCCCGACAGCGCGATCTTCAGCCCCATGCCTTCTTCGCCCAGCAGGTTGGCGGCCGGCACGCGGCATTGCTCGAAGCGGATCTGCGCCGTGTCGCTGGCATGCTGGCCCAGCTTGTCCTCGATGCGGGCCACCTCGTAGCCGGGCGTGCTGGTGGGCACGATGAAGGCGCTGATGCCTTTCTTGCCGGCGGCCTTGTCCGTCACTGCCATCACGATGGCGACGTCGCCGTTCTTGCCGCTGGTGATGAACTGCTTGACGCCGTTCAGCAGGTAGTCGTCACCGTCGCGGACAGCCGTCGTCCTCAGCCCGCCGGCCTCCGAGCCCACATGCGGCTCGGTCAGGCAGAAGGCGCCCAGCATCGCGCCGCGCGCCAGGGCTTTCAGGAAGCGCTCTTTCTGGTCGGCATTGCCATAGGCCATCAGGATGGAGCAGACCGGGCAGTTGTTGACGCTGACCACGGTGCTGGTGGCGCCGTCGCCGGCGGCCACTTCTTCGAGGATGACGGCCAGTGCCAGGTAGTCCAGCCCGGCGCCGCCCCATTCCTGCGGCACCGCCACGCCGTAGCAGCCCAGCGCGGCCAGGCCACGCAAGGCGGCGGCAGGGAAGGCGTGGCTCTTGTCCCAGGCGGCAGCGTGCGGTGCGATGCAGTCCTGCACATAGCTGCGCACGGCGTCCTGCACCGCGCGGTGGTCTTCGCTCAGCAGCATGGGCCGGCCCCGGTCATGCCAGCCGCACCGCCGTGCGCCGCACCAGCAGCGTGCCGCGCGCCACCACGCAGGCGCGGCCGGCCACCGTCGCGGCGCCATCGACATGGCCGATGAAGCCGCCGCGGCGGTTGTTGGGCTCCACCTCCGAGACGCGCCAGTGGATGTGGATGTCCTGCTCGGCGAACACCGGCGCCTTGAAGTTGAAGTTGAAGTTCAGGCACAGCATCTCGCGCTGCACGCCGTCGTGGGTGCGCGAGAAGTGCGATGCGACGAGGCCCATCATCTGCGACGCGGTCTGCTGGCCGCTGGCGATCAGCTCGCCGAAGCTGGCACGCTCGGCCGCCTGGCGGTCATGGTGCAGCGGGTTGCTGTCGCCGGTGAGGCGCGCGAACTGGATGATCTGCTCGCGCGTGTAGCGCACCTGCGCGCGGAATTCCTCACCGACGCGGATCAAGGGCGTTTCGATGGTGGTGGTGGACATGGCTGGAATGAAGAGTTGTCAGGCAAGTGCCGGCCGGGCGCCCAGCAGCCGCAAGGCCAGCGCGACGAAGAGCGCGCCAGCCGCACCGGACAGCGCGCGCCGCGCCGCGGCCGGCGTCTGCCAGCGCCGCAGCCGCGCGGCCAGCGCGACCAGGCAGAACAGGAACGCGGTGCCCTGCACCACGAACCACGCGCCCAGCAGCAGGAAGGACACCGTCTTGTCGGGCGCCGTGGCCGGCACGAACTGCGGCAGGAAGGCCAGGAAGAACAGCGCGACCTTGGGGTTCAGCACGTTGGTGAGCAGGCCGCGCCGGTACTCGGCGGCCAGCGACACCGGCGCAGCCGCCGCCGCGGCCGTGGCCGGCGTTGCGGCGGCGCCGCGCAGCGCCTGGCGCAGCAGGCCGAAACCCATCCAGGCCAGGTAGGCAGCGCCAGCCCACTGGATGGCCGCGAAGGCCTGCGGGTGCACCGCCAGCAGCGCAGCCAGGCCGAAAGCCGCCGCCAAGGCATGCAGCACGCAGCCGCTGCTGACGCCGCAGGCCGCGGCCAGACCGGCGCGCGGCCCGCGCGCGAGCGTGCGCGTGACGGTGAGCAGCAGATCGACGCCCGGCGTTGCGTTGAGCACGAACACCGCGGCAGCGAAGAGCAGCAGCTCGCCTGGCGGGGGCAGGTTCAGAGCAGCTCCACGGCCATCGCGGTGGCCTCGCCGCCGCCGATGCACAAGGCCGCGACGCCGCGCTTTTTGCCCTGGGTGCGCAGCGCGCCGAGCAGCG
Organism: uncultured Rubrivivax sp.; assembly: GCA_964244245.1. Taxonomy (GTDB): domain Bacteria; phylum Pseudomonadota; class Gammaproteobacteria; order Burkholderiales; family Burkholderiaceae_C; genus Rubrivivax. Next base: position 66,142 of record CAXTHW010000010.1, on the reverse strand, counting down.
TGACGACGATGCGCGCGCCGCTGGCGCCGATGGGGTGGCCCAGAGCGCATGCGCCGCCATGCACGTTGACGATCTCGTGCGCCAGCTTGAATTCGGCCATCGCCGCCATCGTCACCGTCGCGAAGGCCTCGTTGACCTCCCACAGGTCCACCTGCTGCGGCGTCCAGCCGGCCTTCTTCAGCACCTTCTGGATGGCGCCCACAGGCGCGGTGGTGAACCAGTCGGGCGCCTGCGCGTGCACCGCGTGGCCGACGATGCGCGCCAGCGGCTTGACGCCCATCTGCGTGGCGGTGCTTTCCTTCATCAGCACCAGTGCCGCAGCGCCGTCGGAGATGCTGGACGAGGTGGCTGCGGTGATGCTGCCGTCCTTCTTGAACGCGGGCTTCAAGCCGGCGATCTTGTCGAGCTTGGCCTTGAAGGGCTGCTCGTCGAACTTGAACACCGTGTCGCCCGCCTTGCCGGCCACGCTGACGGGCGCCATCTCCCAGGCGAAGCTGCCGTCTTCGTTGGCCTTCTTGCTGCGCTGGGTGGATGCGATGGCGAACTGGTCCTGCGCCTCGCGGCTGAAGCCGTACTTGGCCACGCACTGCTCGGCGAAGACGCCCATCGCCTTGCCGCGCTCGTAGGCGTCTTCCAGGCCATCGACGGCCATGTGGTCGAGGAAGGGCGCGGCGCCGTACTTGATGCCCTTGCGGGCGTTCACCAGATGCGGCGCGTTGGTCATGCTTTCCATGCCGCCGGCCAGCATGACATTGGCGCTGCCGGCGGCCAGCATGTCGTGCGCGAACATCATCGCGCGCATGCCCGAGCCGCACATCTTGCTGAGCGTGACGGCGCCGGTGCTGTCGGGCAGGCCGGCCTTGCGCATCGCCTGGCGGGCGGGCGCCTGGCCCTGGCCTGCCATCAGGCAGTTGCCCATCAACACCTCGTCGATGGCGTCGCCCGGCACGCCGGCACGCTCGACCGCGGCCTTGATGGCCACGGCGCCCAGCTCCCAGGCCTGAAGGCTGGCAAAGTCGCCCAGCAGGCCGGCGATGGGCGTGCGGGCGGCAGACACGATGACGATGGATTCAGCCATGGTTCTCTCCGTTCAGATCGACATTTGAAGATTGTGCCGCCGCAGCGTGAAGCGCTTGCCCGGCTCGTATGGAAACACATCGTGCACATGGCCGGCGCGGATGCGCTCTTTGTGGCTCTGCCAGAAGGCGGCGTCCAGCAGGTCGGCGTGGTGCGCCATGAAGACTTCGCGCACGGCCGGGTTGCCCAGCAGAAAGGGGCCGAAGGTCTCGGGGAAGACGTCTTTCGGGCCGACCGAGTACCAGACCTCGCCCGACATCTCTTCTTCCTCGTTGCGCGGGGTGGGCACGCGGCGGAAGTTGCAGTCGCTGACGTATTCGATCTCGTCGTAGTCGTAGAACACCACCTTGCCGTGGCGCGTGACGCCGAAGTTCTTCCACAGCATGTCGCCCGGAAAGATGTTGGCCGCCACCAGGTCCTTGATGGCGTTGCCGTACTCCACCACGGCGTGCGCCACCTGCTCGGGCGCGCCTTCCTGCAAGTAGATGTTCAGCGGCACCATGCGCCGCTCGATATAGACATGGCGGATCACCAGCACCTGCTCGCCGGCGCCGCCCGGGCCGGCGTCTTCTTCGAGCAGGCTGCCGCAGAAGTGCTTCAGCTCGGCCACCAGTTCGTCGTCCAGCCGGTGGCGCGGAAAGGCCACGTTGCTGTACTCCAGCGTGTCGGCCATGCGGCCGACCCGGTCGTGCTGCTTGACGAGCAGGTACTTGCCCTTGATCTGCTCGCGCGTGGTGTCCTTCTGCGGCGGATAGAAGTCTTTGATCACCTTGAACACATAGGGGAACGACGGCAGGTCGAAGACCAGCATCACCATGCCCTTGATGCCGGGCGCGATGCGGAACTTGTCGCTGCTGTGGCGCAGGTGCGCCAGCAGGTCGCGGTAGAACATGTTCTTGCCCTGCTTCTGAAGCCCCAAGGCGCTGTACAGCTCCGAGCGTGGCTTGCGCGGCATCATCGAGCGCAGAAACTGCACGTAGGCCGACGGGATCTCCATATCGACCATGAAGTAGGCGCGCGCAAAGCTGAAGAGGATGGCAAGGTCGTCCTCGCCGAACAAGGCGGCGTCGATGAGCAGGCCATGCTCGCCATGCAGGATGGGCAGCGCGAACGGCGTCTCGGTGAAGCCGTTGATGATCTTGCCCACCACATAGGCGCCCTTGTTGCGGTAGAACAGGCTGGCCAGCACCTGGATCTGGAAGTTCGCCCGCGGCCTGAAGCCGCCCAGCTCGGCCAGCATGGCTTGCAGCACGTTTTCCGCATCGCGCGCCAGGTCTTCGAAGTCGGGCTCCAACTGGAAGTTGGTGACCACACGGCGCCAGGTCTCGTGCAGCGTGGCATGCGTGGGGTAGTAGGCGCGGTAGGTGGGCGCGGAGGCCGGCTCGTCGTTCTCGATGTACTCGGTGCTGACGGCGGGCCGCACGAAGATGAAGTCGTTGCGGAAGTAGCTGCGGTGCAGCAGCTTGGCCGTCACCGAGTTGAAGAAGGTTTCGGCCAGCTCGGGCTGGTGGTGGTCAACCAGCAGGCCGATGTAGTGCAGCTTGGCCTGCTGCCAGGTGTCCATCGACAGCTCCGCGACGTGAAAGTCGTCGCGCAGCCGGGCCACCGCTTCGAGCACGCGCTTGTCGTAGAACTCGATGCGCTCGCGCTGCGCTCGCTGTTGGCCGTGCCAGTCGGACTGCTCGAAGCGCTGCTTGGCCGCGGCGCTGGTCTCGCGGAACAGCCGGTAGTGCCGGTTGAAGCCTTCGAGCATCGCGCTGGCGATCTCGAAGGCCCGGCCGTCGGTCAGGCTGTGGGGGAACACGGCTGGCCGCCGGCAGCGATGTCGAAGCGCGCGTGCAGCGCGGCCAAGGCGCGCTGGTAGGCCGGCTCGATGTCGGCATGGCCGCCGACGGTGATGGTCAGGTCTTCCAGCAGGCCGTTGTGCAGGCCATAGACCCAGCCGTGCACGACGACCTCCTGCCCGCGCTGCCAGGCGTCCTCGACGATGGTGGTGCGGCAGACGTTGCGCGCCTGCTCCAGCACGTTCAGCTCGCACAGCGCGTCCATCCTGCGCTCCGTCGGCAGCGCGTCCAGCAGCGCCTGGTGGCGGTCACGCACGTCCTGCACATGGCGCAGCCAGTTGTCGGCCAGGCCAACGCGCAGGTTGTTCAGCGCCGCCTTCACGCCGCCGCAGCCGGAATGGCCGACGACGATGATGTGGCGCACCCGCAGCATGTCCACCGCGAACTGAAGCACCGACAGGCAGTTGAGGTCGGTGGGCACCACCACGTTGGCGACGTTGCGGTGCACGAACAGCTCGCCGGGCAGCAGGCCGACCAGGTCGTTGGCCGGCACGCGGCTGTCGGCGCAGCCGATCCACAGGTACTGCGGTGTCTGCTGTTCGAGCAGGCGCGAAAAGAAGCCCGGCTCGCGCGCCAGCGTGCTGGCCGCCCACTCGCGGTTGCTCGCGAACAGCTCCTGCAGTTCGGTGGTCATTGCTTGCTGCACTGCATCATGCTTGCAGTGTAGAGGGTCACATCGTTTCGGCGAACAGCTCGCGGCCGATCAGCATGCGGCGGATCTCGGACGTGCCGGCGCCGATCTCGTACAGCTTGGCGTCGCGCCACAGCCGGCCCAGCGGGTAGTCGTTGATGTAGCCGTTGCCACCGAAGATCTGGATGCCTTCGCCGGCCATCCAGGTGGCTTTCTCGGCGCAGTACAGGATGACGCTGGCGCAGTCTTTGCGCACCTGTCGCACATGCTCGGTGCCCAGCGCGTCGAGGTTCTTGCCCACCACGTAGCAGTAGGCGCGCGCCGCCTGGAGCACGGTGTACATGTCGGCCACCTTGCCCTGGATGAGCTGGAACTCGCCGATGCTCTGGCCGAACTGCTTGCGGTCGTGGATGTAGGGCACCACGTTGTCCATCACCGCCTGCATCAGGCCGATGGGGCCGGCCGCGAGCACCGCGCGTTCGTAGTCCAGCCCGCTCATCAGCACCTTGGCGCCGCCGTTCAGCGCGCCCAGCACGTTGGCGGCCGGCACCTCGACGTTGGCGAACACCATCTCGCCGGTGTGGCTGCCACGCATGCCCAGCTTGTCGAGCTTCTGCGCGGTACTGAAGCCCGGCATGCCCTTCTCGACGATGAAGGCGGTGACGCCGCGCGCACCCAGCTCGGGCTCGGTCTTGGCATAGACCACCATCACGTCGGCGTCGGGGCCGTTGGTGATCCACATCTTGCTGCCGTTGAGCAGGTAGTGGCCGCCCTTGTCCTCGGCCTTGAGCTTCATGCTGATGACGTCGCTGCCCGCGCCGGGCTCGCTCATCGCCAGCGCGCCGACATGCTCGCCGGTGACCAGCTTCGGCAGGTACTTGGCCTTCTGCGCCTCGCTGCCGTTGCGCTTGAGCTGGTTCACGCAGAGGTTGCTGTGCGCGCCGTAGCTCAGGCCCACCGACGCGCTGGCGCGGCTGATCTCTTCCATCGCGATCATGTGCGCCAGGTAGCCCATCCCGGCGCCGCCGTGGGCCTCGGGCACGGTGATGCCCAGCACGCCAAGGTCGCCCATCTTGCGCCACAGGTCCATCGGAAACTGGTCGCTGCGGTCGATCTCGGCGGCGCGCGGGGCGATCTCGCTCTGCGCGAAGCTGCGCACCGTGTCGCGCAGCGCGTCGATGTCTTCACCGAGCATGAAGTTCAGGCCGGGCAGGTCCATGGGATTCGTCTCCTTCGTTTGTCGGTTTGCCGGTGCGCCGTCAGGCCGCGGCCTTGGCGGCCCGCTTGGCGTGTGCGCCGCGTGCGGCGTGCGTGGGGGGCGTGGAGGGCGTGGCGGCCAGCAGCAGCCGGCAGCGCGCTTCGTGCTGGGCGATCTCGGCCAGCGTGATCTCGATGTCTTCGCGCTGCTGTTCCAGCAGCCGGCGGTGCTCGGCCAGCACCGCCTGGAAGGCCTGCAACTGCTGCGCGGTGTCGGACGGCGAGTCGTACATGTCCACGAGCTGCTTGATCTCCTGCAGGCTCAGGCCCAGGCGCTTGCCGCGCAAGGTGAGCTTGAGCCGCGTGCGGTCGCGCTGGCCATAGACGCGGTTGCGGCCGGCGCGGGTGGGCGTCAGCAGGCCCACGTCTTCATAGAAGCGGATGGCGCGCGGCGTGATGTCGAACTCCAGCGCCAGCTCGGTGATCGTGAACGCGGCGCGCGGCGTGCCGGCGGAGGCTTGTGCCATGGTTAGACTGACGTTGACGTAAACGTAAATGTAAATCCAGCTTCGCAGGACAGTCATGGCCAACCCGCAAGAGAGCGCGCTGCACTACCCCCTGGGCGACACGTTGCCACCCGTGGGCACCACGCTGGAGCTGGCGCCCGGCGTGCGCTGGCTGCGCATGGCGCTGCCCTTCGCGCTGGACCACATCAACCTCTGGCTGCTGCGCGACGTTCTGGACGGCCCGGACGGGCCGAGACAGGGCTGGACCATCGTCGATTGCGGCATTGCCAACGCCGCCACGCGCGACGCCTGGGAGCACGTCTTCGCCACCGCGCTGCAAGGCCTGCCGGTGCTGCGCGTGATCGTCACCCACATGCACCCCGACCACATCGGCCTGGCGCACTGGCTCACCGAGCGCTGGAGCACGCCTGAGCACGAATGCAGGCTGTGGATCAGCGCGACCGACTGGAACGCAGCGCGCGTGGCCAGCATGGCCAGCACCGGCTTCGGCGGCGAGGAGTCGGCCCGCTTCTTTGCACGCCACGGCCTGGCCGACCCCGACGCGCTGGCCCAGGTGCGCGGGCGCAGCAACTACTACGCGAACATGGTGCCCGAGGTGCCGCGCCGCTACCGGCGGCTGCTGGACGGGATGACGGTGATGGTCGGTGGCAACGCCTGGCATTGCATCGCAGGCTACGGCCACGCGCCGGAGCACATCGCGCTGCACTGCCCGGCGCTGAACCTGCTGATCTCGGGCGACATGGTGCTGCCGCGCATTTCCACCAACATCAGCGTCTTCGACCTGGAGCCCGAGGCCGACCCGCTGCCGCTGTACCTGGCGTCCATCGCGCGGCTGCTGGCGCTGCCGGCCGGCACGCTGGTGCTGCCCAGCCACGGCAAGCCCTTCACCGGCCTGCACGAGCGCATCGGGCAGCTCACGCAACACCATACAGACCGCTTTGCCGACGTGCTGGAGGCCTGCGCGCAAGGGCCGCAGAGTGCATCCGACCTGCTGCCGGTGCTGTTCAAGCGCACGCTGGACCTGCACCAGACGACGTTTGCGATGGGCGAGGCGGTGGCGCACCTGCATGCGCTGGTCTCGCAGGGCCGGCTGGTGGCAGCGCCTCGCAGCGCAGACGGGGTGCTGCGCTTCGCGCTGAAGGCGTGAGAGAACGGGAGACGGATTGAAAGGCGGGAGCGGCTGAACTGGCGCAAGCCGCAGAGAGCTGGTGGGTGACGGGCCGGCGTGCACCACCCCGCCACCCCCGCTTCTTCATGACCTTCCCGAGGATTCGCCGTGCGCACTTGCAATGACAGCGAAGCGCGGAGTGTGCCGATTTCGGCACACAGCGCCATCCTTCCAAAGAAGGACGGTGGCGCTCAGTCGAAGACCGGCAGCACCTCGCTGCCGAGCGCGCCGCGGGCCTGTTCGTAGTCGGGCAGCACCGAGCGCACCACGTCCCAGAACGCGGCGCTGTGGTTCATCTCGCGCAGGTGCGCCAGCTCGTGCGTCACCACGTAGTCGATGACTGGCAGGCCGAAGTGCACCAGGCGCCAGTTCAGCCGCACCGAGCCGTCTGCACTCGCGCTGCCCCAGCGCGTGGCGGCCGAACTCAGGCTGAGCCGCTTCATGCGCACGCCCAGCCGCGGGGCGAAGAGCTGGCAGCGCTCTTCGAAGACCCGGCGCGCCTGGCGCTGCAGCCAGCTCTGCACCGTGTCGCGGATCTGCCCCGCCGCGGCGCCCTGCGGCAGGCCCAGCCGCAGCGCGCCGGTGTCTGCGTCCAGCACCGCCCCGCGTGCGCCCGGCTGAAGCCGCACGGTGACGCTGCGGCCCAGGAAGGGGATGGTGGCGCCGTCACGCCAGTCCACCCGCGCGGCGTCCAGCCGCTGTGCGCGCTCGCGCTGCTGCTGCAGCTTGCGCAGGATCCACGGCGCTTTCTCGCGCAAGGCTGCTTCCACGTCCGCCAGCCCGACCCAGCGCGGCGCGCTGACGGTCAGGCCGTCGATGCCCACCACGAAGCCGATGCTGCGCCGGCGCGCACGCCGCAGCTCGTAGCCCACGGTGTGCTGGCCGAAACGGATCTCGCGCTGGGCGCGCGGGTGGCGGAAGACGTCGGCCGCCGGCACACCTGGCGCATCGTCGAAGAGCGACAACTGGCCCATGCCCATGGCAAGCCCGATCGGGCGCTAGCGGGCCGCGGCCGCCGCCACGGCCGGCGTGCCGGCCGGGTAGGCCTCGGGGTCGAGCCGGCGCATCTCGGCCTCGATCCAGCGCTCCACCTCGGCCATCAGCTCGTCGCTTTCGCGGCCGGTGCTCGGGATGGGCTTGCCGATGGACACGTCCACCACCCCCGGCCGCAGCAGAAAGCTCTTGCGCGGCCAGCAGCGCGCGGAGGTGGCGGCGATGGGCACGATGGGCACGCCCGCCGTGATGGCCAGCCGCGACGCGCCGCTCTTGTAGCTGCCCTTGCCGCCGCGCGGCGCGCGCGTGCCTTCCGGGAACATGATCACCCAGATGCCTTGGGCGAACAGCGTCTTGCCTTGCGCGGCCACCTTGTTCCAGGCCTCGGTGCGCCGCGAGCGGTCGATGTGGATCATGTCCATGCGCGCCATCGCCCAGCCGAAGAAGGGGATGTAGAGCAGCTCCCGCTTGAACACATAGGCCAGCGGGTGCGGCATCAGCATCGGGAACGCGAAGGTTTCCCAGGTGGACTGGTGCTTGGGCGCCAGCAGCACGGCCGACTTTGCGTCCGCAGCAGTGGGCAGGTTGTCCATGCCGTGCACGCGCCAGCGCACGCCGCAGATCACGCGCGCGCTCCAGATCGCCAGCCGCAGCCAGCCGGCGCAGGCCCAGTACACCGGCGCACCGCGCACGAAGATCGACAGCACCAGCACCGCCAGCGCCCAAGGCACCACCGAGACGGCAAGCCACAGCACGAAGATGGCCGAGCGCAGGCCCCACAAGATGCGCACGGGACGCATCAGGAGAAGCCCCCGCTGGCCGAATCGACGATGTGGTCGCGCTTGAGCAGGAACTCGGCAAAGGCCGCCAGGTCGGTGTGCACGCGCGTGCCGGGCACCTGCTGAAGCGTCTGCGCGAGTTGCTCGTCGTCCAGCAGCGCGGCGCGGCCGCTCAGCACCAGGTGCGGCTCGCAGCCTGCGGCCTGCGCGGCGGTCAGGTCACGCGAGGTGTCGCCCACCATCGGCACCTGCTTCAGGTCGGCGCCGTAGCGGCGGCCGATGTCCAGCAGCATGCCGGGCAGCGGCTTGCGGCAAAGGCAGTGGTCTTCGGCCGTGTGCGGGCAGAAGAACACCGCATCGACACGGCCGCCATGCGCCACCAGCAGCCGGTTCATGTGGGCGTGCACGGCGTTGACTGCCGCCATGTCGATCATTCCGCGGCCGATGCCGGCCTGGTTGGTGGCCACCACCACATGCCAGCCTGCGTGGTTGAGCCGCGCCACCGCGTCGAGCGCGCCCTTGATCGGCACCCATTCCTCCGGCGCCTTGACATGGTCTTCGCGGTACTTGTTCAGGATGCCGTCGCGGCCGACGATGACGAGCTTGACGGCGTGCATGGTGCGCGGTGCTTTCAGCGTTCTCGGGCGTGCTCGGGCGCGCTCAGGCGGCCAGGCGCGACAGGTCGGCGACACGGTTCATCGCTGCATGCAGCGCGGCCAGCAGCGCCAGCCGGTTGTTGCGCAAGGCCGCGTCGTCGGCGTTGACCATCACGGTGTCGAAGAAGGCATCGACAGGCGCCTTCAGCACGGCCAGCGCCTGCAGCGACGCGGCATAGTCGCCGCGCGCGAAGGCGGCGTCGGCCAGCGGCGCGGCGCGGCCCAGCGCGTCGTACAGCGCGGCCTCGGCAGGCTCCAGCAACTGCGCCGGGTTGACGGCCGCCGCCGCGCCGTCGCCCGCAGCCTGGCTCTTGCGCAGGATGTTGCCGACGCGCTTGTTGGCCGCCGCCAGCGCCGGTGCTTCGGGCAGCGCCGTGAAGGCGCGCACTGCCGCCAGCCGGCGCGGCACGTCGGCCAGCACGTCGGGCCGCAGCGCCAGCACGGCATCCACCTCGTTGGCCGAGAAGCCGCCGTCGCGCAACGATGTGCGCAGCCGCTCGAAGACGAAGTCGGCGATCAATGCGTCGGCATCCGCGCCGTGCGGAAACTGCGCCGTGGCCAGCGTGATGAGCGGCGTCAGACCGAGCGGAAGATCGCGCTCGGTCAGGATGCGGATCAGCCCCAGCGCGTGGCGCCTCAGCGCGAACGGGTCCTTGTCGCCGGTGGGCAACTGGCCGATGCCGAACATGCCGGCCAGCGTCTCCAGCTTGTCGGCCAGCGCCAGCACCAGGCCGGCTTCACCGCGCGGCAGCGCGTCGCCGGCAAAGCGCGGGCGGTAGTGGTCTTCGACCGCCAGCGCCACCGCCTCGGGCTCGCCGTCATGGCGCGCGTAGTAGCCGCCCATCGTGCCTTGCAGCTCGGGGAATTCGCCCACCATGTCGGTCAGCAGGTCTGCCTTGGCGAGCAGCGCGGCGCGGTCGGCCTGCTCGGCCAGCGCCTGGCTGCCCAGGCTGCTGCCGATCTGGCGGGCGATGTTGCGCACGCGCTCCACGCGCTGGCCCTGCGATCCCAGCTTGCCGTGATAGACCACCTTCGCCAACGCCGGCACGCGGGACGCCAGCGTGCTGCGCCTGTCCTGATCGAAGAAGAACTTGGCGTCGGCCAGCCGCGGGCGCACCACGCGCTCGTTGCCCTGCACCACGCGGCTGGGGTCGGCCGGGCGGATGTTGCTGACCACCAGGAATTTGTGCGTCAGCCGGCCGTCACCGTCCAGCAGCGGAAAGTACTTCTGGTTGGCCTTCATCGTCAGGATCAAACACTCCGGCGGCACCGCCAGGAACTCGGGCTCGAACTGGCACAGCAGCACGTTGGGCCGCTCGACGAGGGCCGTCACTTCGTCGAGCAGCGCCGCGTCGTCGATGGCCTTCAGGCCCTGCTGGTCGGCCGCCGCGTGGAGCTGGCGCAGCAGCTCGGCGCGCCGCTCTGCGAAGCTGGCGATCACCGCGCCTTCGTCGCGCAATTGCGCTGCGTAGCTGTCTGCGTCGCGCAGCGTGATGGCGGGGCTGGCGGCCTCGAAGCGGTGGCCTTGCGTCACCCGGCCCGACTGCAGGCCGAGTGCCGACACCGGCACCACGCTGCCGCCGTGCAACGCCACCAGGCCATGCGCAGGGCGCACGAAGTTGACGCTGGTCCAGCCGTCGGCGAGCTGGTATTGCATCAGCTTGGGAATCGGCAGCCGGGCGATGGCGTCGGCCAGCGCCTGCTGCAAGCCATCGGCAAGCGCAACGCCGGGCCGCAGCGCATCGACATATGCAAATTCCGACTTGCCGTCGAAAGCGCGCACCACATCGGCCGCGCTGGCGCCCACGGCAGCCAGCTTCTTGTGCGCGGCCGGCGTCAACTGCCCGCCGCCGTCGAAGAAGACCGAGACCGGCATCAGCTTCTGCTTCACCGCGCTGTCGGCCGCCTTGGCTGCCACCCCGGCCACATGCACGCCCAGGCGCCGTGGCGATGCGAAGGGCGTCACCGCCGCGTCGGCATCTGCCAGGCCTTGCGCCTTCAAACCGTCGGCCAGCAGCGACGCGAAGGCCTCGCCCAGCGCCTTCAAGGCCTTCGGCGGCAGCTCTTCGACGAACAGCTCGACCAGCAGGTTGTGCACCGCAGCGCTCATTGCGCCTTCCTGGCGATCTGCGCGCTCACCTCGTCGGCCCAGGCTCTGGGCGCCATCGGAAAGCCGAGCCGCGCGCGGCTGTCGAGGTAGCTTTGCGCCACGGTGCGCGCCAGGTTGCGGATGCGGCCGATGTAGGCGGCGCGCTCTGTCACGCTGATGGCGCCGCGGGCGTCCAGCAGGTTGAAGCTGTGGCCGGCCTTCAGCAGTTGCTCGTAGGCAGGCAGCGCGAGTTGCCGCTCCATCAGCGCCTTGGACTGCTTCTCGTGCGCGCCGAAGGCCTGCAACAGGAAATCGACGTCGCTGTGCTCGAAGTTGTAGGTGCTCTGCTCCACCTCGTTCTGGTGATAGACGTCGCCATAGCTCAGGCCCTCGGTCCAGACCAGGTCATAGACCTTGTCCACGCCTTGCAGGTACATCGCCAGCCGTTCCAGGCCATAGGTGATCTCGCCCGTGATGGGCTTGCAGTCGATGCCGCCGACCTGCTGGAAGTAGGTGAACTGCGTCACCTCCATGCCGTTGAGCCAGACCTCCCAGCCCAGGCCCCAGCAGCCCAGCGTGGGGTTCTCCCAATCGTCTTCGACGAAGCGCACGTCGTTCGCCTTCAAGTCGAAGCCCAGCGACTCCAGCGAGCCGAGATACAGCTCCAGGATGTCGGCCGGCGCGGGCTTGAGCACCACCTGGTATTGGTAGTAGTGCTGGAGGCGGTTGGGGTTCTCGCCATAGCGGCCGTCCTTCGGGCGGCGGCTGGGCTGCACGTAGGCCGCCTTCCAGGGCTCGGGGCCGATGGCGCGCAAAAAGGTGGCGGTGTGGCTGGTGCCGGCGCCCACTTCCATGTCGTAGGGCTGCAGCAGCGCGCAGCCACGGTCGGCCCAATAGGACTGGAGTTGCAGGATGATCTGCTGGAAGGTCAGCATCGGTGCGTGGGTGGAAACGGTGGGGTCAGACGGTGCGGGCTTGCCTGGCCGCGAGTGTACGGGCGGCCCCCAGCACGGCCACTGCCAGCAGCACCAGTGGCCACAGCGAAAAGCGCGCCGCCCAGGCCGCGTACGGCGTGACGCCGCTGCGCCCCTGCACGCTGCCTTGCAGCACGCCGCGCGTGCCCGGCGCCAGCGCCGCGGTGACCACGCCGCGGTGGCTCACGATGGCGGTGGCGCCGGTGTTGGTGGCGCGGATCATCGGCCGCTGCAGCTCCAGCGTGCGCATGCGCGAGATGTTCAGGTGCTGTGCAATGGCGGTGCCTTCACCGAACCAGCCCATGTTGCTGAGATTGGCGAACACCGTGGGCGCCGTCGCCGGGTCGGCAAAGCGCCAGGCCAGCTCTTCGCCGAACAGGTCTTCGTAGCAGATGTTGGGCGCCACGCGCTCGCCGCGGACCGGGAACGACGGCGGGTTGGCGATGCCGCGGTTGAAGTCGCCGAGCGGAATGTTCATCAGCTCCGTGAACCAGCGAAAGCCCGTGGGGATGAACTCGCCGAAGGGCACCAGGTGCAGCTTGTCGTAGCGGTAGTCGGCGCCGGGCTGCGGCCCCGGCATGCCGGCCACCGAGTTGGTGTAGCCCGCGTCGAAGCTGCCCAGCGGCGCGCCCACCAGCGCAGCCGGGCGGCCGCTGGCGAAGCGTGCCTGAAGCGCTGCCCAGTAGCCGGGCGCCATCTCGGCCAGTTGGTCGGGCAGCAGAGGCACGGCGGTTTCCGGCGCGACGACGAGGTCGCCGCCGGCCTCTTGCAGCGCGGCGGCCAGCCAGGCCAGCGCCTGCGGCATCTGCTCGGTGGCGAACTTGTCGTCCTGCGCGACGTTGGTCTGCAGCAGCGTGACGGCCAGCGTGCCGGTGGGCGTGCTGAACGACGGCGCGCCGGTTGCGGCCGGCAGCGCCAGCAGCAGCGTGGCCGCCAGCGCCGGCTGCCAGGCGCGCCCGGTGGTGGCAGCGGCCTCGGCGGCGGCACCGGCCAGCAGCGCGGCCACCAGCGCGCCCGCCGCGCCCATGCCGTACACGCCCACCCACGGCGCCAGCGCGGCCAGCGGGCCGTCCACCTGCGCATAGCCGCTGGCCACCCAGGGGAAGCCGGTGAAGATCAGCTCGCGGGCCAGTTCGGCCAGCAGCCAGAGCGCGGCAAAGAGCGGCGCGTCCACCAGCGGCCTGCCCTGCCGCCAGCGTGCAAACAGCGCCATCGCACCCGCCATGTAGAGCGACAGCGCCGCCGCCAGCAGGCCCACCGCGGCAGCGGCCAGCGGCGCCGGCAGCCCGCCGTAGCGGTGCATGCTGATGTAGAGCCACCAGGTGCCGGCTGCCAGCCAGCCGGTGCCGTAAGCCCAGCCGAACAGCGCTGCCCGCCGTGGCGCCACGCGCGCCGCGCTCCAGGCCAGCAGCGCGGTGCAGGCCAGCGGCAAGGGCCAGGCCCAGGTGTGCACGAAGGCCAGCGTCTGCAATGCCCCCAGCGCCGCCATCAGCGGCGGCCAGGCCTTGCGGGCCGTCATCCCGGCGTCACGCAGACATCACCGGCCGGTGTCGGCGTTGTCGGCGCGTTCGTTGCGCTCCGGCCGCTCGGCCAGATGGCTGGCGGCGCGCGCCACGCGGAACCAGCGCACCGCGCCGCCGCGCGTGAGCATCACCGAAAAGCGCAGCCCGCCGATCTCGACCGTCTCGCCGCGGCGCGGCACCTGGCCTGCCTCGTGTGCGACCAGGCCGCCGATGGTGTCGAAGTCCTCGGTGGGCAGCGCCACCGCGAAGGCGTGGTTGACGGCATCGATGGTGACGTCGCCCGCCACGCGCTGGCTGCCGTCGGCCAGCGTGTAGATGCCGTTCTCCTGCGTGCGCTCGTCGAACTCGTCTTCGATCTCGCCGACGATCTCTTCGAGCACGTCTTCGATGGTGATCAGCCCGGCGGTGTTGCCGAACTCGTCGATCACCATCGCCAGGTGGTTGCGGTTGGAGCGGAAGTCCCGCAGCAGCTCGTTCAGGCGCTTGCTCTCGGGCACGAAGACTGCCGGCCGCAGCAGCGTGCGCAGGTTCAGCTCGGGTGCGCGCTGAAGCTTGAGCAAATCCTTCGCCATCAGGATGCCGATGACGTTGTCGCGCTGGCCGTCATAAACCGGGAAGCGCGAGTGCGCGGTGCGGATCACCGCGTTCAGCAGGTCGTCGTAGTCGGCCGCGATGTCCAGCATGTCCATCCGCGGCGCGGCCACCATCACGTCGCCGGCCGTCATGTCGGCCATGCGCAGCACGCCTTCGAGCATCAGGCGCGATTCGGGCTCGATCAACTGGCGCTGTTCGGCGTCTGCCAGGGTCTTGAACAGCTCGTCCTTGCTGTCCGGCCCGGGCGAGACGAATTCGATCAGGCGCTCGAACAAGGACCGCTTGTCCGCGTGCGGAGCCGCCTGCGCGGCCTGCCCGCGCGCGGAGCGGGGAGAAGGGGGTTCGGACACGGTGGGGTGTCGCAGTGGCTGTGCGCCAAGAATACCCCACTCGCTTGACAGGCCAGGGGGCTTGCAACACAGTCTCCCGCCCCAATGTGCAGCCCCTTGCGCACCACACGGCTCGCCGGCAACCACCATGACTCCAGGCCTGATCCCCGCCACCATCCTCACCGGCTTTCTCGGCAGCGGCAAGACCACCTTGCTCAAGCGCGTGCTGACCGAAGCGCACGGCCAGAAGATCGCCGTCATCGAGAACGAGTTCGGTGAAGAGAACATCGACAACGACATCCTCGTGAGCGACACGCAGGAGCAGGTCATCCAGATGAACAACGGCTGCGTCTGCTGCACCATCCGCGAAGACCTGCGCTCCACGCTGGCCGACCTGGCCGAGAAGCGCCGCAAGGGCGAACTGGACTTCGACCGCGTGGTGATCGAGACCACCGGCCTGGCCGACCCCGGCCCGGTGGCGCAGACCTTCTTCATGGACGACGAGATCGCCGAAAGCTACCTGCTCGACAGCGTGCTGACGCTGGTGGACGCCAAGCATGCCGACAGCCAGCTCGACACGCGCCAGGAAGCGCGCCGCCAGGTCGGCTTCGCCGACCAGATCTTCATCAGCAAGACCGACATCGCCGGCATGGACGAGGTCGCCGCGCTGATGCACCGGCTCAAGCACATGAACCCGCGTGCGCCGCAGCAGGCGGTGCACTTCGGCGAGGTGCCCATCGCCAGCGTGTTCGACCTCAAAGGCTTCAACCTCAACGCCAAGCTCGACATCGACCCGGAGTTTCTGAACGCCGACAGCGGGCACGACCACGATCACGATGATCACGCCGGGCACGACCACGCCGAGGGCGAGCACTGCGACCACCCGCACCACCACGCGCACGACGACGACGTGAAGTCCTTCGTCTTCCGCAGCAAGAAGGCCTTCAGCCCTGCCAAGCTCGAAGACTTTCTCGGCGCCATCGTCCAGGTCTATGGCCCCAAGATGCTGCGCTACAAAGGCGTGCTGCACATGAAGGGCAGCGACCGCAAGGTCATCTTCCAGGGCGTGCACCAGTTGATGGGCAGCGACCTGGGCCCCAAGTGGGCGCCGGGCGAGGAAAAAGGCAGCAAGATGGTCTTCATCGGCATCGACCTGCCGAAGGACATCCTGCTGCAAGGCCTGGAGCAGTGCCTGGTGTGACGCCTGGCACGCCCGGGGCGCCACCATGCCGTGGCGCCGTGGCTACAATCCGCGCGCTTTGAAGCTCCCACCGCTGCCCGGCCCACCGGCCGGCAGCGGTATAACTGACTGTCCATGCGTCCTGAAAAGGCGAGGAGACCCCCGTGAGCAAGCCTCCAGCCAAGCCCGTACCGGCAGCCCAGGAAACGGCCGCCACCCCGGCTGCGGCACATGCGCCTGCAGCGGGCGCCGCCACCGTGGCGGCAGCCCCTGCCGCCAAGCCGCAGGCCAAGCCGCCGAAGGCCGGCTCGGCCGCAGCCCGCGCTGCTGCCAAGGCGGCAGCAGCGGCACCCACGCCGGTGCCGTCGCCGTCGCTGTCGTCGGGCAACCGCTTCATGGACCGTTTTGCACCGGCGCGCCCGAGCGCCAAGACCAACCCCGAACCGATGGATTTCTTCACCAAGTCCGCTGCCAAGCTGGACCCCAAGCTGGCCAACGCCTGGAAGAGCAAGCCCGGCCGCGAGCTGACCGAGCAAGAGCTTCAGGCCATGCCCGACAGCGAGTACATGAACGACAAGCAGATCGACTTCTTCCGCGCGCTGCTGCAAAGCCAGAAGGAAGACCTGCTGTCCAACGCCGGTGAAACCACCGAGCATCTGCGCGAAGACACCTCCATCGTGCCCGACCCGGCCGACCGCGCCACCATCGAGGAAGAGCACGCGCTGGAGCTGCGCACGCGGGACCGCGAGCGCAAGCTGCTGAAGAAGATCGCGCAGTCGCTGGCGCGACTGGACAGCGGCGAATACGGCTACTGCGACGAGACCGGCGAGCCCATCGGCCTGGCCCGCCTGCTGGCCCGGCCCACCGCAACGCTGTCGCTCGAAGCGCAGCAGCGGCGCGAGATGAAGCAGAAGATGTTCGGAGACTAGATGGGCCCACCCCCGAAGCGCCTCCGGCGCTCCCCCTCAAGGGGGCGCCGCTGGCGGCCGGGCGGAGCCCGTCCGCGGCGTCCGCTTGATTGCGTCGGTGGCTGCGTTCCGGGCGGCGGGTTTCGCACGCACTGCGCCGGGGTGCCGACCGGCCGTGGTTGAATAGCCCCATGGCGGATCCCAAAGACGGCGAAAGCTTCTTCCGGAAGGTGGTGCGCTTCGTCGCGAACCCGGCCACCGACTGGACCGATCTCAACTCGCGGCAGGAAGACACCCGCGAGCTGGAGATCGAGAAGTCCGAGCTGAAGGCGATGATCGAGCGCAAGCGGCGCAACGACTTCGTCCGCAAGCGCGAGTTCGACATGCTGCGCAAGGTGCGCCGTGAGGGCTTGTCGCCGGAACAGCTTGCCGCATTGGGCACCTCGTCGCGTCTGGACGATTCGGAAGCGCGCTCGCCCGACAGCCGCACCGCCCGCGCCGACAGCGGCGTGAAGGCCAAGATCGACGAGATCGAGCAGCAGATGGTGGGCGACGGCGGCTTCAACTCCACCGGCCGCAAGCCCACGGGCTTTCTCGGCTCGGCCACCGGCCCGCTGAGCGTGTCGCCGCGCAGCGTCTCCGGTGCCGGCGGCCCGCGCAGCGGGCCCAGCACCGGCGGCCGGCTCGCCGATGACCCAGACGCGCTGCCTGCCCTGCCGCCGCTGCCCGACATCGACCTGCCGCCAGCCGCCGCCCCTGCGCCCGTGCAGATGGCCGCCGGGCTGCCGCCGCTGGCGCCGATGCAGCAGATGTCCATCGCCCCCAGCGGCGAGCTGGGCGGCGACTTCGGCAGCCCGTTCGCCGTCGAGGTCAGCGAGGTCGTGCACGACCCCGAGCTGGACGAGGCCGTGATCGCCTTCGCCAACGCCGACTTCGGCCCCTGCGAAGAAGCCTTGCAGCAGATCACCGGCCCCGGCGGCGCGCGCGCCCAGCATGCAGAAACGTGGCTGGTGCTGTTCGACCTGTACCGTGCCACCGGGCAGCAGCAGCGCTTCGAGAGCCTTGCGATGGACTACGCGCAGCAGTTCGGCTGGTCGGCGCCGCAGTGGTATTCACTGCCCAAGCTGGTGGCAGACGCGGTGGCCGAGGAGCGCCCGCGGTCGCAGGGCAATGCCTCCACCTCGCACATCATGGGCGAGGTGGGCTGGGTCTGCCCCGAGGTGCTGGACATCGACGCCGTGGCGCGGCTGCGCTCGCAGACCTTGCAGATGCCGCTGCCGTGGATCTTCGACTGGGGCGCGCTGCGCAGCGTCGATGCCGAGGCGGCAATGCAGTTGTCGATGCTGTTCCGCCTTTGGGCCGGCCAGGCGCTGGAGATGCGCTGGATCGCCGGCGACCAGTTCTTCAACGTGCTGGCCGAGGCCGCGCCCACCGGCGTGCGCGACGCCGACCCGGCCTTCTGGCTGACGCGGCTGGACGGCCTGCGCCTGGCCAACCGGGCCGACCAGTTCGACGAGACGGCCATCGACTACTGCGTCACCTACGAGGTTTCGCCACCGTCGTGGGAGTCGGCGCGCTGCCAGGTGCGCATCAGCGGCTCGGGGTTGTCCACCCGCACGCCGCCGTTGTCGATGGTCAGCGAAGTCTCGACCAGCTTTCTGGAATCCAGCCACTCGGACGAGCCCGTCGGCCAGATCGAGCAGGCGCATGTGGAACTGTCGGGCCAGTTGGTCGGCGACATCGGGCCGGTGCTCCAGCGGCTGGATGGCGACCTGGGTGATTCACCCATCGTCAGCGTCTCTTGTGCGCGGCTGATCCGCGTCGATTTCATCGCCGCTGGCGACCTGCTGAACTGGGTGCTGTCCAAGCGCACCGAAAGCCGCGCGGTGCAGTTCGTCGATGCGCACCGCCTGGTGGCGCTGTTCTTCGGCGCGATGGGCATCAACGAACACGCCAAGGTGCAGGTGCGGAAGGTGTAGCCCCCACGCTCCCTGCCGGTCGCTGCCCCCCGGGGGGGCGCATGCGGCGGACCGGCGTAGCCGGATCCGCGCATGGAGCTTGATCGGTGCGCCCACCGGCGGCTTGAACCTCCTCGACTGCGCCCCACCTGGAGTCATTTATGGACACCTATCACGGCACCACCATCCTCAGCGTGCGCCGCGGCCCGCTCGTTGCCATCGGCGGCGACGGCCAGGTGACGCTGGGCAACACTGTCGTCAAGAGCAGCGCGCGCAAGGTGCGCAAGCTCTACCGCGACCAGGTCCTGGCCGGCTTTGCCGGCGCCACGGCCGACGCCTTCACGCTGTTCGAGCGCTTCGAGGCCAAGCTGGAAAAGCACCAGGGCCATCTGGTACGCGCTGCCATCGAGCTGACGAAAGACTGGCGCACCGACCGCGTGCTGCGCCGGCTGGAAGCCATGCTGGCGGTGGCCGACAAGGAGGCATCGCTCATCATCACCGGCAACGGCGACGTGCTGGAGCCCGAGCACGGCATCGTCGCCATCGGCTCGGGCGGCGCGTTTGCCCAGGCCGCGGCAAGGGCGCTGTTGCAGCACACCGAGATGGCGCCGGAGCAGATCGTCAAGCGCGCGCTCGAGATTGCCGGCGACATCTGCATCTACACCAACCAGCAGCACACGGTCGAGACCCTGGAATGAAGCCCTGATGAGCATGACACCGCAGGAGATCGTCTCCGAACTCGACCGCCACATCGTCGGCCAGAACGACGCCAAGCGCGCCGTGGCCATCGCGCTGCGCAACCGCTGGCGGCGCCAGCAGGTGGATGAAAAACTGCGCGGCGAGATCACGCCGAAGAACATCCTGATGATCGGCCCGACCGGGGTCGGCAAGACCGAGATCGCACGCCGGCTGGCGCGGCTGGCCGACGCGCCTTTCATCAAGGTGGAAGCCACCAAGTTCACCGAGGTGGGCTACGTCGGCAAGGACGTGGACACCATCGTGCGCGACCTGGTGGAAGTGGCCGTCAAGCAGGAGCGCGAGCGCCACCTGCGGCGCCAGCGCGCGAAGGCCGAAGAAGCGGCCGAGGAACGCGTGCTCGACATCCTGGTGCCGCCGGCGCGCGATGCAGCCGCCGGCACCGACAACACCGCGCGCCAGGTGATGCGCAAGCGCCTGCGCGAAGGCACGCTGAACGACAAGGACGTGGAGCTGGAAGTCGCCGACGCCAAGCCATCGCTCGAAATCCTCGGCCCGCAGGGCATGGAAGAGATGGCCGAGCAGTTGAAGGGCCTGTTCTCGCAGGCCGGCGGCCAGCGCCGCAAGCTGCGCAAGATGAAGATCGGCGAAGCGCTGGAAAAGCTGGTCGAAGAAGAAGCCGGCAAGCTGGTCAACGAAGACGAGTTGCGTGCCGCCGCGCTGGCCAATGCCGAGGGCAACGGCATCGTCTTCATCGACGAGATCGACAAGGTGGCGTCGCGCTCCGACCACGGCGGCGCCGAGGTGTCGCGCCAGGGCGTGCAGCGTGACCTGCTGCCGCTGGTGGAAGGCACCAGCGTCAACACCAAATACGGCATCGTCAAGACCGACCACATGCTGTTCATCGCCAGCGGCGCCTTCCACCTGGCCAAGCCGAGCGACCTGATCCCGGAGTTGCAGGGCCGCTTCCCGATCCGCGTCGAACTGGGATCGCTCAGCGTCGATGATTTCGAGGCCATCCTCACCAGCACGCAGGCCAGCCTGGTGACGCAGTACCAGGCGCTGCTGGCGACCGAGGGCGTCACGCTCGTCATCACGCCAGCCGGCGTGCGCCGGCTGGCGCAGATCGCCTTCGAGGTCAACGAGCGCACCGAGAACATCGGCGCCCGGCGCCTGGCGACGGTGATGGAGCGGCTGCTCGACGAGGTGAGCTTCGACGCGCCCAACCGCAGCGGGCAGACCGTCACGCTGGATGCGGCCGACGTCGATGGCCGGCTGGGCGACCTGGCGAAGAACGAAGACCTGTCGCGCTACATCCTGTAGCGCAGCAGGCGGGCCGGATGAGCACGCCGTATCCCCCGCTGGCGCGCGCCGGCACCACCATCGGCCTGCTCTTCGTGGTGACGCTGCTGGCGCAACTCGACCGCCAGCTCCCTGCCTTGCTGGTGGGGCCGCTGCGGGCCGAATTCGGCATCTCGGACACCGCCTTCAGCCTGTTGCAGGGCTATGCCTTCGCGCTGTTCTACGCCCTCGCCGGGCTGCCGCTGGGCAGGCTGGTGGACAGCGGCAACCGGCGCAACCTGCTGCTGGCCGGCCTGCTGCTGTGGAGCGGCGCGACCGCGCTGTTCGCCTTCGGCCAGAGCTACGCCATGCTGCTGGCGGCGCGCGTGGGCCTGGGCGTCGGCGAGGCCGTGCTGGCGCCGGCCGCCTTTTCGCTGATCGCAGACCTGGTGGCCCCGCAACGCCGCGGCCGTGCGCTGGCGGTGTACTGCGTGTCCATCGCCATCGGCTCCGGCGCGTCCTTGCTGCTGGGTGGCTGGCTGCTGGGCGCCATTCCCGCGCAGGGCCTCGCGGTGCCGGGGCTCGGCACGCTGGCGCCTTGGCGCGTGGCCTTCCTGGCGGCGGCGCTGCCCGGGCCACCGCTGGCGCTGTTGCTGCTGGTGCTGGCGCGCGAGCCGGCACGGCAGGAGTCCGCTGCAACGGCGGCGCCGCGCGATGCCGCACCGACGCTGGCCGACTTTTTGCAGCACCTGCGCCAGCACCCCGGCACCTTTGTCCGCGTCCTCGGCTACCCCACGTTGCTGGCCGTCATCGGCTATGGCGCGCTGGCCTGGGCGCCTGCGCTGTTCGAGCGCAGCCATGGCATGCCGGCTGCACGGTCGGGCATGGTGCTCGGCCTGCTGGTGGCCGTGGCAGGCGGCAGCGGCACCCTGGCTGGCGGCTTTCTCAGCGATGCCTGGCAGGCGCGCGGCGTGCCGGCGGCGCGTTTGCGCGTGGCCCTGGCCGGCCTGGCGCTGGCGGCCGGGCCGGCGGTGCTGTGGCCGCTGGTGCCGCGCGCCGACCTGGCTTTCGGCTTGCTGTTCTTGATGGTGCTGGGCGTGGGCCTGGCGCAATCGGCGGCGCCCACCGCCGTGCAGGCGGTGTTTCCCAACCGGCTGCGCGGGCAGGCGGTGGCGCTGTACCTGCTGCTGTCCGGGCTGCTGGGCATCGGCCTCGGGCCGACCGCGGTGGCGCTGGTCACCGATCACGTGTTTCACGACGGGCAGGCGCTGGGCGCTGCGATCGCGCTGACCATCGGGCCGGCGGCCTTTGCCGGGCTGTGGCTGGTGGCCAGCGGCCTGGCGCCCTATGCGCGCACCAGCGCGGCGATGCAGCGCCCTGCACTGCCTTCTGAGGCGCGCGCCGGCATCTGACATCGCCGGCGGGCTTGTGCTGCCGCGCTGCACAATGTGCGCAGCTTTCCGGTGCCGTTGCCGCCATGCCGCTGCCGTCCATTCACAAGCCTGCGCGCGACCTCGCGCTTGCCGTCGCCATCGCCGCCATCGCGCTGGTGATGCAATGGGCGCTTGCACGGTGGGTGGGCGCCAAGGCATCGTTCCTGTTGGTCCAGCCGGCCATCCTGCTGAGCGCGGCGCTGCTGGGCTGGCTGCCGGCGGCCGTGGTGCTGGTGCTGGGCGTGCTGGGCGCGGTGCTGGCCTTGCCGCCAGCCGGCCAATGGCTGCTGCCCGAGCCGGCGGACAGGCTGCTGGTGGTCTGCCACGTGCTGGTGGGCACGCTGCTGATCATCATCGGCAGCCGGCTGGGCCTGCGCAGCAGCCGCACCGAGCGCGCCGAGCAGCGCCTGAGTCTGGCGCAGGACGAAACCGGCGTCGGCCTGTTCGAGCTGGACTTCCGCGCCAACACCGCCTACGCCTCGCCTGCGCTGTGCCGCATCCTCGGCCAGCCGGTGATGGCCGGGTCGATGCCGCTGGCGCACTGGCTGGCAGCGCTGGGCGCGGGCCATGTGGAAGAGAGCCGCCGCTCGATGGAGAAGCGGGTGGCCGAAGGAGAGTTGCGCTACGAGCGCGAGTTGCGCGTCACGCTGCCCGACGGCAGCACCCGCTGGCTGCTGTCGCGCATCCGGCTCGACCTCGATGCCGGCGGTGGGCTGGCCGCCGCGCGCGGCGCCACGCTGGACATCACCGCCCGCAAGCAGTTGCTGACGGAGCTTCAGGCCACGCAGGCGCAACTCAGCCGCCAGCTCGACGACATGCGCCAGTTGCACGCGCTGAGCAACCGGCTTCTCGCCATGCCCTTTCTGGACGCCGCCTTGCAGGCCACGCTGGAAGCGGTGGCCTCCTTCCACGGCACGCCGTTCGGCCTCTTGCATCTGTCTGGCGATGCCGGCGGCGCGCCGCGGCTGCTGCATTGCGGCCTGGGCAGCGATGCGCTGGCGCAGCTCGCAGCGGATGGCGAAGGCACCGCCGCCCACCTGCTGGCCGGCACGCCGGGCCGCGTGGTGGTCGAGGACATCCTGCACGGCGACCGCTTCGCGGCGCTGCTGCCGCTGGCCGCCACGCTGGGCGTGCGGGCACTGCACAGCACGCCGCTGGTCGGCGGCGGCAGCGCGCGGGTGCTGGGCGTGCTGACGGTGCTGATGGCCGAGCCCGGGCCGCCTGATGACAGGCTGCTGCGGCTGGCCGACCTGTGCGCCGGCCAGGCGGCGGCGCTGGTCGAGCGCGAACAGGCGCTGGTGCTGGCGCGCGAAGCGCAGCACCGCTTCGAGGTGGCGTTGCAGTCGTCGTCGGTGGCCTTCACGATCCTCGCACCGGTGCGCGACGACACCGGCACCGTGGTCGATTTCAGTTGGACCTATGCCAACCCGGCGGCGGCCGAGATGCTGGGGCGGCCGGCGCATGCGCTGGTGGGCCGGCACATCCGCGACGTGCTGCCCCAGGCGTGGGACGAACCCGGCTTCTTCCAGCGCTACGTGCAGGTCAGCGAGCAGGGCTGCACCGCCGAGTTCGACACGCTGGCGCGCCGGGCCGTCGGCGAGCGCTGGCTGCACGTGATTTTGTCGCCGCTCAACGGCTCGGTGGTGGTCTGGTTCGCCGACGTCACCGAGCAGCGGCGGCAGCAGCAGGCGCTGCAGGACGCCGACCACCGCAAAGACGAATTCCTGGCCACGCTGGCGCACGAGCTGCGCAACCCGCTGGCGCCGATACGCCATGCAGCGGCCATCGTGCGGGACGGCGCCGCCAGCGAGGCGCAACGCCTGTGGAGCCTGACGGTGATCGAGCGGCAGTTGCAGCACATGGCGATGCTGCTCGACGACCTGCTGGACGTGTCCCGCATCACCCGCGGCACGCTGCCGCTGCGCCGCGTGCGCAGCGCGTTGCAGCCCATCGTGCAGGCGGCGGTGGACACCGCGCACCCGCTGCTCGACGCGCGCCAGCACCGTCTGCTGCTGGACTTGCCGGCAACGCCGGTCTGGCTGGACGTGGACCCGTTGCGCTTGGCCCAGGTGCTGGGCAATCTGCTGGTCAACGCGGCCAAGTACACGCCGCCCGGCGGCAGCGTGACCTTGCGTGCAGCGGTCGAAGCCGGCGCGCTGGTGCTGGCCGTCACCGACAACGGCAACGGCCTGCGCCCGGAAGACCGCGAACGCGTGTTCGAGATGTTCACGCAGTTGCCGGGCGACGCAGGGCGCCCGCAAGGCGGGCTGGGCATCGGGCTGGCGCTGGCGCGCAACCTGGTGCAGATGCATGGCGGCCGGCTCGACGCACAGAGCGACGGGCCGGGCATGGGCTCCACCTTCACCGCGCGGCTGCCGGTGCTGGCGCCACAGGCCGACGCGGCGCTGGCGGCGCCAGCCAAGGCAGCACCCGCAGCCCCGGCAGCGCCGGCAGCGCCTTTGGCGGCCAGGCGGCGCCGCATCCTGGTGGCCGACGACAACCGCGATGCAGCCGACAGCCTGGCGCTGCTGCTCGGCCTGGATGGCCACGAAGTGCAGGTGGCCTACGACGGCAGCGAGGCGCTGGCGCGCTACAGCAGCTTCCGGCCCGACGTGGCGCTGCTCGACATGGGCATGCCGGTGCACAGCGGCGCCGAGGTGGCGGCGTTGATCCGCCGGCAGCAGGCCGATGTGCCCGTCATGCTGGTGGCCATCACCGGCTTCGGCCAGCCGCGTGACCGCCGGCTGGCGCTGGAAGCGGGCTTCGACCACCACATGACCAAGCCTGTCGAGGTGGCGCAGTTGCAGACGCTCATCGACGGCGTGGCCGCACCGGCGCTCTGAGCGCGTTGCGCCCGGCCGGCAGCCGGCGCGTCAGAACGCCAGCCGGCGCGACTGCATGGCCAGCAGGCCGTCGAAGATCAGCGAATCGACGGTCTCGAAGCGCAGGTCCGTGATCGGCGCCAGCTTGACCGCCGCGCCGCCCGTCATCAGCAGCAGCGGCTCGGCGCCGGTGCGCGCCAGCAGCTTGCGGTGCTGGCGCTCGATGGCGCCTGCAATCGCGTTGGCGCCGCCGCTCATCAGCGCGTCGCTGGTGTTGGTGGGGAAATCGACGATGTCGCCGGTGGGCACCTTCAGGCCCGCGGTGCCCATCTCCAGCGCGCGCAACATCAGGCCGAAGCCGGGCAGGATCAGCCCGCCGAGGAAGCGGCCGTCGGCGTCGATGGCATCGACCGTCACCGCCGTGCCCACCATCACCACCAACGCCGGGCGCGGCCTGCCGCCGGTGGCCAGCGCCAAGGCGCGCGCGCGGGCACCGATCAGCGACACCCAGCGGTCGGCGCCCAGCCGGCCCGGGTGCTGGTAGCCGTTGCTGACGCCGGCTTCGTGGCCGGACGACACCACCCAGTGCGGCTCCAGGTCGTCCCACAGTTCCATCTGCTCCTCGACGCGGCGGCGCACCACCTCGCCGGCCACCACGCTGCCCAGCATGCTGTGCGGTGCCGGCAGCGCCTTCCATTCGGCCTCGGCCAGCGTGTCGATGGTTTCCAGGAACACCGCGCCTTGCGCCAGCAGCGCGGCGCCCGGCAGCGGCTGTGCGTACAGCGCCCACTTGAGGCGGGTGTTTCCGATGTCGATGGCGAGGAAGCTCATGGTCGGAATCCGTACCGTGCGGCCGGCGATGGTAACCACCCGGGCGGCGCAGCGCTGCCCGACATCGGGCGGCGGTGGCATCATCGGCACTTGACGTTTACGTCAACGTCAACACCGGAGAGCCGCAGCCATGACCGACCTGTCCGCTGAATTCAAGGCGCTCGCCGCCTACCGCCCGACGCACAAGGTGCGCTTCGTCACCGCGGCGTCGCTCTTCGACGGCCACGACGCTGCCATCAACATCATGCGGCGCATCCTGCAAGGCATGGGCGCCGAAGTGATCCACCTGGGGCACAACCGCTCGGTGGATGAAGTGGTGACGGCGGCCTTGCAGGAAGACGTGCAGGGCATCGCGATCAGCAGCTACCAGGGCGGCCACGTCGAGTACTTCAAGTACATGGTGGATCTGCTGAAGAGCCGTGGCGGCGCGCACATCCAGGTCTTCGGCGGCGGCGGCGGCGTCATCGTGCCGGCCGAGATCAGCGAGCTGCAACGCTACGGCGTGACGCGCATCTACAGCCCGGAAGACGGCCAGCGCATGGGTCTGCAAGGGATGATCGGCGAGATGGTGATGCGCTGCGACGCCGACCTGTCGGTGCACGCGCCGCAAGACGTGGCCGCGCTGCAAGGCGAAGGCGACAGCGGCTGGCGCGCATTGGCGCAGGCCATCACCGCACTGGAAAACGGCCGCGCCTCCGACGACTTCAAGGCGGCGCTGGCGGCGGCTGCCAAGCCGGTGCCGGTGCTGGGCATCACCGGCACCGGCGGCGCGGGCAAGAGCAGCCTGACCGATGAGCTGATCCGCCGGCTGCGGCTGGACCAGGGCGACGCGCTGCGCATCGCCGTCATCAGCATCGACCCGTCGCGCCGCAAGAGCGGCGGCGCGCTGCTCGGCGACCGCATCCGCATGAACGCCATCGCGCCATGGCAGGCCGGCCCGCGCGTCTTCATGCGCAGCCTGGCCACGCGTGACTTCGGCAGCGAGATCAGCCAGGCGCTGCCCGATGTGCTGCTGGCCTGCAAGGCCGCGGGCTTCGACCTCATCGTGGTCGAGACCTCCGGTATCGGCCAGGGCGACGCAGCCATCGTGCCGCTGGTCGATGTGCCGATGTACGTGATGACGCCCGAGTTCGGCGCCGCGAGCCAGCTTGAGAAGATCGACATGCTCGACTTCGCCGAGTTCGTGGCCATCAACAAGTTCGACCGCAAGGGCGCGGCCGATGCGCTGCGCGACGTGGCCAAGCAGGTGCAGCGCAACAAGGAGGCTTGGGGCGCCAAGACGGAAGAGATGCCGGTCTTCGGCACGATGGCCAGCCGCTTCAACGACGACGGCGTGACGGCGCTGTACCAGGCCGTCTTGCCCAGGCTGGCTGCGCTGGGCCTGCCGCTGGCGAGCAGCAGGCTGGCCGCCGTCGCCACGCGCCACAGCACGCACCAGGTGCCCATCGTCCCGGGGGCGCGTGCGCGCTACCTGGCCGACATTGCCGACACGGTGCGCGGCTACAAAGCCAGGGCGCTGGCGCAGGCGCGGCTGGCACGCGAGGTGCAGCAACTGCGCGCCACCGCCGCGATGCTGAAGACCGACAAGGCCGAGCGCCACCGCGCGGTGGAGGCGGTGCTCGACCTGGCCGCCGAGCGCGAAGCCAGGCTGGACCCGGGCGCGAAGAAGCTGCTGGCGATGTGGCCCGAGATGCAGAAGGCCTACGCAGGCGACGAGTACGTGGTGAAAATTCGCGACAAGGAGTTGCGCACCCAGCTCACGCACACCACGCTGTCGGGCAACAAGGTGCGCAAGGTGGCGCTGCCGCAGTACGAAGACCACGGCGAAATCCTCAAGTGGCTGCTGCTGGACAACGTGCCGGGCAGCTTTCCGTACAGCGCCGGCACCTTTGCCTTCAAGCGCGAAGGCGAAGACCCGACGCGCATGTTCGCCGGCGAAGGCGATGCGTTCAGGACCAACCGCCGCTTCAAGCTGCTGAGCGCCGGCATGGCGGCCAAGCGGCTGAGCACCGCGTTCGACTCGGTCACGCTGTACGGCAACGACCCCGACCCGCGGCCCGACATCTACGGCAAGGTGGGCAACTCCGGCGTCAGCATCGCGACGCTGGACGACATGAAGGTGTTGTACGGCGGCTTCGATCTGACCAACCCCGCCACCAGCGTCAGCATGACGATCAACGGCCCGGCGCCGACGATCCTGGCGATGTTCATGAACACCGCCATCGACCAGAACCTCGACAAGTTCCACGCCGACAACGGCCGCGAGCCCACCGCGGATGAAGCGCAGAAGATCGTGCGCTGGACGCTGGCCAATGTGCGCGGCACCGTGCAGGCTGACATCCTGAAGGAAGACCAGGGCCAGAACACCTGCATCTTCAGCACCGAATTCAGCCTGAAAGTGATGGGCGACATCGCGCAGTATTTCGTGCAGCACGACGTGCGCAACTTCTACTCGGTCAGCATCAGCGGCTACCACATCGCCGAGGCCGGCGCCAACCCGATCAGCCAGCTCGCCTTCACGCTGAGCAACGGCTTCACCTTCGTCGAAGCCTACCTTGCGCGCGGCATGCACATCGACGACTTCGCGCCCAACCTGAGCTTCTTCTTCAGCAACGGCATGGACCCGGAATACACCGTGCTGGGCCGCGTGGCGCGCCGCATCTGGGCGGTGGCGCTGCGCGACCGCTACGGCGCCAACGAGCGCAGCCAGAAGCTGAAATACCACGTCCAGACCAGCGGCCGCAGCCTGCACGCGCAGGAGATCCAGTTCAATGACATCCGCACCACGCTGCAGGCGCTGATTGCGATCTACGACAACTGCAACTCACTGCACACGAATGCCTTCGACGAGGCGATCACCACGCCCACCGAAGACAGCGTGCGGCGGGCGATGGCCATCCAGATGATCATCAACCGCGAATGGGGCCTGGCGAAGAACGAGAACCCCAACCAGGGCGCCTTCATCATCGACGAACTGACCGAGCTGGTCGAAGAGCGGGTGCTCCAGGAGTTCGAACGCATCGCAGAGCGCGGCGGCGTGCTGGGCGCAATGGAAACCGGCTACCAGCGCGGCAAGATCCAGGAAGAAAGCATGCATTACGAGATGCAGAAGCACACCGGCGAGTACCCGATCATCGGCGTGAACACCTTCCGCAACCCGCATGGCGACCCGGCACCCGATGCGCTGGAGCTGGCGCGCAGCACCGACGAAGAGAAGCAGTCGCAGTTGCAGCGGCTGCGGGCATTCCAGGCCTTGCATGCCGCCCAAGCGCCGGCAATGCTGCAACGCCTTCAACAGGCGGTGATGGCCAACGACAACGTCTTCGCGGTGCTGATGGACGCCGTGCGCTGCTGCTCGCTGGGGCAGATCACGAATGCGCTGTTCGAGGTGGGCGGGCAGTACCGGCGCAGCATGTAGGGCGCCGTGTGGTGGCCTTTGCAGCCGTCATGCGGCCACGGACTTGTCGCGGCTCAGATCGCCGAGGCCGGCCAGCAGCCCCCGAACGGAAATGTCTTCGTCGAGGCTTTCCCAATGCAGGCCTGCGGCGCTGATCTCCACTTCTGTGCGCTGCTGCTGCGTGGCATGGAGCAGGCGCGGGAACCAAGCCAGCGGGACCGAAACGACCCGACCGTCGGTCAGATCGACCCACATGCTGTCATCGTCAAAACGAACCGCCTTCGCCGAAGTAGTCATTCCAGCACCTTCGCAGCCAGTTTCCGGAGTGAGCGCGGCCCGAGTCCATCGCTGACCGCCACCCTTGCGGGCCGCAACCAGAACTTGGCCTCTCCTCCTTCACCCAACGCATGCACATGCACCGGCTCTCGCGGACTGCCTTCGTTCGAATAGAAGAAGAACCGAAAGCCACGGTATCGGAACACGACCGGCATCCCGGAATCATAGGGGAACGTCACGGCAGCCGCCCATAATCCGGCCGATGCGCCCCACCCGCCAGCCAGCAGCCGCCGCCGAAGCACTGCGCCTGGCGCGCCGTGCCTGGCGTCTGCTGAACCTGGATTCGGGGCTCGCCATCGAGCTTGCAGAGCGTGCGCTGGGGCTGGCTGCGGCCAGTGGCGAGCAGGGCGCGCAGGGTTGGGCGCGGCTGCCGCGCGGCTACCACCTTCTCTACTTCGCGACGCCCGCAGAGGCGATGGCCGAGCTGACCCGCGCGCAGCGCTGTTTCGACGCCGTCGGCGACCGCGCCGGCCACATCCTGGCCTGTGCGGGCCAGGCGCGCGCGCTGTGGCGCGACGGCCGCTTTGCAGACGCCATCGCACAGGTGCTGCCGCTGCGCGATGAAGGCTTGCAGGTGCTGAAGAACGAGCAGCGCGGCGTGCTGCTGAACACCATCGCCGGCTGCTACTCGGCGCGCGGCGAATCGGAGCAGGCCTTCGCCTACATGTACCAGGCGCTGCGCGATTCCGGCCCCTCGCGCGGCCATGGTTTCGACGCGGTGCTGCATTGCAACCTGGCGCACGAGCTGCTTCAGATCGGTGACTACCACGAGGCGCTGCGCCACATCGACCGCGGCATCGAGCGCTGTGCCGGGCTGAAGAACGCGCGGCTGCTGAGCGTGCTGCTGATCAACCGCATCATCTGCCTGAGCGAGCTCGACCGCGCGGCCGAAGCGCTGCCCGACGTCGCCCGCGTGCGTGCGCTGCCGGCCGATGCCAGCGGCCGCGGCACGGTGGCCGCCAGCTTCGAGACGCTGGCCATCGCTGCGCTGCGGGCGGGCGATGCGGCGCTGGGCCACGAGCTGCTGGCCAGCGCGCAGGCCACCGTCAAAGGCCGCATCCCCGACGAGACGCTGGAGCTGGCCATCGCCACCGCACTGTGTGCCACCGCGCGCGGCGACCTCGACGCGGCGCTGGCCGCGTTGCAGGCGGCGCGCCATCTGGCCGAAGGCAAGGGCGGCAGCAGGAGCGCCAACGCGGCCGACGGCGCCAGCCTGCGGGTGCGCGGGCAGTTCCTGCTGACGCTGTGCGACCTTCAGGAGCGGCGCGGCGATGCGCCTGCCGCGCTGGCCGCGCTGCGCGTCTGGCAGCGCGTGCAGGCGGCGCGCGCCAGCCTCGCGTCACGGGCGCGCTACCAGGCCGCGTCGTTGCAGACCGAGCTGCTGCGCCTTCAGCAGCGGCTGGACGAGAAAGACGCCCAGCGCCGCGCCACCGAGCGTGCGCGGGCCGAGCTGGAGGTGGCCAACCAGACGCTGTCGCGCACCATCGGCGAAGTGCAGGCCTTGCAGGAGGCGCTGCGCCAGCAGGCCACGCGCGACGCGCTCACCGGCCTCTACAACCGCCGGCATCTGAACGAGACGCTGCCGGCGATGTTCGCGCTGGCGCGGCGTGAGCGCCAGCCGCTGGCGGTGGCCATCATCGACCTCGACCACTTCAAGCAGATCAACGACACCCACGGCCACGGCATGGGCGACCGGCTGCTGGCTGCCTTCGGCGCGCTGCTCGTCGATGGCTGCCGCAAGACCGACGTGGCCTGCCGCTACGGCGGCGAAGAGTTCTGCCTGCTGATGCCGCGCGCCGACGCCGGCGCCGCCCGGCGCAAGGTGCAGGCGCTGCTGCGCCGCTGGCGCGCCGAAACCTTTGCGCTCGACGGCCGGCTGCTGAGCGGCCTGAGCTTCTCTGCCGGCGTGGCCGATTCGCAGCGCTGGCCGACGTCCGTCGAAGCGCTGCTGCGTGCTGCCGACGACGAACTGCTGGCTGCCAAGCGACAAGGCCGCAACCGCGTGCGCGCCGCCGACGGGGTGGCCGCCGAGGCCACCTGACCCGATCGAACCAACCGACTGAACCAACGCACCCAAAGGAGTTCTTCGATGATGCAGATGCGCCCGCTCGGCCGCTCCGGCCTGCAAATCGCGCCGCTGGTCTTCGGCGGCAACGTGTTCGGCTGGACGGCCGACAAGGCCACGTCGTTCTGGCTGCTCGACGCCTTCGTCGATGCCGGTTTCAACATGATCGACACCGCCGACGTCTATTCGCGCTGGGTGCCGGGCCACACCGGCGGCGAGTCGGAAACCATCATCGGCGAGTGGCTGAAGGCCGGCGGCAAGCGCGACCGCGTGCTGATCGCCACCAAGGTGGGCAAGGACATGGGCGACGGCAGGATCGGCCTGTCGCGCGCTTACATCCGCCAGGCGGTGGACGCCTCGCTGCGCAGGTTGCAGACCGACCGCATCGACCTCTACCAGTCGCACGACGACGATGCCGGCACGCCGCTGGAAGAAACGATGACGGCCTTCGCCGAGCTGATCGAACAAGGCAAGGTGCGGGCCATCGGCGCTTCCAATTTCAGCGCGCCGCGGCTGGCCGAAGCGCTGGCCACGTCGGCCCGCCTGAGCGTGCCGCGCTACGAAAGCCTTCAGCCCTTGTACAACCTGGTGGACCGCGCACCGTACGAGGCCGACCTGGAGCCGCTGTGCCGCGCGGAAGGCATCGGCGTGATCAACTTCTTCGGCCTGGCACGCGGCTTTTTGAGCGGCAAATACCGCAGCGAGGCCGACCTCTCCAAGAGCCAGCGCGGCGGCGGCATCAAGGGCTATCTGAACCCGCGCGGCTTTCGCATCCTGGCCGCGCTGGACGACGTGTCGGCGGCACTGCACGCCACGCCCGCACAGGTGGCGCTGGCTTGGCAAATGGCGCGGCCGGGGCTGACGGCGCCGATTGCCAGCGCCACGTCGGTGGCGCAGTGGGCCGAGCTGGCAGGCGCAGCGGCGCTTGCCCTGTCGGCAGAGCAGATCGCGCAGCTCGACACCGCCAGCGCCTGAAAGCTCAGCCGATGCCGGCGCGCAGCAAGGCCTCGCTGGCGGCGTCGGCCGGGTAGAACAGCTCGACACAGAGTTCGTCCAGCGTGATGTCGCGCGGGGTGCCGAAGGTGGTGAGCGTGGTGAACAGCGACACGCGGCCTTGCGGCAGGTCGAGCACGCAGGGCAGCAGCAGGCTGGCGGCGGCCGCATGGCCCGGCTCACGTCCGTCCGCGGCGCCGCGCAGCGCCTGCACGTTGGGGTAGGCCAGCACCTCGTGCAGCAGCGCATCCACCGCCGGGTCGGCCGACAACAAGGCCAGGCGTTGCAGCCGGGCCAGCAAGCTGGCCGCCCAGTCGGCGAAGTTGCAGGTGTGCGCCGCCAGGCCTTGCGGGTGCAGGCTGGCGCGAAACACATTCAGCGGCGGCCCCAGCAGCGCCAGCGGCAACAGCGCCGCCAGGGCCTGCGCCGCGCCGTTGGCCAGCACCACGTTCCACTGCCGGTCCAGCACCAGGCCGGGATATGGCTGGTGGGCATCGAGCAGGCGCTGCAACGCGGCCTGCACCGGCGCCATCTCGGTGTCAGCCAGCGGACGCTCGGCGAAGCGCGGCGCGTAGCCGGCCGCCAGCAGCAGCGCGTTGCGCTCGCGCAGCGGCACGTCCAGCCCGTCGGCCAGCGCCAGCAGCACGGCCGGGCTGGGCCTGGCCTTGCCGGTCTCGATGAAGCTCAGGTGGCGCGGCGAGACGCCCACTTGCAGCGCCAGGTCCATCTGGCTGCGTCGGCGGCTGTTGCGCCAGCCGCGCAGCAAGGGGCCGAGCGGCCTGGCGCCGGGCCCGGCGACGCGGTCAGGCATGGGCGGCTTGGAGCAGGCTCGTCATGGCGGCATTCTGGGGGCCGCCGCGTCATCCCGGCGATGACCTCAGAGGTCATGACGGGCGCGCCGCCGCAACGCCAGCAGCGCGGCACCGCCCAGCAGCAGCGCCCAGCTCGCCGGCTCCGGCACGGCGCTCACGCTGTCCACCACGCGCAGCAGAACCCGCGTGTTGGCCTGGTCATAGACGGTCTGGAAGCTGCCGCTGCCGAAGCCGCTGAGGCTCACCGCGTCGAAGCTGCCGCTCAGCGCGCCTGTCGAATCGAGGATCACGATCTCGTCGCCCACCGCATAGCTGCAGGCGCCGTAGCAAGACAGCGCCAGCGTGCCGCCCAGCGCAGCCGTGCCGTCTACCAGCAACAGGTCCGACACACCCGCGCGGTTCAGCTCGACGTCGAAGAATCCGGCCGCCGTCTGCGCGAAGTTGCCGTTGATCGACAGCGTGACCGGCGACGCGCCCGGCGCCACATGGCCGGCGTTGGTCAGCAGGCCGGCCAGCGAGAAGCTGCCGCTGCCCTTCAGCGTGCCCAGGTTCGTGAAATTCGCGGGCAGCGCGATGCTGCCGGTCTGCACATCGACCACGCCGCCGACAGCGTTGGCAAAGCCGATGTTGGCCAGGCCGCTGGTGCCGGTGCCGCTGGTCTTCACCAGCAGCCCGGTGTTGATGAAGAAGCCGTTGTAGCTGCCATCGGCCAGCCCCACGTCGCCTTGCAGCGCATAGCGCCCGGCGTTGGTCAGCGTGTTGCCGTTCTGCAGGTACAGCGTGTCCTGCGCGGCGATGCTGCCGTTGTTGACCAGCGTGCCGTTCAGGTACTTGTAGTTGCCGGCTTGCAGCGTGAGCGTGCGGCCGGCGGCCACCTGCCACTGGCCCGCCAGCGTGCCGGTGGCCCAGTCGGTGTTGCCGTTGATGGTGGCTTTCGACCCCGCCGTGCCGTCGCCGCCGGTGAAGCTGCCGTTGGTCAGGCGCAGGTTGTCGGCCGTCGTGTAGGCGCCGACGAAGGTGGCGCTGCTGCTCACCAGCACCTGGCCGGCGCCGGTGAACTGGGTGCCGCCGTTGAAGCGGTTGTTGCCGGACTGGAAGGCGATGCTGCCGGTCTGCGCGTTGATCTCGCCGTTGTTGACGAAGCCCACGCCCGCCAGCACGCTGCTGCCGCCGCCTGCGCTCTTGCGCAGGATGCCGTTGTTGACCAGCGTGCCGTTGTAGCCGCCGTCGGCCAGCCCCACGTCGGCCTGCAGGTCGTACAGGCCCGTGTTCGTCAGCGTGTTGCCGTTTTGCAGGTACAGCGTGTCGAGCGCGGCGATGCTGCCCTTGTTGTCCAGGCTGCCGCTCAGGTACTTGTAGTTGCCGCTTTGCAGCGTCAGCGTGCGCGTTGCGGCCACCTCCCACTGGCCCGCCAGCGTGCCGGTGGTCCAACGGGTGTTGCCGTTGATGGTGGCCTTCGACCCCGCGCTGCCGTCACCGCCGGTGAAGGTGCCGCCGCTGGCCAGGCTGAGGTTGCTGGCCGTGGTGTAGGCGCCCACGAAAGTGGCGTTGCCGCTCAGCACCACCTGCCCTGCCCCGCTGAACTGCGTGCCGTTGTTGAACATGAAGCTGCCCGCCTGGAAGGCGATGCTGCCGGTCTGCGCGTTGATCTCGCCGTTGTTGACGAAGGCAGCGCCGTTGATGCTGCTGCTGCCCACACCGCCGCTCTTGCGGAACACGCCGTTGTTGACGAAGCTGCCGCTGTAGCTGCCGTCGGCCAGGCCCACGTCGCCCTGCATGTCGTACAGGCCGCTGTTCGTCAGCGTGTTGCCGTTGGTGAAGTACAGGGTGTCCAGCGCCGCCATCGTGCCCTTGTTGGCGAGGCTGGCGTTGAGGTATTTGTAGTTGCCGCTCAGCAGCGTGAGCGTCTGCCCGGCGGCCACTTCCCAACTGCCGCTGAAGGTGCCTGTGGTCCAGCCGACGCTGCCGTTGATCTGCGCCGCGTTGCCGGTGAAGTTGCCGCTCAGCAACTGCAGGTTTTGCGAGGTGAAGGCGCCGTTGAAGCTGGCATTGCCCGTCACCTGCGCCTGCCCGGCGCCGGTGAACTGCGTGCCGGCGTTGAACGTGCTGTTGCCATTGGCGAAGACGATGGCGCCGCTCTGCACGTCGATCAGGCCGCCTGCGCCGTTGACGAAGGCGGTGCCGCTGCCGAAGCTGCTGCTGCCGCTGCCGGCGCTCTTGCGCAGCGTGCCGTTGTTGGTGAAGCTGCCGCCGTAGCCGCCGTCGGCAAAGCCGATATCGGCCTGCAGCTTGTACAGGCCGTTGTTGGTCAGCGTGCTGCCGTTCAA
Source organism: uncultured Rubrivivax sp. (assembly GCA_964244245.1). Classification (GTDB taxonomy): domain Bacteria; phylum Pseudomonadota; class Gammaproteobacteria; order Burkholderiales; family Burkholderiaceae_C; genus Rubrivivax. Next base: position 30,722 of record CAXTHW010000010.1, on the reverse strand, counting down.
GAAGTACAGCGTGTCTTGCGCCAGCATGCTGCCGTTGTTCGTCAGCACGCTGTTGTTGTATTTGTAGTTGCCCGACAGCAGCGCCAGCGTCTGCCCGGCCGCCACCTGCCAGTCGCCGCTCAGGATGCCGGTGACCCAGTTCACGCTGCCGTTGATCTGCGCCCCGCTGCCGGTGTAGGTGCCGCTGGCGAGCTGCAGGTTCTGCGACGTGAAGGCGCCGTTGAAGCTGGCGTTGCTGGCAACCGTCACCTGCCCTGCGCCGGTGAATTGCGTGCCGGCGTTGAAGGTCGATGCGCCGTTGCCGAAGACGATGCTGCCGGTCTGCGCGTCGATGCTGCCGCTGTTGCTGAACGCCACGCCGCTGAGCACCGTGGTGCTGCCGGTGCCGCCGCTCTTGCGGAAGATGCCGTTGTTGACGAAGCTGCCGCCGTAGCCGCCGTCTGCCAAGTTGGCGTCGGCGGTGCCGGCCCAGACACCGCCGTTGACGATGCTGTTGCCGTTGACGAAGTACAGCGTGTCCAGCCAGCTCACCGCGCCCTGCGTGGCCAGCGCCGTATCGACGTACTTGTAGTTCCCCACGCCGATGGCCAGCGTGTCGGCTGCGCCCAGCGTGGCCGGCACGCCGGTGGCCGACAGGTTGCCGATGTCCCAGGCATAGGCGGTGGCAAAGGCCGATGGGCTCAGGGCCAGCAGGGCCGCTGCGCCGAGCAGGCTGCGGCGCATCGTGCGCGGAAGGCAAGGTGATGTCATGGACGTCTCCGGTCGTTCGAATCAAGGGTCGGACCGGACTGTCGCGGCGCACCGTTAAGGCAGCGCAAAACCTGCTGCGCCTTGCGCCCCCTTATTCGGGTGGCGCGCCGCTTGCCACGTCCAGCGCCAGCAGCACGGCCTGTTGCAGGCCCATGGCCTGGCCGTCCAGCCACGCGGCTTCACAACGCGCGGCGCCGATCTGCACCCGCACCAGGCGCCGCACCAGCCGCAGGAAATGCTGGTCTGCGCCGTCCAGCGCGCCGTAGTGGCGCGTCCAGTGCTGTTCGCTGAAGGCCATCAGCCGCGCTGCGCGTTCCGGGTCGCGCAGCCGGGCCAGGTTGCGGCCGTGGTTCCACAGCGCGAACGCCAGCCAGTACTGAAGATGCTGCTGCCAGGCGTCGCGCAGGCAGCGCCGGTACGCGTGCAAGGCATCGGCCCAGCGCCGCAGGCGGGCCAGCAACACGCCTTGCAGGTTGATGGCGGCGACACGCCGGGTGCGTTCGCCGATGGCCTCGCACTCGCGCTCGCACAGTTCGGCCTGCAACAGCGCATCGGCGTCGCGGCCGGCTTCCATCAGGCAGATCGCGCGGTCGTAGCGCAGCAGCCGCGCTTCACGCACGCGGCCGGCGGCCAGGTAGTGCTCGGCAGCGCGCTCGAACAGCCTGCCGGCTGCCACCGGGTCGTGGTTGAAGCGGGTGGCCAGCACGCCCTGCAAGGCGGTGGCCTGGGCCAGCAGCTCATCATGGCCGCGGGCCAGGCGCAAGGCTTCGTCCAGCCGCTGCGCCAGGCCTGCGCTGCTGCGCTCGCCGTCGGCCACCACGCGCACCCAGGCGCACAAGGCGGCGGCGCGCAGCGTGGCGCGGTCTTCGGCCAGCACCAGCGCGCGCTCGGCCAGCGCGCGCGCAGCGGCCATGTCGCCGGTGGCCAGTTGCAGCAGCGCCAGCATGCTGCAGGCCGCCGGCAAGGCCGCTGCATCGGGCCGCGCCACGGCCGCCGCGTGGCACAGCAGGGCCAGCAGTTCAGGCTCCACGCCCTGGCTGTCCCAGTGGCTGCGCAACGCCACGCCCAGCGTCAGCGCCAGCTCGGGCTCGCCGTCTTCCAGCGCGCTGCGCAGCGCCTGCTGCACGTTGGGCATCTCGTCTGCGTCCAGCGCGCTGGCGCCGCGCGCCTGAAGGCCCAGCGCCAGCGCCACCACATGGGCGCGGTGCTGCTGGCGCAGCGAGCGGCGGCGCGCCGTGTCGAGCTGCTCGCCGACGTATTCGCGGATCAGCACAAGCATCCGAAAGCGCAGCCCGCCAGCCGCGGTGGCGTCGCTGCGCAACAGCGAATCGGCGGCCAGCGACTCCAGCAGCGCGCGCGCCCGCGGCTCTTCGCAGACGGCTTCCGCGTCGGCCACGCTCCAGCCACCGCGGAACACCGACAGCGCAGCCAGGAAGGCCTGCTGCTGCGCGTCGAGCAAACGCCAGCTCCAGTCGATGGCGGCGCGCAACGAGTCGTGCCGGGGCTGGCGGCCTGCGCGCGGGCCGGTGCGCTCCAGCAGCGCCAGCGGGCGCACCAGCGCATCGTGCAGCTCGCGCAGGCTGAAGACCCGGCTGCGTGCCGCCGCCAGCTCGATGGCCAGCGGCACACCCTCCAGCGCGCGGCACAGCGCGGCCAGCGCCTCGTGGTTGCGCGCCGTCACTTCGAAGTCGGGCCGCACGCCGCGCGCGCGGTCGATGAACAGCGCCGCGCCGGGGTTGAGCGCCAGTTGCTCCAGCGCGGCGCCGGCCTGCGGCAGCGGCAGCGGGTCGAGCTGCATCTCGCGCTCGCCGGGCAGGCCCAGCACGCGGCGCGAAGTCACGATCAGGTGCAGCCCGGCCACGCGGGCGAGCAGGCGCTCGACCAGGTCGGCACCGCCTTCGGCTGCGAGCTGCTCGAAGTTGTCCAGCACCAGCAGCACCCGGCGCTGCGCAAAGGCCTGGGCGATACGCTCGACCGGGTCCTGCGCGTCCCGCGCCTGCGCCGACAGCGACAGCGCGCTGCACAGTTGCGCGCCAGCCTGCACCGGCGTGTTGCAGTCGGCCAGCGGCACGAAGGCCACCTGGTCGAAGCCGGGGGCAGAGCGCGCCACCTCCACCGCCAGCCGCGTCTTGCCGCAGCCGCCCACGCCGCTGAGCGTGACCAGGCGCGACGCGCTGGTGGCTGCCAGCAGCGTGGCCCGCTCACCGTCACGGCCGAAAAAGCGCGTCAGGTACGACGGCAGCAACGGCGCGGCCGGCGGCGGCAATACGCTGGCGTGCAGCGGCTCGGGCTGTGCAGCGGGCGGCGGGCCCGGGGCCGCCGCCACGTCGTCCAGCCTGTCGTGCAGCGCCGCCAGGCGCCGCCGCTCGTCCTGCACCCACTCGTCGTAGAAGCCGGGCATCAACTCGCCGGCGTACAGGGCGCGCGCATCGTCGTGCCGGCGCTGACGGAAGGCGGCCTCGAATTCGGCCACGTCGCAGGCCAGCGCATCGGGATTCACCCGCACGCTGCTGCGGTCGGCCACGATGACGGCCAAGCCGCTGCCGCCCGGCACCTCCAGCAAACGCTTCAGGGTCGAAAGCGCCTGCCGCAGCCGGTTGCGCCCGGCCTCCGCGGGCGCGCCGGGCCACAGCAATTCAGCCAGCTCTTCGCGCGGGTGGCTGCGCAGCGGAAACAGCGCCAGCCGGGCCAGCAGCGCCGCGGTGGGCTGGCTGTTGAAGCGCGTGATCGACAGCCCGCCGCGGCGCGCCTCCACCCGGCCGAGCAGCAGCACCTGCCAGCGCGCGGCTGCCATCGGCACGGGCTGGACGGGCTGGTCGCGAAGGTCGGCGTTGGCGCGCATCGTGCGGGGCATGCTAGCGGCGCGCTGCGGGTCAGCGCACTTTGCGCTGCGATAATGCAGGATGGAAACCCACTCTTTTATCGCTCCCGCCCGATTCGACGACGCGGCCGCCGCGCTGACCCAGGTGCGGCTCATCTACGACAACAGCATCGCCCACCTGCGCACGCAGATGCAGCGCTTCGTGGCGGGTGAAGACATCGGCCAGCATGTGCGCGCCTGCTACCCCTTCGTGCGGGTGCAGACCAGCACCGTGGCGCGCGCCGACTCGCGGCTGAGCTACGGTTTCGTCTCCGGCCCCGGCACCTATGACACCACGCTGACGCGGCCCGACCTCTTCGCCAGCTACTACGCCGAGCAGTTCGACCTGCTGCAACGCAACCACGGCGTCAGCATCGAGGTGGGCACCAGCGCACAGCCGATCCCGGTGCACTTCTCGTTCGCCGAGCACGACCACATCGAGGGCTCGATGAGCGCCGAGCGCCGGCTGCTGATGCGCGACGTCTTCGACCTGCCCGACCTGGCAGCGATGGACGACGGCATCGCCAACGGCACCCACGAGCCGCGGCCCGGCGAGGCGCAGCCGCTGAGCCTGTTCACCGCGCCGCGGGTGGACTACTCGCTGCACCGGCTGCGCCACTACACCGGCACCGCGCCAGAGCACTTCCAGAACTTCGTGCTGTTCACCAACTACCAGTTCTACATCGACGAGTTCATCAAGCTCGGCCACAGCGTGATGGCCGACAAGAGCAGCGAGTACGTCGCTTTCGTCGAGCCCGGCAACGTGGTGACGCGGCGCGCCGGCGTGCCGCCGCAGGCGGGCGACGAACTCGGGCGCGAGCCGCCGCGGCTGCCGCAGATGCCGGCCTACCACCTGGTGCGCGGCGACGGCGGCGGCATCACGATGGTCAACATCGGCGTCGGCCCGGCCAACGCCAAGACCATCACCGACCACATCGCCGTGCTGCGCCCCCACGCCTGGCTGATGCTGGGCCACTGCGCCGGGCTGCGCAACACCCAGCAACTGGGCGACTACGTGCTGGCCCACGGCTATGTGCGCGAAGACCATGTGCTGGACGAAGACCTGCCGCTGTGGGTGCCGATCCCGCCGCTGGCCGAGGTGCAACTGGCGCTGGAGCAGGCGGTGGCCGACGTCACGCGGCTATCGGGCTACGAGCTGAAGAAGATCATGCGCACCGGCACCGTCGCCAGCACCGACAACCGCAACTGGGAGCTGCTGCCACAGAGAACACCCGAGCGCCGGTTCTCGCAGTCGCGCGCCGTGGCGCTGGACATGGAAAGCGCCACCATCGCCGCCAACGGCTTCCGCTTCCGCGTGCCGTACGGCACCTTGCTCTGCGTCAGCGACAAACCCTTGCACGGCGAGATCAAGCTGCCCGGCATGGCCAACACCTTCTACCGCGAGCGGGTGGACCAGCACCTGCGCATCGGCATGCGCGCGGTGGAACTGCTGCGCCAAGAGCGCCCCGGCAGGCTGCACAGCCGCAAGCTGCGCAGCTTTGCCGAGGTGGCGTTTCAGTAGCGCGGCGGATAGAATGCTTCTTAAAAGCAGCACCGTGACGCACACTCCATGACCCAGCGACAGAAACTCAATTTGGGTTGCGCTCCGCAAAGGACGCTGTTCGACAACGACATCGGCGGCGCCCTTCCTTCAGCAGCGACGACAGCTTTCGTTGCTGATGTGAGCGATAAAGCCGCACTGGAACAGCAGTACCTTCGTACCGCAGACTTGACACACCGCCGTCTCTACGCGCAGTTTTTTACTCCAGCCCCCATCGCCGACTTGATGGTGGAAATGGCAACCCCACTGCCCGGAATGCGCGTGCTAGATCCGGCCTGCGGCACGGGCATCCTTGTGGAGGCACTGCGAAAAAAGAGCGATGGCCTTCGTATCACCGCGCTTGATTTGGATCCGCTCGTTCTGAGCCATTTGCGCGGCAGCCCGGCGAGAGTGCGCGACCTCGAGTTGATCGAGTCGGACTACCTGGCTTGGCCGGACACGCGGCAGTTTGATGTGATCGTCGCCAATCCTCCCTATCTCAAGTACCAGCATTTCGACTGCGAAGGCTCCGCCTATGAGCGTCTCGAAGAGGCATTGGACGTTTCCTTGTCGAAGTTTTCCAATCTTTATGTTCTTTTCATTCTGGAGTCTTACCGCCGTCTGAAGCCTGGCGGCAAGATGGTCTTCATCGTTCCGGGCGAATGGACGAATTCAAACTTCGGCACGCCGTTCAAGCAATTCCTCGCGCGCGAGGGCTGCCTCACCCGACTGATCTACTTTTCGCATCTGACGGAGCAGTTCGACGACGCGCTCACCACGGCCTGCATTCTGGAACTCGTCAAACCGAGCGTCGCTCATGCGGGCTCGGCAACATTCTCGTGCTGGTTTGTTTCTGACGGAGCCAGCATCGCTGGCGTCCAGCGGGCACTTGGTGGCTCTGCATGTGCAGTGGGTGTGGCCTTCACCACTTTCAACACGGCCGCCTTGGCCAGTCAGAAGAAGTGGGATTTCCTGTTGGACGGCATCAACGGGGTTGACGACGACAGCCACAGACATCCGCGCCTGCAAAGTTGGTGCGGAAGCCGCCGCGGTATTGCAACCGGTGCCAACGAGTTCTTCCACGTTCGGCCTTCGCGCGCCTCCGAGCGGCAACTGCAGCCCAACAATCTGATCGACTGCGTCGGCGGCGCTCGCCACATCCGCGGCGTCATATTTGACCGGCCCGACTTGGAGGCGCTGCGGGTTGCCGACCAGCCGTGCCTCTTGTGGAACCTGCGTCGCCCGCCTTCCGAAGCCGAACTTCAATATGTCCACGATGGCGAACTGATCGGCTTGCCCAAACGCTACCTGCTGTCCAAACGCAGGCCCTGGTATTCCATGGAACGCGCCAACATTGCACCTGTGTGGGTCGGTGTCTTCTCTCGCACGGGGCTCAAGGCCATTCGAAATCGTGCGGGCGTCGCGCACTTGACCACTTTCCATGGGCTCACTCCGCATTTGTCTGATCCGGTGCTGGCAGACGCACTGGTTGTGGTGTTGAATTCGGCTTACGCAGGGCGGGCCATTCAGCGCACAAGGCGGGTGTTCGGCGCCGGGCTCGAAAAAATGGAGCCCGCCGACTTGTTGGATATTTGCCTGCCGGCTCTCCCGTTGGCCGACGCGAGTCATTTGAATGCAGTTGCCGCCTTGCTGGCACCGATGGATGCTGAGCTGCGAGTCCGGCCCGCACTCAGCGAGGCACTTTCAACTGCCGTCGACTCAGCCATTTCCAGGCTGGCTGACGGCCTGGCCGCGCAAGATCCCCAACAGCAAGTTCCGGTCGATGACCAGCTTGCCGCCTAGCGGCACGACATAGGCCTCGACCTGTCCCAGCGGAGACTCGCGCGTCTGGGCGTGGAACGTTGGCATGGCTTGCATGTCGCCAACCTGCTTGCCGTAAGTGATCGGAATGAAAATCGTCGGCTTGTCCTGACTTCTCGTCGGCTTTACCAGATCCAAATCTTTCGGCCATTCTGCGATCAACTCGAATATGCGAAGCACATTGATTGCAAATGCAGAGTCGAAGAAGATTTGCAGATAGGCCTGAGGTAACAGATGCAATTCGACCCATCGATAGAGGATCACCAGGTCTTCCACCTTGACCGTAAAGTTGGGTGATAACTGCCCTACGCTCCGGGCTTTGTTCGCTTTGCGCTCGGCCTTGACGCGGATGTATTGCAAAGCCTTGTACTTACTCGACCTGACCTCGATGGCGGCAAAGCACTGTTCGAGATATGCATCGCGTTCTGCGGCGCCAAGACGGTCGATACGCTGCGGCAGAACCGTACCCGCATCGGCCACGAGCAAGTCAGGCCGCTTGCCCTGTTGTCTGACTGCGGCGATCTGCTCCTTGAAGAACAAAGGGAATCCGTCGTCTCCCGCCTGGATGTCGTCCGATGCCCCGTAGTGCGTGACTGCCAGACCTGCATCAACCAACGCGCTGTACGCGAGGGCTTCTGCCCAATCCCCCATGGCGCGGTTCTGCAAAAACGCAGAGCGCGCAAGCTGCGGCGTTTTCGGATCGGCCAGATTGCTGTCGGAACCTCCAAAGCGCACCGTCCAACCTTTCGCCAACAAGGTTGCCGCCACGGGTGCAGCGAGCTTTGATAGACGAAAGAACCAGTCGCTCACCGAGATTCCGACGGATGAAGCAGCACCGCCGGCTGGACTTGCAGCGCGGCACCGATGCGTGCCAGCGTCGAGAGCGTCACGTTTTTCTGCGCCCGCTCGATTGCACCAACGTAGGCCCGGTGCAGCCCAGCTAAATCGGCGAGATGTTCCTGTGACCAACCAAGCTGAAGGCGCCTTTGGCGCACGTTGTCTGCCACTACCTGAATCAGGTCTTCTGCCATCTCCCGAGTATCGGTAGAAGCAACTTTTGAATCGACTTCCTAAAAGTGGCAGAACCGCTCTGTGCATGGTGCACGCGGCGCTGCTCCGCCAAGTGGTGCCTCAGTCGCTGACCGTGTCCCGCCGCCGCCGACGCGCCAGCCAGCCCAGCAACGCCAGGCCCGACAGCAACAGCGCATAGCTCTGCGGCTCCGGCACCGCGGCCGTCACTGCCTGCGTCACCTGTAGCAGCACGCGGTCGGCGGCGGTGTCGTAGAAGACGTTGAAGGCGCCGCTGGCAAAGCCGTTCAGCGTGACGCTGGCGAAGCTGCCGCTGAGGTCGCCGGTGGCGTCCAGGATCACCAGTTCGTCGCCCACCGCCAGGCTGCAGGCACCGGCGCAGCGCAGCGCCAGCGTGCCGTCCAGTGCCGCCGTGCCGTTCACCAGCAGCAGGTCGCTGGCGGCCAGCGTGTGCAGGTCGATGTCGAAGAAGCCGCCGGCTGTTTGGACATAGCCGCCGTTCAACGTCAGGGTGCCGACACCGGCGCCGGGCGCCAGGTGGCCGGCGTTGGCCAGCGTGCCGCCGAGGCTGAAGGCGCCGCTGCCGGTCAGCAGGCCGTCGTTGCTGAAGTTGCCCGGCAGCGCGATGCTGCCGCTGCGCACGTCCACCGTGCCCTGGTTGACGAAGCCGATGCCGCTGCCGATGGTGGCGGTGCCCGCGCCACCGCTCTTGATGACCAGGCCCTGGTTGACGACGCTCGGCGTGGCGCCGCCGTTGTAGAGCAGCGCGCCGTCGGCACGGAAGTCCAGCGTGCCCTGGTTGGCCAGCGTGCTGCCGCTTTCGAGGTAGAGCGCGTTGGTGGTGTCCCAGACGATGCTGCCCTGGTTGGTGAGCACGGTAGCGGCGTCGTTCAGGTATTTGAAGCCGCCGTCCTGCATGCGCAGCGTCTGCCCCGCCGCCACCTGCCAGGTGCCGACCAGCCGCCCGCCGCTGAAGGCCACGCTGCCGCCGAGCACGGCGTTGCTGCCGCTGAAACTGCCGCTGCGCAACTCCAGGTTGGCCGACTGGAAGCCGCCGCTGAAGGTGGCGTTGTTGCTCACCACGTTGGCACCCGTGCCGGTGAAGCGGCTGCCGGCGTTGAAGCGCGCATCGCCGCCCTGGAAGTTGACGGTGCCGCCGGCCAGCGCCTCCACCGTGCCGCCGTTGTTGACGTAAGCGATGCCGCCGATGGCCAGCGTCTTTCCCGCCGCAGCACGCAAGGTGCCGGTTGCGGTGTTGTCGAAGGTGGTGGTCGAGCCGCCGTTGTAGAGGATGCTGGTGTCGCTGCTGGCGACGAACAACGCCTGGTTCGACAGCGTGCCGCTGCTTTGCAGATACAGCGCGTTGCCGGTGGCCCAGTCCACCGTGCCCTTGTTCGTCAGCACGCCGCTGTCGATGAACTTGAAGCCGCCGTCCTGGCCTTTCAGCGTCTGCCCGGCCGCCACCTGCCAGCCGCCCGTCAGCGTGCCGCCGGTGAAGGCCACCGTGCCGCCGACCACGGCTCCTGCGCCGGTGAAGCGGCCGCTGCGCAGCTCCAGGTTGACGGACTCGAAGCCGCCGCTGAAGGTGGCGTTGTTGCTGACCACGTTGGCACCCGCGCCGGTGAAGCGGCTGCCGGCGTTGAAGCGCGCATCGCCGCCCTGGAAGTTGACGGTGCCGCCGGCCAGCGCCTCCACCGTGCCGCCGTTGTTGACGTAAGCGATGCCGCCGATGGCCAGCGTCTTTCCCGCCGCAGCACGCAAGGTGCCGGTTGCGGTGTTGTCGAAGGTGGTGGTCGAGCCGCCGTTGTAGAGGATGCTGGTGTCGCTGCTGGCGACGAACAACGCCTGGTTCGACAGCGTGCCGCTGCTTTGCAGATACAGCGCGTTGCCGGTGGCCCAGTCCACCGTGCCCTTGTTCGTCAGCACGCCGCTGTCGATGAACTTGAAGCCGCCGTCCTGGCCTTTCAGCGTCTGCCCGGCAGCCACCTGCCAGCCGCCTGTCAGCGTGCCGCCGGTGAAGGCCACCGTGCCGCCCAGCACGGCGCTGTTGCCGCTGAAGCTGCCGCCTTGCAGCACCAGGCTGGCCGACGTGAACGCGCCGTTGAAGGTGTTGTTGCCGCTGGCCATCACCACGCTGCCGGCGCCTGTGAAGCTGCTGCCCGCGTTGAAGACGCTGCCGCCATCGAAGCGGATGTTGCCGGTCTGCGCGTCCAGCACGCCGTTGTTGACGAAGCCGGTGTTGCCCAGCACCACCGTGCTGCCGCTGCCGCCGCTTTTGCGGAAGCTGCCGTTGTTGGTGAAGCTGGGGCTGCTGCCGCCGTTGTAGGCCAGCGTGGTGTCGGCCTGGCTGTCCCACAGGCCCTGGTTGGTGACGGCGCCGCTGCTCTGCATATAGACGGTGTCGGCCAGCCAGGCCACCGTGCCGGCGTTGGTGAAGCTGACGTTGTCGAAGTACTTGAAGCCGCCGCTGTCGATGAGCAACCGGTCGCCTGCGGCCAGCGGGTTGGGCGAGGTGACGCCTGCGCTGTAGAAGCCGCTGGTCCAGAGGTAGTCCACCGCCAGCGCGGGGGTGCTGAAGGGTGCCAGCGCGGCCAGCGCGGCGGCGGCCAGGGCGGTGTGGGGGAATCTCGTCATGGTGATCTCCTGCGCCGGTGAAGCCCGGCTCGACGCTGCGCAGGATCGCGGGCCACCGTTAGGCAAACGCTAGCGGAGCGTCCCCGGTTCGCGGGGGTGGCAGGCGGCGCCGCGGCGCGGGCGCGCACTCTTGTGCAGTGGCGGGCAAACCGCTAAAACGGGGCTGTCAGGGCCTCGACGCAAGGAGAACCCGCCATGCCAAGCCCATCGAACGGCGCCAGCGCCGGCATCTCGTCGATCCGGACGCTGGCGCTCGTCGGCCCGTCGGCGGCCGGCAAGACCAGCCTTGCCGAGGCGCTGTTGCACAAGGCGGGCGCCATCGTCACGCCGGGCAGCCTGGAGCGCGGCAGCACCGTCAGCGACCATGACCCGCTGGAGCGCCGGATGGGCCACTCGCTCAACGCCAGCGTGATGCACCTGCAGCACGGCGGCACCCGCGTCCACCTCATCGACACCCCCGGCGGCCCCGACTTCCTGGGCCAGAGCCTGCCGGCGCTGGAGGCGGTGGAGACGGCGGCCATCGTGATCAACGCGGCCACCGGCATCGAGCCGATGGCCTTGCGGATGATGGAGCACGCCGCCGCACGCCACCTCGACCGGCTGATCATCGTCAACCGCATCGACGCGCCGGGCGCCGACCTGCCCGGGTTGCTGGCCGCCATCCAGGCCGCGTTCGGCAAGGAGTGCCTGCCGGTGAACCTGCCCGACGCGGGCGCCGCGCGCGTGGTGGACTGCTTCTACAACCGTGAAGGCCACAGCGACTTCGGCACGGTGGACGCCGCCCACCGCGCGCTGGTGGAGCAGGTGGTGGAGGTGGATGCCGGCTTCGTGGACCGCTACCTGAACGACGGCGACGTCGATGCCGCCGAGCTGCACGCGCCGCTGGAGCAGGCGCTGCGCGAGGGCCACCTGATCCCCGTGTGCTTCGTCTCGGCGCGCACCGGGGCGGGCATCGCAGAGTTGCTGGACATCATCGTCAAGCTGCTGCCCAACCCGGCCGAAGCCAATGCGCCGGACTTCCTGAAAGGCGAAGGCGCCAGCGCCACGCCGATGCACGCCAAGCCCGATGCCGCGCTGCATGTGCTGGCCCATGTGTTCAAGGTGACGGTCGATCCCTACGTCGGCAAGATGGGCGTCTTCCGCGTGCACCAGGGCACCGTGCAGCGCGACGGCCTGCTGTACGTGGGCGACGGGCGCAAGCCGTTCAAGGTGTCGCGGCTGTTCATGCTGCAGGGCAAGGAGCATGTCGATGTCAACCGGGCATTGCCGGGGGACATCGTCGCCGTTGCCAAGATCGATGAGCTGCACTTCGACGCGGTGCTGCACGACGCCGCCGAAGACGACCACATCCACCTCAAGCCGCTGGACTTTCCGGTGCCCGTGCATGGCCTGGCCATCGAGCCCAAGCGCCATGGCGACGAGCAGCGCATGTGGGAGATCCTCACCAAGCTGGTCGATGAAGACCCGTGCCTGAAGGTCGAGCATGTGGCCGCCACCAACGAGACCATCGTCTATGGCCTGGGTGAGCTGCACCTGCGCGTGCTGCTGGAGCGGCTGCGTGAGGTGTACAGGTTCGAGGTCAACACCCGGCCGCCGCGCATCGCCTACCGCGAGACCATCACCGCGCGCGCCGAAGGCCACCACCGCCACAAGAAGCAGAGCGGCGGTGCAGGGCAGTTCGGCGAGGTGTTTTTGCGCGTCGAGCCGCTGGCGCGCGGCACCGGCTTCGAGTTCGTCGATGCGGTGAAGGGCGGCACCATCCCCGGCCAGTTCATGCCGGCGGTGGAGAAAGGCGTGCGCGAGGTGCTGGCCAGCGGCGCCATCGCCGGCCACCCGGTCGTCGATGTGCGGGTGACGGTGCACGACGGCAAGCACCACAGCGTCGATAGCAAGGACATCGCCTTCGCCACCGCCGGGCGCAAGGCCTTCGTCGCGGCACTGCGTGAAGCGCGGCCCATCGTGCTGGAGCCCATCGTCCACATCGAGATCAGCGCGCCGGGCCATGCGATGGGCGACATCACCGGCGACCTGGCGGCCAAGCGCGGCCTGGTCAGCGGCACGGCCAATGGCGTGGCCGGCACGATGATCGTGCGCGGCCAGGTGCCGATGTCCGAACTGAACAGCTACCAGTCACGGCTGAACGCGATGACCAGCGGGCAGGGGCGCTACACCATCGCGCTGTCGCACTACGAGGCGGTGCCGCCATCGGTGCAGCAGCAGTTGATGGCGCAGCACCAGGTGCGGGACGACGACTGAAGGCCAGGCTCAAGGCACGTCGCCCGGCCCGGCATCGCGCTTGCGGCCGCTGAACATCGCAGCCACCAGGTTCTCGCGCTGGCGGGCGCTGGTGAACAGCACGCCGGCCACATGCAGCGCCACCAGCGCCAGCAGCGCCCAGGCGAGCGTGACGTGCACGGCCTCGACCATGGCGTCGCCCCACAGCGCGTCGGTGGTGTAGAGCCAGCCGGTGAGCGCCAGGCCGGCGACGCAGGCCAGCAGCGCCAGGATCATCCAGCCACCGAGCGGGTTGTGGCCGATGTAGCGCGGCTCGGCGTGGCGCAGCAGTTGCCGTGCGTAGGCCCAGGTGGCGCGCGGCCCGCGCAGGAAGCCGGCGAAGCGGGCGTGGCCGCCGCCGAAAGAGCCCCACGCCAGCCGCAGCGCCACCGCCGCCAGCGCCACCCAGCCGGCGCCCTGGTGCAGGCCGCCGAACCACAGCGTGCTGAGCCAGGCCACCGCGACGGCCAGCGCCAGCGTCCAGTGCAGCAGCCGTACCGCAGGATCCCAGACCCTCAGCACGGGCTCACTTGGGCGCGGTGACGATCTCGAAGGTCTTCGGGTGGAAGAAGGTTTCCATCTTCGCGTTCTTCGCGTCGCGGCCATAGACCTCGTAGCAGCCGTTGGTGATCTTCACGCGGCTGATCTTCCAGCCTTCGTTGCTGAGCTTGCGTTCCAGCTCGGCCTGCGGGCGCCACTGGTCTTTCGGGATCTCCTCGCACTTCTCTGCATGCTGGGCAAAGGCGCTGAGCGAGAGTGCGGCAGCACAGAGGATGAACAGGCGTTTCATGGTCGGTCCTTTCAGGAAGAGCGCTGCGCTTTCAGACATCGGCCCAGAGCCGCAGCAGGTTGTGATAAGTGCCGGTGAGGCCGATGACGGCGGGGTCGGCCTCGCCGACGGACTGGCGCAGCCGCATCAGGTGGCCGTCCATCTCGAACAACAGCCGGCGCTGTGCTTCGTTGCGCACCATGCTTTCCAGCCAGAAGAAGCTGGCCAGCCGCTGGCCGCGCGTTACGGGCTCCACGCGGTGCACGCTGGTGCCGGGGTAGAGCAGCATGTCGCCCGCCGGCAGCTTGGCCGACTGCGGGCCGAAGCTGTCTTCCACCACCAGTTCGCCGCCGTCGTAGTCGGCCGGCTCGGAGAGGAAGAGCGTGCAGCTCAGGTCCGTCCGGACGCGCTCGCCCAGCGTGCCGGGGATGAAGCGCACCGCGTTGTCCACATGGTTGCCGAAGGCATTCGCGCTGCCGGCGTAGCGGTTGAACAGCGGCGGAAACACACGCTTGGGCAAGGCGGCGGAGAAGAAGATCTGGTGCCGGTTCAGCCCGCGCAGCACGATCTGCTGCAGCGCCTTGGCTTCGGCCGCGTCCTGCGGCAACTGCTCGTTGTTCTTGGCCAGCGCAGACTGCACGCCAGCCGTGGCCCTGCCATCGACCCAGGCTGCGCCCTGCAGCACGGCCCGTGCTTCTGCCAGGTCGTCGGCCGACAAAACCTGCTTGACGTGGAGAAGCACGGCGCGCGCCCCGTTCAGAACCGCAGCGTCAGCGTGCCGGTGACGGTGCGCGGCGCGCCCTGCACGTAGTGGCCGGTGTACAGCGAATCGGCGTAGAACTTGTTGCTGACGTTGAGCACGTTGATGCGCAGGCCGATCTGGTCGGTGAAGCTGTACTCTGCCAGCAAGTCGCCCGTCACCCACTTCGGCGCCACGATGCCAACCGGGTTGCGGTTGGGCGTCTGCGAACTGCGGGCGTTCAAGCCGGCGCCGACGCGGAGCCTCTCGGTCAACCTGTAGGTCGTCCAGATGGTGCCGCTGTGGCGTGGCGTGAGAGACGGGCGCTGGCCGACCAGTTCACCCGTCAGCGTGGTGCCGTCCAGCGGGTTGCCGGCGTCGATCTTGGCGACCGGGATCCAGGCGTAGGAGCCCCACACTTCCCATTGCGGCGTGATGCGGCCGGCGACGTCGATGTCGATGCCGGCCGCATGGCGCTTGCCCGACAGCAGGTAGTCCACCAGCGGCGTGCCGTTGGGCGAATCGCGGTTGCGCTCGTTGTACTTGGTGGTGTGGAAGGCCGAGGTGCGCAGGCTCAGCGCGCCTTCCAGCAGATCGAGCTTGGCCCCGAGTTCGATGTTGCGGCTGGCTTCCGGCCCGGTGTTGGAGCCCGGCGCGTCATAGACGTAGCTGTCGCCCGAGGTGTTGAACGAGGTGCCATAGCTGAAGTGATAGGACTGCGTGTCCGTCGGCTGGAACAGCACGCCCAGGCGCTTGCTCCACAAGCCGTCGGAGCGTCCGCGGTCTGCGGTGACGCTGCCCAGAGGCGGCGGGTTGGGCGTGGCGGTGCTGGGCCCGGCGGTCTGGAAACTCTGGTAGCTGCCCTTGAAATAGTCGTACCGCAGGCCGGCCAGCAGCTTCCAGAACTCGGCCACCTGCACCAGGTCTTGCGCATAGACGCCGATGGATTTGGCGTCGAACGCCGCCTGCTGTCGCTTGCTGCGCAGGCCCTCATCGACGAAGCCGCCGCCGTCATTGGGCGTGCCGATGGTGGTGCGCGGCGTGTTCTTGTCCAGCGTCACGCCAGGCGGCAGCACGGTGGCATAGCCCTCGAACACCTCGTGCGCCAGGTCCACGCCGGTCAGCACCTCGTTCTGGCGGCCGAACCAGTTGAACTTGTTGCTGTAGTCGCTTTGCGCGTAGGTGGTGTGCATGTTCTGCACCTTGTTGTTGACGCCGCGCGTCAAGGGCGTGGCGCCTGTCACCAGCACCGGGCCGTTGACGCTGGGCGTGGTGAAGCCGGGGCAGGTGGGCGCCACGCAGAAGCGGATGGTGCCGGCCCGCATGTCCCGGTCGTAGTAGCCCTGGCGAACGGCTGATTTCAGCTCGCCGCCGTCGGCGAAACGGTGGGTCCAGCCCAGCGTGCCGTAGGACGCGCCGCCGGCGTTGTAGTCGCTGGCGGCGCTGTAATAGACCTTCGGGTCCAGCCCCGAAATCAGGCCCGACGGGTTGGCGCTGGCGGCGTTGACGCGCAGCCACGGCAGCCCGTAGTTGATGCCGTTGTCGTTGTCCAGCGTGTAGGCGGCGGCATAGAACTCGTCGTTGTGGCCGATGCCCCAGCGGTAGTTCAGCGCAAGCCCTTTCTTATCGACCGTGTTGCCCCAGTTGTCGGCCTTGGTGCGCATCACGTTGATGCGCAGGCCCGAGGCGTCGCCGGTCTTCAGGTTGAAGTCGCCGGTCAGGCGCAGCAGGTGGCCGGAGCCGGCGCTGAGGTTGACCTCGCTGGCGTCGGCCAGGAAGGCCTGCTTCTGCACCTGGTTGACCACGCCGCCGGTGGAGCCGCGGCCGAACAGCATCGACGCCGATCCGCGCAGCAGCTCGATGCGCTCGTAGCTGAAGGTGTCGCGGTCGTAGAAGGCGGGGTCGCGCAGGCTATCGACGTAGATGTCGCCGCTGGTGGCCAAAGAGAAGCCGCGCAGCCGCACGTCTTCCTCACCGCCTTCGGCTGCCAGGAAGGTGACACCGCCGGTCTGGTGCAAGGCCTCCTTCAAGGTCTCGACGCGGCGGTCTTCCAGCACCTTCTCGGTGATGACGGTCACCGACTGCGGAATGTCGCGCAGCGCCTGGTTGCCCTTGCCGATGGTGCTGGTGGTGGCGCGCACCGAGTTGGCATCGGTCTCGACCCTGGCCTTGACCGAGATGGCAGGCATCGTCGTTTCCGGCTTGGAAGCGGATGCGGCCGATGCGGCCGACGCCGGTGCCGGCGCAACGCCTTGCGCCGCGGCCGGCAGATGGAGCAGGCCGAAGCCGGCGGCCAGCGCGCCCAGCGGCAGCAGGCCTTGCAGCGGCAGGGCCGGTGGGCGGGATGGAGAGGAAGACGGAGCGGGAGAGTGCAACACGGGAAGTGGTCCTTGTGGTGGTTGCACGGGCTTGCGGCGGCTGGCTGGTGCGAGAGGGGCGGGTGGCAAAAGGTGGGTGGCAGAAGAAGCCGGGTCAGCGCGTTTCAGGCTCGCTGATGAAACCAACCTTGGTGAGGCCGGCTTTCGTTGCATCGGCCAGCGTCTGGGCGACGAAGCGGTAGGCCACGGCCTGGTCGGCGTGCAGATGCACCTCGGGCTGCGCCGGCTTGCGGCCTTCGCGCACGAAGCGCTGCTGCGCCTCGGCCCGGCTCACGGGCTCGCCGTTCCAGTAGAGGCTGCCTGCGGCGTCGATGGCGAAGGTGATCTTCTCCGGCCGCAGGTCGTTGGCCCGCGCGTCGGCCTTCGGCAGCTCCAGCTTGACGGCCTGCGTGAGCAGCGGTGCGGTGACGATGAAGATGACGAGCAGCACCAGCATCACGTCGATCAACGGCACCATGTTGATCTCGGACATCGGCGCGCTGGCGCTCTTGGGGTCGAAGCTGGCGAAGGCCATCGCGCTGCTCCTCAGGCAGCCACGGAAGGCCGCGGGGGCAGCGCACGCACCTGCGGCTGGGCCTGGGCCTGGGCTTGCGCGTCGGCGACGGCAGTGCCGTGACCGAGCGCCAGGCCCATCGAGACGAAGGTGTGCAGTTCGTAGGCGAAGGCGTCCAGTCGCGCCAGCAGCACGCGGTTGGCGCGCGCCAGGGCGTTGTAGCCGACGACGGCAGGGATCGCGACGGCCAGGCCGAGGCCGGTCATGATGAGTGCCTCGCCCACCGGGCCGGCCACCTTGTCCAGCGTGCCCGCGCCGCTGACGCCGATGGCCACCAGCGCGTGGTACACCCCCCACACGGTGCCGAAGAGGCCGACGAAGGGCGCGGTGGCACCCACCGTGGCCAGCAGCGACAAGCCGTTCTCCAGCCGCGTGGTTTCCTCGTCCAGCACCTTCTTGATGGTGCGGGTGACGAAGTCGCTCGACGTGCCGGCCTCGTGCAGCCTGGACGCGCCGTATTTGGCGTGGTGGGCCTGTGCCTGCATGGCCTGCGCGGTGAGGCGCGAGAAGGGGTCGCGCGTGCCGCTGGCTGCAAGCTCGGCACCCACCTCGTCCAGTGCCCTGGCGTTCCAGAAGAAATCGAGGAAGCGCTTGCTGCGCTGTTTGCGCGCGCGCAGCGACACGCCCTTGAGCGCGATGATGGCCCACGACGCGACGGACATCAGCACCAGGATGACGAGCAAGGTCTTGCTCACCACGTCGCTCTGGCCGATGAAATGGCCGAAGCCCAGGCCGGCTGCTTCAGGATTCACGTCACTTCTCCAGTTCCAGGTTGAAAGGGATCAAGACCCAGCCTTCGACAGGCTGGCCGTTCTCGGTGTAGGGCTGGAAGCGCGCCTTCTGGACGGCGGCCACCGCTGCGTCGTCGAGGCGGGCGAAGCGCGACGAGCTTTCCACCTGCACGCTGCGCGGCGCGCCGCCTGCGGTGCCGATGAAGGCCCGCACCACCACGCGGCCCTGCTCGCGGTTGCGGATGGACAGCGGCGGATACACCAGGCTCGGCGGCTCAAGGTAGTGCACGGCGGAGGCCGGAATCAGCTTGGGCGGCGGCGGCACCGGCGCGGCTGCAGGCGCTGCGGCCACGGCAACCGGAGCTGGCGGCGTGGGCGCCGGGGCCGCCAGCGGCGGCGCGGGCTCCGGCGGCGGCGGTGGCACCACGAAAGGCGCCGGCGCAGGGCTGGGTGTGGTGGCGGCCAGCAGCGGCAGTGGCTGGACGCGCACCGGTTGTGGCCTGGGTGGGGGCGGCGGTGGCGGAGCGACGGGCGGCGGCACTGGCGCGGCTTGTGGCGCCACCATGCTCACGAACACCGGCGCCACGTCGCGCACGGCATCGCGCACCGCTTGCACCTGCAGCAAGCCCCAGCCCGCCACGGCATGGAGGGCCAGGATGCCGGCCACCGTGGCCCGCCGCTGCGCAGGCGACAGTTCGTCACCATCGGCCAATGGCGACGCTGCCGCACCGGGGGCGGCGAGTTTCAGCGGTGCGGCGACGCGGTTCATCACGAAGGCAGGTGCCAAAAGAGGTGCAGGTGCGGTTGGCGCGGAGGAATCAAACTTTAGCACGAATGCGAATGATTCCCATTGGTAGGATTGCCGCCTGCGTCGCGATCAGGTGCAATAAAGCTGGTGATGCCTCCGCGCGTGGTCATCTCGGCCCGGGCTTGGTCGAGCGTGGCGTTGACGGTGACGTCGTTGTGGATGGCGCGCTCGGCCGCGGTCGGCCGCCGCCGGCAACAGTGAAGCAGCGGCCCGTCAGCAGCGTGTCGTACCGGCCTCGAACTTCAGCGCATCGCCAGCGCCTGCTTGCGGCGGGGCGCTGGAAACAGGCGGTCGAGCGCAGCTTTGTCCTGCTCGTCGAGCTGCAACTGCGCGGCAGCCCAGTTGTGGCGCAGGTGGATGGCGTGCACCGCTTTCGGAATGGCCATCACGCCCGGCTGCGACAACACCCAGGCCAGCGCCACCTGGGCCGGCGTGGCGCCGTGGCGCTCGGCCAGCGACTGCAAGGACGGGTGGCCTGCCAGCGCCCCCTGGTCGATGGGGCTGTACGCCATCAAAGGCATCTGCCGCACCCGCTGCGCCGGCAGAAGCTCCACCTCGACGCCACGCTCGCTCAGCGAGTAATAGACCTGGTTGGCCGCGCAGGCCGCGCCGCCGGGCACCGTGTCGAGTTCACGCAGGTCGGCGAGGTCGAAGTTGCTCACGCCCCAGTGGCGGACGAGCCCGCGCCGCTGCAGCGTCTCGAACCCCTGCACCGTCTGCGCCAACGGCACCGTGCCCCGCCAATGCAGCAGATACAGGTCGATCTGGTCGAGCTGCAGCCGGCGCAGGCTGCGCTCGCAGGCCGCCACCGTGCCGGCGGCGCTGGCGTTGTGCGGATAGACCTTGGAGACGATGAAAAGCTCTTCGCGCTGCAAGCCGCCGTCGCGCAGCGCGCCTTGCAGCGCCTCGCCGAGCACAGCTTCGGCGCCGCCTTCGCCGTACATCTCGGCGGTGTCGATGACGCGGTAGCCGATGTCCAGTGCCAGCCGCAGAGCGCCCACTTCGGCGGCGCGGCGGGCGCTGGCCTCGCCCATGCGCCAGGTGCCCAGGCCCAGCGCAGGCTGCTCCTCGCCGCTGGGCAAAGTGACCTCGGTGTGACGGGCGGGCGAAGGCATGCTGCATGGTAAGGCGGCAGCACGCCCGCAGTGGCTTGGTCAAGGCGCATTTATCATCAAGAGTCATGCAAGCCGGCCCCGTCGATCTGGCGCAACTGCGCCTGGACAACGCGTTGATGTTGTTCGAAGAGTTCGTGCGCGCCACCGCACGCCATGCCGACGCCGCCACGCTGCGCGGACTGGAACGCCGCTTCGCCGAAAGGGTGCAGATCCAGCCGAGCTACTGGAGCCAGATCAAGGGCCGCTCGCGGCAGATCGGCGAGCGGCTGGCGCGCCAGTTCGAGCATCTGTGCCACAAGCCCCGTGGCTGGATGGACCAGCCCCACGGCGCCGACGAGCGCGCGCCCGCAGCCCTGCCTGCCGAGCAGCTTGCCGACGAGAACGCACCGCGTGACGACGACGAGCGCTTCATCGTCGGCCTGGTGCTGACGTACTACCGCCGCCACCCGCAGCGCGCGCGCACCCGGCTGCTCGACCTGCTGGGCGAGGTGCTGACGCCGCAGGGCACGCGGGCCCTCGCACCGCCTGCGCGCGCAGCAGCGCCGAGGGCACCTCGCCCGCCGGCCGATGAAGCGCTGGATCTGTGGCGCAGCACGCAGACGGGCGTGGCCCCGCTCAAGCGCAAGAAGTAGAGCAACAGCGACACCAAGCCGCAGCGGCGCATCGTCGCAGCCAGGCAACGGGGGCGGTTCCTCCCTAGTTCAGGGGAGCAAGTGCGCTTGCTCATTGATAACTGCGCGTTTATCATTTGCGCAAGCATGTGGTGATGCGCAGCCTCCAGGCCGCCGACACCGCAATCCGATCAACCCTCAAGGACCGCCATGTTCGTTTCCATGCATCTGACAGTCGCATTCCAGTGCCGCACAGCGGCACCGGTGCAACTGCCGGTTGCCGGATGCGGCGTGCTGATCGATGGTGCCCCGCCCGGGGCGACGGTGGACTGAAGGCCTTCGCAACAGCGCAGGCTTCAACCACCGAAGGCCCGGGTTGCACCAGCAACCCGGGCCTTTTCTTTTTCCGGCCCACACCCCAAGGAGCCCCTCGATGAAGTTCACCGTCAAGACCCTGAAGCCCCGCAACCCGCTGGTGGCGCTGAGCCGCCAGCGCCTGGCAGGCGCCCACCGCACGGGCGCCGGCGCACGCCGCCAGCAGGCCGCGCGCGCGCTGCGCCAGGAACTCGACCACCTGCCTCACAGCCCCTGAACCGCAACGGGCCGGCCTCCGCACCGGAGCACGCCTGTCGAAGGAAACATCATGTTGATGAACGATCTTCTCCGGAGCGTTGCTCCTGCGCCGGCCCTGCCGGCCCGCCATCTGGTTGCCGCTCTCCTGAGCAGCGCCAGCCTCGCGCTCGGCCGCCTGGCCAGCCGCTTGCTGCATGTCGAAAAGCAGCCTGCCGGTGAACCGGTGCTCGAGTTCTATGCCGACGCCGGGGCGCCCGAAGGCGCGCTGTACGTCAACGGCGAACTGGTGGCACGCCTGTCCGGCGTGAACCGCCTGTAAGCCGGCCGTGACGAGCGGCTGGCTGATGACGCCGCGGGCCCTTCAACGGTCCGCGGCGGCTGCATCCTCGCGGCGCGATGGCGTCGCGGGGGTGACAGCGGGCGGCGTCCGGCATGATCATGCTGGCGTCCCCTTGCTGCGGAGGTTGCCCATGGTGCTCGATGCCGGATCGCGTTTTCTCGTCGCCCGCCAGGACCTGCGCACCGTGCGCATCGCGCCCGACCCCGACGCCCCGGCCGCGCGGCCGCTGGCTGACGGCGAAGCGCGGCTGGGCATCGACCACTTCGCGCTCACGTCCAACAACATCACCTACGCCGCGTTCGGCGAGTCGATGAAGTACTGGCAATTCTTTCCCACCGGCGAAGCGGCCTGGGGCTGCATTCCGGTGTGGGGCTTCGCCACGGTGCTGGAGTCGCGCGCCGAAGGCGTGGGCGTCGGCCAGCGGCTGTACGGCTATCTGCCGATGGGCACCCACCTGATCGTGCAGCCGGTCCGCGTGGCAGCGCTCGGCTTCAGCGACGGCGCGGCGCACAGGGCGGAGCAGGCAGCCGTCTATAACCACCTGACGTTCTGCGCCAGCGACCCCGGCTACAACGCCTTGCAGGAAGGCCAGCAGGCGGTGCTGCGGCCCTTGTTCACCACCTCGTTCCTGATCGACGACTTCCTGGCCGACAACCAGTTCTTCGGCGCGCGGCAGGTGCTGTTGTCCAGCGCATCGAGCAAGACGGCCTACGGCACGGCGTTCTGCCTGTCGCGCCGCGATGGCGGCCCGCGCGTGACCGGCCTCACGTCGCCTGCCAACCTCGCCTTCACGCGGTCGCTCGGGTGCTACGCCGATGTGCTGGCCTACGACGGCCTGCCGGCACTGGACACCTCGGTGCCCACCGTCTATGTCGATTTCGCAGGCAACGCGGCGCTGCGGCGCGAGGTGCACCAGCGGTTTGCCGCGGCGCTTGCCTACAGTTGCTCGGTGGGGGGCACGCACTGGGACGAACTGGGCGGCGGCGCCGGGCTGCCCGGGCCGCGACCGACCTTGTTCTTCGCACCCGCACAGATCAAGAAGCGCAGCGCGGCGCCGCCCGAAGGCTGGGGCCGCGACGGCCTGCAGCTGCGGCTGGCGCAAGCGTGGTCGGCGTTCATGCAGCCGGTGAGCCACGCCGACACGCCCTGGCTGCACATCCGCTCGGCACGCGGCGCCAGCGCGGTGGAGGCGGCCTATTTGTCGCTGCTGAACGGCAGCGCCGATGCCCGCGAAGGGCTGATGCTGGCGATGTAGCGCTGGAGCGCTGGAGCGCTGCACCCTCAAGCCGGCGGTCGGCGGGCCGATAAGCGATCCAGAGAAGCACCGATGCCTGCCGCCGCCCTTTCCTTCATCACACTGCCGCCGCCGACGCTGGCCGCCTGGGTGGGCTGCTTCGATCCCGCCCGCCTGCCGGTGCTGGCTGAAACGGCCGAGATGCTGGAGGCGCTGCGCGCCCGCGAAGACGCGGTGGATGCGCGCCTGCTAGCCGAAGTCGTCAGCGCCGACCCGCTGCTGACCCTGAAGCTGCTCGCGCATGTGGCTGCGCTGCGCCGCTCGCGCGACAGCGATGGCGAAGAGCGCAGCGACACCGAAACCGTCACCGCGGCGCTGGTGCTGCTGGGCATCGGCCCCT
Organism: uncultured Rubrivivax sp.; assembly: GCA_964244245.1. Taxonomy (GTDB): domain Bacteria; phylum Pseudomonadota; class Gammaproteobacteria; order Burkholderiales; family Burkholderiaceae_C; genus Rubrivivax. Next base: position 7,563 of record CAXTHW010000010.1, on the reverse strand, counting down.
TCTTCCGCGCCTTCGGCCGGCAAGACAGCGTGGAAGACGCCTTGGCCGACGAACCCGACGCATTGGCCGGCTTTCGCGCCGTGCTCAGGCGCAGCCATCGCGCCGCCAACTTTGCGATCGGGTTCGCGGCACACCGGCTGGACCACGACGCGCCGGTGATCCACGGCGCCGCGTTGCTGCACGACTTCGGCGAGCTGCTGCTGTGGCTGCATGCGCCTGCGCTGGCGGTCGCCATCGCGCGGGCACAGAGCGCCGACGCCACGCTGCGCAGCGCCTGCGTCCAGCGCGAGGTGTTGCACATCGAGCTGGCCGACCTGCAGCACGCGTTGATGCAATCCTGGCATCTGCCGGCGCTGCTGGTGCAGATCAGCGACGACCGCCATGCCGACACCGCGCAGGTGCGCAACGTGCTGCTGGCCATCCGCGTGGCGCGCCACAGCAGCGGCGGCTGGGACAACCCGGCGCTGCCCGACGACGTGGCCGAGATCGCAGACCTGCTGCAAATGGGCAACGAGCCGACCTGGCGCCTGTTGCGCGACATCGACGCCTGAGCCGACGCCCGGAGCGGCACGCTGCCGCTACCATCCGCGTCGCTGACAACGCGTTACAGCGGCAGGAGAGGGGCGGACATGGACATCGAAGCGGTCAAGCTGTATCTCAGCACCACGGCCACCGAGCTGGCAATCAAGATCGCCGCGGCGATTGCGTTCTGGATCATCGGCCGCTGGCTCATCGGCCGCGTGATCGCGCTGATCCAGGCGGGGATGAACCGCAACCACGTCGATCCGACGCTGACCAAGTACCTCGGCTCCATCGTCGCCATCGCGCTGAACATCGCCTTGGTGCTCGGCATCCTGGGCTACTTCGGCATCCAGACCACCTCGTTCGCGGCGATGCTGGCGGGCGCTGGCGTGGCCATCGGCGCAGCGTGGAGCGGCATGCTGGGCAACTTTGCGGCCGGCGCCTTCATGCTGGTGCTGCGGCCGTTCAAGGTGGGCGACTTCGTCAGCATCGGCGGCGTCACCGGCACGGTGCACGAGCTGGGCCTCTTCGGCACCGCCATCGTCACGCCCGACAACGTGCTGACGCTGGTGGGCAACGGCAAGGTCTTCAGCGACACCATCCAGAACTTCTCTGCCTTGCCGGTGCGGCGCGTGGACCGTGTGGCGCAACTGGCCGGCAGCGTGGACCCGCTGGACGCCATCGAACGCTTCAAGGCGGCGGTGGCCCGAGTGCCCAACGTGGCCACCAGCCCGGCCCCCGAGGTCAACCTGCTGGACATGAACCTCAACGGGCCGGTGATCGCGGTGCGGCCGTACACCAACACGGCCCACTACTGGCAGGTGTACTTCCAGACCAACGAAGCCATCGTGCGCACCTGCAAGGAAGCCGGCTGGCCGGCACCCACGCCGACGCAGATCACCCAGCTCGTGCAGATGCCGGCGGCGCAGTGAGCGTCAGACCGGCAATGCGGTGGTGCCTTTGAGGCGCTGCAGCACGAAGCTGGTCTTGCAGTCCTGCACGCTGGGGTGCCTGAGCAGCGACTCCATGATGAAGCGCGAGTAGTGCGCCATGTCGCGCACCAGCACACGCAGCAGGTAGTCCATCTCGCCGGTGAGCGCGGCGCATTCCACCACTTCGGGCCAGGTCTGCACCGCCGCGGTGAACAAGTCCATCGGGTTGCGCTTGTGCAGGTCGGTGTGCTTTTCCAGCCGCACGTTGATGTAGGCGGTGAGGCCCAGGCCCACACGCTCTGGCGCCAGCAGCGCCACGTAGCCGGCGATCACACCCGATTCTTCGAGCCGCTTGACGCGCCGCAAGGTGGCGCTGGACGACAGGCCGACTTGCGCGGCCAGCTCGTCATAGGTGCTGCGGCCGTCGGCTTGCAGCACCTGAAGGATGCGCCGATCGATGGTATCGAGCCCTGCTTCGGTCTGCATCACCGCATTCTTGCAGTTTTGCCGCGTGTTGCCCGCCTTGCGCGCCGCCCTTTGCAGACAAACTGCGTGGCGCCGCCGGTACAGTGCCGAGCACCGACAGCACAGGAGCGCGCAATGCAATTCACTCCCTGGGACAACCCGATGGGCACCGACGGTTTCGAGTTCATCGAGTACGCGGCGCCCGAGCCCGCCGCGATGGGCGCGCTGTTCGAGCGCATGGGCTTCAGGCCGATTGCCAAGCACCGCCGCAAGAACGTGCTGCTGTACCGCCAGGGCGGCATCAACTTCATCGTCAATGCCGAGCCCGACTCCTTTGCGCAGCGCTTTGCGCGGCTGCACGGGCCGAGCATCTGCGCCATTGCCTTCAGGGTGCAGGATGCCCGCCAGGCCTTCGAGCGCGCCAAGGAACTGGGCGCCTGGGGCTATGCCGGCAGCAGCGGCCCCGGCGAGCTGAACATTCCCGCCATCAAGGGCATCGGCGACAGCTTGATCTACTTCGTGGACAAGTGGCGCGGCAAGGGCGGCGCGCAAGACGGTGACATCGGCAACATCGGCTTCTTCGACGTCGATTTCGAACCGCTGCCCGGCGCCAGCCTCAACCCGCCGGGCAACGGGCTGACTTACATCGACCACCTCACGCACAACGTGCACCGTGGGCGGATGGGCGAGTGGGCCGAGTTCTACGAGCGGTTGTTCAACTTTCGCGAGGTGCGTTACTTCGACATCGAAGGCCAGGTCACCGGCGTCAAGAGCAAGGCGATGACCAGCCCCTGCGGCAAGATCCGCATCCCGATCAACGAAGAAGGCAACGAGAAGGCCGGGCAGATCCAGGAGTACCTGGACAGCTACCACGGCGAGGGCATCCAGCACATCGCGCTGGGCTCGAACGACCTGCTGGCCACGGTGGATGCAATGCGCAGCAAGGGCGTGAAGCTGCTCGACACCATCGACACCTACTATGAGCTGGTGGACAAGCGGATTCCTGGCCACGGCGAGAACGTGGCTGAACTGCACAAGCGCAAGGTGCTGATCGACGGCAAGGCGGGCGAGCTGCTGCTGCAGATCTTCAGCGAAAACCAGCTCGGCCCGATCTTCTTCGAGTTCATCCAGCGCAAAGGCGATCAGGGCTTCGGCGAAGGCAATTTCAAGGCGCTGTTCGAGAGCATCGAACTTGACCAGATGCGCCGTGGCGTCCTCGAAAAAGCCTGACCGGACACGACGATCTGCATGAAGCTGCCCTCCTCAGACCCGGCCCATGCCGCCGTGAACACCGGCGCCGCGCCTGTCACCTACGGCCAGGGTGACCGGCCGCCTCGCGGCGACTATGCACGCGCGCGGGCCGACTACACCTGCGAGCAGGACCATGCGCGGTACACCGCCGCCGACCACGACACCTACCGGCGGCTCTACGCGCGGCAGTTGCAGCAGTTGCCGGGGCTGGCCTGCCCGGAGTTCATCGCGGCCGTGCAGCAGCTTGGCGCGCCGGAGCACATTCCGCGCTTCGACGAAGTGTCCGAACGGTTGATGAAGGCCACCGGCTGGCAGGTGGTGGGCGTGCCGGGCCTGATACCGGAAGAGGCGTTCTTCGCGCTGCTGGCGCAGCGCAAGTTTCCGGTGACCGACTGGATCCGCAAGCCGGAAGAGTTCGACTACGTCGTCGAGCCCGACGTGTTCCACGATCTGTTCGGCCATGTTCCGCTGCTGTTCGACCCGGCATTTGCCGACTACATGCAGGCCTATGGCCGAGGCGGCCTCAAAGCCAGCCGGCTCGACGCCTGCGAGTTGCTGGCGCGCCTGTACTGGTACACGGTCGAATTCGGTCTCATCAACACGCCGCAGGGGCTGCGCGCTTATGGCGCCGGCATCCTCAGCTCGGCCGGGGAACTGCGCCACAGCGTCACGAGCCCGCAGCCCAGGCGTGTCGCCTTCGATCTTCAACGGTTGATGCGCAGCCGCTACAAGATCGACACCTACCAGGCCACCTACTTCGTGATCGACTCGTTTGCTCAGTTGTTCGAAGCCACTGCGCCCGACTTCACCCCGGTGTACCAAGCAGCCCGTGCGCAGCCGGAGATCAACGCCGGCACGGTGCTGCCAGGCGAGCGCGAATTCAGCGCAGCTTGAGTCGGGCCAGCACTTCGTCGAAGGGCTCCGGCCGGTCGGCCATGTGCACGTGCGCGGTGGCGGGGAGATGGCGGTTGTCGGCGCCCGGCAGGGTTGCAGCAACCGGCGGAAAGACGATGTTGTCGCAGTGGCCGTAGAAGCAGGTGAAGCGGGCTGCACGGCCCGGCGGCTCGCGTTGCGCCAGGTTGCGCAGCCAGCCGGAATCGCGTCGCATCTGACGCGCGTTGCGGGTCAGCGCGAAGCGCGCCAGCCAGGTGCCGCTGTGCGGCGTGCCGATGGTCACGGCATGGGCGATCCGCATGTCGTTCTCCGGCGCAGCCCACCAACGGCGCAGCGCCAGGCCGCCCATGCTGTGCGCCACGGCGACCGGCGGCAGGCCGGTGGCGCGCTCGAGTCGTTGCACCGCTTGCTCGATGGGGCCGAGCATCTCGTCGATCGACCCGAACACGGGTTCGAGGTTGACCGCAACGCAAGGCACGCCGGCCGCATGCAGGCGTTGCAGCCAGCGGTTCCACAGGCCGCGGTTGCAGACGAAGCCATGGACGAGCAGCAGGCCGCGCCGGCCCTGCGCGTCGGCGGGGACCAGGTCAGGCCAGCGCCTGCTGCGAAACGGCTGGCGCCAGCAAAAGACCAGCGGCGCGGAGGCAATCTCTCCGCACCACGCAGCCAGCAGTTGGCCCGCCGTGGCCCGAGGCGTCGGGTCGTCGCCATGGGCCAGGCGAAGCATCGCAAATTCGGCCGCAAGCACCAGCGCGTAGGCAAGGAGGATGCACAGTGCTCCGGCGGCCGCCCAGGCCGGACTGCCGGCACGCCAGGCCAAGGCCGCCCAGAGTGCGGCAAGTGCGAGACTGCCCAGGGTGGTGAGTTGTTGCAGGCGTGCAAGCATCAGCAGCGCTGCGCGGCGGGGAGGCTGGACGATGCGTGCTCTGGGCCGGGCGCTCTTGGATCCATGCGCGGCAGTGTTGCATCATTGCCGCCGAACAACTCGACCATGACAGCTGAAGCCACTGCCATCCTCGGCCATTTGCAGACGGTCGCGTCAGAGCGCCGCGCTCGGGAGGCCGACGCCGGCTTGGCGGCCCGCGTGGCCGCAGTCAAGCAATACCAGCATGCGCGTTTTTCTGCCACCTACGCCGACATGCTGGCCGAGCCGCGCTTTAGCGCCGCTGCGCGTTTTTTTCTGGACGACCTGTACGGTCCCGCCGACTTCAGCGAGCGGGATGCGCAGTTCGTTCGCGTGGTGCCGGCGCTGGTGCGGCTGTTTCCGCCGGAAATCGTCGCCACCGTGCATTCGCTCGCGGCGCTGCATGCCCTGTCGGAGTCTTTGGATACACGCATGGCTCAGGCATTCGCACGGCCCGTGATCGACGCCGCCGGCTATGCGGCGGCTTGGTGCGTTGCCGGGACGGCCGCTGAGCGAGAGAAGCAGATTGCGCTGATGCTGGCGGTTGGCACTGCGTTGGACCGCTACACGCGCAAGCTGCTGCTGCGACAGTCGTTGCGGCTGATGCGGGGGCCTGCGCGTGCAGCGGGCATGGGTGCCTTGCAAGAGTTTTTGGAAAAGGGGTTCGACACCTTCCGCGCAATGGCTGGCGCACAGCAGTTTCTGGACACCATCGCAGAGCGCGAAAGGTTGGAGGCTGCCAGGCTGTTCGGAAACTGCCGTCAATCTTCATCAGTCCCGGCGGCGTCAACGTGATCGAGGCCTTGTTCAATGGGCTGGGGCTGAAGGTGCTGGAGCGCGGCTGGCTGTCGTCCAACAACATCGTGTTCGCCGCAGCAGCGGGCTCACCAGCCACCGTGGTGGACACTGGCTACGTTGCGCACGAGCAGCAGACGCTGAGACTCATCGACGGGCCGGTGCAGCGCGTTCTGAACACACACCTGCACTCCGACCATTGCGGCGGCAACGCTGCATTGCAAGCCGCACACGGCTGTGAAGTCTGGGTGCCGGAGCCGGCTTTCGACGCCGTGCGGCAATGGGACGAAGACCGGCTCAGCTTCCGGGCCACGGGTCAGCGCTGCGCGCGCTTCAGTGCCGAAGGAACGTTGCGTCTAGGCGAGCACTTGCGGTTGGGCGCCTTCACCTGGCAAGTGGTCTCTGCTCCGGGTCACGACCCGGATGCACTGATGTTCTTTCAGCGTGAAAGCGGCGTGCTGATCACGGCGGATGCGCTCTGGGAGAGTCGGCTGCCGATCATCTTTCCTGAGCTGGGCGGCCGTTCCGGCTTCAGCGAGGCGCGCGGCGCATTGAATACCATCGAAGCGCTACGACCGAGCGTCGTCATACCCGGCCATGGGAGGCCTTTCACCGCCGTCCAGAAGGCGATTCAGGCGAGCCGACAGCGGATCGACCAGTTCGAGAGGGACCCTGACAAACATCTGCGGTACGCGGCGAGGGCGCTGACCATGTTCCACATGCTGGAGAACCGTCGTTGTGCACACAATGACCTGGCCGCGTGGCTCGCCGGAATGCCTGTGCTGCACGCAGCGGGCGGCTGCATCGATGTTGAGGCGGTCCTCGCGGAAATGGTTAGCCACGGCTTGTTGACCGTGCTTGCCGACGGCGTGCTGGCTATCGGCTGATACAGCCCGCGCAAGCCCATCGTTGCAGTAGCGCCCACACAAAGGAAAACGCCCCGATTCGAGAGAATCGGGGCGCATCGCATATTAGCCTGACAATGTCCTACTTTCACACGGGAACCCGCACTATCATCGGCGCAAAGGCGTTTCACTGTCCTGTTCGGGATGGGAAGGAGTGGGACCACCTTGCTATGGTCATCAGGCTTGACTTGTTGTCACGCCGCCATTGAGGCGTCGCAACAAATTCATAGAGTCTTATCAGCAGATTGCGTCAATACTGGCATAACGCCTGTCTCAGACCGTTCACCATTCGGTGATCGTCAAAGTTATAGGGTCAAGCCTCACGAGCAATTAGTACCGGTTAGCTCAACGCATTACTGCGCTTCCACACCCGGCCTATCAACGTCCTGGTCTCGAACGACTCTTCAGGGGGCTCAAGGCCCCGGCAAGACTCATCTTGAGACGAGTTTCCCGCTTAGATGCTTTCAGCGGTTATCTCTTCCGCACTTAGCTACTCGGCAATGCCACTGGCGTGACAACCGATACACCAGAGGTGCGTCCACTCCGGTCCTCTCGTACTAGGAGCAGGCTTCCTCAAATCTGCAGCGCCCACGGAAGATAGGGACCAAACTGTCTCACGACGTTTTAAACCCAGCTCACGTACCTCTTTAAATGGCGAACAGCCATACCCTTGGGACCGGCTACAGCCCCAGGATGAGATGAGCCGACATCGAGGTGCCAAACACCGCCGTCGATATGAACTCTTGGGCGGTATCAGCCTGTTATCCCCAGAGTACCTTTTATCCGTTGAGCGATGGCCCTTCCATACAGAACCACCGGATCACTTTGTCCTACTTTCGTACCTGCTCGACTTGTCAGTCTCGCAGTCAAGCACGCTTATGCCAATGCACTATCA
>CAXTHW010000009.1:0-146600 GCA_964244245.1 uncultured Rubrivivax sp. | reverse complement strand
TGCGGTTGATGCCCCAGCGGCTGCCCATCTCGCCGAAGTGGCCGACGAAGCTGCGGACGAGTGGTGACAGTGCGGCCAAAGCTTGCTCCCTGTTGCGGGGCTCCTTGTTGCAATGCATCAATGGTATCTGAATTTTCAGAAAATACTGAAAGTTCGGAGCCGTTCCTGCGCGAACTTCAGCACGGCGCGCTGCTACATTGCGCGCCATGCCGCCCGCCACCGCTGACCGCCAGGATTTGCAAGGCCGCCACATCGTGCTCGGCCTGTCTGGCGGCATCGCCTGCTACAAGGCGGCCGACCTGGCGCGCGAGCTCGTCAGGGCAGGCGCCACCGTCCAGGTGGTGATGACGGATGCAGCCCTGCAGTTCATCACGCCGGTGACGATGCAGGCGCTGACCAACCGGCCTGTCTATACAAGCCAGTGGGATGCGCGGCCGGCCAACAGCATGGCGCACATCGAGCTGTCGCGCGAGGCAGACGCGATCCTGGTGGCGCCGGCCAGCGCCGACTTCATCGCGCAACTGGCGCAGGGCCGGGCGGCAGAACTGCTGGGCCTGCTGTGCCTGGCGCGTCCCATCCAGCGCTGCCCGCTGCTGGTGGCCCCTGCGATGAACCGCGAGATGTGGGCCCACCCGGCCACGCAGCGCAACCTGGCCGCCATCCAGGCCGATGGCGCGCTGCTGCTCGGCCCCGGCAACGGCGACCAGGCCTGCGGCGAAACCGGCGACGGCCGCATGCTGGAAGCGGCCGAGCTGCGTGACGCGCTGGTGGCTTTTTTCCAGCCCAAGCACCTGGCCGGCCGCAGCGTGCTGGTCACCGCCGGCCCCACCTTCGAAGCCATCGACCCGGTGCGCGGCATCACCAACCTGTCCAGCGGCAAGATGGGTTTCGCCATCGCGCGCGCCGCCGCCGAAGCAGGCGCGCAGGTCACGCTGGTGGCCGGGCCGGTGCACCTGCCCACGCCGCGCGGCGTGCGCCGCATCGACGTCACCAGCGCGCAGCAGATGTTCGACGCCGTGCTGCCTGCCGCACCGGCACACCAGGTCTTCATCGCCACCGCGGCGGTGGCCGACTGGCGGCCGGTGGCGGCCTCCCCGCACAAGATCAAGAAAGCCGGCAGCAAGCAGGCGCCCGGTTTCGAGCTGACCGAGAACCCCGACATCCTGGCCGCGGTGGCGGCACTGCCGCAGGCGCAGCGGCCCTGGTGCGTGGGCTTCGCCGCCGAAAGCCAGGACCTGGCGCGCCATGCGCGCGCCAAGCTCGAAAGCAAGGGCGTGCCGCTGGTCGTCGGCAACCTGGGCCCGGCCACCTTCGGGCGTGACGACAACACGCTGCTGCTGGTGGACGCAGCCGGCGAGCGCGCTCTGCCGCCATCCGACAAGCTGAGCCTGGCGCGCGAACTGGTGCGCGAGATCGCGAGCCGTCTGCCGTGATGGCGTCCATCGACCTGAAGGTGCTGGACCCGCGCATCGACGCGCAGTTGCCGCACTACGCCACCCCGGGCAGCGCCGGGCTGGACCTGCGCGCCTGCATCGACGCGCCGCTGCTGCTGGCGCCCGGGCAGACGGCGCTGGTTCCCACCGGCATCGCCATCCACATCGCCGACCCCGGCCTGGCCGCGATGGTGCTGCCGCGCTCCGGCCTGGGCCACAAGCACGGCGTCGTGCTCGGCAACCTGGTCGGCCTCATCGACAGCGACTACCAGGGCGCGCTGATGGTGAGCTGCTGGAACCGGGGCGACACCGCGTTCACCGTGCAGCCGATGGAGCGCATCGCGCAGCTCGTCATCGTGCCTGTGGTGCAGGCGGTGTTCCGCCGCGTCGAAAGCTTCGGTGATTCGCAGCGCGGCAGCGGTGGCTTCGGCTCCACCGGCAGCGCCTGAACCGCGGCAACCGGGCGATGTCTATCGTTTACCCGCGCGCAATGTGACAGGGCATTTCCTTTGTTAAGCTAAAAGCTTCGTTCAACGAAGCATTGGCCACGATGGCTGCGAAGACCCTCTCGCGGGCCTGCGCCGACGACGTGCTCGACGTGCTGCCCGATGCCATGGACGCCATCCGCATCGGCATGCGCTCGCAGCTCGACAGCCGGCTGTCCGTCCCGCAGTTCCGCTGCCTCAATTTCATCGACCGCGTGCCCGGCTCGACAGTGGGCGCGGTGGCGGCGTTCCTGGGTGTCACCATGCCCACCGCGTCGGCCATGGCCGACCGGCTGGTGCGCGCCGGTCACCTGGTGGCCTTTGGCGACGAAGACGACCGTCGGCGCAGCCGTTTGCGCATCAGCAGCGCCGGCAAGGCCCTGCTGGAACAGGTGCGTGGCGACGCACGCAATGATCTGGCCACCACGCTGGCCAGGCGACCCGCCGACGAGTTGCGCGCCATCAGCGCCGGCCTGGCGGCCTTGAAGAGGGCATTTTCTTGAGCATGCAAGGTTTCACCCGAATCGTCTGCCTGTCAGCAGTGCCTGCCGTGCTGGCGCTGCTGGCCGCCTGCGGCGCGAAGAGCGGCGACGCGCCGGCGGCCGCGACGTCATCGGCCGGGGCTGCGGCGTCCGGCCCGGCGGGCGGGGCGTCGGCGCCGCCGGTCAGCGTGTCGGTGGTGGTGGCGGCGCGGCGCGACTTCCCCGTCACCGTGCGCGCCACAGGCACCGTGGCGCCGCTGTCCAGCGTCGATGTCAAGCCGCAGGTGTCCAGCGTGGTGACCAAAGTGCATGTGCGCGAAGGGCAGTTCGTGCGGGCCGGCGAGCCGCTGTTCACGCTGGACGCGCGCACCGACGAGGCCAACCTCGGCAAGGCGCAGGCGCAACTGGCGCGCGACCAGGCCACGCTGGACGACTACCGCCGCCAGCTCGAGCGCAGCCGCGACCTGCTCCAGCGCAACTTCATCTCGCAGGGCGCGGTGGACACCGCGCAGGCCAACGTCGAGGCGCAGCAGGCGGCGGTGCAGGCAGACCGCGCCGCCATCGACGCGGTGAAGGTGGGCCTGTCGTACAGCCGCATCAGCGCACCCAGCGCCGGCCGCGTCGGTGCCATCGCGGTGTTCCCCGGCACGTCGGTCTCGCCCACCGGCCCGGCGCTGGTCACCATCACCCAGCTCGACCCCATCGCGGTGGCCTTCAGCCTGCCGCAGCGCAACGTGGGCGACGCGCTCAAGCTGCTGGCCGCGCCGGGCTCGGGCGGCGTCGGCGGCGGCAAGGTGGTGGCCACGCTGCCCGAGAACCGCGGCCGCCGCGAAGGGCGGCTTCAGTTCGTCGATAGCCAGGTGGATGCGGCGTCCGGCACGGTGCGCATGAAGGCCAGCTTCGACAACAAGGACCAGGCCTTGTGGCCTGGCGCCTACCTCGACGTGCAGCTCACCGTGCAGACACTGGACGACGCCATCGTCGTGCCGCAGGCCGCCATCGTGCAGGACGCGCGTGGCGGCAACGTGGTTTTCGTGATCGGCGCCGACAACCGTGCTGCGCTGCGCCCGGTGTCGGTGCTGCAATCGGCCGGGCTGGACGCGGTGGTGACCGGTGTCAAGCCCGGCGAGCGGGTGGCGGTGGACGGGCGGCAGAACCTGCGCCCGGGCGCCGCCGTGGTGGTGCGCGACGGCGCTGCGCGGCCCGGCCGGCCGGCTTCCGGCGCGGCGTCAGGCGCGGCGTCAGGCGCTGCGCCAGCAGGCGCTGTGGCGACGGCTTCAGGCAGCGGCGGCACGGCCAGGTCAGCGGGAGCAGCACCATGAATCTGTCTGAACTTTTCATCCGCCGTCCGGTGATGACGGTGCTGCTCAACGCCGGCATCGTGCTGGCCGGCCTGATCGCCTACGGCAAGATCCCGGTGGCGGCGCTGCCCAGCTACAACACGCCCGTCATCAACGTCGGCGCCAACCTGCCCGGCGCCAGCCCGGAGACGATGGCAACGTCGGTGGCGCTGCCGCTGGAGAAGCAGTTCCAGACCATTCCCGGCCTGGCCGTCATCAGCTCCACCAACACGCTGGGCAACACCTCGGTGACGCTGGAGTTCGACGAAGGCCGCAACATCGACGACGCGGCGGTGGACGTGCAGGCCGCGCTGCTGCGCGCGCAGCGCACGCTGCCCATCGAGATGACGGCACCGCCTGCCTACCGCAAGGTCAACCCGGCAGACGCGCCCATTCTCTTCATCGCGCTGACCTCGCCTGCACTGTCGTTGTCGGACTTGAACGACTACGCAGAGCACCTGATCCAGCCCACGCTGTCCACGCTCAACGGCATTGCGCAGGTCACCGTCAACGGGGCCAAGCGCTATGCGGTGCGCGTCCGCGTCAACCCCGACTCGCTGGCCGCGCGCAACCTGACGCTCGACGAACTGGGCGCCGCGCTGAAGGCGGCCAACGCCAACACGCCTGTCGGCACGCTGGACGGCGCCCGCCAGACGCTCACGCTGCAGGCCAACCGGCAGTTGCAGAGCGCGGCCGAGTTCGCCGACCTCATCGTCAGCGTGAAGGGCGGCAGCCCGGTGCGGCTGCGCGACGTGGCGACGGTGGAAGACAGCGTCGAGGTGCTCAAGACGCAGGCCACCTTCAACGGCGAAGCGGCCATCACGCTTCAGGTGCAGCGCCAGCCGGATGCCAACACCGTGCAGGTGGTGGACGCGGTGCGCGCGGCGCTGCCGGCCTTCCGCGCCCAACTGCCGCAGTCGGTGCGCCTCACGGTGCTGAACGACCGCTCCGTCTCGGTGCGCGCCGCGCTGCACGATGTCTCGCTGACGATGCTGGGCACCATCGTTCTCGTGGTGCTGGTGATCTTTTTGTTCCTGCGCCGCTTCGTGGCCACCGCGATCCCCACGCTGTCGCTGCCGGTGTCGCTGGTGGGCGCGGTGGCGCTGCTCTGGGGCTTCGGCTATTCGCTGGACAACGTCTCGCTGCTAGGGCTGACGCTGGCCGTCGGCCTGGTGGTGGACGACGCGATCGTGATGCTCGAAAACATCATGCGCCACGTCGAGGAAGGCGTGCCGCCGTTCCGCGCCGCGCTGCTGGGCTCGCGCGAAGTGGGCTTCACCATCCTGTCGATCAGCAGCTCGCTGATCGCGGTGTTCATCCCGATCTTCTTCATGCCGGGCGTCATCGGGCTGCTGTTCCACGAGTTCGCGGTGATCGTCTCGCTCGCCATCGTGGCCTCGGCCTTCGTCTCGCTGACGCTGGTGCCCATGCTCGCCGGCCGCTTCCTGAAGGACGAGGCGCACGCCAAGAAGCCGGGCGCGCTGGTGCGCTCTTTCGAGCGCGGCTTCAACGCGCTGCTGGGCGCCTACAGCCGCACGCTCGACAAGGCGCTGCGCCACCGCACCATCGTGCTGGGCGTGGCGGCGCTGACCTTCGCGGCCACCGCCTGGCTGTTCATCACCATTCCGAAGGGCTTTTTTCCGGAAGAGGACATCGGCCAGGTGCAGATCAGCACCGAAGCCGGCGAAGACGTCTCTTTCGAGCGCATGGTGCAGTTGCAGGCCCAGGTGGCTGCCATCCTGCGCGACGACCCCGCGGTGGCCACCGTCAACTCCTTCAACGGCGGCAGCGGCGCGCAGAACACCGGCCGCATGTTCCTCAACCTGAAGCCGCGCGACGAGCGGCCGCCGATGAAGACCGTGGTCGAAGGGCTGCGCCGCAAGCTGCGCGCGGTGCCCGGCATCACGGCCTTCATGCGGCCGATCCAGAACCTGCAACTCGGCGGCCGCCCGAGCAAGGCGCAGTACCAGTACATCCTGCAAAGCGTGCGCGCCGACGAGCTGAACGACTGGGCGGTGAAGATCCAGGGCCGGCTGCGCGAAGACCCGCTGTTCCGCGACGTCACCAGCGACTCGCAGTTGCGCGGCCTGCAGGCCACGCTGCAGATCGACCGCGACCGCGCCAATGCGCTGGGCGTGCCCATCGACGCGGTGCGCACTGCGCTCTACGGCGCCTTCGGCGAGCGCCAGGTCTCGACCATCTACACGCCGGTGGACAGCTACCAGGTCATCATGGAGCTGGCCCCGGGCGACAAGCAGGACGAGAGCGCGTTCAACGGCGTCTATGTGCGGTCCGGCGGCGGCGCGCTGGTGCCGCTGACGGCTTTTTCCACCGTCAGGCGCACCGTCGGGCCGACGGCCATCAACCATGTCGGCCAGTTGCAGGCCATCACGGTGTCGTTCAACCTGGCGCCGGGCGCGGCGCTGGGCGACGCCACCGCAAAGATCGACGCGCTGCGCGAGCAGATCGGCCTGCCGTCGTCCGTCATCACGCGCTATGGCGGCGACGCGGCGGTGTTCAAGAGTTCACAAGGCAGCCAGGCGATCCTCATCATCGCTGCGCTGCTGGTGATCTACGTGCTGCTCGGCGTGCTCTACGAGAGTTATGTGCACCCGCTCACCATCCTGGCCGGGCTGCCGTCGGCGGCGGTGGGCGCGCTGCTGACGCTGCGCCTGTTCGACATGGACCTGACGCTGATCGCCACCATCGGCATCCTGCTGCTGATCGGCATCGTCAAGAAGAACGCGATCATGATGATCGACTTCGCGCTCGACGCGCAGCGCACGCGCGGCATGGCGCCAGCCGCGGCCATCCGCGAGGCCTGCGTGCTGCGCTTTCGGCCGATCATGATGACGACGCTGGCCGCGCTGATGGGCGCGCTGCCCATCGCGCTGGGCCTTGGCGCCGGGGCCGAACTGCGCCAGCCGCTGGGGCTGGCGGTGTGCGGCGGGCTGGTGTTCTCGCAGGCGATCACGCTGTACATCACGCCGGTGATCTACCTGGCGCTGGACCGCTTCAGCGGCCGCGGGCCGGTGACCACGCCCGAGCAGACCGACGAGGCGGCCGTGCCGGCGCAGTGACCTGACGGCGCCATGCCGGCGCGGTGACCGCTCAGTGGTAGCGAGAAGGCGGCGCGCCGGTCTCCAGCACGGTGAGCGCCGAGCTGCCCAGCGTGCGCGCTTCCATCTCGTCCTCGGTGGCTTCGCGCACGCCGCGCACCTTGATCTTCAGCCGCAGTGCCATGCCGGCCAACGGGTGGTTGCCGTCCAGCACCACGTGCGACGGATAGATCTCGGTCACGACGTACAGCGCATCGGCCGGCATGCCGGCGGTGGCGTGGCCTTCGGGCAGGCCTTCGAAGGCCATGCCGGTTTCGAGCTTCTCGGGGAACAGCTTGCGGTCTTCGAAGCACACCAGCTCGGGCCTGTAGTCGCCGAAGGCGTGCTCGGGTTCGAGCTGCAGCAGCACCTCGTCGCCGGCCACATGGTGGTCCAGTCCTTCCTCCACCTTGGCCAGCAGATCGTTGCCGCCGAAGTAGAACTCCACCGGCTCGGTGAGCTCGTCGATGGGCTGGTTTTGCGCGTCGGTCAGCAGCCAGGTGAGGCTGACGACGCAGGGGTCCGTGATGATCATCGGGTAATCATGGCACAGCGTGCATGGAACAATTGCCGCGATGGAGATGCTGGATGTCGATGCCCCACAGGCGCTGCTCGGCGGCCTGTCGCCGCAGGTTTTCATGCGGCGGCACTGGCAAAAAAAGCCGCTGCTGGTGCGCCAGGCGCTGCCCGGCGCGGCACCGCTGCTGTCGCGCAGCGCGCTGTTCGCGCTGGCCGGGCGCGACGATGTCGAATCGCGCCTGGTGGTGCGGCGCGCTGAGGCATGGTCGGTGCGCAGCGGCCCTTTGCCGCGCCGTGCGTTGCCGGCGGTCGCCCAGCCGGGCTGGACGCTGCTGGTGCAGGGGCTGGATCTGCACCTTGCGGCCGCCCACGCGCTGCTGGCGCGCTTTCGCTTCGTGCCCGATGCGCGGCTGGACGACCTGATGCTGTCATGGGCGAGCGATGGCGGCGGCGTCGGCCCGCATCTGGATTCCTACGACGTGTTCCTGCTGCAGTTGCAGGGCCGGCGCCGCTGGCGTGTCGGCCGCGTGGCCGACAAGCGCTTGCTGGACGGCGCGCCGCTGAAGATCCTGCACCACTTCGAGCCGCAGCACGACTGGTTGCTGGAGCAAGGCGACATGCTTTATCTGCCGCCCGGCTGGGGCCACGACGGCGTGGCCGAGGGCGAATGCATGACGGCCTCGGTCGGCTTCCGGGCGCCGTCGGCCGAGGGCCTGGTGCGCGAACTTCTGCAGCGGCTGGCTGAGATCGACGACGCCGACACCGACGCGGGCGATGCCCCGCCCCGCCGTCTGTACCGTGACCCGCAGCAGCCTGCCACGGCCCAGCCCGCCGCCGTGCCGCCCGCGCTGCAGGGCTTCGCCGCCGACGCTTTGCAACGGGTGCTGAACGAGCCCGGCCTGCTGGCGCGCGCGCTGGGCGAGGTGCTCAGCGAGCCGAAGGCGCAGGTCTGCTTTAGCGCGGGCGCGGCGCTGGCAGCCGGGCAGGGGGTTTGCGTGGATGCGAGAACCCGCATGCTGTACGACGAGGCCCATGTCTTCATCAACGGCGAGGCCTTCCACGCGGCGGGCGGCGACGCCATCTTGGTGCGGCGCCTCGCAGACGCACGCCGGCTTGCCCCGCGCGAGGTGGCAGCGCTCAGCGCCGGTGCCTGCGCGCTGGTCGCCGGCTGGGTGCACAGCGGCTGGCTGCATGCGGTGCCAGGCGCTGGAGACGGCCGGTGAGCGCGCAATCGCCGCCGCTCGCGCCGCCGCTGCCACCGCCGGCGCCGCCGGTGCCGCCGGTGCCGCCACGCATCGGCTCGCGCGCGGAGTTCGGCGCCGCGCTGCTCTGGGGCTTCGAGCAGGCCGTGCAGGCCGGCGCCCGGCGCATCACCTGCGTCGATGCCAGCTTCGCCGACTGGCCGCTGAACGATGCCACGCTGCACGCCCGTCTCGGCGCCTGGCTGCGCCTGCCGCAGCGCAGGCTGGTGCTGCTGGCCGCCCACGACGACGCGCTGCCGCGTTGCCACCCGCGCTTCGTCGCGTGGCGTGCGCTCTGGGCGCACGCCATCGACGCCTGGCTGGCGCCATCGGAAATGGCGGCCACCTTGCCCACGCTGCTGCTGGATGACGGCCTGCTCAGCGTGCAACTGCTGGATGCCGTGCACTGGCGCGGCCGGGCCGACTGGAACGCGGCCGCCGCAAGGCGCCTGCGCGACGAGACTGATGCGGTTTTGCAACGTTCCGAACCCGGCTTTGCGGTGAACTGTCTCGGTCTCTAGGGAATGCCCTAGGGCGGGATATACTCGATGGCTAGGTAACAGATGGGTGTATGGGGTGTAAACCGCAGATCCCGTTGCCTTCGAGATGGGTCTCTGAGAGTTGTCGAAGAGCGCCCTCAACCTGATTGAACTTCGACCCATAATTCCTGAGGACACACGCATGAACAAGTCGCTCGTTTTGGCTTCCCTGGTTGCCGCCGTCGCCCTGGCCGCTTGCGGCAAGAAGGAAGAAGCGCCGGCTCCGGCTCCGATGGCCGCTCCGGCCCCGGCGCCGATGGCTGCCCCGGCACCTGCGGACACCGCTTCCGGCGCGATGGCTGGTGCCTCGGCCCCGGATGCCGCCGCGTCCAAGTAAGACCGGCGCCTGGCGCCCATGAAAAAGCCGCCTCCGGGCGGCTTTTTTCATGGGCGGCTTTCGAGTGGGCGACTTGGCCGGCGCGCGCCGCGGTTCAGCGCAATTCCTTGACCAGCATGCCGACGATGCGCTGCCCGGTTTCGCCGGCTTCCGGCGCGCCGCTGCCGGTGAGCACCGAGACGGTGGTCTTGTCGCCCGCGCCCTTCACCGCAATGCGGTAGCGCTCGGGCCCGGTGGGGCCTTTGTCCTTGCCGAAGAAGTTGAACATGCGTGACCACCAGCCCGGCTCGTCGCGGCCGACGTTCTTCGGGTCGATGTAGCGCACGAAGTACAGGCCGCCGGCACGGTCGCGGTCTTCCACCGTGAAACCGCTGCGGTCCAGTGCGAGGCCGACGCGGCGCCAGGCGCGGTCGAAGGGCTCGTCCACCTCCAGCGCGGTGGCCGCCGTGCCGCCCACGGCGCGGGCACGCGACGGTGCCTCGGGCGCCGCAGCCACTGCCGTGCGGGCCACTTCTTCCTTGGCACCCAGGCGCACCAGCAGGCGGCTGAGCATCTCGGCTTCCAGCGTCGGGTCGGCCGGCCGCGGGCGCCAGACGGTGCTGTCCTTGCGCTCGTTGGTATAGACCTCTTCCATCCCGCGGTGGCTGATGTAGATCTCGCTGCCGGTGGCGGTGCGCTCGACGCGGGTGCGGTACAGGTCGCGCTCGCCGCTGTCGTAGGCGTTGTCCAGGAAGCGGCTGATGGCGCTGCGGATGGCGTCCTGCGGCAGCTTGGCGCGATTCTCGGCCCAGGCCGTTTCCATCACGCCGGCTTCTGCGTTCTCGGTGGCGATGGCCATGCCGCGTTCCTGCCAGAAGGCCTTCAACTGCGGCCACACCTGCTCCGGCGTCAGCGGCACCACCAGCCAGCGCGTGTTGCCCTGGCGCTCGACGCGCACGTCGCCCAGCGCCAGCGGGGCCACGCCGGTGGCGCTGCCGGCCACGGCAGGCGCGCCCGCGGTCGGCGTGGCCGCCGCGCTGACAACGCCGCCCTGCGGCTGGTAGCGGCCGTCGCGGGCGAGTTGGGTCAGATCGGGCGGCACTTCCAGCGCCTTGCCGCGGGCCGCCGCGTTGCCGCTTTTGTAATCGACCTTGTCGCCGGAGAACAGGCCCTCGATGGTGGAGCAGCCACCCAGCAGGACGGCGAGCGCCAGCACCGACAGGCGGGCCGGGTGGGCGGCGTGGAAACGGTTCACTGTGGGTGTCTTTCGGCGCGGCAGGGCGCTCAGGTGGATGGATGTCAGCGCAGCAGGCCGCTGTCGCGCAGCGCGGCGCCGACCCTGGCCTCGCCAGCAGGCGTGAGCGGCAGCATCGGCAGCCGCAGGTGGTTGGCACACAGGCCCAGTTGCGCCATCGCCCACTTTGCGGGCGCGGGGCTGGGCTCGCAGAACAGGTCGCGGTGCAGCGGCAGCAGTTGCAGGTGGATGGCCGTGGCGCGCCGCGCGTTGCCTTCCATCGCGGCCATGCACAACTCGTGCATCAGCCGCGGCGCGACGTTGGCGGTGACGCTGACGTTGCCGTGGCCGCCCAGCAGCATCAGCGCGATGGCCGTGCCGTCGTCGCCCGAATAGATGGCGAAGCCCGGCGGCGCCTGCTTGATCAGCCAGGCCGCGCGGGCGATGTCGGCGCTGGCTTCCTTGATGCCGGCGATGCCGGGCACCTGCGCCAGCCGCAGCACCGTGTCGGGCTGCATGTCGGCCACCGTGCGGCCGGGCACGTTGTACAGCACCACCGGAATGTCCACCGCCTCGGCAATGGCCTTGAAGTGCCGGTAGATGCCTTCCTGCGACGGCTTGTTGTAGTAGGGCACCACCTGCAGCGTGCAGGCCGCGCCCACCTCCTTGGCAAAGCGCGACAGCTCGATGGCCTCTGCGGTGGCGTTGCCGCCGGCGCCGGCCATGATGGGCACGCGGCCGGCGGCGTGCTGCACCGCGGTGCGGATGATCTCGCAGTGCTCGGCCACCGTGACGGTGGGCGACTCACCGGTGGTGCCGACGACGCCGATGCAGTCGGTGCCTTCGGCGATGTGCCAGTCGATGAGGCGGCGCAGCGTCTCGTGATCGACGCTGCCGTCCGGGTGCATGGGCGTGACCAGCGCCACGATGCTGCCAACAATTGCGTTCATGCGCTGTGTCGTGTCGGGGAAGGCAGCGATTTTAGCCGCCGCCGCGGGCGCCATCGCCGGCGCCACCCAGGGCAGCATCGCGGCGCGCCACGATGCGCTGCACGCAGCGCGGCGGGTCGGCCAGTTGCACGTCTTCGTAGGCGATGGTGCGCAGCCCCTGCGTCATGGCGAGCAGCTCGCCGGGCTGCAGCAGGAAGTCCGGCCGCGACGGTTTGCCGAAGCGTTGCTGGCCGTCGGCAAAGGTCTCGTGGATGAACAGCCCGCCGTCGGCCACCGCGGCCAGCAGCGTGGGCGTCAGCGGGCGCCAGAGATAGTTGGCCACCAGCACCGCGTCGAAGCGCCGGCCGGGCAGCGGCCAGGGGCCGGTTTCGATGTCGGCCAGCAGCGTTTCGCCGATGCCGCTCAGCGGCGCCAGCGCATCGGCATCGCGGTCCACGCCGGTGACCACGAAGCCCTGTGCCCGCAGCCACAGCAGGTGGCGCCCGCTGCCGCAGGCGACGTCGAGCACCGTGCCGCCGGGGCGGATGAGCGGCGCCCAGCGCTGCACCCAGTCGGACGCGGGCGGCATCTAGAAGCAGGCCCAGACGCGGTTTGCCAGGTCCACCACCGTGTGCGGGTTGAGGTAGGCGGCGAACACCGCCGCCAGCGCCGCCGCGGCGCCTGCCCAGCCCAGCGCGGCGCGCAGCGTCATGCCGGCCGCAGCACCGGCCGCGCGATGGCTGTCTCACGCACCGGCAGGTTGGCCAGCGCCGCAAAGACGCCCAACGCCACGGCGATCCACCAGACCACGTCGTAGCTGCCGGTGGCGTCGTAGAGCTTGCCTCCGAGCCAGACGCCCATGAAGGAGCCGAGCTGGTGGCTGAGGAACACGAAGCCGCCCAGCATCGACATGTACTGCACGCCGAAGATCTGCGCCACGATGGCGTTGGTGGGCGGCACGGTCGATAGCCACAGGAAGCCCATCGTCGCCGCGAAGAGATAGACGCTCCAAGGCGTCAGCGGGGCCAGCACGAAGACGCTGATCACGACCGCACGCGCCAGGTAGATGGCGGCCAGGATGTGCCGCTTGGCAAGCCGCTGCCCCAGCACCCCTGCGGTGTAGGTGCCGAACACGTTGAACAGGCCGATCAGCGCCAGCGCCGTGGTCGCCACGCTGGGCGACAGGCCATGGTCTTTCAGGTAGCTGGGCATGTGCACGCCGATGAAGACGACCTGGAAGCCGCAGACGAAGTACCCCGCCATCAGCCAGCGGAAGCTGGGGTAGGCAAAGGCCTCGCGCAGCGCCGCGCGCACGCTTTGCTGCGGGCCGGTGGCGGCTGGCTTGGCCGGCTCACGCAGGCCGAAGGCCAGCGGCAGGATGCCGAGCGCCGCGATGCCCAGGATGAACAGCGCGTTGTCCCAGCCGGTGTGGCCGATGAGCCAGTTCTCCACCGGCACCATCAGGAACTGGCCGAACGAGCCGGCCGCCGCCGCCACCCCCATCGCCCATGAGCGCTTCTCGGGCGCCACGTTGCGCGCGATCACGCCATACACCACTGCATAGGTGGTGCCCGACTGCGCCAGCCCCAGCAGCACGCCGGCGCTGCCGGTGAAGGCCAGGCCCGAGGTGGCCAGCGCCATCGTCACCAGGCCCAGCGCATAGAGCACGCTGCCCGCCATCAGCACCCGGAAGGCGCCGTAGCGGTCGGCCAGCATGCCGGCCACCGGGCCGGACAGGCCCCAGGCCAGGTTCTGGATGGCGAGTGCGAAGGCGAAGGTTTCGCGCGTCCAGCCGCGGTCCATCGTGATGGGCTGCAGCCAGAGGCCGAAGCCATGGCGGATGCCCATCGACAAGGTGACGATCATCGCGCCGCAGACGAGCACCTGCTTCATCGACAGTGTTTGTGCGCGCGCCAGCGGCATGGAAGCTGCATTCATGCGGGGATTGTGGTTGAAAACGCTGCAAGCCGCGCCTGGGGCGCCCGATACAGTGACGGCCATCGGAGGGAGTTCTGGATGAAGGTTCTGGTGCTTGGCAGCGGCGTCATCGGCGTCTGCACTGCGTACTACCTGGCGCGTGCCGGGCACGAGGTCGAGGTGCTCGACCGCCAGAGCGGCCCGGCGCTGGAGACCAGCTTCGGCAATGCCGGCGAGGTGTCGCCCGGCTACTCGGCGCCCTGGGCCGGGCCGGGCGTGCCGCTCAAGGCCATCAAGTGGATGCTGATGCAGCACTCGCCGCTGGTGATCTGGCCGATGCTCGACCCCGCCATGTGGCGCTGGGGCGCGATGATGCTGGCCAACTGCACCGAGCGCGCCTATGCCGTCAACAAGAGCCGCATGGTGCCGATTGCCGAGTACAGCCGCGACTGCCTGAAGGAATTGCGCGCCGAGACCGGCATCGCCTACGACGAGCGCGCGCAAGGCACGCTGCAACTGTTCCGCACCCAAAAGCAGCTCGACGGCATCGGCAACGACGTGGCCGTGCTGCGCCAGTACGGCGTGCCCTTCGAGGTGCTGGACCGCGACGGCTTCGTGCGTGTCGAGCCCGCGCTGCAACTCACACGCGACAAGTTCGTCGGCGCCCTGCGGCTGCCCGGCGACGAAACCGGTGACTGCTTCAAGTTCAGCAACCGGCTGGCCGAGATGGCCGCCGCGCTCGGCGCGCGCTTCCGCTGGGGCACGCACATCCAGCGCATCGCCGCCGAGGGCAACAAGATCAGCGGCGTGCACACCGATGCAGGCCTGCTGACGGCAGACCGCGTGGTGGTGGCGCTGGGCAGCCACTCGCCGCTGCTGGTGGCGCCGCTGGGCATCCGCATCCCGGTGTATCCGGTGAAAGGCTACTCGATCACCGTGCCCATCACCGATGCTGCCGGCGCACCCGAATCCACCGTGATGGACGAGACGCACAAGGTCGCCGTGACGCGCCTGGGCGACCGCATCCGCGTCGGCGGCACGGCCGAGCTGGCCGGCTTCAGCACCGCGCT
The DNA here is from genome assembly GCA_964244245.1 of uncultured Rubrivivax sp. GTDB lineage: Bacteria > Pseudomonadota > Gammaproteobacteria > Burkholderiales > Burkholderiaceae_C > Rubrivivax. Next base: position 131,997 of record CAXTHW010000009.1, on the reverse strand, counting down.
GCGCGAGCCGCGGCGCGAGACGCTGAACCATGTGGTGACCGACCTGTTCCCGCGCGGCGGCGACGTGTCCAAGGCCAGTTTCTGGTGCGGCCTGCGCCCGATGACGCCCGACGGCACGCCCATCATCGGCGACACGCCCATCGCCGGGCTGATGCTGGCCACCGGCCACGGCACGCTGGGCTGGACGATGGCCGCCGGCACCGGCCGCGTGATCGCCGACCTGGTGTCCGGCAGGACGCCGGACATCGACGTCGCCGGGCTGGGCATGGACCGCTACGCAGGCGCGTGGCGCTCCTAGAATCGCGGCCCCACACAACACGGCCACCATGGCAGCCAACACCCCGCAAGGCAAGTACGCCGAAGCCTCCATCCGCGTCCTCAAGGGCCTGGAGCCCGTCAAGCAGCGGCCCGGCATGTACACGCGCACCGAGAGCCCGCTGCACATCGTGCAGGAGGTGATCGACAACGCGGCCGACGAAGCGCTGGCCGGCGTCTGCAAGCGCATCGCGCTCACGCTGCATGCCGACGGCTCGGTCAGCGTCGATGACGACGGCCGCGGCATCCCCTTCGGCATGCACCCGCAAGAAAAGGTGCCGGTGCTCGAGATCGTCTTCACCCGGCTGCACGCAGGCGGCAAGTTCGACAAGGGCGCCGGCGGCGCCTACAGCTTCAGCGGCGGGCTGCACGGCGTGGGCGTGAGCGTGACCAACGCGCTCTCCAAGCGGCTTCAGGTGACGGTGTGGCGTGAAGGCCAGGTGGCGACGCTGGCCTTCGGCGGCGGTGACGTGGTCGAGCCGCTGGCGCTGCGCAAGGCCGGCAGCGGCGAGCGCCGGCATGGCACCAGCGTGCGCGTCTGGCCCGACCCGGGCTACTTCGACAGTGCAGAGCTGCCGCGCCATGAGCTGCAACACCTGCTGCGCAGCAAGGCCGTGCTGATGCCCGGCTTGACCGTGACGCTGACTGTCGAAAAGAGCGGCGAGACGCAGAGCTGGAAGTACGACGCCGGCCTGCGCGACCATCTGCTTCAAAGCCTGGCCGGCGACCCGCTGATCCCGCTGTTCGAGGGAGCGCAACACGCCGGTGCCAACGAGACCGAGAACTTTGCAGAAGGCGAGGGCGCCGCCTGGTGCGTGGCCTTCACCGAAGAAGGCGGCACGCTGCGCGAAAGCTACGTCAACCTGATCCCCACCGTCAACGGCGGCACGCACGAGGCTGGCTTGAAAGACGGCTTGTTCGGCGCCGTCAAGGGCTTCATCGACCTGCACGCGCTGCTGCCCAAGGGCGTGAAGCTGATGCCCGACGACGTGTTTTCGCGCGCCAGCTTCGTGCTGTCTGCCAAGGTGCTGGACCCGCAGTTCCAGGGCCAGATCAAGGAGCGGCTGAACAGCCGCGACGCGCTGCGCCTGGTGTCCCTCTACGTCAAGCCGGCGCTGGAGCTGTGGCTCAACCAGCATGTCGAGTACGGCAGGAAGCTGGCTGATCTGGTGATCCGCGCGGCGCAGACGCGGCAGCGTGCGTCGCAGAAGGTCGAGAAGCGCAAGGGCTCGGGCGTGGCCGTGCTGCCCGGCAAGCTGACCGACTGCGAAAGCCGCGACCTGCTGTTCAACGAGGTCTTCCTGGTCGAGGGCGACAGTGCCGGTGGCAGCGCCAAGATGGGCCGCAACAAGGAGACGCAGGCCGTGCTGCCGCTGCGCGGCAAGGTGCTCAACGCCTGGGAGGTGGAGCGCGACCGGCTGTTCGCCAACACCGAGATCCATGACATCGCGGTGGCCGTGGGCGTCGATCCGCACGGCCTGAACGACACGCCCGATTTCAGCGGGCTGCGCTACGGCAAGGTCTGCATCCTGAGCGACGCCGACGTCGATGGCTCGCACATCCAGGTGCTGCTGCTCACGCTGTTCTTCCGCCACTTTCCGCAACTGGTCGCGCGCGGCCATGTCTTCGTCGCCAAGCCGCCGCTGTACCGCATCGACGCCCCGGCGCGCGGCAAGCGGCCGGCGGCCAAGATCTACGCGCTCGACGATGGCGAGCGGGATGCCTGTCTAGACAAGCTGCGCAAGGAAGGCGCGCCGTCACCGCCCCACAAAAGCTCTTGGAGCATCAGCCGCTTCAAGGGCCTGGGCGAGATGAATGCAGAGCAGTTGTGGGAGACCACCCTCAACCCTGATACGCGCCGTCTGCTGCCTGTCAGCTTTGATGCGGTGGGTTTCGAAGGCACCACGGCGTCGCTGACCCGGCTGATGGGCAAGGGCGAGGCAGCGGCCCGCCGCACGCTGATGGAGTTGCGCGGGGACGCGGTCGAAGTGGATGTGTGAAGCCGCTGTGCATCGGGATTTCCCCCCGGCCTCCCCGACGTTCGCGGGGTTGACGCGGCCCCGCTGCCTGCGGGACAGTCCAAGCTTCTTCCATCCATCGGAGTCCGCTTCATGTCCCAGCGCAAGTTCCAGCGCCGTTTGTCCCTGACAGCCCTGTGTGCGGCTGCCGCCGTGTCGGCGTCGTTGTTGGCCATGCCGGTGCAAGCCGCAGAGCAGGCCCGGGTGATCATTTCGTACAAGGCCGGCAACGCAGCGCTGGTGCAGGCCGTGGTGGCCAGGCTCGGTGGCCGCGTGGTCGTCGATCTCGACGAAGTGGACGCGATGGCCGTCGTGCTGCCGCGTGCCGCGGTGGCCGCGCTGCGCGCCAGCCGCAACGTGGAGTCGGTGGAAGAAGACGCGGTGCGCAGCATCCAGGGTGGGCGCAGCGCGAAGGCGGTCAACCTCACGCCCAGCGGCACCCAAACCGTGCCTTACGGCATCACGATGGTCCAGGCCGACCAGTTGACCGGCACACCGCTGTGGAGGCCGACGGTCTGCATCGTCGATTCCGGCATCAACGCGACGCACGAAGACCTGGTGGGCAACACGCTCAGCGGCAAGAACTACACCACCTCGGGCACCTGGGACAGCGACGAGAATTCGCACGGCACCCATGTGGCCGGCACCATCGCCGCGGTGAACAACCAGATCGGCGTCATCGGCGTGGCCGGCGACCAGCAACTCAAGCTGCGCATCTCCAAGGTGTTCGACGCCGCCGGCAGCGCGTCGTCTTCCACCATCGCCAAGGGCATGCTGGGCTGCCTGTTGGGCAAGGCCAACGTGGTGAGCATGTCGCTGGGCGGTTCGCGCGCGAACAGCCTGGAGCAGAAGGTCGTCGATCTGCTGACCGCCCGCGGTCTGCTGTTGATCGCCGCTGCCGGCAATGCGGGCACCAGCGACGTCTCGTACCCGGCCGGCTTCACCAACGTGATGTCGGTGGCGGCCATCGACGCCAGCAAGGTCGTCGCGTCGTTCTCGCAGTTCAACGCCGACGTCGAGATCGCCGGCCCCGGGGTCAGTGTGCTGTCCACCGTGCCGCAGGGCAGCCAGTTGGGCGGCACGCTGACGGTGGCTTCGACGGCCTACACGGCCAACGCGATCGAAGGCTCGCCGCTGACCAGCGCGTCCGGCCCGCTGGCCGATTTCGGCATCGGCGACACGCCTGTTGCAGGCTCGATGAGCGGCAAGGTCTGCCTGATCTCGCGCGGCAGCATCGCCTTCGGCATCAAGGTGCAGAACTGCGAAACCAGCGGCGGCGTTGGCGCGGTGATCTACAACAACGATGCGACCGAACCGAACTTCACGCTGGGCGACACCGTCACGAACATCCCGTCGGTCGGCGTCACGCAGGCCAGTGGTGCGCTGCTGGTGGGCCAGCTCGGCGCGTCGGCCACCGTGGGCGTCGGCCCCAGCGATGCCAAGTACGCCTCGTACAGCGGCACGTCGATGTCCACCCCGCACGTCTCGGCGGTGGCCGGCCTGGTGTGGAGCTACTACCCGGCCTGCTCTGCCACGCAGATCCGCAGCGCCCTGAACAGCACCGCGCAAGACCTGGGCGACCCCGGCCGTGACATCCACTTCGGCTACGGCCTGGTGCAAGCCAAGGCAGCCTTCGACTACCTCGCCACCCATAGCTGTAACTGAGCCTGGACGTGCGGCCCGGAAGGGCCGCGCGCCTGGCGAAGGCTTTGCCGCGATACAAGCGGCAAAGCTGAGGCCGGACGTGTGGCCCGGAAGGGCCGCACGCCTGCCGAAGGCCGCACGGCGATACAAGCCGTGTGGCTGAGGCGGGACGCAAGACCCGGAAGGGTCTTGCGCCAGCCGAAGGCTTTGCCGCGATACAAGCGGCAAAGCTGAGCCTGGACGTGCGGCCCGGAAGGGCCGCGCGCCTGGCGAAGGCCGAAGCGCGATACAAGCGCTTTGGCTGAGGCCGGCCCCACAGCCCAGCCGCCGACGCCCGCAAGGCCCGGCGGCTTTTTCATGCGATTTCGCGGGTGTTCCCGGGCATGTTCGCGCCACCTGCCGTGCAGACCGGGCGTTACGATGACCGCCCGATGACGCGCCACCCCCTTCGCCGCGCCGAGGCCAGTGCATGAGACATGCCTGGCTGCTGGCCGCCTGCCTCTGCTGCGCCAGCGCGCAGGCCGCGCTGTGGGGCTTCGTCGATGGCCTGGGCGTGGCGCACTTTGCGGCCAGCGCCGTCGATGCCCGATACCAGCTCGTGCTTGCCGACGGCAACACGCTGCGCGACAGCCGGCGCGTCCCGGGCAAGAGCGACGGCACCGCCGCGCTGCTGACCTGGCTGGACATCGCGCCCGAGGTGAAGGCGGTGGCGCCCTGGCTGCGCGCCGCAGCGCGGGCCCATGGCGTCGATGCCGAGCTGCTGACGGCGGTGATCGCCGTCGAGTCGGGCTTCAATGCGCAGGTGGTGTCGCCGCGCGGCGCCATCGGGCTGATGCAGCTCACGGCCGACAGCGCAGACCGCTATGCCAGCGCCGCCGAACGCCAGACGCCGGCCGAGACGCGGCTGCGCGATGCCCGCATCAACATCGACACCGGCGCCCGCATGCTGGCCGACCTGCTGAAGCGGCACCGCCACACCGAGCTGGCGCTGGCCGCCTGGAATGCCGGCGAGGCCGCGCTGCGCCACCATGGCGGCGCCATGCCGCCCATCGACGAGACACGGGCGCATGTGCACATGGTGATGGAGCTGTACTGGTCGCTGCTGCAGCGCAGCCAGACGCGCAACGTCGTCCGCATGAAGTTGCAGTGAGAGGAGAGAACAAGCATGCACTCGACCATGATGCAGCGGCGGCTGTCGTTGAACGACCTGCTCGACCGCGCCGGCCGCTACTTCGCCGGCAACGAAGTCGTCTCGCGGCTGCCTGACAAGAGCCTGGTCCGCCACAGCTACGGCCAGATCCACCGGCGCACGCGGGCACTTGCTGCCGCATTGCAGACACTCGGCCTGAAGAAGGGGGAGCGAGTGGCCACGCTGTGCTGGAACCACCACGCCCATCTGGAATGTTATTTCGGCATTCCTGCGGCCGGCGGCGTGATGCACACGCTCAACCTGCGCCTGTCGCCTTCCGAGATCGGCGCCATCGCTGCCGATGCCGAAGACCGCTTCCTCGTCATCGACGACGTGCTGCTGCCGCTGTACCGGCAGCTCGCGGGGCTGCATCGCTTGGAGCGCGTGATCGTCTTCCCGTTCTCCGGCGCGCCGGTGCCGGCAGAGTTCGACGACTACGAGCGTCTGCTGGCCGGCGCCGATGCAGACGGCTTCCGCTATGCCGAGCACGACGAAGACGACCCGGTGTCGATGTGCTACACGTCCGGCACCACGGGCCGCGCCAAGGGCGTGGTCTATTCGCACCGCTCCACCATCCTGCACACGCTGGTCGGCTGCCTGGGGGACTTCTGGGGCTTGAAAGGCACCGACGTGCTGATGCCGGTGACGCCGATGTTCCATGCCAACGCCTGGGGCACGCCGTATGCGGCCATGATGCTGGGCGTGAAGATGGTCTTCCCCGGCCCGCACCTGCACCCCGACGACCTGCTCGACCTGATGCAACTGGAGCCGCCGACGCTGGCGCTCGGCGTGCCCACCATCTGGATGGGCCTGATCCAGGCCTACGAGCGCGCGCTGGCCGAGCAGCCCGGCCGCTGGAAGCTGCCGCCGGGCATGCGCTCGCTGGTGGGCGGCGCGGCGGTGCCGGAGGCGCTGATCCGCGCCTTCGACAAGCATGGCGTCTGGCTGTTGCAAGGCTGGGGCATGACGGAGACATCGCCGCTGGCCACCGTGTCCTACCCGCGCGCCGAGCTTCAGCATGCCGGCATCGACGAGCGCTACCGCCGCGCCGCGATGGCCGGCAACCCGGTGCCGCTGGTGGACGTGCGCATCCGCCCCGGCGGCGGCGACGAAGACGCCCCGCGCGACGGCAGCAGCATGGGCGAGATCCAGGTGCGCGGCCCCTTCATCACCGGGTCGTACCACGGCGTGCCGGTGAGCGACGACAAGTTCACGCCAGACGGCTGGCTGCGCACCGGCGACGTCGCAACGATGGACGAACTGGGCTTCGTGCGCATCACCGACCGCACCAAAGACCTCATCAAGAGCGGCGGCGAGTGGATCAGTTCGGTCGATCTGGAGAACGCCTTGATGGCGCACCCTGCGCTGGCCGAAGCGGCGGTGATCGCGGTGCCCGACGAGAAGTGGAGCGAGCGGCCGCTGGCCTGCATCGTGCTGAAGCCGGGCTGCCAGGTGGCGGCGGCCGAACTCGGCGCGCACCTGCTGCAGCACGGCTTTGCCAAATGGCAGTTGCCTGACCGCTACGAGATCATCGATGCCCTGCCGCGCACCTCCACCGGCAAGTTCTGGAAGCTCAAGCTGCGCGAGAGGTTTCCGGCCTGAGCCGCTGCGACATTCACCATTCCACGTTCCCCGTTCCCCGTTCCAATGACCCAGGCTCCGCTCGACTTCTCCGCAACCCCCACCGATCCGCCCCTGTCCCTCGGCCTGGCCGACTACGCCGAGCGCGCCTATCTCGAGTACGCCCTCAGCGTCGTCAAGGGCCGCGCACTGCCCGATGTCTGCGACGGCCAGAAGCCGGTGCAGCGGCGCATCCTCTACGCGATGGACCGCATGGGCCTGGCCTTCACCAATGCCGGCGGCCCCAGGCCGGTGAAGAGCGCGCGCGTGGTGGGCGACGTGCTGGGCCGCTACCACCCGCATGGCGACACCGCTGCCTACGACGCACTGGTGCGCATGGCGCAAGGCTTCAGCCTGCGCTACCCGGTGATCGACGGCCAGGGCAACTTCGGCTCGCGCGACGGTGACGGCGCCGCGGCGATGCGCTACACCGAGGCGCGGCTGGCACCCATCGCGCGGCTGCTGCTGGACGAGATCGACGAGGGCACGGTCGATTTCCAGCCCAACTACGACGGCTCGACCGAAGAGCCGCGGCAGCTTCCCGCGCGGCTGCCCTTCGTGCTGCTCAACGGCGCCAGCGGCATCGCCGTCGGCCTGGCGACCGAGATCCCCAGCCACAACCTGCGCGAGGTGGCGGCAGCCGCCGTCGCGCTGCTGCGCGACGAGCAATTGCCCGACGACGCGCTGTTCGCGCTGCTGCCGGGGCCGGACTTCCCAGGCGGCGGCCAGCTCATCAGCAGCGCGGCCGAGATCCGCGCCGCCTACACCAGCGGCCGGGGCAGCCTGAAGCTGCGCGCGCGCTGGGTGATCGAAGACCTGGCGCGCGGCCAGTGGCAACTGGTGGTGACCGAGCTGCCGCCGGGCACCAGCGCCAAGCGCGTGCTCGAAGAGATCGAGGAACTCAGCAACCCCAAGGTGAAAGCCGGCAAGAAGAGCCTGGCGGCCGAACAGTTGCAGTTGAAGGCGGCCCTGCTGGCGGTGCTGGACACGGTGCGCGACGAGTCCAGCAAGGACGCCGCAGTGCGCCTGGTCTTCGAGCCGCGCAGCCGCAGCGTCGATGGGCAGGAACTGGTCACCACGCTGCTGGCACAGACCAGCCTGGAGTCCAGCGCGCCGGTCAACCTGACGATGGTGGGGCTGGACGGCCGGCCGACGCAGAAGAGCCTGCGCCAGATGCTGCTGGAGTGGATCAGCTTCCGGCAGACCACAGTGCAGCGGCGCACCCGGCACCGGCTGGACAAGGTGCTGGACCGCATCCACGTCCTCGAAGGCCGCTCGCTGGTGCTGCTGAACATCGACGAGGTGATCCGCATCATCCGCAACGCCGACGAGCCCAAGCCGGCGCTGGTGGCGCGCTTCGCGTTGAGCGAGCGCCAGGCCGACGACATCCTCGACATCCGGCTGCGCCAGTTGGCCCGGCTGGAGGCCATCCGCATCGCGCAGGAGCTGAAGGAGTTGGGCGAGCAACGCGGCCGGCTCGAAGACATCCTCGGCAGCCCGGCGGCACTCAAGCGCAGCCTCGTGAAGGAGATCGAGGCCGATGCGAAAACGCATGGCGACGACCGCCGCACGCTGATCCGTGAAGAGCGCCGCGTGGTGGCCGAACTGAAGGTGCAGGACGAAGCCGTGACCGTGGTCGTCAGCCTCAAGGGCTGGGTGCGCGCGTTGAAGGGCCACGAGATCGACCCCGCCGCGCTGGTGTTCAAGGCCGGCGACGGCCTCTATGGCTGCTTTGCCTGCCGCAGCGTGGATGCCTTGCTGGTGTTCGGCAGCAGCGGCCGGGTGTACAGCGTGGCCGCTGCCGCGCTGCCCGGCGGCCGGGGCGACGGCGTGCCCATCACCACGCAGATCGACCTCGAAGCCGGCACCCAGGTGGCGCACTATTTCGCAGGCGCTGCCGACAGCACGCTGCTGCTGGCCAACACCGGCGGCTTCGGCCTGCTGGCGAAGGCGTCGGACATGCAGGGCCGCAACCGCGGCGGCAAAGCCTTCCTCACGCTGGATGCCGGCGACAAGCTGCTGCCGCCGGTGGCCGTGGCGCCGGGCCACAGCCAGGTGGCCTGCCTGGCGCTGGACGGCCGGCTGCTGGTGTTTCCGCTCGACGAGCTGAAGCTGCAGTCCAACGGCGGCAAGGGCCTCACGCTGATGGACGTGGACAGCGTGTCGCCGCTGGTCTCGGTAGCCACCTGCGCTCTGGCCTTGAAGGTCATCGGCAGCGGACGCGGCGGCAAGCCGAAGGAAGAAGAACTCAAAGGCGCCGCGCTGGCCGGCCATGCCGGCAAACGGGCGCGCAAGGGGCGCAAGGTCGAAGGCCTGCAAAAGGCCGTCCGCGTGCTCTGAAAAGCGGCCGTCACATGCCGGGGCCTGTTGGCGTGATGGAGATCACGGCAGCAATGCCCCGCGTTCCGGGGGTTTCCCCGGCGCACGGGGATGGCAAACAGCGCCGCGTGCCGTAACGTTCAGTCACCGAGAGACAGCACCGTCTCTTCTGCACTGAAGGTTCCAGACTCCATGACTTCGCTCATCATCCGCACCGCCGTCGCAACCGCCCTGGGTACCGCCGGCATGCTGGCGCACGCTGCCACCGTCAACTTCAGCCAATGGGCCTATGGCGACAGTTGGGGCAACGTGGTCAACGTCGGCAGCCCCGACCACATCGGCGCGGCCGGCGCCTTCAAGGGCGCGGTGGCCTTCACCGGCACCGAGCAAGGCTTCAGCGGCACCATCAACAACTTCATCTCCTACTGCGTGGAGATCGACGAAAGCTTCTACCTGCCCAGCGGCAACATGACCGGCTACAACGTGGTGGCCGGCGCCAGCTACACCAAGTGGAACAACCCGAATGCGACCGGCAAGGTGGCCGGCGACACCGCCATCCGGCTGGGCCAGCTTCTGAGCTACGTGGGCGCGAACAGCACGCTGGTGGACACGGCTGCCGAGTCCACCTCGCTGCAACTGGCCATCTGGAACATCATCTACGACACCGACAACAGCGTGACCAGCGGCGTCTTCAGCGAAAAGACCGTGAACGGCGCCTACGACGCCTACGCCAACACGCTGCTCAACACGTCGAGAAGCTGGACGCATTCGCTCGACGTGTTCGTGCTCCAGCGCAGCGGCAGCCAGGACTTCGTGCTGACCCGCGACACCGGCGGCCTGGTGCCGCAGAACTTCGTCTTCAACGACGTGCCAGAGCCCGCCAGCCTGGCCCTTGCCAGCCTGGCGCTGGGCGCCGCCGGCCTGGCCGGCCGCCGCCGCCGGGCCGTGGCCGCCTGAACCACACGCGGCGTCAGCCGGGGCGGCGCGCCACTGCCAGCGCCGCCGCGCCCAGCAGCCCGAAGAGCAGCAGGCTCCACAGCTCGTAAGGCAGGCCGGCCAGCTTGACGGCAGCGTCGGCGCAGGACGCCAGCGCCATGAAGACCGATGGCAGGCTTTCGTCCAGGCCCAGCGCGCTGATGATGCGCTCGGCCAGCGACAGATTGCACGACGCTGCCGCCGCCGCCACGAAGTGCTGCCACAGTGCAGCCGCGGCGCCGCACAGCGCCAGCAGCAGCGCAATGCCGGCCGCGACGCGCCGGCCGGTTGCCGAGCGCCAGACCAGGCCCAGCAACGCCGCCGCGGCGATCAGCAAGAAGACAAGCCGCTGAAGCACGCACCAGGGGCAGGGCTGGATGCCGAAGCGGTGCTGCGACACCAGCGCCACGCCCACGGCGCCCAGCCCGAGCAGCGCGCTGCCGGCCAGCAGCGCGTCGGCGCGCTTCATTGCAGTTCTGCGACCAGCTCGATCTCGACGCAGGCACCCAGCGGAATCTGCGCCACGCCGAAGGCGCTGCGCGCATGCGCGCCGACGGCAGCGCCGAACACCTCGACGAAGAGTTCGCTGGCGCCGTTGGTCACCAGGTGCTGTTCGGTGAAGGTGGGCGTGCTGTTCACCAGGCTCATCACCTTGACGATGCGTGCCACCTTGTCCAGCGAGCCGGCTGCCGCCTGCAGCGTGCCCATCAGCTCGATGGCGATGGCGCGTGCGGCGGCCTTGCCTTCTTCGGTGGTGATGGTCAGGCCCAGTTGGCCGACCCAGGGTTTGCCGTCCTTTTTGGCGATGTGGCCGGAGATGAACACCAGCTTGCCGGTCTGCACGAAAGGCACGTAGGCAGCGGCTGGCGTGGCGACGGCTGGCAGCGTGATGCCCAGCGTTTCAAGGCGGTCTTGGATGGACATGGCGGGGTGCTCGGCGGCTGTTCAGGAATGGGCGCCGGGCATCCTACACTGCCGCAGATGGGCCGTTTCGAGCCGGGAGGGTGGGCACTGGCGGCGGCTTGGCTGGCCGGCACCGCGCTGCAATTGCAGCAGGCTGCGCTGTGGTCGCCGGCCGCCTACCAGGCGCTGCTGGCGGGCGGCCTGCTGGCACTCGCAGCCCGGCTGCTGGGTGGCCGCTGGCGCCAGCGCTGGCTGCTGGCCTGGCTGGCGCTGCTGGCAGCCGCCGCCATGGGCCTGGGCGCCGCCGGCTGGCGCGCCGCCGAGCGGCTGGCAGACAACCTGCCTGCCGCGCTGGAAGGCGAAGACCTGGTGCTGACCGGCGTGGTGGCCGCCATGCCGCGCAACAGCCAGGCCGGGCTGCGCTTCAACTTCGACGTCGAGAGCGCCACGCGGGCCGGCCAGCCGGTGCGGGTGCCGGCGCTGGTGTCGCTGGGCTGGTACCGCGGCTTCGACGCCGATGCCTGGCTGGCCGGCCCGGCGCAGGAGCTGCGCGCCGGCCAGCGCTGGCGGCTCACAGTGCGGCTGCGCCAGCCGCATGGTTCGATCAACCCGCATGGCTTCGACCTCGAACTGTGGCTGTTCGAGCAAGGCATCCGCGCCGGCGGGTCGGTGCGCGCCACTGCCGGCGCCGTGACCCAGCGGCTGGCAGACGGCGTGGCGCACCCCGTCGAGCGCGCTCGACAGGCGGTGCGCGATGCGATCTATCTGCATGTGAAGGACGGCACCGCGGCCGGCGTGCTGGCCGCGCTGGCCATCGGCGACCAGGCCGCCATCGAGCGCGACGACTGGGACCTGTTCCGTGCCACAGGCGTGGCGCACCTGATGTCGATCTCCGGCCTGCACGTCACGATGTTCGCGTGGCTCGCGGGCCTGCTGGTGGCCGCATTGTGGCGGCGCAGCGCGCGGCTGATGCTTTGGCTGCCGGTGCCGCAGGCAGCGCGCGGGGGCGGGCTGGCGGCGGCGCTGGGCTACGCGCTGCTGGCCGGCTGGGGCGTGCCGGCGCAGCGCACGGTGTGGATGATCGCGGTGGTGGTGGTGCTGCGCAGTTGGGGGCTGCGCTGGCCGCTGGCCGCGGTGCTGCTGGCGGCTGCCGTGGTGGTCACCGCGCTCGACCCCTGGGCACTGCTTCAGCCGGGCTTCTGGCTGTCGTTTGCGGCGGTGGCGATGCTGATCGGCTCCGAGCCTGCCACCCGGCCGATCACCGCCACCGCGCCGGGCTGGCGCGCGCGTGCCGCGGCCACGCTGCGCGGCGGGCTGCGTTCGCAGCTCATCGCCACCGTCGGGCTGGCGCCGCTGTCGATGCTGTTCTTCCAGCAGATCTCGCTGGTCGGCTTCGCGGCCAACCTCGTCGCCATCCCGCTGGTCACGCTGCTCGTCACGCCGCTGGCGCTGCTGGGCACCGTGGCGCCGCTGCTGTGGACGCTGGCTGCCACCGCCACGCAGGGCCTGCTGCTCTACCTGGGCTGGCTGGCGAGCTGGCCGCTGGCGGTGTGGACGGCTGCATCGGCGCCGCTGTGGGCCATGGCAGCCGGGCTTCTGGGCGGCGTGCTGCTGGTGCTGCCGCTGCCTTGGCGGCTGCGCGCACTCGGCCTGCCGCTGGTACTGCCTTTGCTGCTGCCACCGGTGCAGCGGCCGCCGCAGGGTGGCTTCGAGGTGGTGGCGGCCGACATCGGCCAGGGCACCGCGGTGCTGGTGCGCACCGCGGGCCATCTGCTGGTCTTCGACACCGGCCCGCAGTACTCGCCCGATGCAGACGCAGGCCAGCGCGTGCTGCTGCCGCTGCTGCGCTCGCGCGGCGAACGCCGGGTGGACCTGCTGATGCTCAGCCACAAGGACGCCGACCATGTCGGCGGCGCTGCGTCGCTGATGGCCGGCCTGCCGGTGCTGCAGATCAGCAGCTCGCTGCCCGAAGACCATCCGCTGCTGGCGCGCGGCGTGCCGCACACGCGTTGCGAGGCAGGCCAGGGCTGGGCATGGGACGGCGTGCAGTTCGAGGTGCTGCACCCCAGCGCCGCCGAGCACGCGGCGGCCACCAAGGCCAACGCGGTGAGCTGTGTGCTGCGGGTGCGCGGAATGGGCACGGGCACGGGCACCGGCACCGGCAGTAGCCTGCTGCTGACGGGCGACATCGAGGCGCCGCAGGAAGCAGCGCTGCTGCGCCGTGGCGCCGATCTGCGGGCCGACGTGCTGCAGGTGCCGCACCACGGCAGCCGCACGTCGTCCAGCGCGGCCTTCATCGCCGCCGTGGCGCCGCACACGGCGCTGGTGCAGGCGGCCTACCGCAGCCGCTTCCACCATCCCGCGCCCGATGTCGTGGAGCGCTACCAGGCCTTCGGCGCCGAGGTCGTGCGCAGTGACCGCTGCGGCGCGTGGACGCTGTCTGCCGCCGGCGTTGCGGTTTGCGAGCGTCAGGCGGTGCGCCGTTACTGGCATCATCGACCTCCAACCGAGCCGCAGTGAGCCAGCGCGAGCCGTCAAGAGAGCAGGCCGTCGTGGCCCGGAGCTTGCAAGCCGCCTGCGTCCGGTCGTTCGCCCCCAGGAGCCCCACAAGTGTCCATCCACGTCGCGCTGAACCACGTCACGCACTACCGCTATGACCGCCGCGTGGGCCTGGGGCCGCAGATCGTGCGCCTGCGTCCGGCGCCGCATTGCCGCACGCCGATCATCAGCTACTCGCTGCGCATCGAGCCGGCCGAGCACTTCATCAACTGGCAGCAGGACCCGTTCGCCAACCATCTGGCGCGGCTGGTGTTCCCCGAGAAGACCAAGGAGTTCAAGGTCACGGTCGATCTGGTGGCCGACATGGCGGTCTATAACCCGTTCGACTTCTTTCTCGAACCCGAGGCGGAGAAGTTCCCTTTTGCGTATGCCGAAGACGTCGGCCAGGACCTCGCGCCCTACCTTGCCAAGGGGCCGCTGACGCCCAGGTTCAAGGCTTTCGTGGACAGCATTTCGCGCGAGCCGCTGCGCACCATCGACTTCCTGGTCGGCATCAACCAGCGCCTTCAGAAGGACATCACCTACCTCATTCGCATGGAGCCCGGCGTGCAGACGCCGGAGCTGACGCTGACCAACGGCTCCGGCTCCTGCCGCGACACCGGCTGGCTGCTGGTGCAGACGCTGCGCCACCTGGGGCTGGCAGCGCGCTTCGTCTCCGGCTACCTGATCCAGCTCAAGCCCGACGTCAAGTCGCTCGATGGGCCATCGGGCACCGAGGTCGATTTCACCGACCTGCACGCCTGGTGCGAGGTCTATCTGCCGGGCGCCGGCTGGGTGGGCCTGGACCCGACGTCCGGGCTGATGGCAGGCGAAGGCCATATCCCCGTGGCGTGCACGCCAGAGCCTTCGAGCGCGGCGCCGGTGAGCGGCGCGGTGGACGAAAGCGAGGTCGAGTTCAGCCACCACATGGCCGTCACGCGGATCTACGAGTCGCCGCGCGTCACCATGCCGTACACCGACGCGCAATGGCGGGCAATCGTCGATCTGGGCCATGCGGTGGACGGCCAGCTTGCCGAACAAGACGTGCGCCTGACGATGGGCGGCGAGCCTACCTTCGTCTCCGTCGATGACCGCGACGGCGCCGAATGGAACACCGACGCCCTCGGCCCCACCAAGCGCGGCTTTGCCACCGAACTCGTGCACCGGCTGCTGGCCAAGTACGGGCAGGGCGGCTTCCTGCACTTCGGCCAGGGCAAGTGGTACCCGGGCGAGCAACTGCCGCGCTGGGCCTTGTCGATCTGCTGGCGCGCCGATGGCCAGCCCTGCTGGGGCGACCCCAAGGTTTTTGCCGACGAGCGCGAAGCCCACCACTACACAGGTGCCCACGCACAGGCATTCATCACCCGGCTGACCGAGCGCCTGCTGCTCGACCCGAAGTACGTGCATGCAGGCTATGAAGACACCTTCTACTACCTCTGGCGCGAGCGCCGGCTGCCGGTCAACGTCGATCCCTTCGACTCGCGGCTGGACGACGAGCTCGAGCGCGCGCGGCTGCGCCGCGTCTTCCAGAAGGGGCTGGACAACGTGGTCGGTTATCTGCTGCCGCTGAAGAAGGAATGGGAGAAGGGCACCGCCGGGCCGGCATGGATCACCGGCCGCTGGTTCACGCGCGACGACCGGCTCTACCTCTTCCCCGGCGATTCGCCGATGGGCTACCGGCTGCCGCTGGATTCGCTGCCCTGGGCCCGGGCCGAAGAGCTGCCGGTGCTCCAGGTGCAGGACCCGTATGCGGCGCAGGCGCCGCTGCCCGCTGCCGCCTTGCTGCGCACGCAGAGCAATGACGCCGGCAGCGCAGCCGCGCTGCCTGGCACGGGCGCGGGGGCAGCGCACCCGCCGCCGCATGCACCGGTGGCGCCGCACGCCAGGGACGCCGATGCGGTGCCGGCGCGGCACGAGTCCGCCGGCTGGACCACGCGCACCGCGCTCTGCGTCGAAGTGCGCGACCCGCAACGCGCCAACGGCCCGAAAGCCGAGCGTGCAGCCGAGCGCGCGGCCGAAGCCAGGCAGGTCGGCAAGAGCGGCGTGCTCTATGTCTTCATGCCGCCGCTGGAGCACCTGGAGGACTACCTCGAACTGCTCGCCGCGGTGGAAGCCACCGCCACCGAGCAGGGCGTGAAGATCGTGCTCGAAGGCTACCCGCCGCCGCGCGATGTGCGGCTGAAGGTGTTGCAGGTGACGCCCGACCCCGGCGTGATCGAGGTCAACATCCACCCGGCAAAGAACTGGGCCGAACTGGTGGACCACACCGAGTTCCTCTACGACGCGGCCCACCGCACGCGCTTGTCCACCGAGAAGTTCATGCTCGACGGCCGCCACACCGGCACCGGCGGCGGCAACCACTTCGTGCTGGGCGGCGCCAAGCCGGCCGACAGCCCCTTCCTGCGCCGGCCCGACCTGCTCGCCAGCCTGCTGACCTACTGGCACAACCACCCGAGCCTGAGCTATCTGTTCAGCGGCATGTTCGTCGGCCCGACGAGCCAGGCGCCGCGCATCGACGAAGCGCGCAACGACCAGGTCT
The DNA here is from genome assembly GCA_964244245.1 of uncultured Rubrivivax sp. Taxonomy (GTDB): domain Bacteria; phylum Pseudomonadota; class Gammaproteobacteria; order Burkholderiales; family Burkholderiaceae_C; genus Rubrivivax. The sequence continues at coordinate 115,937 of CAXTHW010000009.1, read as the reverse complement.
ATGAAGTCGAGATAGCGTTGCAGCAGCTAGAGCGCCAGGTGGCGCTCAGCGGCGCCCACGCGCAGATCGGCCCCTGGGTGGTGGACCGTGCGCTGCGCAACCTGCTCATCGACGTCACCGGCAACACCCACCGCAGCGAGTTCTGCATCGACAAGCTCTACTCGCCGGACGGCCCCACCGGCCGCCTGGGGCTGCTGGAACTGCGCGCCTTCGAGATGCCGCCGCATGCGCGCATGAGTCTGTCGCAGCAACTGCTGCTGCGCTCGCTGGTGGCCTGGTTCTGGCGCGAGCCCTACGTGGGCCGCGGCACGACGCGCCTGACGCGCTGGGGCACCGCGCTGCACGACCGCTTCCTGCTGCCCACCTTCTTGCAGATGGACTTCGACGACGTGGTGGCCGAGCTGCAAGGCGCCGGCCTGCCGTTCGACCGCGAATGGTTTGCGCCGCACTTCGAGTTCCGCTTTCCGCTGGTGGGTGAGGTCAACACGATGGGCATCGGCTTTGGCCTGCGCACGGCGCTGGAGCCCTGGCATGTGATGGGCGAGGAAGGCAGCGCCGGCAGCACGGTGCGCTATGTCGATTCGTCGCTCGAGCGGCTGGAGCTGAAGGTCACCGGCCTGAACGACAACCGCCACCTCATCACCGTCAACGGCCGCGCGGTGCCGCTGCAGCCCACTGGGCGGGTGGGTGAATTCGTCTGCGGCGTGCGCTACAAGGCCTGGGCACCGCCGTCGGCGCTGCACCCGACGATCCCCTCGCACGCGCCGCTCACTTTCGACATCGTGGACCGCTGGCTGCAACGCTCCATCGGCGGCTGCCGCTACCACGTGGCGCACCCCGGCGGCCTGAGCTACGAAGACTTTCCCGTCAACGCCTACACGGCCGAAAGCCGGCGGCTGGCGCGCTTCTTCCGCTTCGGCCACACACCGGGCAAGATGGACGTGAAGCCGGCCCAGCCGAGCCTGGAATTCCCGTTCACGCTCGATCTGCGGCAGGCCTGACGTCCTGCACCGCCAAGGCCGGTCTTGATCCAGTCGCAAAGCTCGCTGCCCTTCGAAGCGCTGGCCGCTCCGGCGCCGGGCTTCGACGCGCTGCTGCGCCATGCGCTGCCGGCAGAGCCGGGCGTGTGGGACGAATTGCGCGCGGCTGGCGGCGAAGTGCGGCCACGCTGGCAGCGCTTTGCGCAACTGCTGGCGCCACCGCACGCGGGGCTGGACCGCGCGGCCGACTTCGCGCACCGCGTGGGCCAGGTGGCGCAGCAGATCCAGCTCGACGGCGTCACGCACAACGTCTTCAGCGACGAAGGTGCGGCCAGCCGGCCCTGGTCTCTGGAGCTGCTGCCGCTGCTCATCGAGCCGGCAGAATGGGCCGGCATCGAAGCCGGCGTGATGCAGCGCGCCGGGCTGCTGGAAGCCATGCTGGCCGACCTCTACGGCCCGCGCCGGCTGCTGCACGAAGGGCTGCTGCCGCCGTCGCTGCTGCTGCGCCACCCCGGCTATCTGCGGCCGATGCAGGGCGTGCAGCCGCCGGGCGGCCTGCGTTTGCACATCGTCGCCTTCGACCTGGCGCGCGGCCCGGACGGCCGCTGGTGGGTGGTGGCGCAGCGCACGCAGGGGCCGTCGGGGCTGGGCTACGTACTGCACAACCGGCTCGTGATCTCGCGCCAGTTCCCCGATGCCTTCCGTGAGCTGCGCGTGCAGCACATCGCGTCCAGCTACCGCCGTTTGCTCGACACGGTGGACAGCATGGCGCGCGAAGTGGCCGGCGGCAGCACGCCGCGGCTGGCACTGCTGACGCCCGGCCCCTACAGCGAGACCTACTTCGAGCACGCCTACCTGGCGCGCTACCTCGGCCTGCCGCTGGTCGAGGGCGGCGACCTGACGGTGCGCGGCGAGCGCGTCTATCTGAAGACCGTGGAGGGTCTGGAGCCGGTGCACGGCCTGCTGCGCCGCCTGGACGACGACTGGTGCGACCCGCTGGAGCTGCGGCCCGACTCGGCTCTGGGCGTGCCCGGGCTGCTGCAGGCAGCGCGTGCCGGCACCGTGGTGATGGCCAACGCGCTGGGCAGCGCCTTTCTCGAATCACCGGCAGTGCAGGGCTTTTTGCCTGGTATCGCGCGCCGGCTGCTGGGGCAGGAGCTGTCGCTGCCGGCGCTGCCCACCTGGTGGTGCGGTGAAGCGGCGGCCTGGAAGGACGTGCAGGACGACCTCGACGGTAAGGTGTTGCGCAGCACCTTCCCGCTGGGCGGTCGCACCTCCCAGGTGCACGACCGTGCGGCCACCCGCATCGACCTCGATCCCGATGCCTGGACCGTGCAGGGCAAGCTGCGTTTCTCGCGGGCGCCGATCTGGGCCGACGCCAGCCTGACGCCGCGCCCGGCGATGGTGCGGGTCTATGCCATCGCCGACGGCGGCGGGCGCTGGCATGTGCTGCCCGGCGGCATGACCCGCGTGGCGCAGCGCGAGGACACCAGCGTCAGCATGCAGCGCGGCGGCTCCAGCCTCGACACCTGGGTGCTGACCGACGGCGCGGTGGACACCTTCAGCATGCTGCCGCAGCCGCTTCAGGTGGACGACATCGCGCAGCGCCGCCGCCCGGTCAGCAGCCGCACCGGCGAGAACCTGTTCTGGCTGGGCCGCTACACCGAGCGCACCGAACAGCTCGTGCGGCTGGCGCGTGCCACGCTGCTGCTCATCGACGCCGACAGCGATGCAGACGAGCCGGTGCAGCGCGCGCTGTCGGCCTGCGCGGTGAAGAACGGCCTGGCGCCGCCCGGCGTGCCGACGCTGGTGCAGTCGGCCCATCTCTTCGAGCGTGCGGTGCTGGCGGGGCTGGCTGATGTCGATGACGCCGCCAGCGTCGCCTACAACCTGAAGTCGCTGGAGCGTGCGTCGCAGGCGCTGCGCGAACGGCTGTCGTCAGAGCAATGGGGGCTGATCCGCCGGATGGGCGAGGGCTTTGCCCAGGCACTGGAAGTGGCGCCCGGCGAGCTGCCCACCCTGCCGCAGGTGCTGCCGGCGCTCGACCGGCTGGCGCTGCAGCTTGCCGCCGTCACCGGTGCGCAGACAGACCGCATGACGCGTGACCATGGCTGGCGGCTGCTCACCGTCGGCCGGCTGCTTGAGCGGCTGATCGGCCTGGCCACCCGGATGGAGGCCTTTCTCGACGGCGGTGCAGCGGGTGGCGGTGGTTCTGGCGCTGGCTGTGGCGCTGGTTGTGGCGCTGGTTGTGGCGCACTCGCCAGCGCGGCCGGCATCGACCTGCTGCTGGAGCTGTTCGACAGCGCCATCACCTTCCGCGCCCGCTACCAGCGCCACGAAGACCTGCTGGCCATCACCGACCTGCTGGTGCTGGACACCGCCAACCCCCGCGCCTTCGGCGGCGTGCTGCGCCGGCTGCGCACCGAGCTGCGCAAACTGCCAGGCACCGAGGCCTCGCTGGCGCCGCTGCTGGCAAGGCTGCCGGCCGAAGGCGCAGGCATCACGCTGGAGTCTCTGCGCGGCGCCGACGACGCGCAGATCAGCACCGTGCTGCGCGGCCTCACCGCCAGCCTGACGGAAGCCGCCGAAGCGCTGGCCGACGAGATCGGCACCCGCTTCTTCGTGCTCGCCCACGGGCACGACCAGCGCGTCTAGCCAGCGCAAAAGGCCCACGGTGATCGAACTCGACATCAGCCACGAGACGCGCTATGCCTACGCGGCGCCGGTCTCGCTGGCCCACCACCTGGCGCACCTGCAGCCGCTGGACGATGCGGCGCAGAAGCTGCTGGACTTCGATCTGCAGGTGCGCCCGGGCTGTGACCCGCCGCGCCACAGCCGCGACGCAGCGGGCAACATGCAATGCCATTTCAGCCTGGTGCGCCCGCACGACGCGCTGACCGTGCGCGCCACCAGCCGCGTGCGCGTGGCGCCGCGCTTTGCCGCGTTGCGGCCCGAAACATCGCCGCCCTGGGACATGCTGGCCGAGCGGCTGCGCTATGTGGCGCAGGCCCGGTTCGACGTCGCGGTGGAGTACACGATGCCCTCGCCCTTCATCCCGCGGCTGGACGCCTTGCACGCCTATGGCGCGGCCTGCTTCGGCCGTGGCCGGCCGGTGGCCGAAGGCGCCATCGAGCTGATGCAGCGCGTGCACGCCGACTTCAGCTACGAAAGCCAGAGCACCCACATCGACACGCCGCTGGACGAAGCCTTTGCGCAGCGCAGCGGCGTCTGCCAGGACTTTGCCCATGTGATGGCCGGCACGCTGCGCATGCTGGGCCTGCCGGCGCGCTATGTCAGCGGCTATCTGCTGACGCGCGCGCCCGACAGCGGCGTGCAGATGCTGGGCGCAGACGCCTCGCACGCCTGGGTGCAGGCCTGGTGCCCCGGCACGGTGGGCGTGCCTGCCGACGGCTGGCTGGACCTGGACCCGACCAACGACGTGGTGCCCGGCAGCGGCCACGTGCGGCTGGCCGTGGGCCGCGACTTCGGCGACGTGACCCCGCTGCGCGGCGTGATCCGTGGCGGTGGGCGGCACACGCTGACGGTGGGCGTCACCACGCGCGCGGTCGGCCCCGTGGGTCCGGTAGTTGCTAACGTGTGACGACGGCGAGCAGGACAACGACAAGCGAGAGACAGCCATGAAGCCCAGCTTCGACGAAATGAACGACGCCGACGCCAGCGTGCGTGCCCAGTACGCCACCTACGACGGCTGGCTCAAGGCGCAGCCGCGCGAGACCATGCACGCCCGACGCGACGAAGCCGAGATGATCTTCCGCCGCGTCGGCATCACCTTCGCTGTCTATGGCGCGAAAGATGAAGACGGCGCCGGCACCGAGCGGCTGATCCCCTTCGACCTGATCCCGCGCGTGATCCCCAAGCACGAATGGGTCGAGATGGAAGCCGGCCTGGCCCAGCGCGTGACGGCGCTCAACCGCTTCATCCACGACGTCTATCACGGGCAGGAGATTCTCAAGGCCGGCATCGTGCCGGCCGAGCAGGTGTTGAAGAACGCGCAGTTCCGGCCCGAGATGATGGGCGTCGATGTGCCGGGCAACATCTACTCGCACATCGCCGGCATCGACATCGTGCGCGCCGCCAACGCCGACGGCAGCGGCAACTATTACGTGCTGGAAGACAACCTTCGCGTGCCCAGCGGCGTGAGCTACATGCTGGAAAACCGCAAGATGATGATGCGGCTGTTCCCTGATCTGTTCAGCATGCACCGCGTGGCCCCGGTGGCGCACTACCCCGACCTGCTGCTGGAAACGCTGCGCGCGGTGGCGCCGGCCGGCGTCAGCGAGCCCACCGTCGTGGTGCTGACGCCCGGCATGTACAACAGCGCCTACTTCGAGCACGCCTTCCTGGCGCAGCAGATGGGCATCGAGCTGGTCGAGGGGCAGGACTTGTTCGTGCGCGACGAGCATGTCTATATGCGCACCACGCAGGGCCCCAAGCGGGTGGACGTGATCTACCGCCGGGTCGATGACGACTTCCTCGACCCGCAGGTGTTCCGCAAGGATTCGACGCTCGGCTGCGCTGGCCTTGTGGATGCCTACCGCGCCGGCAACATCACGCTGAGCAATGCCGTGGGCACCGGCATTGCCGACGACAAAAGCATCTATCCCTATGTGCCGAAGATGATCGAGTTCTACCTCGGCGAAAAACCCATCCTGCACAACGTGCCCACCCATTTGTGCCGCGACGGCGAAGACCTGAGCTACGTGCTGGCCCATCTGCACGAGCTGGTGGTGAAGGAAGTCCACGGTGCCGGCGGCTACGGCATGCTGGTGGGCCCGGCCGCCACCAAGGACGAGATCGAAGACTTCCGCGTGCAGTTGCTCGCCAACCCCAGCAACTACATCGCGCAGCCCACGCTGAGCCTGTCCACCTGCCCCACCTTCGTCGATGCCGGCATCGCGCCGCGCCACATCGACCTGCGGCCCTTCGTGCTGTCGGGCAAGACGGTGCAGACGGTGCCCGGCGGCCTGACGCGGGTGGCGCTGAAAGAAGGCTCGCTGGTCGTCAACTCGTCGCAGGGCGGTGGCACCAAGGACACCTGGGTGCTGGAGGATGGCGACGACGCGCCCGCGGCGCAGAGCCAGAGCCAGACCCAGACCCAGACCCAGAGCCAGTCCCAAAGCAACTGAGCCAGGAGCCGACGACATGCTGTCACGCACCGCAGACCACTTGTTCTGGATGGCCCGCTACATGGAGCGCGCCGAGAACACCGCGCGCATGCTGGACGTCAACTACCAGACGGGGCTGCTGCCGCAGTCGGCCGACATGGCAGAGCAGGGCTGGCAGGGGCTGCTGTCGATCAGCGAGCTGACCTGGAGCTTCTCGCAGAAGTACAGCGAGGTCACGGCACGCAACGTGATGGACTTCATGGTGCGCGACGAGACCAATTCGTCCTCCATCCTGTCCTGTCTGCGCGCCGCCCGCGAGAACGCGCGTGCGGTGCGCGGCGCGCTCACCACCGAGGTCTGGGAGACGCAGAACCAGACCTGGCTGGAGTTCAACCGGCTGCTCAAGGAAGACGCTTTCGGGCGCGACCCGAGCGCGCTGTTCGAATGGGTGAAGGTGCGCTCGCACCAGAGCCGCGGCGTCACGGTGGGCACCATGCTGCAGGACGAGGCGCTGCACTTTTTGCGCATCGGCACCTTCCTGGAGCGGGCCGACAACACCGCCCGGCTGCTGGACGTGAAGTTCCATGCGCTGGCGGCAGAGTACTTCGGCGCCGGCAACGTGAAGGAAAGCCAGGAGGTCGATTTCTACCACTGGAGCGCCATCCTGCGTTCGGTGTCCGGCTTCGAGATCTACCGCAAGGTCTATCGCAACGTGATCCGCCCCGAGCGCGTGGCCGAGTTGCTGATCCTGCGGCCCGACATGCCGCGCTCGCTGGCCGCCTGCATGAACGACGTGGTGGCCAACCTGCAACTGGTGGCCAACGAGCAGAGCCGCGAGACGCTGCGCCGCGCCGGCCGGCTGCGCGCCGACCTGGAGTACGCCCGCATCGACGAGATCCTGGCCACCGGCCTGCACGCCTATCTGACGCAGTTCCTGGACCGCGTCAACGAGGTCGGCGCCGGTATCGGGCGCGACTTCCTGGTGCCGGTTGCCGCGTAGGTGCCGTCGCGGTAGCGGGCCCAAGCAGAGGGCACAGCAGAGGGCGCAACAGAGGGCGCGCGGGCGCCTCTATCATCTGCCGATGAAAGCCAAACTGATCGCCAGCGCGGGGCTGACCGCGCTCGTCGCAGCCAGCATGACGACGGCCGCCGCCCAGGCGCCGAGCCCGCCGCTGGCGCAGAAGATTCCCTTCACCGTCAAGAGCCCGAACGGCGACCGGGTGGACCCCTACCACTGGTTGCGCGACGACGATCCCAAGACCAAGCGCCCCGAGGTGCTGCGCCATCTCGAAGCAGAGAACGCCTACACCGCCGCGGTGCTGGCGCCGCTGCAGGGCTTGCAGGACCAGCTCTTCGTAGAGATGCGTTCGCGCATCCGCGAGGACGACAACTCGGTGCCGGTCTATGACCATGGCGCGTGGACATGGCGGCGCTTCGAGACGGGTGCCGAGTATCCCAAGCTGATGCGCCAGCGCGGCGGCCCCGAGCAGCCCGACCCGACCGCGCCGCAGGAGGTGATGCTCGACGAAGTGCAGCTTGCCGCCGGCAAGAGCTACTACGCCGTTGCCGGCACGGCCATCAGCCCCGACGGCCAGTGGCTGGCCTGGGCCGAAGACAGCACCGGCCGGCGCATCTACACGCTGCGCTTCAAGAACCTGAAGACCGGCGAGGTGCTGGCCGAGCAGGTGAGCGGCGTGCTGTCCGACCTGGTGTGGGCCAACGACAACCGCACGCTGTTCTATCTGCGCCAGGACCCGGTCACGCTGCAGGCCGACGCGGTGATGCGCCACCGCCTGGGCAGCGCCGCAGCGGCCGATGCGCTGGTCTATCGCGAGAAGGACAAGACGCTGTTCACCGGCATCGGCGCCAGTGCATCGCGGCAGTACCTGATCATCGAGGTGGGTGGCTTTGCCACCACCGAGGTGCTGGCGGTGCCGGCCAGCGCGCCGACGCGCGCGCCGCGCGTGGTGCTGGCGCGCAAGCCGGAAGTGCGCGCCAATGCCGACCACATCGACGGCCGCTGGGTGATCCGCACCAACGAAGGGGCGCCCAATTTCCGTCTGGTCGAAGCGCGTGTCCCGCAGCAGCGCAGCGGCTGGAAGACGCTGGTGCCGGCACGCGACGACGCCACGCTGGAAGCTTTCACGCTGCTGAAGGGACGCATCGCGATCCAGGAGCGCCTGCAAGGCCAGCCGCGCGTGCGGCTGCTGGGCAAGGCGAGCACCGGCATCGAGGCCGACGCCGCCACCAGCGTGACGCTGGGCGACAACCGCGACCCGGCGGCCGCGCACCTGCGCTACGGCGTGGCGTCGCTGGTGCAGCCGGGCGCCGTCTATGACCTGCACCTGGCCAGCGGCAAGTCGGTGCTGCGCAAGGAACAGCCGGTGCCCGGCTACGACAAGGCGCTCTACGCCACCGAGCGCGTCTGGGCGCCGTCACGCGATGGCAAGCGCATCCCCGTCACGCTGGCGTGGCGGCGCGACCGCGCGCGGCCCGACGGCAGCGCGCCGCTGTACATCACCGGCTACGGCGCGTATGGCTACCCGATGAATGTCTATTTCTCCGCGTCGCGCGTGTCGCTGCTGGACCGCGGCTTCGTGTTCGCCCTCGCCCACATCCGCGGCGGCGCGGACCTGGGCGAGGGCTGGTACGAAGACGGCCGGCTGATGCACAAAAAGAACACCTTCAACGACTTCGTGGACAGCACCGACTTCCTCGTCAAGCAAGGTTGGGGAGCAAAGGACAAGGTGTTCGCCAACGGCGGCTCGGCCGGCGGGCTGCTGATGGGCGTGATCGCCAACGAGGCCGGTGACCGCTACCGCGGCATCTCGCTCGACGTGCCCTTCGTCGATGTGGTCACCACCATGCTGGACGAGACCATCCCGCTCACCGCCAACGAGTGGTCGCAATGGGGTGACCCGCGGCAGAAGCCGGCCTACGACTACATGCTGTCCTACTCGCCCTACGACAACATCGCCGCGAAGCCCTACCCGGCGATGCTGGTCACCACCGGCCTCTGGGATTCGCAGGTGCAGTACTACGAGCCGGCCAAGTACGTGGCGCGGCTGCGCGCCACCAAGACAGACCGCAACCCGCTGCTGCTGAAGGTCAACATGGAAGCCGGCCACGGCGGCGCGTCCGGGCGCTTCGAGGCGCTGAAGGAACTGGCGCTGGAGTACGCCTTCGTGATCGATCTGGCCGGCAAGCGCGAGTAGGCCGGCCGCTGCACCAGCGCTTGCGGCGCAGGGCAGCGGCGCGTCGTGGGCACATCGCTTGCCGCCCGGCTGCGACCTGCCCACTTCGCCCCGCTGCCAAGATGCGTGCCCAGCGCAACACACCGGATTGCCGCACATCGCTTTCGCCCTGCCTTTCGGCGGCGGTCTCCCGGGCAGCGGCAGCGCTGGCGGCTGTTGCAGCGCTGCTGGCGCCGGCCGCGGCGGGCGCCGGTGCGCTGGAAGACCAGGGCCGCTACCTCGCCACTGCGGCCGGCTGCCTGGCCTGCCACAGCGAGCCGGGGCAGCCACCGTACGCGGGCGGCGCCGCGCTCACCACGCAGTTCGGCAAGCTCTACGGCCCCAACATCACGCCGGCCCTGGACACGGGCATCGGCAAGTGGACCGAAGCCGACTTCGAGCACGCGCTGCGCGACGGCGTTGCGAAGGGCGGCGAGCTGCTCTACCCGGCCATGCCCTACGCCCACTACACCCGCATCAGCGATGCCGACGTGCACGCGCTGTGGGCCTATTTCCGCAGCGTGGTCCCGGTGGAGCGCAAATCGACGCAGAACGCGCTGCGCTTTCCCTGGAGCCTGCGCAGCGGGCTGGTGCTGTGGCAGGGCGCGTTCTTCAAGACCGGGCGTTACCAACCGATCGCCGCCAAGGGCGACACCTGGAACCGCGGCGCCTACCTCGTGGAAGCGCTGGGCCATTGCGGCGAGTGCCACACGCCGCGCAATCTGGCGCAGGCGCCCGACGACAAGCGCCACCTCACCGGCGCGCGGGTCGAAGGCTGGTACGCGCCCGACATCAGCAGCGACGCATTGTCCAAGCTGGCCGGGCAGAGCGTCGATGACGTGGCCAGGCTGCTGAAGACCGGCATGGCGGCCGGCAACAGCAAGACGTTCGGCCCGATGGCGGACGTGGTGCACGAAAGCCTGGGCCAGTTGACCGATGCCGACCTGCATGCGATGGCCGTCTATCTGAAAGACCAGCCCGCGCCCGCCAAGCCGCAGCAGGCAGCGCGCGCGGTGCCGGTGCCGGCAGAGCGGCTGGCTGCCGGCCAGCAGCTCTATGCGCTGCACTGCGCAAGCTGCCACCAGGCCGACGGCAAGGGCATCCGGCAGACGGCACCGGCGCTGGCGGGCAATTCCGGCGTCACGGCGGCGCAGCCGCACAACGTGGTGACGGCGGTGCTGGAAGGCTTCGACCGCGAAGGCAACTGGAGCCCGATGCCGGCCTTCGCAGCCAGCCTGAGCGACACCGAGATTGCCGACATCAGCAACTACGTGCGCAATGCCTGGGGCAACCGCGGCACGCTGCCCGTCACGCCCTGGGCCGTGGGCAGCCTGCGCCGCGTGGCCGCGACGCCACCGAACGGCCAGCGCACGGCGCTGATCTGCCCCAACCTGCCGGCAGCCGACGAACAGCCTGCATTGCGGGGCGGCCCGCAGGCGCTGAAGCGCGCAGCGCAGGACACGCCGGCATTGCAGCGGCTGGTGCGCGGCTACATCGCGGCGCGCCCGCAGGCAACGGCTGCCGATGTGGTGCAGGCGCTCAGCGGCGCCTATTGCAACGTGGTGGCGGCGGAAGGCGCATCCACCGTGCGCGCCGCCACGCAGACGGCCGAGTTCTCGCAGCGCGTGGCCGAGGCGCTCAGGCGCTGACGATCACCTCGAAGCCGCCGTAGATCATCCGCTTGCCATCGAAGGGCATCGGGTCCATCAGCCGCTCCAGCCGCGGGTCGGCCATCACCTTCTTCATCCCTTCGTCGCGCGCGCTGCGCGACGGCCAGATGATCCAAGAGAACACCACGCTTTCGTCGTCCTTGCGCTGCACCGCCAGCGGGAACGAGGTCAGCTTGCCTTCGGGCACATCGTCGCCCCAGCACTCCACCACGCTGAGCGCGCCGTACTCCTTGAAGACGGCGCTTGCTGCCTGCGCCACCTCGCGGTAGCGCTCCCGGTTGGCGTTGGGCACCGCGAGCACGAAGCCATCGACGTAGTCCATCTCGATCTCCTTTGCAGATTGACATGCGCACGACGAACGCGCACAGCCGGAATCGACAGTTCAGCGGGCGGCCGTCTGCGCGCGCTTGTTGGCCACGGCCTCGCCCAGCGTGATCACGGCCAGCGCGTAGTAGCTCGACCAGTTGTAGCGCGTGATGGCGTAAAAGTTCTGCGTGCCGGCCAGATAGCTGGGCGCCTGCGCGCCGTTTTGCAGCTCCACCAGCGCCAGCAGGCCGCCGTGCGCGCGGCCGGCTTCGTCGAGCACGGCGCCATGGCCGGCCATCTGCGCTGCGCTGAAGCTGGGCAGGATGTCGGGTGCCAGCAGCGCTGCGCGGTCGGCGCTGTCCACCGGCACCGCCACCTCGAAGTGCGTCGGCTCGCCGCGCTGCCAGCCGGCTTCGGCCAGGTAGTGCGCGATGCTGCCGATGGCGTCTGCGCTGCTGCCGGCCAGGTCGATGTGGCCGTCGCCGTCGAAATCGACGGCGAAGCGGTTGATGCTGCCCGGCATGAACTGCGCAATGCCCATCGCGCCGGCGAAGGAGCCGCGCACGGTCTGCGGGTCGAGCTGCTCGCGCTGGCACAGCACGAGGAATTCTTCCAGCTCGCCGCGGAAGAAGGCGCTGCGGTCCTTGCGGCCGGTGGGGAAGTCGAAGCTCAAGGTTGCCAGCGCATCCAGCACGCGAAAGCCGCCTGTGAGCCGGCCGAAGTAGGTCTCGACGCCGACGATGCCGACGATCACGTCCGCGGGCACGCCCCAGCGCGCCTCGGCTCGTTGCAAGGCCTCGGCGTTGACCTGCCAGAAGGCGGCGCCAGCGGTGATGCGCCGTGGCTCGACGAAGCGCGCGCGGTAGGCGGCCCAGTCCTTGGCGGTGCCGGCGGGGGGCGGCATGATGAGGCGCTGCACGGCGTCCACCCGGTGGGCCTGCACGAGCTGCCGGGCGAGCGCTTCGCGGTCCAGGCCGCGCCGTTCGGCCACCTCGGCCGCGAAGGCCAGCACGTCCGGCCGCGGGCCGTAGCGGGTGGTCTTGGCGGCGCTGCCGCGGGCGGCGGCCGGCGCGGCTTTCGTGGCTTTCGTGGCTTTCGCGGCTTTCGCAGTCTTCGCCTTTGCCTTGGCGGGCTGCGTTGCCGCTTCGGCGCTGCCCGCCAGCAGCAGCGCGCTGGCCAGCAGGCCGGTCCACAAGAGTCTTGCCATTGCCGCCATTATTGCGACAGGCCCCGTGCCGCGGCCTGGAAGCGCGGCCACCACCCGCCGTCGAGCCGGGTCTTGCCGGGCCTGGCGTAGCGCTGGCAGTCGAGTTGTTCCAGCGCCAGCGCCAGCGCCTCGCCACGCGCACCGAGCGCGGCGCGCACACGCTCGGCCCGCGCGCGCGGGCCCTGGTGGGGCTGCACCGCCACGCCCAGCGCCGCCAGCCGGCGCTGCACGCGGGCCTGCAGGCGCTGCCACGGGTCTTGCCGGTGGCGGTCCCACCAGGCCCAGGCGGCGCCCAGCGCGCTGGCGCCGGCCAGCAGGCCGATCAGCGCGGTGGCCAGGTCCTGCCAGTCGGGAGCGCCCACGCCCAGCGCGCGCAGCAGTTCGAACTGCCGGCCGCGCGAGTAGTTCAGCACCGACTGGTTCCACTGGTTGTTGAGCCGCTCCCAGAGCACGCGCATCTGCGCCGCGAGCGCCGGGCTCACGGTGTCCATCGCGCCGGCCACGAAGCCGCGGTTGGGCGCCAGGCTGCGCCCGCGTGCAATGCGCTCCGGCGCCACCGCGGCGGTGGGGTCGGCGCGCACCCAGCCGACGCCTTCCTGCCAGTATTCTGCCCAGGCGTGGGCGTTGCTCTGGCGCACGATCCAGTAGCCGTCCACCGGCGCATCGTCCATGCCCTGGTAGCCGGTCACCACGCGGGCCGGCACGTCGAGCGCGCGCATGATCACCACGAACGCGGCGGCATAGTGTTCGCAAAAGCCCAGCTTGCGGTCGAGCCAGAACTCGTCGATGGCATCGCGGCCGTAGCCGCCGGGCTCCAGCGTGTAGCCGTAGCTGCCGCGGCGGATGTGCTGCATCAGCGCCGCGGCCAGCGCGGACGCATCGGCATCGGCGTACTCGGGGCGGGCGCGCAGGTCGGCCGCCCATTGCAGCGTGCGCGGGTTGAAGCCCGGCGGCAGGCTCACCCAGTCACGCAGGCCCAGCACGTTGCGGCGCGGGCCGTGGTGGTGCTGCGGTGACGGCCAGGCCTGGGCCTGCAAACGCAGCCGCTCGGTCAGCGGGCGGGTGAGCTGCCACTGCAGGTCCGGGCGCAGCACGGCAGGCCAGCCTTCGATCTGCGGCGCGCTGTCGGCGCGGTCTGGCGTCATCTCCAGCAGCGGCAGCAGCGGCAGCCGGCTCGGCTCCACCGTCATCTCGTAGCGCAGCGGCACGCCTTGCAACTGAAGCTCGGCGCGCAGCCGCTCGCCGGCCGGAAAGCTGGGCACCAGCGGCGTCCAGTCGGTGCCGTCGAAGCCGCCCAGTACAGGGCCGCGGAAGTACTGCGCCTGGCCGGGCGGCACGCTGCCGAAAAAGCGCACGCGCAGCGCGATGGAGTCGTCGTTGGCGACCTCGGCCACACCGCCCAGCCGCATCGAGCCCGACAGGCCGGTGCGGCCCGACGCATCGCTGGGCATGCCCCACAGCGGCGACAGCCGGGGGAACAGCAGGAACAGCAGCACCATCAGCGGCGCACCGAGCAAGGCAGCGCGCGCCGCCAGGGCGCCGGCACGCGCCAGCGACGGCCGGCCCACCGGCATGTGGGCCAGCACCAGCGCGGCCAGCAGGCCCCACACCGACAGCAGCATCGACAGCGCCACCAGCAGCGACTGCGAGTACAGAAAGTTGGTCAGCACCAGGAAGAAGCCGAGGAAGAACACCACCAGCGCATCGCGCCTGGCGCGCAGCTCCAGCGTCTTCAGCGTCATCAGCACCACGAGCATCGTGACGCCGGCCTCCTTGCCGAGCAGCGTGTGTTCGCTCCACAGCGTGAGGCCGGCCGCCAACACCAGCGCGGCGGCCACCGTCCAGCGGCTGGGCAGCGCGCCGCCATGCACCGCCAGCCAGCCGCGCCAGCCCAGCATGGCGGCGGCCAGCGCGGCGCACCAGGCGGGCAGATGCGCCAGGTGCGGCAGCAGCGTCCAACTGATGACGGCGAGCTGGAACAGCGTGTCGCGCGCGTCGCGCGGCAGGCGCTGCAGAGCGCTGCGCAGCGCGTGCATCAGAAGGTGGCCAGCAGGTCGAGCGCGGCGCGGCGGTGGCCGTCGCCCTGGCCGGGTGCGATCTCGCTGCCGGGCAGGCGCAGGCCGTAGGCGATGCCGCTGCGCTCGGCCGCCTGCACCCAGGCGGCCATGCGCGACAGGCGGCGCTCGGTGTCGGGCGCCAGTGCGGCCACCCAGTCCAGCCACAGCTCGCGCGTGTTGGTGGCCTGGGTTTCGCGGCTGACGAGCTGGCCGCTCTTCGCCACCTTCTTCCACACCACCTGGCGCAGCGGGTCGCCCCGGCGGTAGTTGCGCACGCCTTCCAGTTCATGGCCGGCGGCAGCTTGCGGCAGGCGTTGTTCTTCCGCCGTGGCGGCAGCAACGGGCAGCGCCGGTGTCGGCGTCTCGGGTGCCGGCCAGGCCAGCACACGGGCGGCCGGCCGCCACACCGTCCACGCGCGGAACAGGCCGAACGGGAACACCGTCTCCACCACCAGCAGCGGCACGGCGTGCCAGCCACGCTGCCGCGGCAGCATGCTCACGCGCACGCTTTCCTGGCCCTGCGCCGGCACGTCGCACCACGCAAAGCTGCGGCCGGCGAGCTTGCGGTCCTGGAAGTGGACGGCCAGCGCATGGCGCTGCCGCCCGGGGTTGGTGATCACGATGTCCAGCGCTGCCTGCTCGCCGGCGAACACCGGCAGCGCCGGCCGCATGTGCAGCGTCAGCGCACGCAGGCTGCCGTGCGTGAGGTGCATCGAGACGGCGCCCGCGCCGGCCAGCAGGAAGGTCAGCACATAGCCCAGGTTGAGCTGGTAGTTGATGGACGCCACCAGCATCAGCAGCAGCGTGAGCGCGAAGGCGATGCCGGCCTTGGTGGGCAGGATGTAGATGTTGCGCTGGGTGAGCAGCACCGTGTCGCTGCCCGGCAGCCGCTTCAGCAGCCACCGTTGGAAGCGCTGCTGCACGAGGCCGATCACGGAATGGCGGTGGCTTCCACCATCGCGCGCACCTGCTCGATGGCGCCGCGGCCGGCGCCGGCCACCGGCTGCAGCCGGTGGGCGATGGCCTGCGGCAGGATGGCCTGCACGTCGTCGGGCGCCACGTAGCCGCGCTGCGCCATCAGCGCCCGCGCCTTGGCCGCGCGCAGCACCGAGATGCCGGCGCGCGGCGACAGCCCTTCGCTGAACCAGCGCCCCGAGCGCGTCTCGCCGATCAATGCCTGCAGATAGTCCAGCAGCGGCTCGGAGGCAGTCACCGCGTGCACCGCCTGCTGCGCGGCCTGCAACTGCGCAGCGTCCATCACCGGCTGAAGCTGCGCCGTCAGCGCGCGCCTGTCGGCGCCGGCCAGCAGCCCGCGCTCGGACGCGCGGTCTGGGTAGCCGAGGGTGATGCGCATCAGAAAGCGGTCGAGCTGGCTTTCGGGCAGCGGGTAGGTGCCGAGCTGGTCGCTCGGGTTCTGCGTGGCGATCACGAAGAAGGGCGCCGGCAGCGGCCGCGTCTCGTTGTCCACCGTCACCTGGTGCTCTTCCATCGCCTCCAGCAGCGCGCTCTGCGTCTTCGGGCCGGCGCGGTTGATCTCGTCGGCCAGCAGCACCTGCGCGAAGACCGGCCCGGGGTGGAACACGAAGGCATCGCGGTTGCGCTCAAAGACGCTCACGCCGAGAAGGTCGCTGGGCATCAGGTCGGCGGTGAACTGCACGCGCGAGAAGCGCAGTCCCAGCGACACTGCCAGCGCATGCGCCAGCGTCGTCTTGCCGACGCCAGGCACGTCTTCGATCAACAGGTGGCCGCCGGCCAGCATGCAGGCCACGCAGTCTTCGATCTGCGCACGCTTGCCGACGATAATCGTGCTGATCTGATCGACCAGCCCGGTGATCTGGCGCGTGAGGCTTTTTTCCATGCGCGGCACCATACCCGAAAAGCCTGTTCCAACGCCCATGAGCACCGCCTTCTACAGCCCGGCCGAGTGCCGTTTGCACGACATGGGCGCCGGCCACCCGGAGTGCCCGCAGCGGCTGGACGCCATCACCGACCACCTGCGTTCCACCGGGCTGGACATGGCGCTGAGCCACCGCGAAGCGCCGCTGGCGACGCTGGAGCAACTGGGCCGCGCGCATGCCTCTGGCTACGTGCTCGAACTACAGGACATGCTGCGCCGCGTGCAGGCCGAAGGCAGCCCGCGCGCGCTCGACCCCGACACCATCGCCGGCCCCCACACGCTGAGCGCCGCGCTGCATGCGGCCGGCGCCGCGGTGGCCGCAACGGACGCCGTGCTGGACGGCCGCGCCAGCAACGCTTTCTGCGCCGTGCGTCCGCCCGGCCACCACGCCACGCGCGACGCCACCATGGGCTTTTGCTTCTTCAACAACGTGGCGGTGGCGGCACGCCATGCACTCGACGTGCGCGGCCTGGAGCGCGTGGCCATCATCGACTTCGACGTCCACCACGGCAACGGCACCGAAGACATCATCGCAGGCGACGAGCGCGTGCTGATGTGCAGCTTTTTCCAGAGCCCGCTCTACCCCTACAGCGGCACGGTGCCCAAGGGCACCAACATGGTCAACGTGCCGGTGCCGCCCTACACCCGCGGCCCGCAGGTGCGCCAGACGATCCAGGACCAGTGGATGCCACGGCTGCAAGCCTTCCGCCCGCAGATGCTCTTCATCTCGGCCGGCTTCGACGCCCACCGTGAAGACGAACTCGGACAGCTCGGGCTGGTGGAAGCCGACTACACATGGATCACCGAGCAACTGCTGGCCGTTGCCGAGCGCCACGCGCAAGGCCGCATCGTCTCGTGCCTGGAAGGCGGCTACAACCTCGGCGCGCTGGCCCGCAGCGTGGCGGCGCATCTGCGTGTGCTGTGCGGCGCGTGACGACGGGCTGCGCTCGGCCGGTGTCGGCTTGCGAGCCGTTGTGGCCATTCGCGTTTGATCAACGGTGGCGGAGGCCAAGGCCGTCGGGTGGGTGGCTCCGCTCATGTCCCCCGGACAGGGCTTCGCCCTGTCCTCCTCCTTTACTTCGCTGCGCCACCCACCCAACGCCCTTGGCCTGCACCAGCGGTGGCGCGCCCACCTCGAACAGCCACGGTGCCGGTGGATCAGGACGGTGGGGTGCTCTGCGTAGAGAAGTAAAGGAGGAGGGCGGGGCGAAGCCCCGGCCGGGGGACATGAGCGGAGCAGAGCACCCCGGCGGCCTGATCCCGCCACTGTCCGCACCGGGCCGAGAGCGGTCATTCCCTTCCCGAATGCTGTCCTCGGGGCAACCGACCGTGATGCCAGGCCCGACCCGTTGAAAGCGCTGTCCGCCGCGGAACTCAACCGCCTGCTCGATGGCTTGTTCAAGCCGAGTGCGTTGATCGAGCTGGCCGTGCTGGCCGGCTGCCTTGTGCTGGCCTGGGCATTGGTGCGTCTGCTGCGCGGCAGCGCGCCGCGGCATGGCTCCATCTGGTTTGGCCGCGGCGTGGTGGATGGCGTGCTGTTCCCGGTGTTCGCGCTGCTGCTGGCGCTGCTGGGCCGGCTGGTGCTGGTGACGCTGGTGCCGCTGGTTCCGCTGGCCATCTTCAGGCTCGTGGTGCCGGTGCTGGTGTCGCTGCTGGCCATCCGGCTGACGGTGCGCGTGCTGCGCGCTGCCTTCCCCAATTCGCACTTCATGCGCGTGGTGGAGCGCAGCGTCTCATGGCTGGCCTGGATAGCCGTGGTGCTGTGGATCACCGGCGTGCTGCCGCTGGCGCTGGATGCGCTGGACGACGTGCAGTGGAAGATCGGCAGCACGCACATCTCTCTGCGCAACCTGCTCGAAGGCAGCATCACCGCCATCGTGGTGTTGGTGCTGGCGCTGTGGGTGTCTGCCGCGCTGGAGGCGCAGCTTCTGAAGGGCGCCACCGAGAACCTGTCGATCCGCAAGATGGCGGCCAATGCGCTGCGCGCGCTGCTGCTGTTCATCGGCCTGATGTTCGCGCTGTCGGCCGCCGGCATCGACCTCACTGCGCTGGGCGTGCTGGGCGGCGCGGTGGGCGTGGGCATCGGCTTCGGGCTGCAGAAGCTGGCCTCCAACTACATCAGCGGCTTCGTGATCCTGGCCGAGCGCAGCGTGCGCATCGGCGACATGGTGAAGGTCGATGGCTTCGAGGGCCGCATCACCGACATCAAGACCCGCTACACCGTGATCCGCGCGCTCAACGGCCGCGAGTCCATCGTGCCGAACGAGATGCTGATCACGCAGCGGGTCGAGAACTCGTCGCTCGCCGACCCGCGGGTGTCGATCAGCACCGTGGTGCAGGTGGCCTACGGCACCGATCTCGACCGTCTGCTGCCGCAGCTTGCGCTGGCCACGCAGGGCGTCGAGCGCGTGCTGAAAGACCCCGGCCCGGCGGTGCAGTTGTCGGCCTTCGCGGCCGACGGGCTGGAGCTGACGGTCGCCTTCTGGATCGCCGACACGCACAACGGCCAGGGCAACGTGCGCTCCGATGTCAACCTGGCGCTGCTGGCTGCGCTGAACGCGCAAAAGGTCGAGATCCCGTTTCCGCAGCGCGTGGTGCAGATGAATTCCATGCTGGCGCCCCCGCCGGTGCCGCCGCCGGGGCCGGGGCCGGGGCCTGCGGCGCCCGCCGGCGGGTGAGCGCCTGCCGGCTCAACGGCCGCGCACGGCCAGCAGCACCGGCTCGCGGTTGCGCAGGTACAGGCTCAGCGCCCGAACGTCCACGTCGCTGAGCATGCCCAGCGACTCGAACGGCATCACCTTCACGGCGCTGCCGTCGGGCCGGCGGCCGGTCTTGAAGAGCCGCGCCAGCGCATCGGCGTCAGGGTAGCGGGCGAGCGCCGGCATGCCGGGCGTCAGGTCGGCAGCGGCGGGCCAGTCGGGCGGGCCGCCGGGAATCCTGCCGCCCTTGAGCTGCGCGCCGTGGCAGCCGACGCACATGTTGGCGACATAGCGGCCGTGCTCGACCGTCACCGCTTCATCCACCGGCGTGGCCGGCGGCAGGCCGTGGTCGATCTTGGCCGCCGCGTCGCGGATCATGCCGATGCCGTAGAGCACACGCACGGGCAGCGGCAGCTCCAGCAGCGCGCCGCGTCCTGCTGCCGGAGGCAGGCTGCGCACGTAGCTGGCCAATGCAGCCACGTCGCCGTCGGTCAAGCGGTTGTAGTCTTCGCTGGGCATGATCATCAGCGGCCGACCGTCGGGTTTGACGCCGTGGCGCAGCGTGCGCTCCCAGTCCTCGCCGGCATAGGCCGCCACCACGTTGCCCGGCCCCGGGCTGATGTTGGGCGCGGCGACCTTCAGCCCGTGGCCATCGTCGATGAAGGCACGGCCGGCACCGTCGCTGCCATGGCAGTCGGCGCAGCCGCGCGATGCGAAAAGATAGCGGCCGCGTTCCAGCGCCCGGGCATCGCCGGGCAGTGCCAGCGGCGTGGCCTGCACGGCGACATGGCGGTTCATCCTGCGCTCGGCCAGCATGCTGGCAGCGGCCACCGCACAGGCGGCGGCCGCAAGCAGGCTGCCCGCAGCCCACAGGCTGCGGCGGATCCAGGTTGTCATGGTGGTTGCTCCGTCCGTGGCTCAAACCGTCACCAGGCCGGGCACAGGCGGCAGGCCGAGCGCGCGCGCCAGCCTGGCCCAGCGGCGGTCATCGAGCTGGCTGCGCGCGATGCTGCACAGCGCGTCGAAGGCCGGTGCAGGGGCGCTGTGCTGGATGTCGCCGTACAGCAGCGCCAGTTCCTGGTCGTTCAGCGCCGCGGCCATCCAGCGCGCGGTGAGCGCCATCTCGGCCGGCCCGATGCAGGCCATCAGCCGGCCGTGGATCTCGGCCAGCTCTGCGTCGCTGTACAGCGCCCACAGCGCGGCGTTGTTCTGCGTCTCCTCGATCTGCATGTGGACGAGGTTCTCGCCGACGAATTCGGCCAGGTGCCGGTACAGGCGCAGCGCCAGCGCCGGCCGCTGTTCAGGCCGCGCATCGCGCAGCGCACGCGACTCGTCCTCGAGGTTGGCAATGGCCTCTTCGTGCTGGCCATGGTCTTCTGCCGTGAGGCGGGCGCCGCCCGGGCGGCGTGCCTCGATGGCGGTGTGGAGGAAGTCGTTCTCGTGTTGCAGATGGCGGCGCATCTGGGCCAGCAGTGCGTCGGTGCCGTCGAGCGCAACGCTGCGCTCTTCGGCATCGTCCACGTCCATCCGGCCCAGCGTGGCCAGCGTGTGGCCCATGAACTGGCGCAAGGCCTTGTGGATGAAGACGTAGAGGTCCAGGCGCGGGGCGGTGGCGGTGCGGGCCGTTGCAGCAGCGGTGGCGTCGTGGGTCGAGGCGTGGAGGTCGGACATGGCGGTTTCCTTGCAGTGCTGCCGGCGACATGCCGGCATGCATTGCAGTGTCCGCAGCGGGTGGCCTGCAGGCATCGCCCGATGGAGCCATCGGGGCCTGGCGCGACGGGCCATCGGCCGGTCGCGCCGCGCCGGTCAGCGCTGCTTCAGATACCAGGCAGCGGCCTGGCCGCGCGAGGCCGCACCCAGCTTGTCGAGGATGTTGGCAACGTGGCGCTTGACGGTGTGCGGGCTGAGGTCGAATGCGCGCGCGATGAGCTTGTTGCTGTCGCCTGCCGCCATGCGCTGCAACACCTCCAGCTCGCGGGCACTGAGGCCGCCGATGCCGCTGTCCGGCGGCTGTGGCGCGGCCAGCGACGTGGCACCGTTGCCGCCCTGGGCCAGCATCCACCAGCGCTGCAGTGCCGCGCATTGCGCGCCGTCCAGCGCGCGGGCCAGCGGGCCTGCGGCGGCGGCCTGCGCCAGGCTGCTGAGCGCGTCGCGCGCGAGCAGCACGCCGCCGATGCCTGCGCCCGCGTTGACCTGGGCGAACACCGGCGCCAGCACGGCCGCCGCATCGGCGCTGCGTCCGGCCTCGTGCAGGCCGGCGGCCAGCACCATGCGTGTCTCGGCGGCCTGCCCCAGCCGAGCCAGCGCGCTGTCGTCTGCCACGGCGGCTTGCCAGTGGCGCAGCGCCAGTGCGCCGTCGCCGGCCAGCCTTGCACGGTGGCCGCGCAGGGGCTCCAGTTGCGGCGCCAGCGCCGGTGCCGAGAGTGCGGCCTGTTCCAGCCCGGCCAGATGCTGTTGCAGCAGCGGCTGGTCGGCGAACAAGGCAGCCACCCGGGCGGCGGTGTGCACGCTGGCGCTGAGCGACCAGTTGCCGCGGCCCGGCGGTTGCGACTCCACCAGCGCCTGCGCGCTGGCGAGGGCACGCGGCCGGTCGCCGCGCAGCGTGTGCAAGAAGGTGGCGAGCTGGAGCAGCGTGTTGCAGACGTTGGGCGGGTCGCCGAGCCAGCGGCTGTCGTCCAGCGCCGTGGCCAGTGCCGCCTCGGCAGACCGCAGATCACCGTTGTGCCAGGCTGCATGCCAGCCCGCCTGTGCGTGCGCCATGGCCCGCAGCGGCAAGGGCCGGTCGCCGGCCACGCGCAGCGCGCCGGCCACATAACGCTGCAATGCAGCGGCGGTGCCGGGCACGCCGTTCAGGCGCGGCGGTGGGTGGCCGCGGTACCAGAGCGAGGCGTCGTCGGTGGTTTCGAGCAAGTCCACCAGCTCGTCGAGCAGCGGGCCGACGCGGCTGTCGGCCCCCAGCTCCAGCGCATGCCAGATGCAGGCCACCAACACCACCACGCGGGTGTCGAGCGACATCTCCTCGCGCCGCAGAAGCGTCAGCCGGGTGGCGCCCTCGGCATGCCGGCCCAGCGCGTTGAGCGCGAGCGACTGGTAGGCCACGGCGGCGCGTGCACGGTCGCTGTCGCGGCGTTCGACGAAGCCCAGCTCCGCGCAGCGCATCGCATCGAGCATCGCGGCGAAGTCCCAGCGGGCCCAGCACAACAGGCCGCGCACCGTCTGCATGGCCGGCGAGGTGGCCGTGAACGGCGCCGGAAACTGCTCCACCAGATGCGCCACCGTGGCCAGCGCGCCCTGGGTCAGCAGCGGCGGCGTCTGCTGCAGCAGCGTCTGCGCGGCGTCGGGCAGGTCGCCTGCGTGCAGCAGCATGGTCAGCTTGCGCACCGGGTCGCTCTCGCCGGCCGCAGCGCGCTGCCACAGCGCGGGCCAGTCGGCCGGGTGCTCGCGCTGCAACTGCTGTTGCAAGGCCTCGCGGAACAGGTCGTGCAGCTTCAGCGTGGGTTCGCGCGCGTCGAGCGTGGTGACGAAGAGACCCAGCCTGTCCACCTGCTCCATCAGCAGCGCGGCGCGCGGGTTGCCCGAGACAGCAGCCGCCCGCTGCGCCGTCAGCTCGGGCAGCACGGAGGTGTGCAGCAGGAAGCTGCGCAGCTCTGCGTCGGTCTGGGCGATGACCTCGGCGGCCAGGAAGTCGAACATCGCGCGGTCCGCGGCCCGCCCGCGGAACTGCGGCTGCAAACCCAGCCGCAGGCCCGCAGGCCAGCCGCAGGTGCGGGCCAGCAGCGCATCGGCTTCGGCCGGGTCACCACCGGTCAGCGCGGCGAGTTGCAGCACGTCGTTGCGGTCGAAAGCCAGGTCGGCCTGACGGAACTCGGCCAGCTCGCCGATGGCGCGCAGCCGGGCCAGTGCCAGCGGCGGGTCGTGCCGGGTGCCGATGGCGACCGTCCAGCGCGTGCTCAGGCGTTCCAGCAGGCGGTCGAGAAACTCGAAGAAAGCCGGGTCGTCCACACGGTGCAGATCGTCGAAGACGATGACGCCGTGCGCCGCGTCGCAGGCGTCCAGTGTGTTGAGCAGATCGGCCGCGGCGCGCGCGCGGGTGCGCGGGTCTGCGGCGTGGCCGAGCAGCGCCTCCGGCGCGACGCGCCAGGGCGGGTCGAAGGGCTCCAGCGCTGCGACCAGGCATTCGAGCAGGCGGTGCAGGTCGTCACCGGCATCGGCAGCCACCCAGGCCAGCGCGGTGCCTGGCGGCAACTGCGCGATCTGGCGCGCCAGCACACTGGTCTTGCCGTAGCCCGCCGCGGCGCTGACCAGCACCAGCCGTTGCCCGGCCAGCGCCTCGGCCAGCCGGGTGTCCAGCGGCGGGCGGGCCAGCAGCGTGCCCTGGCGCGGCCGGGGCGGCTGGATCTTGGTGCGGGCGAAGCCCAGGCTGCGTGCACGCGGCGGCGGCACGACGAACGCTGCGGGCGATGGCGGCTCCGGCATCGCGCGGGCGCCGCGCTCTGCGCTTGGAACCGGTTGCTGGGCTGGGGCGAGGGCTTCCATGGGCAAAGTGTCGCGCCAAGCCGCGTCTGGCGCGAAGGGCGTGCGACGAACTGCACAGTATGCCGCCCGAAACGCGGTGCCGGCGGGCCGGATCAGGCCATGGCATGAACGCGCTGGTGCAGGCTGGCCAGTTCGCCGGGGTCCACGCTGCCTTGCACCAGCAGCCGCGCGGTGAGGGCGGCTGCCGGGTCCGATGCCTGGCAGACGGCGGCTGCGTCGGCAGGGTGGCCGCCGCCGCGCTGCCACAGCAGGGCCGTCTGCTCGGCACTGAGCGAAACGCCTTCGGTCTGCGCCTGGCGGCGCGCGCGCAGCAGCGTTTCGAGCAGCGCAAAACAGGTCTGGGCAGGGGTGTGCATGGCGGTCCTCGCGGGCTGGCGAGCGTTGGTGGACGAGGCCTTCATTGTTCGAAGCCGGCGCATCCGCCGCATGCGCCGAAGGAGCCAGGCGGCGGCCCCGCAGCGGGCCATCGGCCGCTGCGGCTCTGGCACACTGGCATCGAACAAGAGGGGGCGTGGAGGGCTATGGACGAGGTATGGCGCAGCGCGCCGGCAGCCGCCTTGTGCATCTGGCTGGATGCCGGCGGGCCGCAGGTGCAAGAGAACTGCGCGGCTGCACGGTGGGCCGCCGCACAGGGCCTGACAGCTGCCGACTGGCTGCCGCTGGCTGCGGCGCACCTGCAGCCCGGCGCGCCGCCAGACATCGCGATGGCGCTGGGGCGCGGCGGCCGATGGGTGGGCTGCCGCCGCCTGCCGTTGCCGCAAGCCGGCGCAGCGGTGCAGCGCTGGCTGCTCTGGCTCGACCTGGCCGCCGGCGCGCCGGAACATCAGGCGGCCCTGGCGGACAAGGCAGCGGCCGGCGCCCGGCGCACCGCCGAGTTCCTCGACCGTGCGCTCAGCCTGGCCGACGTCTGCGTCTGGCGGCTCGACCTGCGCACCGAGCGCATCCACTTCAACGCCGTCGGCTTTGCGCAGCAAGGCCTGGCGCAAGACCCGGCCGGCATGCCCATCGCCGAGCTGCGTGCGCGCATCCACCCGGACGACCGCCAGGCCGTGCTCGACGCGGCCGACGAGGCGCTGCGCGGCCAGCGCGTGGTCGATGTCACCGCGCGCTACCGGCGCGCCGACGGCTGGCACACGCTGCTGACGCGCCGGGTGGCCGACCGCGACGCCGCCGGCCACGTCACCGGCCTGGCCGGCGTGGCGCTGGACCTGACGGCGCAGGCCGAGGAGCGCGAGCGCGCCGACGCGCTGGCCGAGCGCTCGCGCCTGGTGGCAGACGGCATCGGCGTCGGCTTCTGGACCCGCGACCTCAGCGCCGGCACGGCCCACTGGGACGCCCAGATGTACCGCATCCACGGCCGCGCGCCGGAAGCCGGCCCGCCTGGCTTCAGCGAGTGGATCGACCTCTACGTCCACCCGCAGGACCAGGCCTGGATGCGGCAGATCCAGACGCAGGCCACGGCGCGCTGGGAGCCGGTGGTGGACACGGTGTTCCGCGCTGTCGATGTAGATGGCCAGGAGCGTTGGGTGCAGACCTGGACGCGCCGGCTGCTGCGCGGCAGCCACCGCGTGGCCTTCGGCATGCACCTGGACGTCAGCGAACGCCAGCGGGCGCGGGCCGTGATGGAGCGCGAGCGTTCGCGGGCGCAGTTCGCCATCGAGGCGGCCAACATCGGCGTCTGGGAGCGCCGCCTCGACGGTACCGTGGGCTACTGGAGCCCGGCGATGTACAGGCTGCGCGGGCTGGAGCCCGATGATCCACGCAGCGCGGAGCAACTGGCCGTCCACTGCGCCCACCCGGATGACCTGCCGGTGCTGAACGCCCACGTCGCTGCGCATCTGCGCACCGGCGCGCCCTACCGCATCGAGTTCCGGGTGCGCTGGCCCGACGGCAGTTGGCGTTGGCTGGCGACCCAGGGCCGGGCGATCCTGGGCAGCGACGGTGGCGTGCTCGGCATGGCCGGCATCAACATCGACATCACCGAACGCAAGCAGGCCGATGCGCTGCGCCTGCAAAAGGACGGGGCCGAGCGGGCCAGCCGCGAGAAGTCGGCCTTCCTCGCCCGCGTGAGCCACGAGCTGCGCACGCCGATGAACGCGGTGCTGGGCTTCAGCCAGCTTCTGCTGGACGACACGGCGGACGCACCGACGCCGCGCCAGCGCACGCGGCTGCTGCGCATCGGCGAGGCGGGCGGGCGGATGATGGCCCTGGTGGATGACCTGCTGGAGCTGGCGCACCTGGACAGCGGGGCCAGTGCCGAAGCGCCGCAGACGGTGATGGTGGCCGACATCCTGCGCGAGGTGCTGGCTGCGCTGGCGCTGCCGGCGCAGCAGCGCGGCGTGGCGCTGCGCCACGCGCTGCCGGACGCGCCGCTGGCCTTGTACACCGCGCGCAGCCGGCTTCAGCAGTTGCTGCTGCAGCTGGCGGGCCACGCGCTGCGCCAGCAGTACCGCGGTGGCTGGGTCGAACTCGGCTGCGCGCTGGAGCCGCCGGGTGACGGCGGCGCAACAGCAGCCGCGCATGCTGTCTTCAGCGTGCGCGACAACGGCCCGGGCCACGACGAGGCCGGCCTGGCCGCGCTGTTCGAGCCCTTCGTCCGCACCGGCCACGGTGGCGGCAGCGCCGAGGGCACCGGCATCGCGCTCAGCCTGGCGCAAAGCCTGGCCCTGGCGCTGGGCAGCAGCATCCAGGTGCAGAGCCGGCCCGGCAGCGGCACCGACTTCAGCCTGCGGCTGCTGGCCGGACCGGAGCCTGAGCCGGCCCCGGCTGCGGCCGGCCAAAGGCGGCCGCCGCCGCTGGCCACCTCACCCGCGCTGCATGTGCTGTGCGTAGAAGACAACCCGGTCAACCTGCTGCTGGTGCGCGAGCTGCTGGCGCTGCGCCCCGGCGTGCTGCTGCGCGAGGCCACCGACGGCCGCTCCGGCCTCGCGCTGGCGCTGGCCCAGCGGCCCGACGTGGTGCTGCTCGATCTGCAACTGCCCGACATCAGCGGCCTGGAGGTGCTGGCCGCGCTGCGCCGCCAGCCTGCGATGGACGGCTGCGTCTATGTGGCGCTGTCGGCCGATGCGATGCCAGACCACATCAGCGCCGCACGCGCCGCCGGCTTCGACGACTACTGGACCAAGCCGATCGACTTCGACAGCTTTCTCGCCGGCATCGACCGCCTGGCCGGCGCGCGGTCGTAGCCGCTCAGGGCGCCAGCCGTTCGCGCACCCAGGCTGCGCCGTCGAGCCTGTAGCGCAGGCGGTCGTGCAGCCGGCTCTTGCGGCCCTGCCAGAACTCGTAGCCGTCGGGCACCAGCCGGAAGCCGCCCCAGTGCGGTGGCCGCGGCGGGTTCAGCGCGTGGCGCGCGGCGGCCTTTGCCACGTTGGCCACCAGCACCGCGCGCGACGCGATCACCGCGCTTTGCGGCGACGCCCAGGCGCCGATGCGTGAGTCCAGCGGCCGGCTCGCGAAGTAGGCATCGGACTCGTCCCCGGCGACCTTCTCCACCCGCCCTTCGATGCGCACCACGCGCTCCAGCTCCACCCAGTGGAACTGCAGTGCGGCAAAGGGGTTGGCCGCCAGTTCGCGGCCCTTGCGGCTGTCGTAGTTGGTGTACCAGACGATGCCGCGCGCATCGCAGCCCTTGATCAGCACCACGCGCGTCGATGGCCGGCCGCCCGCGCCGACGGTGGCCAGCGTCATCGCGTTGGGCTCGGGCAGTTCGGCATCCAGCGCCTGCCCAAGCCACAGCTCGAACTGCTGCAAGGGGTCGGCGGCCGAAGCACTCTCGTCGAGCGCATCCCGTTCGTAGCTCTTGCGCAGCGCGGCGATGTCCATGCCACGCAGTATAGGAAGCCGCACCTGCAACAGTTGTCAGATGGGTCCATCCCTTACGGGGAACGCCGTAAGTGATGGTCCCACTACCTGAGGGGCTGCATCGCAGCCATTCTTGTTGCGACCCATTGCGACCCATTGCGATCCATTGCGCCCCGCGGGGCGCCGCTGCACAAGCCGTATGACATTCCGCCCCACCATCGTGGTGCTGGCCGCCGGGCAGGGCCGGCGTTTCCTCGGGCCGCAGCACAAGCTGCAGCAGCCCTTGCGTGGCAGCAGCGTGCTGGCCACCACGCTGTCGCACGCCATCCAGACGCGCCTGCCGGTGGTGGTGATCACCACGGCGGGGCTGGCGCCGCTGGTGGCCGAACAATTGGCCGGCCGCGACACCATCGTGGTCAGCGACGCCGAGGCGCGGCGCGGCATGGGCCACACCATCGCCACCGCGGTGGCAGAGCGCGCCACCGCCCCCGGCTGGCTGGTGCTGCCGGCCGACATGCCACTGGTGCGGCCGGCCACGCTGCTGGCAGTGGCCGCCGCGCTGGAACACCACCCCGCGGCCTACGCGCAATACCGCGGCCGGCGCGGCCACCCGGTGGGCTTTGCCGCCGAGCTGTACTCCGAACTGGTGCTGCTCAAGGGCGACGAAGGCGCGCGCCGGCTGATTGCCCGCTATCCGTCGTTCGCCGCCGACGTTGACGACCCCGGCGTGCTCATCGACGTCGATACCGAGGCCGACCTGGAAGCCGTGCGCGCCACGCTGGCCTGAAGGCCGTGCTGGGCGGCCAGCCGCATCAGCCGTTCGATCTCGCGGTCACGCAGGCCGCGCTGGCGCAGCGCGGCGGCGGTCTGGGCCAGATAGTCCAGCGTGCTGCCGTAGCGGCCGCTGGCGTGGCGCAGGATGTGCACCACTTGGTCATCGGGCAGCCGGCCCATGTAGCTTTCGCTGCGCCGGCTGAGCGTGAAGGCCAGCGCCGGCAGCACCCCTTGCGGCGTGTGGCAGGGCAGGAAGCGCGGGTCGTACACGCCGGTGGGCATCTCGCGCGCCCAGAGGCGGTCGAGTTCCTCGTCGGCGTTCTCGCGGCGCATGCGGTACACCACGCCGCGGCAGGCGCCGCCGGGCAGCAGCGCGAACACCAGGCCGGGCTGCGCCGGGGTGCCGCGGTTCACCCGCGAGCGCATGCGCAGCGCGCGGTGCCAGCCATGGACCAGGGCGTTGCGGTGCTCGGCGGCGTCGAACTCCGGCCGCCAGATCAGCGACGCGTAGCCGAACACCCAGAGGTCGCCGCGGCCGCCCCAGGCGGCGCGCAGCGCGGCCAGTTGCACGGCGGGGTCACGCACCACCAGATGGGCAGGGACGGGTTGCATGGGGTGGCAGCATCGCATGCCGCGGTGCGCTTGGCGAGGCACAGTGGCTGTGGGGTGCCACTCAGTCTGAGCTATTGCGAAAATGCGACGACGAGACAAAAGACTTGGTAAAACAACGGGTTAGGTGACAAGGTGCGCCGGGAGAGGTTTGAGCTTTCCCGCGCCAGACCGCGCGGGAATGGGTGTAACGCCAAAAGGTTTGAGCTAAAAATGAGCGGGGGTGGGCGTGGATTGCCAAACGCGCGCGGCGCTGCCTGGTGGGCGCAGGCGGCCGGCAAGCATGGTTTCGTCTTGCGCGGCGTGCAGGTCGTGTGATGGCCTGCGGTCAGGTAGCTCGGCGGCGGGTCGGAGTCGAACCGACATAAGCGGTAAATGACCGTCCTGTTTCCAATTGCAGGCACCGCCGCCGGGCTGCAAGAATCTTACCTTGAGGTTCTCGTTGGGACGCTGGGATCGGGAGCGCTGGCACTCAAGCCGGACCCGCGCGAAACGGATCGCAAGGCACCGTGTCGGCCGGGCAATCGGTCGCTGCCAGACGGGCGGCCTGTTCGTAAGTCGTCTGGTCGAGATCGCCCCGCAGGATGGACAAGCGCCATAGCAGCGCGGCGGCTCGTCCCGCCTGCTTCCAAGACACCGACAGATTGAGCCGATCCGCCGCCGCTGCGAGACGTTCAAAGACGATGCAAAAGGCGTCGGGGTCCAAGAGGCTTCCTGCAAGGAAAGCCTTGGCAGCTTCTTCGGCCTGGTGATGCGTCAGAGATGGCACCCTGTGCATTTCGCAGACAAGATTCGCGCTGGCTTCTGGGAGGGCGCCGATGGCCTTTCCCAGAGACTCAATGACCGAGGACACGGACACGGACTGCTGAAAAGCGTCTTGCGCGTCGCTTGTTTCCACGTCAAGGAGATAGGCCACATCGACCCCTTGCGCCGCGAGCCGGACAAGCGCGCCGGTCCCAAGCTCCCGCTTGTCGTTTTCATAGCGGCCATACGTGACACGCGAGACTCCGATGCGCTCGGCCATGGTCTCCTGCGACAGCTTTAGCCTCTCTCGTTCATAGCGCAATCGCTGACCGACGGTGACCGTCCGACTTGCGACATGATCACGTTTGGTTTCTAATGCGTCCACACGATAACTAACGTTGTCATTTCGAGGACGCACCACCATGGAAAGCAGACCTACACCGACCGCCATCCGCGAAAGCTGGCGCCGCACTGGCACCAGCCTCCGGGGCTGGGCGCGCCAGCATGGTGTCTCTCATGTCGTCGTTTCCAACGTGCTGGCCGGGCGCTGCAAAGGCTCAATTGGCGAAGGGCACAAGGTCGCCGTCCTGCTGGGATTGAAGGACGGCGTGATTCTAGAAGCGTCGGACGCTCCGCCGCGTGTCTAAATCTGCTGCCGCCCTCGCGCCGTTTGCACAGCGCTCGCCCGCGACGAGCGAATCGCCGGGCGGCGAAGCTTCTTCGTCCCCTGGATTGAGCGGGTCGTTCTTGTGCGGCGAGGCCGCGTCGATTTGGGACCACTACCAGCGGAAGACAGCCTCGACGAAGCTCCGCGCCGAGCTCGCCCTAGAGGCGCTGCTTCTCTTCGAGCAGTTGCGCGGCGAGGGCATGAGCGTTGCCAGCGCAGAGACTGCGGTGCATGACCGGCATGGCATCAAGCGAATGACTTTGCTGCGCATGCGGCAGCGGGTCGAGGGCATGCCTCGCGATAGCTGGTTGCCGCTATTGGCCGCTGACTATCACGATGGTGGGAAACGTGCTGAGTTCACCGAGGACGCCAAGGCATGGATTCAGGCCAGCTTCTTGAATCAGAGCAAGACCAAAGTCAACGTATTGATTTCGCAAGCGAAGAAGAAATCGCGACGTGAAGGGCTGGGGTGGGTTATTCCCAGTGAAAACACCGTCCGGCGCTTCCTTGCGCAAACCCCCGCGCCACCCGAAATTCTAGGTCGCATGGGACCAAAGGCTTTGGAGGCCAGCTATCCGACAGTACGGAAAGATTACGAGAACTTGGCGGTTCATGAACTGTGGGAATCTGATGGACACAGGGCAGACGTATGGTGCAAATGGCCGGACGGCAAAGTAGCCCGACCCTTTGTAGTCGTCTGGCGCGACGTTCGTTCCCGCCTGGTCTTGTGCGTCAAGGGTTACCTTAACCCATGCGCTGAACTGTCAATTGTCTCGCTGGCAGACGCTATTCGGAATGTTGGACTTAAGCCTATGGCAGCACTGCTAGATAGCGGCATGGAGTATGCGGCAAAGGTGGTTACGGGTGGGCAGGCAACACGGTATAGATTCAAGGTCCGGGCAGGTGAGCCGGTGGGCGTCTTGACCCACTTGGATATCAATGTCAAATGGGCGAAGCCAGGGCGAGGAAGGGACAAGCCAATAGAACGGTTTTGGGGGCACATTGCAGACTACGTCGATCAGAGCCCTGAATTCGCTGGCGCGTACACAGGAAACAGCCCTGTCACCCGACCCGACGAATGCGACAAGGCACGAGCAGTACGCATCGAAGACTACGCCCGCGCTGTAGGCGAAGCCTGCCACGATTTCAACGCAAGTGCGCACTCAGGCAACGCGATGAACGGCCGCACCCCCCAGGAGGTCTATGACGTGCTGCGTCCTGGATCGGTGGGCAGACCTGTAGCGGACGCGCACTTCCGGTTGCTCAAAATGGGCTTGAAGGAACTGACCCCAAGCAAAATCGACGCAAGCGTTGAAGTTCAGTTTCCCGGCTTTGGTATGCACCGCTTCTGGTCCAAAGAGTTCGCACAGTTGCCGCTTGTGCGCAGGCAGAAGAGGTACGCCGTTTGGTATCACCCGAGCGACCCGAACGCTGGAATATCCCTCTACGATGAAGAGCGCTTTGTCTGCGACATGCCCATCAAGGAAAGGCTGCCCTTCAGCGGCGCCGGCCAGGCCGCGAAGGACCATGCAGACGACAGGGCTTCGTACATAAGGCGGGCGAAGGCAGAACGCAAGGCCATTGGGCAAGCCTCGCCGGCAGCACTTCCGGCGCCGGCCTCGCACGATGGGCCGTCATTGATGCTTGTTCACAGCAAGCCAGCGGTCACCGCAAAGGGCGAAGTTGGGCCACCCACCGAAGACGAAGCGCAGGCAGTGATCGCAAAGGCACTTGCGCTTGCCGAAATGAGAGAGCACATGTCGGCTCAGCGACGTGCAGCCAGGTTCAATCGAGGAGAAGGAAGATGACGAATACGGCATGTGCGGTCGAGGCTCCGCCTCACGCAGAAATCCTCGCGAGATTGGATCGCTGGGCCCTGGCAGGCGTGTCATCAGCGCGAGTCGCGATCTCCATTCGTGTGAAGCGCGAAGAACTTGATCGCTGGCACGCCGGCGCCGATGCCTTCAATTGGCCGGCTGGGCGCTTTGCGGAAATCTCCCACCTTGTCGATGCGTACTTGTCGAACGTGGAGCGCAGCGTAGGGGAAGAGCCCCCCAAACCTGTCGAGACAAGCGTGACGAGGTATATCGCCGATGCCATTGATCGCGCACGCCAGCTATCCACCATCATCTTGATCGACGCCCCGCCGGGATTGGGCAAGACCGAAGGGGTGGCGCAGTTCCTGGAAGCCGCGCCTCGTGAGCAGCCGGTCTGGTCGTTGACGCTTCGACAGGCCGAAATCTCTGACCTGAAAGTTCAGAGCGCGATTGCAGACGAAGTTGGGGCCTCGCATGTCTGGACGCGCAACGGCTATGCGAAAGGCAGCTTTGACGACATCGCCGAGGCGACGAAGGGCCGCCGCGGGGTGCTCATCGTTGACGAGGCAAACTTCTTGGCGGATGCCCGCGGCACGCGAGGCATTCGGACGCTCAACCTGCTGCGTGGCTTCTCCGATGCAGGGCTTTTTGGCATCGTACTGTTGGGCAACAGCGAAGTGTATGAACGCCTGAGTAGCGACGCAGCCAAGTTTGCACAGTTGCTGAGCCGCGTAGAGAGCGGCCGGGTGGCGATCAAGGGCCTCTATGCGGGTGTGCCTGGCGATCCGCAGCTAACCGAAGACGACGTGTGCGCCGTCATGGAGAGCTGGCGCGTGGGGGGCGCGGCGTGCCAGCGCCTCTGCTTCAGGTTGGCGGCGAGGCCAGGCGCGCTGCGAACGATGGTAGGAGCCTTCAAACACTCCATGAGTCTCTTCGGCGAAATCTCGCCCGCCACGTTGGAGTCGTTCTTGCCGGCCGGCCTCGCATAAGGCACCCCGCTGGCGGCTCGCAAAAAATGAATCCGTCGGGCCGGGCAGCAATTGCGGCTTCGTTCCGGACGTTGAGGCCAAGGGGCACTTCGGTGCAGCACGAGCCCCCGCAGCGACCGGCTCGACACCACATCGCAACAGGCGCCACGTCGGCCGGGGCAGGCGGGGACCAACACCCGCCCCCCAAAATCCCCGGCACCCGCGTTAAAAGTGCCCTTCCTTGCGTTAATCGGTTCGCCGTATTGGGGTAGTAGCCAAACCGGCAATCGACGCTGCCAGGGGCCGCAAAATCGGCCGGCGTTTCAGGCGCTTGCCGGTGCCGATGGTCAGTGCTTGAACAGCCAGCCCAGCACGACGATCCAGAACACCGTTTCGCCGAGCGGTGCGCCTGCACGGTCGGCCAGCCACGCGACCGCGGACCACACGGCCCAGCAGAAGAGGCCCAGCCAGCCGAACAACGCAATCGCAGCAAGAACGTCCATTTTGCGAGTTAGGCAGGGCGACCGAAGAGGTGCGGGCGGCGCCGGACTCGAACCGGATCATAGTCGCCCGACGCAAGCGCCGAGCCCCTAACCATTCCCGTTGGAAACAACCGCCCGCGACGCGAATGCTACTTGGTTCAGCAGGGCCAGTGGTGCGAGCGGCGCCGGGACTCGAACCCGGATCATGCCGGCGTGACGCTGCAACCGTTCCCTTGGAAACTGCCGCCCGCGGCGATGATGGTACCGGGCTCGGCTCGTGGAGGTGCAGGCGGCGCCGGACTCGAACCGGATCATGGCGGACTTTGAGAGACCCCCAACCCTTCCCATTGGAAACTACCGCCTGCGCCGTGCAGTGTAGAGCCGTCGTCGGCCGCAGCCGCATCGGATGTAGAGCAAGGCACCGGCCCAGCGATCCAATCGCAGCCCGCTCAAGCCGCGTTAAAGCGGCGTTAGTCCTGAGGAACGCTGCCCGGACATAGCAGCGTGAGGGTTCGGCCGCTCAAGGCCGTTGAACCCCCTCCTACGCGCCGTCGCGAGCATGTACTCAAACGCGAGCGCATGATCGCCCGCCGCCAATCATTTACACAGCGCCACAGTTCACACAGCGCCCCGGCAACCCGCTACACTGCACGCAACCCGGCGCCAAAACGCCGGGCCACCCCGGCGAACCCGGGGCTGGGATTGGCGTCCCGGGACAAGGCGCAGCAAGCCGCGCCCCCTAAGGTTGCGGCTTTTTTCATGCACACGCTGCGCATAGCATGGTTCGCTTCGACGGTGGGCCGTGCAGGGGAGGTCGCAAGACCTCGCCGGTCCTTGTCCGGTACGCCAACCTTGCACGGTCTGCCACCCTTCAATTGGCGTTGAGGGGCGGCAGGTTTCTAGACCTGTCACAAGGAGCCTTTCATGGCTGACACCAGCACCCTGCAACGCGGCGCCGCCGCTGCGCGTACCCTGCCGAACTTTCTGACCGTGCGGCACTGTTCCACCCGCAAGGGCGACCCGCTCGCCATCGTTGACGGCCTGCCCGGCGACAGTGCCGAGCTGCAACCGGCCCAGCTTCGCGCGCTGGCCTGCGCCTTGATCGAAGCGGCCGACGACTGCGAGGGCCTGCCCGTCCACCGCGACACCAGCCGCAACGTGCGCGACTACCGGCTGCAAGGCGCGACGCGGCAAGACGTGCGCTGGGCGCTCGACCCGGCGGGCCCGCGCGCCGCCGGGCAGCCCGACCGTGAGCAAGCGGCGCCGGTTGCCGAAGAGGGCTTCCTCACCGGCCGCGAGTTCATCGCCCGCGAAGTGCGCGACGGCCACCTTGCCGCCGACGCGGTGCCGGCGCTGCAAGCCGCGTTCGATGCCATCGAGCGGCAGCCGGCCAAGGCCGAAGAGAAGCCGAGCGGCGCCAACCTGAGCCTGGCAGCCGACTCGGCCAGTGCCTTGTGGTTCAGCATCAACGAAATCAGCGCCGTGGGCTACGCCATCGAGCTGGTGCAGGAGCACACGCAAGACCCAGGGCACAAGGCCGATCGCATCTATGCCCTGTCGCGCGCTGTGCGCGAGCTGTGCGGCACGGCGATCAACCACCAAGAAAACATCGAAGAGGCGTTGCGCGCCGCCTGAGCTGCTGCCACCCGGGCGCAATGCAGCGCCCCACCGAGCCCCGCTGCGGCCCGCCGCAGCGGGGCTTTTGCTTGGGTGGGTACTGAAGCCCTTCTCACTGCGCCGCAGGGCGAAGGGCTTCCACAGTCTGCACCCATGAACAACGGCCCACGCGATACACCTAACAAGGCAGATGTGCCACTTGCCTTCATGGCCGGGCTTGGCCGGCAGAAGCTGGGCATGCTGCACGAACTGCCGCGCCTGGTGGGCGACGAAGCCGCCATGAAGATGTTCGAGCACTACGGCGGCGGGGAAATGACCTTCCCGCTGCACGAGAACGACAACCCGCAAGGCGCCCGCAAGTTCCGCGAGCTGGCCGATCTGGTGGGGCGTGATGCAGCCCTTGTCGTCATCGGCACCATCGGCGGGCAAAGCGTGTACATGCCCAAGGCAGCACACAAGGAGCGGGAAGCCAGAAACGCCGCCATCTGCGCCGAATACGACGCCGGCAAGTCCATCACCTGGCTGGTGCGCGAATACAAGCTGAGCGACCGCCAGATTGAAATCATCCTCAAGCAAGTCTGATTGATCGGAAAATCAAATGTCCAATACCCAAATGTCCGTCTTGTCGATTCCTGCGGTGGCGCAGGCGGCAATCAGTTACGGCCGCGCCGTCAACGTGGTGTCGTCCGGGTATCCCGCGACTATTGCCGCACAAGCCACGGTTGCCGGGCAAAAGGTGATCGGTATCGCAGCCCGCGCCGCCGCAATCAATGCCGAGTTTGAAATCATCGCGCTCGGCATCGCGCAATGCGAAGCCGGCGCGGCGATATCCAGCGGTACCCGGGTGGCGTGTGATGCCACCGGCCGAGTGATACCCGCCGCCGCCCTGGCGGTTGCGGCCGGCGCCACTGCCGTCACGTCGGCCGCTGCCAACGGTGCTGCTGCCATCACGGGCGGAGATACCCCGGTTTTCTGCTTCGGCATCGCGCTGGAAGCGGCAGCCGCCGCCGGCCAGTTCATCGAAGTCCTGATTCGCTGAAGGTCGAGTATGGACGCCGCTGGCACCCGGGTATTCGAGCTGTTCCGCGCAGGAACGCACACGGCGATGAATGGGGCTGCCTACAGCTTCGCACCCGACGATCTGCGCAACATGGTCGCGGCCTACAGCAGTGCCCGGCGGCCGGCGCCGCTGTGCCCCGGCCACCCTGAGGACGATCGGCCGGCGCTGGGCTACGTGCACGACCTGCACATCAACAGCGACGCCACGTGTCTCTTCGCCCAGGCCGAGGTGAGCGGCACCTTGATCGGCATGGTGCGGGCAGGCCAGTTCAACGCAGTGTCGGCCGCCTTCTACGCCCCGGACGTGCCCGCGAACCCACGGCCAGGCGTGTACTACCTCAAGCATGTGGGCATGCTGCCGCCAAGCATGCCGCCAGCGGTCAAGAACATGGCCGGACTGGCCTTCGCCGCCGGCACCGGGCTTTGCTTCGCCGAGGCCCCCGTGGCGGCCTTTGCGGCGCCGCCTGGCTTCACGGCCGACCCTGCTCGCCTGGCGCTGCATGCACGCGCCCTACAGCACCAGCGCCTTTGCCCTGGCCTGTCCTATGTCGAGGCGGTGCGCCGCGCCGACTTCACCAGCCGGCGCCCCTGACGCCGGGCAACCCGAAAGAGCATATGACCTCCGACCCGACCAACATCTACGGCAGCTTGGCACGCAATGCCACCAAGGCAGCCAGCGAGGCCCGCAAGGGCCTGGCCGACCTCGACGCTGCCATCGCCAAGGCGCAGCAGGAACGCGATGCAATCGTCGTCGCGCCGCTCACCAAGGCCGACTTCCTGGCCCTGATGAAGCAGCGCACCCACCGCTTTGCCAAGGAGTTTCAGAAGAGCATGGTCCGGCACCTGAACGGGGCCCGGCCGACCTATGAACAGACACTGCTGGCCGGGGGCGACAATTTCCCGTACAGCCCCCTCGTGCCGGGCTTCGGCCGCACCGCCCATGTGATGGACATCGCGATGTTCTTCTACTGCGAGGACGCCCTCGCCAAGGGCCTGGAAACCATCGCCGACGCCATGCCCTGGGAAGAGGGCGCCATCCCGATGGATGAACGGGGCGTGCTACTGGAGCGGCTGGACAAGCACCTGGCCGAGCTGCAAGCGCTGCGCGCAGATCTGGTGGCGACGTTCGGCGCTGCGCAGGCCACGGCACCCGCTGCTGGGCTGGGGATCAACACGGCCCCAAGTGCTGACGGGATGTACGTCGAGGCGCTGTAGCACGCCTGGCACCCTCCTTGCTGCCGCCGCTGGTGCAAAGCGGCGTGCATAAAAGCCATTGTGAGCTATCAAGCTCACGCGAAGGGTCCGATAGTGGCCCTGCGTTTTCTCAATAGCTCAAACTCCGTGGAGCGAAAAAGCTCAAACTTCTTGGCGCCGTACAGTGGCACGCATCTTGTGTGCCAGCGACGCCGGTGCCCCCAATTGACTCTGTAACTTGGTTACCTGATAATGCCCGCCGTGGTTACATGATCGCTCCGCCATGAAATCCGCCGTCGTCAACATCACAGAGCGCATCCGCGAGCGCAGCGCCGCCACCCGCGGCGCCTACCTCGAACGGCTGGCGCGCTACACCCAGCGCCCGCACGGCAGCGAGCGCATGGGTTGCGCCAACGTGGCGCACGCCTTCGCCGCGCTGCCGGCGAGCGACAAGTTCCGCGTGGTGGCCGAGCGCGCGCCCAACATCGGCATCGTCACCGCCTACAACGACATGCTGTCGGCCCACCAGCCGTACGAAGGCTACCCCGCGCTGATCCGTGACGAGGCGCGCCTGCGCGGCGCCACGGCGCAGGTGGCAGGCGGCGTGCCGGCCATGTGCGACGGCGTGACGCAGGGCCTGCCCGGCATGGAGCTGAGCCTGTTCTCGCGCGACACCATCGCGATGGGCACGGCCATCGCGTTGAGCCACGACGTGTTCGACGGCGCGCTGCTGCTGGGCATTTGCGACAAGATCGTCCCCGGGCTGCTGATCGGCGCGCTGCACTTCGGCCATCTGCCCTGCGTCTTCGTGCCGGCGGGGCCGATGGGCACCGGCCTGGCGAACAACGCGAAGTCCAAGGTGCGCGAGCAGTACGCGCAAGGCCTGGTCGGCCGCGACGAGCTGCTGAAGGCAGAAAGCGCCGCCTACCACGGCCCCGGCACCTGCACCTTCTACGGCACCGCCAACAGCAACCAGATGCTGCTGGAGGCGATGGGCCTGCACGTGCCCGGCGCGGCTTTCGTGCACCCGCACGACGGCCTGCGCGAGGCGCTGACGCGCGAGGCGGTGCGCACGCTGCTGCGCAACATCCACAGCGCGACGCAGGGCGCTGCCTTCACGCCCATCGGCGGCCTCGTCGATGAGCGCGTGATCGTCAACGCGATGGTCGCCTTGCTCGCCACCGGCGGCAGCACCAACCACTTGATCCACTGGGTGGCGGTGGCGCGTGCGGCCGGCATCCTCATCGACTGGACCGACTTTGCCGCGCTCTCGGCCGTGGTGCCGCTGCTGGCCCGCGTCTATCCCAACGGCCATGCCGACGTGAACCAGTTCCAGGCCGCAGGCGGCCCGTGCTACGTGCTGCGCGAGTTGATGGACAGCGGCTGCCTGCATGCCGACGTGGCCACCGTCAGCGCAGGTGGCATGCGGGCCTACGCCGATGTGCCCGTGGCGGCCGACGGCGGCGTGCGCTGGAGCCGCCTGCCGGCCGACAGCGGCGACGCCAGCGTGCTGCGCCCGGCCGCCGCGCCGTTCTCGCAGACGGGCGGGCTGAAGCTGCTCACAGGCAACCTCGGCCGCGCCGTCATCAAGACATCGGCCGTGCCCGAAGAGCGCCACATCATCGAGGCACCGGCGCGTGTCTTCGACACCCAGGAGGCGCTGCTGGCCGCCTTTCAGGCCGGCGAACTGGAGCGTGACCTGGTGGCTGTGGTGCGCTTCCAGGGCCCGCAGGCCAACGGCATGCCCGAGTTGCACAAGCTGACGCCGCCGCTGGCGGTGCTGCAGGGCCGCGGCTTCCGCGTGGCGCTGGTGACCGACGGCCGCATGAGCGGCGCGTCGGGCAAGGTGCCTGCGGCCATCCACGTCAGTCCGGAAGCACTGGCCGGCGGCCCGCTGGCGCGGCTGCGTGACGGCGACACCGTGCGGCTTGACGCCGTGGCCGGCACGCTGGCCGCTCTGGTGGACGAGGCCACCTGGGCTTCACGCCCGGCGGCCACCATCGACCCCGCCCGTGCCGAGGCCAACGGCCACGGTCTGGGCCGTGATCTCTTCGCCGGCATGCGGCGCAACGTGAGGAGCGCCGAAGAAGGCGCGGTGACCTGGCTATGAATCCGCTCGATCTCGTGCAATACGGCCCGGTGATTCCGGTCATCGTGATCCAGCGCGTCGAAGACGCCGTGCCGCTGGCGCAGGCGCTGGTGGACGGCGGCGTGCGCGTGCTGGAGGTGACGCTGCGCACGCCGGTGGCGCTGGCCTGCATGCGCGAGATCGTGCGCGCGGTGCCGGGCGCCATCGTCGGCGCCGGCACGATCCGTTCGGTGGCCGATGCAGAGGCCGCGAAGGACGCCGGCTGCCAGTTCGGCGTCAGCCCCGGCTACGACACCCACATCGGCCATGCCTGCCGCAACATGGGCCTGCCGCTGCTGCCCGGCGTGGCCACCGCCAGCGAGGTGATGGCCGCCGGTGACGACGGCTACACCTTCCTCAAGTTCTTCCCGGCCACCGCGGCGGGCGGCATCCCGATGCTGAAGGCATTGGCCGGGCCCTTCCACGACGTGCTCTTCTGCCCCACCGGCGGCATCACGCCGCAGACTGCGCCAGACTTCCTGGCGCTGCCCAACGTCAGGGTCTGCGGCGGCTCCTGGCTGACGCCGCAGGACGCGGTGGACGCCAAGGACTGGGGCCGCATCACGCGGCTGGCGCGCGAGGCGGCTGCGCTGCGGCGCTAGCTGCAGCGCTGGCGGGCTTACACCGGGCAGGCCGGGTACCTGGCCTGGAAGGCCGCGCGGCCGGTGGGCGAGGTGTAGTCCTCGGCGCTGGGCGTGTTGATGGTGAAGCTGCAGCCATAGGTCGGCGCGGCCAGCGTGGCGGGCGTGCTGACGTCGTCGCCCACAGGCTTGGCGCCGCCGGCTTCCCACTGCACCATTGCGTCGAACGCGGCGGCCGCTTCGGCAGCCGTGAAAGCGCAGTGGCCGACGTCGCGGATGGCGCGCTGCACCAGCCACTTGTCGGTGCCCTTGGCCTTGGTGCGCGCGGCATAGACCTGCTCCATCTTGAAGGGCACGAACAGGTCGCCCAGCGTGTGGATGGTCACCACCGGGATGCTGATCTCGCCGTTGGCCACCGGGATCCAGCGCAGCCCGTCACGGCGCAGCCGGTTGGCGTCTGCGGTGGCGGTGATCTTGAAGATGCTGCTGTTGAAGGCGGTGTCGGTGGCCGTGTTGGTGGCGCTGGAGGCATCGACCTTGTAGAACAGTTGCGTGGTGTCCACGATGTTGGCGTTGAGGATGCCGTTGATGCTGCCGTCACCGCCCAGCGACGCCCAGATGTTGCCCTGGTTGCCGGCATCGGCCCAGCCTTCGGCGTAGAACGGACGCGGGCCGCCGCTGAGGTAGGCCACGATGTTCTTCAGCTTGTCGCCCTGCGCGTTGCTCACCGTCGGGTAGGTGCTCCACAGCGCGGCCTGGATGGTGGGCGTGATCGTCGTGAAGTTGGTCACCGGGAAGCTAGTCACGGGCACGCTGGCAAGCTGCTGCGCCGCGACCTGGTAGCCGGCGAAGTAGTTGAAGAGTTCGGTGTCGCCAACCACGCCGCACATCGGCACCGCGCCGTTGTACTTGACCTTGTTGATCGCGTAGGTCTGCGCTTCTGCCTCGATGGCGGCTGCGGTGATGTGCCCGCCCATCGAGACGCCGGTGATGAAGATCTTGCTCGGCGCCGCCAGCGTGCGGCCCTTGGCCGCCGCGATGCTGACGAAGTTCAGCGCCAGTGCATTGGTGTCTTCGACGCCGACGCGCACGTCGTAGTAGTTCTTCGAGTAGCTCGACGCTGCCCACGCGTAGCCGTTGTCCAGCAGATAGCGCCGCATGATCGGGTTGCCCACCGTCAGGTTGGCGCCGGTGCCGGCGTAGCCATGGGCCCACATCACGAGCTTGCCGTTCCAGCCGGTCTGCGGCACCTCGATGCGGTAGGCGGCGCCGTTCAGCACGCCTGTCCAGCGGTCGGTCACCACGGTGCTGCCGGTCAGCGCGCTG
This sequence comes from uncultured Rubrivivax sp., assembly GCA_964244245.1. Classification (GTDB taxonomy): domain Bacteria; phylum Pseudomonadota; class Gammaproteobacteria; order Burkholderiales; family Burkholderiaceae_C; genus Rubrivivax. The sequence continues at coordinate 74,459 of CAXTHW010000009.1, read as the reverse complement.
AAGGTGGTTTCGACCACCGGCGTGAAGACCCGTGCGTCCTGCGGGCGGGCCGGTTCGGGTTCGACCACTTCGTTGCCGTCGAGGCAGCCGGCCAGCAGCGCCAGTGCGCCGGCGGCGGCCAGCAGGCCGGTGTGGCGGGCGCGGCATGCCAGCCAGCCCGCGGAATGGGCATGTTGTTTCATCGTTGTCTCCAGACTGTCGTTGGTTTTGGAATCGGTGCCAGGGGCACCACTTGCATCATGCGCCAGGCACGCAAGGCGGCACTGCCGCCAAGGCGACACCGCCAGCGGCGGCGGCAAACGGCGTGCGAGGGCGCGGCCAACGGTGCCGCGACGGCTGCTCAGCCGGGGGCTTGCACCACGCGCGCAAGCGCTGGGTCGGCCATGCCGCCTGCCACGGCGGCGCGGTCTTCGGCGCTGCGGTTCTGGCTGAGCTTCCATTTGCCCACCAGCCGCACCAGCGGAATCTGGATGCCGACGATGGCGCGCAGCATCTGCTGCACGTAGTCGGCGGGTGCGTCGGTCACGGCCCACGGCAGCGCGCGCGCGGCTTCGTGGTGGCCCGTGAGGCGGCTGACCAGCGCGTGCAGCCAGGGCGCGTCGTCCAGCGCCTGCAGCGTGCCGTGCGCATGCACCACGGCGTAGTTCCAGGTGGGCACCACCTTGTGCATGCTGGCCTTGCTGGGGTACAGCGACGGCGACACATAAGCCTGCGCCCCGCTGAAGATGGCCAGCACCGGCTGCCCGTCGGCATGGCGCCACAGCGGGTTGGCGCGCGCCACATGGCCGCGCAGGCTGTGGCTGGCGGCGTCGTACTCCAGCGGCACATGGTCGGCGGTGATGCCGTCGGCACCGGTGGTGACCAGCGCGGCCAGCGGGTGCTCGCGCATCAGCGCCTGCAGCGCGGCGGGGTCGTTCTGCTCGAAGTGCTTCGGGAGATACATCGAGGTGGACGCTTCAGGCGGCGCGCTCGATCAGCTCGATCTTGTAGCCGTCGGGGTCTTGCACGAAGGCGATCACCGTGCTGCCGCCCTTCACCGGGCCGGGCTCGCGCGTCACCTTGCCGCCGGCCCCGCGGATGCGCTCGCAAGCGGCGGCCGCGTCTGGCACGGCGATGGCGAGGTGGCCGTAGGCGGTGCCCATCTCGTACGACGAGACGCCGTGGTTGTAGGTCAGCTCCAGCTCGGCGTGCTCGGGGTTCTTGCCGTAGCCGACGAAGGCCAGCGTGTAGTTCTGTGATGGGTTCTCGCTGGTGCGCAGCAGCGTCATGCCGAGCACGCGGGTGTAGAAGTCGATCGCCCGTTGCAGGTCGCCGACGCGCAGCATCGTGTGGAGAAGTCTCATGCCGCAGATTGTGCCGGCATCTCGAACACCAGGCAGGTGGTGCTGGCGTGGGCGTAGAGCGTGCCGTCCGGCCCCACCAGGCGCGCGGTGGCGGTGGCAAGCTGCCGGCCGCAGTGCACCACCGTGCCCTCGGCGCGCACGCGCTGCAGCTTGGGCGTGATGGCGCGCACGAGGTTGACGCCGAGTTCTGCGGTCGTGTAGCCGCGGCCCACCGGCATCATCGAATGGACGGCGCAGCCGAGCGCGGAGTCGAGCAGGGTGGCAAACCAGCCGCCGTGCACGGTGCCCAGCGGGTTCAGATGCTCGTGCAGCGGCGTGCCCTGGAAGACGGCGCGGCCCTTGTCGATCTCGATCAGCGTGAAGCTGAGCGTCTTGGCGATGGGCGGGAAGGGCAGATCGCCGCGCAGCATGGCCTGCATCACCTGCAGGCCGTCGAGCCCGGCCAACTGCGCACGCGTTGCCACGCCCGGCCCCGGGCCGTTCTCGTAGCGCTGCTGCTGCTCGGCTTCAGCGGCCAGCCAGGCGTCGAGTTGGGATGTCGCGTCCACGTTTGCTCCTGAAAGTTGCATATGCAAGTATAGTCGCGCAATGATCCGCCGTGCCCCAGCCACCCCAGCCACCGCAGACCCGGGCCAGGGCCATGGCCAGGGCCAGGGCCAGGGCCAGGGCCAGGGCCAAGCCCTGCAGGGTTGCACCAACCTCAAGCTGCGCCAGGCCGCGCGGCTGGTGACGCGCCACTACGAGGCGCAGGTGGCGCCCACCGGGCTGAAGATCACCCAGTACTCGCTGCTGTCGTATGTGGTGAAGCTCGGCCCGCTCGGCGCCGGCGAGCTGGCGGCGGCCATGCAGCTCGACGCCTCCACGCTCAGCCGCAACCTTCAGCCGCTGCTGGACAAGGGCTGGCTGCAAATGCGCGCCGGGCCGGACGCGCGCAGCCGCACGGTGCAAGCCACAGCCGCCGGCCGTGCACAGCGCGCGCTCTCGCAAACCGCATGGAAGCGCGCGCAGGTGGCCCTGAACCAGCGCCTGGGCGCCGAGCGCGTGGCCGCGCTGCACGCCCTGCTGGACGGCTGCATCGCCGCATTCGACACCCCCGACCCGGACACCACACCATGACCAAGACCACACGTCCCCTGCTGCTGGTGCTGCTGGCAGCGGCAGGCACCTTTGCGCTGACGATGGGGGCGCGGCAGTCGATGGGTCTCTTCGTCGGCAGCATCAACACGCAGACCGGGCTGGGGCTGGCCAGCGTCAGCCTGGCCTTTGCGTTCGGCCAGCTCTGGTGGGGTCTGACGCAGCCGCTGGCCGGCATCGTGACCGACCGCTACGGCCCTGGCCGCGTGCTGTTGCTGGGCGTGCTGCTGGTGGCTGACGGCACCGCGCTGATCCCGCTGATGACGAGCACCGGCGGGCTGATCTTCGCCATTGGCGTGCTGGCCGCCGGCGGCGCCGGCATGGCCGGCCCGGCCACGCTGATGGCCGCCACCACGCGGCTGGTGCCGGCCGACAAGCGCGGCCTGGCCACCGGTGTGGTCAACGCTGGCGGCTCGTTCGGCCAGTTCATCTTCGCGCCCGTGGCGCAGGCCATCACCACCGCTGCCGGCTGGATGGTGGCGGTGCAGACCCTGGCCGCGTTGACCCTGCTGGCACTGCCAGCCGCGTGGGTGCTGCGTGCGGAGCCCAAGCCGGCGGCGGTGCCGTCGTCGGCGGCGGCAGCCGTCTCCACACCTGCACCCGCCGCGCGCGAAGGCACCGGCGCCGCGGTCCGCCGTGCGCTGGCCGACCCCAGCTACCGGCTGCTGGCCACCGGCTTCTTCGTCTGCGGCTTCCATGTCGCCTTCCTCGCCACCCACCTGCCCGGCGTGGTGGCCGCCTGCGGCCTGCCCGCGGTGGTGGGCGCCTGGGCGCTGGCGGTCCTGGGGCTGTTCAACATCGTCGGCAGCATCGGCATCGGCTGGCTGATGGGCAGCGGCCCGTGGCGCATGAAGTCGCTGCTGTCGGCGATCTATGCGGTGCGGGCGGTGGCCGTGCTGCTCTTCGTGCTGGCGCCGAAGACGACGCCGGTGCTGCTGGTGTTTGCCGCGGTGATGGGCGTCACCTTCCTGTCCACCGTGCCGCCCACCGCCGGGCTGGTGGCGCGCTTCTTCGGCCCGGCCAACATGGCCACGCTGTTCGGCCTGGTGATGGTGACGCACCAGATCGGCGGCTTCCTGGGCGCCTGGCTGGGCGGCAAGGCCTTCGAGGCCACCGGCAGCTACGACTGGATCTGGTATGCCGACATCCTGCTGGCGGTGGCGGCAGCGCTGATCCACCTGCCGATCCGCGAATCACGGCCGGTGCTTCAGACCGGCACCGTGTAGTTCAGCGTCATGCGCCCGCCATCGACGACCACGATCTCGCCGGTGACGTAGCTGGCTGCGTCGCTCAGCAGATAGGCCGCCACGTCGGCGATCTCTGCCGGCTCGCCCAGCCGCTTCATCGGCGTGCGCATCAGGATGCGCTCGCGCGCGGCGTCGCTGGTCAGCACCGCGTTCTTCGCCAGCTCGGTTGCGATGGTGCCCGGCGCCACCGCGTTGACGCGCACGCCCAGGTCGGCGAACGACAGCGCCATCACGCGCGTGAGCTGGTTGATGCCGCCCTTGCTGACGTTGTAGCTGGCGATGGTGGGGATGGTCAGCGTGCCGTTGACCGAACTCATGTTGACGATGGCGCCGCGCCGCTGCGCCACCATCACGCGGGCCACCGCCTGGCCGACGAGGAAGGCGCCTTTCAGGTTGACGCTGATCACCGCGTCCCAGTCGGCCTCGGTGATGTCCAGGAACTCTGCCGCCTTGAAGATGCCGGCGTTGTTGACCAACCCATCCACCATGCCGAAGGCTGCCAGCGTGGCGGCCAGCGCGGCATCGACCGAGGCCTTGCTCGCCACGTCGCAGTGGCAATAGATGGCCTGCCGGCCGGCGGCCACCAGTTCGGCGGCCAGCGCGTTGCCGGGCGCATCGGCCACGTCCCACAGCGCCACGGCAGCGCCGTCCTGCGCGAGCCGGCGCGCGCAGGCCTCGCCGATGCCCTGGGCCGCGCCGGTGATCACCACCACACGGCCGTCGAGCGCAAAGTGGACCTTGTTCGTCATGGAGCTGCCGGCCGCCGCTTCAGCGGTCGAGCCAGACCGCCATCCCTTGCGCGTTGAGTTCGATGTCCATCGCCAGCAGTTCGGCGATGTGCGCGGCGCTGAAGCTGCAACCGTGCGCCGCCAGGCTTTCGACATAGAGCGCCAGCAGCCCGCGCTTGAGCGCCTGGTGGCGGTCTGGCGCGGCGCGCTCGGCCTCGCCCAGCGCCACCATGCGGTCCAGCAGCGCCAGCAGCAGGGCAGCGAGCCGCGGCACGCCTTCCACCCTGCCGTAGTGCGTGAGGTACATGCAGGCCGGCTCGGCGGCCAGCAGCCGCTGGACGGAGCTGCGCAGTGCCTCGGGCTCGAACTGCACCGGCGTCGAGGTGGGCATGATCCAGGCGCCCTGCGCGGTGTCGAACTCGCGGTAGCTCAGGCCGAAGGTGTCGCCGGTGAACCAGCCGCGCGAGGTGGCGTCCCAGATGCAGTGGTGGTGTTTTGCGTGGCCGGGGGTGTCGATGAGCCGCAGCACGCGGCCGCCCACTTCGACCGTCATGCCGTCGCTGCTGGCCTGCACGCGCTCGGCCGGCACCGCGGCCAAAGCGCCGTAGGAGCGCCGCATCTCGTCTTCCCCATACACCGCCAGCGCGCCCTGCCAGAGCGCAGACGGGTCGATCATGTGGCGGGCGCCGCGCGGGTGCGCCAGCACGCGGGCGGCAGGCAGCGCCTGCATCAGCGTGCCGACGCCACCGGCATGGTCGAGGTGCACATGGGTCGGAATCACCCAATCGACCGCGTCGCGGGCGACGCCCAGCGCGTCGAGCGCCTGCAACAGCCGCGGCACCGCGAAGTTGGTGCCGGTGTCGATGAAAGCGGCGCGCCCGCCGTGCACCAGCAGGTAGGCGGCGTCGAAGTGGTCGCGGTGGAAGCCGGTGTCGATGGCATGGATGCCATGGCCCAGCGCAAGCAGATGCGCAGGCAGCGCTGGATGCACGGTGGCAACCCCGCTTGCCGCCACGCCCGCTGGCAGGCCGGCCGCCGTCAAGCCGACCCGACCACCAGCCACAGCCGCGCGATGTCGGACACGCCGTCCGTGCCCTTCACGCTGCGCAGCGTCTGCGTCGCCTTGGCCTTGGCGGCGGACTGAAGTTGCGCCATGCCCAGCCGCAGCCTGGCGTCTTCGGGGCGCTTCATGCCGCCCTTGGCGATGCCTTGCTCGATCAGCGCCACGCCCTTGTCGCCTTCGCCCAGCGCCACGTAGGCATAGCCCACCTTGACCAGATCGTCGCCGGTCTTTTCGTTCGCGGCATCGGCCGCCTGCGTCGCGATGGCGGCCTTTTGCTCGGCCTCTTTCTTCAGCGCCAGGTCGCGCAGGCGCTGGTGGCGCGCCGCCTCGGGCCCGGTGCCCAAAGCGCCGGACTTGAAGCCCTGGTCGATGATGCGGTGCGCTTCGGCCGGCACGCCGGCCTGGAGAGAAAGCTGCGCCATTTCCATGAAGTCGTCGGTCTTGGTCAGCGTGCCGCTGGCCAGGCGCAGACGCATCACGTCGAGCGCGAAGCGGTCGCTGAAGCCGGGCTTGCGCGGCAGGCGGCCGAGATAGGCGCTCCAGTAGTCTTTCTTCGGGTAGTTGAGAAGCAGCTTTTCCAGCGTGGCGACATGGCCGTTGGCGTTGCCGGTGCGCTGCTGTGCGTCGGCCAGGCGCAGCAAGTCGCCTTCATCGGGGCGGCGGCCGGCTTGTTCTGCGGCGGCCACGGCAGCGGCGGCGTCCTTGGCAATCGCGGCATAGTCGCCGCTGGCGGACTGCAGATAGCTTTGCAACTGCTTGATCCCTGCGCCGTTGTTGCCCGCCTGCACGGCCTTGTTGACCCACTCGGTGGCCTTGCCGTTGTTGCGTGCCTGGGCGTAGGACGAAGCCAGTTGTTCGGCGATCTGGCCCTGCTCGGCGCCGCTGGTCTTGCCGTACAGCGACTCCAGCGCCTGCGTGGCGGCGGCGGTGTCGCCTGCACGCTGCGCTGCGGCTGCCTTCATGCGGTCGATCGTCAACTGCTCGGCCGCCGTGCGGCCACCGACGCTTTCTGCCTCGCGCACCTTGGCCAGCGCTTCCTTCGCCTTGCCGGCCTTCAACAGTTCGCCGGCCTGCTGCAACGGCTTGCCGATCTCCGGCCGCAGCCCCTGTGCACCGGCGGTGGCCAGCCAGCCGGCGGCCAGCAGGGAAAGAGTCAGAGCGCGCAAGGTCTTCATCGTCGTCTTCGTGTCCGCTACAGGGCTATAGGAACTGCTCGTTGCCGACGATGCCGATCTTCGTCACGCCCAGGCGCTGGGCGCTGGCCATGATCATCGCCACCACCTTGTACGTCACCAGCTTGTTGGGGCGCAGGTGCACCTCGGGCTGGTCGGGCGTGGCTGCCACCTGCGACAGCCGCGATTCGAGCGTCGCACGGTCGGGAATGATCTCGCCGTTCCAGCCGATGGTGCCGTCGAAATCGACGTCGATGCGGATGATCTCGGGCGGCTTGGGTGGCGGCGCCGCGTTGTTCGGCGTCGGCATGTTCATCTTCACCGCATGCGTCTGGATGGGGATGGTGATGATGAACATGATCAGCAGCACCAGCATCACGTCGATGAGCGGCGTGGTGTTGATATCGACCATCACCTCGTCGTCGCCGCTGGCCGAGCCTACGTTCATTGCCATGTCTTCTCTCCTGGGCGGCACTTTCTGCCGCTCGTTTTGCGGCTGACTTTGCCGGATGGCCTGTGATGGCCCTGTCGGCTACTTCGCGAGATAACCGGCCGGCGGCTCGGTGATGAAGCCGACCTTGAAGATGCCGGCGCGCTGGCAGGCCACCACCACGCGGCCGACGGCCTCGTAGCGCACCTCGGAATCGCCCCGGATGTGCACTTCGGGCTGCGGCTCTTTCACCGACTCCACCTTCAGCCGCGTGACCAGGGTCTCGATGTCCTGCAAGCGCTCGGTGCCCCAGTACATCTCGCCATCGCGGTTGACGGCCAGCACGATGTTCTCGGGCTTGGTCTGAAGCGGGATGTTCTTTTCCTTCGGCAGATCGAGCTTGATGGTCTGGGTGACGACCGGGATCGTGATCAGGAAGATGATCAGCAGCACCAGCATCACATCGACCAGCGGCGTGGTGTTGATGCTGTTGTTGAGCTGGTCTTCGCCGCTGTCGTCAGCGGCGCCTACGTTCATGGCCATGGCAGGCTTTCGGCAGTGATCAGCGCTTGCCGGCCACGAGGACGTTGTGCAGGTCGCCGCTGAAAGTGCGGGTGGCGTCCATCACCGCCTTGTTGCGGCGGATCAGCCAGTTGTAGCCCATCACCGCTGGCACGGCCACGGCCAGGCCGATGGCGGTCATGATGAGCGCCTCGCCCACCGGGCCGGCCACTTTGTCGATCGACGCCTGGCCCGAGATGCCGATCTTCACCAGCGCGTTGTAGATGCCCCAGACGGTGCCGAACAGGCCGACGAACGGCGCCGTGGAACCCACCGTCGCCAGGAAGGCCAGGCCGTCTTGAAGGCGGCTCTGGATGCTGCCGACGGCGCGGTCCACGCTCATCGTGACCCAGGTGTGCTTGTCGATCTGCTCGACCATCGTGCCTTCGTGGTGGTCGCTCGCCTTGATGCCCTGCTCGGCGATGTAGCGGAAGGCCGAGCCTTCTTCCAGTGCGCCGACGCCGGCCTTCACCGAGCTGGCCTTCCAGAAGGTGTCGGCCGACGAGGTGGCGCTCTTCATCATCTGGCGCTGCTCGAACAGCTTGGTGAAGATGATGTACCAGCTGCCCATCGACATGATCACCATGATGATCAGCGTGCCGCGCGCGACGAAGTCGCCCTGGCTCCACAGTGCCTGCAGGCCGTAGGGGTTGGCCACCGCCTCTTCGGCGACGACACCCGGGGCGGTGGCCGGTGCGGCCGGCGTGGCCGCTGGCGCTGCTGCCGGCGCGCTGGCCTCCGGCGCCGACGCCTGCGCGAACGCAGTGCCGGGCACGGTGCAGAGCAGGCTGGCGGCGGTGATCAGGGCGGCGCCGAATGATGCGCGCAGGACGGTGGTCAAGGACATGGTGACTCCAGAGTAACCGCGCCTTCAGGGGCGCTTGAAAACGTTCGCACGGTGAGAGAACTTGGCTGCGATGCGCCGGCTTGCCGAGCCGCCGGCCTATTCGAGTTTCCAGACGTAATCGACGTCGAAGGAACTGCCGGTCGGCTTGCCGTTTTCATCGGCGCCCGGCTTGAAGGTGCACTCGCTGAGCTTGGTGGCCGCAACGCGGTCGAGCATCTTGTGCTCGCGCGACGGGCCGGCGGACTTGACGACTTCCGGCGGGCCGGCCAGCTTGCCGTCTGCACCGACGGTGAAGCGGATCTTGGTGGTGCCGGTGGCCTCGGCGCGGCGCGCCGCGGCGGGGTAGTCGTCTGCCGTCGGAGCGCAGGCGCGCACGTTGGCGATGGCGGGGCGCGCCGCCACCCGGGGCGGGGCGGGCGGTGCCGGCGGCGCGGTCACCGGTGCCGGCGGCGCGATGGTGACGGCCTGCACCGGCGGCGCCACCGTGGTGGTGGTGATGGCCGGGGCGGGCGTGGGCGGCGGGTTGACGTTGACTTCGGGCGGCGGCACGAAGCTCGGCGGCGGCGGCGCGAACTTGGGTGGCGGCGGCAGGTTCTCGGGCGGCGGCGGCGGGGGCGGCTTGGTCTCTTCGATGATCTTGGTTTCGATCGGCGCCTTGATCACTTCCACGAGGCGCTGGGCCAGACCGTTGATCAGCGCCCAACCCAGCACGAGATGCATCGCGATGACGATGCCGATGCCCACCGCATGCTTGCCGGGGTTGCGTTGTTGCTGGGCGTAATCCACTCGACTCCTCCAGTCATCCCGCGCATGCCGTTGATGCGCCGGGCGCTGTGATAAACAACCTTGACAGCGGCCCCGTGCGCCGCTTGCGGCCGGGCCCCGGCCGCGAAGGGCGCGACTATATCGCGAAAGATCCGTGCACCCGCTCCGGGCATCACCCTAAGAGCGGTTACCCCGGTTCTCCGCTAAAAACTTCTGCCGCATCGATGCAAGAAAGAGGCCAGCAACGCTGCGCCGACGCGCCGGGCCGACAGTGATGCTGCGCCGCCGCACGGCGCAGCCACTTGGCAGTAAATTGCGGCGGCGGACAACGCTGCGAAACCGTGCGGGGGGTGATGGCTGTTCAACTGTCTTCAGGGCATCGCCGGCTGGCGAGCTGTTGCCATGGCTGCGGCAGCCTGCAGCTTGTGCCGCAGATGAGCGGCGGCAATCTGGTGCAGTGCAGCGCCTGCACGCTGACGCTGGAGCGCAGCAGCGGGTGCAGCCTGAGCGCCGCGCTGGCCTGCTCTGCCGCCACGCTGCTGCTGCTGGTGCCGGCCAACCTGCTGCCTTTCCTCACCACGTCTCTGGCCGGCATCTCGCGCCAGAGCCTGCTGGTGTCGAGCGCCAGCGCGATGGGCGGCAACGGCTTCCCCGAACTCGCGCTTGCCATCGGCCTCTTCGTGGTGCTGCTGCCGCTGCTGCGCTTCAGCCTGCTGTGCGCCGTGCTGGGCGCGCTCCGACTCGGCCGCCATCCACCCTGGCTCGGCCGCGCGTTCCGGGCTGCCAACGCAATGCAGACCTGGGCGATGGCCGACGTCTTCCTGCTCGGCCTGGTGGTGGCCTATTCCCGCTTGCGCACCACGATCGCGGTGGAACTCGGCGACGGCGCGCTGTGCTTCATCGCAGCGGCGGTGCTGACGCTGGTGACGCGTGCCACGCTGGACACGCAGGCCGTCTGGCGGGCCATCGGCGCCGGCCGTGGCGGTGCTGCCGCCGCAGCGCCCGACCTCGCCACCGGCGCGACGCTGGCCTGCGGCGGCTGCGCACTGCTGCTGCCCGCCGCGATGGAAGGCGCGGCCTGCCCGCGCTGCGCCGCCACGCTGCACGCGCGCAAGCCGGCGGCGGTCAGCCGGGCCAGCGCGCTGGCGCTGGCCGCGGCGCTTCTCTACGTGCCGGCCAACCTGTACCCGATGGCGACGCTGCCGGTGGGCCTGATGTCGGTCGAGTACACCGTGCTGGCCGGTGTGATCGACCTCGTCGATGCCGGGCTCTGGGGCCTGGCGCTGCTGGTGCTGGTGGCGAGCTTCGTGATCCCGCTGCTCAAGCTGGCGGCGCTGGGCTGGTGCATCGCCTCGGTGCTGCGCCGGTCCAGGCGCGCGCTGGTGCTGAAGACCCGGCTCTACCGCGTCATCGACGAGATCGGCCGCTGGTCGATGGTCGATCCCTTCGTCATCGCCTGCTTCGTGCCGGTGACGCAGTACAACGCGCTGGTCTCCGGCAGTGCCGAGGCAGCAGCGCCGGTGTTCGCAGCGGTGGTGATCCTCACCACGCTGGCCGCCCATGCCTTCGATCCCCGGCTGCTGTGGGATGCCGCCTTGCCGGAGCCCCGCCCATGACCGCCGCCCCCGACCCCGCCGACGCCGACCCGGCGGACGCGGCCCCGCCCGCGGCCCCAGCGGCCACCACGCCGCCGCCCTTGCCGCCCTTGCCGCAGGCGCGCGTGCAGCGCAGCCGCTGGTTCGGCATCGTCTGGGCGGTGCCGCTGGCGGCGCTGCTCATCGTCGCCTTTCTCGGCCTGCGCGCGCTGGCCGACCGCGGCATCGACGTCGTCGTCACCTTCGAGACCGGCGCCGGTGCCGCGGTGAACGACACCAAGGTGATCTACCAGGGCATCGAAGCCGGTCGCGTCGTCAAGATCGACATCAACGAAGACGGCCGCAGGGTGGATATGACGCTGCGGCTGGACCGCCGGTCCGAGAGCGCGCTGACCACCACCGCCAAGTTCTGGCTCATCGGCGCACGGCCCAGCCTGAACGACATCTCGTCGGTGAAGGCGGCGCTGGCCGGCCTGGCCATCGGCGTGGCGCCCGGCATCGGCGGCGAGCCGACGCGGCGCTTCACCGGCCTGAGCGAGCCGCCGCTGGTGATGCCGGGCACGCCGGGCACCTACTACGTGCTGGGCAGCAACGCGCTGGGCACCGCGCGCGCCGGCTCGCCGCTGTACTACCGCGGGCAGGAGGTCGGCAAGGTGACCGTCGTGCGCTTCAGCGCGCCGGGTGCGTTCAAGCTCGACATCTTCGTCAACGCGCCTTACGACAAGCTGGTGCGGCCGGCGGCGGCCTTCTGGGTCTCCAGCCCGCTGCGCGTGTCGCTCACCGACAAGGGGCTGGACGCCGCACTGGAACATGGCACGGCGCTCTTCAACGGCGCCATCGAGATCGACCTTCTGGGCGGCCCGCAGGCGGCCGACCCCAGCCCCGCGGGCACCGAGTTCCCGCTGTACCCCACGCGCAGGGAGGCCGAGACCGGCCCCAACGGCCCGGAAGTGCCCTATGCGATGCACTTCCGCGGTGTGGCCGGCGACCTGCTCACAGGCGCGCCGGTGCGGCTACTGGGCTTCAACGTCGGCAGCGTGCGGTCGGTCCAACTGCACATCGACCCCGACACCGGCCTGCCATCCTGCACCGTGCTGGCCGTTCTCTACCCGCAGAAGCTGCGCATCGCCGGGCCGGCCATGCCATCGGGCCAGGCCGACGCAGACACCTGGCGCAAGCTGACCGACGCAGCGCTGAACCGCCTTCTGGCCCACGGGCACCGTGCGCGCCTGGCGCAGGCGCCGCCGCTGGTGGGCAGCCGCGTCGTCACGCTGGACCCGGTGCCGGGCGCACCGGCCGCCACGCTGGGTGCCGGCCAGCCCAGGCTGATTCCCAGCCAGGACGCCACCGGCGGCATCGACGAGATCACCGGCCAGGTCAACCAGATCCTCGCCAAGCTGAACGGCATTCCGCTGGAAGGCATCAGCCAGCAGGTGCGGCAACTCGTCGAGCGGCTCAATGGACTGGCCGGCTCGCCGGAGCTGGCCGCCAGCGTGCGCCACCTGAACAGCACGCTGGCGCAGGTGGACCGCATCGTGGCCGACGTGGCGCCGCAGGTCGGCCCGCTGGTGGCGCGGCTGAACAGCGCGGCAGACCAGGTCAACGGCACGGTGGCCGCCGCGCGCAACGTGCTGGGTGGCGGCGCCGCTGGTGGCGCCGCGCAGGACGCCAGTCTGCCGGCTGCCATCCAGGAGCTGAGCGACGCGGCGCGCTCCATCCGCACGCTGGCCGACTACCTGGGGCGCCACCCCGAGGCACTGCTGCGCGGGCGCGGCGCAGAGCCGGCGCCCGAGCCGCGAGCAGAGCAGAAAAAGGACGCCCGATGATGTGCCGCCCGACATTCCGCCCGCCTTTCCGCCCGACATTCCGTATGACGTTCCGCAGCGGCTGTGCGATGGCGCTCGTGGCCGCGGTGCTGGCATCGGCCGGCTGCGCCAGCAGCCCGCCGACGCGCTACTACACGCTGGAGGCAGTCGCGCCCGGCACGCCGGCGCAGGTGGTGCAGGTGGCGCGCCGGGCGGCCGGCACGGCGGTGCCGCCGCTGCGCGTGCGCGCTGTCCAGATACCGCCTGCGCTGGACCGGCCGGAACTGGTGCGCGAGGTGGCGCCAGGGCAGATCGACATCCGCGAGTTCGACCACTGGGCCGCGCCGCTGGGCCGGATGTCGCGCCAGGCGCTGCACGAGAACCTGGCCGCCCGGCTGCCGCCCGGCACGCTGGCGCTGCCCGGCGCACCGCTGTCCGATGCGGCGGGCGAGCTGACGGTGGACATCCTGTCGTTCAAGCTGGACAACGGCAGCGCGACGATGGTGCTGGACTGGGCGCTGCGCTGGCCGGTGCCCGCTGCCTTGCCTGCATCGCGGTCCGTCACGCCTGCGCCTGCGCCGACACCCGTGCCGGCCGTGGTGCAGCCAGGCGGCCAACTGCGCCTGGAGACGCCTGCCGGCAGCGATGCCGGCGCCACGGCGCGGGCCTGGAGCGCACTGCTTGCGCAACTGGCCGACACGGTGGCCGCCAGCATCGCCGGCCGCTGAAGCCAACCGGCTGTCGCCGACCGTTCCACGCTGCCTGAACCCGCTGCCTCCGCCCGCGACTTTGGCCCGTCAGGCGCCGATGCCGATCTCGGCCACCGCGTAGGGCGGCATGCCGGCCAGCGCCTGGAAGGCCGCGTTGAAGCCGCCATAGGGCCAGCCATAGCCCTGCATCACCGCATGGCTGCCGTCGATGCGCAGCCGCGGGTGGGCGGCAGTCAGTTCCTGCCAGTGGCGTGGCCCCCAGAGAAACTGCGCGCCGGTGCGGCGCACGCTCGGGTTGTAGTGCGCACGCCCGACGGCCAGGCGGTGCACCGCGTCCAGCAGCAGCCGCGAGCCGGCTGGCGCGTGTTCACCCACCTCGTGCAGCACTGCATGCACCTGGGCCGGCGTCAGGTACATCAGCACGCCTTCGCACAGCAGCAGCACCGGCCGGGCGGCCCGCGTGCTGCGTTGCCGGCTCGGCAGGCCCAGGCGCAGCCACCAGCCGGGCTGAGACAGGTCCAGCGCCACGTTGATGCGGCGCCGGCCGGTGGCGGGCAACAACTGCTCGCGCAGCGCGGTGACCTCGGGCAGGTCGGCGTCCAGCCAGCGGTTGGCGCCGCCGTCCAGCCACTGGAAATAGTGGCCCAGGCCGGCGCCCAGGCAGGCGCCGGTGGCGGCGGGGTGCACGCCGAAGAAGTCGCGTGCGCGCTCGCGAAAAATGCTGCTGCGCGACAGCACCGCATAGACGCTGGCGCGGTCGGCCAGCACCGCCGACGCGGCTGCAGCTGCGTCCTGGCCCAGCGCTGCCAGCACCTGCCGCGCGCTGTCGTCGCCCAGCGCCAGGCGCGGGAACAGCGCGTCGCCATGGGCGCGCGCGGCCAGCGGAATCAGCAGTGTCGAGGCGACCTTGCCCAGCGCTGCGGCCGAGGCTGGCGCAGGCTGGGCTGGCTGCTTGGCGGTCGGCATCCTGGCGCTCCCGTCGGGTGGGGGTGGCGCATCATGCCAAGGTGGCGCTGCGCCCCGGGCGGTGGCCGTGGTTGCCGTGGTTGCCGTTGCTGCCGCGCAGGCTTTCACGCGGCCGGCACCGCGGGCTTCCAGTCGGCGAGCAGGCCGCCAGCAGGCGCTGTGCGCGCCGCGATGTATTCGTCTTCGACCCCCGCGACGATGCGCTCCCAGCCCAGCCGCTCGACGCTGCGCCGCGCTGCCCGGCCCAGCGCCCGCGCCTGCACCAAGTCGCCGGCCAGCCGCCGCGCCTGGGCACAGAAGCCGGCGCCGTCGCCCAGGCGCGCCAGCAGGCCGTTGTGGCCGTCGCGCACAAGATCACGCGCCGCGGCGTGGTCGTAGGCGACGACCGCCAGGCCGCTGGCCATCGCTTCCGGCACCACGTTGCCGAAGGTCTCGGTCATGCTGGGAAACAGGAAGACATCGGCCGACGCATAGTGCGCCGCCAGGTCCGCGCCATGCCGCACGCCGACGAACACTGCAGCGGGACATTGCTGCTGAAGGCGGGCGCGTTCCGGGCCTTCGCCGACCAAGACCAGGCGCAGCCCGGCATGCTGCGCGCGCATCGCCGCGGCTGCCGCGAGCACGGCGTCGAGGTTCTTTTCGGCGGCCAGCCGGCCCACGCACAAGGCCACCATGGTGCCCGGCCCGGCGCCCCAGCTCGCACGCAATGCGGCGCTGCGGTGTCGCGGGTCGAAGCGCTGCATATCGACGCCGCGTGCCACCACGCGCAGCCCGTCGAAGCCGGCGGCCTGCAGCTCGGCGCGCAGCGCCTCGGTGGGCACCATGGTGCGCAGCGTGCGGTTGTGGAAGCTGCGCAGATAGGCCATCACCGGCGTGCCCAGCCAGCCGATGCCGTAGTGCTGGCTGTAGGCGTGGAAGTTGGTGCGGAAGTCGCTGACCACCGGCAGCTTGAGCGCCAGCGCGGCGCGCAGCGCAGACCAGCCCAGCGGCCCTTCGGTGACCAGGTGCACCACGTCGGGCCGGCGCGCGCGCCACTGCCGCCGCAGCGCGGCACCGGCCGGCAGCCCCAGCTTGAGCTGCGGGTAGCGCGGGATGTCCATGCCGCGCACCAGCGTTTCGGTCCAGGCCACGGGCTCGCGCATGACGCTGTCGCCAGCCTGGCGTGGCCGCACCAGATCGACAGCATGGCCGCGCGCACACAAGCCTTCGACCACGCGCGAGACCGTCGCGGCAACGCCGTTCACCTCGGGCGGCCAGGTCTCGGTGACGATGGCGATGCGCAGCGCGCGGCGCTGGTCCACGGGGTCTTGGGGCATCGTCGCGTCCTCGTCCTTGCAGCCGGCACGGTGTGCATGGTCGCGGCCTTGCGCAACAACTTGGTGACATCGCGGCAGGTCACGCACAGGTCATGCCTGCGTCATGCTGGCTTCATCGCTGCCGGCCACAGTCCGCCCACCTTGGGTCCCCAGCAACAGGAGTCTTCATGCGCCGCTTCTTCGAGATGCTCGCCACCCAGCGCTGGGACGACCACCGCTACTACCACCAGAGCCGCATCAACCAGTCGCTGCATCTGGTGAGCGCGCTCAGCTTTCTGTGCGCCTACGTGCTGCTGTTCATTGAGCCGGCCAGTGCCGCGCTGCTGGCCTGGTGCTTCAGCATGACCACGCGCCAGGCTGGCCACTTCTTCTTCGAGCCGCGTGGCTACGACCACGTCAACCAGGCCACCCACGCGCACAAGGAAGCCATCAAGGTGGGCTACAACCTGCGGCGCAAGGTCGTGCTGCTGGCGGTGTGGCTGCTGGCGCCGGTGGCGCTGTGGCTGGCGCCGGCCATGGGCGGGTTGATCACACCCGCCGCCGACCTGCGCGGCTTCGTGCACGACGTGGGCATCGCCTGGCTGGCGCTGGGTGTCGGCGGCCTGCTGTTCCGCGTGTTGCACCTCACGCTGCTGCAAGGGCCGATGACCGGCCTGGCCTGGGCCACCAAGATCATCACCGACCCCTTTCACGACGTGATGCTGTACTGGCGTGCGCCGCTGCACCTGCTGCGCGGCGAGCGCATCGACCCGATGCACCACGTGCCGCCCGTGCGCCCCTGACGGGCGCCGGGGGGCTGGCACCGGCTAGAAACGCTGGCTGCGCCGGCGGCTGGCACCGGCTACAAACGGGCTACAAACGCTGGCCCAGCATCTCGCGCAGCAGGCCGCGGCGGATGCTGCGGTTGCTGGCGCCACCGTCGTGCCACCACCAGCCGTCGGCCTGCATCGCGCGCGCCGCGGCCACGAAGCGCTGGCAGACCAGTTCGAAGTCGGCGGCCTGGTGTTGCAGCGTGAAGATCAAGCGCCCGGTGCCCACCCAGCTCAGCGCCAGCCCTTGCTCGCGCAGGTAGAACTGGAGCATCCAGTTGTAGCGCGACGGCTGGGTGTAGCAGACCGTCCAGATGGTGGACAGGTTGGCCACCTGCACCGGCAGGCCGGCATCGCGCAGGCGCAGGTTCAAGGCATCGGCGCGCGCGTTCCAGGTTGCGTCCAGGTCCGCGTAGAGGCTGCGCACCGGCGCGCTGTCCAGCCGTTCGAGGAAGACCTGCATCGCGCCCATCACATAGGGATGCGAGTTGAAGGTGCCGCGCGCGAAGCACAGGTCGGCAGGCCGGTCTTCGCGGAAGCGCTTCATCACCGCGCTCCTGCCGCACAGCACGCCCACCGGCAGCCCGCCGCCCAGCGTCTTGCCGTAGGTCACCAGATCGGCCCGGATGCCGAAGTACGCCTGCGCGCCGCCCGGCGCCAGCCGGAAGCCGACGAAGACCTCGTCGAAGATCAGCACGATGCCGCGCTCGGTGCACACCTGGCGCAGCGAGCGCAGCCAGGCGGTGTAGGCCTCGCGGTCGAAGCCGGCGCGGCGCGCGCTGTCCACCAGCGCGCTGTCGGCCGGCGCGCCGCGGTTGGGGTGCAGTGCCTGCAGCGGGTTCACCAGCACGCAGGCGATGTCGCGCCGCCGCCGCAGCACCCGCAGCGTGTCGTCGCACATCTCCTTGAGCGTGTAGGTGCGGCCCGGCGGCACCGGGTTGCCGGGGCCTGGCTGCACGTCGTCCCACCAGCCGTGGTAGGCGCCGGTGAAGCCCACCAGGTACTTGCGCCGCGTGTGGTAGCGGGCCAGGCGCACGGCCTGCATCACGGCCTCGGTGCCGCTCATGTGGAAGGAGACTTCGTCCAGCCCCGAGATGCGGCGCAGCCGCTCGACGTTGGACGCCACCACCGGGTGGTAGCTGCCGAGCAACGGGCCCAGGTCGGCCACGCGGGCGCTGCCTTCGGCGATGCAGGACTTGTAGAAGTCGTGGCCGAAGAGGTTGACGCCATACGAGCCGGTCAGGTCGTGGAACACCTGGCCGTCTAGGTCGGTGAAGGTCAGCCCGTCGGTGCGCTGCGCAAATGCGCCGACGGTGATGTGCTCGCGCAGATAGGCGCCGTACTGGAAGGGCACGCGGTAGGCGCCGGTGAAGCGCAGGTCGGACAGGCCGTCGCGAGCCTGGCGCGTCAACGCGACGGTGTTGGGGTGGCGCGCCGCCAGCGCTGCGGCCAGCAGCGCGAAGCCCTGCCGACGGCGCGCCACCACGTCGGCGGGCGCGCCGTCGCTGGCGAAGAAGCGCGTCTCGTCGTAGGCATAACCTGGCACCAGCGCGGCGACGCGCCGGGCCATGCGCGTGTGGCCGCCCAGCGACGGGTGCTTGGCCAGCGACAGTTCCAGCCGCTGCCTGGCCAGCGGCAGCAGCGCCGCCAGCGCGGCTGCCGCTGCTGCGGTGGCTGCCAGTGCCAGGCCGCCGATGGCGCTTGAGTCGGACATCGCGGTTCCTGCAGTTTCGATGGTGGCGTTCTAGCGCGCTGCCTTGACAGTGTCGTGAAGGCACCCGTGCGCCACCGAACTGCCGCCGCATGGTCATGGCGATGTCACTGCACCGCCACAAGATCGGCCACGTTGCGTGACAGGCCGCGAGAGACCACACGATGAAGACCATGCGCACCGATCCGCTGCCCGCCACGCTGGCGCAACCGGCGCAGCGCACCGTGCTGGCACGCTGGCGCGACCGCCTGTTGTTGCAGGAAGACCTGAACTTCCTGCTCACCAACCGCATCCCGCGCCAGGCCTCGACGCGCTTCATGGGCTGGTTTGCAGGCATCCGCAACCCGTGGGTCTGCCGGGCGTCCATTGCCGTCTGGCGCTGCTTCACCGACCTCGACCTCAGCGACGCCAGCAAGACCCGCTTCGACAGCCTGCACGACTGCTTCACCCGCGCGCTGCGCCCCGGCGCGCGGCCGCTCGATCTGCGCAGCGGCGTGATGGTCAGCCCCTGCGACGCCATCGTCGGCGCCTGCGGCACGGTGGCCGCCGGCAGCGTGCTGCAGGCCAAGGGATTTCCGTACCGGCTGCAAGACCTGCTGGGCAGCGCCGCGCAGGCAGCGCGCTTCGAAGGCGGTCGCTACGTGACGCTGCGGCTGACGTCCAGCATGTACCACCGCTTCCATGCGCCGTGCGATGCACGCATCGAGCATGTCACCTACATCAGCGGCGACACCTGGAACGTGAACCCGATCGCGCTGCGCCGGGTGCGGCAACTCTTTTGCCGCAACGAGCGCGCCGTCATCCGCCTGCGCCTGCCCGATGGCAGCGCGATGGCGCTGGTGGCAGTGGCGGCCGTGCTGGTGGCCAGCATCCGGCTGCACTGGCTGGACGTGCTGCTGCACCTGCGCTGGCCGGGGCCGAACGAGATGCCTTGCGACGCGCCGGTGACCAGGGGCCAGGAACTCGGCTGGTTCGAGCATGGCTCCACCATCATCGTCTTCGTGCCGCCGCGCTGGCGGCTGGCAGACCCAGTGGCCGAAGGCTGCACGCTGCGCATGGGACAGGCGCTGTTGCAGCGCGACGCCTGACGGCATGCAGGCCACCGCGTCCGACCAGCCTGCCGGCGCTGCGCTGCGCGTGCGCACCGCATGGATCTCCGATCTGCACCTGGGCACGCCGGGCTGCCAGGCAGGCGCTCTGCTCGACTTCCTGCGTGCGCTGGACTGCCAGACGCTGTACCTGGTGGGCGACATCATCGACGGCTGGCAGCTCCGCCGGCAGTGGTACTGGCCGCAGTCGCACAACGACGTGGTGCAAAAGCTGCTGCGCAAGGCCAGGAAAGGCACGCGGGTGATCTTCGTCCCGGGCAACCACGACGAGTTCGCACGCAAGTACCTGGGCCACAACTTCGGCGGGGTGGACGTGGTGCGTGACCATGTCCATGTGATGGCCGACGGCCGCCGCCTGTGGGTGACGCATGGCGATCTCTTCGACGGCGTGATCCAGTGCGCGAAGTGGCTCGCCCACATGGGCGACTGGGCCTACGAGCTGACGCTGCGCATCAACCGCCATCTGAACTCGCTGCGTGCACGGCTGGGGCTGCCGTACTGGAGCCTGTCGCGCTACCTCAAGCTCAAGGTCAAGCGCGCCGTCAGCTACGTTGGCGACTTCGAAGCCGCGGTCGCGCGCGAGGCGCAGGCGCGCGGGCTGCAAGGCGTCGTCTGCGGCCACATCCACCATGCCGAGATGCGCAACATCGGCGGCGTGCTGTACTGCAACGACGGCGACTGGGTCGAGAGCCTGACGGCGCTGGTGGAGCACCTGGACGGCACGCTGGCCATCGTCGATTGGTCGCAGCGGATGGCGTCCGCCGCGCCTGGCGTGCAGGCCGTCGAGGCCGAGCTGGAGCCCGAGGTGGCGCACCTGGCCCAGGCAGCGCTGCGACACCTCGGCTGAATCTGCTTGACCGTCCAGTCGGCGCCTCCAAGAATCGCGTCCTGCCGAATTCCGGAAGCGCCGATGCCGACCGCCCGCCCCGGCGCCGACCCCAGCGCCGACCCCAGTCCCCAGCCCAGCGCCAGAGCGCAGCCGTTGCGGCCGCCATCGCCGCCGCAGCCACTGCCGAACGAGCCGGTCTGACGTGCAGCAGCACGAACTGGAACTGAAGTTCGGCGTGCCGGCCGCCGCGCTGGAGAGCCTGCGCAGCGCGTTGCGCGCACGCGGCGCCAGCCGGCTGCGGCTCCAGGCCCGCTACCACGACACCGCCGACGGGCTGCTGGCCAGCCACTTGATCGCACTGCGTCTGCGCCTGGAGGGCCGGCGCTGGGTGCAGACGCTGAAGGCCCCCGGCGACGGCAGCGTGCACCGGCTCGAACACGAGGTGGCTGTGCCGCTGCGCCCCGGCGGACAGCAAGCCCCCGCGCTCGACATCCGGCGGCACCAGGGCAGCGCTGCCGGCAAGGCGCTGGAGGCAGCGCTGGGCTGCGAGCTGGGCGATGCACCCGGCGGCGCGCCAGCCGCCGCCCCACCCGCCGCGCTGGTGGAGCGCCACGCCACCGACATCTGGCGCCTGCACTGCCTGCTGCAAGACGCCGCCGGCACGCAGATCGAGGTGGCGCTGGACACCGGCACGGCCAGCGCCGGGCCGCACTCGGTGCCCATCGCAGAGCTGGAACTGGAGCACAAGGGCGGCCCGGTGCAAGGGCTCTTCGACCTGGCTGCCGCCTGGGTGGCGCATGGCGGGCTGTGGCTGTCCACCATCAGCAAGGCAGAGCGTGGCGAGCGGCTGCTGCGCGGCGCCGCCGCGCCGCCGCCCGTCAAGGCGCGGCCGCTGCAACCCGCGGCGCATGCGGACGGCCCGGCGCTGCTGCGTGCGATGCTGCAATCAGTGCTGGAGCAGGTGCTGGGCAACGCCAGCAACGTGGCCGAAGGCGTCGCGGAGGACGACACCGTGCACCAGTTGCGCGTGGGTCTGCGCCGGCTGCGCACGCTGCTGCGCGAGCTGGCGGCGCTGTCGCCGGCCATCGTGCCGGCATGGGATGCAGCGCTGGCGCACACCTTCGGCCAGCTCGGCCAGCGGCGTGATGCGCAAGCGGTGGCCGCTGCGGTGCGGCCCCTGCTCGAGGCGGCCGCGGCACCGCGGCTGGCGTGGCAGGCACCAGCGTCCGCCGACCCCGCCAGCAGCGTGCGCGAGCCGGCCTTCCAGAGCACGCTGCTGGCCGTGCTGGCGCTGGCACATGCCGGCGACGGGCGTTTCACGCCGATGTCTGCCGAAGCGGCACACGACTTGATCGCCGGCCGGCTGCGCAAGCTGCACCGCCAGGTCACGCGCGACGGCGAACACTTTGAACAACTGGCGCTGGCCGCCCAGCACCGGGTGCGCAAGCGGGTCAAGCGGCTGCGCTATCTGGCGGAATTCAGCATCGCGCTCTGGCCCGGCACCCAGCAGCGGCGCTACCTCAAGCGGCTGGCCGCGGCACAGGACGCGCTGGGCCGGCACAACGACGTGGCCGTCGCGGCCCAGGCCTTCCACCACGATGCGGCCAATCAGCCCGACGCCTGGTTTGCCGCCGGCTATCTGCAGGCGCATCTGGCCGTCACCGGCCGCGCCGCGCGCAAGGCCCTGGTCAAGCTGCCGCGGCACAGCCGGTTCTGAGCCGGCATCCCAAGTCGGCGGACAGCAGGGCCGATCGCCAACGCTTACCCATTGGAAGAGCGGGTGAGGCATAGCGCATCGATCGAGCATCGGCAATCGCAAATGCAATCGCTGCTTCAACACTCGTCTGCGATGACGGTATCGAGGTCAGAGTCTTCAAATTCAAAGCGATCGTCGTGGTCACGGCTCAGCCAGAGTTCGCGGGCTTCCTCGATGGCTTCGTCCTTGTCCGTGGCTTGCAGCACAGTGGTGTAGGCAAGCCATTCGATGACGGTGACACGAAAGGTTTTATTTGCGGGTGCTTCGTGTGACATAGGCGCATCTCCTTGTTGATGTGGTTCTTGGGATAGAAGCCCTGCCGACCGAGGCCGGCAGGGCGGCTGGTCGTCAGCAGTCCAAGGCCAGCATCACGGTGAGGACCCGAACGGTCTTGGTTGGATCGGCAGGGTCTTCGCTGCCGTGTTCCAGATCGGGTGCGTGGTAGTCGATCTTCCAGAAGACCGTACCGACCCCTTCGATATCGATTGCGCCGAGTCGTGCTCGCCATGTGGGTCATCGCCAGGCTCGAATTCGTAGGGGGAAGGGGCAACACGGGAGCAAGGCGAACCGAGCGGGCCGCCCCTTGATCCTGTACCGCGACCGCCTACAACCGGCGCATCTGGTTGAAACGGCAAGGAGAAACGGGCCATGAAGTACACCGGCACCACGGCATGCCTGTGGGCTACGCGCCTGGCCGGCGCCAAGATCGCGCTTGCAGAACATATCAAATATGATATGCTTGATCGATGTGGACTGTCGAGACCCTCAACGCAGGGGTGGACAGCGAGGTCGAGCAGCTCCCTGTGGACATGCGGGCCCGCCTGGTGAGGCTTGGCTCGATCATTGAAGCGGTGGGGTTCGAAGGTCTGCCGGCCGACGCGGTGAAGCATCTGGAGGACAAGCTCTGGGAGCTACGGCTGCGCGGCCGGGACGGCATCGCCCGAGCAATCTATGTGACGGCAGTCAAGCGTCGTGTCGTCATCGTGCGTGTATTCGTGAAGAAGACCCAGAAGACACCCAAGCAAGAACTGGAAATAGCCCGGCAGCGGGCAAAGGAGGTCAAGTGACCAAGCTAAAGGAACTGCACCGGAAGTGGTCGAAGGACCCCGCCTACAAGGCGGCCTATGACGACTTGGAAGCAGAGTTCGCGCTCGCCGAGGCAATTTCAGAGGCTCGCAGCCGCGCGGGTCTGACGCAAGCCGAGGTTGCTGAGCGAATGCACACGACCCAGAGCAACATCGCGCGCCTCGAAGCGGGCCGAACCACGCCTTCAACGCGGACGCTAGAAAAATTTGCAGAGGCCGTCGGAGCGAAGCTGAAGATCAGCTTCGAACCCATTCAAGCGAGATAGGCACAGTCGGCTATCACACTGCACTTCGAATCGTAACGCTGCGGGTCAATGGGGCGCTCAGTTCCGCCATCAGCTACTGAAGGCCGCACGCAGTGGCGATGGCGCGCTTGATGGTCGTGCGGCCGGCGCCGCTGGCATTGCGAAATTCGTCAGACGTGAAGTCAATTCCGGCTGCGGGCAGGAGAATACCTTCGAAGCTAACGACAGAAGTGTCACGGCGCTCGTTAGCATGCCATGGCAGCCCGCTGGACGCCCGCCTGGTCACGCCGCTGTCACGGGCGGCTGCCATGCTGGAGGGTTGCAAAAGGGACACCGGGCATGACAAGCGCTTTTTCCACCGTCTTGTCGCACCCCGCCTGACGCTGGCCGATGGAGCAGACCAGCTACGGTTCGGACCGCAACGGGCTGGTCTGTGGCTATCTCTTCGAGCCGGGTGCGGCCGGCGTGCCGGTGCCGCTGGCACGGGCTGCCGAGTGGCTGGCGGGCGCGCCGACCGGCGGCTTCGTCTGGCTGCACTTCAACCTGAGCGATGCCGCTGCGGAGGCCTGGATCGCGGCGCACCTGCCGGTGGTGCCCGAGTTCTTCGAAGCCCTGCACGAAGGCTCACGTCCGACGCGCATCGAAGACGCGCACGACACGCTGGTGGCTGTGGTGAACGACGTGGCCTTCGAGTTCGCGTTCGACCCGTCGGAGATCGAGACGCTGTGGTTGAACGTCGGCCCGCGCATCGCCATCAGCGCGCGCAAGCACCCGCTGCGCTCGATCGACCGGCTGCGCCAGGCGGTGAAGGACGGCTGCCGCTTCGACAGCTCGGTGGGCTTCCTGAACCGGCTGATGCACGACCAGGGCGACGTGCTGGTGCGCATCGTGCGCGAGGCCACGCTGCAGGTGGACGGCATCGAAGACCGCCTGCTCGTCGGCCGGCTGCAACACAAGCGGGTGGACCTGGGCAAGCTGCGCCGCGTGCTGGTGCGGCTTCAGCGGCTGCTGGCGCCGGAGCCGGGTGCGCTGTTCCGCCTGCTGCGGCTGCCGCCGCCGTGGCTGGCCGCGCAGGCCCTGGAAGAGCTGCGCCAGGCCACAGAAGAGTTCACCCTCATCATCCGCGATCTGTCGGAACTGCAGGAGCGCATCAAGCTGTTGCAGGAAGAGATCGCGGCGCAACTCGGCGAGCAGACCAACCGCAGCCTGTTCACGCTGACGGTGGTGACGGTGCTGGCCTTGCCGATCAACATCGTCGCCGGCCTGCTGGGCATGAACGTCGGCGGCATCCCGCTGGCGCAGAGCCCGCACGGCTTCGTGGTGATCGTCGCGGTGATCGTCAGCTTCACCGTGCTGGCGGGCTGGCTGGCGTTTCGCAGGCTGCGCCGCCGGGAGTGATGGCAGCGGCGGCTAGCTGCGGCGCTGCGCTCCCGCACCGACCACCAGCAAGCCAGCCAGCAGCAGCGCCACGGTCGCGGGCTCGGGCACCGCCGGCGGAACCTGGGTCAGCGCCTCGTCATAGACGCGGATCAAGCCGATGCTGCCGCTGGAGTATTCGAACTGGCCGCCGGCGACCACGTTGTCGAGAAAGAAGTTCATCGTCTTGCTGGCGTCGAGGTTCATCACCGCGGTATCGACCGTGGCCTGCACGGAACCGTCGAGGTAGAAGGTCACCGTGCCCATGTTGTTGACCAGGAACACGTCGTGATAGACGTCGTTGGTGAACGGCGCGCCGCCTGCCACGGGAAAGATGTCGAGGTTGTTGGCGGGATCGACGTAGAAGCCGTTGTCGCTCTGCCGGCTTTCGACGTCGAGGATGCGGCGCCAGGCGCCGACACGCTCGGTGAACTTGAACACCATCTCGACCGAGTAGGTGTCGCTGTTGGTCACCAGGGCGCTGACGTCGAGCGTCAGACCGGCCTGTTCGAACACGGGGTTGGCGTGGCCCTGAAAGTTCCAGACCGCCCGGGTCGCGCCGAACACGGTGTCGGTGGTGAAGCCGCTGAGGCCCAGCGGGTCCGTCACCGTGAGTGCCGGCGCGCCGCCCACGCTGGACGAAAGCGTGCCGTTGAAGTCGTATTGCGCCACCGGCGCTGGTGCGGCCTGCGCACAGACGGCCGAGGCGGCAACAGCACAAAGAACGAGGGTGGGGAGGATTCTCATGCCGGGCTCCTGATCGCGCTGGTGGACCGCCCATGGCGCGCTGTGCTGGGCACAGGCGCTGGGTGCGACGATGCTAGGCGGCGGTGTCCGCCAAGCCCATCCCCGAGCCCGGGGGCGTGGTTTCACGGGGGTGGCGCAGTCCCGGCTGCGGCTTCAGGGCGCGCGCAGCAGGTCGTCGATCATCGCCTTCACGGCCCGCATCTGTGGCGCGCCACGTTGGCCGAAGCGCCGCGGCGCCGTGTCGGCGGTGTCGGTGCTGTAGCCCCAGAAGTCCCAGCAGCCCTTCGGGTTGTCGCGCCGTGACGAGAACAGCGTGCCGGCCGCGCTGGCGCGCACCTGCGGGTACAACACCACGATGCCGCCCGCCTCCGCCCAGCGGTTGTAGCCCGCGCCGTCGATGAACTGGCGGCCGTAGGTCCGGCCCTGGCCGGTGCGGAACGACTGGCCCTGTTCGCAGCCGTGGAAGGCCACATGCAGGCGGCACGGTGGCCCGGGTTGCGCGCAGGCTGCAGGCACATAGACGAAGCCGATGCTGTCCAGGCCGGTGAAACGCGCCGAGGTGTAGCGCGCTTGCGAGAACCGCCGCAGCGCGGCCGCTTCGACCGGCCTGGCGCTGGCCGGCAGGTCGGGATACAGCCAATGCAACAGGGCGCCCGCGGCGTCGAACCCGGCGCAATCGATGAGGAAGGGCTGCGCGGTCGTGCCGCAGGGCAGCGGCGCCGTGGCCGCCGGGAAGCCATGGCCGGCGTCGGCCCGGTGCTCGCGGTGGATGGCCTGGGCCGGCACGCCGAGGCCGTCGTAGAACAGCCTGGCTGCATCCACCAGAGCCGGATCGACGACCGCGTCTTTGCCGCCGGAGAACAACCAGATGCGGTGACGCGCGATGTTGGCGGGGTCGTCGATGTCGGCCCGATTGGCGCGCAGCGCGCCTTCAGCGAAGACTTCGTACACGCCTGCGCTCTGCACAAAGCAGCCAAAGCCGAACAGCGCGGCCAGGCTCGACTGGAACGATTGTTCCGCGGGACAAGAGCACTTGAGCGCCGCGGTGGCCACGTTGCCCCGCGAGCATCCATACGGCCCGCCAGCGAGCAGCGCCGCGCCGCTCACGCTGGCCGAATAGGCCACCTCGAACTGCCCTGCCATGTAGGCCCCGGACGACAGGCCGGACACCGTCACCGCATCGGCGCGCAGCGCCAGCGCCGGCAGGCGGCCAGCGGGCTGCGCCGACGCGATGCCGGCGGCCAGCGCGAAGAGCGCTGCAGTTGCGCTGCGGGCGAGGCGGGAGCGGGCAGGGGTGCGCATCGGCAGCCTTCGGGCAGTTGGTGCCGTAGCGGCGACGCAAGCTCCGTGCCTTGGCGCCGCTGCGCCGCCCAGCGGCTTTGCAGGTAGATTCGACCCCATGAGCCACACCGACATGCCCGTCGAAGCACCCGTGCAGCGCCAACTCGACGCCTACAACGCGCACGACCTGGAGCGCTTCGTTGCCGAATACACCGACGGGGTCGAGGTCTTCCGCCCGCCGTCGGCCGAGCCGGTGCTGCGCGGCAAGGCGGCTTTCGCGGCGCACTACGCGGCCAACCGTTTCAATCGCCCCGGCCTGCATGCCGAGGTCACCAACCGCATGGTGGCCGGCAACGTGGTGGTGGACCATGAGCGCGTCGTCGGTCTTGAAGACGGCACCGTCGAAGCCATCGCCGTCTATGAAGTCACCCAGGGCCGGATCAGCAAGGTCTGGTTTTTCTAAGCCCATCGCCGCCATGCCCCACTCTGCATCGCACCCGCTTTCAAGGCCGTCGCTCAAGCTGCTGGCGCTGCTCGGTCTGGCGCTATCGACGCAGGCATCGGCGCAAGACGCCTCGCCGCAGCAGTGCCGCAGGATCGCCGAGCCGGCGCAGCGGCTGGCCTGCTACGACGCAGCCTTGCCGCCGGACAACGCCACGGGCCTCGCGCCGGGTTCGGCCATGTCCGCGGCCACGCCGGCGCTGGCGCCCGGCGAGCAGGCCAGGCAATTCGGCCTGCCGGACAAGGCCAGGGCCGCCGAGCTTCAGGCCATCGAATCGGCAGTGGACGAGACGTTCGACGGCTGGGGCCCGAACGACAGGATCCGCCTGACCAACGGGCAGGTCTGGCAGGTGCTGGATGGCAGCAGCGGCGCGTTCAACCGCAACAGCAGGGTCGTGAAGGTCAGGCGCGGCGCGCTCGGCAGCTATTTCCTGGACTTCGACAGCATGAACAAGTCGCCCAGGGTCAGGCGTGTCGAATAGCGCCTCGGCGAGCGCGCCGGTCAAAGCTGGCAGAACACCGTCTTCATCGCCGAGTCGTCGCGCTTGAAGTTGGGCCCTGGGCGGGTGAAGCGCTCGTCCAGCACCACCAGGCCGTCGATCTTGGCGACGTCGAACAAGGGCTCGCGCTGCGACCCGCCGGCAATCTGGTGCCCACGCAGCAACTCCGTGCCCTTGTTGCCGATGCCGTAGCACTGCGGCTCCACCAGGCGCGGCTTGCCGTTGTAGGTGAAGCGCAGCCGGCGCTTCTCGCGGATGGCGCGCAGCAGCTTGCCGTCGGGTGCGGCGGCAGCCCGCGCCGTGACGGGCGTGTCCCAGGGCTGCATCGCCATCTCCACCGTGGCCAGCAGGCTCTGTTTGGACGCGCCGTCCAGCGCCTGCATCGACATGCCCTGATAGACGGTGGCGACGAAATTGGCCAGCGCCACCGCATCGCCGCCCGGCACAGGCTCGCCTGCGTCGATGCCGCGCTGGATGCGCTCTGCGATGCGGCTCACGCCCACCGCACGCCGCTGTGCAAGCGCGGCACGCACACGCTCGCCGGCCACCGAGCAGTTGGTGGCGGCCGTCACCATCATGCAGCCGAGCGGGTGGCAGGGCAGGGTGAGTTCGGTGGCGGCATCGCGCAGCAGGCGGTCGATGGCGCGGCGCGCCGTCGGCTCTTCGTCGAGTGCGCGGATGCCGAAGCCGCCCGGCCCCCTGCCGTAGGCCTCGATGGCTTCGAGGAACAGATGCTCCTTGTCGCCGAAAGCGGTGTACAGGCTCGGCGGCGTGATGCCCATCGCGGCGGTGAGGTCGGCAACCGAAGCGGCCTCGTAGCCGCGCTCCCAGAAGACGTGCATCGCGCGCTCCAGCGCTGCATTGCGGTCGAAAGACAGCGGCCGGCCGCGGGCCCGGCGCGGCGCGCACGCCGCTTCGGCGCCGGCTGGCGGCGGGCCTTTGCTGGTCGTCCTGATTACCATAGTGATCGCTAATAAAAAGGCTTGACGCACTTCCTGGCGAGCGATTACATTGTGCCTGATGTCGTAGTGTTCGCTACGTAATTAAGACACTTCCGTGTCAGCCGTGTCTTCCGGAACAGCAAAGACAGCCGGGGCTGGCCCGCCTCGCGCTTCGGCGTTGGACGGGATGCGGGTCCGCAAGTTGCGTCGGCACAAGAAGAAGGAGGGTCGCGATGACCACAACAGCAATCCATCATGCGGGCGGCGCCCGCACAGCGGCGCAGGGCCGCCGGCCGGCGCACGGCTTGCTCGTCGCTGCGGTCGCCTCGCTGGGCGCGCTTGCCATGCTGCTGGCTGGTTGCGGTGCCGACGCCGAAGCGCAAGGCGGGCCGCCGCAGGCGCCCCCGGTGAGCGTGTCGCCGGCCGTGCAGCGGGCTGTCGCCGACAGTGAAGAGTTCAGCGGCCGGCTCGAACCCGCCGAGTACGTGGAACTGAAGCCGCGCGTCGCAGGCACCATCGACAAGGTCCACTTCACCGACGGCCGGCTGGTGAAAAAGGGCGATCTGCTGTTCTCCATCGACAGTCGCTCTTTCGACGCAGAGGCGGCACGCGCGCAGGCGCAACTGGCGTCCGTCAAGGCGCGCTCCGAGCTGGCGCAGAGCGAGCTGGGGCGGGCGCAGAAGCTGCTGGACTCGCAGGCCATCTCGAAGCAGGAAGTCGATCAGCTCATCTCCAGCCAGCGCACCAGCCAGGCCGACATCCAGGCCGCAGAAGCGGCGCTGCGCGTGGCCCGGCTCAACGTCGAATACGCCCAGGTGCGGGCACCCATCAGCGGCCGGGTCTCGCGCGCCAGCGTGACGGCCGGCAACGTGGTCAACGACCAGTCGGTGCTGACCACCATTGCCGGCGTCAGCCGCGTCTATGCCTATTTCGACGGCAGCGAGCGCACCTTTCTGCGGCTGAAAGACGCCAGGTCGGGCGGCAAGGCACCGAAGGTGCGCATGGGCTTGCTCGACGAGCAGGGCTTCCCGCACGAAGGCCAGGTCGATTTCATCGACAACCGGCTCAACCCGCAGACAGGCGCCATCCGCATGCGCGTCAGCTTCGACAACGCAGCGGGCCGCTTCACGCCCGGCCTGAGCGCAAGGCTGCGCATGGAAGGCGCGACGGCCGAGCCTGCGGTGCTGGTGCCGGAGCGCGCCATCGGCACCGACCAGACCAAGAAGTTCGTCTATGTCGTCGCTGCCGACGGCAAGCCACAGTTCCGTGAAGTGCATCTGGGCGCGCTGGCCGATGGCATGCGCGTGGTGCAGGGCAGCGTGAAGGCGGGCGAGAACGTGGTCGTCGAGGGCTTGCAGCGCATCCAGCCCGGGATGACGGTGACGCCGCAGGTGCTTCAGGTCGATGGCAAAGGCCTGCCGATCTTCGGGCCGCCGGCAGGCCCGCCCGGCGCGCCGCCAGCCGCCGACAAGAAGCCGGGCGGCAAGGCCTGACCGACGGGAGCACGCATGGATATTTCCCGCTTCTTCATCGACCGCCCGCGCTTCGCCGCGGTGCTGTCGATCATCATCTTCCTGCTCGGCCTGCTGGCCATCTTCCGGCTGCCGATCTCCGAGTACCCCGAGGTGGCGCCGCCGCAGGTGGTGGTGCGCGCGCAGTTCCCGGGCGCCAACCCGCGCGTGATCTCCGAGACGGTGGCCACGCCGCTGGAAGAGCAGATCAGCGGCGTCGAGAACCTGCTGTACTTCGACTCGCAGGCCACGGCCGACGGCAGCATGACGCTGACCGTCACCTTCAAGATCGGCACCAACCCCGAAGTGGCCGAGACGGCGGTGCAGAACCGCATCAACCGCGCGCTGCCGCGGCTGCCGGAGATCGTCCGCCAGATCGGCGTGACGACCGAGAAGTCCAGCCCCAACCTGACGATGGTCGTCCACCTCGTCAGCCCAGACAACAGCCGCGATGCGCTCTATCTGCGCAACTACGGGCAGTTGAACGTGCGTGACGAATTGCTGCGCATCCCGGGCATGGGCTCGGTGATCCTGTTCGGTGCCGGCGACTACGCAATGCGCATCTGGCTCGACCCGTCCAAGCTGGCCGCGCGCGGCCTGACGACAGGCGACGTGATCGCCGCGGTGCGCGAGCAGAACGCGCAGGTGGCCGCCGGCACGGTGGGCGCGCCGCCGGCACCGCGCGGCACCGAGTTCCAGCTTGCGGTCAACACGCAGGGGCGGCTGGTCAACGAGCAGCAGTTCGCCGACATCATCGTGCGCGCCGAGCCGGCCACCGGCGGCCTGATCCGCATCCGTGACCTGGGCCGCGTGGAGATGTCGGCCGGCTCGTATTCGCTGCGCAGCCTGCTGAACAACAAGGAAGCGGCTGCCATCGCCATCTTCCAGGCCCCAGGCTCCAACGCGCTGGCCTTGTCGAACAACGTGCGCGCCACGATGGAGCGGCTGAAGGGCGACTTCCCGCCCGGCATGGGCTACAGCATCGTCTATGACCCGACGCGCTTCGTGCAGACCTCCATCGAGAAGGTGGTGCACACGCTGATCGAGGCGGTGCTGCTGGTGGTGCTGGTGGTGATCGTCTTCCTGCAGACCTGGCGCGCGTCCATCATCCCGCTGCTGGCGGTGCCGGTGTCCATCGTCGGCACCTTCGCCTTCCTGCTGCTGCTGGGCTATTCGATCAACACGCTGACGCTGTTCGGGCTGGTGCTGGCCATCGGCATCGTGGTGGACGACGCCATCGTCGTGGTCGAGAACGCAGAGCGCAACATCGAGAGCGGCCTCAGCGCGCACGACGCCACCGTGAAGGCGATGCAGGAGGTGTCCGGGCCCATCATCGCCATCGCGCTGGTGCTGTGCGCGGTGTTCGTGCCGCTGGCCTTCGTGCCTGGCCTCACCGGGCAGTTCTACAAGCAGTTCGCCGTCACCATCGCCATCAGCACGGTGATCTCGGCGTTCAATTCGCTGACGCTGTCGCCTGCGCTCAGCGCGCTTCTGCTGCGCCCCCGCGAGGCGCCCAAAGACTGGCTCACGCGCGGGATGGACGGTGTCTTCGGTGGCTTCTTCCGCTGGTTCAACGGCTGGTTCGGCCGCCGCAGCCAGAGCTACGGCCACGGCGTGGGCCGCATCGTGCAGCGCAAGACGGTTGCGATGGTGGTCTATGCGGTGCTGCTGGGCCTGACGGCGCTGCTGTTCACGCGCATTCCGGCGGGCTTCGTGCCGGCGCCGGACAAGCAGTACCTGATCGGCATTGCGCAGCTTCCTGCCGGCGCGTCGCTGGAGCGCACAGACGCCGTGATCCGCCGCATGAGCGACATCGCGTTGCAGGTGCCCGGCATCGTCGATTCGGTGGCCTTCCCCGGCTTGTCCATCGCCGGCTTCTCGGCCGCGCCCAACGAAGGCATCGTCTTCTTCGGCCTCAAGCCTTTCGAGGAGCGCACCACGCCCGAGCTGTCGAAGTTCGCCATCCTGGGCCGCGTCAACGGCGCCATCCAGCAGATCCAGGGTGCGCGCATGTTCGTCGTGCCGCCGCCTGCGGTGGATGGGCTGGGCAACGCAGGCGGCTTCAAGCTGCAGGTGCAGGACCGTGACGGCCTTGGGGAACAGGCGCTGTTCGGCGCGGTCTGGGGCACGCTGGGGCAGGTGTACGGCAACCCCAAGTCGAGCATCGGCACGCCGTATTCCACCTATGACATCAACGTGCCGCAGCTCTACGCCAACGTGGACCGCGAGCGCGCCAAGCAGATGGGCGTGAAGCTGGGTGACATCTACGACACGATGCAGGTCAACCTGGGCTCGCTCTACGTCAACGACTTCAGCCAGTTCGGCAAGACCTACCAGGTGGTGGTGCAGGCCGATGCGCCGTTCCGCGCCGACGCGGAGGCTATCACCGCACTCAAGACGCGCAACGGCGCTGGCGAGATGGTGCCGCTGGGCGCATTGATGAAGATCGAGCCCACCTTCGGCCCGACCCGCGTGACGCGCTACAACGGCTACCCGTCGGCCGACGTGAATGGCGCCGCCAACCCTGGCTTCTCGTCGGGAGAGGCAGAGGCCGAGATCGAGACGCTGCTGAAGAAGACGCTGACGCGCGGCCTCTCCTACGAGTGGACCGAGCTGACCTACCAGGACAGGCTGACGCGCGACATCACGCTGCCCGGCACGACGACGAAGGTGCCCATCCTGGCGGCGGTGATGATGATCGCGGTGCTGCTGGTCATCCTGGTGCTGTCGGCCCAATACGAAAGTTGGAGCCTGCCGATGGCCATCGTGCTGATCGTGCCGATGTGCGTGCTGGCGGCGCTGTTCGGCGTCTGGATCTCGCACTTCCCGCCGTTCGGGCAGCCGGGCGACCTGAACATCTTCACGCAGGTGGCGCTGGTGGTGCTGGTGGGGCTGGCGTGCAAGAACGCGATCCTGATCGTCGAGTTCGCGAAAGAGCTGGAAGAGCAGGGCGAGGCCTTGCTCGACGCCATCGTCCACGCCTGCCGCATGCGGCTGCGGCCCATCCTGATGACGTCCATCGCGTTCTGCGCCGGCGTGCTGCCGCTGATCTTCGGCAGCGGCGCGGGCAGCGAGATGCGGCGCGCGATGGGCATTGCGGTCTTCTCCGGCATGCTGGGCGTGACCTTCTTCGGCATCTTCCTGACGCCGGTGTTCTACGTGCTGCTGCGCGGCCGGCGTGCGCGCCGGCTGGCCGCCGCCCAGGCCGCCGCAGCGGTGCCGACAGGCGGCCCAGGGATTGCGGTCCGCCCCGCGGGAGATGGCCATGCGTGAGCCCGGCGTGTTGCACGAGCGCCCTCCGGGGCTGGCAGTTGGAGTGGCGGTTGCAGTCGCACTGGCGCTGGCCGGCTGCGCCGCGGGGCCGGGCTACCAGGCACCGGCCGTGGCGCTGGATGCAGCCTATCTGCACGCCGGCAGCACATCGGCCAACGCCGACGCGCCCGATGAATCCATCGCCACCTTCTGGCGCGGCTTCAATGACGCCACGTTGTCGCAACTGGTCGAACGCGCCGTCGCCGTCAATGGCGACATCCGTGTCGCCCAGGCGCGGCTGCGTGAATCACGGGCGCTGTTGCAAGGCGCGCAAGCCGCGCTGCTGCCCGAGATCGGCGTCAGCGCCGGCATCGACCGGGCATTGACGCCCGAGTACCTGCTGCCTGGCGCGACGCGCGCCGAGCGCACCGCCACCGTCCATGACGCGGGTTTCACGGCCAACTGGGAGCTGGACTTCTTCGGGCGCAACCGCCGCGCCAGCGAAGCGTCGCAGGCACAGCTCGACGCATCGGCGGCGGGGGTTGCCGCAGTCGGCACCTCGGTGGCTGCCGAGGTGGCCCGCAACTACCTCGAATTGCGCGGTCTGCAACAGCGCCAGCGTGTGGCCGAAGACGCCATCGCCAACCAGCGGCAGTCGCTCCGGCTGACCGAAGCCCGGCTGGACGTGGGGCGCGGCACGCGGCTGGACGTGGCGCGCGCCCGCAGCCTGGTCGGCAGCACCGAAGCAACGCTGCCGGCGCTGCAGGCGGCTGTCGAGCGCAACGCATTCCGCCTTGCCACGCTGACGGCGCAGCCACCGCGCGCGGTGCTGGCGCAATTGGTCGGCCCTGGTGGCGGCGGCAGCACCGCCGGGCCAGCCGGCACGGCCGGCCCGCAGGCCGACCTGCCCACGCTGCCCGTGACCGACCTGGCGGCGCTGCCCATCGGCACGCCAGAACAACTGCTTCGCCGCCGCCGCGACATCGTCCAGGCCGAGCGCCAACTCGCCGCTGCAACGGCGGGTGTCGGCGTCGCGACGGCCGACCTCTTTCCACGCATCACGCTCACCGGGCTCATCGGGCTGGCCGGCTTGCGCCTGGGCTCGCTCGGCGAAAGCAACACCCAGCAGTACGCGATAGGCGCCGGGCTGACCTGGCCGCTGCTCGACTTCGGCCGCGTGCGCTCGCGCATTGCCGCCAGTGAAGCGCGCACCGAACAGGCGCTGGCGAGCTACGAGCAGACCGTCGCGCTGGCGCTGGAGGAAACCGAAGGCGCGCTCAGCCAATTCACGCGCAATGCACAGCAGGCACAGCGGCTGGCAGGCGCCGCCGCCGACGCGGAAGACGCATCCCGGCTGGCCGGTCTGCGCTTCGACGCGGGCTCGGTCGATCTGCTGGTGGTGCTGGATGCACAACGCCAGGCGCTGACTGCCCGCGACGCGCTGGTGCAGGCCCGCGTCGGCCAGGCAACTGCACTCGTCGCCGTGTACCGCGCGCTCGGCGGCGGCTGGCCGCAGGAGCCGGCGAAGACCGCGAGCCGGTAGTGATCGACATGGTGGCGTAGCATGACTGGATGGATATCCAGTCTTTGCTGCGTTGGAGCCGGGCAGGCGCCACGCCTTCTGACGCCACCTGGCATCGCGCGCTCCGGGTGTGACTCTCCGTGCATCCAGGCGTTTCTTCGCTCACCGGCTATGCCGAGCTGCTCTGCCGCAGCAACTTCAGCTTCCTGACCGGTGCCTCGCACCCGCAGGAGCTGATTGCGCGGGCCAAGGCGCTGCGCTATGCGGCGCTGGCCATCACCGACGAATGCTCGTTGTCGGGCGTTGTGCGCGCGCACGAGGAAGCCAGGCACCTGGAGCTGCCGCTGATCATCGGCACGCAGATGCGCCTGCAAGGCGGCCCGGGCGCCGATGCCGGCCCTGGCCCGCGGCTGGCCGCGCTGGCCATGACACGCCGCGGCTACGGCAACCTGGTGCAGTGGATCACCGTGGCCCGCGG
Organism: uncultured Rubrivivax sp.; assembly: GCA_964244245.1. Lineage (GTDB taxonomy): Bacteria > Pseudomonadota > Gammaproteobacteria > Burkholderiales > Burkholderiaceae_C > Rubrivivax. Next base: position 39,084 of record CAXTHW010000009.1, on the reverse strand, counting down.
CCGTGCGCCCAAGGGCGAGTACCAGGCGCTGATGTCCGACCTCGAAGGCAAGGTGCCCACCGCGCCGTTTCTGGCCGGGCTGCCTGGCTGCCTGGTGCTGCTGGTGGCGTCGGACGCGCTGGCCGCGGGAGAGCCCTTCGAGAAGCTGCTCGCCCACGCCCGCTGGCTGAAAGACTGGTTCGGCGACCGTGCCGCGCTGGCGCTGCCGCTGCTGCGCCGCCCGCACGATGCGCTGCTGGTCGAGATCACCACGCATGTGGCGCAGCGCACCGGCCTGCCCATTGCGGCGGTGGGCGACGTGGCCATGCACCAGCGCTCCCGCAAGGCCTTGCTCGACGTGCTCACCGCCACCCGGCTGAAGTGCCGCACGGCCGATGCCGGGCTGGCGCTGGCGGCCAATTCCGAAGCCCATCTGCGCACGCCGGTGCGCCTGTCGCTGCTGTACCGGCCCGAATGGCTTCAGACCACGCTCGACCTGGCAGCGCGCTGCAGTTTTTCGCTTTCTGAACTGGAGTACGAGTACCCGAAAGAGATCGTGCCCGACGGTCACACGCCCACCACCTGGCTGCGCCGGCTCACCGAAGAAGGCGCGCTGCGCTACTTTCCGCAGGGCCTGCCCGCCAAGGTGCGCCGCATGGTCGAACACGAGCTGGCGCTGATCGAGACCTTGCGCTTCGAGGCCTATTTCCTCACCGTGGCCGACATCGTGCACTGGGCGCGCGGGCAGGGCATCCTGTGCCAGGGCCGTGGCAGCGCCGCCAATTCGGCGGTCTGCTATTGCCTGGGCGTGACCGCGGTGGACCCGGAGCAGAGCGAGTTGCTGTTCGAGCGCTTCATCAGCGCCGAGCGTGGCGAGCCGCCCGACATCGACATCGACTTCGAGCACCAGCGGCGCGAAGAGGTCATCCAGTACGTCTATCGACGGTACGGCCGCAACCGAGCGGCGCTCACCGCCGTGATCATCAGCTACCGCCCGCGGTCTGCGCTGCGCGATGTCGGCCGCGCGCTGGGCATCGACCTCGACCGCATCGAGGCCGTCACCAAGGGCCAGCACTGGTTCGACGGCCGCACCGTCAACCCCGAGCGGCTGCGCGAGAACGGCTTCGACCCCACCGCGCCGCTGTGCCGGCTGTGGATGGAGCTGACGCAGGCGCTGGTCGGCTTTCCGCGCCACCTGAGCCAGCACCCCGGCGGCTTCGTCATCGCGCGCGATGACCTGGCGCGGCTGGTGCCGGTGGAAAACGCCGCGATGGATGGCCGCAGCGTGATCCAGTGGGACAAGGACGACCTCGACGCGCTGAAGCTGATGAAGGTCGATCTGCTGGCGCTGGGCATGCTGAGCGCGATGCGGCGCGCGCTCGACCTCGTCAGCGCCAAATGCGGCGCGCCGATGGCCTTGCACCAGGTGCCGCGCGAAGACGCCAAGACCTACCAGATGCTGTGCCGCGCCGACAGCGTGGGCGTGTTCCAGGTCGAAAGCCGCGCCCAGATGAGCATGCTGCCGCGGCTGCGGCCCGAGAAGTTCTACGACCTGGTGGTGGAAGTTGCCATCGTGCGCCCCGGCCCCATCCAGGGCGGCATGGTGCACCCCTACCTGAAGCGCCGCAACGGCGAAGAGGCCGTGGAGTACCCGAGCGACGAGGTCAAGGGCGCGCTTGAGCGCACGCTCGGCGTGCCCATCTTCCAGGAGCAGGTGATGCAACTGGCCATCGCCGCCGCCGATTTCACGCCCGGCGAGGCAGACCAGTTGCGCCGCGCGATGGCCGCCTGGAAGCGCAAGGGCGGCCTCGGCCCCTTTCACCAGAAGCTGGTGGGCCGCATGGTCGAGAAAGGCTACGAGCCGGAGTATGCAGAGCGCATCTTCAAGCAGATCGAGGGTTTCGGCGAATACGGTTTCCCGGAAAGCCACGCCGCCAGTTTTGCGTTGCTGGTCTATGCCAGCGCCTGGCTCAAATGCCACCACCCGGACGCCTTTCTCGCCGCCTTGCTGAACAGCCAGCCGATGGGCTTCTACGCGCCGCCGCAACTGGTGCGCGACGCCAGGGAGCACGCGGTCGTCGTGCTGCCGGTGGACGTGCAGCGCAGCGGCTGGGAGACGCTGCTCGAAGGCGATGCCGAGCCGCTGCGCGACGTGCGCCTGGGCTTCAGCCGCATCAGCGGCTTTCCGCAACAGGCGGCACAGCGGCTGCTCGCAGCGCGTGCCGAATCGCCTTTCGACAGCCCCGAAGACCTGGCACGCCGCGCTGCGCTGGGCAGCCGCGAGCTGTCGCTGCTGGCGCAGGCCGACGCGCTGAAGCCGCTCAGCGGCCACCGCCACCAGGCCGCCTGGGCGGTGGCCGGGGTCGATACCCACGCCACTGCGATGCTGCGCGCCACCCGCACCTTCGAGGCGGCGGCCGAGCTGGCCGCGCCCAGCGCCGCCGCCACCGTGCTAGCCGACTACCGCGCCACGGGCCTGAGCCTCGTGCAGCACCCGCTGGCCTTGCTGCGCGCGCAGCTCGCGGCCTTCAAGGTGCAGCCCGCGGCCGTGCTGCGCGGCTACCCCAACGGCCGGCTGGCGCGGGCCAGCGGCCTGGTCACGCACCGCCAGCGCCCCGAAACGGCCAAAGGGGTGATCTTCGTGACGCTGGAAGACGAGACAGGCGCCGTCAACGTGATCGTCTGGCCCACCGTGGTGGAGCAGCAGCGCCGGCCGCTGCTGGCCAGCAAGCTGCTCACCGTCTATGGCATCTGGCAGTGCCAGGGCGAGGTGCGGCACCTGGTGGCCAAAACGCTCATCGACCATTCCGACCTGCTGCAAGGCCTGGCCACCAAGAGCCGCAACTTCCATTGACCGGCGCAGCGCGGGGCGTTGAGCCTACACAATCGGGGGCATGCAACTCCCCATCGAATGGCTGCCCGCCGCGGGTGCGCCGGAGCAGTTGATCGTGCTGCTGCACGGCAGGGGCGACAGCGGCGCCGGCATGGCGGCGCTGGCGCAGGCGCTGCGGGCGGAGTTTCCGCAGGCGGCCGTGCTGGCGCCCGACGCGCCGCACGGGCTGGATGACGGCGGTGCCGGGCGCCAGTGGTTTTCGTCCGCTGCGCTGGATGACGCCAAGCGCATCGAGCGCGTCGCGCAGGCCTTGCCGCCGCTGCGGCACTGGCTGCGCCAGACGCAAGACCGGCTGCGCGTGCCGCCGGTGGCCACGGCCATCGCGGGCTTCTCGCAGGGCGCGATCCTGGCACTGGAAACGGCGCTGCTGGACGACGGCATCGCCGGCCGTGTGCTGGCCTTCGGCGGCCGCTTCGCGGGCCTGCCCCAGGCCGCGCCGCGCCACACCACCATCCACCTCTTCCACGGCGGGGCCGATGCGGTGATCCCTGCGGACCACGCGCGTGCCGCTCTCGACAGGCTGGGTGCCCTGCGCGGCGACGCCACGCTCGACATCGCCGAAGGCGTGGGCCATGAGTTGCATGCCGTGCTGGTCAGCCGTGCGCTGTTCCGGTTGCGCCACCACATCCCGGCGCGCACCTGGGCCGCGGCGCTGGGCGCCGTGCCGCTGGCGCCGGCAGCGGCCGACGCCGTGCCCGGCCTCTACAAGCACTTCGACGACGACGATCTCTGACACCCACCCGCGATGCTGTACCTGCTGTCCCCCGCCAAGTCTCTGGACTATGAAACCCGCGTGCCTGCCGTGCTGGCCCGCAAGGCGACCGAGCCGCTCTTCGTGCCGCAGGCGGCCGAGTTGATCGGCCTGCTGAAGAGCAAGTCGCCGGACGAGGTGGCGGCGTTGATGGCCTTGTCGCCGGCGCTGGCCGCGCTGAATGTCGAGCGTTATGCAGCCTGGCGGCGCGACGCCACGCCGGCCAACAGCCGCCCCGCGGTGCTGGCCTTCGACGGTGACGTCTATGGCGGGCTCGACGCACCCAGCCTCAAGACCACCGACCTCAACTGGGCCGACCGTCACCTGGTGCTGCTGTCGGGTCTGTACGGCGTGCTGCGCCCCTTCGACCGCCTTCAGCCCTACCGGCTGGAGATGGGCACGGCACTCGCCAACCCGCGCGGCGCCGATCTCTACGCCTACTGGGGCGACACGGTGGCCGAGCACCTGAACGCGCGCCAGGCGGACGAGAAGGCGCCGGTGGTCGTCAACCTGGCATCGGTGGAATACGCGCGCGTGGCCTTGCGCCGCAGCTTGCGCGCCAAGGTCATCGACTGCGTCTTCGAGGACTGGAAGGACGGCCGCTACAAGATCATCAGCTTCTTCGCCAAGCGGGCGCGCGGCCTGATGGCGCGCCATGCCGTGCAGCAGCGCATCACCGCGCCGGGCAGGCTGCGCACTTTCGACGCGGAGGGCTATGCCTTCGATGCCGCCGCATCGGCGCCGCAGCGCCTGGTGTTCCGGCGCCGCCAGGGGCCTGGCTCGTAGAAAATAGCGGCATGTCGTCAACCGCCACCCAGACCGTCACCGACGAACTGCGCCGCTGGATCATCGCCCAGGCCGAAGCCGGCTGCCGGCCGGAAGACATCATCGCTGCGATGGTCAAGAGCGGCTGGGAAGAGAGCACCGCCCTGGATGCGCTGGAAGGCACGCTGCGCGCCCGGCTCGACGCCGTGGCCGCAACGCGCGAGCCGCTTCAGCCGGCCGTGCCGGTGCCCGAGCCGGCGCTGCAAGCCGCGCCGCAGGTGTTGCTGCCCGGCGGGCACCCGGTGCAGGTGCTGACGACGCTGCGCAACCCCCGCGTCATCGTCTTCGGCGGGCTGCTCACCGATGCAGAGTGCGACGCGCTGGTGGCGCTGGCGCGGCCGCGGCTGCTGCGCTCGGAGACGGTGGACAACAGCACCGGCGGCAGCGAGGTCAACGCCGCCCGCACCAGCGACGGCATGTTCTTCGAGCGTGGCGAGGCGCCGTTGATCACGAGCATCGAGCAGCGCATTGCCGACCTGCTGCAATGGCCGGTGCTGCACGGCGAGGGCCTGCAGATCCTGCACTACCGCCCGGGTGCCGAATACCGGCCGCACCACGACTACTTCGACCCGGCGCACGCCGGCACCGCCAGCATCCTCAAGCGTGGCGGCCAGCGCGTTGCGACGCTGGTGATGTACCTCAACACGCCGCAGGCGGGCGGCGCCACCACCTTTCCGGACGTGCAGCTCGAAGTGGCGCCGATCAAGGGCAACGCAGTCTTCTTCAGCTACGAGCGGCCGCATGTCTCCACACGCACGCTGCACGGCGGCGCGCCGGTTCTGGAGGGCGAGAAGTGGGTCGCCACCAAGTGGTTGCGTGAAGGAGTATTCACCTGACGGGTCAACCCGCGCCACCGCCTGCCGTTATGGAAAGGAGCCCTCTCGCTCTCCCCAACCGCCCCCAGGAACCCGCCATGACCAAGATCCTCGCCCTCCTCGTTGCCGCCGCTTTCTCGGCTGGCGTTGCCCAGGCTGCCGCCCCCGCCGCCGCGGCACCGGCGCCCGCCGCCGTGAAGTCCGAAGCCAAGGCAGAAAAGAAGGCCGAGCCGGCCAAGAAGGTCGCCAAGGCGAAGAAGTCGAAGAAGGCTGCCGCCAAGAAGACGGCCTGAGCCTCTGCGCTTGCTGGGGGCGTCAGGCCCCCAGGCTTTGCAACTCGGCCGACTGCAGCACCTGCACACCCGGCCGGGCTGCCACCGTGGCGCGCAACAAGGCGCGCGCCGCCACCGCCGCGCTGATCGGCCGCCACGCGGCCGGAATCAGCCGGGCGAGCGGCAGCGCGACGGCCAAGGCCAGCCGTTCAGCCGGCCGCGGCGTCTGTTGCAGCGCCGCCCTGTCGCCCGCCAGCAGAGACGGCCGCGCAATCACAAGGCTGTCGAAGCCCAGCGTGCCCAGCGCCGCTTCCATCTCGCCCTTCACGCGGCTGTAGAAGCTGCCTGCCCGCGCATCGGCGCCCAGCGCCGACACCACCGCGAAGCGCAGCACGCCGGCCTGCCGCGCCGCATGGGCAAAGGCCAGCACCGCGTCGAAATCGACCTGCCGAAACGCCGCCTGCGAGCCGGCCTGCCGGATGGTGGTGCCGAGCGCGCAATACGCCACGCGGGCCGGCGGCAGCGCGGGCAGTGCGGTGAAATCGACCAGATGCACGCGGCAGCCAGCCGGCACCGGCATCGCGCGGCGCAGCAGCAGGTGCAGCGTGCCGGGGCCTTGCCAGGCGAGCGCGATCTCGCGGCCGATGAGCCCGCTCCCGCCGGCCAGCAGGGCGTCCGTGTCTGTGTTGATCGGCATGCAGCCATCGTAGCCGCCGATTGCCCGGGCCGTGCCGCCCCCCTAGACTTGCCGCCATGCAAGCCGAACAGAACGAGCTCATCACCCGCATCGGCCCCGGCACCGCCTGCGGCGCGCTGATGCGCCACTACTGGCAGCCTGCCGCGCTGCTCGACGAGTTCGACCCGGCGCTCGACCCGCGCATGGCGCAGCGCCCCGTCAAGGCCGTGCGGCTGCTCGGGCAGGATCTGGTGCTGTTCCGCGCTGCCGATGGCGGCTTCGGCCTGCTCGACCGGGCCTGCCCGCACCGCGGTGCCGACCTCGCCTTCGGCCGCCATGAAGCCGACGGCCTGCGCTGCCCCTTCCACGGCTGGAAATTCGCGCCCGACGGCCGCTGCCTCGAAACGCCGGCCGAGCCCGCCATCGACGGTGTCGCCAGCACGCTGTGCCAGCGCGTGCGCCAGCGCAGCTATCCGGTGCGCGTGCAGTCCGGCGTCGTCTTCGCGTGGCTGGGCCCGGAAGGCGGCACCCCGCCTGCGCTGCCGGCATTCGACTGCTTCACCGCCCCGGCCAGCCACAGCTTTGCGTTCAAGGGCCAGTGGCAATGCAACTGGCTCCAGGCCTTCGAGGTGGGCATCGACCCGGCGCATCCGTCCTTCCTGCACCGCTATCTGCAAGACGAAGACGGCGGTGACGCCTACGGCCGCCAGTTCCGCGCCGCCAGCGTCGGCGAGGTGGCCGGCCAGCGCTGGCCGATGACGCGCGTGATGCGCGAGTTCTGCAGCCCGGAGATCCGCTTCGACGCGGTGGCGCCCGGCATCACCCGGCTCACCACCTTGCGCGCCATCGACGCGGCCTTGACCCATGTGCGCGTGACGCATGCCGTGTTTCCGCACACCTTCGTGATCCCGCTGTCCGAGACGGTCACCATCACGCAGATGCATCTGCCGGTGGACGACACGCACACGTACTGGTACAGCTTCTTCACCAGCTTCGCCGGCCCGCTGGACAAGGCCACGATGCGGCGCCAGCGGCTGGCCGCGCCTGGCGGCGTGACGCTGCCCGACTACCTGCCGCGCCACGGCCGCCACGACAACTGGGGCTTCGACCCAGAACAGCAGCGCACGCGCACCTACCTTGGCATGGGCGAGGAAGACATCAACCTGCACGACCAGTGGGCGGTGGAAAGCATGGGCGCCATCCAGGACCGCACGCGCGAGCATCTGGGCAGCAGCGACAAGGTCATCATGGCCAACCGGCGCGTGCTGCTGAAGGCCATTGCGACCGTGGCCGCCGGTGGCCTGCCGCCGATGGCGCTGGACGCCGCCGCTGCTGCCGCACTGCACGGCCCGGACACGGTGGATTGCATCGCGCCGGCCGGGCGCTGGGCCGCGCACTGGCAAGAGGCCGCAGCGGCCAAGCGCGCCGGCGCCGCGTGGCTGCGGCCGGCCGGACAGCCCGCAGAGCAGCCCGCAGGATGAGCTGTTTCGCAGAGCGCTGCGGCGTGTTCGACGCCGCTGCCAATGAGCGCCTGCTGCGCCTGGTGCAGGAGCACCGGCTGGAGCAGGTGCGCATCGCCTGGGCCGACATGCACGGCCAGTGGCGCGGCAAAAGCCTGATGCCGTCGGCGCTGCGGGCGGCGCTGGAAGACGGCGTCGGCATGGTCAGCACGCTGCTGCTGAAAGACACCTCCGACCGCACCGCGCTGCCCATCTTCGAGCCCGGCGCGCTGCGCGCATTGCCCGGCTTCGGCGCCGCCAACAACCTGCTGCTGCTGTCAGACCCAGCCAGCTTCCGCGTGCTGCCCTGGGCCGAGCGCACCGGCTGGCTGCAGGCGCAGCCCTGGTTCGACGACGCCACGCCGGTCGCCATCGACCCGCGGCGCGCGCTGCAGTCCGCCCTGGCGCTGCTGGCCGCGGCCGGCTACGGGCTGCGCTGCGGGCTGGAGGTCGAGTTCCACATCTACCGCACCGTGCAGGAGCGGCTGGACCCGGCGCTTGCCGACTGGTCTGCCGAGCCGCCCGCGCTGGCCCTCGTCCACCCCGGCTACCAGTTGCTCGGCGAGGGCCACGCCGACATGGCGCACGAGCCGCTGGCCATCGTGCGGCGCACCGCGCTCGGGCTGGGCCTGCCGCTGCGATCACTGGAGATCGAACTCGGGCCGAGCCAGGTCGAGGCGGTGTTCGACGCCACCGACGCGCTCGCCGCCGCCGACCAGATGCTGCTCTTTCGCAACGGCGTGCGCCAGGCGCTGCGCCGCGCCGGCTACCACGCCAGCTTCGTCTGCCGGCCGCCGTTTGCCAACGTGTGCGCGAGCGGCTGGCATTTGCACCAGTCGCTGGTGGCGCTGGACGGCGGCGCCAACGCGTTCCAGCGCGACACGCCGGCCGGCCCGCCAGAGACGGCGGGCCACTGGCTGTCGGACACCGGCGCGGCGTGGCTCGCGGGCCTGCTGGCCCATGCGCCGGGCGGCTCGCTGCTGGCCACGCCCACCGTCAACGGCCATGGGCGATTCCGGCCGAACGCGATGGCACCGGTCAACGTGTCATGGGGCCGTGACCACCGCGGCGCGATGCTGCGTGTGCTGGGCGGCGCGGGTGATGCCGCCACGCGCATCGAGAACCGCTGCGGCGAGCCGCTGGCCAACCCGTATCTGTTCATCGCCGCGCAAATCCATGCCGGCCTGGACGGCCTGCGCCGCAGGCTGCGGCCGCCGCCCGCGCCGGCCGATGTCTATGCCGGCGGCCTGCAACGGCTGCCGGCCAGTCTGGCCGACGCACTGGACGCCTTCGCAGCCGACAGCGTGCTGACCGAAGGCTTCGGCGCGCCTCTGGTCTTTGCCTACAACGCCGTCAAGCGCCAGGAGGCGGCGCGCCATGCCGCGGCCGAGGACAGCGCCGCCTGGCAGGCCCGCGAATACTTCAGCCGCTTCTGATGATCACCATCCACATCCTCGACGCCCAAGGCAGCACGCGCAGCATCACCGCAGGCGCCGGGCAGAGTCTGATGCGTGCCGCCGTGGCCGCCAGCGTGGGCGGCATCGCGGCCGACTGCGGCGGCCTGCTGTCCTGCGCCACCTGCCACGTCATCATCGATGCGACATGGGCGGCGCGGCTGCCGCCGGCCGACGCTGACGAAGCGTCGATGCTGGAGATGACCGCGGCCCCGCGCGAACCGGGCAGCCGGCTGTCGTGCCAGATCGCGTTGCACGCCGGCCTGGACGGCCTGCTGCTGCGCCTGCCGGCCAGTCAATACTGACCACACCAAGACGGAGGAGCGCCCCTTGAAGACACTCGACCTGCTGGCCCGGCTGTGCGCCGTGGCTGCCGGCTGCCTGCTGACCGTGATCACGCTGATCACCTGTGTCAGCCTCATCGGCCGCAACACCACGGGCTGGACCATCGTCGGCGACTTCGAGCTGTCCGGCTCTGCCGCCGGCGCTGCCATCGCGCTCTTCCTGCCCTGGTGCCAACTGCGGCGCGGCAACATCATCGTGGACTTCTTCACCACCCGCGCATCGGCCGCGACGCAAGAGCGGCTGGACCGCTTCGGCGCGCTGCTCTTCGCCGCTGCAATGGCGGTGATGGCCTGGCGCACGGCGCTCGGCGGGCTCAGCGCCTGGTCGTCGAAGGCCGGCTCGATGATGCTCGGCTTTCCGGAATGGATCGTCTATTGCGGCATGGTGCCGCCCTTCGTGCTGTGCGTCTGCATCGGTCTGGTGCAGGCGCTGCGCGGCTTCGACGGCGCTGGAGCCACGGCATGACGCCCATCGCGCTGACGCTGCTCATCTTCGCCGTCATGCTGCTGCTGATGGCGCTGCGCACGCCCATTTCGATCTCGATGTTCGTGGCCGGCGCAGTGGGCTATGTGCTCAAGGCAGGCTGGCTGCCTTTGGCAAGCTTCTTGAACACCGAAGCCTTTGCGCGCTTTGCCAGCTACGACCTGAGCGTGATCCCGCTGTTCATCCTGATGGGCAACTTCGCGACGCAGGGCGGCATCTCGCGTGCGCTGTTCGAGTTTGCCAGCGCGGTGATGTCGCGCTTTCGCGGCGGACTGGCGATGGCCGCGGTGCTGGCCTGCGCTGCCTTCGGCGCGATCTGCGGCTCATCGGTCGCCACCGCGGCCACGATCACGTCGGTGGCCTTGCCGGAGATGCGCCGCCACGGCTACAGCGGGCGCCTCGCAACCGGCACGCTGGCTGCCGGCGGCACGCTGGGCATCCTGATCCCGCCTTCGGTGCCACTGGTGATCTACGCCATCCTGGCCGAGCAGAACATCGCCAAGCTCTTTGCCGCGGCCATGGTGCCGGGCGTCATCGCGATGCTGGGCTACATGGTCGCCATCGCGATCTACGTGCGCGTGGTGCCCGGCCATGCGCCGGCCACCAATGCGGTGGACGCGCCGCGCTTGCGCCTGCCGCTGCTGCTGGGCGTGCTGCCCATTGCAGCCATCTTCTTCATCGTCTTCGGCGGCATCTACACCGGCAAGTTCACGCCCACCGAAGGCGCCGCGGTGGGCGCTGCGGCCACCTTCATCGCCGCCTTGCTCAAGCGCGAGATCACCTGGACGAAGTTCAAGAGCTGCTTCTACGCCACCGCCGAAGCGTCGGCGATGATCTTCATGATCTTCCTCGGCGCCGACCTGATGAACGCGGCGCTGGCGCTGACGCAGGTGCCGGCGCAACTGGCCGCAGTGGTCAACGGCTGGGGGCTGAGCCCGGTGATGGTGGTGGCCGCCATCATGCTGTTCTACGTGGTGCTGGGCTCGGTGATGGACGAGCTGTCGATGATCCTGCTGACCATCCCGATCTTCTTCCCGATGATCATGGGGCTGGACTTCGGCATGCCCAAGGAAAGCGTCGCCATCTGGTTCGGCATCATGGTGTTGATGACGGTGGGCTTCGGGCTGCTGGCGCCGCCGGTGGGCTTGAACGTCTATGTCGTCAACGGCATGGCGAAGGACATTCCCATCGCCGAAAGCTACCGCGGCGTGCTGCCGTTTCTCATCAGCGACACCATCCGCACCGTCGTGCTGCTGCTGTTTCCTTCCATCTCGCTGTGGCTCGTGAAGTATCTGAATTGACAGCGGCTTGCCGCCTGAAACGGCTTGTCACAGCGTCGGCGCTCAGCCGGGGGGTGACGGCAAAGCGGCTCTCGCCGACCATCACGGCAGTCCATCCAACCGGAGCATCCGCCGTGACTTTCAAGACCACCGTGATGGCCCTCGCGGCCATCGCCTGCATGGCCTCCACCGCCCGCGCCGACATCGTCACCGTCTCTGGCAGCACGTCCGGCGGGCCCACGTTCAACCGCCCGCTCGAAGACCTGAGCGGCCTGTCCTTGGTGGGCACCGCGGTGGCCTATGACGCCTTCCAGTTCTCGGTCAGCGTCGCGGGTGACTACACCTTCGTGACCACCGGCTTCGCACCTGCCGGCTACGACACCTTTGCGCTGCTCTACACGGCGCCGTTCATGGCAGGCGCGCCGCTGACCAACGCGCTGGCCGCCAGCGACGACCTGTTCGGCGTGGGCCTCGCGTCCGGCTTCGCCTACGCGCTGGCCGCCAACACCAGCTATGTCTATGTCACCACCGGCTTCGGCAACACCGACGCCGGCTCCTTCGTCAACGTGATCGGCGGCCCGGGCGTGATCACCGCTGCCGTGCCCGAGCCGCAGACGGTGTTGCTGATGGCGCTGGGCATCGCCGCGCTGGGTGCCGCAGGCGGCATCAAGCGCCAGCGCAGCGCGCTGGCCTGAGCGCCTGACTCCGCAGCCGGCCGGACTGTGCCGGCCGCCCGTGTTGGCGCCGTCCCCAAGGGAAAATCGCGAGGCGGAGCGCAATGCTTTGTCGGTAAGTTCGCGGCTGTCACCACCACGCGAAAGACCGCCTCCATGAAACGCCGCTCCCTGCTGCAAGGCGCAGCAGCCGCCGCCCTGGGCGCCCCGGCGCTGTCCGGCCTGGCCCAGCAAAGCATCACGCTGAAGTTCCACACCTTCATGGCGCCGCAGTCCAACGTCTGGCTGAGCATGCACAAGCCGTGGATGGACAAGGTCGAGAAGGAATCGGGCGGCCGCATCAAGTTCGAGGGCTATCCGGCCATGCAGCTCGGCGGCACGCCGGTGCAGTTGTACGACCAGGCACGCGACGGCGTGGTCGATATCGTCTGGACGCTGCCCGGCAACACCGCGGGCCGCTTTCCGCGGGTGGAGGTCTTCGAGCTGCCGTTCATGATGAACAACGCAGAGGCCACCTCCAAGGCCTATTGGGAGTACGTGCAGACGGTGGCGCCCGACGAGTTCAAGGAGACGCATGTCATCGCGCTGCAGGTGCACGGCCCGGGCATGTTCCACTCGGCCGCCAAGCAGATCAAAACCGCCGCCGATCTGAAGGGTTTGAAGGTGCGCGGCCCGACGCGCCAGGTGACCAAGATGCTCGGCACGCTGGGCGCCATTCCGGTGGGCATGCCCTTGCCGCAGATTCCCGATGCGCTGAGCAAAGGCACCATCGAGGCCTGCGTCATTCCGTGGGAAGTGGTGCCCTCGGTCAAGGTGCACGAGCTGACCAAGTTCCACAGCGAGTTCGACAACAGCGGCCCGGCGCTCTACACCACCACCTTCGTGATGGCGATGAACCGGCCCAAGTACGAGTCGCTCGCGCCCGACCTGAAGAAGGTCATCGACGCCAACTCCGGCCTTGCCACCTCGGCCTGGCTGGGCAAGACGCAGCAGGGCAACGACCCCATCGGCCGCAAGTCGGCGGTGGACCACGGCAACACGCTTTACACCATCGCCCCCGCCGACCGCCAGGAGTTCATCAAGCTGTCCGCTTCACTCGACGAAGACTGGGTGGCCGACATGAACAAGCGCGGCTTCGACGGCAAGAAGCTGCTTCAGACGGCGCGTGATCTGATCGCCAAGCACGGCAAGGGCTGACCGGCCCCGACGGCAGACCGCGGCCGCGCCGAGGCTCAGGCGGTCGGCAGCGCGGCACCCAGCCAGGCCGCGCCGCGCACGCCCGATGCATCACCGTGCAGCGCCGGCAGCAGCCGTGTGCGCAGCGCGTCGCGCGTGCCGCCGGCAAATGTCCAGCGGCCTCACAGCGCCGGCACCCGCTCGTACAGGTGGGCCATGCGCGAGACGCCGCCGCCGAGCACGATGACATCCGGGTCCAGCAGGTTGATCACGCTTGCCAGCGCGCGGGCCAGGCGCTGCGCATGGCGCTCCAGCGTGGCGGCGCAGCCGGCGTCACCGGCGGCGGCGCGCGCCACGATCTCCGGCGCGGCCAGCGTGCCGCCGTGCAGCCGGGCATGGTCTTGCGCCAGCGCGGGGCCGCTGACCAGCGTCTCGATGCAGCCGTGCTGTCCGCAGTAGCACGGCGGCTGCGGGTCGTCACCGGCCACTGCCCAGGGCAGCGGGTTGTGGCCCCATTCGCCTGCCAGGCCGTTGGGGCCGGCCAGCACGCGGCCGTCGATGGCGATGCCCGCGCCCGTGCCGGTGCCGATGATGGCCGCGAACACCACCGCAGCGCCGGCACCGGCGCCGTCGGTGGCTTCCGACAAGGCCAGGCAGTTGGCGTCGTTGGCGATGGCCACCGGCTGGCCGAGCAGCGCCTGAAGGTCGCGTTGCAAAGGCTGGCCGTTGAGGCACAGCGAGTTGGAGTTCTTCAGCAGGCCGCCCGCCGTCAAACTGCCCGGCGTGCCGATGCCGATGCTGAAGGCTTGCGACGCCACGCCGCGCGCCGCGTCCACCAGCGACTGCAGCGCCGCCAGCGTGGCTGCATAACTGCCGGAAGGCGTGGCGATGCGGCGGCGCCAGAGTTCCTGCCCGCCAGCGGCCAGCAGCACCGCCTCGATCTTGGTGCCGCCGAGGTCGATGCCCAGGCGGTTCAGGCTGTTCAAGCGGAGATCGGCTGCGTGCGCTCGGTCAGCCAGGCCAAGGCGGCACCGCTCACTTTGGGTGCCAGCCGCTCGCGCACCATCGCGTGGTAGCCGTCGAGCCAGGCGGCTTCATCGGCGCGCAGCAGGCCGTGGTCGATGCAGCGGGTGTCGATGGGGCACAGCGTCAGCGTCTCGAACTCGAGAAACTCGCCGAAGCCACCGGCTTCCGGCGTGACGGCAGCCACGTTGAGCACCAGGTTCTCGATGCGCACGCCCCATTGGCCTGCGCGGTACAGGCCGGGCTCGATGGAGGTGATCATGCCCGGCTCCATCGCCATGTTGGCGTCGGGAATCGCCTTGCTGATGCTCTGCGGGCCTTCGTGCACGTTGAGGAAATAGCCCACGCCGTGGCCTGTGCCGTGGCCGAATTCCACGCCCTCGGCCCACAGCGGCGCGCGGGCCAGGCTGTCCAGCATGGGGCTCAGCGTGCCGCGCGGGAAGCGCGCGCGTGACAAGGCCAGCGTGCCCTTGAGCACCAGCGTGTAGTCGCGCTTCATTGCGGCGCTCACCGTGCCGATGGGCCAGACGCGCGTGATGTCGGTGGTGCCGCCCAGGTACTGGCCGCCGCTGTCGATGAGCAGCAGGCCGCCTTCGCCTTCGGCCACGTCGATGACGGCATGGCTGTCGTCGGTGGCGCGGTAGTGCGGCATCGCGCCGTTGGCGTTGAAGCCGGCGATGGTGCTGAAGCTCAGGCCCACGAAGCCGGGGCGGCGCGCGCGGGCGGCCGTGAGCTTCTCGTCGATGGTCAGTTCGGTGATGCGTTCACCGCCCAGCAATGCCGCCTCGAACCACGCATAGAACTCGCACATCGCAGCGCCGTCTTCGGCCATCGCCTCGCGCACGAAGCCGGCTTCGATGTCGCTCTTGCGGCTCTTCAGCAAGGTGCTGGGGTTGATGGCCTCGACCACGCGCGCTTGCGGCGCCACGTTCTGGCGCAGCCCGAAGGTCACGCGCTTGGGGTCGATCAGCAGCACATCGCCATCGGCCAGCGCGGCCAGCGCGGCGGGTGCTGCCGCATAGGGCGCGAGCTGCAGGCCGTCGGCCGCCAGCGCCTGCGCCAGCGCGGGCGCCACCTTGCCGTCGCCGATGAAGAGCCAGGCGCCCAGCGGGCCGATCAGCAGGTGGGCCAGGAAGACGGGGTTGTAGGTCACGTCGGCGCCGCGCAGGTTGGTGAGCCAGGCGACGTCATCGACGGTGGAGATGAAGTGGTGCGTGGCACCGGCGCTCTGCATGCTGTCGCGCACCGCCGCCAGCTTGGCGCGGCGCGGCAGCGGCGCCTGCGGCGCGGCATGCTCGTACACCGGCTGCTGCGGCAGGCCCGGGCGCTCGGGCCAGATCGCATCGACCAGGTCGAGATCGGTGCGCAGCAGCACGCCGGCTGCGTCCAGCGCCTGTTGGAGCGCCTGCGCTGCGGCCAGCCCCAGCACCTGGCCATCGACGGCCACCGTCTGCCCGGCTGGCACCGTGCGGGCCAGCCAGTCGATGTGCAGCGACGCATTGCCGGTGGGAATCTTCACCAGCGTGATGCCGGTGCCGGCGAGTTCAGCCTCGGCCTGCACCCAGTAGCGGCTGTCGGCGAACAAGGCCGCGCCTTCGACTGTCACCACCAGCGTGGCCATCGAGCCGGTGAAGCCCGACAGCCACTGCCGCGCCTGCCAGCGCTCGGGCAGGTACTCGCTCAGGTGCGGGTCGGCCGACGGCACCAGCAGCGCAAAGACGCCCTGGCTGATGAGCACCTCGCGCAACTGGGTGATGCGCAGGCGGATCGGTGAGGTGCGGGTGTCCATGGGCAGCTCTTTGTCGAAGGCGGCAAGACGCCGATTTTAGGGCGGGGGTGGCAGCGTCATCGCGTCGGGCACCACGCGCGCATGGCGGGCAAAGCTGAAGTAGCTCCAGGCCCAGTCGAACATCACCAGCATGCGGTTGCGAAAGCCGATCAGGAAATAGACATGCGCGAAGAGCCAGAACAGCCAGGCCGGCAGCCCCGAGAAGCGCAGCGCGCCGAACACCGGCATCTCGAGCTGCACCACCGCCGACTTGCGGCCGATGGTGGCCAGCGAGCCGTAGTCGGCATAGACGAAGTCGCTCGCAGGCGCGCCTTGCAGCCGGGCCAGGATGTTGGCCGCCGCGCGCCGCCCCATCTGCTTGGCGGCCGGGCTGACGCCGGGCACCGGCTTGCCGTTGCTGGTGGCGGCGGCCAGGTCGCCGATGACGCTGATCTCCGGGTGCCCGGGCAGCGACAGATCGGCCAGCACCGGCACGCGGCCGGCGCGGTCGGGCGTGACGCCGGCACCGGCGGCGACGATGCGGCCCAGCGGCGACGAGCCCACGCCCGCGGCCCACAGCACCGTGCGCGCTGCCAGCCGCTGCTCCCCTTCGGCGGTTGCGACGGTGACGCCTTCGGCATTGATCGCCGTCACCTTGCAGCGCGTCATCACGCGCACGCCCAGCTTTTCGAGCTGGCGCAGCGCGCTGGCCGACAGCCGCGGCTCGAAAGCGCCGAGGATGCGGTCCGAGCCCTCGACCAGCCGCACGCGGGCCAGGCGCGAGTCGATGCGGCGGAACTCGTCGGGCAGCGTGTGGCGGGCGATCTCGACCAGCGTGCCGGCCAGTTCGACACCGGTGGGCCCGCCGCCGATCACGACGAAGTTCATCCAGGCGTCGCGCTCGGCCTCGCTGGTGGCGCGCTCGGCGCGCTCGAAGGCGCCGATCAGCCGCGCGCGGATCGCAAAGGCATCGGCCAGCGTCTTCAGCCCCGGCGCCACGGCGGCCCAGTCGTCGTGGCCGAAGTAGCTGTGCGTTGCGCCGGCTGCCACCACGAGGTGGTCATAGCCGATGCGCGCGCCGTCGTCCAGCAGCACGGTGCGGGCGGTGATGTCGATGTCGGTCACGGTGGCCTGCAACACCGTCAGGTTGCCGCGCTGCATCTCGCGCCGCAGCACATGGCGGATGGGCGCCGACACCGCGGGCGCCGCCAGCCCGGCGGTGGCCACCTGGTAGAGCAGCGGCTGGAAGAGATGGTGGTTGGTGCGGTCGATCAGGGTCACCTCGACGGCGCTGCGCGACAGCCCGCGCACCGTTTCCAGGCCCCCGAAACCACAGCCCACCACGACAACATGCGGCTTTGTCATGCGCACAAGTGTCGCACCGCAGGGTGCGCGAGAGGGCGTGGGGCAGGGCGGATGCTGGTGGCGGTGCTCAGATATGTGCCGATAATGAGCGCAATGCCAGCCGCCGCCCTCTCGTCGCCACTCTGGCTGTGCGTGCTGCTGGCGGGTGCGGCAGCGGCGGGCAAGACCGCTGCGCCGCTGCTGCCTGCAAAGGCTGCCGATGATTGGCTGGTCGAGGTGCAGGCGGGTGACACGCTCACCGGCATAGCCCGCGCCTGGATGGCACCGCCACACGGCTGGCGCGCGCTGCAAAGGTTCAACCGGGTGAACGAGCCTCGCCGCCTGCAACCCGGCACCAGGCTGCGCGTTCCGCAGGCCTGGCTGCTGGCCCAGCCGGCGGCGGCCGAACTGCAGCAACTGGTCGGCGATGTCTCCGTGCTGGCCGGCGGCGGCACGTCGGCAGCACCGGCCACTGCGGGCATGGCCTTGCACGCCGGTGACACCGTGCAGGTGGCCGCAGGCGCGTCGGCGCTGCTGCGGCTGGGCGATGGCTCGCTGCTGCTGTTGACGCCGGGCAGCCGCCTGACGCTGCAACAGCTTTTGCTGCAGCGCGGCGGCGGCGCCGGCATCAGCACGCTGCAGTTGCACGAAGGCACGGCCGAATCGCGCGTGCGGCGCGAGGCGCCCAGGCCGCGCTACGAGATCCGCACGCCGGTGCTCACGCTGGGCGTGCGCGGCACCGAGTTCCGCGCCCGCTTCGACCCCGCATCGCAGCGCGCCTGGGGCGAGGTGGCCAGCGGCAGGGTGGCAGCACTGGGGTCCGCGGCGTCCGCGGCGTCCGCGGTGCCCAGCGGAGCAAGCGGCGCGCGCGAGACGCTGGTGGATGCCGGCTTCGGCGTCGTCGCGACGCAGGCTGCCGTCTCCGCGCCGGCTGCACTGCCGGCCGCGCCCGACCTGTCGCCGCTGCCGGCGCGGCTGGAGCGTTTGCCGCTGCGCCTGCCCTGGGCTGCGGCGGCACCGGCGCAGGGGCAGACACAGACACAGCAGCAGACGCAAGGCCAGGCCCAGCCCGGCAACTGGCGCGCGCAGATCTTCGAAGCAGGCGCCGCCGGCCGCCTGCTTCTCGACGGCCGTTTCGGCGAGCCGCTGGCCGAGTTTGCCGACCTTCCCGATGGCGACTATCTGCTGCGCGTGCGCGCCATCGACGCCACGGGCCTCGAAGGCCGTGACGCGCAGGCCGCGTTCACGCTGAAGGCCCGCCCCGAGCCGCCGTTCCTGCGCGAGCCGGCCGCTGCTGCGGTGCTCACCGGCAGCAGCGCGCGCTTCACCTGGACGCAGTCGCGCGCCGCCGCGCGCTACCGGCTGCAGATCGCGGCCGACGCCGGCTTCGCCCCGGTGCTTCAGCAGCGCGACGACATCGCAGCCACCGACGCCGAACTGCCGCTGCCACCCGGCGCCTGGTTCTGGCGCGTCGCCAGCGTGCGCGACAACGGCGACGCCGGCCCCTGGAGCGACGCACAACCGTTCACGCTGCAACCGGTGCCGCCCACGCCGCCGCCGCCCGTGCACGGCACGCCCAGCGTCGAGGCCGGCCGGCTGACGCTGCGCTGGTCGGCCGGGCCGCCGGCCGCCGGCTACGAGGTGCAGGTCGCGCGCGACGCGGCATTCACCGACATCGTCGCCAGCCAGCGCACCACGGCGCCCGAGGTGGTGCTGGACGCGCCGCCCGGCGGCCACTACCACGTTCGCACGCGGCGCATCGCAGCCGGCGGCGCGCCCGGCCTGTGGGGCACGCCGGGCGAGTTCGATGTGCCGGGCTGGCGCTGGTGGTGGTTCACCCCCGTCCTGCTGCTGTTCCTGCTGTGAGCCGGGCCGGCCTCGCGCTGCGCGCCAGCGCGCTGCTGTGGCCGCTGGGCGGGCTGCTGGCCGCCGCGCTGCTGGCGTCCACACCGGCGTTCCGGCTGCTGGACCGCGCCGCGCAGGACGCAGCGCTGCGCCTGCGTGCCGAGCCGGTGGACAGCATTGCATCGACCCTGGTGGTCGATATCGACGAGGCCTCGATGCAGGCGCTGCGGCAGCAGCCGGCCGCAGCGGGCAGCGCCACGCTGTGGCCTTTTTCGCGGGCGCTGCACGCGCTGGTGGCAGACCGGCTGCTGGCGCTGGGCGCCCGCGCCGTCGTCTTCAATCTCGTGTTCGCCGATGCGCGCGACGGTGACGCGGTGCTGCAGTCCGTCGCGCGGCGCAGCGGCGCGGTGGTGCTGGCAGCAGACGCGCGGCGCGACGGCCCGCCTGCCGACAGCCTGCCGGGCCTGGCGACGCAAGACGTGGCCGAAAGCCGCCCCGGCGCGGCCTGGCCGGTGCCGCAGGCAGTGGCCGACGCCGCGCCGCGCTGGGCCGGCCTGGTGCTGCCGGCCGACAGCCTGGCCGGCACGGCGGTGGGCGTCTCCCACACCCCGCTGGACGCCGACGGTCAACTGCGCTGCGCGACGCTGTTCCACCGTGCAGGCAGCGCCGTGCTGCCGTCGCTCGTGATGGCGGCGCTGCAGGCCGGCGGCCCGGCGCCCGCGGTCGCGCTCGATGCAGGCGTGCTGCACGCCGGCCCGCGGCAGTGGCCGGTGGACGCACAAGGCTGCGTGCTGCTGCGCCTGCCGCGCACGCTGCAAGCGCTGCCGGTGCTGCCCTTTGCCGCGCTGTTGCAGCCGGCCGATGCCGCCGCAAGCGCCGCGTTGGCGGCGCGGCTTCGCGGCCGCACCGTCTTCGTCGGCAGCCCCACGGCGCTGGACACGCGGGCGCTGACGCCGCAGGGCCAGCTCGGCGCCACGCATTGGCAGGCGCTGGCCTACGCCGCGCTGGACGCTGGCTGGGTGCTGCGGCCGGCGTCGCCACCGGCCGACGGCGGCCTGCTGCTGCTGGCCGCCGCACCCGCGCTGCTGGCGTCGCTGCGGCGCCGGCCGTCCATCGGGCGCGATCTGGCGTGGGTGCTGGCCGGCACGCTGCTGGTGCTGTGCAGCGCCTGGGCGCTGCTGCGCGGGCTGGACCAGCCCAGCGCCTGGCCCTTGGCCTTGCTGGTGCTGGCCTGCGGTGCGCTGGCCGCCAGCGCCAGGGCGCAGCTCTGGGCCGGCAGGCAGCGCCGCCAGGCGCACGCAGCGCAGGCCGCCGCCGAGGCCGCCAACCGCGCCAAGAGCGAGTTCCTGGCCCACATGAGCCACGAGATCCGCACGCCGCTGAACGCCGTGCTCGGCATGGCGCAGTTGCTCGACGAGACACCGCTGTCGCCACTGCAACGCCGCTATGTGGACACCTTCCAGCGCGCCGGCGGCCAACTGCTGCAACTGGTGGACGGCGTGCTGGATCTGTCGCGCATCGAGGCCGGCAACCTGCCGCTGGACATGCAGCCCTTCGCGTTGCGCGGGCTGGGCGACGAGTTGGCGGCGCTGCTGGAGTCACGCGCGCGGGCCGCCGGCCTGGCCTTCGTGCTGGAGGTCGATGCAGGCCTGCCGCTGCTGGTGCGCGGCGACCGCCACCGCCTGCGCCAGGTGCTGGTCAACCTGCTGGGCAATGCGATGAAGTTCACCCCCGCCGGCACGGTGACGCTGGCGTTGCAGCCGGTGGCCGGCGCGCCGGTGCCCACCATCGAGTTTCTGGTGCGCGACACCGGCATCGGCATCGCGCCCGACAAACTGGCCGCCGTGCTCGAGCCCTTCACCCAGGCCGATGCAGGGGTGGCCCAGCGCTATGGCGGCAGCGGGCTGGGGCTGGCCATCTCGCAGCGGCTGGTGCACGCCATGGGCGGCAGTCTGCGGCTGCGCAGCAGCCTGCACCAAGGCACCGAGGTCCGCGTGCATCTGCCGCTGTTGCCGGCCGAAGCGCTGCCGGCGCCGCCTGCCGCGGCACCGGCGGTGGCGGCACAGGCGCTGGCCGGCAGGCGGGTGCTGCTGGCCGAGGACAACGACTACAACATCCTCGTCGTCGAAGGCATGCTGGCCACCTCAGGTGCGCACATCGACGTCGCGCGCGACGGCCTGCAGGCCGTCGAGATGGCGGCGCGCAGTGACTACGACCTGATCCTGATGGACTTGCAGATGCCGCTGCTCGACGGCTTCGACGCCACCCGCCGCATCCGGCATGCGGAGCAGTCTGCGGGCGCCGGGCGGCTGCCGGCACGCATCGTCGCGTTGTCGGCCAACGCAATGGCCGCCGACGCCGAAGCCAGCCGCGCCGCCGGCTGCGATGCCCATCTCGGCAAGCCCATCGACAAGGGGCTGCTGCTGCGCGTGCTGGTGGCGCAACTGGCCGGGCGCGGTGCTGCGGACGCAGACCCTGACGCCGCAGCACGGGCCGCTGAAGCCCGGTCACGCAGCGCCGCGCTGGCACGCCTGCAAGGCGACGAGCGGCTGTACGCGCGGCTGCAGATCGCAGCGCTGGAGCAATGGCGCGGGTGGGCAGACGCCTTTGCCGGCGCCGCCGCACAGCAGGACGCGCCTGCCTGCCGCCGCCTGGCGCATGACCTCAAAGGCAGCGCAGCGGCGCTCGGTGAGGCGCGCCTGTCGCAGGCCGCCGCCGCGCTGGAAGACGACTGCCGCGCCGGCCGTGACCACGGCAGCAGCCTGCAACAGGTGGCGCTGAGGCTTCAGGCCACGCTGCGCAACGCGGGCTGACCGAGCGCGGCCAACACGCCGCGCTGCGCCCGTTCATCCGGTCGTGCTGCCGCGTGCCAGCAAACGCTTGCGCACCAGATGGATGTGGCTGCGCAGCTCGTACAACTCGTTGGTGTAGGCCAGCGGCAGGCCGATGCGTTCTGTCTGCGCATCCAGCCGGTCGAGTTCGCGCTGAAGCCGGGCCGGGTCGGCGCCCGGCCGCTCCAGCGCCTGCTCCACCGCGCGCAGGTTGGCATACCAGCGGAACACGCGCGAACGCACGCGCAGCGTCACCAGCGGCGGCAGCACGCGCGACAGCGGCAGCAGCGCGGCCAGCAGTGGCAGCAGCACGATCCACATGCGGTCGAAGAAGTTGGCCAGCCAGAACGGCAGGTAGCGCTGAAGCCAGGGCGGGCCGTCGCGGTAGAAGCGCTCGGCCTCGGGCGCCAGCGGCAGCTCGGCGGCGGCCGCGTTGGGAAACTCGCCGCTGCGCGCAAACCAGCCGGCCTGGCCGTGCACCTGGCGCGCCGCCTGCAGCAGCAACTGCACCAGTGCCGGGTGCAGGTCGTCGCGCGCCACCAGCGACGCGGTGGCGGCCACCAGGTGCACGTCCTGCGGCGGCTGGTCTGCCGCCAGGTCCACCACGCCGCGCGGCAGCACCAGCGGGTGCAGGAAGGGGAAGCGGCGCGCGTACGCTTCCGACTGGCTGAAGTCGAACAGCGCGATGCCCGGCGTGTTCAGCAGGTATTGCACCAGCGGCGCATCGGCGGCGGAGACCATCGCCAAGGCGTCGATGCGGCTCTGGATCAACTCCACCACGCCGTTGACGGCCGCCTGGTCGCCCAGCTTCAGCGCATCGGGGCTCAGCCGGTTGGCATCGGCCAACTGGCGGAACAGCGGCCCCGAGCCGCCACCCGGCGGGCCGGTGTTGATGCGCCAGCCTTCGAGCTGCGCCAGCCGGGCCAGCGGCGCGCCACGCAGCCGCTGCCTTGCGCTGTCGAGCCGGTAGAACAGCCACAGCGGCTCGTGCGCCACGCTGCCCAGCGACACCAGCCTGTCGGCGCGCCCTTCGGTCGGCGGCCCCACGCCGCTCTGCACGAAGGCGACCTGCACGCCGGATGCCGGGTCGCGCAGCAAGGCCAGGTTCTCGGCCGAGCCCTGCGTCTTGCGCAGCGTGACGCTGACGCCCTGCGCCGCCAGCAGCGGCTGGTAGCGTTTGGCGAACTCGCCATAGGCGCCCTGGTCAGGGCCGGTGGCCAGCACGATGTGGCGCACGGGCGTGGGGTCGAGCGCGCGGTAGCCGGCAAACAGCAGCAGGCCCGCGAGCAAGAGCATGGCCGCGATGGCCCAGGGCCCGGCGTTCAGCAGCGCTTCGCGCCAGCGCCCGCGGTGGGCCGGTTGCAGTGCGGCGTCGTTCTCGGCCGGCATGGCGGGTGCAGCCGCTACAGGCTGGTGCGCAGCGTCCAGATCTCCGGGAACAGCACCGTGTCCAGCATCTTGCGCAAATAGCTCACGCCACCGGTGCCGCCGGTGCCGCGCTTGAAGCCGATCACGCGCTCCACCGTGGTCACGTGGCGAAAGCGCCAGAGGCGGAAGGCGTCTTCCAGGTCGGTGAGTTCCTCACCCAACTGGTACAGGTCCCAGTGCGTTTGCGGTGCGCGATAGACCTGGAGCCAGGCCTGCTCCACCGCTTCACTGGCGCGGTAGGGCTGGGACCAGTCGCGTTCGACGTGGCTCTGCGGCACCGCCAGCCCGCGGCGCGCCAGCAGGCGCAGCGCCTCGTCGTAGAGAGACGGCGCCCGGTATGCCGCATCCACATGCGCCAGCAGGTCGGCGCGGTGGGCGTGCGGTTTCAGCATGGCGGCGTTCTTGTTTCCGAGGCTGAACTCGATGCAGCGGTACTGCCAGCTCTGGAAGCCGCTGCTCTGCGCCAGGTAGGGCCGGATGGCGCTGTACTCTGGCGGCGTCATCGTGGCCAGCACGTCCCAGGCGTGGACAAGCTGCTCCATGATCTTCGAGACGCGCGCCAGCATCTTGAAGGCGCCGCCCAACTGGTCTGCCGCCACCGCGGCAATGGCAGCGCGCAGCTCGTGCAGCATCAGCTTCATCCACAACTCGCTCGTCTGGTGCTGCACGATGAACAGCATCTCGTTGTGGTCGGGCGACAGCGGCTGTTGCGCGTTGAGGATGGCGTCGAGATGGAGGTAGTCGCCATAGCTCATCTCGGCGCTGAAATCGAGCCGCGCGCCGTGGTGCTCCACCGGGCAGCCGCTCACGTGACTGCCCGCCGCTGGTTGAACTCCGGCCGGCGCCATTCCTCAAGGTCGATGACCTGGCGCAGGTGCTGGGCGGCGTCGAAGGCATCGACGAAGCGCAGGTACAGCGGCGTGAAGCCGAAGCGCAGGATGTCGGGCGCACGGAAGTCGCCGATCACGCCGCGGGCGATCAGCGCCTGCATCGCTGCATAGCCGAATTCGGCATGAGAGAAGCACACCTGGCTGCCGCGCAGCGTGGCCTCGTGCGGCGACACGAGCCGCAGCGCCGGGCACCCTGCCTGCACCAGCTCTGCAAAGAGCGCCGTCAACGCCAGCGACTTCTCGCGCAGTGCCGCCATGCCGCCCAGAGGCTGGGCCGCCAGCACCGTATCGACGCCGCATTCCAGCGCCGCCAGCGACAGCACGGCCGGCGTGCCGCACAGGTAGCGCGAAATGCCGGCGGCCGGCCTGTAGCCGGGCATGAATTCGAAAGGGGCCGCATGCCCCATCCAGCCCGCCAGCGGCTGCCAGAAGCGGCCGGCGTGCTGCGGGTGAACCCAGACGAAGGCCGGCGCACCCGGGCCGCCGTTGAGGTATTTGTAGCCGCAGCCGACGGCGAAGTCGGCCGCCGCAGCGCTGGGCGTGGCGGCTTGCGCAGACCCGGCGTGCAGGTCCACCGGCACCGCGCCCGCGCTGTGCGCCAGGTCCCAGACCGTCAGCGCGCCGGCCGCATGCGCCGCGCGGGTCAGCGCCGCCATGTCGTGCATGCGGCCGGTGCGGTAGTTCACATGGGTCAGCATCAGCACCGCGGTGCGTGCGTCCAGCGCCGCGGGCAGCGCATCGGCGGCGTCCACCAGCAGCAGCTCGAAGCCACGCTCGCTGGCCAGCGCTTCGGCGATGTAGAGGTCGGTCGGAAAGTTGCTGCGCTCGCTGACGATCACGCGCCGCTCTGGCGCATCGGCGGCGGTGATGTGCAATGCCGCCGAGAGCACCTTGAACAGGTTGACCGAGGTCGAATCGGCCACCACCAGCTCGCCCGGCGCGGCACCCACCAGCCGCGCGATCTTGTCGCCCACGCGCTGCGGCAAGTCCATCCAGCCGGCGCTGTTCCAACTGCGGATGAGGCCGCTGCCCCACTCGCCGGCCACCACCTGCTGCACGCGCGCGGCGGTGGCCGCGGGCAGCACGCCGAGCGAATTGCCGTCGAGGTAGATCACGCCGTCGGGCAGCGTGAACTGCGCGCGCAGCGGCGCCAGCGGGTCGGCGGCGTCCAGTGCCAGGGCGTCGTCGCGGCTGTACGTCATTGCAGCGCGCGCAGCACGGCGCGCACCGGCGAGGCGTCGGCCGTGGTCAGCTTCAGCGGCAGCGCGATCAGTTCGTAGTCGCCTTCGGGCACGGCGTCGAGCAGCAGGTTCTCCAGCACGCGCAGGCCGCGCAGGCGGATCACCTGGTGGCTGTCCAGCGTCTTGCTGTCGGCGGGGTCGATGCTGGCAGTGTCGATGCCGATCAGCAGCACGCCCAGGTCGGCCAGCCGCTCGACCGTCTGCGGCGCGTAGGCAGGCAGGGCGGCGTCCCAGCCGGCCGGCGCCTGCGCATAGGTGCGCACCAGCACGCGCGGCGGCATGCCGGCGGCCGCATGGGCGATGTGGCTCCACTGCACCAGCGGCCCGCAGCCGATGGCGTGGATCACGCGGCAGCGGCCCAGGTAGGGCAGCAGATCGACGGTGCCGATGGCAGCACCCGCGTCGTCATAGTGCAGCGGCGCATCGGCATGGGCGCCGGTGTGCGGCGACAGCGTCAGCGTGCTGACGTTGACCGGGCAGCCTGGCGCGATGCGTGCCGCCCAGACGGCCGAATACGGCGCATCACCCGGGAACACCGGCGAGCCGGCGTGGACGGGGGGCGAGATATCCCAGAGGCGCTGCTGCGGCATGCGGCAAATGATAGCCCGTCCGCTAGAAAGTTGACAACTAAAGTATGGGACAGGCCAGTGCAGCAGCGCCACCGTTCACAGCGCTGTCACGCGCCGTCCCAACACTCGGCCCACCCACAACACAGGACGGAGCGCGACCATGAAGACCATCCATCGACAGCTTCTGGCAGCGGCGCTTGCCGCTGCTGCCTTCAGCGCGCAGGCGGCCTACAACACGCTGGACGGCAGTGCGCCGCTGGTCATCGGCCACCGTGGCGCGGCCGGCTATCTGCCCGAGCACACGCTGGAGGGCTATGCCAAGGCCATCGAACTGGGCGCCAACTACATCGAGCCCGACCTGGTGATGACCAAGGACGGCTTCTTCATCGCCCGCCACGAGCCGATGCTGGGCAGCACCACCGACGTGGCGGCCAAGTTCGGCCCCGGCCGGCAGAGCACCAAGATGGTCGATGGCGTGGCCACCACCAACTACTTCGCCAGTGACTTCACGCTGGCGGAGATCAAGACACTGCGCGCCATCCAGCCCAATGCCGGCCGGCCGCAGCAGTACAACGGGCTGTACGCGATCCCGACGCTCGACGAGATCATCGCGCTGGCGCAGAGCAAGGGCGTGGGCATTTATCCTGAGGTCAAGCACTCCACCTTCCATGCCGGCATCTTCGGCAACCACACCTTCGAGGACAAGCTGGTGCAGACGCTGCACGCCAGCTACGGCAACACGGCCAATGCCAAGGTGTTCATCCAGTCGTTCGAGGTGGGCAACCTGCAATACCTGAACACGCGCACCAACATCCGCCTGGTGCAACTGGTGGACGCAGACGACGTGAAGGCCGACGGCTCGCTGTCCCTGGTGGACCCTTACCGCCAGCCCTACGACGTGCTGGCCGCCGGCGGGCAGCTCACGTTCGCCGACATGCTGACGCCGGTGGGCCTGAGCTTCGTGAAGACCTATGCCGACGGCGTCGGCCCGTGGAAGCCGTATCTGGTGAAGACCGTCGATGACGGCGTGGACCGCAGCGGCAACGGCATGCTGACCATCAACGACCGGCGGGTCGATGGCAGCACCGGCGTGATCGAGGCCGCCCATGCCAACGGCCTCTTCGTCCATGCCTTCACCTTCCGCAACGACGCCAGCGGCTATGGCTTCACCGACCCGCAGGCCGAGATGGCCTACTACATGCGCCTGGGCGTGGACGGCGTGTTCACCGACTTCGCCGACACCGGCGTCGCCGCGGTGGCGTCGATTCCCGAGCCGGGCTCGTATGCACTGATGGCCGCCGGGCTGGCGCTGCTGGTGCTGCGGCGCAGACGCCGGGGCGCCTGAGCGTCCGGCGGGCGCGGCATGCGTCAGCCGCCATTCGTCGCTGGCCTGCCCGATTCGGCTCCCATGGCCCCCGGCCCCCGGTACGAGCGGTGGTGGCCCT
Organism: uncultured Rubrivivax sp.; assembly: GCA_964244245.1. Classification (GTDB taxonomy): domain Bacteria; phylum Pseudomonadota; class Gammaproteobacteria; order Burkholderiales; family Burkholderiaceae_C; genus Rubrivivax. Next base: position 11,578 of record CAXTHW010000009.1, on the reverse strand, counting down.
TGGCGTCATAGGGCCAGTCGATGCGCACGGCTTTGCTGTCGTAGAAGGCCTTCAGCGCATGCGGGTTGGCGAAGAACAGCGGGTTGCCGATATTGAACGCGATGAAGCGGTCGATCGGCTTGCCGCCCGGGCCGGTGGTGGTGGCGAGCTGGACGTTGGGGTGGTCTGGCGCGTGCCAGTCGTCTTGCGCGCCATGCTGGAACCTGGCCTTCAGGCGCGGGTTGATTTTGCGCAGCAGCAGCGCTGCCTTGGGCGGCAGCGCCTTGGTGCTGCCGTCGGGCGGGCTGCTGAAGACGATCTTCTCGTAGCCGTCGCCGAGGAAGCGGGCCACGCTCATCAGGTCGTTGTCAGAGACGAAGCTGCGGCCGAGAGCGTCCTGCACCAGGCCGGTGTTGGGGTCGGACGACACGCCTTTCAGCCGCGCCGGCTTGGCCGCGACCTTGCCGTGCGAATAGCGTGCCGGGCGCTTTGCGCAACGGATGACCATCAACAAAGCCTCGCTGCGCGTGAAGTCGCACAGCGTGTCGATGTCGGCTGGCGCCATGCCGCTCAGCCGGGACAGATGGATGGCGCTCGGGCTTGCGTCGTCGTCACGCGCTGCGTTGTGCTCGAAGACCGCCTTCTGGCGGGCAGTGATGCTGGGTGCTGGCATTGGGAGGTGGCCGGCCGTTGCGTGGTGTGGGGGTGCGCCACGGTGCCGCTTGCCGGCCCGGCGGTCAACCATCGCCTTGCGGATGCAGTCTCGGATGCAGCCTGCAGTCGCCGCTACATCACCGCGCCAAGCTGCCAGGGCACGAACTCGTTCTGCCCGTAGCCGTGCAACTCGCTCTTGCTCTTGGCGCCCGACGCGGTGGCCAGCATCGATCGGAAGATGCGTTCGCCGGCTGCATCCACCGTCTCCGCACCATCGACGATGCCGCCGCAGTCGATGTCGATGTCGTCCTGCTGCTTGAGCCAGAGCGCCGTGTTGGTGGACAGCTTCAGCGACGGGCTGGGCGCGCAGCCGTAGGCCGAGCCGCGGCCCGTGGTGAAGCAGATCAGGTTGGCGCCGCCGGCCACCTGCCCGGTGGCCGACACCGGGTCATAGCCGGGGGTGTCCATATAGACGAAGCCGCGCGCGCTGGCGGCTTCGGCGAACTCCACCACATCGACCAGGTTGGTGGTGCCGCTCTTGGCGATGGCGCCGAGGCTTTTTTCCAGGATGGTGGTGAGACCGCCGGCCTTGTTGCCGGCCGACGGGTTGTTGTCCATCTGCATGCCGTTGCGCGCGGTGTAGGCCTCCCACCAGGCGATGCGCGCCAGCAGCTTGCCGGCCACCGCCGGGCTGATGGCGCGCCGCGTCAGCAGGTGTTCGCCGCCGTAGATCTCGGGCGTTTCCGACAGGATGGCAGTGCCGCCGTGGCGCACCAGCCTGTCCACCGCCGCGCCCAGTGCCGGGTTGGCGCTGATGCCTGAATAGCCGTCGCTGCCGCCGCATTGCAGGCCCACCGTCAGGTGGCTGGCCGGCACCGGCTGGCGTTGCACGCGGTTGGCCGCCGGCAGCATGCCCTTGATGATCTCGACGCCGCGCGCCACCGTTTTGGCGGTGCCGCCGCTGTCCTGGATGCTGAAGGTGACCAGCCGCACGCCTTCGGACAAACCCTCCTGGGCGATCAGGCCCTGGATCTGGTTGGTCTCGCAGCCCAGGCCCACCACCAGCACCGCGGCGAAGTTGGGGTGGCGCGCATAGCCGCCCAGCGTGCGGCGCAGCACGCGCAATTCCTCGCCTTCGCTGTCGGTGGCGCAGCCCATGCCGTGGGTGAGCGCGACCACGCCATCGACGTGGGGGTAGTCGGCCAGCATCTCGGGCCGGATGTCGCGCCGGAACTGGTCGGCAATCGCCCGTGCCGCGGTGGCCGAGCAGTTCACCGACGTCAGCACGCCGATGTAGTTGCGCGTGGCGACGCGTCCGTCGTCGCGCACGATGCCGTCGAACGTGGCCGGCTGCGCCACGTAGGCCGTCGGCTGCACGCCCGCACCCACATCGTGCGCCCGCGCGAAGCTGCTGAACGCGAGGTTGTGCGTGTGCACATGCTGGCCCGCTGCGATGGGCTGCGTGGCGGTGCCGATGGTCTGGTTGTAGCGCCGCACCGGTGCGCCGGCGGCGATGGCCTGCGTGGCTACCTTGTGCCCCGGCGGCACCAGTCCCTGCACGGTGACGCCTTCATCCGCCAGCACCGTGCCGCCCAGCAACTGCCGGCGCGCGATGACCACGTTGTCGGCGGCGTGGATGCGGATGCTGGGGTTCATGGCGTCGGTGCTCCAGCCTTGTCAGCCGTCGATGAGCTCCGGGTTCCAGGCATGCACCGTCTGCTGCTGCTCGCCGAGCTTCTCGATGGACAGCCGCATCACGTCGCCCGGCTTCAGGAACACGGCAGCCGGCTTCACGCCCATGCCCACGCCGGGCGGCGTGCCGGTGCTGATGAGGTCACCGGGGTGCAGCGTCATGAAGCGGCTGACATAACTGACGATCTGCGCCGCGCCGAAGACCATCGTCTTCGTGTTGCCGGTCTGGAAGCGGCGGCCGTTGACGTCCAGCCACATCGCCAGGTTCTGCGGGTCACCCACTTCGTCGGCCGTCACCAGCCAGGGGCCGACCGGCCCGAAGGTGTCGCAGCCCTTGCCCTTGTCCCAGGTGCCGCCGCGCTCCAACTGGTATTCGCGCTCCGACACGTCGTTGACGACGCAGTAGCCGGCCACATGGCCCAGCGCGTCGGCCTCGGACACATAGCGCGCCTGGCTGCCGATGACGATGCCCAGTTCGACCTCCCAGTCGCTCTTGACGGAGTCTTTCGGCAGCACCACCGCGTGGTTGCAGCCCACCGCGGCGCTGAGCGGCTTCATGAAGAGGATGGGCTCCTTCGGGATCGGCAGGCCCGATTCGGCCGCATGGTCGGCGTAGTTCAGGCCGATGCAGAGGAACTTGCCCATGCCCGACCAGGGCACGGCAAGGACACCGGGCACGACGATGGGAAGGTCGTTGACATCCACGCTCTTCAGCCGCTGCAGAGCGGCCGGCGACAGCGTGTGCGGCGTGATGTCCGGCATCAGGCCGGACAGGTCGCGGACCTGGCCTTTGGCGTCGAGCAGGGCGGGCTTTTCCTGGCCCTTGGGGCCGTGGCGCAATAGTTTCATCGTTGCTGATCCTTCGTCTTCTTCGTTGCAGGGGGCTTCGGCGGTGGGCCCATCAATTCGACCAGCCGCCGTCGATGACCTGCGCGGTGCCGGTGGTGAATGCTGATTCGTCGCTGGCAAGATAGACCGCCAGCGCCGCGATCTCTTCGACGCGGCCCACGCGGCCCATCGGCTGGCGCGAGACGAACGCAGCCTCCACCTGGGCCAGCGTCTGCCCGCTGGCCTGGGCCTGCGCGGCAATCCGGTCGCGCAGCGAAGGCGATTCCACGGTGCCGGGGCAGATGGCATTGCAGCGCACGCCGGTTGTCACGAAGTCGGCCGCCACCGCCTTGGTCAGGCCGATCACTGCGGCCTTGGTGCTGCCATAGACGAAGCGGTTGGGCGCGCCCTTGATGCTGCCGGCCACCGAGGCGACGTTGATGATCGAGCCCTTGCCGCGCGCCAGCATGCCGGGCAGGAAGGCCTTGATGGTGCGGAATTGCGAGCGCACGTTCAGCTCGAAGCCGAAGCTCCATTCTTCCTCGGTGCAGTCGAGCACCGTGCCGGCATGCACGAAGCCCGCGCCGTTGAACAGCACGTCGATGGCGCCGACCTCGGCCGCGGCGGCGGTGATGGCGGCGGGGTCGGTGACGTCGAGCACGCGCACGTCGCAGCCGGCTTCCGCCTTCAGGCTGTCCAGCAGGCCGGCGTTGATGTCGGTGGCGATCACGCGTGCGCCTTCGCGGACGAAGGCCAGCGCGGTGGCGCGGCCGATGCCCTGGCCGGCGGCGGTGACGAAGGCGGTCTTGCCGTTGAGTCGATGGGCCATGCGGTGTGTCCTGGGTTGTCGCCGTCCGGCGTTCTAGCGTCGTGGGGTCGCGGCGTCGTGGCGTCGTGGCGTCGTGGCGTTCAGCGCGGCACGATGGTCGCGCCGCTGAGTTGTTCCTGCGCCTCCACCAGCGACGGCACGAACTTGCTGCCGTGGCCCAGGGCGCTGGCCAGCGTCAGCGACTGGTGCACCGCCTCGCCCATCAGGCTGGGCACCGCCAGGCTTTCGGCGAGGTGGGTGTAGTAGCGCACGTCCTTGCGCGCGTAGTCCAGCTCGAACTTCAGGCCGGCCATGTCGCCGTACAGGGTCTTGGCCATGGCCTGGAACAAGCCGCTGTTGACCGGCCCGGCGCCGATGATCTCGACCAGCTTGTGCAGGTCGAGCCCCGCCCGCTGGCCGACCGCGAAGGCTTCGGCCGTGGCCGCGCAGATGGCCTGGCCGATGAAGTTGTTGACCAGCTTCAGCGTGTGGCCGGTGCCGGGGCCGCCGACGTGGAAGATGTTCTCTGCAAAGCAGCGCAGCACCGGCTCCAGCGTGGCGAACACGCCGGGCTCGGCGCCGACCATCACGTTCAGGCGGCCGGCTTCTGCCTCCACCGGCGAGCGGCCCAGCGGCGCATCGACCAGGGTCACGCCGGCAGCCGCGCAGCGCTCGCGCAAGCGGGCGGTGGAGTCGGGCTCGCTGGTGGAGCAATCGACGACGATCAGGCCGCTGGCCGCGCCTTGCAGCAGCCCATCGACAGCGGCCTCGACCTGCGGTGAGCCGGTGACGCAGAGGAAGACGATGTCGCTCTGCGCCGCCAGCGCGGCGGGCGAGGGCGCTTCGGTGGCGCCCGCGGCCAGCAGGTCGGCCACTGCATCGCGCTTGCGGTGCACCGTCAGTGCCAGGCCGTGGCCCTTGGCCAGCAGGTTCTTCGCCATGCCGTGGCCCATCATCCCCGATGCGCCGATGAATCCGATGCGTGCCATGGCGTGCCCCTCAGCCACGGCCGACGAACGGCATCTTGGTGGCCATCACGGTGGTGAACAGCACGTTGGCCGTCAGTGGCAGCCGCGCCATCGCCATGAAGGTGTCGGAGACGGCGGACAAGTCCATCCGCGGCTCGGGCTTCATGCTGCCGTCGGCCTGCGGCACACCGGCCACCATGCGCGCCGTCATCTCGCTGGCAGCGTTGCCGATGTCGATCTGGCCGACCGCGATGTCGAAGGCGCGGCCGTCCAGCGCGGCGGTGCGCGTGAGGCCGCTGACCGCATGCTTGGTGGCCGTGTAGGCGATGGAGCCCGGCCGCGGCGCATGCGCGGAGATCGAGCCGTTGTTGATGATGCGGCCGCCCTGCGGCGACTGCGCGCGCATCACGCGGAAGGCCGCTGCCAGGCAGTAGAAGGCGCCATTGAGGTTGACGTTGACCACCTGCCGCCAGGCGGCGCCGCCCACTTCGTCGGGCGTCTTCACCGGCAGCCCCATGCCGGCGTTGTTGAACAGCAGGTCGAGCCGGCCGAAACGCTGCTGCACGGCGCTGAAGACGGCATTGACCGCGTCTTCGTCGCCCACGTCGCAGGGCATCGCGACGGCGTTCTTGCCGGCGTCGCCCGCGGCGGCGATGGCGGCATCCAGCGCGTCTGCGCGGCGGCCGACGAAGACGACGGCCCAGCCGTCGTTCAGCAGCGCGGTGGCGCAGGCCTGGCCGATGCCGCTGCCGGCGCCGGTGACGAGTGCGATCTTGGTGGTCATCGTGTTCGGTGGTTGCGGTTCAGTGGTTGTCTTTGGGAACGAAGGCGCCGCGCTGGCCGACAAGGAAGTCGAGGTCGGCGCCTTCGTCGGCTTGCAGCACGTGGTCGATGTAGAGCTTCCAGTAGCCGCTTTGCAGCGGCGCCACCGGCGGCGCCCAACCGGCGCGGCGGCGCGCCAGTTCGGCGTCATCGACGTGCAGGTGCAGGCTGCGGCGCGGCACGTCCAGCGTCACCAGGTCGCCGTTCTTCACCAGCGCCAGCGGCCCGCCGGCGGCGGCCTCGGGCGCCGTGTGCAGCACCACGGTGCCGTAGGCGGTGCCGCTCATGCGGGCATCGCTGATGCGGACCATGTCGGTGATGCCCTTGCGCAACACCTTCGGCGGCAGCGGCATGTTGCCCACCTCGGCCATGCCGGGGTAGCCCTTGGGGCCGCAGTTCTTCAGCACCAGCACGCAGGTCTCATCGACGTCGAGGTCTTCGTCGTCGATGCGCCGGTGGAAGTCGTCGCTGTCCTCGAAGACCACCGCGCGGCCGGTGTGCGTCATCAGTGCCGGCGTGGCCGCGCTCGGCTTGATGACGGCGCCGCGCGGCGCCAGGTTGCCGCGCAGCACCGCGATGCCGGCGTTGGCCTTGAACGGCGCGGCCATGGTCTTGATGACCTCGGCGTTGTAGTTCTGCGCATCGGCGATGTTCTGTGCCACCGTCTGCCCGCTGGCGGTGACGATGTCGAGGTGCAGCGTGGCGGCAATCTCTTTCATCACCACCGGCAGGCCGCCGGCATAGCAGAAGTCTTCCATCAGGTACTTGCCCGACGGCTGAAGGTTCACCAGGCACGGCATCTCGCTGGCCAGGCGGTCGAAGTCGTCGATGTTCAGCGGCACGCCCAGCCGGCCTGCGATGGCGATCAGGTGGATCACCGCGTTGGTGCTGCCGCCGATGGCAGCCAGCGTGCGGATGGCGTTCTCGAAGGCTTCGCGCGTGAGCACGTCGCCGATGGTCTGGTCGGTGTGCACCATCTCGACGATGCGCCGGCCTGCGCTGCGCGCCAGCACGTTGCGCCGGCCATCGACCGCCGGGTAGGCGGCATTGCCCGGCAGGCCGATGCCCAGCGCCTCCACCATGCTGGCCATCGTGCTGGCGGTGCCCATCGTCATGCAATGGCCATGGCTGCGGTGCATGCAGCTTTCGGCCTCGAAGAAGTCGGCCAGCTTCAGCGTGCCGGCACGCACCTGCTCGCTCATGCTCCAGACGCCGGTGCCCGAGCCCAGCTCGGTGCCGCGCCACTTGCCGTTGAGCATCGGCCCGCCGCTGACGCCGATGGTCGGCAGGTTGGCACTCGAGGCCCCCATCAGCAGCGCAGGCGTCGTCTTGTCGCAGCCCATCAGCAGCACCACGCCGTCGATGGGGTTGCCGCGGATGCTTTCCTCGACGTCCATGCTGGCGAGGTTGCGGTACAGCATGGCGGTGGGGCGCAGCAGCGTCTCGCCGAGGCTCATCACCGGGAATTCGAGCGGGAAGCCGCCGGCCTCATAGACGCCGATCTTCACTTGCTCGGCCAGCGTGCGGAAGTGCGAGTTGCACGGCGTCAGCTCGCTGAAGGTGTTGCAGATGCCGATGACCGGCCGGCCGTCGAACTGGTCGTGCGGCACGCCCTTGCCCTTGACCCAGCTCCGGTAGGCGAAGCCGTCGCGGTCCTGGCGGCCGAACCATTGCTGGCTGCGCAGTTCTTCGGGCTTCTTTCTTGGCTTGCTCACTGTGCTGGCTTTCCCGGGGGTGGCATTGGAACGGGCTCGAATACTATGGTATGACGATTGAACAGCCAAACGGTAGAAGCCCCTATGTCGTCACCAGATCCACTCCACCTGCTCGCGGTATCGAAACTCTCGCCGCTGTACGCCGGCCCGCTGGCAGCCGGCTACCAGGTGCACGACAGGCTTCAGGACGGCGACACCGCCGCCTTCGACGCCATCGCCCCGCAGGTGCGCGCCATCGCCGCCAGCGGCGAGTCCAGAGTGCCTGCCGCGCTGATCGCCAGGCTGCCCAGGCTGGAGATCATCTCGGTGATGGGCGTGGGCTACGACGGCGTCGATGTGGCGGCGGCCAAGGCGCAGGGCGTCGTCGTCACGCACACGCCCAACGTGCTGAACGACGACGTGGCCGATCTCGCCATCGGCCTGATGCTCTGCGCAGCGCGCCAGTTGCCGGCCGCCGACCGCTACGTGCGTGACGGCCGCTGGCCCGGCGGCCCGATGCCGCTGGCGCGCAAGATGTCGGGCGCGCGGCTGGGCATCGTCGGCATGGGCCGCATCGGCCAGGCGATCGCGCAGCGCGCGCTGGCCTTCGGCATGACGGTGGCCTACACCACGCGCAAGCCGCGGCCCGAACTGCCGTATGCCTATTTCCAGAATGCCACCGCACTGGCGGCCGACAGCGACTTTCTGGTCGCCATCACGCCCGGCGGCGCCGCCACCCGCAAGCTGATCAACGCCGAGGTGCTGGCCGCGCTGGGCCGGGACGGCATCCTCGTCAACGTGGCGCGCGGCTCGGTGGTGGACGAAGCGGCGCTCATCGACGCGCTGGAGCAGGGCGTCATCGCCGGTGCCGGCCTCGATGTGTTCGAGAACGAACCGCAGGTGCCCGAGCGGCTGCGCGCACTGCCGCATGTGGTGCTGGCGCCGCACATCGGCAGCGCGACCCACGCCACCCGGCAGGCGATGGCCGACCTGGCGCTTGGCAACCTGAAGGCGCATTTCAGCGGCCGGCCGCTGCTGTCGCCGGTGCCCGAGTGCCAATGAAGTGCCGATGAAGGCAAAAAGTGGAAGGCCGTTCGGGAAACCCCCCAACGCGGCCCAATGCAATCATCATACGATAAGACCACAGGCGCAAGAACAGCGCCGGTTCACCCTCTAGGAGACTTCTCTCATGCAGATGAAGACATGGATCACCGGTGCCATGGTCGGCGCCGGCCTGGTGTTCGGCAGCCCTGCGTTCGCGCAGGAAAAGCTCACCGTCTGGTGGGTCAAGGGCTTCTACAAGGCCGAAGACGACGCGCTCTTCGCGGCCATCAAGAAGTTCGAGGAAAAGCACAAGAACATCAAGATCGACCTGTCGCAATACCCCATTCAGGACATGATCCCGAAGACGGTGGCCGCCCTCGATTCCGGCGCCCCGCCTGACGTTGCCTATGCCGACGTCTATGACTTCCAGGTCACCGCCAAATGGGCCTTCGACGGCAAGCTCGAAGACATCTCCAGCGTCATCGACCCCATTCGCGCCCGCTTCGAGCCGGCCGCGCTGTCCACCACCTTTCTGCTGAACAACACCAACCAGACGCGCGCCTATTACGCCTTCCCGATCAAGCAGCAGACGATGCACATCGAGTACTGGAAGGACATGCTCGCCGAGGCCGGCTTCAAGCCCAGCGACATTCCCACCGGCTGGAAGGACTACTGGAGCTTCTGGTGCGACAAGGTGCAGCCGGCCTACCGCCAGAAGACCGGCAACCGCGGCTTCGGCATCGGCATGCCGCTGGGCGTGGATTCCAGCGATTCCTTCTTCTCGTTCCTCACCTTCATGGACGGCTACAACGTCAAGCTGGTGAGCGATTCCGGCAAGCTGCTGGTCGATGACCCGAGCGTGCGCCAGGGCCTGATCAACGCGCTGACCGACTACACGGCGGTCTATGCCAAGGGCTGCTCGCCGCCGTCGTCCACCAGTTGGAAAGACCCGGACAACAACGTCGCCTTCCACAACAAGACGACGGTGATGACGCACAACGCCACCATCTCCATCGCCGCCAAGTGGCTGGACGACAGCAACAACGCCACGCTGACCGACGCGCAGCGCGCCACTGCGAAGAAGAACTACACCGAGAACATCGCCACCGCCGGCTGGCCCGACAAGCCCGATGGAACCAAGTTCGTCTATCGCACGGCGGTGAAGACCGGCGTCATCTTCAAAGACGCCAAGAACAAGGTCAACGCGAAGAAGTTCGTCTCCTTCCTTCTCGAAGAAGCCAACCTGACGCCTTATGTCGAGGGCTCTCTCGGGCGCTGGTTTCCGGTGACCAAGGTGGGCCAGCAAAGCGCCTTCTGGAAGGCCGACCCGCACCGCCTGTCGGTCTTCAACCAGTACGCGGCCGGCGTGGTGCCCTTCGAGTTCACCAAGAACTACAAGTTCACGGTGCTGAACAACGAGAACGTCTGGGCCAAGGCGATGAACCGCATCCTCAACGAGAAGGTGCCGGTGGACAAGGCGACGGACGAGATGATCGCCCGCATCAAGGCCGTGGCGGCCAACTGAAGACAGGGCGCGCGGGCTGTGCGCCACAGCCTGCGCTCTTGCATCTTCCACCGGGGACACCATGAGCAGCATTGCACTTCCCGTCCCGCAGGTCCGCAAGACGCTCAAGCCCTGGGACTTCTGGGGCCGTGTGTTCGTCGTGCCCTACCTGCTGGTCTTCGTGGTCTTCGTGCTCTACCCGGTGGGTTACGGCCTCTGGCTGGCGCGCCACCCGGCGAGTTACGTCAAGCTCTTCGACGACCCCATCTTCTTTCGCACCGCGCTCAACACGCTGGTGTTCCTGGTGGTGGCCATCAACATCAAGATGGTGGTGGCGCTCGGCCTGTCCAGCTTTTTCGTGCAGAGCCGCTGGTGGATCAAGATCGTTTCGGCCATCTTCATCCTGCCGTGGGCGGTGCCGTCGATTCCCACCATTCTCTCGGTGCGTTTCATGCTCAACCCCGAATGGGGCGTGATCAATTCCACCATCTTCAGGCTCACCGGCCTCGACGGCCCCAATTGGCTGAATGACCCGACACTGGCATTGTGCTTCTCGATGCTGATGCATGTCTGGAAGTCATTGCCATTCTGGACGCTGATTCTCGTCGCCGGCCGGATGGCAATACCGGCCGAGCAATACGAAGCCGCCAGCGTCGATGGCGCCACCCGCTGGCAGAAGTTCAGCTTCATCACCTGGCCGGCGATGCGCTCGCTCTACCTCACCTCCACCATCCTGTCGATGATCTGGACGCTGGGTGATTTCAACAGCGTCTATCTGCTCACCGGCGGCGGCCCGGCCGACCTGACGCATGTGCTGGCCACGCTGGGCATCCGCTACCTGCGGCTGGACCAGGTCGATCTGGCGATGGCGTCCATCGTGGTGGCATTGCCGATGGTGCTGCCGCTGGTCTATTTCATGATGAAGCGACTGTCGAAATGAGCCCCCACGCTCACGTTCGTTCGCTGCCCCCCGAGGGGGCGCCCGCCCTCCTTGGGGCGGCCCTGCGGAGGTCGGAATGAGCCCCCACGCTCACGTTCGTTCGCTGCCCCCCGAGGGGGCGCCCGCCCTCCTTGGGGCGGCCCTGCGGAGGTCGGAATGACGAAGTCCTTCACCTGGAAGAAAGCCAGCATCGAGGCGCAATTGCTGCTGGTCGGCATTCCGCTGATGATCTGGACGCTGATTCCGATCTACCACATGTTTTTGTTCGCGATCTCAGAGCGCGACAAGGCGACCTCGGGCCGCTTGTGGCCGCAAAACCCGACCTGGCAGAACTTCGACGTCGTCTTCAATCGAAAGCATTTCTATCTCGACCATTTCTGGCACCAGCTCGGCAATTCGGTCGTCATTGCGGTGGCGGTGGCGGCATTGACGCTGTTCGTCGCCACCTGCGCCGCGTTTTCGATCAGCCGGCTCAAGGTGCGCGGCGGCCGCACGGTGATGAATTTGGCGTTGTTCACCTATTTCATTCCGGCGGCCTTTCTGGCGGTGCCCATGTACAAGACCATGGGCAACTACGGGCTGCTGAACAACCAGTGGGCGCTGATCCTCGCGATGGTGACGATCGCCTCGCCCTACTGCATCTGG
>CAXTHW010000008.1:0-167361 GCA_964244245.1 uncultured Rubrivivax sp. | reverse complement strand
AAGCGCATCATGTTCCGCCGCGCGATGAAGCGCGCGATGCAGAACGCGATGCGCCTGGGCGCGCAAGGCATCAAGATCATGTCCTCGGGCCGGCTCAACGGCATCGAGATCGCACGCTGCGAGTGGTACCGCGAAGGCCGCGTGCCGTTGCACACGCTGAAGGCCGACATCGACTACGGCTTCTCTGAAGCCAAGACGACTTATGGCGTCATCGGCGTCAAGGTCTGGGTCTATCGCGGAGACCGCCTCGCCAATGGCGAAGCGCCTGTGATCGCCAAGACCGAAGGCGACGACGACCGCCGCAACCGCCGTCCGCGTCCGGGCGACCGCCCGGGTGGCGACCGTCCGGGTGCCGGCCGTGGCCGCCCTGGCGGTGGTGGCGGTGGCGGCGGTGGCGGCGACCGCGGCCCCCGCGCCGATGGCCCGCGCACCGATGCACTGCCCGCCGCAACGTCGCCGGCCCCTGCGGGCGACGCTGCCAAAGGCCCCGGCCCGGCCGTCAAGCGCGTGCGCCGTGCCGGCCCGCCGGCAGGCGGCGCCACGCCGGCTGCCGGTGGCGAGACCAAAGGAGAATAACGATGCTGCAACCTGCACGTCGCAAGTTCCGCAAGGAACAAAAAGGCCGCAACACCGGCATCGCCACCCGTGGCGCCAACGTGTCGTTCGGCGACTTCGGCCTGAAGGCCACCGAGCGCGGCCGCATCACTGCCCGCCAGATCGAAGCCGCGCGTCGCGCCATCAGCCGCCACATCAAGCGCGGCGGCCGCATCTTCATCCGCATCTTCCCCGACAAGCCGATCTCGCAGAAGCCGGCCGAAGTCCGCATGGGCAACGGCAAGGGCAACCCCGAGTACTACGTGGCCGAGATCCAGCCCGGCAAGGTGCTGTACGAAATCAACGGCGTGCCCGAGCAACTGGCGCGCGAAGCGTTCACGCTGGCAGCGGCCAAATTGCCGCTGCGCTGCACCTTCGTCGCCCGCCAGGTCGGCGCCTGAGGAACACCATGAAAGCATCCGAACTGCGCACCAAGGACGTGGCCGCGCTGGAAAAGGAAGTCTCCGATCTGCTCAAGGCCCACTTCGGCCTGCGCATGCAGAAGGCGACCCAGCAGCTCACCAACAACTCGCAACTGGGCAACACCAAGCGCGACATCGCAAGGGCCAAGACCATCCTTGCCGAGAAGAAAAGGGCCGCGAAATGAGCGACGTACAAACCACCGAATCGACCGCTCAGTCCGCCGAGTCCGCTGTTGCCGCGCCGGCCGCCGCACCGGCAGCGCCGGTCAAGAACACCCGCACGTTCGTCGGCCGCATCGTCAGCGACAAGCGCGCCAAGACCGTCACCGTGCTGGTCGAGCGGCGCACGCCGCACGAGCTGTACGGCAAGATCGTGGCACGCTCGCGCAAGTACCACGCCCATGATGAAAAGGGCGAGTACAAGATGGGCGACTTGGTCGAGATCGCCGAAGGCCGGCCGATCAGCAAGACCAAGTCCTGGGTCGTGACCAAGCTGCTCGAAAAAGCCAAGCTCGTCTGAGCGTTCCACCGGAGCCACACCATGCTGAAAGTCGGAGACAAGCTGCCCGCCGGCAGTCTGCAGGAATTCGTCGAGGTCGAGGGCAATGGCTGCTCGCTCGGCCCCAACACCTTCGACGTCGAAAAGCTCACCGCGGGCAAGAAGATCGCGATCTTCGCGCTGCCGGGTGCCTTCACGCCCACCTGTTCTGCCAAGCATGTGCCTGGCTACGTGGCCAAGGCTGAAGAGTTGAAGGCAGCCGGCGTGGACGAAATCTGGTGCGTGTCGGTCAACGACGCCTTCGTGATGGGCGCCTGGGGCCGTGAACAGCACACTGGCGGCAAGCTGCGCATGATGGCCGACGGCAGCGCCACCTTCAGCCAGGCAACTGGGTTGACGCTGGACCTGACCGCGCGTGGCATGGGGGTGCGCTCCAACCGCTACTCGATGCTGGTGGACGACGGCGTGGTCAAAACGCTGAATGTCGAAGCACCCGGCAAGTTCGAGGTGAGCGACGCCGACACGATGCTGAAGCAGGCGAAAGAACTGGCTTGATCCGGCTTTGACCGACGCGCTTGACGGCGCGCGGGTTTGCCTTGCATAATCCAAGGCTTCGCCGAACGGGCGTGCGCTGCGCAGATCGCTCAGTAGCGCATTGCCACTCGGACCTGAAACTCGACCCACTCCATGGGCCCAAGACTGACCGCGGAAGCTGAGAGGCGCACGCGGGCCAAGTTGGGGACAAAACAATGATCCAAATGCAATCGCGGCTCGACGTGGCCGACAACACGGGTGCCAAATCCGTCATGTGCATCAAGGTGCTCGGCGGCTCCAAGCGGCGCTACGCAGGCATCGGTGACGTGATCAAGGTCAGCATCAAGGAAGCCGCCCCGCGTGCCCGCGTCAAGAAGGGCGAGGTCTATAGCGCAGTCGTCGTGCGCACAGCCAAGGGCGTGCGCCGCCCCGACGGCTCGCTGATCAAGTTCGATGGCAATGCAGCCGTGCTGCTGAACGCCAAGCTCGAGCCCATCGGCACCCGCATCTTCGGGCCGGTGACGCGCGAGCTGCGTACCGAGCGCTTCATGAAGATCGTCTCCCTCGCGCCAGAGGTTCTCTGAATGAACAAGATTCGCAAAGGCGACCAGGTCATCGTGCTGACCGGCCGCGACAAAGGCAAGCGTGGCACCGTCTCGCAGCGCGTCGATGAAGACCATGTCATCGTCGATGGCGTGAACATGGTCAAGAAGCACGTCAAGCCGAACCCGATGAAGGGCACGACCGGCGGCGTGGTGGACAAGACCATGCCGATCCACCAGTCCAACGTGGCGATCTTCAATGCCGCCACCGGCAAGGCAGACCGCGTCGGCATCAAGATCGACGGCGACAAGAAGACGCGTGTCTTCAAGTCGAGCGGCGCAGAGATCAAGGCGTAATCCACCATGGCAAAGACCAAAGCAGAAGCAGCGCCGGCAGGCGTTCCGGCCGGGCCCACCGGGCAGGCCCGCCTGCAGGCCATCTACCGCGAGCAGATCGTGCCGCAGTTGATGGAGAAGTTCGGCTTCACCTCCGTCATGCAGGTGCCCCGGCTCGAAAAGATCACGCTGAACATGGGTGTCAGCGAAGCGGTGTCCGACAAGAAGGTCATGGACAACGCGGTGGCTGACCTGACCAAGATCGCCGGCCAGAAGCCCGTGGTCACCAAATCGAAGAAGCCGATCGCCGGCTTCAAGATCCGCGAAGGCGTGCCCATCGGTTGCATGGTCACGCTGCGCGGCGTGCGCATGTACGAGTTCCTCGACCGTTTCGTCACCGTGGCGCTGCCCCGTGTGCGTGACTTCCGCGGTATCTCGGGCCGCTCGTTCGACGGCCGCGGCAACTACAACATCGGCGTCAAGGAACAGATCATCTTCCCGGAAATCGAATACGAGAAGATCGACGTGATCCGCGGCATGAACATCAGCATCACCACGAGCGCGAAGAACGACGACGAGTGCAAGGCTTTGCTCACGGCCTTCAAGTTTCCGTTCAAGAACTGACGGCAAGGAAAGCAGCAAATGGCCAAAACGTCCCTCATCCAGCGCGAGCAAAAGCGCGAGAAGCTGGTTGCCAAATACGCGAAGAAGTACGCCGAACTGAAGGCGGTCGCCAACGACGCGCAGCGCTCCGACGAAGAGCGCTATGTCGCCCGTCTCGAACTTCAGAAGCTCCCGCGCAACGCCAACCCGACCCGTCTGCGCAACCGCTGCGGCATCACCGGGCGCCCGCGCGGCACCTTCCGCATGTTCGGCCTGGGCCGCAACAAGATCCGCGAACTCGCCTTCAAGGGCGATATCCCCGGCGTGGTCAAGGCCAGTTGGTGAGCCCGAGAAGCGAAGGAGATTTGTCATGAGCATGAGTGATCCCATTGCGGACATGCTGACGCGCATCCGCAACGCGCAGTCGGTGGAGAAGGCTGTCGTCACGATGCCGTCGTCCAAGCTGAAGGCGGCCATTGCACAGGTGCTGAAGGACGAGGGCTACATCGACGGCTTCGCCATCCGCACCGACGGCGCCAAGAGCGAACTCGAGATCTCGCTGAAGTACTACGCCGGCCGCCCGGTGATCGAGCGCATCGAGCGCGTCAGCCGCCCCGGGCTGCGCATCTACAAGGGCCGCGACGCCATTCCCCAGGTGATGAACGGTCTGGGCGTGGCGATCGTCACCACGCCGAAGGGCGTGATGACCGACCGCAAGGCGCGCCAGACCGGCGTCGGCGGCGAAGTGCTTTGCTACGTCGCTTGAAGAGGGAGCAACAGACATGTCCCGCGTAGGAAAGATGCCGGTCGCCGTGCCACAGGGTGTGGACGTCGCGATCACGGCCGATCAGATCACCGTCAAGGGTGCCGGCGGCACGCTGGTGCGTGCGCTCAACCCGCTGGTGAGCGTCAAGAACGAAAACGGCCAGTTGCTGTTCACGCCGGTGGGCGACGCGACCGCAGCCGATGCGATGAGCGGCACCATGCGTGCGCTCGTCAACAACATGGTCAACGGCGTCGGCAAGGGCTTCGAGAAGAAGCTCACGCTGGTCGGCGTGGGCTTTCGCGCCCAGGCCACCGGCAGCAAGCTGAACCTTCAGATCGGCTTCTCGCACCCGGTGGTCAAAGAAATGCCCGAGGGCGTGAAGGTGGCAACGCCGACGCAGACCGAGATCGTCATCTCCGGCGCTGACCGCCAGTCGGTCGGCCAGGTGGCGGCTGAGGTGCGGGCCTTCCGTCCGCCCGAGCCCTACAAGGGCAAAGGCATTCGTTACGCCGACGAGCGCGTGACCCTGAAAGAGACGAAGAAGAAGTAAGGAGCTACACCATGACGATGACCAAGAAGGAACAGCGCCTGCGTCGCTCGCGCCAGACCCGGGTGCGGATTGCGCAGCAAGTGGTGGCGCGGCTGACCGTGTTCCGCTCCAATTTGCACATCTATGCCAGCGTCATTTCCGACGACGGCAGCAAGGTGCTGGCCAGCGCCTCCACCGCCGAGAAAGACGTCCGCACTGAATTGGGCGCGGCTGGCAAAGGCGGCAACGTCAGTGCCGCGTCGATGATCGGCAAGCGCATCGCCGAGCGGGCCAAGGCCGCCGGCGTCGAGAAGGTCGCGTTCGACCGCTCCGGTTTCGCCTACCACGGCCGCGTGAAGGCGCTGGCCGAGGCCGCGCGCGAAGCCGGCCTGCAGTTCTGAGCCGGCACAAGGAAACACCACAATGGCAAAGTTCACACCCCGCGCGCAGACCGAACAGAACGACGACGGCCTGAAGGAAAAGATGATTGCGGTCAACCGCGTCACCAAGGTCGTCAAGGGCGGCCGCACGCTCAGCTTCGCTGCGCTCACCGTCGTGGGTGACGGTGATGGCCGTATCGGCATGGGCAAGGGCAAGGCCAAGGAAGTGCCGGTCGCGGTGCAGAAGGCAATGGAAGCCGCGCGCCGCAACATGGTGAAAGTGTCGCTGCGCAACGGCACCATCCAGCACAACGTGCGCGGCGAGCATGGCGCTGCCAAGGTGCTGATGGCGCCGGCCAAGCCGGGTGACGGCATCATTGCCGGCGGCCCGATGCGCGCGGTGTTCGAGGTGATGGGCGTCACCGACATCGTCGCCAAGAGCCTTGGGTCGAGCAACCCGTACAACATGGTCCGCGCCACGCTGGACGCGCTCAAGCGCTCCACCACGCCCGCCGAAGTGGCGGCCAAGCGCGGCAAGTCGGTCGAAGACATCTTCGGCTGAGCAGGAGAACCGAGATGGCTGACAACGACACTAACGGCAACACTGCCAGCAACACCCCGAAGCCGACGCTGACCGTCACGCTGGTGAAGAGCGTCGCCGGCACGCGCCAGTCGCACCGCGACACCGTGCGGGGCCTGGGCCTGCGCCGGGTCAACAGCCAGCGCACGCTGGAAGACACGCCGGCGGTGCGCGGCATGATCAACAAGGTCGCGTACCTGGTGAAGGTGCTCTGATGGACATCAATTCGATCAAGCCTGCTGAAGGCAGCAAGAAGCCGCGCCGCCGCGTCGGCCGTGGCATCGGCTCCGGTCTGGGCAAGACGGCTGGCCGTGGCCACAAGGGCCAGAAATCGCGTGCCGGCGGCTACCACAAGGTCGGTTTCGAAGGCGGCCAGATGCCGCTTCAGCGCCGGCTGCCCAAGCGCGGCTTCAAGTCGGCGCAGCTCAAGTACAACGGCGAAGTCACGCTGGCCGATCTGCAGACGCTGGCCGCCGATGAGGTCGATCTGCTGACGCTGAAGGCCGCCGGCCTGGTGCGCCAGTTGATCAAGACCGTCAAGGTCATCAAGTCCGGCGAACTGTCGCGCAAAGTGGTGCTCAAAGGCATCGGCGCGACGGCGGGCGCCAAGGCGGCCATCGAGGCTGCCGGCGGCTCGCTGAGCTAAGGAAACGAGAGCAAGTGGCAACCTCCGCGAACCAGCTGGCCAAGAGCGGGAAGTTCGGCGACCTGCGTCGCCGCATCGTCTTCCTGCTGATGGCGCTGGTGGTGTACCGCCTCGGGGCGCACATTCCCGTGCCCGGCATCGACCCGAACGAGCTTCAGCAGTTGTTCAAGGGCCAGAGCGGCGGCATCCTGAACCTGTTCAACATGTTCAGCGGCGGCGCGTTGTCGCGCTTCACGGTGTTCGCGCTGGGCATCATGCCGTACATCAGCGCCTCCATCATCATGCAGTTGATGGGCTACGTGGTGCCCTCGCTGGAGGCGCTGAAGAAGGAAGGCGAATCCGGCCGCCGCAAGATCACGCAGTACACGCGCTACGGCACGCTGCTGCTCGCGATCTTCCAGTCTCTGGGCATCGCGTTGGCGCTGGAAGGCTCGCGCGGGCTGGTGCTCAACCCCGGTTTCGGCTTCCGCATGACGGCGGTCGTCAGCCTCGTGGCCGGCACGATGTTCCTGATGTGGCTCGGCGAGCAGATCACCGAGCGCGGCCTGGGCAACGGCATCTCCATCATCATCTTCTCGGGCATCGTGGCGGGCTTGCCGGGAGCCATCGGCGGGTTGTTCGAGCTGGTGAACACCGGCGCGATGAGCATCATCTCGATGCTGTTCATCATTGCGGTGGTCATCGGCGTGACCTTCGTCGTGGTGTTCGTCGAACGCGGGCAGCGCAAGATCCTGGTCAATTACGCCAAGCGACAGGTCGGCAACAAGGTCTATGGCGGGCAGTCTTCTCACCTGCCTTTGAAGCTGAACATGTCGGGCGTGATCCCGCCGATCTTCGCGTCGTCGATCATCCTGCTGCCGGCCACCATCGTCGGCTGGTTTGCCACCGGCGAAGGCCTGCGCTGGCTGAAAGACCTGTCGGGGGCGTTGTCGCCTGGTCAGCCAATCTACGTGATGCTGTATGCCGCGATGATCGTCTTCTTCTGCTTCTTCTACACCGCGCTGGTGTTCAACAGCCGCGAGACCGCAGACAACCTGAAGAAGAGCGGCGCCTTCATCCCCGGCATCCGGCCCGGCGAGCAGACGGCCAAGCACATCGACCGCATCCTGGGCCGCCTGACGCTGGCCGGCGCGATCTACATCACGGCCGTCTGCCTGCTGCCCGAGTTTCTGGTGCTCAAGTACAACGTGCCGTTCTATTTCGGCGGCACCTCGCTGTTGATCATCGTCGTCGTGACGATGGACTTCTGGGCCCAGGTCCAGAGCTATGTGATGAGCCAGCAGTACGAGTCGCTCCTCAAGAAAGCTAACTTCAAGGCCACCTGAGGATGTCCAAAGACGACGCCATCCAGATGCAGGGCGAGATTCTGGAGAATCTGCCCAACGCAACCTTCCGCGTGAAGCTGGAAAACGGGCATGTGGTGCTCGGCCACATCTCGGGAAAGATGCGCATGCACTACATCCGCATCCTCCCCGGTGACAAGGTCACGGTCGAGTTGACGCCCTACGATTTGAGTCGCGCGCGGATCGTGTTCCGCGCCAAATGAGGTCAAGGAGAAGATCATGAAGGTCGCCGCTTCCGTCAAGAAGATGTGCCGCAACTGCAAGGTCATCCGCCGCAAGGGCGTGGTCCGCGTCATCTGCACCGACCCGCGTCACAAGCAGCGTCAAGGCTGATAAGGAAACACCATGGCACGCATCGCCGGCATCAACATTCCGCCGCACAAGCACACTGAAATCGGCCTGACGTCGATCTACGGTATCGGCCGCCCGACCGCGCAGAAGATCTGCGAACAGGTCGGCATCCCTTACTCGAAGAAGATCAAGGACCTGACCGATTCCGACCTCGAAAAGATCCGCGAGGAAATCGGCCGCATGACGATCGAAGGCGACCTGCGCCGCGAACTGTCGATCAACATCAAGCGCCTGATGGACCTGGGCTGCTACCGCGGCCTGCGCCACCGTCGCGGCCTGCCGGTGCGCGGCCAGCGCACGCGCACCAATGCCCGCACCCGCAAGGGCCCGCGCAAGGGCGCAGCGGCGCTGAAGAAGTAAGCGGCACGAGTTAAAGAGAGCAAGACATGGCCAAAGCACCCGTCAACACCGCCGCCCGGCGCGTGAGCAAGAAGATCCGCAAGAACATTGCGGATGGCGTTGCACACGTCCACGCGTCGTTCAACAACACCATCATCACCATCACCGACCGCCAGGGCGGCGCGCTGGCCTGGGCGTCGAGCGGTGGCCAGGGCTTCAAGGGCTCGCGCAAGAGCACGCCCTTCGCTGCCCAGGTGGCGGCAGAGACGGCGGGCCGCGCGGCACAGGAGCAAGGCATCAAGAACCTCGACGTGCGGATCAAAGGCCCCGGCCCCGGCCGTGAATCGAGCGTGCGCGCGCTGGCCTCGCTGGGCATCCGCATCAACTCGATCAGCGACGTGACGCCCATTCCGCACAACGGCTGCCGCCCGCAGAAGCGCCGCCGCATCTAGCCCCCCAAGCCCCTGCCGGCGTCTGCGGTATGCAGACGCTACAATAGAGGGTTTCCCGAAGCCGGCAAGCAGCGCGCGTCCAGACTTGGGCCAGTGTTCTGCAAGCCGGCTGTTTTGCTGAAGCCCATGGGCTGCGCCCATCGGCCTTCGTAAGCCCACCGTTCGAGCGCCACAACAACATGCGCCGGACTCGCGCGGGGCCTCTGCCCGACAGGGGTCTGCCGCGTCAGACACAAAGAAGGACATTCAGTGGCACGTTACCTCGGCCCCAAGGCCAAACTTTCACGCCGCGAAGGCACCGACCTGTTCCTGAAGAGCGCGCGCCGCTCCATCGGCGACAAGGCCAAGTTCGACACCAAGCCCGGCCAGCACGGCCGCACCAGCGGCTCGCGCACCTCCGACTATGGCATCCAACTGCGCGAAAAGCAGAAGGTCAAGCGCATGTACGGTGTGCTGGAGCGCCAATTCCGCCGCTACTTCGCCGAGGCCGAGCGCCGCAAGGGCAACACCGGCGCCACGCTGCTGGCGCTGCTGGAATCGCGGCTGGACAACGTGGTCTATCGCATGGGCTTCGGCTCCACGCGAGCAGAAGCACGGCAACTGGTCTCGCACAAAGCGCTGATGGTCAACGGACAGGTCGTCAACATTCCGTCGTACGCGGTGAAAGCCGGCGATGTGGTCGCGATGCGCGACAAGTCGAAGGCGCAATTGCGCGTCACCGAAGCGCTGAAGCTCGCGCAGACCGTGGGCCTGTGCGACTGGGTGCAGGTCGATGCCACCAAGATGGAAGGCACCTTCAAGAAGGTGCCCGACCGCGACCAGTTCGGCGCCGAGATCAAGGAAGCGCTGATCGTCGAGTTGTATTCGAGATAGGGCGATCCCAGGGCGGGGTCGCCGGTGCAGCCGGCCACCCGCTTCGCCTTCGCAGTCTGTCGTCTTGCTTGCCGGGTGCAAGGGCGACACATCACCACCCGGCGCGGTCCATCAGCCTTATCGGTGTAACGAGCCGAGGGTATTGACAGGAACTAGAGACTCAATGCAAACCACACTTCTGAAGCCCAAGGCCATCCACGTCGAGCCGCTCGGCGGCCACCGCGCCAAAGCCACGCTCGAACCCTTCGAGCGCGGCTACGGCCACACCCTCGGCAACGCATTGCGCCGCGTGCTGCTGTCGTCGATGGTGGGCTACGCGCCGACGGAAGTCACGATCGCCGGCGTCCTGCACGAGTACTCGGCCATCGACGGCGTGCAGGAAGACGTCGTCCACATCATGCTCAACCTCAAGGGCGTGGTTTTCCGCCTGCACAACCGCGACGAAGTCACGCTGGTGCTGCGCAAGGAAGGCGAAGGCCCGGTCACGGCCGGCGACATCCAGACGCCGCACGACGTCGAGATCATCAACCCCGAGCACGTCATCGCCCACCTGTCGCAAGGCGGCAAGCTGGACATGCAGATCAAGGTCGAGAAGGGCCGCGGCTACGTGCCCGGCTCGCTGCGCCGCTATGGCGACGAGCCGACCAAGAGCATCGGCCGCATCGTGCTGGACGCGTCGTTCTCGCCGGTGCGCCGCGTCAGCTACGCGGTCGAGAATGCCCGTGTCGAACAGCGCACCGACCTCGACAAGCTGGTGATGGAGATCGAGACCAACGGCGCCATCCCGCCCGAAGAGGCGATCCGCCAGTCGGCCAAGATCCTGGTCGAGCAGCTCGCGGTGTTCGCGCAACTCGAAGGCCAGGTCAGCGACATCTTCGAGCAGCCGCAGGCCCGCACGCCCAACTTCGACCCGATCCTGCTGCGCCCGGTGGACGAGCTTGAATTGACAGTGCGTTCGGCCAACTGCCTGAAGGCCGAGAACATCTACTACATCGGCGACCTGATCCAGCGCACCGAGACCGAGCTGCTGAAGACGCCCAATCTGGGCCGCAAGAGCCTCAACGAGATCAAGGAAGTGCTGGCTTCGCGCGGGCTCACGCTCGGCGCGCGGCTGGAAAACTGGCCGCCACAAGGCCTCGACAAGCGGTAAAGCTTCGCCAGACGGAGAGACGGCGCAAGCGCCGTCCAAGGATACGGTCGCCACAGGCGATCGAGTGCAACCTCCGGTACCTGACACGGCCGGAGTTCGATAAAGAGAGAAACGCACCATGCGCCACCGCCAAGGACTACGCAAACTCAACCGCACCAGCAGCCATCGCCTGGCGATGCTGCGCAACATGTGCAATTCGCTGATCACGCACGAAGCGATCAAGACCACCGTCCCCAAGGCCAAGGAGCTGCGCCGTGTCGTCGAGCCGCTGATCACGCTGGGCAAGCAGCCCACGCTGGCCAACCGCCGGCTGGCTTTCGACCGCACCCGTGACCGCGATGTCGTCGCCAAGCTGTTCAACGTGCTGGGCCCGCGCTACAACACCCGGCCGGGCGGCTACACGCGCATCCTGAAGATGGGTTTTCGGGTCGGCGACAACGCGCCGATGGCCTTCGTCGAACTGCTCGACCGGCCGGCCCCTGTCGAGGCCGAAGGCGACACGGCCGAGTGACCGTACGACCCAAACTGGTATATACTTGAAGGCTCAGTCGCGGGGTGGAGCAGCCTGGTAGCTCGTTGGGCTCATAACCCAAAGGTCGCAAGTTCAAATCTTGCCCCCGCAACCAAAAAGTTTGAAAGAACAACAACGGTTCGCACACCGTACGTCGAACGCCGGCCCCAGGGTCGGCGTTTTGCGTTGTGAAGCCCCACAGACTGTCTGCCGCAATCACTGACCTCCGATGCGCCTGCTCCAGTACAAGGATCTCGATCTTCGCAAGGTGAAGGCGGCATTCGCCAAACTGCGCACGGCGATCGAGGCCGGCGACTTCAAGAGCCCGGACGTCAAGAAGCTGCAGGTCGGCGGCTACTACCGCGCCAAGCTGGACCACAGCAACCGCCTGCTGCTGCAGTTTGCGCGGCATGGAAGCGAGATGGTCTGCCTGGCGCTGGAGGTGATCGAAAACCACGCTTACGACAAGTCGCGCTTCCTGCGTGGCGCGCAGGTGGACGAGGCCAAGATCGAGCGCCACGCCGTCGCCCAGCCCGCGCTAGAAGGCGCCGATGCCAGCGCCCATGCCATCGCAGCCACCGACACCGTGGCGATGCGCTGGCTCCACGCCACGCGCACCGAATTCGAGCTGCTCGACAAGCCCATCGTCTTCGACGACGCGCAAGAGGCAGTTCGCCGGCTGCCCGCCCCGGTGGTGCTGGTCGGCTCCGCCGGCTCCGGCAAGACCGCCGTCACGCTGGCCAAGCTGCGCGAAGCAGAAGGCCGGGTGCTCTACGTCACGCAGTCGGCCTATCTGGCGCAATCGGCCCGTGCGCTCTATGCCGCGCACGGCTATGAGAACCCCGCGCAGGAGGCCGAGTTCCTGAGCTACCGCGAGCTGCTGGAAACCATCCAGGTGCCGGCCGGCAAAGAGATCGGCTTCAGCGCTTTCCGCGGCTGGTTCGAGCGCCACCGCGCCGCCGTCAAGGCACTGGGTGACCTGGACGCGCATGCGCTGTTCGAGGAGTTCCGCGGCGTCATCGGCGCCCAGCTTGCCGGGCCGCTGGCGCTGCCGGACTACCTGGCGCTGGGCCCGCGCCAAAGCCTGCTGGCACCGGCCGCGCGCGAGGCGGCGCATGGGCTGTACGGCCGCTACAGGCACTGGCTGGCCGAGACCGGGCAGTTCGACCTCAACCTCGTCGCGCATGCGTGGCGGGCACTGGCAGAGCCGACCTATGACTTCATCGTGATCGATGAAGTGCAGGACCTGACTGCCGTGCAGCTTGCGCTGGTGCTCGCCTGCCTGAAGGCGCCCGGGCAGTTTCTGCTGTGCGGGGACTCCAACCAGATCGTCCATCCGAACTTCTTTTCCTGGGCGGCGGTGAAGGCGCTGTTCTGGCAGGGCCTGGCCGGTGCGGCGCTGCAACGCCAGCAGTTGCAGGTGCTGCAGGCCAACTTCCGCAACACCCGGGCGGTGACGGAGCTGGCCAACACGCTGCTGAAGATCAAGCACGCGCGCTTCGGCTCGATCGACCGCGAAAGCAACTTCCTCGTCAACAGCACCTCGGGCGAGCAGGGCGAGGTGACCCTGATCGCCACGAAAGACGCCGCGCTCAAGCAGCTCGACGCCACCACCCGCGCATCGGCGCGCCACGCGGTGGTGGTGCTGCGCGACGAAGACAAGGCAGCGGCGCGGGCGCAACTGCGCACGCCGCTGGTCTTCTCGGTGCACGAGGCCAAGGGGCTGGAGTACCCGCACGTCATCCTGCTGGGCATGGTGTCCGGCCAGCGGGCGGCCTACGCCGAGGTGTGCGACGGTGTTGCGCCGGCCGACCTCCAGCACACCGAGCTGGCCTACAGCCGCGCCAGGGACAAGGGCGACAAGTCGCTGGAGCTGTACAAGTTCTACGTCAATGCGCTGTACGTGGCGATGACGCGCGCCGTGCAAAGCCTGACGCTGGTGGAGGCCGACGTCGGCCACCCGCTGTTCGGCTTGCTGGGCCTGAAGGCCGGCGAAGTGCGCAACGGCACGGCGCAGACATCGACCAAGGAAGAGTGGGCGCAGGAAGCGCGCAAGCTGGAGCTTCAGGGCAAGGAAGAACAGGCACGCGCGATCCGCGACACCTTCCTGCAAGCCAGGCCGGTGCCCTGGGTGCCGTGGAGCCGTGCGCTGATCGAGCAACTCGCGCCCAAGGCGCTGGACCCGGCCAACCCCAGCAGCAAGCTGCGGCAGACGCTGTTCGACTACGCGCTCTGGCACGGCCAGCAGCACTGGATCGAGCGCTTGGCCGGCACGCCCTTCCAGGCCGCCAAAGGCCTCACCGAGAGAGGCAGTTTCATGTCGGTCGGCTGCCGGCTGGAGCGGCGCATGCCCATGCCCGCGTGGGACCGGCTCGAAGCCCATACCCGGCGCAGCGTGGCGGCGGTGCAGCAGCGCCATCTGCAGCCGTATGCAGCGAAGAACTTCAAGGACATTCTGCGTGCCTGTGATGTCCACGGCGTCGATCACCAGAGCCCCGTGGGCGCCACGGCGCTGATGCTGGCTGCGCGCGCCGGCAACGCGGCACTGGTGCAGGCGCTGCTGGCAGCCGGTGCCGACACGCAGGCGCGCGACGAATTCGGGCACACGGCCTGGCTGCATGCCGTCAGCCGGGCGATGGAAGAGCCGGCCTTCGCCAAGACCAGCTTGCCGGCGCTCTTCGATGCGCTGGCGCCTGCCGCGCTGGATGTGCAGACAGGCGGGCGGCTGGTCCGCATCGAGCGTCAGCAAGGGGAATACTGGCTGCTCACGCTGATGCTGGCGGGGCTGAAGACGCAGTGGTCGCAGTGTGTGCTGCGCAGCCAGGAGCCGTGGAAGTACGGCGACGGCTTCTTTGCCGAGCAGTTGCACGAGGTCCTGGAACAACTGCCGCCGCACCTGTGGCATGACAAGCGGCGCAAGCGCAGCTACGTCAACCAGGTGCTGGCGCGCGCCGAGCTGAACAGCGGCTACCAGCCGGCCCGCCGGCTGTTCCAGCGCGCCCGCCATGGGCACTACCTGCCCAACCCGGCGATGCTGCTGCGCCACGCCGACGGCTGGTTGCCGGTGTACGAGGTGCTGGGCCTGGCCTGGCTGGACGAAGGCTGCCGCAGGATCGACGGCTTTCGGCTGTCGCCTGCGGAGCTGGTGCAGGCGCTGGGCAGATCACCGCCGGTTTTGGAGACCGGGCCGGCGCCAGAAGCACAGGCGCAGACAGGCCCCGGCGCCAGCGCGCCCGGGTGACAGGCCGTCCAGCGCCGGGGGTTGATTCCCCTTGCAAGGCGGCGTGCCCCGCGCCAGCATGCAACCCCACCCGCTTTGCAGGAGAACCGCGATGGCCCAATGGCGCAAGACGACGCCCGACGAGGTCTATGCTGCCGATGAGGTCACGGCCAGGCTGCGCGATGAACTCCCCAAGTGGAGCTTCGAGGACGGCTGGATCCGCCGCAAATACAAGACCAGCGGCTGGAAAGCGACGCTGATGGTCGTCAACACCGTCGGCCACCTCGCAGAGGCAGCCTGGCACCACCCCGACCTGAACGTCTCGTACGCCTTCGTCACCGTGAAGCTGATGAACCACGCCGCCAAAGGCATCACCGACAAGGACTTTGCGCTGGCCGCCAAGATCGAAGAGGTGCTGATGTGGCAGCCCGGCACGGTGGCCGGTGCGGCGCTGGAAGGCACGCCGGACGACCCGCGCTTCAAATACCTGAAGTACGACTGAACCCGCAGGACATTGTGTCCTGCTGCCGGCGCACCAGCCGACGCAAGCGCCCGGTGCCTTGCCACCCTGCTTGGGCAAAGCCGCAGCGGAACGATGCTTGCTATCCCGGCACGGCCCGGCCTGCCGCCGCTTCGGTGCCTCTTCGTCCATGCTCACCTGCGACCCCGTCGTGCCCGCCGTGAAGACGCACCGCCACCAGGCCGTGACGCTGCATGCGCCGGGCCGGCTGCACCTGGGCTTTCTCGACCCCGCCGGCACGCTGGGCCGGCCGTTCGGCAGCCTGGGCCTGGTGGTCGATGGCTTCGAGACAGTGGTCGAGATCTCCGCCGCACGCGCCGAGACGCTGACCGCCGCCACGCCGGCGGCGCAAGCTGAACTGGCCCGCGCGCGCGCCCACCTGGAGCGACTGCGCGGCTGCACCGGCTGCTCGGACCCGCTGCAACTGCGCTTGCTCCAGGTGCTGCCGCCGCATGCCGGCTTCGGCTCCGGCACCCAGCTCGCGCTGGCCATCGGCCATGCCTTCTCGCAATGGCATGGCCTCGGGCTGGACAGCGCCACGCTGGCCGGCTGGCTGGGCCGGGGCCTGCGTTCGGGCATCGGCATCGCCGGCTTCGACCAGGGCGGCCTGTTGCTCGACGGCGGCCCGGGCGCCGATGGCTCCGCCGCGCCGCTGCTGTCGCGCCTGAGCCTGCCCGAGGCGTGGCGCGTGGTGGTGGTGCAGGACACCGCGCAGCAAGGCCTGTCGGGCCGGCGCGAGACGCAGGCCATCGCCGCGCTGCCGCCGCTGCCGCAGGCCAGCGCCGCCGAGATCTGCCACCAGGTCCTGATGCGCGTGCTGGCAGGTGCCGCAGGCGCCGACTTCCCGGCATTCGCCGCCGGCCTCTCGCGGGTGCAGCAGTTGCTGGGCGAGCACTTCGCGCCGGCGCAGGGCGGGGCCTACACGAGTGCGGCGGTCGGCCAGCTCGTGCAGTGGATTGCCGAAGCCCACCGCGGGCGCGGTGGGCCTGTCGGGCCGGGTGCACCTGCAGCCGGCGAGGCAGCGCACGGCGCGGCCATCGGCCAGAGTTCCTGGGGGCCGACCGGCTTCGCCATCCTGTCGTCGCAGGCGGCGGCCGAGGCGGCCGTCGAAGCGGCAACCATGGCAGGCCTCGTCAGCGCCGGCCTGGCCGTCACCACCGTGCGGGCGCGCAACCTCGGCGCCACGCTGCATGTCCGCTGAAGGCGGGCACTAAGAGGACAGTTGCATGGAGCGCCCCTACATCCTTCACATGTTCACGCCCGGCCGGCAGATGAGCCCGTTCGACGTCAACATGGCGGCCGACGCCGGCTACCAGATCATCGTGCCCTATACCGACGTGGGCGCCGACGCCGTTGCCGGGCTGACGCAGGACGCCATCTTCTCGCGCGGCCCCAAGGGCGTCTCGCGCACCGGCATCTTCATCGGCGGGCGTGACGCGCTGCTGGCCGCCGACATGCTGGAGCGCAGCCAGGCCGCGATGGTCCAGCCCTTCATCGTCTCGGTGATGGCCGACCCCAGCGGTGCCTACACCACGGCAGCCGCGATGGTGGCCTGCGTCGATGCCGCGCTGCTGCGCCACCACGGCGCCGGGCTTGCGGGGCGGCGCGTGCTGGTGCTGGGCGGCGTGGGGCCTGTGGGGCGCGTGGCCGGCGTCATCGCGGCGCAGGCCGGCGCGCAGGTGCTGTTGTCCAGCCGCAGCGGCACCGGCGCGGCAGAAGACGCCGCAGTGGCCACCGGCAAGCGCTTCGGCGTGGCGCTGCATGGCGCGTCGGGCGCCGACCGGGCGGCGGTGCGCGCCTCGGTGGCCGACGCCGACGTGGTGCTCGGCTGCGCCGCTGCCGGCGTGCAGGTGCTGTCCGCCGAAGACCTGGGCTACGCCGGCCGGCTCAAGGTGGTGGCCGACGTCAACGCCGTGCCGCCCGAAGGCGTGGCCGGCGTCGGCGTGATGGACGACGGCAAGCCTGTGCCAGGCACCGGCGCCGTCGGCATCGGCGCGCTGGCGGTGGGCAACGTCAAGTACCAGACGCAGCACCGCCTGCTGCTGCGCATGCGCGAGGCCGACACGGCGCAGTGCCTGAGCTTCCCCGAGGCCTACGCCGTGGCGCGCGCTTTCCTGGCTGAAAAGGCCGGCTGAGCGCGTGGCCTTGCTCGCCGTTGCCGGGCTCTCCGCGCGCCTGATGGCCGAGGCCGCAGCACGTGACGGCTTCGAGGTGATCGCGCTCGATCTGTTCGGCGACGTCGATACCTGCGCCGTGGCGTCGCGCTGGTTCGGCATCGGCGATGCAGCCGCGCTGCGCATCGACGCCGGCCGCACGCTGGCGGCGCTGGCCGCACTGGCGCGCCGGGGCGACGTGGCCGGCTGGGTGCCCGGCGGTGGCTTCGAAGGCCTGCCCGGGCTGCTGGCGCGCGGCGCGGCGCTGCTGCCGCTGCTGGGCACAGCGCCGGCCGACGTGGCCCGCGTGCGCGACCCGGCGCAGTTCTTCGGCTGCCTCGAAAAGCACGACATCGAGCACCCGGCGTGGTGCGCCGCGCTGGGGGACATCGGCAAGGCCGGCGTGGCCGGCTGGCTGGTGAAGAACGCGCGCGGCTGCGGCGGCTGGCATGTGCGCCCGGCGGCTGCCGGCGAGCCGCTGCCGCCCCACCACTACCTGCAACGCGAGGTGGCGGGGCAGCCGATGTCGGCCACCTTCGTCGCCAACGGCAAAGAGGCCGTGGTGCTGGGGCATAACATCCAGATGGTGTCGCAGCAGGCGGGCCGGCCGTTCACCCATGGCGGCGTGGTCGGCCCGGTGGAGCTGCCGGGCGCGGTGGTGCGCCGGGTGCAGGCCATTCTGGCGCTGCTGGTGCCTGCCTTCGGGCTCAAGGGGCTGGCCAGCCTGGACTTCATGCTGAGCGGCACGCAGGTCTCGGTGCTCGAAGTCAACCCGCGTCCGCCGGCCAGCATCGGCCTGTACGGCAGCCACGGGCCGATGGCCGCCCATCTGCTGGCGTGCACATCCGGCGCCTTGCCGAGCTCGTTGCCCGCCGCCGGGCCCGCAGCCGTGGCCAGCCCGGCCGTGCAGGGCAGCGAGATCGTCTTCGCCCGCGCCCCGCTGCGCCTGGACACGGCGCTGGCCCACTGGCTGGCCGGCTGGCCCGATGTGCATGATCTGCCCTGCGCCGGCCAGCACTTCGCTGCCGGCGACCCGCTGTGCAGCGTGGCCGCGCACGGTGCCAGCGCCGCCGAGGTGCTGGCCCGGTTGCAGGACAGCCGGACCGCGTTGTTGCAGTCACTGGAGAGCCCATGAGCTTGAGCGTCAACGCGCGGGCCCGCCCGCTGGTCGAGCGGCTGCTGGCCGACGCAGAGCCGCTGGCGCTGCGGGTGCTGCGCGACGACAGCGGGGTCTGCATCGTCGATGCCGGCATCGGTGTGCGCGGCAGCGTGCAGGCCGGGCTGCTGATCGGCGAGATCTGCATGGGCGGCCTGGGCACCGTCGGCCTGCATTGCTCGGCCGCACCGGGCCTGGCGGGCGGCGAGGGCGCCACGCCGGTGTGGCCCACCTGGGTGCAGGTGCGCAGCGCGCAGCCGGTGCTGGCCTGCCTGGGCAGCCAGTACGCCGGCTGGAGCCTGGCCGCCAGCAAAGAGGAAACCGGCGGCAAGAAGTTCTTCTCCCTCGGCTCGGGCCCGGCGCGCGCGCTGGCCGGCAAGGAAGCGCTGTACGCTGAACTCGGCTACCGCGACACCTGCGACAGCGGCGTGCTGGTGCTCGAGGTGGACCGCCTGCCACCGCGCGTGGTGATCGACAAGCTGCTGCACGACTGTGCGCTGGCGCCCGCCGGGCTCACGCTCATCGTCACGCCCACCAGCAGCCTGGCGGGCACCACGCAGGTGGTGTCGCGCGTGCTGGAGACGGCGCTGCACAAGGCGCATGTGCTGGGCTTCCCGCTGACCGACATCGTTGATGGCGTGGCGTCGGCGCCGCTGCCCGCGCCCAGCCCCGACGGCGTGGTGGCGATGGGCCGCACCAACGACGCCATCCTCTACGGCGGCCGGGTGCAGCTCAGCGTGCGTGGCGACGACGCGGCGGCACGCGCGCTGGCGCACGACCTGCCGTCGCGCAACTCGCGCGACCATGGCCGCTCGTTCGCCGACATCTTCAGCGCCGCCGGCTTCGACTTCTACAAGATCGACCCCGCGCTGTTCGCGCCGGCCGAGGTCTGGGTCAGCAACCTGGACAGCGGCAACACCTGGCACGGCGGCGGCCTGGAAATGGCGTTGCTGCACCGCCTGTGGATGCAGGCCGCATGAGGCTTGCGATCTTCAGCGACGAGACCGGCTGGCACACCCGGCAGTTGCAGGCCGCGCTGCGCCGGCGCGGCGCGGTGGGCCGCTGCGTGGACCTGGCCGATTGCCACGTGGACACCAGCGCCGGCTGGCACGGGCTGGTGATTCCCGGCTTCGGCTCCTCGCTGCCCGCCGCTGCGCTGGTGCGCGGCATTGCGGGCGGCAGCTTCGAGCAGGTCACCAAGCGCCTGAGCGTGCTGCACGCGCTGCGCGAGCTGGGCGTGCCGGTCTATAACGACGCACGCGCCATCGAGCGCAGCGTGGACAAGGCCATGACCAGCCTGCTGCTGCATGCCGCCGGCCTGCCCACGCCGCCCACCTGGGCCACCGAGTCGATGGCGCAGGCGCAGCGCACGGTGATGCGCGAAAGCGCTGCCGGCCATGCCGTCGTGCTGAAGCCCTTGTTCGGCTCGCAGGGCAAGGGCCTGCGGCTGGTCGGCCGCATCGGCGGGCAGCACCACCCGCTGGAGCCGCTGGACGCTGCCCGCGGCGGCCTGGCCTATCTGCAACGCTTCGTGCCGCCCGGCACCGAGCCCGGCTTCGACTGGCGCGTGCTGGTGATCGGCGGCCGCGCCGTCACCGCGATGCGCCGTGTCAGCAGCCACTGGGTGCATAACGTGGCCCAGGGTGCGCGCTGCGAGGCTGCGGTTCTCGGCCCGGCGCTGGCGGCTCTGGCCGAAGCCGCCGCGCAGGCCTTGCAGATGGACTATGCCGGCATCGACATCATGCCCGGCGCCCCGGGCCAGGCGAGCCAGGTGATCGAGGTCAACGGCGTGGCCGCGTGGCAGGGCTTGCAGCGCGTCACGCCGTTCAACATCGCCGACGCCATCGTCGAAGACCTGTTCACGCGCCGCCTGGCCCGGCTCGGCGCCGCCCGGCTGGGCTGAGAAGCTGAGAGCCGCATGCAGGCCGCCGACGCCTTCTTGCGCGCCTGCTGGCTGGACGTGGCGGTGCGCAAGCCGGGCAACGTCAGCGTGGCGTCGGCAGGCCACGGGATGGACGCGGCGATGTTCGTCGCCAGCGCCCGGGCCGCTGCCGGGCCGCTGTGCCGGCGCGGCGCGCCCGTGGGGCAGCGCATCGAGGCCGCGGTGGCTGCCAGTCGAGCGGCGGCGGGGTGCAACACCAACCTGGGCATCCTGCTGCTCTGCGCGCCGCTGGCCGCCGCGGCCGAGCGGCTGCCGCCTTCGCCGCGCCTGCCGTGCGCCGCGTCACTGCGCATGGAACTGCGCATGGCGCTGGAGGACCTGCTGTCCGCGCTCGACGTCGCCGATGCGGCCGCCGCCTACCGCGCCATCGCGCAAGCCAACCCCGGCGGGCTGGGCAGCGCCGATGCGCAAGACGTGCAGCAGCAGCCGACCGTCGGCCTGCGCGCTGCGATGGCGCTGGCCGCCGGCCGCGATAGCGTGGCGCGCCAGTACCGCGACGGTTTCGCCGACCTCTTCACACTGGCGCTGCCGTCGCTGCCGCCTGGGTTTTCTCTCGATGCCGTGACCAGCGGCAGCGTGCCCACCGCCGCCCAACGGGCCGCCGTGCAGCGGCTGTACCTGCTGCTGCTGCGCACTTTCCTCGATTCACACATTGTTCGGAAACACGGCGCGGCGCTGGCACAGAATGTCATGAGCCAGGCGCAGGGCTTCGCCCAGCACCTGCCCGCGGCCGGCCCGCCCGACACCGACCCGGCCTTCGCGGCCTGGGACGCAGCGCTCAAGGCGCAGGCGCTCAACCCGGGGACGACGGCCGATCTCACCGTGGCCACGCTGTTCATCGCCGGCCTGTGCGCGCCGGGCTGATTGCAAAGATGGCGCCGGTGGCACGGAACGTGATAACTGGCACCGGACGCTGGCCGCCCGGCCCGCGCGCACGTCAGTGATCGTCGTCACAAGGAGATAACCAAACCATGGCAAAAATTGATCGCATGCTGGTCGGCGAGTCGCTCGTCGGTGATGGCAACGAGGTCGCTCACATCGACCTGATCATGGGCCCGCGCGGCAGCCCGGCAGAAGCGGCCTTCGCCAATGCGCTGACCAACAACAAGGACGGCTTCACCTCGCTGCTCGCCGTGGTGGCGCCCAACCTGCTCACCAAGCCGGCCACCGTGATGTTCAACAAGGTCACCATCAAGGGCGCCAAGCAGGCCGTTCAGATGTTCGGCCCGGCCCAGCGCGGCGTGGCCCTGGCGGTGGCTGACAGCGTCGAGGACGGCACCATCCCGGCCGACGAGGCCGACAACCTGTTCATCTGCGTCGGCGTCTTCATCCACTGGATGGCCGAGGACGACAAGAAGATCCAGGACTACAACTACCAGGCAGTGCGCGAGTCGATCCAGCGCGCGGTGGCCGGCACGCCCACGGCGGCCGAAGTGGTGGCCAAGAAGGGCACGTCGGCGCACCCGTTCGCAGCGGCCTGAACACCGCAGCGCAAGCAGCAACGCCCGGCATGCCGGGCGTTTTCAATGGGGGCGGCGGCAGCGCTTCAGCGCCGGCCCGGCACCATGCCGCTGGCCAGCAGTTGCAGCACCGCGGCGCCCCGGGGCTGTGGCTGCGGCTCCACCGCCGCGCGTGCATGGCGCTCGATCTGCACGCCCACCGCCTGCACGTCGTCGAACTTCTGCGGCTTGACCACCTTCACGCGCACCCATTGCGCGCCGAACTCAGCCAGCAGAATCTCGGCCACCGCCTCGGCAAAGGCCTCCAGCAACTGCAGCCGGTGCTCTGCCAGCAGTCGCAGCAACCGCTGCCGCACCACGCTGTAGTCGATGGTGTCGGCAATGCGGTCTGTCTCGCAGGCCCGGGCGCGCTGCACCCCGGCGTGGACGTCGATGACCAGCGGCTGCGGGCGGTGCAGTTCGCTGGCGTGGATGCCGATCACGGTCTGG
Organism: uncultured Rubrivivax sp.; assembly: GCA_964244245.1. Taxonomy (GTDB): domain Bacteria; phylum Pseudomonadota; class Gammaproteobacteria; order Burkholderiales; family Burkholderiaceae_C; genus Rubrivivax. The sequence goes on along the minus strand of CAXTHW010000008.1, from coordinate 144,971 downwards.
CCGCGGAAGCCTTCGATGAAGATCAGGTCCAGCGGCGCGGCGGCAGCGGCGTCGCGCGGATGTTCGGCAGCACGGGGAATGGCGATCAATCGGCTCTCCTGGGCAGCGGCGAATGGCCGCCGCATCCAGCGCGCGGGATTGCAAATACCGAGCCACTTTGTGACAGCACGCTTCCAAACGGGGCTTGCAGCCGCCGAGCCCGGTGTTTAACCGGGTACGCGCACTGCGGGCTTGCGCAAAGAATCGGAGCCCCGCTGCTGCGAGGCCTCGAACACAGGCCGCAGATGCGCAGTTGGACTGGAGAACTCCGATGACCTTGATGTTGCGAAGCAGTGACCGGCATGCAAACCGGGTGCTCGATGTCGTGCGCAATGGCCTGGTCGAGCCCGGCAACGATGTCGTCGCGCGGTCCTGGACGCGCTGCCTCAACGAGTACCAACTGCACCCCAACAAGCCGCGCGAGCCTTCGGTGCTGGAGCGTGTGGCGCTGGAAACCCGCTGCGCCCGCCGTGCCGACGTGATCGAGTGCGCGCGCTACGAGATGACCACGCTGTACCAGCAACTGGCCGACACCGAATCCGCCGTGGTGCTGACCGACACCGACGGCGTCATCGTGCATATGGTGTCGTCGCCCGAGTTCGCCGCCGAGGCGGCGCCGCTGGGCCTGCGCTGCGGCGGCGTCTGGGGCGAGACGGAAGCCGGCACCAACGGCATGGGCACCTGCCTGGCCGCCGGCAGCCCGGTGTCCATCCGCCGCGAAGACCACTTCTACAGCCAGTTCACGCAGCTCACCTGTTCGGCGGTGCCGGTCTATGACCCGGCTGGCGAGATCACCGCGGTGCTCGACGTCACCAGCCGTTCCAGCCTGATGCAGCAGCACCTGCTGGTGCTGCTGGGCATGACCGCGCGGATGATCGAGAACCGGTTGATCGACAAGCAGTTCCGCGGTGCGCACCCGCTGCACTTCCACAGCCGCCCGGAGTTTGTCTATACCTTGCACGAAGGCCGGCTGGCGGTGGCCGACGACGGGCGCATCCTCGCGGCCAACCGCAGCGCGCTGTTCCAGCTCGGCCTGCCGACGATGGCCGAGATCCGCTCGCAGCGCATCGAAGACCTGTTCCAGACCTCGCTCGAAGACATGCTCCAGCGCAGCAGCTCGTCGTCGTTCCACCCGGTGGTGACCTACCGCGCCAACGCCGCGCTGCGCTTCTTCGCGGTGGCGCGCCGGCCCGCGCTGGAGACCGACACGCCGGCCCGGCGCGGTGCCGCAGCGCCCGCTGCGCCGCCGGTGCAGGTGGCCGGCACGCAGCGCGCGCGGCCGGCCGCCGGCCCGCGGGCAGGCGCTGGCGCCAGCACCTTCAAGGACCAGCGCTTCGTCGCCCACCTCGACACCGCACGCCGCGTCATCGCGCGCCAGACGCCTGTGCTGCTGTGCGGCGAAACGGGCTCGGGCAAAGAGGTCTTCGCGCGCGCGGTGCATGACGGCAGCCCGCATGCGGCGGGCGCCTTCGTCGCCGTCAACTGCGCCAGCCTGCCCGAGACGCTGATCGAGTCCGAACTGTTCGGCTACCGGGCCGGCGCCTTCACCGGCGCCCAGCGCACCGGCCGCCGCGGCAAGATCTTGCAGGCCGACGGCGGCACGCTCTTCCTCGACGAGATCGCCGACATGCCGCTCGAATTGCAGGCGCGGCTGCTGCGCGTGCTGGACGAACGGCAGGTCACGCCGCTGGGCACCGAAGAGACGCATGCGGTGGACTTCCAGCTCATCAGCGCCAGCCACCAGCACCTGCCGGCGCTGGTGGCGCAAGGCCGCTTCCGTGAAGACCTGTACTACCGGCTGGCCGGCATCGAGCTGCTGCTGCCGCCGCTGCGCGAGCGCAGCGACAAGCGCGAGCTGATCCGCGGCGTGCTGGCCGCAGAGGCGGGTGGCGACGGCGTGCTGAGCGCCGAAGCCGAGCAACTGCTGATGGGCCACGCCTGGCCGGGCAACATCCGGCAGTTGCGCCATGTGCTGCGCAGCGCGGCTGCGCTGGCCGACGGCAAGCCGATCACGCGTGAGCACCTGCCATCGCTGGCCGTGCAGCCGGCAGCGCCGCGCGGCGCCACGGCGGGCGCGCGGCCCGAGCCGGCGCCCGCGCAGCAAGCCCAGCACAATGACGCCGAAGACCCGGCGCTGCCGCTGCGGCTGAACCCCATCCAGGCCAACGAGCGCATGGTGCTGGTGACGATGCTGGAGCAGCACCGCTGGAACGTCAGCAACGTCGCCAAGGCGCTGGATGTCAGCCGCAACACGCTCTACCGCAAGCTCCACAAGCTGCACATCGAGGTCTCGCATCCAGACTGAGGCCGACGCCGCCGACGGCGCGCCTGCCCCCGCCGCCGCGCCGCGCTCGCGCTTCGCCTGGTGCGTCACCGGCTCTGGCCACTTCCTCGACGAATCGCTGGCGCTGGCCGCGCGGCTGCCGGCGCTGGACCTGTTTCTGTCGGCCGCCGGTGAAGAGGTGCTGGAGATCTACAAGATCCCCATCGGCAGCCTCAAGGCGCGCCTGCGCAGCGGCCCCGGCAGCAGGATCGTGCGCGACAAGACGGCCAGCGGCGTGCCGGTGGGCATGCTCTACGGCGACATCTATCACACCGTGGTGCTGGCGCCGGCCACCAGCAACACGGTGGCCAAGTGCGCCTTCGGCATCAGCGACACGCTGCCCACCAACATGTTCGCGCAGGCCGGCAAGCTGGGCATTCCGGGCATCGTGTTTGCATGCGACACCGAGCCGGTGGTGGTGACCAAGTCGCCGCACGACTGGGTCACGCTGCGGCCGCGGCGCATCGAGCTGGACAACGTCGAACGCCTGCGCGGCATCGACTTCGCCCAGGTCGTCTGCTCGCCGGCCGAACTGGAAACCGCTTTGCACGCCCGCCTGCAACACCTCGGCCTCGCATGGACCACACCCTCTTCCTGACCGGCCACCTGGCGCTGCCGAGTCTGGAGCGCGTGCTGCAAGGGCTGGCGCCGCTGCCCTTCACCTGGGAGGTGCGCGACCTCGGCTTGCAGGTGGCCGCGCTGATGACGGGCGAGATGATCCGCCGCCGCGTGCCGCTGCCGCTGCAGGCCAGCCGCATCATCGTGCCGGGCCGCTGCCGCGGTGACCTGGGCGCCTTGTCCGCGCACTTCGGCGTGCCGGTGCTGCGCGGGCCGGAAGAGCTGAAGGACCTGCCGCGCTACTTCGACCGGGAAGCCAGGCCGGTGCGCCTGGACGAGCGCGGCCCGGCGATCTTTGCCGAGATCGTCGATGCGCCGCGCCTCACGGTGGAACAGATCGTCCAGCGCGCGCTGGCGTTGCGTGCCGACGGCGCCGACGTGATCGACCTGGGCGGCCTGCCCGACACCCGCTTCGACCATCTCGAAGACGCGGTGCAGGCGCTGAGGGCTGCCGGCCTGGCCGTCAGCGTCGATTCGCTGGACACGCAGGAGCTGCTGCGCGGCGGCCGCGCCGGCGCCGACTACCTGCTCAGCCTTCAGCCCGACACGCTGTGGGTGGCCGACGAGGTGGCCGCCGTCCCGGTGCTGATCGCGCGCGTGCCCGGCGACCTGGAATCGCTGTTCGCGGCCGTGGAAACGATGCAGCGGCGCGGGCGGCCCTTCCTGGCCGACGCCATCCTCGACCCGATTCCTTTCGGCTTCACCGCGTCGCTGCTGCGCTACCACGCGCTGCGCCAGCGCTTCGCGGACGTGTCCATCATGATGGGCATCGGCAACCTCACCGAGCTGACCGAGGCCGACACCAGCGGCATCAACGCCGTCCTGCTGGGCATCTGCGCCGAGCTGGACGTGGCCGCGGTGCTGACCACCCAAGTGAGCGGCCATGCGCGCCGCGCGGTGCGCGAGGCCGACTGGGCGCGCCGCATCATGCACGCCGCGCGCCGCGAGCAGGTGCTGCCCAAGGGCCTGAGCGACCAGTTGATGACGGTGCACGCCAAGGCCCCGTTCCCCGACACGCCAGACGAGATCGCGGCCGTCGCGGCCCAGGTGCGCGACCCCAACTTCCGCGTGCAGGTGTCCGGCCTCGGCCTGCATGTGTACAACCGCGACGGCCAGCGGCTGGGGCAGGGCGCCTTCGAGCTGTGGCCGCAGCTCGGGCTGGACCAAGACGCCAGCCATGCCTTCTACATGGGCGTGGAACTGGCGCACGCAGAGATCGCCTGGCGCCTGGGCAAGCGCTATGTGCAGGACCAGCCGCTGGACTGGGGCTGCGCGGTGGATGCCGGGCCGCAGGACACAATGGCCTGGTGCGCCCCGGGCAGCACGCTGGCAGGCGGGCGGGCGCGCAACAAGCCGCAGGCGGCAGCCGATGAATGACGTGATCCACGAGACGGTGGTCACCACGGTCGCGGCCGACGGCACGCCCCATGTCGCCCCGATGGGCGTGCGCTACAAGGGGCCGCTGGTGGTGCTGATGCCGTTCAGGCCGTCCACCACGCACGACAACATCGTCGCCAGCGGCCATGCGGTGCTCAACGTGGTGGTCGATACGCGGGTCTTCGCCGGCTGCGTCACCGGCCGCCGGCATTGGCCGGTGCTGCCGGCAGAGCGCATCACCGGCGTGCGGCTGGCGGCAGCGCTCAGCCACCTGGAGCTGCGCCTGCAACAGCGCGACGACGACGCGCAGCGCCCGGTGCTGCGCATGGAGAGCGTGCATGCCGTGCAGCATGCGCCCTTCATCGGCCTGAACCGCGCGCAGGCTGCGGTACTGGAAGCGGCGGTGCTGGTGAGCCGGCTGCACATGCTGCCCGCCGCCAAGGTGGCGAGCGAGATGGCCTATCTCCAGATCGCCATCGACAAGACCGCCGGGCCCGAGGAGCAAGAGGCTTTCGGCTGGCTGCAACAGGCGGTGCGCAGGCACCACGAGGACACGAACCGATGACGAAGATGCTGGTCAGCGTGCGCAGCCCCGCCGAGGCGCTGCTGGCGGCCGAAGGCGGCGCCGATTTCATCGACCTGAAGGAGCCGCGCGCGGGTGCCCTCGGCGGCCTGCCGGTGGCCACCATTGCAGCCATCGTCGCTGCGCTGCGCCGCGCCGGCTGCCGGCTGCCGGTGAGCGCCACCATCGGCGACCTGCCTGCGCTGCCGCTGGCGCCCGTGCTCGCCCAGGTGCGGGCGGTGGCCGCCTGCGGCGTGGACTACGTGAAGGTGGGCGTCGAGAACAACGCCGATGCGCCTGCGCTGCTGGCGGCATTGGCGGCATTTGCGGCATTTGCGTCTTCCGGCAGCCGGGTCGTGCCAGTCTTCATCGCCGACCACGGGCTCGATGCCGCTGCCGTCGCGCAAGCCTGCGCGCTGGGCTTCCCGGCGCTGATGCTGGACACCGCCGACAAGTTGTCCGGCAGCCTGTTCGACGTGCTGGACACTGCCGCGCTGCGCGACTTCGTGATGACCGTGCAGCGCACTGGCGCTCTGGCGGGGCTGGCCGGCGCGCTGCGCATGCAGCACCTGGCTGCGCTGCGGGCGCTGGCGCCGGACTTCGCCGGTTTCCGCTCCGCCGTCTGCAACGGCGACCGCGGCAGCGCGCTGGACGCCGGGCGGCTGCGCCTGCTGGCCGCCACGCTGCACGGCAGCCTGCAAGGCAGCGTGCAAGGCAGCTCGGAAGACAGCGCCCGCGGCACGGCACAAACGCCCGCCTGACGCGCGGGCGCCCTCCGGTGCCGATGCGCCCTATGCTCCCTATGCGCCCAGATGCAGCGCCTCGCCCAGCAGCAGCGAGCGCATGCGGCCCAGCTCGGCCTTGTGCAGGATGTCGATGGGAAAGTCGGCCGCGTCTGCCAGGCCTGCAAAGCAGCCGTCCAGCACGCCGGCGCGGCCCAGTTGCGCCAGGCTGAGCTGCGGGTCGATCTGGCAGGACTTGACGACCACCAGCCGCTCGGCGTTGAGCGTGCGCGCCAGTTCGAGCGCGATGCTGTCGGAGGTGTGGTCCCAGCGGGTGGCGGCATCGGGCGCGTCGCGTTGCAGCTCGAAGGGCAGCCACAGCGCGGTGTGGCCGGTCTTCAGCACGCGGCGGATCTCGCTTTCGCGCCGCGCCGGCTGCAGCCGCGGCGCCATCGCCTGCATCTGGTAGGCCGTCTGCACCATCGCCAGCACGGCCATGTTGTGCGCCGCCAGATCGTCGAACTGCCAATGCGCCTGCACGCGCCTCACTTCGTCGGCCAGGCTGCCGCCACCGCACACCACCGTGACACGGCCGCCGCCCAGCTCGGCCAGCAGCTCCAGCCACTGCGGCAGCAGTGCATCGGTGCACAGGCTGCCGCCGAGCTTGACGATCCACATCAGCCCTGCTCCCGCTCGCACAGCGCGGCCACCGCGATGCAGGGCGCGCAGACCTGCGCCCAGGCGGCCAGGCCAGCGTCGGCCACGCCCGCCACCCGCGTGGCGTAGCGCTGGCTGCTGCCCAGCCCAAGGCGGGCCAGCAGCTCCGGCACGAGGAAGTCGCCGCAGCCGGCGCTGATGACGCTGACGGCGCTGACGCGGCCGACGTCGCCGCACCCGGCGCCCAGCCCATGCGCGGCCTGCACCCTGGCGATCTGGCCCGCCAGTTCGTCGAGCTGGCGGGCGCGCCAGGCCATCGCAAAGGCCAGCCATTGGCCGGCCGTGGCCTCGCGTGCATCCATCCCGATCATCCGGGCCAGCCGCTGCTGCGTTGCGGCAGTGTCCTTGGGGCCGTTGTCGGCAGCCGGCTGCTGGTCATGTGCGCCGCTCAATTCGCCGGTCAGGCGATAGACGTCGGCCGTGGTGGCGAAGAACTCGTTCATCACGTTGACCGGCTGGCCCAGCCAGTCGATGCGCGGCCCCAGCGCGCACAGCGGCGTGCGCACCACGCCCTGATAGACCAGCGTGCCGCTGGCCAGGCGCTCGGCATCGCTGCGTGCGCTGGTCAGCACGCGGCCATCGGCGAAGGCGATGATGTCGGTGGTGGTGCTGCCGATATCCAGCAGCAGGCCCCGCCCGGCGGGCAGGGCCAGCGCCGCGTGGGTGGCGGTGGCCAGCCAGTTGGCCGACGCAAGCTGGCGCCATCGGCCGGCCGCCGCAGTGGCGTCGCACCAGCCGGCGTCACCGGCAAACAGCCGCAGCGCAGTGGGCGCCAATGCCGCGGCCAGCAGCGCCGCGATGCGTTGCACGCCGTCTTCGCGGTGGGCGAAGAGATCGGTCATCTCGCCGGTCATCGTGACGGCGTGGCTGGCCTGGCGGGGGTCGCGCAACTGCGGCCAGCGCGCGGACGCAGTGGCGATCACATGCTCCAGATGGGCCAGGCCCAGCCACAAGGGGCAAGGCCATTGCGCGACATCGAGCACCACGCCGCGCTGCATCCGGCAGGCCTTGACGTGGGCGCCGCCGATGTCCCAGCCGAAGACCTCAGGCCGTGGCATGCAGGCGCTCCTCGACGGCCGGCAGCGCCAGCAGCTCGGCGGCCAGGTTGCGCCCCAGCGCCGCCGACAGGCCGACGTAGGCACAGGTCGGCCGCGGGTTCAGCTCGACGAGCACCGGGCCGCTGGTGTCGTGCCAGACCAGGTCGATGCCGACGAAGCCATGCAGCCCGCGGACGGCGCGCACCACCTGGCGCGCCAGGGTCGCCATCACGTCACCCAGGTGGCCGCTGCGCGGCAGCGCGTCGATGGCGACGCCGCGGTAGCCGACCTGGCCGTCGGCGGCTATCTCGATGCGCTGGCGGTTGATGCTCAGCAGCTCCGCCGTCCCGCCGTGGCAGAGCAGCGACAGGCTCATCGCCTGGCCTTCGACCCAGGGTTCGAGCACCAGCCCGGGCATCGCTTGCCGTGCCCCGTGCGCGGCGTCCAGGCTGCGGTAGAGCCGCGTGCCGACGCAGCCGGCGCCGTCGTCCGGCTTGACCACCCAGCGCGTTGCAGCGGGGCTGAAATCGAGCGGCGTGCTCGCACCGCGCACCGACAGGTGGCGCAGCGTGGCGCTCTTGCTCGACGCCAGCGCGATGGCCGCTGCGCTGCACCCGAGCCAGCGCCCGGCCGGCACCTGGCGCTGGAAGGCGCCGAGCAGGCCGTCTGTCTCCGGCGCCACCAGCCACACGGCGTCGTGCTGGGCGGCCTGGCGGGCGACGAAGGCGAGCAGGTTCTCACCCGGCGCGGCACGCACCGGCTGCGCCCCGGGCGGGAGTGCGGGCGCCGCGGCAGACACCGCCGCCGACACCGCAACGCTGCCGCTGCGCAGCAGGTCGGCCACCATTGCGTCGCGCATCGCCAGGCCTTGCGACAGCAGGCTGCCGTGGGCTGCTGCGGGGCCGTCGAGGCCGCCCCCGGTGAGATACTCGAAGACGAAAATCCGCTTCACCGGAACCCCTGCATGCCTGCCGACGACCTGTTGCTGATTCCGGTGATCGACCTGCTGCACGGCCAGGTGGTGCGCGGGGTGCAGGGCAGGCGGGAGACGTACCTGCCCATCGTCTCTGCGCTGTGCAACAGCAGTGACCCGCTGGTGGTGGCGCGCATCCTCTGCGACCACTGCAACGCCGCGACGCTGTACGTGGCGGACCTGGATGCGCTGATGGGCGGCGCACCGCAGAGCGCGCTGCTGCGGGCGCTGCTGGCGGCGCTGCCGAATGTCAGCCTTTGGGTGGACGCTGGCTTTGCCGATGCCGGCGCCGCCGCCCGGCTGCTGGCCGCCATCGACGCACCCGAGACGACGGGCCCGCTGGCGCAGCGCGTGGTGCCCATCTTCGCCAGCGAGGCGCTGCGCTCGCGCGCCGACCTGGCGCAGTGCTTCGCGGGCGACAAGGCGGCCGGCGTGTTGTCGCTGGACCGCCGCGATGGCAAGAAACTCGACAGCGCCGGCTGCTGGGACGCGCCCGATCTGTGGCCGCAGCGCGTCATCGTGATGACGCTGGAGCGCGTGGGCGCCGGCACCGGCCCCGACCTGGACACGGTGGCCGCGCTGCGCAGCAGGGCGCCTGCCGCCACGCTGATCGGCGCCGGTGGGCTGCGTTCCCCGGCCGACATGGCCAGCGCCGCGGCGGCAGGCGCCGATGCCTGGCTGGTGGCAAGCGCCCTGCACGACGGCCAGTTGGCGCGCGTGCGGCGCTGACGCGCGATGCCCGGGCATGGGCAGGAAGCAGAGAGCCGGGCCATGGTGGCCGCCGCATCCATGAATCGTGCCATCCCGCTGCAAGCGCCCTCCGGCGGCCACGCGGCCAAAAGCGCGACACTGTGTGGCACATCCGGTCAGCCGGCCGGCGGGCGCCAGCGCGGCGCCAGCGGCGCGCCTGCGTGGCATGTGGATTGCGTCCTGCCGGCGCCATGAGTCTTGCCGACAGCGCAGCCGGCACCGCGGCAGTCCAGCCCTGGACATGTCCCTTCTGCCCACTGTTGTGCGACGCCTTCCAGGTGGCGCCTGCCGCCGACGGCGGCGCGCTGGCCTTGCAGGGCAGTGATTGCCCCAAGGCGAACGCGGCGCTGGCGCATTTCCACATCCAGCCCGCCGCCGCGAGCCCCATGCTGGCAGGCCAGCCCTGCAGTCTGGACGCAGCGCTCGCAGCCGCAACGGCGCTGCTGGCGGCCAGCCGGCAAGCGTTGTTCGGCGGCCTGGGCACCGACGTGGCAGGCGCCCGCGCCATCTATGCGCTGGCCGACGCCACCGGCGCCATCTGCGACGCGGCAGCCGGCGCGGCGCTGATGCACGGCGTGCGTGCGCTGCAAGACCGCGGCGGCTACACCACCACGCTGTCCGAAGTGCGCACGCATGCCGACCTGCTGGTGTGCTTCGGCGGCCTGCCGACGGCGCGCCAGCCCGAGTTCTTCCATCGCATCGCGATGGCGCCCGACGACCCGCGCGTCGTGCTGCTGAACGGGGTGGCCGGCGAAGGCGCCGATGCCTTCGACACCGCGGCCCGTCTGGCTGCGCTGGTGGACAGGCCGGCTGTGCCAGCCGCGGCAGACGACCCGCTGGCGCTGCTGGCAGCGCGCATGCAGTCTGCACGTTATGTGGTCATTGTCTATGACACCGACCTGCTGCCGGCGCATGGCGCGCTGGTGATCGAGGCTTTGCAGCGCGCTGTCGCCAGCCTGAACCGCAGCACACGCGCGGCCTGTCTGGCGCTGGGTGGCGGCGGCGGCGCGGGCACGGTGAGCCAGGTGTTCACCTGGCTGTCGGGGCTGCCGCTGCGCTCGCGCGCCGGGGCGCATGGGCTGGAGCACGAACCGCTGCTCTTCGACGGCGCGCGGCTGCTGGCCGATGGCGCAGTCGATCTGCTGCTGTGGGTGAACAGCTTCGCCCCGGCGCCCGTGGCCTGGCCGACCGCGCTGCCCGGCATCGTGCTCGGCCACCCGGCCACCGACGCCCGCGGCGCCGCTGTCTTCATTCCGGTGGCCACGCCCGGCATCGGCACGGCAGGCCATCTGTTCCGCACCGACGGCTCCGTGCTGCTGCCGCTGCACCCGGTGCGCGCCGACGGCCTGCCCGGCGTGGCGCAGGTGTTGCAGCGCCTGCTGGCCGGCTTGCGCCGCGGGGCCAGCGCATGAGCGGCAGCCTGCGCATCAGCGGCGGCCGCGTCATCGACCCTACGCACGGCACCGACGCCGTGCAAGACCTGTTCGTGCTGGACGGCCGCATCGTCGCGCCGCTGGCAGCGCCCGCGGCCACCCACATCGACGCCAGCGGCTGCGTGGTGCTGGCCGGCGGCATCGACATGCACACCCACATCGGCGGCGGCAAGGTCAACCTGGCGCGGCTGCTGATGCCGGAAGACCACCGTGGCGGCATCCAGCGCGCCGCCAGCGCGCTGGAGATGGCCTCCTGCGGCAACTGCACGCCAGGCACGCTGGCCACCGGCTACAGCTACGTCGAGATGGGCTACACCGCGGCCTTCGAGCCGGCGATGATGGCCTGCAACGCGCGCCACACGCACATGGAAATGGGCGACACGCCCATCCTCGACCATGGCGCCTACGTGATGCTCGGCAACGACGAGCTGTTCCTCCAGATGCTCTCGCGCGGCGACGACTTCGGCCACATCCGCGACTACGCCGGCTGGACCATCGACGCCAGCAAGGCGATGGGCGTGAAAGTGGTCAACCCGGCCGGCATCTCGGCCTTCAAGTTCAACCAGCGCAAGCTCGATGTCGATGAGCCGCACCTGCACTGGCAGGTCACGCCGCGCCAGGTGGTGCAGACGCTGGCGCGTGCACTGCATGCGCTGGGTGTGCCGCACCCGCTGCACATCCACGGCAGCAACCTGGGCGCGGCCGGCAACATCACATCGACGCTGCAGACCATCCAGGCGCTGGAAGGCCTGCCCGCCCACCTGACGCATGTGCAGTTCCACGCCTACGGCAAGGAAGGGCCGAAGAAGTTCTCGTCGGCGGCGCAGCAGCTTGCCGACGCGGTGAACGCCAACCCCAACATCAGCATCGACGTCGGCCAGATCATGTTCGGCCAGACCGTCACCGCATCGGGCGACACGATGCGCCAGCACGCGCAGGCCGGCTTCGCCAGCCCGCGAAAATGGGTCGGCGCCGACATCGAAAACGAAGCCGGCTGCGGTGTGCTGCCTTTCCGCTACCGCGAGCAGAGCTACGTCAACGCGCTGCAATGGGCCATCGGGCTGGAGATCTTCCTGCTCGTCAACGACCCCTGGCGCGTGGTGCTGACGACGGACCACCCGAACGGCGGGCCGTTCACCAGCTACCCGCACCTGATCCGGCTGCTGATGGACCGCAGCTTCCGCAACGAGCAGCTCGCCAAGCTGCACCCCGACGTGGCCGCCAACGCGGCGCTGCGCTCGATCACGCGCGAGCTGAGCCTGGCAGAGATCGCCACGATGACGCGCGCCGCGCCGGCCCGGCTGCTGGGCCTGAAGGACCGCGGGCACCTGGGCATCGGCGGCGCGGCCGACATCGTGGTGGTGCGCGAGCAGGCAGACCGTGAGGCGATGTTCACCACGCCGGAGCATGTGTTCAAGGACGGCGTGCAGGTCGCCCGCGCGGGCCGCCTGACGGCGGTGCCGGTGGGCGGCACCCACTTCGTCACGCCGGAGTACGACCGTGGCATCGAGCAGCGGCTGCGCAAGCATTTCGCCGCGCAAGGCCAGGTCAACTTCGACCACATGGCCATCGGCCGCGACGAGCTGTGCAGTTGCTGCAACGGCGGCCGGCTGCTGCCCACCGCCTGCTTTGCCAGCGCCGGGGAAGCAGCGCCGTGATCCGCAACGGCGTCGCCATCGACGACACCTTTGCAGAAGCCTTTCCGATGAAGGCGACGCGGCTGCTCATCACCGCGCACACCATCGCCTGGGCGCGGCACGCTGCCGTCAGCGCCACCGGCTTCGCCACCTCCGTCATCGCCTGCGGCTGCGAGGCGGGCATCGAGCGCGAGCTGCCGCCGGCCGAGACGCCCGATGGCCGGCCTGGCATCGCGGTGCTGTTGTTCGCAGTGTCCGGCAAGGAGCTGGCGAAGCAGATCGAGCGCCGCGTGGGCCAATGCGTGCTGACCTGCCCGACCACGGCCGTCTTTGCCGGCATCGCCGAGGGCGAGGCCGTTCCACTGGGCAAGAACCTGCGCTTCTTCGGTGACGGCTGGCAGATCTCCAAGCTCATCGCCGGCATCCGCTACTGGCGCGTGCCGGTGATGGACGGCGAGTTCGTCGCCGAGGAGACCACCGCGGTGACCAAGGCGGTGGGCGGCGGCAACCTGCTGCTGCTGGCGCGCGACACCGACACCGCGCTGGCCGCCGCCGAAGCCGCCGTGCAGGCGATGCGGCGCCTGCTGAACGTGGTGATGCCCTTCCCTGGCGGCGTGGTGCGCTCGGGCTCCAAGGTCGGCAGCAAGTACCCGGCGCTGATGGCATCGACCAACGACGCTTTCTGCCCCGGCCTGGTCGGCCTGTCCCAGCACAGCGAGCTGACGGCGGCGACGCGCTGCGTGCTGGAGATCGTGATCGACGGCCTGACCGAAGCCGACGTGGCAGCCGCGATGCGCGCCGGCCTGGACGCCGGCATCGCCATCGGTGCCGAAGGCGGGCTGCTGCGCATCTCGGCCGGCAACTACGGCGGCAAGTTGGGGCCCTACCACTTCCATCTGCGCAAGCTGCTGGAGGCTGCCTGATGGGCGTCACACTGCGCCTGCGCCAGCAGCCGGGCCTGCGGCTGGACCTGCGCGGCATCACGCCCGCGGCGCTGGCCGGCCTGGCGCCGGCCGCCATCGAGCGCCGGCCCATCGCGCAAGGCCGGCTGCTGCTGCCGCTGGCCGAGTTCTTCGACGTGTCGGCCACAGACGCGAACGACGTGCTGCGGCTGGAGGGAGACCTCTCGCGCTGTGACCGCATCGGCTGGCAATCGGCCGGCGGCACCATCGTCGTCGCCGGCCATGCCGGCGACCATGCCGGCGCCGGCATGGCCGGCGGCGCGCTGCTGGTGGAAGGCAGCGCAGGCGCGCTGCTGGCCTGCGAAATGAGCGGCGGCAGCATCACCATCGACGGGAGCGCGGGCGACTTTGCCGCCAGTGCGCAACCGGGCAGCATGGACGGCATGCGCGGCGGCAGCCTGCTGGTGCGCGGCGATGTCGGCGCGCGCTTCGGTGACCGCATGCGGCGCGGCACGGCGGTGGTGTTCGGCAACGCCGGTGACTTCTTCGCGTCGCGCATGGTGGCAGGCAGCATTGCGCTGGCTGGCAGCGCCGGTGCCCATGTGGGCTACGGCATGCGGCGCGGCAGCCTGGTCTTCGCCGGGCCTGCGCCCGCGGTGCCCGCCACCTTCGTGCCGGCGCTGGCAGACGCTGCCGTGTTCTGGCAGCTTCTGGCGCGCGACCTGGCGCGCCACGGCGGCGTGTTCGCCAGCCTGCCTGCGCGCCGCATCCAGCGCCACCTGGGCGATCTGTCGGCCGCCGGCAAGGGCGAGCTGATCATCGCAGCAGAATTCTGAGTTTCGGACCAACCCAAGACCGCCATGACCCAGCCCTACCTCTTCCACGCAGGCGAAGCCACCGTCTTCGCCAAGGAAGGCCAGTTCACCGATGCGATGCCGGAAATCCTGATCGGCAGCACCGCCGGCCCGGTGGGCCAGGCCTTCGCCAACATGATGGCGCAGAGCAAGGGCCACACCGCGATGTTCGCCATCCGCGCCTGCAACCAGCTCGTGCGGCCGGCCACGATGCTGGTGCCCAAGGTCACGCTGAAGGACATGGCCAACATCGAGCTGTTCGGCGGCGTGGTGCAGGGCGCCACGGCCGACGCGGTGGTGGACTGTCTGATCGAGGGCGTGATCCCCAAGGCCGAGGCCAACAACCTGTGCATCATCAGCCTGGTCTGGATCGACCCGCGCTGCGCGACCGACCCCCACCTCGACAAGAAGGACATGTACCGCACCAACTACGAGGCCACCAAGCTGGCCATCCGCCGTGCGCTGGCCAACGAGCCCAGCGTGGACGAGCTGATCGCCAACCGCCACAAGATCAGGCACGACATGGACGACTGGTCCTGAGCGTGCCATTGCCAAATGCCGGCGGCACCGCCCAGACGCCCGCCGGCAGGCGCTGCGTCAGACGTCCTGCAGCGCCTGCTTCAGGAAGTCCACCGCAGCGCGCACACGGCGCGGCACAAAGGCGCGTGACGGGTACAACAACCAGACTGCGCTGTCAAAGCCGGTGGCGGTGACTTCGTGGTCCGGAAACAGATCGACGAGACGCCCGCTGGCAAGGTCTGATTGCACCAGCCAGTCGGCCAGCATCGCCGGCCCCAGCCCGTCGAGTGCCGCGCGGTGCAGCGCCAATGCTGTCGAAAGCACCAGCCAGCCCTGCACCGGAACGGGCTCGACCTGTCCGTCGGCAGACCGGAACGACCACAGCGTCCGGTAGCCCGGCAGCGGGAAACGAAGGCAGCCGCAGCGCGCCAGATCGGCCGGCACCCGCGGCCTGCCGTGGCTGCGCAGGTGCTCGGGGCTCGCCACCACCGAGAAGCGCACCGGCGCCAAGCGCAGCCCGACCATTGACGAGTCAACCGCCGGCCCGAGGCGCAGCGCAAGATCGACGCGCTCGGCCACGAGGTCGAGCGTGGCGTCGGTCAACAACAGATCGAGTTCGAGTTTCGGGTGTTGCCGGTGCAGCGCCGGCAGCAGCGGCACCAGCACCGTCTGGCCGTAGGCGACGGAGGCGGTGATGCGCACCGTGCCGGCCACACCGCCCTGCGTCGCCTGCGCCATGTCGCGGGCGCGGTCCAGCGCGTCCATCGCAGCGCGGGCGTGCTCGCAGTAGGCGGCGCCCGCGTCCGTCAACGCGAGCCGTCGCGTGGTGCGTTGCAACAGGCGCAAGCCCAGCTCCCGTTCCAGGGCGCCGACAGCGCGGGTCACGACGGAGGGTGCCAGGTCGAAGTGCCGGGCCGCCGCAGCGAAGCTGCCGAGTTCGACCACCTTGAGCAAGATGCCAAGCTGTTGCGTTTCCATCGGCGCAATGTAGATGCGGCCCGCGCGCAGCGGCTTGCGCCATTCGTGCTGATACCGCAACAGGCCGTTGCTGCACGGAGGATGGTCAGGCGTCGGCGTGCCGCCCAGACTGCGCTTCCCTCCATCCCGCAAAGACACCATGGCACACGACACCGCAGCCAGGCTTTCACTGTTCGTCCGCCTCGAAGCCAGGCCGGGCCAGGAACAGGCGCTCGCTGACTTTCTGGCCGGCGCGCTGCCGCTGGCAGACGCCGAACCGAAGACCGTGGCCTGGTTTGCACTGCGCTTCGGGCCGTCGAGCTTCGGCATCTTCGACGCCTTTCCCGACGAAGCCGGCCGCCAGGCCCATCTCGACGGGCCGATCGCGGCGGCGCTGATGGCGCAGGCCGACACGCTGCTCAGCGCGCCGCCGTCGATCAGCAAGGTCGATGTGCTGGCGGCCAAGGTGGCCGGCCAATGAGCGGCAGGACATGACGCGCGTCGCCTTGCTGGGCCTTGGCGCCATGGGCAGCCGCATGGGCCTGCGCCTGCTCGCGGCCGGTCACGCGTTGACCGTCTGGAATCGCTCGGCCGGGCCGTGCGACGCGTTGGCGCAGGCGGGCGCAGCGGTGGCTGCAACGCCGCGCGCTGCCGCTGCCGGCGCAGAGATCGTCTGGTCGATGGTCTTCGACGATGCGGCCTCAAGCGCCGTCTGGATGGCGCCGGTGTCCGGTGCGCT
Source organism: uncultured Rubrivivax sp. (assembly GCA_964244245.1). Lineage (GTDB taxonomy): Bacteria > Pseudomonadota > Gammaproteobacteria > Burkholderiales > Burkholderiaceae_C > Rubrivivax. The sequence continues at coordinate 128,812 of CAXTHW010000008.1, read as the reverse complement.
GCTGGGCTTGGGCCCGAATGCGATCGCGGTCGAGTCCAGCACCTTGTCGCCGCTCCACGTCGCTGCACTGGCCGGCGCGGTGGCGCGCACTGGAGCCGCCTTCGTCGATGCGCCGGTGGCAGGCTCGCGACTGCAGGCGGCGGCGGGGCAGCTCATCTTCCTGGCGGGCGGCCAGGCCACCGCCGTCGATGCGCTGCGGCCGCTGCTGCTGGCGCTGGGGGGCGTGGTGCACCACGTGGGCGACGGTGGCAGCGGCGCGTGGCTGAAATTGGCCGTCAATGCGATGTTCGCGAGCCAGGTCGTCGCGATGGCGGAGCAACTGAACCTCTTGCGACGGGCCGGCCTGGAGATGGGTTCGACGCTGGACATCCTGCGCAGCCTGCCCACCACCAGTGCGGCTGCCGCCGGTGCCGCCGGCTTGATGCTCTCGGGCGATGTCTCGCCGCAAGCGCCGGTCGATCTGATCGTCAAGGATCTCGGCTACGCGGTCGCGTCGGCCCGCCGCTGTGGCGCCGACCTCTCGCTGACGGCTGCCGTGCTCGGGCGATTCCAGGCCGCCAGCGCCGCCGGCCTGGGCGGCGAGAACCTGGTGGCTGTTGCCAAGCTCTACGCCTGAGGCAGCATGCGGTGGCGTTGCGGCGGGCGCATTCCAGGCGCGGGCCGTGCCTCGCCGCGCCATCCCGCTGGCGTAAGCGTGCAAATGTGCCTTGCCAGGGTCGCAAGAAGCATCGGTGGCAGGCCGATACAGACATCACTCGCACCGCCGTGCCGCCAGCCGGAGGTGACGTGAAGGAGACACGAGCATGCAGTTTGTCCGCAAGGTCAGCCTGGTCCACCGGGTGTTGATCGGTTTCGGGGCCGTCGGGGCGCTGTTCGCAGCCATCGGCGCTGCCAGCGCATGGCTGTTGAGCGGGCAGACGGCATGGCTGTTCGGCGCCCTGGCGGTGGTCGGCGCAGCGTTCTCCTTGCTGGCGGCCTGGCTCATCCGCGCCAGCATCAAGGAATCCGTGGAATCGACCGTGCAGTGCGTGGTGCGCATCGCCAGCGGCGACCTGGAAACCAAGATCGAGTCACCCGGCAAGGACGAGATCTCCTGGCTGCGCGCCGAGCTGAACGGCATGCGCAAGAAGCTGCGCACCGCGGTGCTGGAAGTGCGCAGCACGGTGGACAGCGTGAACAGCGCGACGGCAGAGATCGCCAGCGGCAACCTCGATCTATCGACACGCACCGAGAGCCAGGCTGCGTCGCTGCAACAGACCACGGCCTCCATCCAGCAGCTTGCTGGCACCGTGCGCAGCAACGCGCACAGCACGCAGGAGGCGCGCGGCGTGGTGGCGCAGTCCAGCAGCGTGGCCAGCCGCGGCGCGCAGATGATGGAGGACGTGGTGCTGCGCATGGGCGAGATCAACCGCAGCTCGACGCGCATCTCCGAGATCATCGGCGTCATCGACGGCATCGCCTTCCAGACCAACATCCTGGCGCTGAATGCGGCGGTGGAGGCGGCACGCGCAGGCGAGCATGGCCGCGGCTTCGCGGTGGTGGCCTCTGAGGTGCGCAGCCTGGCGCAGCGCAGCTCGGTGGCGGCGCGCGAGATCAAGGGGCTGATCGGCGATTCGAGCGAGAAGGTCGAGGCCGGCTCGCGCCTGGTCAACGACGCCGGCCGCACCATGCAGGAAATTCTGGACAGCGTGAACCAGGTCTCGCAGCTCATCACGCGCATCGCCGAAGCCGGCGAGTCGCAGAGCAGCGACATCACGCTGGTGCACCAGTCGGTGGAGCAGATCGACGGCATGACGCAGCAGAACGCAGCGCTGGTGGAGGAACTGGCCGCGTCCGCCCAGTCGCTGAAGGGCCAGGCCGACCGGCTGAGCGCGTCGATGAGTTCGTTCAGGGTGGCTTGACTCCGCCGCGTTGCCGCGCTTCGGCGCGCCGGTCAGCGTTGCTCCAGCGCGCGCAGCGACGCAATGCGCTGCCGCGTCGCCGGGTGGGTGGCGCTCCCCGCCGTGGCGCCCAGCGGGCGGAAGATCGCCATGAGGTCGTCGGTCGGCTCGCCCAGTGCGTGCAGCGCGTGGGCGGCGTAGGCGTCGGCGGCGTACTCCTGCTGGTGGGCCAGCGCAGACGCTTCCCGGCCCAGCGGCGCGGCGACGGCGTCGGTCTCGGCCTGCGTCACCGTGCCGGGCACCCATTTCTGATAGACCAGTGCCATCTGCAACCAGTGCTGCAACTGCACATGGCCCAGCTCGTGCGCCAGCACGAAGGTGCGCGTGCTCTCGGGCATGTCGGCCAGCATCTCGTTGACGACGATCAAATGGCCGTGCAGCGTCTCGGCCAGCACGGGGCCGCGGATCACGCGCAACTCGGCGCTGCGGCCGGGCTGCAAGGCTTGCAGCAAGCGCGCGAAGCTGTTTTGCAGGGTTTGCACGCGCTGGCTGTCGGCGGCCGGCTGCATGGCGGCCAGCCGGCTGTCCTGCGAGCGGCGCAGCACATCGACGATGTCCTCGTCGCCAAAGGCCGGTGCGGCGGTGGCCGCCAAGGCCAGCACCCAGAGCCATCGCCGCATCGTCACTCCCTGCGCTTGCTGCGCCTGCCGGCGCGGTGGTCGCCAAACGCAACAAGCATGCCGGGCTGAGGGTTAACCCTCAACCTGCGGGGTCAGGTCTGCAACAGGCCCCAGTTCAGTGCCACCAGCGTCAGCTCGCTCTGGTTGCTGGCGCCGAGCTTTTGTTTGACGTGGTACAGGTGGGTGCCCACCGTGCTGGGCGACAGCTTCAGGTTGTCGGCGATCTGCGCCACGCTCAGGCCCTGGGCGAGCTGCACGAAAACCGCGAATTCGCGCTCGCTCAGCGCCTCGGCCGGGCTGGGCTCGCCCTTCACCTGCGCCATCGCCAGCGCCTGCGCCGTCTGCGCATCGACATAGGGCTGGCCGGCGGCCACGGCGGTGACGGCGGCGATCAGCGCTTCCGGCGCGCTGCGCTTGGCCAAATAGCCCATCGCACCGGCGCGCAGCACGCGGCGCGGGTGGGCCGTGTCTTCGTGGGCCGACAAGGCCAGGATGCGGGCCTTCGGGTCCTGCGCGAGCAGCCGGCGCACGGCTTCCAGGCCGCCCATGCCGCGCATCGACAAGTCCATCAGCACCACGTCGGGCCTGGCGCGGGCGTAGTCGGTGCAGGCCTGCTCGCCGCTGTCGCATTCGGCCACCACGTCGAAGCGCGCGTCGGCCAGCAGCATGCGAAAGCCCATGCGGACCAGCGCATGGTCATCGACCAGCATCACGCGGACGGTGCGGATCACGCGGCTTCCTTCGCGGCGCTGTCAGCCACGTCGTTCGGCGCCGTGGCGGTGGCCGCCGGCAGCCGCACCAGGAGGCGTACGCCGCCAGGCGCCGCCGGTGCCAGCTCGAACTGCCCGCCCAGCGCCTGGAGGCGTTCGCCCAGCCAGCGCAGACCGTGGTGGCCGTCGCTGCCGGCTGGCGGGGCGTCGGCGGCCAGGCCGCGGCCGTCGTCCTGAAGCACCAGCGTCACCTCGCCTGCGGTGGCGTGCACCGCCAGTTGCAGCCGGCCGGCCTGGCCGTGGCGCAACGCGTTGGTGACGCCTTCCTGCGCCGCGCGGTACAGCGCCAATGCGCGGTCGGCGTCGAGCTGCACGGCAGCCAGGTCCACCGCCAGCTCGATGCGCAAGCCGGGCTGGCTGCGGCGGGTGCGTTCGGCCAGGTCGTTCAGCGCATCGGCCAGGCCGAAGTTGTCCAGCACCAGCGGCGTCAGCCGCGGGATGATGCCGTGCATCGCGTCGTAGAGCCGCGAGGACTCGTCGGCGATCACCCGCGCCGCGGCCTCCACCTGCGGGTCCAGCGCGTGGGCGCGCTGCGCGATGGACAGCGCCATGCTGCGGATGGCGGTGACCGACTGGCCCAGCTCGTCGTGCAGCTCGCGCGCGATGAGCCGCCTTTCCTGCTCGATGTGCTGGTCCATCCAGCGCGCCAGCTCGCGGCTGTCGGACAACTGAAGCTCGGCACGCACCGCCCGGCGCTCGGTGTCGATGTGGCGCTGCAGCTCGCCCACCATGCGGTTGAACGCGGCGCCGATGGCGGCCGCCTCGTGGCCTGCCAGCGGCGGCAACGCGGCGTCCAGCCGGCCGGCCTCGATCTGGTTCAGCGCGCCCACCACCTGCGCCAGCGGGCGCAACGCGCGGCCGACCAGCCAGAACACCAGCCCGTTGGCCAGCAGCAGCAGGCCGCAGGTGTAGAGCAGCAGCTCGATGGCGTCTTCCCAGGCGTCGAGCACCGCGCGTGACGCGTTGGCCCGCACGACCAGCTTGCCGTCCGGGAAGGCGATGGACTTCTCGGCCAGCGGCGGCGAGACCAGTCGTTCGAACCAGGGCGGCGCGTTGCGGCCCACCTTGTAGGGCGATGGCGGTGAGGTGTAGAGCGGCTGGCCGGCGGCGTCGAGAAGCGTGATGTCGTTCGAGCGCACGCGGCCCATGCCTTGCAGAAAGCCCAGCAGCGCCGTCGTGCCCTGCGCTGCGTAGCGCCAGACGGTGCGGTCCAGCAACTGGGCCGCCACGCGGTTGGCCGCCACCACTTCCTCGCGCACCGATTCGCGCATGTTGCGCAACTGCAGCGCCAGCACGGCCAGCACGAAGAGCAGCGTCAGCACGCCGACGATGAGGTTGATCTTCAGGCGCAGCGTCATGGCATGGGCAGGGCAAGCGGCGCGGCCACGAAGCGGCCGTGCGCCGCGTAGTGGTCCAGAGCCGCCACCATCGCGGCTGCCATTGCAGGCTGCGCCGGGTCGTGGCCGCCGCGCTCCACCCACTGCAAGGCGGCATGCGGCAGCCGTGCGTGCAGCGCCAGCGCACCGCCGGGCGGGCAGACGCGGTCGTCGCGGGCGTGCAGCAGCAGCGTGGGCACGGCAGGCACCGCGGCACAGCGGTCGAGCAGCGGCGGCGCGGCCAGCCAGCAGCCGTGCAGCAGGTAGTGCGCCTGCACGCGGTAGCGGGCGACCCAGGCGTCCAATGCGGCTGCTTCGGGTGGCGCGCCGTTGCCGGCCGTCTGGTTGCCGGCTGCGCCGACCCCGCCGCTGCGCTGCCGCTCGTGCCGCCACCAGGCCAGTGCGCTGGCGCGGCGCTCGTCCGGCGCGCTGGACGCCAGGCCCGCTGCCAGCGCCTGCAAGCCCGGCCCGCCGTCGAAGAACGCGGCGGTGTCTTCCGGCCGGGCCAGGAAGCTGGCGCGCAGCAGCAGCGCGGCCACCGCGTCCGGCGCATCGGCTGCATGGGCCAGCGCCAGCGCCGCGCCCCAGGAGCCGCCCACCACCAGCCAGCGGGCGATGTCGAGATGCGCGCGCAACTGCCGCAGGTCGGCCAGCAGCAGCGGCGTGCTGTTGTGCGTCGTCTCGCCGCGCGGCAGGCTGCGGCCGGCGCCGCGCTGGTCCACGCACACCACGCGGTAGCGCGCGGGGTCGAAAAAGCGGCGCAGCAGCGGCGTGCAGCCCGAGCCCGGGCCGCCGTGCAGCACCAGCGCGGCAATGCCGTCGGGCCGGCCCCATTCCTCGACGTGCAACCTGTGGCCGTGCGACACCGGCAGGCTGGTCTGCCGGTAGGGTGCTCGGTCCGCGTACAGGCACTGGGGATTCACCGGCCGATGCTATCGGCTGCGGCCCGTACTGCGTTTCATGAAAATCATGAAGTGCCAATCATGATCACCCGGCTGGGCCGCCGGCCCGCGCTGCGCGACCATGCGTCACGGGGCAGCCTGCCCCCGCAGCCGCCGTCCGGCGCTGTGTGACACCGCAAGGAGACGCTCCATGACCTGGCAAACCCCCACCGCGACCGACTGGCGCTTCGGCTTCGAAATCTCGCTGTACGTGGCCAACCGCTGAAGACCCGCGCCGGCGCCTGCGGTGCAAGCCGCCAGCGCCGGCCGGTGCCTTTGAAGCCACCCGATGCGCATCACCGTTCTCGGCTCCGCCGCAGGTGGCGGCTTCCCGCAGTGGAACTGCAATTGCCGCAACTGCGCCGGTGTGCGCAGCGGCAGCTTGCGCGCCAGGCCGCGCACGCAATCGTCCATCTTCATCCGGCCCGACGGCAGCGCAGACGGCATTCTCTTCAATGCCTCGCCCGACATCCTGGAGCAGATCCGCGCCAACCCGGCGCTGCAACCGGCCCGCGCAATGCGCGACACCGCCATCGCCGCCGTGCTGCTGATAGACGGCCAGGTGGACCATGCCACCGGCCTCTTCATGCTGCGTGAACGCAGCAGCCCGCTGCCGCTGTGGTGCACCGACCCCGTCGCCGAGGACTTGACGCAGGGCAACCCGGTGCTGCGCGTGCTGGGCCACTACTGCGGCGTGCAACGCCACCGCATTGCGCTGGACGGCAGCGCCTTCAGCGTGCCAGGCGTGCCCGGCATCACGCTGCGCGCGCTGCCGCTGCACAGCAAGGCGGCGCCCTACTCGCCGCACCGCGACAACCCCGTGCCGGGCGACAACATCGGCATCACCGTGACCGACAGCGCCAGCGGCCGCAGCCTGTTCTATGCGCCAGGGCTGGGCGAGATCACGCCGCCGGTGTTCGACGCCATGGCCGGTGCCGACGCGGTGATGGTGGACGGCACCTTCTGGACCGACGACGAGATGCCGTCGCAAGGCATCGGCAGCAAGCATGCGCGCCAGATCGGCCACCTGCCGCAAAGCGGCCCCGGCGGCATGCTGGAGTGGCTGGCCCGGCTGCCCGCGCAGACGCAGCGGCTGCTGATCCACATCAACAACAGCAACCCCATCCTCGACGACGACTCGCCGCAGCGCGCCACGCTGGCGCAGCAGCGGGTCGCCGTCTGTGAAGACGGGCTGACGCTCGAACTGTGACGCCATGACGACCCAAGACGCCGGCCCCGCCTGGCCCCGCGACGCCTTCGAAACCCGCTTGCGCGAGCGCGGCAAGGCCTACCACATCCACCACCCGTTCAACGTGATGCTCAACAGCGGCCGCGCCACCCGCGAGCAGGTGCAGGGCTGGGTGGCCAACCGCTTTTATTACCAGACGGCCATCCCGGTGAAAGACGCCGCCGTGCTGTCCAACTGCCCCGACCGCGAGGTGCGCCGCGGCTGGGTGCAGCGCATCCTCGACCATGACGGCTTCACGCTCGGCGGCGCCACCGACCCCGGCGGCATCGAGGCCTGGCTGCGCCTGGCGCAAGCCGTCGGCCTGCAGCGTGACGAGGTGGAAGACCTGCGCCACGTGGTGCCCGCGGTGCGCTTCGCTGTCGATGCCTATGTCAACTTCGCGCGCCGCGCGCCGTGGCAGGAAGCGGTGTGCTCGTCGCTGACCGAGCTGTTCGCGCCCGAAATCCACAAGCAGCGCCTGTCCACCTGGCCGCAGCATTACCCGTGGATCGACGCCGACGGGCTGGCCTATTTCCGCAACCGCGTGAGCCAGGCGCGGCGCGACGTGGAGCAAGGGCTGGCGATCACCCTGCAGCACTTCGACACGCTGGCCTTGCAGCAGCGCGCGCTGGAGGTGCTTCAGTTCAAGCTCGACATCCTCTGGGCGATGAACGATGCGATGGCCACGCGCTATGGCGTCACGCCGGGCCCGGCCGGGGCGGCGGCATGACGGCGCCGGCGGCCTTGGCAGCGTTCCCGGCGCTGGCGGCCGAGACGCGGCCGCGGGTCGGCGCCGGTTTCCGGCTGCAATGGGAGCCGGCGCAGGACTGCCATGTGCTTCTCTACCCCGAAGGCATGGTCAAGCTCAACGGCAGTGCAGGCGAGATCATGAAACGCTGCGACGGCCAGCGCAGCGTGGCCGCCATCGTTGCTGATCTGGAGCAGGCCTTCTCCACCACGGGGCTGGATGGCGAGGTGCTGGCCTTCATCCGCATCGCGGCCGACAAGCGCTGGCTGACCTGGGCATGAACATCCACGCGACAGCGCCCACCGTCGGCCCGCCGCTGTGGCTGCTGGCCGAGCTGACCTACCGCTGCCCGCTGCACTGCGTGTTCTGCTACAACCCGGTGGACTTTGCGGCCACCGAGCAGGAGTTGTCCACCGACGACTGGCTGCGCGTGCTGCGTGAAGGCCGCGCGCTCGGCGCCGTGCAATGCGGTTTGTCGGGCGGCGAGCCGCTGTTGCGCGACGACCTGGAAACCATCGTCGCCGAGGCCCGCAAGCTGGGCTACTACACCAACCTGCTGACCTCCGGCGTCGGCCTCACGCCAGCGCGCGCGGCGGCCCTGAAGGCGGCCGGGCTCGACCATGTGCAACTGTCGTTCCAGGACTCCACGCGCGAGATGAACGACTTCCTCTCGCACACCAAGACCTTTGCGCTGAAGAACCAGGTGGCAGCCACCATCAAGGGCCAGGGCTGGCCGATGGTGATGAACGTGGTGATCCACCGGATGAACATCGAGCATGTCGGCCGCATCATCGAGATGGCGGTCGAGATGGGCGCCGAGTATCTGGAGCTGGCCAACACGCAGTACTACTCTTGGGCCTTTTTGAACCGCGAGCAGTTGCTGCCCACACGGCAGCAGCTTGCCGAGGCGGAGCGCGTCACTGCGCTTTGGCGCCAGAAGCTGGGCGAGCGCATGCGCATCTTCTTCGTCGCGCCCGACTACCACGACGGCCGGCCCAAGAAGTGCGTCAACGGCTGGGGCAGCATGTTCATCACCGTCACGCCCGACGGCACCGCGCTGCCCTGCCACACCGCGAAGATGCTGCCCGGGCTGGCCTTCCCCAATGTGCGCGAGCAGCCGCTGCGCGAGATCTGGTTCGACTCCGAAGGCTTCAACCGCTACCGCGGCACAGGCTGGATGAAAGAGCCTTGCAGCAGTTGCGACGAGCGCGAGCAAGACCTGGGCGGCTGCCGCTGCCAGGCCTACATGCTGGCGCAGGACCCGGCCGCCGCCGACCCGGTGTGCAGCAAGAGCCCGCTGCACCACAAGGTGGCCGACGCGGTGGCGCGTGCCGAGCAGTCTGCAGCCGGCGCTGCCGGCCCGCGCGAGCATCCGCTGGTCTTTCGCGACCGTGCGAACTCGCGCCGCTTGAGCGAGACTGCGCTGCCGGACGTCTGAGACGCTGAGAGCCTCTGAGCCGGCTACTTCCTTCGGCATTCCAGGAGACAACATGGCCCAACTGATCGCGCTCTACAAGCAGCCCGCCGACACCGCCGCCTTCGACGACCACTATGTCTCGACGCACATCCCGCTGGCGAAGAAGATCCCGGGCCTGCGCAGCTATGCGGTCAGCACCGGCACCGTGGGCACGCCCGGCGGCCCCAGTGCCTACCACCTGGTGGCCGTGCTGGGCTTCGACTCTCTGGCCGACATCCAGGCGGGCCTCGGCACGCCGGAAGGCGCTGCCGCGGCCGGCGACCTGGCCAACTTCGCGCAGGCCGGCGTGGAGCTGCTGATGTTCGACAGCAAGCCGGTCTGACGGCGCGGCGCCTGCTCCGTCAGAAGCAGTTGCCGTCTGGCAACTGCATCCTGCAACTCCAGCGAAAGCTTTCGACGCCCTGCTTGCTGGAGCGCCTGAAGACCGCCGTCGCCTCGCGGTCGATGGCGTCGGGCAGCGGCACGGCCAGCGGTGCGCCGCTGCTGTTGGTGTAGAAGTTGAGGAAGCAGCTGCGGTCGGGTTCGCAAAGCTGTTCGATCTGCTGGACGTAGGCGTCGCGCTCCTTCGCCTGCGCCAGCGGCACGATCACCAGGCGCAGCAGCCCTTGCTCGCCGGCCACCGGCCACGGGGCGGCGGTGGCTGCGCGCGCTGCGCCGCAGCAGGCCATTGCGGCGCTCAACAGCAGGCATGTGCGCGCGCGCATCACTGCACCAAGCGCAAGATTTCGAGCTGCTCGTCCACCGTCTCGAAGGTGCCGGTGCCTGCCGGCATCTGCATCAGCGGCCGTGCCTGCGCGTCCAGCAGCCAGACACTTGGATAGACAAGCTGGCGCTCGCGCTCGTCGCCCATCTCGCGCAGGAAGTCGCCGTAGCTGCGCACCCGGTTGCCGATGCGAAAGAACAGCCGCGGCGCCTGGATGGACAGTGCGCTGCGCAGGTCCACCACGATGTATTTCTGCGCGAAGTGCGGCGTCAGCGCGGCAGCGTTCTTGTCCAGAAAGGCCTCGTACTTGCGGCAGTACGGGCAGTCGTTGGCGCCCAGATAGACGTAGAGGCGCTTGTTCTGCTGGCGCGCCTGCTGCAGCGCGGCGGTCAGGTCGAACTCGGCGCGCTGCGGCAGGCCTTGCGCCTGCAGCACCAGCGCCTTGTAGCCGGGCGGCACGCCGGCCAGCGCCAGGCCCGCTGCGCACAGCAGCCAGCACAGGGCGAAGGCGGCCCGCATCAATCCACCGCCACCGGCAGGCTGCCGACGAAGTGACCTTCCTTCGAGTCTTCGACCTCGGCGCGCAGTTCGCCCGGGCCGTGCGGCACGAAGTTGAAGCGCAGCGTCGGGTTCTCGCTGACCGAGAAATCCAGGTCGGCATCGAAGATCTTGCGCTGCGCGTAGCTCACGCTGATGCTGCGCACGAAGTGCGACGGGATGTACATCACCGTCTGCTGGTTGAGTTCGAAGCCGGTGTCGTTGGGGTGGATCACCGTCACGTCGGCCTGCGTCGGCGCGTTGGTCTTCACGCCGCGCGGCAGCTTGAAGATGGTCTTGCCGATCAGGTGCAAGGCATCGCGGTTGGGCGGCGCCGAGCAGCCGCCCGAGGTCTTGACGTAGCGCGAATCCATGTGCAGCTCGCCGCTGGACAGCTCGGCCACGGCGCGCACATGGCTGTACTCGTCCACCCGCAGCCGGGTCTCGAAATCGGCCTGGCCGACCTCGGTGGTGAGGTCCAGCGTGGCGGCCAGCGGCGACGGGTTCTTGTCCACCAGCACCCAGATGCGCCGCACGTACAGCGCAGGCGTCTGCGCCAGACGCGAGACGATCTTCACCGGCACCGACGCGCCATAGGCAGCGCGCAGCGGCACGATGAGTTGCACCTTGCTGGCGGCGGGCGCCGCCTCGATGCTGCGCGTGCCGAACAGCTTGCCGCGCATGCGGTCCCATTCGGGCGAGCCGTCGTCGTGGCCCGCAGTGGGCAGCCCGCCCACCGCGGCTTGCGCGTTGCGGCCGATGCCCATGGCGCCCGTGGCGAAGACGGCAGACGCCGCGATCAGCGCCCGGCGTCTTGCGTCGAACATCGTTGTCATCGGCGGTCTCCGGTCAGTTCGAGCAGCGAACTGCGCTCCAGGCGCAGAAAGAGGATGGACGCGTTGCGCCGGTGGATGGTGTCGTACTGGTCCCATCGGCGGTAGTCCGGCAAGGCTGCGGCGTCGGGCACCTCGCTCAGCGCCGTGCCGGCCTGGAAGAGCGTGCTGACGCGGCCTTGCAGCCGCAGCAGATAGCGCTCGACGGTGTCGATCAGCTCCGGCGCTGCCGCAGGCCCATGGCCGGGCACGATGGTGTTCAGCCGCAGGGTGCGCAGCCCTGCCAGCGCCTGGTGCCAGCCGTCGAGCACGCTGTCCTGGATGTCGGGCACGCGGCGGTTGTCGAGCAGGCCGCCGGCGAAGAGGGTGCCGCTGCGCACGTCGAGCACGGCGATGTCGCCCGGCCCGCTGGAGTGGCCGGCGTACTGCACCAGCAGCGGCCTGCCGATGGTCTCGATGACCTCGGTCTGTTCCAGCAGCCGGTCGGGCTTGAACATCACGGTGCCGCGCATGGCGCCTTCGCCCAGCTCGCGCACCAGCGTCTTCAGGCAGCCCTCGCAGCGCGCCGCCATCAGCTCGGCGGCGGCGCGCTGCATCGCCACCGGAATGCCGCGTGCCTGGAAGGCGCTGGCGCCGAACAGGAACTCGGGCTGCGTGTGCGTCACCAGCGCCAGCTTCACCGGCAGCGGCGTGACCTGTGCGATGGCGGCCAGCAGCGCCTCGCCGTGCGCGCGCGAGGTGCCGGTGTCGATGGCCACCACGCCGCCGCGGCCCACCACGAAGCCGGCGTTGCCGATGCGGCCCAGGTTGCCGGCGTCGGCAGCGCCGGGCCGGCCGGGCAGCAGATAGACGCCTGCCTCGACCTCGACCGCGGCGCCGCTGTCGCCGGCCGGCGCGTTGTCTGCCGCCGTTGCTGCGCCGGCAGCCGCCCAGGGCAGCGGGGCCAGCGCCGCCGCCAGGTGCGACAGCACGCGGCGGCGCCGCAACGGCAGGGCTGCGGCGGGCGGCTGGGGCTGGCTTGCCGGCATGCGGCTACTTGCGTTCGAGTTGCGCCTTCAGCGCTGCCAGCCCGCTCTGGTACACCGCCGTCACCGCCTTCACCGCGGCCTCGTCGTTCTGGTCGGGCGGCGGGTCGTTGTTGGGATAGCCGCGGTAGAAGGCGCCGCGCCACTCGACGGTGCTCCTGGCGCTGCCGTCGGCCGTGACCTGCACGGTGGAGGTGTAGTTGGTCACCGGCAGTGCGCCGCCGTCTTTCGCGCGGTAGCTGTACTTCTTCTGCGCGGCGTTGTGGTTCTCCAGCGCCTCGACGATCTGCCCGCCGTCCTTCAGCTTCACCAGCCGCACCGAGCCTTCTTCGTTGCCCTTGTCGGCCGTGCTTTCGGCCACCGCCGGGTGCCAGTCTTTCAGCGCGTCGAAGTTGCCGATGCGCGCCCACACCGCGTCGGCCGGCGCGTTGATCTCGATGCGCTCGGCTACCTTCTGCCGCGTCGGGCCGTGCGCCAGCGCTGGCGGCGCCAGCAGCGCGGCGACGGTGGATGCAAGGGCCCATTGCAGGGCCGGCCGGCGTGAACACATGCGCTGCGTCTCCTTCAGTCTTTGGTGTCGGGGGCGCCGATGAAAGCGCCGAAGCCCCGGCTGTTGCGGCCGGTGGCGATGGTGGCCAGCGTGCTGCCGCTGGCAGCGTCGATGACGCTCAACGCGTCGTCCATCCAGTTGACGACATAGACCTTGCCGGCAAAGGCCGCGATGCCTTCCGGGTAGCCGAAGCCGCTGAGCGTGCGCAGCACGCGCAGGCTGGCAGCGTCGATGACGCTCACCGTGTCGTCGTGCTGGTTCGTGACGTAGAGCAGCGTGCCGCCGGCCGCCAGTGCCGCGCCGTAGGGCGCCTTGCCGACGGGCACGGTGGCGACCAATGCGGGGTGGTCGGCGTCACGGGTGTCGATCACCGACACGTCGTTGCCGAGCACGTTCAACGCGTACAGCCGCTCGCGCGCTGCGTCGTGCAGCAGCGCGAACGGGTGCTTGCCGACGGTGATGCGCGCGCGCACGCGGCCGGCCTGGGCGTCGATGAAGGCCACGCTGTCGTCGTCGCGTTCGGCCACGAAGACGAGCCGGCCGTTGTCATGCACCGCCACGCCGGCAGGCGCATGGCCCAGCGCCACGGCCGGCAGCGCGCTGCCGGTGCGCGTGTCATAGGACAGCAGGCGGTTGGCGTACCAGTCGGCCACGTAGAGCCGGCTGCCGTCGGCCGAAGCGGCAATGCCCACCGGCCCGCTGCCGGCGGGCCAGGTGTCCACCACGCGCTGGCTGCGCATGTCGATCACAGAGATGGTCTTGCTGTCCGGATTGCTGACGAACACCTTGCCGGCGCGGCTGGCCGCTGCCACGCCGGCCGGCGAGCGGCCCACGGGCACGGTGGCCACCACCTTGTCGCTTGCCAGGTCCACCACCGAGACATCGTGACTGGCCTGGTTGGTGATGTAGGCGAAGGGCGCCGCCGCGGTGCCGCCGGCAACGCACAGCGCCAGCAGCGGCAGCAGCAGCAGCGCGGGGCAGCGGCGCCAGCCGTCCATCAGCGGGCCGGCGACAGCGCCAGCGCGCTTTGGAAATGCAGGTTCTGCGTGTCCACCACCTCGGCTTTGAGTTCGCCGTCGCCGCGCGGCACGAAGTAGAAGCGGAAGTTCGGGTTCTCGCTGATCGCGAAGTCCAGGTCGGCGCTGACCACCGGCTCGCCTGCATAGCTGACGGTGACGCGCCGCACGAAGTGCGCCGGCGTGTACTGGCGGGTGGACTGGTCCATCGCCAGGCCGGACGAGTTGGGGTGGCTGATCATCAGTTGCGCCAGCACCGGCTTGTTGCGCTGCACCTCGCCATCGACGCGCAGCCGCATCCGGCCCATGCTGGCCAGCGCCGCCTGCGGGTCTTTGCCGGGCGGCGCCGAGCAGCCGCCGGAAGCCTTGACGAAGCGCGTGGCCATCAGCAGCCGGCCGTCTGCCAGCTCGGCAATCGCGCGCACATGGGAGTATTCATCGACGCGGACGCGGGTCTCGATGTCGGCCCGGCCGCTGGCGCGCGCGAAGTCGAAGATGGCGGCAATCGGCGACGGGTTGTTGTCGATCACCAGCCACAGCCGCGCCACATGGCGCGCGTCGCCGTCCGGCAGGTGGGTGCGGATGGCGATGGGCACCACGGCAGCGTCTTCGGCACGCAAAGGCGCCTCGATGCTGAGCACGTCGCCGGTGGCCGGCTCGATGCTGCGCCCGCTGAACAGGCTGGCGCGCACCTTGCGCCAGATCTCGCTGGCCTCGGGGTCGTCGCCGGTCTTGAGCTGGGCCGGCGCGCTGCCTGCAAAGGCGGCCAGCGCGAGGGTGGTGAGGGCTTGCCTGCGGTGCGTCATCAGTCTTCCCATTCCAGTTCGGCGTAGGCCGCCGTGACGTTGCGGCGGTGAAAGCGCTCGGCCAGCCGCCAGGGCGCCGCCGCCGTGCGGCCCACCGTGTCCACCGCCTGCTGGATGGTGGCCTTGTCGCGCAGCGCCGCGCGGGTGTCGCGCAGCAGGGTCGAAAGGTACTGCTGTTCTGCGTCCAGCGCGGCGGGCCAGGCGCTGCCGGCGGCGCCATGGCCCGGCACCGCGAGAGCGACGTCGAAGCGCCGCAACTGCTCCAGCGTCTTGAGCCAGCCGCGCAGGCTGCCATCCAGCACCGGGATGTGGCTGACGAAGAGCAGGTCCGACAGGAACAGCGTGCGCGTGGTCTTGTCGTACACCGTCAGGTCGTTGTCGGTGTGCGAGGTGGGCCAGGCGTCGAGCTGAAGCACGCGGTTGCCGAGGTCGATGTCGAGCTGCCGCTCCACCGGCTGCGTGGGATAGACGATGGCCTCCGGCGCCAGCGTGCTGCCGAAGTCGCGCTGCATCGCCGTGCGCAGGTAGCGTTCGCGCGCGGCCAGCGCGGCCGTCAGCCGCGCATGCGCCACGAAGCGGGGCCGCGGCTCCAGCGCCGCGAAGGCGCCGTTGCCCAGGATGTGGTCCGGGTGGGCATGGGTGTTGATCACGGCGCACACCGGCAGCGGCGTGGCCTGCGCCACGGCGGCCAGCAGGCTGCGGCCGAGCGCAGGCGTGCCCCCGCTGTCGATGACGGCCACACAGCGCTCGCCCACCACGAAGCCCAGGTTGGCGACGTCGCCACCGTTCTCGGGCAACCAGTCTTCGATGCGGCCCTGGTGCACATAGACGCCCGGCGCCAACTGCTGCACGGCCAGCGCCGCCGCGGCCTGCGCGTGCGCGGCGCCGGCAAGGCAGGCGCAGCCCAGCAGGCTGGCGAGTAACAGGGCGGCGGCTGGGTGCATGGCCGCCCGCTAGCGCGCGTCGGGCGCGATGAAGCAGCCCTTCTGCACCTTGGCCTGAAGCTCGCGGTAGCGCTTGATCTGCACCTGAAGCGGCTCTGCATCGCGGATGGTGCCGCCGCGCTCGCCGCCGATGCTGTTGGCCTTGGTGGCGGTGCTCATCGTGACGTAGTCGTCGAACTTCACCTCGCCGGCCAGCGCGTCCAGCGCGCAGGAGCATTTGTTGACCATCTCGTAGAACGGGCCGCGGTGCGCGTTCATGCACTCCTGGACGTAGAGCACGCGCTCCACGGTGGGGAAGTCGTTGGCCTGCGCCGGCGCGGCGATGCAGCAGGCCACGAGGGCGAACAAGGCCGGGGCGGGGCGGGGAACGAGAGCGTGCATGGGGATCTCGGTTGGGCTATTTGGCAGTGCCGGTGCCGGGCTCGGCGCCGTCGAGCAGCAGTTCTTCTGCGAGCAGCGGCGCGCTGCCGTCGGCGCCCGGAATCTGCGTGCGGATGGCGAACAGCCCGCCGGGCACGGCGTCCGACAGCAGGAAACGGTACTCCTTGCGCGCCAGCTTGTCGTAGCGTGGGCGGTTGGGGTCGTCGAGATAGGGGCTGATGGCCACTTCCTTGCCGGCCACCGTCTGGCCGCGGTAGCGCAGCGGCAGGTCGCGCACGGTGGCCGCTTCGTAGATGGCCATGCGCAGGCGCTTGCGGAAGTGGTTCTGCGAGCCCTTGGTCAAACGCTGCATCTCGCGCACTTCGCGCTCCAGAAAGGCCAGCAGCACCGGGTTGCCTTCGGCCGCCGGCTGGTCGGGCATCGGCGCGCTGCGCTCGGCACCGAGGAACTCCACATGTGCGGCACAGCAGGGCTGGCCCGCGACGGCCTTCAGCGCCAGCGTGACCTTGTCGTCGAAGCCGGGCTCCAGCGTGCCGCTCTTGCGAAAGCTGTAGCGCAGCGTGGCCGGTGGCTGCACGCTGCGCAACTGGTTGCTCATGAAGAGCAGCCGCTCGGCGGCAGAGAAGTCCTTCGCGCCTTCGGCGGCGTGCGCTGGCGGCTGGGCTGCGCCCAGGCCGGCAGCAAGCAGCAGGGTGGCAAGAAGGCGGGCGGTCTGCATGCGGTGGTGTCTCAGTGATTCGGGACTTCTGGACTTCGGGACGTCGGAAGGGTTGGGGGTGTGGTGGCAGGCCAAGGTGGCGTCAGCGGCCGTCGATGGCGCGGCCCAGCGTGTCGGCCAGGTCGGACCGCAGCGCCTCCAGCCTGCCGCGGGCCTGCCGCGCGCGGTCGATCTGGCCCTGCTCGGCATACACCATGCCGAGCTGGAACCAGGCGTCGGCCTGGGCCGGCGCCAGCAGCAGCGCTTGCTCCAGCGCACGCTGCGACTCAGGCCAGCGCCGCAGCTTGTCCAGCGCCAGCCCGTGCAGATACCAGGGCTGCGGGTCTTGTGCTGCGGTGCGCGTCCAGTTGAAGGCCAGCAGTTCCAGTTCGTCCCAGCGGCGCTCACGCTCCAGCACCGCGGCCTGCAAAAAATTGGGCTGCGTGGCCGTCGGCTGCTGCCAGTAGGCGATCTGCCCCGCAGGCAGCGGCGCCACCGCGCGGAAGGCGGCCGGCGCGGCCATCAGCGCTTGCAGCCAGTCGATGGGCGCGGCGAAGTAGTGCGCCGCGCCGCCGCGCAGCCTGAAGGTGAGGATGCCGATCAGCCGCAACTGCTCGTCGAACAGGCCGCCACCGCTGGCGCCGGAATTGAAGCCGTTGCTGATTTGCGGCACGCGTGCGCCATCGTGCAGGTGCAGCGCGACGATCTCGCCTTCGCTGTGCTGCATCTCCATGCCGCCGGTGTATCCCAGGGCCAGCACCGCCTCGCCGGCCCGCAGCTCGCCGCTGTTGCGCAGCACGACGGCGGGCAGTTGCATCGCCGGCACCCTGAGCACGCAGAGGTCGTGCTCGGTGTCGCTGGCCTGCGCCTCGGCGCGCCAGCGCAGCCCGCCGCGCAGCACGTCGATGGCCAGCGCGTCGTGCGTCACATGGCAGTTGGTCACCACCATGTCGGCCGCCACGGCCACGCCGGAACCCAGCGCCAGCCCGCCCTTGGCGCGCTGCACCTCGATGCGCATCACGCTGCTGGCGGCGCGGATGGCGGCGGCGCGGTCGATCAGCGCCTGCGCCGGCAGCGCGGCAAGCCCCAGCAACAGCGCCAGCAACAGCTTCATCGGGCCTGGCGCGGGAACGTCAGCGCGCCTCGTACGACTCATCCACCAGCGGCACGCCGAACTCGCGCAGGATGGCCTGGATGGCAGGGCGTTGCGTCTCCAGCAGGCCCTCGATCTGCTGCTTCCATTCACGCTCGCCGTAGCGCACGCCCATCGCCATCTGGTAGCTGAAGGTCACGCCATGCTCGGACTTCAGCGGCACCACCTGCAAGGCCGGCTGCTTGACGCGCTGCGCGAAGAAGCCTGCGATCGGGCCCCAGACGATGGCTGCGTCGAGCTTGCCGCTGGCGAGGTCTTTCTCGATGATCTCGCCGGGGTACTGGGCCGGGTCGGGGCTCATGATGGGATAGGGCACGCCCTGGTCCACCAACTGGTGGCGCACCAGCCAGTCGGATGCCGGCGAGCGGTCGTAGATGCCGATGCGCATGCTCTTCAGCCGGGCGGGGTCGAGCTTCAGAAAGTCTTCAGCGGTGGCCACCTGGTCCATGCCCTTGCCCTTGGCGAACACCAGCGCATAGGTCGAGCGGTAATAGGGCTTGGTGACCGAGACCTGGTCGTAGCCGGCCGGCACACCCATCACGATGTCGCAAGGGAAGTCCTGGCCCGGCAGCTTGTAGCGCAGCGTGTTGCGGATGAAGGCCAGCCGCTGCGGAAACGAGTAGTAGGTGACCGGCAGCCCCAGCGCCTTGCCGAAGACCTCGGCAATGCGGTTCTCGATGCCCTGGTGGGCGTCGTTGGAGAACGGCAGGTTGTTCGGGTCCTGGCAGACGCGCAGCGCGGTGCGCGGGGCGGGGGCGTCCTGCGCTTGTGCTTGCGCTTGTGCTTGTGGTTGCGCGTGCACTGTCAGCACTGCCAGCGCGGCCAGCCCGGCGGCGACCGCGGCCTTGCAACGGGCCGGGTTCATTTGATCTCTTCGACCTTGGCCCGCGTGATGGCGCCGTCGGAGCGGCCCTTGAGGTAGGCGTAGAGGTTGTCGATGTTGTCCATCACCTGCTGGCTGTTGGCGAAGCTGACCATGCCTTTTTCGAGGCGGCCGTCACGCACCGTCTTCACGAACTCTTCCTTGCTCAGCACCTTCAGGCTGTTCAGCAGCGACGGGCCCACCATGCCTTCCTGGTTGGCGCCGTGGCAGCGGTCGCAGGCGGCGGCGCGCCAGGTGCGAAAGCCGTTCATCGTGCCGGCATCGACCTTGAAGCCCTCCTGCACGGTGTAGAGGGCCTGGCCGGCGGGCTGGCTGGCGGCTTGTGCGTGCGCCAGGCTGCTGGCAGCCAACAGCAGGGTCAGCGCAGACATGGGGAGCTTCATGCGAGGGCGTCCGTTCAAATGAGAGCGAGTGAAGAAATTGAGAAGGGGGAGGCACCCTCGCAAGCGCCGCCCCCTCGGGACCACCCGTCGGGTGGTTGTTGTCGATGTCGTCAGTTCGGCAATGCGAAGACCGTCAACGAGCCGCCGAGTTCCGTGTACTGGTTCAGTTCACGGTAGCCGCCCACGGCGCCCAGGCCGTCGGTGTCTTTCTCCAGGCCCGCCGCCATGCCGATGCCGGCCCAGCCGCCGATGCCAGAGAACACGCCGATGTACTGCTTGCCCTTGTGCTCGTAGCTGAACACGTTGCCGATGATGCCGGACGGCGTCTTGAACTTGAACAGTTCCTTGTTGATGTCACGCTTGTCCACGCACTTCAGGTAGCCCTCCAGCGTGCCGTAGCAAGACAGGCCGCCGGCGGTGTTCATCGCGCCGCTCCAGACCGAGAACTTCTCGGCATGGCTTTGCACGATCTTGCCGCTGCCGGCATCCCAGGCGATGTAGTTGCCCATGCCGCCATGGCTGCCCGGCGCCGGGTACATCGACAAGGTGGCGCCCACATAAGGCTGGCCCGCGGTGTATTCGACCTTGAACGGCTCGTAGTCCATGCAGACGTGGTTGGTCGGCACGTAGAAGAGCTTGGTTTCGGGGTCGAAGGCAGCCGGTTGCTGATCCTTGCTGCCCAGCGCTGCCGGACACACGCCCTTGGTGTTGACGTCAGGCCCGTTCTGCGCGGTGGAGTACTTGGACACCACCTGCGGACGGCCGGACTTCATGTCCACGTGCGTTGCCCAGTTCACCTTCGGGTCGTACTTCTCGGCCACCAGCAGCGCGCCGTTGGTGCGGTCCAGCGTGTAGCCGAAGCCGTTGCGGTCGAAGTGCACCAGCGCCTTGGTCGGCTTGCCCTTGACGTCGATGTCGGCGAGGATCATCTCGTTGATGCCGTCGAAGTCCCACTCGTCGTAGGGCGTCATCTGATAGACCCACTTGACCTTGCCGCTATCGACGTCACGCGCCCAGATGCTCATCGACCACTTGTTGTCGCCCGGGCGTTGCTGCGGGTTCCAGGTGGACGGGTTGCCCGTGCCGTAGTACATCAGGTTCAGCGCCTTGTCGTAGCTGTACCAGCCCCAGGTGGTGCCGCCGCCGATCTTCCACTGGTCGCCCTTCCAGGTCTTCAGCGAAGAATCCGCGCCCACCGGTGTCACCTTGCCGTCGGCCCAGGTGGTGGTGGTGTTCGGGTCCATCAGCATTTCGCTGTCGGGGCCCACGCTGTAGCCCTTCCAGGCCGGCTTGCCGTCGGACAGGTTGTAGGCTGCGATGAAGCCGCGCACGCCCCACTCGCCACCGCTGATGCCGGTGATGACCTTGTCCTTGAAGATGTGCGGCGCGTTGGTGTTCACGGCGCCCAGCTTCGGGTCACCGTTCTTCACGCTCCACAGCACCTTGCCGCTCTTGCTGTCCAGCGCCACCAGCGTGCTGTCGGCCTGCTGAAGGATGACCTTGCCTTCGGCATAGGCCAGCCCGCGGTTGACGGTGTCGCAGCACATCTGCGGGATCACGGCCGGGTCTTGCCGCGGCTCGTACTTCCAGACGATCTTCTGGGTGTCGAGATCGACCGCGAAGACCTTGTTCGGGAACGGCGAGTGCAGGTACATCATGCCGTCGATGACCAGCGGCGAGC
Source organism: uncultured Rubrivivax sp. (assembly GCA_964244245.1). Lineage (GTDB taxonomy): Bacteria > Pseudomonadota > Gammaproteobacteria > Burkholderiales > Burkholderiaceae_C > Rubrivivax. The sequence continues at coordinate 108,120 of CAXTHW010000008.1, read as the reverse complement.
CCTCGTGGCCGCGCAGCACGCCGGTGGAGAAGGTCCACGCGACCTGCATCTTGCCGACGTTGGTCTTGTTGATCTGCGTCAGTTTGCTGTAGCGCTGGTTGAACATGTCACCAGCTTGCACCGCCCAATTCTTGGAATTGGCGATGTTCTTTTCGACGTCGGCATTGGCAAGCGCCAAGGCCGGCAGTGCCAAGAGAGCCACCGCAAAACCGCGCATGATGCCTCCGCTGGAATGCCGGGGAAATCTCATTGATGTCTCCTTGCTGAAAGGTGGGCCGATCACATGCGAAGAAAGCCACCCGATTTCTTCGCTGACTGCTGAACAGCAGCGCAGTCCGCAACAAGCATGCCCAGGTTTCCGGGCCGCGGCGCGCCTGCCGGGCGGGCGGCGGCAAGGCGGCCGTGGCTGCTGCGCTTGCCGGACGGAACCCTAGGCTAAACCCTGTTTTTTGGGTCTTGAAATCTTCAGCCGAGCAACTTCGGCCGGGCAGCCCCGGCCCCTTGACCCGGGAAACTCCGCATACCGCATGGCCTGGCGCAGTACCGCGCCCGGCGCCAGAAAGCGACTGCGGCGGCCGTGAAAATACCGCTGCTTCCACCTTTGGCGCAGAGTGTTCCACCGCAGGCGCAACACTGCGGCGAGCACCGCGCGGCGCAGAAGTTGCACCCGTCCGGCTAGGGTAAAGCCCTGAAGGCAAGGGTCTTCTCCAGCGTGGAGACTCGGCCGCCCGGAGGCGCTCGATCTCCGCAGTTCCCCAAACCCCGACACCATGCTCCGCATCTCCGGCCTCACCCAGCGCTATGGCAAGCACACGGCCTTGCAGTCGCTGTCGCTGCAACTGGCGGCGGGCAGCTTCGTCGCCTTGCTCGGCCCCAACGGCGCCGGCAAATCGACGCTGTTCCAGGTGCTGACGGGGCTCTTCGCTGCCGACGAGGGCGAGGTCGAAGTGGCCGGCCATTCGCTGCGCCACGACGCCAGCGGCGCGCTGCGCCACATCGGCGTGGTGTTCCAGCAGATCTCGCTCGACCTCGATCTGACCATGCGCCGCAACCTGCTGTTCCAGGCCGACCTGCAAGGCTTGCCGCGGGCGGTGGCCAGCGCCCGCATCGACGAAGGCTGCACCCGGCTGGGCATCGCCGCCGATCTGGACCGCAAGGTGCGTGAGTTGTCCGGCGGCAACCGGCGCAAGGTGGAACTGGTGCGCGCCGGCCTGCACCAACCGGCCGTGTTGCTGATGGACGAAGCCACCGTGGGGCTGGACCCGAAGTCGCGCCAGGACCTGCTGCGCGTGCTGCACGCCGAGGTGCGCGAGCGCGGCACCTGCGTGCTGTGGGCCACGCACATCGTCGAGGAAGCCGAGGGCGCAGACCGCGTGCTGCTGCTGCACAAAGGCAGCCTGCTGGCCGACGGCGCGCCTGCCGACGTGACGCGCGAACTCGGCGAAGCCACGCTGGAAGCCGGCTTCATCCGCCGCACCGGCCGTTGAGGCCGCCAAGGTCACCACGGCCACTGGAGAGCACATGCCCGACACCCGCCACCTGCAAGCCTGCGCCGCACTCGTCATCACCGGCTTGTGCGGCTTCTGCGGCTTGTGCCCAGCGGCGTGGGCGCAGGGCACGGCCTACGTGTCGAGCGAGAAAGACAACGCGCTGACGCTGATCGACCTGGGCACGCTCAGCGTCAAGGGCACCATCGCCACCTGCAAGCGCGGGCGCCACTTGGCGCTGACGCCAGACCGCAAGCTGCTGCTGGCCTGCACCGATTCCAACGCCGCCGACCTCATCGACCCCGCCACCGGCAAGTCGCTGCGCCGCATCGCGCTGGGCGACGAGCCCGAGGCTTTCGATATCGCGCCCGATGGCAGGACGCTGTACGTCTCGAACGAGGACGAGGCCGCGGTCAGCTTCGTCGATCTGGCCAGCGGCAAGGTGCTCAAGTCGGTGAAGGTGGGCGCCGAGCCCGAGGGCGTGAAGGTCAGCGCCGACGGCAAGACGCTGTATGTGGCGTCCGAGGTGGCCGGGCTCGTCCACGTCATCGACACCGCCAGCGCCAAGGTGCTGAAGAACGTCAAGGTCGGCAAGCGCCCGCGCCGGATGGCCATCACCGCCGACGGCCGGGAGCTGTGGGTCACCAACGAGCTGGACGCCAGCGTCAGCATCGTCGGCACGGCAGACCACACGGTGCTGGCGACGCTGAAGTTCGAGGTCAAGGGCGTGCGCGCCGAGGACATCACGCCGGTGGGCATACAAATGTCGCGCGACGGCAAGCGCGCCTTCGTTGCGCTCGGCCGCGCCAACCATGTCGCCTTCGTCGATGTGCCTTCGCGCAAGGTGACGGGCCTGGTGCTGGTGGGCAAGCGCGCGTGGAACGTCACGCTCGACAAGGCCGAGGCGCGGCTGTACGTGGTCAACGGCCTGAGCGACGACGTCACCGTGGTGGACGTGCCGGCCGCCAAGGCGATCAAGAGCATCCCGGTGGGCCGCGTGCCCTATGGGCTGGTGGTGGTGGAATGAGACGAAGTACCGCGCCTTTAGCCAAGCTGTCGGCCAAGCTGTCAGCCACGCTGTTCGCCACGCTGCTGTGCTGCGCGGCGGCGCAGGCCGCAGCGCTGAAGGCGACGCTGATCGCACCCGACGACGACCCGCGGCTGGAGCGCACGCGGCTCGAACGCGGCTACCTGGGCCACCCCGGCGGCCCGGCGCTGGACGGCTTGCAGGTGGCGCTGGAAGAAGGCCGCTTCGAGCTGGACGCAGCCGGCGCCGCGGTGGCGCTCAGCCACAGCGGCGCGGCCACGCTGGACGCAGCGCGCGCCGCCGCACTGGCGGCCGAGAAAGCCGGCGCCGCGCTGCTGCTGACCGACCTGCCGGCCGACTGGACGCTGGCCGTCGCCGACGCGGTGAAGCTGCCGGTGGTCAACATCGGCGAGGCTGCCGACCGCCTGCGCGAGCAGGACTGCCGGCCCCGGCTGTTCCACCTGCTGCCCAGCGAACGGATGCGCAGCGACGCGCTGGCGCAGACACTTGTGTCACGCAAGTGGAGCAAGCTGTTGCTGCTGGTGGGACCGTCTGCGCAAGACCAGCAGCGCGCGGCCACCGCGCAGGCGTCCATCAGGCGCTACGGCTTGCAGGTGGTGGCCAGCAAACCCTTCAAGCTGTCGGCCGACCCGCGCGAGCGCGACCTGGCGAACCCGCTGCTGCTGACCGCCGGCAACAGCTACGACGCCGTCTGGGTGGTGGACCGCGACGGCGAGTTCGCCCGCGGCCTGCCCTACCGCACGGTGCTGCCGCGGCCTGTGGTGGGCGACGGCGGGCTGGTGGCGCTGGCCTGGCAGGCGGAGTTCGAGCGCTATGGCGCGCCGCAGGTGTCGCGCCGCTTCGCCAAGGCAGCCCGACGGCCGATGACGGCCACCGACTGGGCCGCCTGGCTGGCCGGCAAATTGCTGGTGGCGCTGGCCACGGCTGCGCCCAAGGGCCCCAACGCCGCCTGGGCGCAGGCCTTGCCCAAGGCCACGCTCGACGGCTCCAAGGGCACCACCTTGAGCCTGCGCCCCTGGGACGGCCAGTTGCGCCAGCCGCTGCTGCTGACCGACGGCCAGGGCGTCATCTCGCAGGCGCCGGTGGACGGCGTGCTGCACCCGAGCAACGTGCTCGACACGCTGGGCGCCGATGCGCCGGAGAAGCTATGCAAGGCAGCGCGGTGAAGACGGTCGGCGGGATGCAGGCGGCGCTGCCGGCAAGGCGTGGCGCCGCCCATGCCATGCAGGCGCTGCGCGCCATCGTGCTGCGCGAGCTGATCAAGTTCTCGCAGCAGACCGGGCGGCTGGTGTCGGCGCTGGTGCGCCCGCTGCTGTGGCTGGCGGTCTTCGCGGCGGGGTTCCGCAACGTCTTCGGCGTGGCCATCGTCGAGCCCTACGACACCTACATCCCGTATGACGTCTATATCGCGCCCGGGCTGGTGGGCATGGTGCTGCTCTTCAACGGCATGCAGTCCTCATTGGCGATGGTCTATGACCGCGAGATGGGGCTGATGCGGCTGCTGCTGACGGCGCCGCTGCCGCGGCCCTGGCTGCTGTTCAGCAAGCTGTGCGCCACGGCGCTGCTGTCGGTGCTTCAGGCGCTGGCCTTCGTGGCGGTGGCCGCGCTGCTGGGCACCACGCTGCCGCTGCTGTCGCTGGCCGGCCTGCATGCCTTCGTCGCGCTGTGTGCCGGCGCGCTGATGCTGGGCGCGCTGGGCCTGCTGCTGTCGGTGCACATCAAGCAGCTCGAAAACTTCGCCGGCACGATGAACTTCGTGATCTTCCCGATGTACTTCATGTCCACCGCGCTCTACCCGCTGTGGAAGCTCCAGGAGTCGGGCGCCGACTGGGTGTACCAACTGGCCCGGGTCAACCCCTTCACCTACGCGATCGAATGGGTGCGTTTCGCGATCTACGGCAAAGACCCCGGCATCGCGCCCTACGTGGTGCTGGGCTGCCTGCTGGTGTTCTTCACGGTGGCCTGCTGGGGCTATGACCCGCAGCGCGGCTTCGGCGGCCTCACCAAGCGCGGCGGCGGGGGGCCGCCATGACGCCGCGCCCGCCACTGCCGCGGCGGCGCGACTGCCTGGCGCTGGGGCTGGGGTTGGGGCTGAACCTCGCCGCAGCGCCTGCCGCCCGCGCGCAGACTTTTCCGGCGCGGCCGGTCACGCTGTGGGTGCCGTGGGCCGCGGGCGGCGCCACCGACATCTCGCTGCGCGTGCTGGCCGAGCTGGCCGGCCAGCACCTGGGCCAGACGGTGCTGACCGAAAACCGCGGCGGTGCCGGCGGCACGCTGGCGATGCCGGTGCTGCAGTCGGCCGAGCCCGACGGCTACACCATCGCCCAGCTTCCGTACCCAGTGTTCAGGCTGGCCCACACGCAGAAGGTGCTGTGGGATCCGATCCGCGACACCACGCCCATCATCCAGGTCTCGGGCGTCACCTTCGGCGTGCTGGTGGCTGCCGGCAGTGCGGTGCGCACGCTGGACGACCTGTTCGCCGTTGCGCGGGCGCGGCCGGGGCAGCTCAGCATCGCCACCAACGGCGTCGGCACCACGCCGCACGTGGTGCTGGAAGAGCTGTTCACCGCGCGCGGCATGCCTTTCATCCACGTGCCCTACAAAGGCACGGCCGAGCAACTGAACGCCATCGTCTCCGGGCAGGTGATGGCCGGCGTCAGCTCCACCGGCTTCGGCCCGGCGGTGGACAGCGGCCGGCTGCGGCTGCTGGTGACCTTCGGCGCCGCGCGCTCGAAGCGCTGGCCGCAGGTGCCGACGCTGCGCGAGCTGGGTTTCGGCATCGTGGCGCAGTCGCCCTATGGCTTGGCCGGGCCGCGCGGCATGCAGAGCAGCGTGGTCGCCACCCTGCATGCGGCCTTCAAGAAGGCGCTCTTCGAGCCCGCCTTCGCGCAGGAGCTGGCCAAGTACGACCAGGAGGTCGATTACCTCGGCCCGGCCGACTACGCCCAGGTCTGCCGCGAGTTCTACGTGCGCGAGCGCATCGCGGTCGAGAAGCTGGGCTTGAGCCGGGGCAGCAGCGGTGGCTGAGCAGCCGCTCGCGGCGTCGCGCTGGCGCAGCGACCTGCTGCTGATCGCCACGCTGGCGGTGCTCTGCTACGCCGCGTCGGCGGCCTTCAACCTCAACGAAGCCTTCGCCCGCTGGGTGCTGGGCTACGAGCGCTGGCAGTTGGACGAGTTGCCGTTCACCGTGCTGGTGCTGGCCGCCGGGCTGGCCTGGACGGCGCTGCGCCGACGCAGGGAACTGCTTGCCGAGCTGGCGCGGCGCAGCGCTGCCGAAGCGCAGGCCGCCGCACTGCTGGCGCACAACCGCGAGCTGGCACGCCAGCTCATCTCGGTGCAGGAGGCAGAGCGCCTGGCGCTGGCGCGCGAGCTGCACGATGAACTGGGCCAGCGCTGCAGCGCCATCCTCATCGAGACCGCCGGCCTGCGCCGCTGCACCGGCGACCGGGCCGCGCTGCTCGGCGCAGCGGCGCGCGCCGACATCGCAGCGCAGGGGCTGTACCTGCTGGTGCGCGACATGCTGGGCCGGCTGCGGCCGGCCCAGCTCGACGCACTGGGCCTGGTGGCCGCCGTGCAGGACCTGTGCGAAAGCTGGGAGGCGCGCAGCGGCGTGGCCTGCGTGTTCCACCACCAGGGGCTGGATGCAGCGCTGCCGGACATGCTGAACATCACCGTCTTCCGCGTGGTGCAGGAGTCGCTGACCAACGTGCTGCGCCATGCGCAGGCCGGCCGGGTGCACATCGTGCTGCACGGCAGCGCGCAGCAGTTGCGCCTGCTGGTGGCCGACGACGGCCGCGGCATGGACCCGCTGGCCGCCACCCGCGGGCTGGGCCTGCTGGGCGCGGCAGAGCGCGCGGCAGCGGTCGGCGGCAGGCTCCACATCGACAGCGCACCCGGCGCCGGGCTGCGGCTGACGCTGGAGTTGCCGCTGCCTGCGCCAGCCGCCGCCAGCCCCTGGCCGGTGCAGCCGGCGGCGGCATGATCCGCGTGCTGCTCGCCGACGACCACCCGGTGGTGCGCAGCGGCTACCGGCGGCTGCTTGAGCAGGCCGGCGACATCGCAGTCGTCGCCGAAGCGGCCACCGGCGAGGCCGCCTACACGCTGCTGCTGGCAGACCCGCCCGACGTGTTGGTGACCGACCTGTCGATGCCGGGCGGCGGCGGCCTGGCGTTGATCCGCCGCGCGGTGCAGCGGGCGCTGGCCACCCGCATCCTCGTCTTCAGCATGCACGACGGCGCGGCGCTGGTGCGCCAGGCCTTCGATGCCGGCGCCCGGGGTTTTCTCACCAAGGCCAGCGCGCCCGACAGCCTGGTGGACGCCGTGCGCGCGCTGCACACCGGCCGCCGCTACCTGGGCGCGGACCTGCCCGCCGCGCTGCTGGAGCGCGACCCGGTGCAAGAGGCTGCCCGGCTGGCTGCCCTCAGCGGGCGCGAGTTCGAGATCTTCCGGCTGCTGGCGCAGGGCCGCTCGGCGGCAGACTGCGCAGGCGCGCTGTGCCTGAGCCCGAAGACGGTGGCCAACCACCAGACGCTGATCAAGGAGAAGCTGGGCGTCGCCACCTCGGCGGCGCTGGTGCATCTGGCCATCCGCCACGGCGTGATCAGCAGCGCCGGGGTCTGATCACCGCCGCCACGCGGCCCTCGGCCCGGGAAGTTTTCCCTGTCGCGGCGCAGCCCCGGCCGCTACCGTCCGCGCATGACGCGACACACGACAGCCGGCACCTTGCTCGCCGCCACGCTGGCCGGCTGCACGCTGGGTGCGGCGGCACAGCAAGCCGGCGGCCCGGTGCAGCGCATCGAGATCATCGGCATCACGCCCGTGCCCGGCACCGGCGTGCCGAGAGACCAGATCCCCGCCAACGCGCAGACGGCCGACGACGGCCGTCTGCGCCGGTCGCACAGCCTGAACCTGCCCGATTTCCTGGCCGGCCAGTTGCCCAGCGTCAGCATCAACGAGGTCCAGGGCAACCCCTACCAGATCGACGTCAACTACCGCGGCTTCACCGCCAGCCCGCTGCTGGGCACGCCGCAGGGCTTGTCGGTGTTCCAGGACGGCGTGCGCATCAACGAGCCCTTCGGCGACGTGGTCAACTGGGACTTGATCCCCAAGGCGGCGCTGGCCAGCATCACGCTGCTGCCGGGCTCCAACCCGCTGTTCGGGCTGAACACGCTGGGCGGCGCCTTGTCGCTGCAAACCAAGAGCGGCGACAGCCACCCCGGCACCGAGGTCGAACTGCAAGGCGGCAGCTTCGGCCGCCGCAGCGTGGAGCTGAGCCATGGCCGCCGGCTGGGCGACAGCGGCCACCTCTTCGTGGCCGCCAGCGGCTTCGACGAAGACGGCTGGCGCGACGCCTCGCCGTCGCGCGTGCGGCAGTTGTTCGTCAAGACCGGCCAGCATGGCAGCACGCTGCGCTGGGACCTGAGCCTGACGCATGGCGACAACCGCCTGGTCGGCAACGGCCCGCTGCCCGAAAGCATGCTGGCCGCGCGCCGCAGCCAGGTCTATACGCTGCCCGACGTCACCGGCAACCGGATGAGCCTCCTGGCGCTGAACGCCCTCTGGAAGCCGGCCGCCGGCCTCGAAGTGGCAGGCACCGCCTACACGCGGCGCGCCCGGGCCAGCACGCTGAACGGTGACCTGAACGACGACTACGACCCGCCATCGGTGAGCACCGCCGGTGTCGAGCACCGCACGCACAGCAGCCAGCGCAGCGACGGGCTGGCGCTGCAGGCCAGCACCACGCTGGCCGGACACCGCGTCACGCTCGGCGTCTCGCAAGACCGCGCCCACAGCAGCTTCGAGCAGACCGCCGCGCTGGGCGACCTGGACGCCAGCCGCGCCGTGGTGCCGACGGAAGACGCGCAGGTCGATGCACGCATCGACGGCCACAGCCGCACCGGCAGCGCCTATTTCGCCGCGCTGCTGGCGCTGCGGCCCACGCTGCAGCTCACGCTGTCGGGCCGCGCCAACAGCACCCGCGTGGCCACGTCGGACATCGGCCGCGCCCAGCTCGGCCTGCCCACCGCGCTGGACAGCGATGCCCGCTACCGCAAGTTCAACCCGGCGCTCGGGCTCACCTGGCAGGCCACGCCCGCGCTCACGGCCTATGGCGGCTTCAGCCAGGGCAACCGCGCGCCCAGCCCCATCGAGCTGGGCTGCTCGGACCCGGCCAACGCCTGCGTGCTGCCGAACGCGCTGCAGTCCGACCCGCCGCTGAAGCAGGTGGTCTCGCGCACGCTGGAGGGCGGCCTGCGCGGCAACGTTGCGATGGCCGCTGGCGGTGCGGAGCCGCTGCGCTGGAACGCATCGGCCTACCGCACGGTGAACCAGGACGACCTGCTGTTCATCAGCAACGGCCATGCAGCCGGCTACTTCACCAACTTCGGCCGCACCCGGCGCCAGGGGGTCGAGATCGGCCTGTCGCAACGCGGCGGCCGGCTCGACTGGGCCGTGTCGTACAGCGCGCTGCGCGCCACCTTCGAGTCGCCGGCATGCATCGTCGCGGCTGCCAACAGCAGCGCCAGCACCAGCCCTGCCTGCCCGGGCGACGACGAGATCGAGATCCGCCCCGGCAACCGCCTGCCCGGCCTGCCGGCGCAGACGCTCAAGCTCAACGTCGAGCTGCGCCCGGGCACGCAGTGGCGCCTGGGCGTGCAGCTCAACGCCAACGCCGGGCAGGTTGTCCGCGGCAACGAGAACAACGCCCACCAGGCCGACGGCGGCGCCTTCCAGGGCGCCGGCCGCGTCGGCGGCTTCGCGCTGCTCCACCTCACCGGCGCCTGGCAGTTGGCCGAGCACTGGGAGCTGTTCGGCAAGGTCGCGAATGTGCTGGACCGCCGCTACGCCAGCGCCGGGCTGCTGGGCCGCGATGCCTTCGGCCCGACCGGCGGGCTCAAGCCGCCCGTCGGCTGGCAGAAAGAGCAGTTCGTCGGCCCCGGCGCGCCGCGCTCGTTCTGGCTCGGCTTGCGCTGGACCTGGGGCCAGGACGCGGGCGCCTGATCCACCCGCCGCCGAAGGCGCGGCTCTTGCTACCGCTGCCCCGCGGGCGGGCTTGCAAGCCAGGCCTGCGCCAGCGGCATGACACACTGTGCCGCACCGTTTGGCTGCCCCAGGAGTGCCCCGCATGGACCGCGCCGATGCGCTGCTGCAAGACTGGCGCCAGCGCGCGCTGGCGCTGGAAACCGAGGTCGCGAAGGCGGTGGTGGGCCAGCCGCGCGTGATCCGCCTCGTCAACACCGCCGTCTTCGCGCGCGGCCATGTGCTGCTGCAAGGCGACGTGGGCGTCGGCAAGACCACGTTGCTGCGCGCCTTCGCCCGCGTGCTGGGCGGCGACTTCGCGCGCACCGAAGGCACCATCGACCTGATGCCGAACGACCTGGTCTATTACACCTACATCACCGCCGAAGGCCGCCCCGCGGTGGACCCGGGGCCGTTGATCCGCCACGGCGAAGACCTCGCGATCTTCTTCTTCAACGAGATCAACCGCGCGCGGCCGCAGGTGCACTCGCTGTTGCTGCGCGTGATGGCCGAGCGCAGCGTCTCGGCCTTCAATCGCGAGTTCCGCTTCCCGCATCTGCTGGTCTTCGCCGACCGCAACCGCGTCGAGCGCGAAGAGACCTTCGAGATCTCGTCCGCCGCGCGCGACCGCTTCATGCTGGAGGTGACCATCGACGCGCCCACGAGCGCCGAAGACCGCCGCGCGCTGATGTTCGAGCCGCGCTACCACGACACCGATGCGCTCATCGACAGCCTGGCCGGTGCGATGGTGCCGCACACCGAGTTGAACATGGTGGCCGGCGTCATCCAGCAGCATGTGCAGACCTCGCCCGCACTGCAGCAGTACGCGCTGGACCTGTGGAGCGCGAGTGCCGCGCCGGGCAGCTTCGGCGTCGTCCTGCCGGACGTGGAGATGGGCCAGTTGATGCTGGCCGGCGCCAGCCCGCGCGGCATGAGCATGCTGCTGCGCGCGGCGCGCGTGGCGGCCTGGCTGGACGGGCGCGACCACGCCACGCCGGAAGACCTTCAGGCGCTGTTCTTCGAGGCGGTGGCCCACCGGCTGTGCCTGCAGCCGGTGTACGAGATGCGCCGGCAGGAGATCACCGCGGCGCTGGTGGCCGGCATCCTGCAACGGGTGGCAGCGCCGTGATGCGGTGTGCCCGGCGATGACGGTGCGCGAAGTCCATTACCGGATGCAGGCGCCGGTGCTCGGCGGCTTCCCGGGCCACCACCGCAGCCGGCGCGGCGACAGCGGCTTCGAGTTCCGCGGCCACGCCGCGCTGCTGGACGCGCCAGACCCGCGCCGGCTCGACCTGCACGCCAGCCTGCGCGACCCCTTCGGCGACTGGCGCGTGCGCGTCTATAGCCAGCGCAAGTCGGTTCCCGTCGTGGTGGTGGCCGATCTCTCGGCGTCGATGGCCTTCGAGGGCGCACACCGCAAGCCCGACGTGCTGGCCGATCTGGTCGAAAGCCTGGCCTGGTCGGCCTGGCGCACCGGCGACAGTTTCGGCTTCGTCGGCTGCGACAGCGCCGTGCGCGAGGACTGGCTGCAACTGCCCACGCGGGCGCGCAGCGTCGGCGCCGCGCTGGCGCAGCGGCTGCGCGCCTGGGCACCGCAGGGCACATCGGCGCGCTCTGCGCAGGGGCTGCTGGCGGCGCAGCGCTACCTGGGCCGCCAGCGGGCGCTGCTGTTCCTGGTGTCCGACTTCCACCTGCCGCTGCCGCTGCTGCAAACCGTGCTGGCAAGCCTGGCGGTGCACGAGGTGGTGCCGGTGGTGCTGTGGGATGCGGCCGAGTTCACGCTGGCCGCCCCGCGCGGGCTGGCGCATGCGGTGGACCCGGAAAGCGGCCAGCGCCGGCTGGTCTGGTGGCGGCCGGCGCTGCGTACACGCTGGCTGGCCGCGCAGGCCAGGCGCAGGCTGGATTTGCAGGCCTGCTTTGCCGCCCGGCGGCTGCGCCCGCTGTTCATCGAGGCCGGCTTCGATGCAGACGCCGTCACCCGCCACTTTCACCGTTAGCCCGCTGGCGCGCCTGCGCTGGCCGCGCTGGGCTTGCCTGCCCGCCGCGCTGGCGCTGCTGCTGGCGGCACCGGTCTTCGCACAGCCGTCGCCGTCGGCGCAGGTGGCCGAGCCGCGCGCTTTCGGCTACACGGTGGGTGACGTGGTGCAGCGCCACGTCACGCTGCAACTGCCCGCCGGCTGGGTGCTGGACACCGCCGCGCTGCCGCAGACGCGGCGGCCCGGGCAGGCGCTGGAGCTGCGCAGCGCGCGGCCCGATGGCGCCAGCGGCCTGCTGCTGGAGTACCAGGTCTTCATCGCCCCGCGCGAAGTGCGCACGCTGGAGATGCCGCCGGTGCAGCTTCGCTTCACCGGGCCGGCCGGCGAGCGCACGCTGCGCATCGACGCCTGGCCGCTGACGGTGGCCCCGCTGGTGCCGCTGGAGGTGTCGCCGCGCACGGGCCTGGGCGAGATGCGGCCCGACATGCCGCCGCCGTTGATCGACACCCGGGCGCAACGCTGGCGGCTGGCGCTGTGGGGCGGCCTGCTGCTGCTTGCAGCGCTGTACCTGGCGCATGTCCATCTGGCGCTGCCCTGGCTCGGCCGGCGGCAGCGGCCTTTCGCGCAGGCCTGGCGCGCGTTGCAGGCGCTGCCTGCGACGCCATCGCCGGCAGAGCGCCGGGCTGCATTCGGGGCGCTGCACGCGGCGCTGAACCGTGCCGCCGGCCAGGTGCTGTTCGCCCGCGACCTGCCGCGGTTCGCCGCCAGCCAGCCGCGCTTCGCGCCCTTGCAGGCCGAACTCCAGGCCTTCTTCACGCAGTCGCAAGGCGAGTTCTTCGCCGGCCGGGCCGCGACGGTGGACGGCGCCTGGCTGCGGCGGCTGTGCCGCGCGTTGCGCGACGCAGAGCGGGGCAGCGCATGAGTTGGCAGCGGTGAGTTTCGACCTGCCCTGGCTGCTCTGGCTGCTGCCGCTGGCGCTGCTGCCGCTGTGGGCCGGCCGCGCTGCGGCGCTGCCCAATGCCTGGCTGTCGCTGCTGCCGCGCGACCGGCCGTCCGACGCGGTGCACCTGGCGCTGAAGGCCGCCGCCGTGCTGGCGCTGGCGGCGCTGCTGGTCGGCATCGCAGGGCCGTACCGGCCCGAGGTGCCCGTGCAGCGCGTGGGCCGCGGCGCCGAGATCGTGCTGGTGCTCGACCGCAGCCGCAGCATGGACCAGGGCTTCGCCGGCGCGCGCAGCGGCCGCGCAGTCAGCGGCACCGGCCCCGAGGCGCTGGACTACTACGCCAGGCTGCGCGCCACCGAGGCGCGTGAATCCAAGGGCAAGGTGGCGCGCCAGTTGCTGTCGGACTTCGCGGCCCAGCGCAGCGAAGACCGCTTCGGCATGGTCGTCTTCAGCACGCTGCCGATGCGGGTGCTGGAGTTCACCCAGAAGCAGGAGGTGATCCAGGCGGCCATCAGCGCCGGCAACATCGGCCGCGGCCTGTCCGAGACCAACATCGGGCTGGCGCTGGAGTCGGCGCTGGGCTTCTTCGACGAGCGTCCCTACACCGGCTCGCGCATCCTGCTGCTGGTGTCCGACGGCGGCGACCGCATCGACGTCGATGCCCGCGAGCGCATCACGCGGCTGGCGCGCAGGCACCGGGTGGCCATCTACTGGATCTACATCCGCTCGGCACGCAGCCCCGGCCTGATGCTCGGGCAGCAGCAGCCGCCCGCCGAGGCCGACGCGGTGCCCGAGTTCTTCCTGCACCGCTTCTTCGAGCAACTGGCCGTGCCCTACCGCGCCTACGAGGCCGACAACCCCGAGGCGCTGCAAAAGGCGATCGCCGACGTCAACCGGCTGGAGAACCTGCCCATCACCTACCTCGACACGCTGCCGCGGCGCGACCTGTCGCCGCTGGCCTGGGGCGTGGCGCTGGCGGCCGTGCTGCTGCTGCTGGCTGCCGACCTGGCCGCCATCGGGCGCTGGGGCCGGTGATGAACCAGCGCCGCATCACACGCTGGGTGCTGGTGCTGACAGCGGCCTTGCTGCTGGCGGCGGCGCTGGACGGCGCGGCGCTGTGGCGGCTGCAACGCTGGAACAGCCTGATCGCCGCCGGCGGCCCGTTGCCCGACGGTGCGGTGCCGGAGCTGCGCTTCGCGGCCGCCCACGCCCAGGCGGCCAGTGCAGCCGGCGGCGATGCCGACGCGGCGCTGAACCGCTACCGCGTGCTGCAAGGCGACTCGGCGCTCGGCCAGGCGGCGCGCTACAACAGCGCCAACCTGCTGCTGCGCCAGGCCATCGCCGTGCGCGCCAGCGCGCAGCCCGGGCAGGCGATTGCGCTGCTGGAACTGGCCAAAGAAAGTTACCGCGAGGTGCTGCGCCACGACCCGCAGTTCTGGGACGCGCGCTACAACCTCGAACGTGCGCAGCGCCTGCTGCCCGACCCGGAGGAAGGCGACGACACGCCCACCAGCGCGCCGCGCGACCGCGAACGCGCCGCCACCACGATGCGCGCACAGACGCTGGGCCTGCCATGAGGTGGCGGCGGGCCACCCGCGCCGCCCGCGCTGCCTGGCAGGGCCAGCGTGAACGCTGGCTGCTGGCCGGCGCGGCGCTGGCGCTGGCCGGCTGCTTTCTGCGGCCGGGCTACGAGACCGAGCGCCGGCTGTTCGACCATGTCGTGGTGCTCGACATCACGCAGAGCATGAACGTGCTCGACCAGCAATGGATGGGCAAGCCGGTGTCGCGCCTGGCGCTTGCCAAGCACGCGCTGCGGCAGTCGCTGCTGGCACTGCCCTGCGGCTCCAAGGTCGGCTGGAGCGTGTTCACCGAGTACCGCAGCTACCTGCTCTTTGCGCCGGTGGAGGTGTGCGCCAACCTCGACGAGCTGCGCGCCACGCTGGACCGCATCGACGGCGGCATGGCGTGGATCGGCGGCAGCGAAATCGCCAAGGGCCTGCACAGCGGGCTCACGGTATCCAAGCAGTTGCCTGGCGTGCCGTCGCTGGTGTTCATCACCGACGGCCACGAGTCACCGCCGCTGAACCCGCGCCACCGGCCGGCCTTCGACGACAAGCCGGGCGAGGTGCAGGGCTTGATCGTCGGTGTCGGCGCGCTGACGCCGTCGCCGATACCCAAGTCCGATCCATCGGGCCGGCCGCTGGGCTATTGGCGCGCCGACGAGGTGCAGCAGACCGACCCGCGCAGCCAGGGCCGCGGCGCCAGCGTCAGCGGCGAACGCATGGCCGACGACATGAGCGGCGGTGGCGACGTGGCACTCGGCGCCACGCCGGGCAGCGAGCATCTGTCGGCGCTGCACGAGGGCTATCTGCGGCTGCTGGCAGGCGAGCGCGGGCTGTCCTTCCACAAGCTGGAGACGGCCGACGGCTTGTCGGCAGCGCTGCGTGCACCGGCGCTGGCGCGGCCGGTGCCGGTGCGTGCCGATGGCCGGGTGCCGCTGGCCTGCCTGGCGCTGGCGCTGCTGCTGGCGCGCCACCTGCCGCGCGGCGCGCCGGGGCGGGTGCGGCAGTGGCTGAACAATCGAAACAAAGCGCCGCTGCGCACGAAGCGGGTCTGAAACGGCGGCCGGCCACAGTGTGGTCACGCGCTGCCGATGGCGGTGCGACTGACCACACAACCGCTTCGACTGGAACCACCATGCAGACCCGTTCGATCTCCACCGCCGCGATGTTGGCCGTCGCCTTCGCCCTCGCCACCGCCACGTTTACCGCCAGCGCGCAGGACGCGCCCGCTGCGCAGCAGCACCGCATGGGCCAGCATCCCGCCGTGCTGGTGAAGGCCATGCGCCCGGCCATCGACCCCAACACCTTCATCGTCGGCCACCCGGCCGG
The DNA here is from genome assembly GCA_964244245.1 of uncultured Rubrivivax sp. Classification (GTDB taxonomy): domain Bacteria; phylum Pseudomonadota; class Gammaproteobacteria; order Burkholderiales; family Burkholderiaceae_C; genus Rubrivivax. The sequence continues at coordinate 92,760 of CAXTHW010000008.1, read as the reverse complement.
GCTGGTGTTTCTGGGCACGCCGCTGCCGGCCGAGGCGGCGCCGATGGTGGCCGCCACCACGCAGGCGGAATCGCAGAGCAACGTGCACGCCCGCGCCGGGGCTGGCGCCAGCGCGAACTGAAGCCCGCGGCGGTAGCATGCTGCGCATGCAAAGCGCCATCGCCGCCGCCTCCGCCTTCTGCGCCGCAGCCGCCGGCGCCGAGGCATCCTGAAGCTAGGCCATGCAACTGCCCAGCCACCAGCTCAGCATGACGGTGCTGATGACGCCGGACATGGCCAACTTCACCGGCAACGTGCATGGCGGCACCGTGCTCAAGCTGCTCGACCAGGTGGCCTACGCCTGCGCCAGCCGCTACGCCAGCCGCTATGTGGTGACCTTGAGCGTGGACCAGGTGATCTTCCGCCAGCCCATCCATGTGGGCGAACTGGTCACCTTCCTCGCCAGCGTCAACCACACCGGCACCTCGTCGATGGAAGTCGGCGTGAAGGTGGTGGCGGAGGACATCCGCACGCAGGCACAGCGCCATGTGAACAGTTGCTTCTTCACGATGGTGGCGATGGACGACGCGCGCCGCCCGACCGCGGTGCCGCCGCGCGTGCCCGCCACGCCCGACGAACAGCGCCGCTTCGACGCCGCGGTGCTGCGCAAGGGTTTGCGCGTCGAACTGGAGCGCCGTTTCCAGGCAGCGCGCCAGCCATGACGGCGACTGCGGTGCAGAAGCGCTGAAGCGCTGAAACGCTGGCGCCTTCAGCGCACCAGCAGGCGCGCCGCAGGGCCGGCCGCCTGGGCAACGCGGCCCACCACCCGCGCTTGGGCGAAGCCATGGCGGCCGAAGATGCCCAGCACGGCATCGACCGATGCAGCGTCGCAGGCCACCAGCAGGCCGCCGCTGGTCTGCGGGTCGGTCAGCAGCGCCTGGTCTTCAGCCGCAAAGCCGGCAGGCAGCGCCACCGCGGCGCCATAGCCCGCCCAGTTGCGGGCCGATGCGCCGGTCACGCAGCCCTGCGCCACCAGCGCCCGCGCGCCGGTCATCTGTGGCACGGCGGCCCAGTCCAATTCGACGTCGCAGCCCGCGCCGCGCGCCATCTCCAGCGCGTGGCCTGCCAGCCCGAAGCCGGTGACGTCGGTCAGCGCATGCACGCCGGGCAGCGCGGCCAGGTCGGGGCCGGGGGTGTTGAGTTGCGTGGTGGTGGCGATCAACAGTGCGTAGCCTTCTGCGCCGAGCTGCTGCTTCTTCAGCGCCGCCGACAGCACGCCCACGCCGATGGGCTTGCCCAGCACCAGCAGGTCGCCTGGCCGGGCATCGGCATTGCGCTTCACGCGCTGCGGGTGCACCAGGCCCAGCACCACCAGGCCGTAGATGGCCTCGACCGAATCGATGGTGTGGCCACCGGCGATGGGGATGCCGGCCGTCCGGCAGACCGTTGCGCCGCCTTCGAGCACGCGGCCGATGGTCTGGGTGGACAGCACGTTGACCGGCATGCCGACGAGCGCCAGCGCCAGGATCGGCCGGCCGCCCATCGCATAGACATCGCTGATCGCGTTGGTGGCGGCGATGCGCCCGAAGTCGAAGGGGTCATCGACGATGGGCATGAAGAAGTCGGTCGTCGCGACCAGCGCCTGCTCGTCGTTCAGGCGATAGACGGCGGCGTCGTCGGCGGTCTCGATACCCACCATCAGCTCCGGCGGGATCGGCATCGCGGCAGTGCTTTTCAGGATCTCGCTCAGCAGGCCGGGGGCGATCTTGCAGCCGCAGCCGCCGCCGTGGGAGAGCGAAGTCAGGCGCGGCTCGCGGGTGCTGTCAGGGGCTTGCATCGGTGGTCCTCCAGCGCGTCGAAGCGCATCGATATGATCGCCCGCTTTCGCGTCGGCCACCTCCGGAGAGCCCCACCATGACCCTTGCCCCGGCACGCCGTGCCTTCCTCGCGTCCGCGCTGCTGCTGGCCGGCATGGCCGCCAGCGCGCAGCAGGTGTTGCGCATCACCGCGATCCCGGACGAGTCGCCCACCGAGCTGGCCCGCAAGGCCGCGCCGCTGCTGCGCTACCTGGAAGGCAGGCTGGCGATGAAGGTCGAGTTCACGTCTGTCACCGACTACGCAGCCGCCGTCGAGGTGCTGGTCAACAGAAAGGTCGATATGGCCTGGTTCGGCGGCTTCACCTTCGTGCAGGCGCATGTGCGCTCGGGCGGCAAGGTGCTGCCGCTGGTGCAGCGCGAGGAGGACGAGAAGTTCCGCTCGGTCTTCGTCACGGCCGACCCCGCCATCAAGACCCTGGCCGACCTGAAAGGCAAGGACTTCAGCTTCGGCTCGCAAAGCTCGACCAGCGGCCACCTGATGCCGCGCAGCGTGCTGCTGCAAGCCGGGCTGAACCCGGACAAGGACTTCAAGCGCGTGGCCTTCAGCGGTGCGCACGACGCCACCATCGCCGCCGTGGCGGCTGGCAAGGTGCAGGCCGGCGCGCTGAACATCTCGGTGTGGGAGAAGTTCGTCGCCGACAAGAAGGTCGATCCGGCCAAGGTGGTCGTCTTCTACACCACGCCGCCCTACCACGACTACAACTGGACGGTGCACGCCGAGATGCCCGCTGCGCTGCGCGAGAAGATCACCGCGGCGCTGCTGGCGCTGAGCCGGGACACCGCCGAAGGCCGCGAGGTGCTGGACCTGCAGCGCGCCACGCGCTTCGTGCCCACCAAGGCGGACAACTACAAGGGCATCGAGGCGTCCGCGCGCGACGCGGGCCTGCTGTAGCGCGGCGGCACCGTGCGCGTCGCGCTCGACGCCATCGTGGCGCGCCAGCCTGCCGCCCCCGCCGGCCAGCCCCCGGCGCTGGCCGCTGTCTCGCTGTGCATCGAGCGAGGCGAGCGGCTGGCGGTGATCGGCCCGTCCGGCGCCGGCAAGACCACGCTGCTGCAAGTGATGGCCTGTGCGCTGCGGCCACAGGCCGGCGGCTTGACGCTGGACGGTGCGCAGCCCTGGCGGCTGCCGCGGCCGGCGCTGCAGGCGCTGCGCGGCCGGCTCTTCCTGGCGCCGCAGACGCCGCCGCTGCCGCCGCGCCAGCGCGTGGTGACGGCGGTGCTGGCCGGGCGGCTGCCGGCCCTCGGCTTGCTGGACAGCCTGCTGTCGCTGTTCCACCCGCGCGACCTGCCCGCCGCTGCCGATGCGCTGCGGCGCTTCGACCTGGCCGACAAGCTCTTCGAGCGGGTGGACCGGCTGTCCGGCGGCGAGCGCCAGCGCATCGGGCTGGCGCGCGCGCTGCTGGCGCCGGCCACGCTGTGGCTCATCGACGAGCCGCTGTCGGCGCTGGACCCGACGCGCGCCCGCCTGGCGCTCGCCGCGCTGCTCGAAGAGGCGGCCGCGCGCGGCGTCACACTGGTGGCCAGCCTGCACCAGGTGGAGATGGCGCTGGCGCACTTTCCGCGCATCGTCGGCCTGCGCGACGGCGCGCTGGCCTTCGACCTGCCGGCCGCGGCGGTGACGCGCGAGCGGCTGGCGGCGCTGTATGCGCAGCACGAGCACGAGCTGCAAGGCGCCCCGCCTGCGGCAGAGCCGCTGCCGCTGGCGCTGCCGCACGAGCGCATCGTCCACTGCCGTTGAGCCTGCGTTGAAACCAGCCCGCCTGCGAGACCCCGCCTCGGCCGGCCGCGTCTTCTGGACCGGCGCTGCCTTTGCGTTGCTGTGGCCGCTGGGCTGGGCCACCGAGTTCCGCCCCTGGCTGCTCTTCGCGCCAGACAGCCTGCGCAGCAGCGCGCGCTTTCTGGGCAGCTTCTTTCCGCCCGCACTGGACGCCGGCTTCCTGTGGACCGTCGCCGTTGCCACCTGGCGCACGGTCGCGATGGCGACGGCCGGCGTCACGCTGGCGCTGTTGCTCGCGCTGCCGATGGGGCTGCTGGCAGCGCGCGTGCTGTCGATCTCCGCGCTCGGCGGGCGCATGGCGCGCGGGCCGTTCTGGCTGCGGCAGGCGGTGCGCTGGGCCCTGATCCTGCTGCGCAGCGTGCCCGAACTGGTGTGGGCGCTGGTCTTCGTGCGCGTGGTCGGGCTCGGGCCGACTGCTGGCGTGCTGGCCATTGCGCTCACCTATGCCGGCATGCTGGGCAAGGTGTATGGCGAGATCCTGGACAGCGGTGAAGCGCTGGCCGCCCAGACGCTGCTGCGCAACGGCTGCGGGCGCTTGCAGGCCTTCTTCTACGCCCTGCTGCCGCAGAACGCCGCCGAGCTGACGTCCTACACCGTCTATCGCTGGGAATGTGCGGTGCGCTCGTCGGTGGTGCTCGGGCTGGTCGGCGCCGGTGGGCTGGGGCAGGAGCTGGACGGCTCGCTGAAGATGTTCAACGGCGGCGAGGTCGCCACGGTGCTTCTCGTCTTCTTCGGCCTGGTGGCGCTGGCAGACGGCATCAGCGGCTGGCTGCGGCGCAGGCTGGGATGAGCGGCCGCGCCTGGCGGGGTTTCGCTGCCGGCCTGCTGCTGCTGGTGGCGGCCAGCTTCTGGACGCTGGACCTGCAATGGGCGCAGTTCTTCTCGCCCGGCGCGCTGCGCAGCATGGGCCGCTTCCTGGGCGAGTTTTTTCCGCCGGACCTGCATCCGCCTTTCCTGGCCAAGGTGGCCGTCGGCATGGCGGAGACGCTGGCGATGTCGCTGCTGGGCACGGCGCTGGCCGCGCTGGCGGCGGCGCTGCTGGTGCTGCCGTGGCGTGGCCGCTGGCCGCTGCGGCTGCTGATGAACGGGCTGCGCTCCATCCCTGAGCTGGTGTGGGCCGCGCTGCTGCTCGTCTCTGCCGGCCTGGGCCCGTTTGCCGGCACGCTGGCGCTGGCGCTGCACACCACCGGCGTGCTGGGCCGGCTGTTCGGCGAGGCGCTGGACAACGCGCCCGCCGGCCCGGCCGACGCCTTGCGCACCCAGGGCGTGGGCGGCGTGCCGGTGTTCTTCTACGCCAGCCTGCCGCAGGTGCTGCCGCAGTGGCTGAGCTACACGCTGTACCGCTGGGAGAACAACATCCGCGCCGCCGCGGTGCTGGGCGTGGTGGGCGCGGGCGGGCTGGGACAGTTGCTGGCCTTCCACATGGGCTTGTTCCAGATGGGCAAGACGGCCACCGTGCTGGCCGCCATGCTGCTGCTGGTGGCGCTGGTGGACGCAGCCAGCCACGGCGCCCGCCGCCTGCTGATGCGCTGAGCGTGAAATCGTCGCGCCGGCCGCGCCGGGGCCGCATGCAGAATCTGCCCACCATGAAAATCCTGCTCACCGGCGCCGCCGGTTTCATCGGCATGACGACTGCGCTGCGCCTGCTGGCGCGCGGCGACACGGTCGTCGGCCTGGACAACCTGAACGACTACTACGACGTGCGGCTCAAGCAGGACCGGCTGGCACGGCTGACGCCGCAGCCGGCCTTCCGCTTCGTGCAGATGGACGTGGCCGACCGCGCCGGCACCGAGGCCTTGTTTGCCGAAGAGCGCTTCGACCGCGTGATCCACCTGGCCGCGCAGGCCGGCGTGCGCTATTCGCTGCAAAACCCGCACGCCTACATCGACAGCAACATCGTCGGCTTCATGAACATCCTCGAGGGCTGCCGGCACAGCGCCGTGCAGCACCTGGTCTATGCCTCCAGCTCCAGCGTCTATGGCGGCCACACCCGGATGCCGTTCGCCGAGCACGACGGCGTGGACCACCCGGTGAGCATGTACGCGGCCACCAAGAAGGCCAACGAGTTGATGGCGCACACCTACAGCCATCTGTTCCGGCTGCCCACCACGGGGCTGCGCTTCTTCACGGTCTATGGGCCCTGGGGCCGGCCCGACATGGCGCTGTTCCTGTTCACCAAGGCCATCCTCGAAGGCCGGCCCATCGACGTCTTCAACCACGGCCTGATGCAGCGCGACTTCACCTACGTGGACGACATCGTCGAAGGCGTCATCCGCGTGCTCGACCACACCGCCGCGCCCGACCCCGCCTACCGCAGCGAGCAGCCCGACCCGGCCACCAGCAATGCGCCGTTCCGCGTCTTCAACATCGGCAACCACGACCCGGTGCCGCTGCTGGACTTCATCGCCTGCATCGAAGACGCGCTGGGCATGCAGGCGCAGAAGAACCTGCTGCCGCTGCAAAGCGGTGACGTGCCGGCCACCTATGCCGACGTCGCTGCGCTGAAGGCCTGGACCGGCTTCACGCCGGCCACCGACATCCGCACCGGCATCGGCCGCTTCGTCGCCTGGTACCGGGACTATTACCGGGTCTGAGGCGTCTGCGGCGTCTGGGCGGCCTCTGCCAGCAGCGCCCGCAGGTGGCGCACCGGGATGGCATAGGTGATGCCGGTGGGCGCACTCAACGCCGACTCGCGGCTGCCCTTGACCAGCACCATGTTGACGATGCCCAGCACCACGCCGCTGTCTGCATCGAACAGCGGGCCGCCGCTGTTGCCCGGGTAGGCGGTGGCATCGAGCTGCAAAACCTCGAAGTTGCCTTCACGCAGCCGCTTGATGGCACGCGGGTCGAGCTGCCGCGCGCTGGCGGCCGGCAGCGCGACGGTGGTGATCGACGCGATGATGCCGCGGTGCGTGACCGGCGCGAAGCCCAGCGTGCCGCCGATCGGGTAGCCCATCAGCGCGACGGCCTGGCCCTCGCGCGCCGCGCCGGTATCGTCCAGCCGCAGCGGTGCGAGCGGTGCGCCGTCCATCTTCAGCAGCGCCAGGTCGTGCTCGGGGTCGGTCAGCAGCACACGTGCCTCGCGCAGTGCACCGCCCTCTGCGTTGCGCGACACCATCACCGCCAGCCGGGGCACCGCTTCGCCGGCGGGGGCGGGTGGCAGCACGTGGAAATTGGTGGCGAGCAGGCTGCCGTCGCCCACCACGAAGCCGCTGCCGCGGAAGCCGAATCGCGGGTTGTCGGTGGCGCTGAAGCTGCCCACCGGCAGCACGCTGCCGCGCAGCCCGGCGATGGTGGCGGGCAGGTCGGCGTGCGCTGGCAGCACCCAGGCGGCAGATGCCAGCAACAGGCTGCGGCGCCGCACCGTCATGCCGGCACCGCAGGCTACTGCACGCTCTTCAGCAGCTCGGCCACCTCGGCCTGGCCACCGAACTTGTCGCCCAGCTTGGCCAGCGTCTGCAGCTCGGTGCGCGCGGCCGGCTTGTCGGCTGCCTTGACGTACAGGCGGGCCAGGTTCAGGCGCAGGCCGGGGTCGTTGGGGGACGTCTGCACGGCCTTCTTCTGGGTTTCGATCGCGCGCGGCAACTGGTTCTCGGCCGCCAGCGCGGTGGCCAGCGTGTCCAGCAGCGGCGCACGGTCGGGCACGATGGTGTTGGCCTTCTCGGCCATCGCCACCGCGCCCGGCTTGCTCTGGCGCACCATCAGCCAGGCGATGTTGTTGAGCGCCAGCGCGTTGCCGGGCTGGAGATCGACCACCGCGCGGTAGTGGGTTTCGGCACCGGCAAAGTCGTTTTGCGCCAGCGCCGTGTCGCCCAGGTGGAAGCGGAAGGTGGCGTCCCTGGGGTTGTCGCGCTGCCAGTCGGCGGCCAGGCGCTCTGCTTCTGCGCGTTGCTTGCCGGCCAGCAGGGCCTGGTGCAGGCGTACGGCTGTTTCGCTGCTTTTGCTGCGCTGGAGCGCGGTGCGCAGCGCCGCGGCGGCAGCCGGCCAGTTGCCGCGGCTGGCTTCGACGTCGCCTTCGAGCACGAAGCCGTCGCCGCTCTTGGCGTCTTTCTGCGCCTCACGGGCCAGCGCCAGCGCCTGCTCGGGCTTCTTGTCCTGCAAGGCCAGCAACACCAGGCCGCGCCGCGCAGCGTTGAGCTTGGGGTCGAGTTCGAGCGCGCGGCGCAGGCTGTGGGCTGCGTTGTCGCTGTCCTTGTTGGCCATGTAGGCGTCGGCCAGGCGCAGCTCGGTCAGCGGCTTGCGGGGCTGCAGACCGGCCAGTTTCTTGAAGGTCGATACCGCCTGCTGGCTGTTGCCGGCGGCCAGTTGCGCACGGCCCAGCGCGTCCATCACGTCCAGGTTGTTCGGCAGCGCAGCGCTGGCGTCCTGGGCCGCCACCAGCGCGGCCTTCGGGTCGGCGTTGGACAGCAGGTTCTGCACCAGCAGCAGCCTGGGCCCAGGCTCGCCCGGGCTGGCCTTGACGGCCTCGGTGACGAGCCGGGTGACCTCGGCCGCCGGGGCGCCGGTGCGGATGTTCAACTCGGCCAGCGCGAGCAGCGCGCGGTGGTTCTTCGGGTCGGCCTTGAGCAGGGCGTCGAAGCGCGCCTTGGCGAGGTCGGGCTTGCCGGCGGCCAGGTCGATGGCGGCCAGGCTGGCGTTGGACGGAAAGTAGCTGGCGTCCTTGGCCAGCGCCGCGGTGAAGGCGGCGGCGGCGCCGGCCGTGTCGCGCTTCATCAGCAGGATGCGCCCGCGCAAGTGGTCGGGCAGCGGGCTGGCGGGCATCTTCTTCTGCAAGGCGTCCACGGCCTTCAGCGCACCGGCGCTGTCGTTCTGGCGCAGCCGGCCGGCGATCAGCGCCAGGTCGGCGCGCGGGCTCTTGTCGGCCGCGGCCAGGCTTTCCAGTTCGGCCATCGCCGGGGCGACATTGCCGCCATGGGACAACTGCGCCATTGCCACCGACGTGCGCACCCGCGCATCTTCGGGCGCGGCCTTGGCGGCGCGCTTGAAGGCGTCGTCCGACCTGGCGATGTCGCCCGCCTGGAGATACGCGTCACCGAGCAGCGTGAGGCTGATGCCGTCGGCCTTGCCGCCTTCGACGGCCGGCTGAAGCGCTTCCACCGCCTTGGCCGGCTGGCCCGAGCGCAGATACACCTGGGCCAGCAGTTGGCGCACACGCATGTTGCCGGGCGCCACCTTCAGCGCACGGCCCAGGAAGCTCTCGGCCTGGAGGTCGGCGTTCAAACGGTACTCCGTCGCGCCGGCGATCTCCAGCGCGGCAGCGCTGTCGGGCATCACCTTCAGCAGCCTGGCGATGGTGTCGCGCGCGGCCTTGAAATCCTTGCTCTGGTAGCTGTCGCGGGCGTCGAGGTAGAGCGTCTCGGGGTGGTTGGGCGCCAGCTTCTTCATCTCGGCCAGTTCGGCCTTGGCTTCGTCGGGCTTGTTCTGCTCGGTGAGGATGCCGATGACCGCCGCGCGGGCCGTCACCGACTTCGGGTTGGCGGCCAGCACCTTCTTGTAGCTGGCCAGCGCGGCGTCGCGGTCCAGCTTGCCGTAGCGCAGCAGGTCGGCCTTCAGCAGGGCGGCGCGCTCGTCGGTGGCGTCCTTGGACAGCACTTCGTCGAGCAGGAACAGCGCGCCTTCGAGGTCACGGTCACTGGCTTTGAGCTGCGCTTGCAAAATGACGGCCGGCGCATACATCGGCTGCGCCTGAAGCGCCTTGTTGGACACCTCCAGCGCACGGCTCTTCTCGCCACCGGCGGCGTAGGCCGTGGCCACGCTGGTGGCGAGGTCGGCCGTGGCCCTGGCGTCACGCAATTCGGTGCTGGCGAACTGGCCCACCACTTTCGCGTGCTCGCCCAGCATCAGCATCGTGCGGGCCATCTCGGGGAGCAGTTGCTCGTCGGAGACGTTGAGTTCCTGGGCTTTGCGCAGTTCGACGAGGGCTGCCGTGGGGTCGCCCGACTCGCGCAAGGCCTTGCCCAGCAGAAAGCGCGCAGGCCCCGACTGGGCGTTCTTCTGCAGCGCGCTCTTGAGCTGGATGACGGCGGCCCTCGGGTCCTTCTTGTCCAGATAGACCTGGGCGGAGGCGACGAGCTTGTCTTCGGACTCGCCGCCGCAGCCGGCCAGCGCGAAGGTCAGACCAGCAACGCAGGCCGCCAGGATGAGGGGTTTGGTCATGGGGTGTCGGTGGCAGCAAGGCCGGTGGCGGATTCAGTGGCGGATACGGGGTCGGGCGCGGTGTCGGAGCAGGATTTCAGAGTGAACTGCGCAGCTTGGTCACTTCGGGCTGGAAGGGCAGCTTGGCGCCCATCGACGCCAGCCGGTCCAGTTCGGTCCGCGCCAGCGTCTTGTCGCCTGCCTGCAGGGCGATTCTTGCGAGGTTCAGGCGCAAGCCCATGTCGCCGGGGGCGATCTCGACCGCTCTTTTTTGCAGCTCCAGCGCCTTGGGAATCTGCTTGTCGGCGGCCAGCGCCAGCGCCAGCGTGTCCATCAGCGGCGGGCGGTTGGGCAGCGCATCGACGGCGCGCTGCGCGTAGGCCACGGCACCCGGTTTGCCGCTCTGCACCAGCACCCAGGCCAGGTTGTTCAAGGCCATCGCCAGGTTGGGGCGCAGGGCGACGACATGGCTGAGGTGGTGCTCGGCGCGCGCGAGGTCGCCGCGCAGGATGTAGCCGGTGGCGAGCTGGTACTCCACCGCGGCGTCGTTAGGGTGGCTGGCCAGCCAGTCGGTCCCAAAGCGGTCGGCCTCGGCATTGCGCTTGGCCGCCATCAGCGCGCGGTGCAGCCCCACCGCCAGGTCGGACTTGCTGGAGGCGCGTTCGATGCCGTTGCGGTAGGCGGCGATGGCGGCGTCCTTGGCCTCGGTGCGGACATGCACTGCGCCTTCCAGCAGATAGCCCGCGGCCGATGCCGGCAGCCGCCTTTGCATCTCGCGGGCGATCTCCAGCGCGTCGCGCGGGCGCCCGTTGGTGAGCAGCAGGTCGATCAGGCTGGCCTGCGCGCTTTCCAGCGTGGGCTCGATCTCCAGCGCGCGCTTGAGGCTGGAGATGGCACCGTCCTTGTTGCCCAGCGCACGATAGACGTCGGCCAGCCGCACATGGGGACGGGCGGAATTGGGATCGACAGCGGTCAGGCGCCGGAAGGTGCTGATGGCTTGCTGGGTGTCGCCGGCCTGCATCTGTGTCAGGCCCAGCGCGTCCAGAAGATCGACATCGTTGGGCAGGATCGCCGAGCCTTCCTGCGCCGCTGCCAGCGCTTCCTTGAACTTCTTCTTGCGCGACAGCAACTGGATCAGTTGCAGGCGCGGCGCCGGCTCGGACGGTGATGCGGCGATTCCGTCTTGCAGGATCTGCTTCACCTCGTCGAGCGGAGCGCCTTGCTGAAGCCGCGTCTGCGCCAGCGCCATGCGGGCGAAATGGTTGCGCTTGTCGGCGGCGACGGCAGCTTCGAGGCGCTTGCGCGCCTGCTCCGGTTTGCCTTCCAGCAGGTCCAGCGCGGCCAGATTCGAGGTGGCCGAGAAGAACAGCGGATCGACACGCAGCGCGTCGTCGAAGGCCTTGCGCGCGGCGGGGTAGTCCTTGCGCGCGAGCTGCACCTGGCCCAGCACGTCCAGCACGCTGGCCGTGCTGGGCTGCTTCTTCTGCAAGGTGTTGATCGCGGCCAGCGCGCCGTCGTATTCCTTGCGCTTGAGCCGCGCGCTGATCAGCGCCATGTCGGTGTAGCTGTTCTGGCTGACCGCCGAGATGCTTTGCAACTGGTTGAAGGCCAGGTCGGCTTCGCCGCGCGACAGCTTCATCAGCGCCAGCGCGGTGAGCGCGCGCTGGTCTTCGGGGTTGCTCTTGGCGGCCCGCAGGAACAGCGCTTCGGCGCCGCGCGAGTCGCCCAGTTGCAGCGCGGCGTCGCCCGCGATGGCCAGTGTCTCTGTGTTGGCCCCATCGGCTTCCAGCAGCGGCTCGATGGCCGCCCTGGCCTTGGCCGCCTGGCCGGAGCGCAGGTAGGCGCGCGCCAGGTTGCGGCGTGCCATCGGCAACTCGGGGTTGATGGACAAGGCCTTGGAGAAGTAGTTCTGCGACATCACCAGCGAGCCGGCCGCGCCCTCGATGGCGCCGGCCAACTGCAGCACGCCCAGGTTGTCGGGTGCGCCGCGCAGCAGGAGCTGCACCAGTTCGCGCGCCTTCGGCAGATCCTTGTCGTAGAAGGCGAGCTGGGCGTCGATCAGCAGGGTCTGCGGGTGCTTGGGCAGCACGGCGCGCAACTGCCCGGCCTGTGCCTTGGCGGCAGCGATGTCGCCGTTGCGCACGTACAGCGCCACCAGCGCCGAGTGCGCCGCCACGAAGGCTTTCTCGGCGGCCAGCGCCTGGCGGAAAGCCTGCTCTGCGCCTTTGGAGTCGGCCTTCGGGCCGGACAGGATCTCGCCCTTCAGTTGCCAGGCTTCGTAGTTGTGGCTGTCACGGGCGAGCACGCGCTCGATGGTGGCCAGCGCCGCATCGACCTGTCCGTCGCTGGCAACCAGCCTGGCCTGAAGCACGAGTGCCTGCGGGAAGTCGGGTGCGGTGGCCAGCGCAGCGTCCAGCGCCGCCTGCGCCTTGGCGCGGTCGCCCAGCGCGCCCCATGCCGTCGCCAGGTTGGACCGCAGCGCCGCGTCGGCCTGCTTGTCGGACAGCGTGACGCTGCCGTACAGCGTCGTCAGCTTCTTCATGCCGCCGGTCAGCAGCAGCGCGCGCGACAGCGGCGGCAGCACCTTGTTGTCGTCGAAGCGCTGGTCCATCGCCTTGCTGAGTTCGACCACCGCAGCCGCCGGGTCACCTGCCTCCAGCAGCGCCTGGCCCAGCAGGTAGCGCACCTCGGCCGATTGCGGCTCGGCCTGGAGCGCGGCCTTGAACTGGATCACCGCAGCCCGGGCGTCCTTCTTGGCAAGATAGTCGTTGCCGGACGCCACCAGCGATGTCGGCGTGTCCCTGCCGCAGCCGCACAACGCGATGGCCGCACAGAGCGCCGCAACGGCCAGGCGGCGGTGTGCGTGGAGGGTGATGGGCCGCATGGCACTTCCTTGCTTGTCTTGGGCGGGCCGGATGACCGGGGCCGGGGCCAGGCGCGCTTCAGCGGATCGCAAGCCGGCGCATCAAATCGTAGAGCGTCGGCCTGCTGACGCCAAGAATCTCGGACGCTTTGACGACGTTGTCGTTGGTGCGCGCCAGCGCCGTCACGATGGCCTGCCGCTCGGCGGCTTCACGCACGGTGCGCAGGTCGAGGTCCGACAAGGCCGGGGCCTGCGCATCCGCCGGCGCCGGCAGCCCGAGGTCATCGCAGCTCAGGCGGTCTCCTTCGGCCATGATCGTCGCCCGCTTGAGGGCATTGAGCAACTCACGCACGTTGCCCGGCCAACCGTGCGCTTCGATCGCGCGCAACGCATCTTCGGAGAACTTCAGCCCGTTGCGGCGCTGCTCGGTGGCAAAGCGCCGCAGGAAGGCATGGGCCAGCAGCACCGCATCGCCGGCGCGCTGGCGCAACGGTGGAATGGTGATGACGATCTCGGCCAGCCGGTAGTACAGGTCTTCGCGGAAGCGGCCCTCGGCGATCAGGCTCTTCAGGTCCTGGTGGGTGGCGCAAACCACCCGCACGTCCACCGGGATCTCGTTGCGTCCGCCGATGCGTTCAATCGTGCGCTGCTCCAGGAAGCGCAGCAGCTTGGCTTGCAGCGAATGCGGCAGGTCGCCGATCTCATCCAGCATCAGGGTGCCGTTGTGCGCCGTCTCGATCTTGCCCGGGGTCGTCTTGGCGGCACCGGTGAACGAGCCCTTCTCGTAGCCGAACAACTCGCTTTCGAGTAGGTTCTCGGGAATGGCCGCGCAGTTGATGGCCACGAAGCGGCCGGCGCGCTTGCTGGCCGCATGCACGCCTTGCGACAGCACTTCCTTGCCGGAGCCGCTCTCGCCGAGCAGCATGATGGTGGCGTTGCTCGACGCCACGCGCTCGACGGTGCGTGCGATGCGCAGCATGTCCGGGTCCCGCGTCAACAGGCCGGCCAATGCGTCGGGCTGCTTCTGCGCCTGAAGCCGGCGGTTCTCTGCCTGCAATTCCGACAGCCGGTAGCCGCGCTCGATGGTCAGGCGCAGCACCTCGGGCTCGAAGGGTTTGGCCAGAAAGTCGTAGGCGCCCAGCGCCACCGCGCGCAAGGCGTTGGCCTGCTCGTTCTGGCCTGTCAGCACGATCACCTTGACGTTGGGGTCGATGTCCAGCATCTGGCCCAGCAGCTTGAAGCCTTCGGAGACGGAATCGGGGTCGGGCGGCAGGCCCAGGTCCATCGTCACCACGGCCGGGCGGTGGCGACGCATCTGCAGCAGGGCGCTTTCGCGGTCGCTGGCGGTGACGGACTCGAACTGGTCCAGCGACCACTTGATCTGCTTCTGCAAGGCGAGATCGTCTTCGACGATCAGCAGCGGCGCCGTGTCCTGCGTGCTCATTCGTGCTCCAGCGGCATCAGGTCGGAGCCCTGCTGCGATTCGAACAAAGGCAGCAGCACGGTCACCACCGTGCCGTGGCCGGCACGGCTCGCGACGTCGATGCTGCCGCCCAGTTCACGGATGTACTGGAAGCTTTCGTAGCTGCCCACGCCCATGCCGCTGCTCTTGGTGGTGTTGAAAGGCTTGAAGAGCCGCGTCTGCACAAATTCTTCGGTCATTCCCACTCCGGTGTCGCCGACCTCGATCCTGACCTGCCCGCTGTAGCGCTCCACCCGCAGCCACACGCGGCCAGAGGCCGGCGTGGCGTCCAGCGCATTCTGGACGAGGTGCCCCAGCACCCGCTCAAGTCGTTCGTCATGGCCGCGGGTGGCCAGGCGCTCGACGCGCACCACGTCCAGCGTGCGCGCCTGCGATGCCACCAGAGCCTGCAGCCGGGCCACGATCTGCGGCAGGTCCACGCCCCTGCTGCCACCGGGCGGCGTGGCGCCTTCACGCAATTGAAGCATCAGGCGGCGCATCTTCTCCAGTGAGCTTTCCACCGTCAACAGCATGTCTTTCTGAAATTCGCGGTTGGCGTGCAGACGTTCCGCGTTCTTCAACATCAGCGACAACTGCGTGACGATGTTCTTCAGGTCATGCACGACAAAGGCCGACATGCGGTTGAAGGCTTCGAACTTGCGCGCTTCCAGCAAAGCCTCGGTGGCGTGCATCTGCGCCAAATAGCCGGCAGCCTGGCGGCTGGCCGTCTTGAGAAGGTCCAGCACTTCCCAATCGATCTCGATGGAGGTGCGTGGCCGCGCCAGCGTCACGAAGCCGAGCAGTTCGTCGCCCGACAGCAGCGGCACGATCAACCAGGGTGCCGAGGCACCCAGCAGCCAGGTCGGCAGCGGCAATTGGTCGTAGCGGCGCGGCGACGCGCGGAACTCGTCGAGGTCGATGACCCAGGCTTTCTCGCGCAGAAAGCTGCAGAAGGCGGAATCGGCCGGCTCCTCGGCATCGACCGACGGCATGTTCCAGCGTGCCGACTGCTTGAACGGGCTGCCGGTGTCCGGGCGCGTCCACAGGCCGCCGGCGGGGCATTCGACGATGTTCGCCAGGCTGCGGATGACCCGTGAGCCGACCTCGCTGGCAGACCCTCTGGCCGACAGCGTGGCGGTGAAGCGCAGCCATTCCTCGCGGTAGTCGAACCGGTAGCTGAAGAAGTGCTTGCCCAGGAACACCCGCAACCAGGCGCGCAGCGAGCCGGAGAACACCACCGCGAGCAACACCGCCCCGGCGGCGAACAGCACGTTGAGCTGCAGCGCGCGGCCCCAGTCGCCGCCGAAGAAGCGCACGTAGTAGCCGATGCTGGACATGAACAGCAGATAGACGCCGGCCAGCACCAGCGTCGCGGAATGGAAGGCAGCGCTGCGCGACACCTGCAGCCGGGCGATCCAGTCGCTGCGGCGCTTGGCTGCGACGAAGAGGAACGGCACGGACAGCAGGTGCACGGCCCCGCGGGCGCCCATCGCGTCGGGGTCGAAGCGGCCGAACATCAGCGCGGTGGAGTACAGGTAGATGTCGAACGCGAACACGCAGGCCAGCCCCAGGCACACCGGCTTTGCGTTCCAGCGAGAGTCCTCGCCGAGATTGCGGAAAAGTTGCTCCAGCAGCAGCATGCCGCAGACAGGCAGCGTCAGCATGCTGACGCTGGTGGCCCGGGACGGTGCATCGTCGCTGGCGCCGTGCAGCAGGCCATTGACTTGCAGCAAGAACGCGATGCTCACGCAGATGCCGGAGGCCAGCCGCAGGCGGCCCATCGCCGACCCGCGGCCGGCGCCTGCCAGCCCGATGGACACCAGCAGGAAGGCAAACCACAGCGCGTAACGCGCCAGATCGAGCAGCACTGCGCCAGCGGGCCAGAGCAGCGAACGGAAGTGCACATTGCACGCCGAGAACAGCGCCCATGCAGCGCTGGTCAGCAAGGCCAGCACGAACAGCGCCGAAGGCACGCTGCGCTCGCGCTGCACGCGCCCCGACCACCAAAGATAGGCGGCGAACACCAAGTGCACCGCAGCCGCCAGGCCGTAGCCGGCGACAGCCAGGTCATCCAAGGGAACACTCACGGCGGCAGCGGATTGAAGGCACCACGAACTGTCGCATACCGGCCTTCAGGGCAGGCGCAGACCGCGTGCAACGCGGCCCGCAGGGCGCGCAGCCTCAGCGCGCGCCCTTGCCCGTGAGCACCACGCCCACGGTCTCCAGCAAGACCACGAGGTCCAGGAACAAGGTGTGGTTCTTCACGTAGTACAGGTCGTACTGCAGCTTTTCCTGCGAGTCTTCCACCGTCGAGCCGTAGTGGTAGCGCACCTGCGCCCAGCCGGTGACCCCGGGCTTGACGCTGTGGCGCACCGCGTAGAACGGAATCTCCTGCGTCAACTGCTCCACGAAGAAGGGCCGTTCGGGGCGCGGCCCGACGAGGCTCATGTCGCCTTTGAGGACGTTGAAGAGCTGCGGCAGTTCGTCGATGCGCAGGCGGCGGATCACCTGGCCGATGCGCGTGACGCGGTCGTCGTTGGCGCTCGCCCAGCGCGGCTTGCCGTCTTTCTCGGCATCGGTGCGCATGCTGCGGAACTTGGTGACGAAGAAGCCCTTGCCATCCAGGCCCGTGCGTTCCTGGCGGTAGAGCACGGGGCCGCGGCTTTCGAGCTTGATCAGGACGGCGGTGGCCAACATCACAGGCGACGCCACGATGCTCAGCACGCTGGCGCTGACGAGATCGAAGATGCGCTTGACGACGGTGCGCAGCGCGCCCTGGTTGAAACCGTCGCCGAAGATCAGCCAACTGGCGCTCAGGTAGTCGATGCGGATCTGACCCAGCGTCTTCTCGAAGTGGGTGTTCAGATCGCAGACCTTGATGCCGGACAGCTTGCAGTCCAGCAGTTGGCGCAGCGGCATGCTGCCCGAGCGGCGCTCGGTGAGCGCGATCACGATCTCATCGACCCCCAGCCGCGCCGCAGTGGCGGTGAGCGAGCCTTCGAGCGCGAGCAACTGGCCGTCGGGAACCGACGTGGTCGTTTCGTTCGGGCCGGGCACATAGCCGACGATGGACGCGTTGGGGTCGTTGCTGGCGAGCGTCTTGCCCACCAGCAGCGCGGCAGGGCCGGCGCCGAAGATCAGGATGCGCGTGCGGGTGCGCGGCGCCGCCGTCCAGTGCGAGACATAGACACGGCGCATCACGAGCGCCGAGACACCGGCCATCACCGAGAACTGCACGGCGCCGTGGTTGGACAGGTCGATGGGCAGCAGGCCGAAGATCGCATAAGCCAGCGGCAGCGCCACCAGCAGCACCAGCAGTGCGCGCGCGCAGGCGCGGCTCAGCGAACCGAGCGGCGACACCTCGTAGAGGCCCGAGGCGCTGTTGATCACGAAGAGGCAGGCAGCGAACGACACGACATGGCCGCCGGCCAGCGGCACCGCGTTCTCGAAGCTGCCCACTTGCAGCGAAATTGCGGCGATGGCGACCAGCAGTGCCAAGCTGAGGTCGAAGAGCATGCTCTTCAGAGCAGCCCGGTGCACGTAGTGGTTGAAGATACGGATCATGGAAAAAGCGGTGCGAAAGACGCGGCGCGATGAAGCGGCGCCTCATGCCTTGACCAAACACCTCGGCGTGACTGCTGCCGGAGCCCCGGTGATCGCCGGGTTCTTCGATCCCGTACTGGTATCAACTGTAAGTAGGCGTCCAGACACGGAGCAATCCCCGTCTTGAGGGGGGCTGCCGGGAGTGTGAATTTGCACGTCCCCGGCGCGGGGTGGGGGCGGTGTGGCATGGAGTGGGCAAGCATACGGAAGGGCCAGGGGTTGTGAGCGGGCGCCCGGCGTACCGCGCGGCTGAACGCCGAATGTTGCACACACTTCGTTTCGAGTTCGCGACGCCCGCCGCGCAGTTGCGCAACTGGCCTTGTTGCATCTACCGCGGGGCGGTGGCAGCCGGTGCAACCGGCCGCTCGTGCAAGCGCAACAGCTTGACCGTCAGATGGCGCATCAGCAGCGCGGCCGGCATCCGCATCCAGTGGCCGCGCACGTACAACGCAAACAGCGCCGCGCCTGCCAGCGGCGGCCTGGCGCTCGGGTGCGGCGAGCGCAGCGCGCGCAGCCAGATGGCGTCCATCAGGGCCCGCAAGGGCCATCCCGGCGCGGCGGTGGCCACGGTTTGCCGTACTTCGGCCGGCACCGGCGTGCCCAGCAGCCGTTGCGTGTAGCGCAGGCCATAGAACAGCGGCCGGCGCAGGCCGAGTTCCCCGGCGCGGCCGGCGATCTGCTGCCAGAACGCCACCTGTGTGCCGAAGTGGCGCAGCAGCAGGTCGAGATCGGACAGGTCGCGCAGCGCGTGGCTCATGTCGTCGTTCATGAACAGGTGCGTCATGCTGTGCAAGACCATGTCGATGGGGCAGAGCACGTGAAACCCGGGCCGGCCGGCCAGCGGTATCGCGCTTGCGAACAGCTTGCCGGGGTCGCAGCGCAGGCGGGCCGTCTCCGGCAGGATGGCGTGGTGCACGTCGATGGTGGTCTGCCGGTGCACATGCTGCATGGGCGGCAGCTCGTGCATCCACTGGCGGTAGTAGCGCTGGTCGTAGGCCGAGTGGTGGGTGGTGATCCAGCCGGCCACCGCCAGGCGCGATTCGGCCTCTGCGATGGCTGCCTTGGGCACCATGATGTCGATGTCGGAGAACACCCGGCCCTGCGCCGGGGGCAGCCCGGCGGCGGCGTAGGCGGCCCCTTTGAGCAGCAGCACCGGCGCCGGCAGCCCGGCCAGCGCGCGCCCGATGAAATGCAGCTCGCGTTCGATCTCCGCCGCCTGCGCGCGTGACTGCCTCGCTGCAGCCTGCACATGGCCTTGCGCCGCGGCCGGCCAGGGCGTGCCGGCGTCAGCGCGTTGCGTGATGCGGCCGAGCAGCCCCGCCACCCGCGCCTGCCGGAACAGTGCAGACCAGGCTTCTGCAGGCCAGTGGGCAAGCTGCTGCGGCGCTTCGAGCGCCGAGATCACCAGATCGTCCGGCCACATCAGCCGGTGCCTGCGAGCCATTGGATCAACCGGCCGCGGCGAATTCGCCGTCGGCCAGCCGGGCGAACAAGGCCACTGCCTCGGCAACGCTGCTGTACTGGAATGTGAGGCAGGCGCTCCGATCGATCACCGACCCCAGCAACTGGAAGCCTTCCGCGCCGAAAACCTCGTAGTTGAAGGCGTTCTGCACGAGCTGCATGAAGGCATCGGCCTTGTCCAGCGGCGCCAGCATCGCCGGGCTGCCCGCAACGTACCTGGGCACCACCACCCAGCCCGGCACGGCGCGGCGTTGCGCTGCCTGTACCGCGTTCAACGGCGGCGGGAAATGCGCCACCACCCCTTTGACCGTCTCGTGCACCTGGGAGCCGAAGCGCACCTGCGGGGCAAATTGACGGATCACCGCGATGGATTCGTTCTTCAGGCTGACCGGCCGCGGGTTGGGCACCACGTCGCCCCGCAGCGGGCACAGCAGGGTCAGCTCATCGGACAGCAGCCGCCAGCCACCGAACAGCAGCGCAGCGCACAGCGTGCTCTTGCCGGAGCCCGATGGCGCCGGCAGGATCAGCGCCCGGCCGCCCCGTTCCAGCACCGCCGCATGCAGGATCAGGTATTGATGGCACAGCCCATAGACGCACCAGTTCAAACCCCATTCCAGCAGTGGAAACCCCTGCGCCCCCGGCAGCGGGTTGAAAGGCTCCTGCCCTTCAAGCCGGAAGACGACCTGCGGGTTCCACCAGCGCCGCAGGCCCGCCGGCCGTTGCACGGCAACCTGAAAATCGACGAAGTCGCCATCGCCGGCCAGCGGGTAGTCGGCGTACAGCATGGAAACGGAAGACGCCACCTCCGGTAGCCGGGTCGCGATCTGCGCGACGAAAGGGCCGAGCCGCAGGCGCAAACCCTGGGCACTGGTCAGCCGTTGGCGGCATTCGGCCGCACCGAGGCTGCGCAGGTTCGCGTTCACGCGGCACGCCGCAACAAGCCGGCCTGCACCAGCCGGTCAACGATGTCGCCCAGGTGGGCCAGCATCTCGCCGTGTGCTTGTTGTTCTGCGTCGAGCACCGCCTGCGCCAGATCTGTTAGCGCGCAGCCGCCGGGCCGCGCTGCCGATGCCAGCAGCGCCGTCATTGCGTCGGCGCTGAGCAGATGGGTCATGGCCGCCTGCGCGTCGTAGGCCACGCCCGGGCCATCGTCCCAGGCCTTCAGCAGCACGCCGGGCGCCAGCGTGTAGCTGCACGCTGGCTGCACCGGCGGGGCGGCGTCGCCAGTGGTCAAGGAATGGGATAGCCGAGCATGGTGCGCAGCCAGGCGATGATTTGCGACTCGTTCCACACCAGGCCGGAGTTCGGCGCCGTGTAGGTGCCGGTTCGGAAGTAGCTGCTCCACACGCCTTGCAGATAGGTCTGGTTGATGCCGTTCGGTGCCGCCATGTTGGAGGTCATCGAATCCAAGCACAAGGAGATGATGTGCTGAAGGACGCCGAGCTGCGAGCTGGTGGTGATGGTCTGCCCCATCACGTCACAGAGCTTCCAGCCGTTGTAGCTGCAACCGGAGACATTGCCCAGCAGGGAGCCCACGGTGCCGTTCAGATTGCTGTTGCCGCAGTTCTGTCCCTGGGAATGGCCGGGATAGCCGGATTGGTCGCGCCAGTATTCGCAGTTCTTGTAGCCGCAGGAGACAGTGGCAGAAGGATTGCGACTCTTGAAGGTTGCCACCGAGACGAACGAAGACGCCACCGTGCAGCCGGCGGTGGTGGCCGAGACCGGGCTGCTGGCAAGGCTGAGCAGCACCGGCGTGGCAGCGGCGCCCGCGCGCAGCAGGCGCCGCCGTGCCGGCTGCGCCAAGCCGGCGGCAGCCGCAGGGCCATCCTGCGTGGCGCCAGGGCCTATGTTCGAATTGTCTTGACTCATGCATATCTCCCTGGCACTGGGTCTGGGCATTGTAGGAAAAGCCTGTGCCGGAAACACCGCCCGGCGCCCCCCTGAACCCAAGGGGAAGCGCGGCTGCCGTGACTGAATGCAGGCAAACGGCCGCAGCACTCTTCAGCCCGCCGCGCGGCAATGTCGGGCCGCCAAAAAGAACGCCCCGGCGGTGCGGGGCGTCTTCGGGCTGCTCGGATTCAAGGCTCAGACCCTGAACCGAGCGGTGTCGCAGGCAGTGATCAGGCCTTGCGGCGGCGAGCGGCGACGCCGGCACCCACCAGGGCCAGACCCACCAGAGCCAGCGAGGTCGGCTCAGGGATGGAGATGCTAAATTGGTCGACCGCAAAATCCCAGGCCGGGGTGCCGGAGATCGTCATGTTCAGAGTCCCACCTTGCGAAAAGGCAAGTGCGTCGGCACCACTGACCGGAAAGAACTCGCCACTGTTAACCACGTTGCCCACTTGGGTGGCATAGGCGAAGTTGCCACCGGAACCAGTAAAGCTAAAGACCAGATCAGTCGGCAACTGGGGCGTGCCGAGATTCGAAAACAACACTTGGAACAGCAGCCCTGTGGGGCCAGGCGGCAGCGCGAACGCGTCGATGGTCCACTGGACGCGAACGACTGAGTTGATGCCGGCGCCGTTGTCGATGTTGAGAGCACCGTTGGCACCGCCACCCACGGTCACGGATTTGGTGGCGCCGGGAATGTTCTGTGTGGTCGTCCAGTCCTGGTAAACGGCGCGCTGGCTGGCGATCTGCCCCACCAAAGCGTCGGTGAACAGCAATTGTTCGCCGTTGCCGAGCGTCGTGTCGTTGCCGGTTTCAAACGGGTTGGGGGTATTGAAGTCATCGACGAGCAACAGCGTGGCATTGGCGCTGCCCATTGCGAACACTGCGGCGGCGGCAGCAACGAGAGTGGTGAGACGGCGCATTGGATGCTCCTTGGGGGGACTCTGAGAAAGGCTGCGGTTGGCAGCGGCTTGGTCAGACATAAGCAACGGCCGTACCAGCCGACGCAGCGGCTCGGGGTGAAGCTGGCCCTGCGGGGTCTCCTCTGGCGTTTAGGCGATTCCGGCGACGCAATGAAGCCGATAACTTCTCATATTAAGAGATTGATCTTCTGTAATCGGACGGAACCGGCGGTAGCGAGCGAAGGCGAACCCCTTGAATCGGTGGCCTGCGCCGGCCGTCTGCAACAGCCGGCGCAAGCGCGGGCAGGGCCGCTGTAAAGAGAATCGACAGACCCTTGCACGGCGGCCCGGCATCCGTCCGCAACGCCTGGCGCTCGGCTGGATTTGCGCGCACTTGCCCGCAGAGTGGCCGACCGTGAAAAATGTGGGCACTGGCGCTGGGCGGGCTGCTGGGGGGGCCAGGCGCGCAGGCGGCTGTGCGATCATCGCGCGGGCTTGCTCGATGGCGCCTGTCGCGTCTCCGCCCCCCACGGTGAAAGCGACGTCCGCCCCCTGTCGGCGCCTCGGGCAGCAGCACCGCCCGACCCATCTCTTGGAGTGACAACGCCGTGAACACCGCTCGTTTCTTCGGTCGCCTTGGCTCGCTGCCGGCTGTCGCGGCCGTTGCTGCGGTCGTGCTGGTCTTGTCTGCCTGCAGCAGCGTTCCGCGCGCTGAACTGCCGCCCGCCAGCGCGAGCACGTCCACCGCTGACTACAGCTACATCGTCGGCGCCGGCGACAACCTCAACATCATCGTGTGGCGCAACCCGGAGCTGTCGATGTCGGTGCCGGTGCGTCCGGACGGCAAGATTTCCACGCCGCTGGTCGATGAACTGGTGGCCCAGGGCAAGACGTCCGGCGAGATTGCGCGCGACATCGAGAAGAAGCTGGCCGCCTACGTGCGCGACCCGGTCGTGACCGTCATCGTCACCGGTTTCGTCGGCCCTTACAGTGAGCAGATCCGCGTGGTCGGCCAGGCTGCGAAGCCGCAGTTCCTGGCCTTCAAGCAGAAGATGACGCTGCTCGACGTGATGATCGTCGTCGGCGGCCTGACCGACTTTGCCGATGGCAACGCCGCCAGCATCCTGCGCACCGCCGAAGGCAACAAGCAATACACCGTGCGGCTGAGTGACCTCATCAAGCGCGGCGATGTTTCGGCCAACGTCGAAATGCGCCCCGGCGACATCCTCATCATTCCGCAAAGCTTCTTCTGAAGTAGCGCCTTGGCCTTTCAATCCGGGCCGCGACGGCATCCAGGGGCCGTCGCCCCGATGCCGGGACGCCCTGTCCCCGTGACCTGGTGCGGCGTGTAGAACCGATGCAAGAGCTAGTACAACAAATTCTCGCCACTGTCCGCGGGATGTGGAAGTTCCGTTGGCAGGGGCTGATCACCACCTGGGTGGTGGCCATCGCCGGCGTGGTGATCGTCTCGCGCGTGCCTGACCAGTACGAAGCATCGGCCCGCGTTTATGTCGATACCGACTCGATCCTCAAGCCGCTGATGAGCGGGCTGGCCGTGCAGCCCAACATCGACCAGCAGATCGGCATGCTCAGCCGCACGCTGATCAGCCGGCCGAACCTCGAAAAGCTCGTCCGCATGGCCGACCTCGACTTGAAAGACCAGTCCAAGGGTGACCAGGAACTGCTGATGGAGCGTTTGCAAAAGGGCATCGAGATCCGCACTGCCGGCGGCGTCAACCTCTATGCCATGGCCTACCGCGACTCGGAGCCCGACAAGGCCAAGCGCGTGATCCAGGCGATGGTGTCGATCTTCGTCGAATCGGGCCTGGGCGCGAGCCGCAAGGACACCGACTCTGCCAAGACCTTCTTGAACGAGCAGATCAAGGTTTTCGAGGGCCGTCTGGAAGAGGCCGAGGGACGGCTGAAGGAATTCCGCCTGCGCAACATCGACCGCCAGGGCCCAGAGGGCAAGGACGTCGCAACCCGCCTGGGCGAGATCAGCGGCCAGCTCGAAGCTGCGCGGCTGCTGCTGCGCGAAGCAGAGCAGTCGCGCGACGCCGCCAAGCGCCAGCTCGCCGAGGCGCGCGGGCAGATCAAGGGCAGCGCCGCCTTGCCCAACCTGCTGACCGAAGGCCGCTTTGCGGTGGCCACGCCGGAGATCGACTCCCGCATCGACGCGCAAAAGCGCGCCCTCGACAGCTTGTTGCAGCGCTACACCGAGCAACACCCCGACGTGGTCGGCGCGCGCCGGCTGATCGCCGATCTGGAGCAGCAGAAGCGCAAGGAGATCCAGGAGGCGCAGCGCGCGGCTGCCTCGGCGCCGGCCGCGGGCGCCAACCTCGCCACCGAAAGCCTGGCCCAGCAGGAACTGAACCGCATGCTGGCCGGGTCAGAAGTGCAGGTGGCGGCGCTGCGGGCGCGGGTGGACGAGTACGCCGGCCGCTATGCACAGGCGCGCGAACAGCTCAAAACCGCGCCGCAAATCGAGGCCGAGGCATCGCAGCTCAACCGCGACTACGCGGTGACGAAGAAGAACTACGACGACCTGGTGGCGCGCCGCCAGTCTGCCGTGATGTCGGGCGAACTCGACGTCGCATCCGGCGTGGCTGACTTCCGCCTGATCGACCCGCCCCGCGTCACGCCCAAGCCGGTGTCGCCCAACCGCCTGCTGCTGTATCCGGTGGCGCTGGTGGCGGCGCTCGCTGCGGGGTTGTTCCTCGCGTTTGCGGCCAGCCAGTTGCGCCCGACTTTCGGCGACGCCACGGAGCTGCGCCTCAAGACCGGCCTGCCGCTGCTCGGCGTGGTGTCGCTGATCAGCAGCGACGCCGATCTGCGCCGTGAGCGCGTGGGCACCTACCGCTTCATCGGTGCCTCGGGCAGCCTGATCGGCCTCTTCGTGGCCGGCATGATCGCGCTGCTTGTCCTGAACCGGTACGGAGCCTGAGCGCATGAGCAGCCTGATCGAACAAGCAGCAGAGCGCCTGGAGCAGCTCCGCCGGGCCGGCGTGTCGCTGCCGGAGATGGCGGCCGATCCGGTCGCGGTGGCTGTCGCTGCCCCGGCGGCGCAGACGGCGCGGCAGGTGGCCGTTGCCGACGCCGAGATGCGCTCCGAACACCGCGGGGAGATCGCGCCGCTGTCGCGCCGCGTCGAGATCGACCTCAAGACCATCGGCGACGCCGGCATCGTGACGCCCAACGCGCCGCGCAGCCGCCTGGCGGACCAGTACAGGGTGATCAAGCGCCCGCTGATCGCCAACGCCACCGGCCGCGGCGCAGCCACCATCACGCATGCCAACCTCATCATGGTGACCAGCGCGCTGGCCGGCGAGGGCAAGAGCTTCACCTCCATCAACCTGGCGATGAGCATCGCATCCGAGCTCGACCACACGGTGATGCTGGTGGATGCCGACGTGGCGCGGCCCTCGGTGCTGCGCATGCTCAACCTGCCGCCCACCCAGGGCCTGCTCGACATCCTGGAAGGCAAGGCCGAAATGGCCAGCGTGCTGCTGCGCACCAACGTCGATAAGCTGACCATCCTGCCCAGCGGCACACCGCACCCCAAGGCCACCGAACTGCTGGCCAGCGACTCGATGAAGGCGCTGCTCGACGACATGGCCACGCGCTACCCCGACCGCATCATCATCTTCGACTCGCCGCCATTGCTGCTGACCACCGAGTCGCGCGTGCTGGCCTCGTGCATGGGGCAGATCGTCGTGGTCGTGAAGGCCGACGGCACCTTGCAGGCCACCGTGCAGCAGGCGCTGACGATGATCGAAGCCTGCCCCGTCAAATTGATGGTGCTCAACAAGGCGCGTGACGATTCCGCCGGCAGCTACGGCTATGGCGAAGGGTATGGCTATGGCTACGGCTACGGGCCGGGCGAAGGGCAGTCGGCGGCAGCCGGGCCGGCAGCCGGCACCTGAGAGCCAGCGCCACGGCCGCCATGGATGCCCGTCCCCGACCGAGCGCAGTCTCGGCCCCCGCTCTGGCGATGCACCGCCTGGCGATTGCCGCCGCGGCGCTGTGCTGCGCAAGCGCATGGGGGCAGGACGCTGGCGGCGCGCGCAGCTTCGCGGTGACGCCCACCTTCGCCGCCGAGGAAACCTACCTCGAAACGCGCAGCAGCCCCACGCTGAACGGCCGGGAGTCGATCACCCGCCTTGCGCCAGGGCTGCGGCTGGCCAGCCGCTCGGGCCGCGTTCAGGGCTCGCTGGACTACGCGGCCAACCTGCTCTACCGCGCAGGCCGCGCAGACACCGCCGGCCCGGAGATCCAGAACGCACTGAACGCGCGTTTCGTCGCCGAGGCGGTGCCCAACCGGGCCTTCGTCGAGGCCCGCGCCAGCATCTCGCAGCAAACCATTTCGGCCTTCGGCCAGCAGTCGGCAGACGGCGGGCTGCAGCGCAACAACAACCGCACCGAAGTGGCCAACGTGTCGATCTCGCCTTGGCTGGTGGGCTCCCTCAGCGGGCTGGCCGACTACGAGCTGCGCCTGAACGCGGGTGCGACCGAAAGCCGCGCCGACGTCGCCCCGCGCTCCAACGACACCGGCGCGTCGCTGAACCTGCACTCGGCGCGCAGCGCTTCGTTGCTGGGCTGGTCGCTCAGCGCCACGCAGCGCCGGCAGAACTACAGCGGCGGCCTGAGCAACGACAACAGCCGTCTGCGCGCGGGTATCACGGCCTCGCCGGTGCTGGAGCTGCTGCTCAGCCTGGACGGCGGCCGCGAAGTGAACGACGACGCCGTGGGCCAGCATGTGGTCGTCAACACTGCCGGCGCCGGCCTGCGCTGGACGCCGACGGTGCGCACCACCATCGACCTGGGCGCTGACCGCCGCTACTTCGGCCATGCCAGCCACCTGAGCTTCGAGCACCGCATGCCGCGCAGCGTGTGGCGCTATGCCTATGTGCACGACGCCACCTCCAGCGCCGACGCCACCGGCAACGGCAGGCCGCTCACGCTGTTCCAGTTGCTGTTCGACCAGGCCGCATCGGCCCAACCCGACCCGGCGCTGCGCGAACAGGCCGTGCTCGACCTGATCCGCGCGCTGGGGCGCAACCCGAACGAGGTGATCGCGGGTGGCTTTCTGACCTCGGTGGTGTCGCTACAGCGGCGGCAGGACTTGTCGCTGACCTTGCTCGGCCTGCGCAGCACCTTCAGCCTGCAAGCCTTCAGCAGCAGCGTCAGCAGCCTGAGCCCGGTGCCCACGGCCACCGACCCCAATGCCGGTGAAACGGTGCAGCAGTTCGGCTACACGGCAACCATCAGTTACCGGCTGACGCCAGTGGCGTCGGTGAGCCTGCTGGGCTCCCGCCAGAAGACGATGGCCACGCTCACGCGCGCCGGCAATGACCTCAAGTCGGCATCCGTCAGCCTGAGCAACCAGATCAGCAACCGCACCACCGCGGCGGTCAGCGCCAGGTACGCCGTCTTCAACAGCCCGACCGACCCGTACCGCGAATCCGCGGTCACCGGCACGGTCAGCCTTCGGTTCTGAACCATGTACGAAGCGTTCTACGGGCTGACGAGCAAGCCTTTCCAGCTCAACCCCGACCCCAACTTCTACTTCGCCAGCAAGCAGCACCGGCGCGCCAAGGCGTACCTGGAATACGGCGTGTCGCGCAACGAGGGCTTCATCGTCATCACCGGCGAGATCGGCGCCGGCAAGACCATGGTGCTGCGCTCGCTCATCGAAAGCCTCAACGGCAGCAACGTCATCACCGGCCACCTCGTCACCACGCAGCTCGGCGCCGAAGACACCTTGCGCATGGTGGGCGCAGCCTTCGGCTTTCGCGTGAAGGACGTGCCCAAGTCCGAGCTGCTGATCACGCTGGAAGCCTTTCTCATCAGCCAGACGAGCAAGGGCAAGCGCTGCCTGCTGGTGGTGGACGAAGCGCAGAACCTCACGCCGCGCGCCGTGGAAGAGTTGCGCATGCTGAGCAACTTCCAGTTCGGCAACCAGGCGCTGCTGCAAAGCTTCCTGGTCGGCCAGCCCGAGTTCCGCGAGATTCTTCAGCAGCCCGAGATGGAGCAGTTCCGCCAGCGCGTGGCTGCCACCTGCCACATCGGCCCGCTGGACCAGGACGAAACGCGCGCCTACATCGAGCACCGCCTCAAGTGCGCCGGCTCCAGCGGCAAGCCCACCTTCGACCCGGCGGCCTTCGAGGGCATCTTCAAGGCCAGCGCCGGCATCCCTCGGCGCATCAACGCCATCGCCGACCGGTTGCTGCTGGCCGGCTTCCTGGGCGGCCGGCTGCACTTGTCGGCCGACGACGTGGGCGAGGTGGTGCGCGAGTTCCAGCAAGAGAACGGCGTGCCCTCGCGCGCCACCTCTGCCGCCGTCGCGGCGCGTGCAGAAGCCGCAATGCCGGGCTCGCGCGGCGCTGCGGTGCTCGATCTGGACCTCAGCAAACTCAAGGTCGATGCCGAAGAAGCAGAAGGCATGTCGCGCCAGATCGCGCAGTTGTCGGCCGACCAGCGTGGCGACCAATTGCAACGGCTGGAGCGCAGCCTGCTGCGGCTGGAGCGCATCAACGTGCAGACGCTGGCGATGCTGCAAAAGCTGGTCAACGCCGTGAAGAAGCCCGACGAGGGCGCGAAATGAGCGCGCGCCATCCCGTCTTGTCTTGAGCCCGAAAGAGGACGCCCATGCTCGCCCCGGCGATCACCAACGCGCTGACCATCGACGTGGAAGACTACTTCCAGGTCTCGGCCTTCGCGCCCTACATCCCGCGTGACCAGTGGGATTCGCGCGAGTGCCGCGTCGAGCAGAACGTGGGCCGCATCCTCGACATGCTGGCGCTCACGCAGACGCGGGCCACCTTCTTCACGCTGGGCTGGATTGCAGAGCGCTACCCGCAACTGGTGCGCCGCATCGTCGATGAAGGGCATGAACTGGCAAGCCACGGCTACGGTCACCAGCGCGCCAGCGACCTGTCGCCGCAGGCCTTCAGCAGCGACGTGGTTCACGCCAAGAAGCTGCTCGAAGACATCGCCGGCACGGCGGTGCTGGGCTACCGCGCGCCCAGCTTTTCCATCGGCACCGGCAACCTGTGGGCCTTCGACGCGCTGGCCCGCGCCGGCTACCTCTACAGCAGCAGCATCTACCCGATCAAGCACGACCATTACGGCATGCCCGACTCGCCGCGCTTCGCCTACCGGCTGGCCAGCGGCATGCTGGAGGTGCCGGTGACCACGCTGCGCATGCTCAACCGCAACCTGCCGTCCAGCGGCGGCGGCTACTTCCGTCTTCTGCCCTATGCGCTGTCGCGCTGGATGCTGCGCAAGGTCAACCGCGAAGACCGCGAGCCGGCCATCTTCTACTTCCACCCCTGGGAGATCGACCCCGGCCAGCCACGCATCGCAGGCATCGACGCGCGCACCCGCTTTCGCCACTACGTCAACATTCCGCGCATGGAAGGGCGGCTGCAACAACTGCTGGGCGACTTCCGCTGGGGCCGGATGGACCAGATCTTTCTCCCTGCTGCTGCCACCGTGGCGGCCTGAGGCTTTCCAACGTGCCGACCGTCGAACGTCTTGCTCCCGAAGACGCGCAGGGTGCCGCGCTGTGGGACGCCTACGTGGCGTCCTGCCCGCAGGCCAGCTTCTTCCACCGTGCCGGCTGGCAGCGCATCCTGCGCGATGTGTTCCGCCATGACACGCACTACCTGTTGGCGCGGCAGGCCGGGCGCATCACCGGCGTGCTGCCGCTGGCGCATGTGAAGAGCATGTTGTTCGGCAACGCGTTGACGAGCCTGCCGTTCGCCGTCTATGGCGGCGTGGCCGCCGACGACGAGGCCAGCGCCACGGCGCTGGAGGCGCATGCGCAAACCCTGGCGCAGCAACTCGGCGTGCAGCACCTGGAACTGCGCCACATTCAACGCCGCCACGCAGACTGGCCCGAGCAAGACCTGTACGTCACCTTCCGCAAAGCCATCCTGCCCGACGAGGAAGCCAACATGCTGGCCATCCCGCGCAAGCAGCGGGCAATGGTGCGCAAGGGCATCAAGAACGGCCTGCTCAGCCAGATCGACAGCAACGTCGATCGCTTCTTCGCGGTCTATGCAGACAACGTGCACCGCCACGGCACGCCGGCGTTGCCCAAGCGGTACTTTCGCGAATTGCAGCGCGAGTTCGGCGCCGACTGCGAGGTGCTCACCGTCACCGCGCCCGACGGCAAGGTGCTGTCCAGCGTGCTGAGCTTCTACTTTCGCAACGAGGTGCTGCCCTACTACGCAGGCGACTACAGCGCCGCGCGTGACCTGGCCGCCAACGATTTCAAGTACTGGGAGCTGATGCGCCGCGCCTGCGCCCGCGGCTTGCAGCTCTTCGACTACGGGCGCAGCAAGCAGGGCACCGGGCCGTATGCCTTCAAGAAGAATTGGGGCTTCGAGCCGACGCCGCTGCACTACGAATACCGGCTCTACAAGCGCGAGGCGGTGCCGCAGAACAACCCGGCCAACGCCAAATACAAATTGATGATCGAGACCTGGCGCCGGCTGCCGCTGGGCGTGGCCAACTGGCTGGGCCCGTTCGTCGTGCGCAGTCTCGGCTAGGGCAGCGCGATGGCCAATCTGCTGTTCCTGCCGCACCGCATGCCCTACCCGCCGAACAAGGGCGACAAGGTGCGTTCCTTCCACCTGCTGCAGCACCTGGCGGCGCGGCACCGCGTCTTCGTCGGCACCTTCATCGACGACCCGGACGACGCGCAGCATCTGCCGGCCTTGCGCGCGATGTGCGCCGGGCTGCACGCCGAGCCGCTGCACCAGCGGCGCGCACGGCTCGGCAGCTTGGTCGGGCTCGCCACCGGCCGCCCTCTCACGCTGCACTACTACCGCAGCGCCACGCTGGCGCGCTGGGTGGCCGACACGGTGGCGCGCGAGAAGATCGACGGCATCGTCGTGTTCTCGTCGTCGATGGCGCAGTACGCCGCGCTGCACCCGCGGCTGCCGCTGCTGGTGGACTTCGTCGATGTCGATTCCGCCAAATGGGCCGACTATGCGCCGCGGCACCGCTGGCCGATGTCGTGGTTGTACGCGCTGGAGGGGCGACGCCTGCTGGCCTATGAAAGGCACGTCGCGCAGCAGGCGCGGCATTGCTTCTTCGCCACAGACAAAGAGGCCGAGCTGTTCCGTTCGCTGGCCCCTGAGTGCGGCAACCGCGTGGAAGGCATGAGCAACGGCGTGGACGCGGCGTTTTTCGCGCCAGACCCGAAGCGCGTGTCACCGTTCCTTGCGACCGAGACGCCGCTCGTGTTCACTGGTGCGATGGACTATTGGCCCAACATCGACGCCGTCGGCTGGTTTGCCGCCGCGGTGTTGCCGGGGCTGCGCCAGCAGCGGCCGGGGCTGCGCCTGCACATCGTCGGCCGCAGCCCCACGGCGGCCGTGCGCGCACTGGCCGGCGAGGCCGTCAACGTGACCGGCACAGTCGGCGACGTGCGCCCCTACCTGCAGCACGCGGCCGCCGTCGTGGCGCCGCTGCGCCTGGCGCGCGGCATCCAGAACAAGATTCTCGAAGCCATGGCGATGGAGCGCCCTGTGGTGGCGGCCAGTGCCTGTGTGGAGGCGCTTCAGGCAGAAGCCGGCGCCGAGCTGCTGCCGGCACACGATGCGCAGGACTATGTGCGCACGATCGGGGGCTTGCTGGCGTCGCCCGACCGCGCCGCGGCCATCGGCCTGGCCGGCCGCCGCCGCGTGCTCCAGAACTACGCCTGGGCCGCCCATCTGCAACGGCTGGACCGTCAGATCGCGCTGCTCGGCGGCGCTTCGGCCGGCGCGCTGCCGGTCGCCGTCGCGGTGGCCGGGCTGGCGCGATGAGTGCCGTGCTGTCGCAACCGGCAACGCCCTCGGCATGGCGCCAGGCCGGTCTGGCTCTGTTGCTGGCGCTGGCCTGTGTGCTGCTGCTGTACCGCGACACATTTGGCACGATGGTGGGCATCTGGTCGCGTTCGGACACCTTTGCCCATGCTTTCCTGGTGCCCCCCATCGCGCTCTGGCTGGCGTGGCGCCAGCGCTCGCTGCTGCAGCGCCTGCCACCGTGCCCGCAGCTCTGGGTGCTGCTGCCGATGGCCGGCGCGGCGGCCGGCTGGCTGCTGGGCGACATGGCGGGCGTCAACGCACTGACCCAACTGGCCGCAACCGCGCTGCTGGTGCTCACGGTGCCGGCGCTGCTTGGCACGGCAGTGGCGCGGGCGTTGCTGTTCCCGCTGTGCTTCCTGTTTTTCATGGTGCCGGTGGGCGAATTCGTGATGCCGCAGCTCATGCAGTGGACCGCCGACGTCACCGTGTTCGCCCTCAAGGTGTTTGGCATTCCGGTGTACCGCGAGGGGCTTCAGTTCATCATTCCATCGGGAAACTGGTCCGTCATCGAAGCTTGCAGCGGGGTTCGTTACCTGATCGCGTCGTTCATGGTCGGCACCTTGTTCGCCTACCTGAACTACGCCAGTGCGCGCAAGCGCGTGCTGTTCGGCATCGTCTCGCTGCTGGTTCCGGTGCTCGCCAATTGGGCGCGTGCGGTGATGATCGTGATGCTCGGCCACCTGTCCAACAACAAGCTTGCGGCAGGCGTGGACCACATCATCTACGGCTGGGTGTTCTTCGGCGTCGTGGTGCTGCTGATGTTCTTCATTGGTGCGCGCTGGGCAGACGGACCGCAGGATGCAGCGGCCAACGCTGGCCCTGGCGCCGACAACGCCCGAGCGCTGCACAGCGCGGCGTTCGTCAGCGCAGGGCGGTATTGGGCTGCGGCGGCCCTTGTCGTTGCGCTGCTTGCGCTGCCGCCGCTGGCGTCGCGGCAGATGGCCGCGACGCCAGCGGCAACTCCGGTGCTGGTGCTGCCCGCTTTGGCGGGCGCCGCTGCCGCGCCCGGCGCACTGCCGCTGCATACGCCCTTGTTCGAAGGCCCGGCGGCGCAGGCGCAGCGGGCGTACGGCGAGGGCGCACAGGCCGTGACCGTGCATGTGGCTTACTACCGCCACCAGACCTATGGTCACAAGCTCGTCAACTCGCAGAACGTGCTTGTGAAAACGGATGACAGAGACTGGCAGATCACCGGTGCCGGCACGCGCAGCATTGCCATCGGAGGGCGCCAATGGATGCTGCGCAGCGCCGAGCTGCGCGCGGGCACCATGGGCTCGCAGTCCAGCGCCAGGCGGCTGCAGGTGCGGCAGATCTATTGGGTCGGCGGCCGCTTGACGACCAGCGACCAATTCGCCGCCGCGCTCGGCGTACTAGGCCTATTGACAGGCCGCGGCGACGACGGCGCGATGCTCACCTTCTATATGGCGGGCGAGGCGGACGAAACCGATGTCGCGCTCGACGCCTTCGTTGCGCGTCACCTCGACACGCTGACTGCCTGGTTGGCCGGCGTCCAGGCCGCCCGTTGACACCGCCGGCCAAGACCGCCCAGATCGCCCCACTCGCCAAGCCCCATGAACACAATCGCCATCATCGGCCTCGGCTACGTCGGGCTGCCGCTCGTCGTGGAATTCGGCAAGCAGTTGCGCACCATCGGCTTCGACATCGCGAGCCACAAGGTGGCTGCCTGCCAGCGCGGCACCGACCCGTCGCGCGAGCTGAGTGACGCCGAGGTCCAGGCAGCCACCCACGCCATCTACACCGACGACTCGACGATGCTGCGCGAGGCCGACGTCATCATCGTCGCGGTGCCCACGCCTGTGGACCAGGCCCACATCCCCGACTTCAGGCCGCTGGTGGGTGCCTCCACCAGCGTCGGGCGCAACCTGAAAAGGGGTGCCATCGTCGTCTATGAATCCACCGTCTATCCCGGCGCCACCGAGGAGGTCTGCATTCCGGTTCTGGAGCGCGAGTCCGGGCTCAAGTGGAAGCAGGATTTCTTCGTCGGCTACAGCCCCGAGCGCATCAACCCCGGCGACAAGGAGCACACGCTCACCAAGATTCTGAAGATCGTGTCCGGCGACACGCCCGAGACGCTGGAAAAGGTGGCGCAGGTGTACGAGAAGATCATCGTCCCGGGCGTGCACCGCGC
The DNA here is from genome assembly GCA_964244245.1 of uncultured Rubrivivax sp. Taxonomy (GTDB): domain Bacteria; phylum Pseudomonadota; class Gammaproteobacteria; order Burkholderiales; family Burkholderiaceae_C; genus Rubrivivax. Next base: position 58,802 of record CAXTHW010000008.1, on the reverse strand, counting down.
CAGCAGCATCAAGGCGGCGGAAGCCGCCAAGGTGATCGAGAACACCCAGCGCGACCTGAACATCGCGCTGATGAACGAGCTGGCCATCATTTTCGACAAGCTCGGCATCGACACCGGCGAGGTGCTGGAAGCTGCCGGCACCAAGTGGAACTTCCTGCGCTTCAAGCCCGGCCTGGTGGGCGGCCACTGCATCGGCGTGGACCCGTACTACCTGACCCACAAGGCCGAGATGCTGGGCTACCACCCGCAGGTCATCCTGGCGGGGCGGCGCATCAACGACGGGATGGCCAAGTTCGTGGCCGAGCAGACCATCAAGCACATGATCGCCGCCGGCAGCACCATCAAGGGCGCCTGCGTCAACGTGCTCGGGCTGACGTTCAAGGAGAACTGCGGCGACCTGCGCAACAGCAAAGTGATCGACATCATCCGCGAGCTGGAGAGCTACGGTGTGGAAGTTTGCGTGACGGACCCTCAGGCCGCCGCAGACGAGGCCATGCACGAGTACGGCGTGCGCCTGCTGCCTTGGGCCGAGCTCCCGCGCGCCGATGCGGTGGTGGCGGCGGTGGCGCACCGGGAGTTCATTGCGTTGTCGCTCGACGACATCGGCGCCAAGCTGGTAGGGAACGGCGCCTTCATCGACGTGAAAGGCGCCTTCGATGCGCGGGCGATGCGGGCCCGCGGACTGCATGTCTGGCGGCTCTGAGGCTGCAGCTCGTGGACGACAGCCGCCCGCTCGTCCTGCATGTCGTCTACCGGTTCAGCGTGGGCGGCCTGGAAAATGGCATCGTCAACCTGATCAATCGACTCCCCGCCACGCGCTGGCGCCATGGCGTGCTGGCGCTGACCGAAATCGATGCAGGCTTCGCGCGCCGCCTGACGCGCGACGACGTGACCTTCGTGCAGATGGACAAGCCGCCGGGCCAGGGGCTGCGCGAGCTGCCCAGGCTGTGGCGCGTACTGCGGCAACTGCGCCCGGCCATCGTGCACACGCGCAACCTCGCTGCGCTAGAGGTGCAACTGCCCGCCTTCCTGGCCGGCGTGCCGGCGCGCGTTCATGGCGAGCACGGGCGTGACATGGCAGATCTGCATCTCACGAAGGCGAGTCACCGCTGGACGCGCCGCGCCTACCGCCCCTTTGTGAGCCACTATGTCGCGTTGTCGCGCGACCTCGCGGAGCACCTGCGGCAGCCCATTGGAGTGCCGGCATCGCGCATCACCCAGCTTTACAACGGTGTGGACACCTTGCGCTTCGCGCCTGCAAGCCGCCGCGCCGTGCCGCCGGGCTCGCCGTTCTCTGACCCCGAACTTTTCGTCTTCGGCACCGTCGGGCGCATGCAGCCGGTCAAGGCGCAGACGCTGCTCGCGCAGGCATTCGTGCTGGCGCTTGGACAAGCGCCCGAGCTGCGGTCGCGCATGCGGCTGGTCATGGCCGGTGACGGCCCACTCCTGGGCCAGTGCCAGGCCATTCTGCACAACGCCGGCGTTGCCGAACTGGTGTGGCTGGCAGGCGAACGTTCCGATGTGCAGGATGTCATGCGGGGCCTGGATTGCTTTGTTCTGCCTTCTCTGGCCGAAGGCATCTCGAATACCATCCTCGAAGCAATGGCCAGTGGCCTGCCCGTGCTGGCAACATCAGTCGGTGGCAATGCCGATCTGGTGGTGCCGGGCAGCACGGGCGACATCGTGCCTCCCGGCGATGCACAGGCGCTCGCGTCGGCAATGGTGTCCCTTGTGCAGAATCCCGAGCGGGCCCGCGCCTGGGGCAGCCTTGGACGGCAGCGCGCCGAGTCGTCGTTCAGTTTGTCCGCGATGCTGGATTCCTATGAAGGCATCTACGACCGGTTGCTGGGGCGCAGGAAAAAGGACTGAACAACGCATGTGCGGAATCACCGGACAATTCGACACGCGCGGCAGGGCAGGCATCGACCGCGCCCTGTTGCAACGCATGAACGATACGCAGTTGCACCGCGGTCCCGACGAGGGCAGTCTGCATGTCGAGCCCGGCCTCGGACTTGGCCACCGCAGGTTGTCGATCATCGACATCGCCACTGGCCAGCAGCCGCTGCCCAACGAAGACGGCTCCGTCATCGTGGTGTTCAACGGCGAGATCTACAACTACCAGTCGCTCATTCCCGAACTCCAGGCCGCCGGCCACACTTTCCGCACAAAGAGCGATACCGAGTGCATCGTCCACGCCTGGGAGCAGTGGGGCGAGCGCTGTGTCGAGCACTTCCGCGGCATGTTCGCCTTCGCGCTCTGGGACCGCAACAGGCAGACCTTGTTCATGGCGCGCGACCGTCTGGGCGTCAAGCCGCTGTACTACGGCGTCCTGGACGACGGCCTGCTGCTGTTCGGCAGTGAACTCAAGTCGCTGATGGCCCACCCGCGCCTGAAGCGCGAGATCGACCCGATGGCCATCGAGGAATACTTCGCTTTGGGCTACGTGGCTGAGCCCCGCACCGTGTTCCGGCAAGCGCTCAAGCTGCCGCCCGGCCACACACTGGCAGTCAAGCGCGGCGAACCGGTCGGCGAGCCGCGGCGCTACTGGGATGTGCGCTTCACGCTGGACAACCCCATCCACGCCGACGACGCAGCCGAGGAATTGCAGCACCGGCTGTCCGAGTGCGTGAAGCTGCGCATGATCGCCGAGGTGCCTCTCGGTGCCTTCCTGTCGGGCGGCGTCGATTCCAGCGCGGTGGTGCAGGCGATGGCCGGGCTCTCTGACGGCCCGGTCAATACCTGCTCGATCGCGTTCGACGACCCGTCCTACAACGAGGCCGAGTTCGCGCGCATGGTGGCCGATCGCTATGCCACCAACCACCGCGTCGAGACCGTGGGCAGCAACGATTTCGACCTCGTTGACACGCTGGCTCATCTGTACGACGAGCCCTACGCCGACAGTTCCGCCATCCCCACCTACCGCGTCTGCCAGCTCGCGCGCAAGCACGTGACGGTGGCGCTCTCGGGCGACGGTGGCGACGAGACATTCGCAGGATACAGGCGCTACAAGCTGCACATGCTTGAAGAGCGGATGCGCGCCTCGCTGCCCGAAGGGGTTCGCAAGCCGGTGTTCAGCCTGCTGGGCCGCCTCTACCCCAAGGCCGACTGGGCACCGCGCGTGCTGCGTGCGAAGACCACCTTTGAGGGCATGGCGCGCAATTCGGTCGAGGCCTATTTCCACAGCATGTCCTTGATCCGCCAGCCGCTGCGCAGCGCGCTGTACAGCGCCAGCTTCAAGGCGCAACTGGGCGGCTACAGTGCGCTCGACGTCTTCGAGCGCCATGCGCGCCGGGCCGACACCGACGACCCGCTGGCGCTGGTGCAGTACATCGACACGCACACCTATCTTCCGGGCGACATCAACACCAAGGTGGACCGCGCCAGCATGGCCCATTCGCTGGAAGTGCGGGAGCCGCTGATGGACCACGAACTCGTGCAATGGGTCGCAACTCTGCCGTCCTCGCTCAAGCTGCGCGGCAGTGAGGGCAAGTACGTCCTGAAGAAGTCGATGGAAGCAAGGCTTCCCGACGACGTGCTCTACCGCCCGAAGATGGGCTTCGCGGTGCCGCTGTCACGCTGGTTCCGCGGCCCACTGCGGCAGCGCGTGCGCGACGCACTGCTGGGCGAGCCGATGCTGTCGAGCGGCATGTTCAATGGCGACGTGCTGCGACGCCTGATCGGCCAGCACGAGAGCGGCCAGCACGACCACAGCACACCGATCTGGTCGTTGCTGATGTTCGACGCATTCCTGCGTCGCGAGGCGGGCGGCAAGGCGCCGACCGGCGCGGTGCCCATGAGCGCTGCGGCCTGAGCGGCGCGCACGATGCATTGCACACCTGCCGGCGCCGGCACCCTGTTTCGAGCCTGGAGAGCCCACAGATGTCCGTCCTGAAAACCTTGGCCGCGCGGCTGCCACACCGATGGCAAGCGGAACTCAAGCGCCTGCATTTCGGACGCCAGATCGCGCACGACCGCTTCAACACCTCCGAAGCCGAGTACGCGCTGCTCGGCGGGTGGCTGAAGCCGGGCGACTGGGCCATTGATGTCGGCGCCAACGTCGGGCAGTACACCAAGCGCTTCTCCGACCTCGTCGGGCCTGCAGGACGCGTGCTGGCCTTCGAGCCCGTGCCGGCCACCTTCGCGCTGCTGGCCGCGAACGCGGAGCGCTTCGCGCACGGCAACGTCAGCCTTTTCAATGCCGCCATCTCCGACAAGCTCGAGGTGCTGGGCATGTCGATCCCGCGCTTCTCGACAGGCTTGCAGAACTACTACGGGGCCGAGATTACGCAGGACGGCACGGGTGGCGTGCGGGTGCTCAGCCTCAGCCTGGATGCTTTGTCGATTCCCGGCAAGGTGCGGCTCATCAAGGTCGATGCCGAGGGCCACGAGGCGCACGTGGTGGCCGGCATGGAGCAGCTCATCGCGCGGGCCAGGCCGGTACTCATCGTCGAGACGGGCTCCGAGGGCGTCATCGCGCGGCTGCGCGGCTTCGGCTACGACGTGCAGCGTGCAACGGGCTCGTCCAACGTGGTCTGCAGACCGCTATGAACCCGCCGGGAGGGCTGCGTTGAAGGTTTCCGTCTTTGGATTGGGCTACGTCGGCGCGGTCTCCTGCGCCTGCCTGCCGGAACTCGGGCACACGGTGATCGGCGTTGACACCAATCCGCTCAAGGTGCAGATGATCAACGACGGCCAGTCGCCGGTGGTCGAAGAAGGCATCGACGAGTTGATCGCAGCGGCAGTGCGGCGTGGCGCGCTGCGCGCCACGGCCGACCTGGAAGACGCGGTGCTGCACTCCGAGGTGTCGCTGGTGTCGGTGGCCACGCCGTCCAACCCCAACTACACGCCCGATTTGCGCGCGGTGGACGCCGTGGTGCGCAGCATCGGCCAGGCGCTGCGCAAGAAGGCGGGGCCGCATGTGATCGTGCTGCGCAGCACGGTGCCGCCGGGCACCACCGAAGAGCGCATCCTGCCGATCCTGCTTGAAAGTTCCGGCCGGCAAATCGGCCAGGGCCTGTCGCTGGTGTTCAACCCCGAGTTCCTGCGCGAAGGCTCGTCAGTCAAAGACTTCCACCAGCCGCCGCAGACGGTGATCGGCAGCCTGGACGAAGCCGGCTACCAGGCGATGGAGCAGATGTACGCCGGCTTGCCGGGCGCCTTCGTGCGCACCAGCACCAAGGTGGCCGAATCGGTGAAGTATTTGTGCAACGTGTTCCACGCGCTGAAGATCACCTTCGCGAACGAAGCCGGCTCGGTACTCAAGGCCTACGGCATGGACGGCCGCGAGGTGATGAAAATCTTCTGCCAGGACACGCAGCTCAACATCTCGGCCGCCTACATGCGGCCCGGCTTCGCCTTCGGCGGCTCCTGCCTGCCCAAGGAAGTGAAGGGCTTCATCACGCTCGCACGCGACCGCGATGTGCAGATTCCTGCGCTGGGCGGGCTCATCGACAGCAACGATGCGCACATCAAGCGCGCTTACGACCTGGTGGCGCGTGATGGCCGCCGCCGCATCGCCTTCTTCGGCCTGGCCTTCAAGCCCGGCACCGACGACATGCGTGACTCACCGCTGGTGGCGCTGGTGGAGCGGCTGCTCGGCAAGGGTTTCGAGATCGCCATCTTCGACCGCTTCGTCAAGCTCAGCCGCCTGCTGGGCAAGAACAAGGAGTTCATCGAACGCGAGATCCCGCACCTGGAACGCCTGCTGCACGACGACGTGCAGGTGGTTCTGGAAGGCGCCGAGGTCATCGTCATCGGCCATGCCGACGCCGAGGCCCGCCAGACCATCGCGCGGCAGGCGGGCACACGCCGCATCGTTGACCTGTCCGGCTACGCCGACCTGCGCGACGCCGCCGCAGCCTACGAAGGCATCTGCTGGTGACGACGCACCGGCCCCGCCTGGCCTTCATCTCGCCGGTGTTCCTGTTCCCCAACGATGCGGGCGGCAAGATTCGCAGCACGAACATCCTGCGTGGGCTGAAGGGCGGCGCATTCGAGGTCTTGCTGCTGTCGCCGGCCACCCAGGCGCAGCAGCAGCGCTGGAAGACCGAGCTTGACGGCGTCTGCGATGTCTTCACTGCCTGGCGGCCGGCGCCCGAGCGGCCACGCTGGGCGCGGGCGTTCTCGCTGCTGAGCGCGCTGCCGTTCAACGTGGTGGCCGACCGCACTGCAGCCGGCCTGGCCGCAGTGCGTGCACTGCTCGGGCGCGACGACATCGACGTTGTGGTGTTCGACTTCGTCCATTCGGCCGTGTTGCAGCCCGCGGGCGACCGCCCCGGCGCGGTGTGCTTCACGCACAACGTCGAGGCGGAGATCTTCGCGCGCCACGCCGCCCAGGCGCCCAAAGGCATCCGGCGCTGGTTGTGGACATCCCAACATCGCAAGATGGTGCGGTACGAAGGGCAGGCACTGCGCCGCTTCCAGCGCGTGATCGCGGTGTCGGAGCGCGATGCACAGGCCTTCCTCCACAGCTACGGCGTGCGGTCGGCCGAGGCCATCCCCACAGGCGTTGACCTGGACTTTTTTGCCTGGAATGCGCCGCCGCCGATGGATGCAGCGCACCCGCCGACGGTCGTCTTCCTGGGCTCAATGGACTGGCTGCCCAACGTCGAGGGCGTCCAGTTCTTCATCACCGAGGTCTGGCCCGCGGTGCTGGCGGCCTGTCCGCAGGCACGCTTCGTGGTGGTCGGCAAAAAGCCACCGATCACGTTGCAGATGGCCGCGCGCGGCGCGCGCAACGTCGAGTTCACCGGTTTCGTGGACGACGTGCGTCCCCATGTGCGCCGCGCCCATGCCTTCGTGATCCCGTTGCTGGTGGGCGGCGGCACCCGCATCAAGGCCTTCGAGGCCATGGCAATGGGCTGCCCGGTGCTCTCCACCAAGCTCGGCATGGAGGGCCTTGAGGCCGTTCCCGACGTCCACTTCGTCGAGCGCGATGGCGCCGCGCCGATGGCGGCCGCACTGGTGTCGCTGCTCGAAGACGCGGCACTGCGGCAGCGTCTGTCCAGCCAGGCGCGCAGGCTGGTCGAAGACCGTTTCGGCCATCGCCGGGTCGCCCTCGTCTTCGAGGACATCTGCCGCCGCCTCCTGGAGCCGCCAGCGCTTGCGGCAACCCCGTGAGCCGCCCCATCCGCACGCTGCTGTTCTCGACCCTCTACCCGAGCGTCGAGCGCCCGCTGCACGGCATCTTCGTCGAGACCCGGCTGCGCGAATTGCTGGCCACGCAGCAGGTGCAGACGCGTGTAGTGGCGCCGGTGCCCTGGTTCCCCTTGACCGGCCAGCGTTGGGGCGACCGATCACGGATGGCGCGCACACCGGAGCGCGAACTGCGCCACGGCATCCAGGTGCTGCACCCCCGCTACCCGCTTCCACCCAAGGTGGGCATGAGCGCCGCGCCCTTGCTCATGGCCTGGGCGACGGCCGGTGCGGTGCAGCGCGTGCTCGACGATGGCTTCGACTTCGACCTCATCGACGCGCACTACTACTACCCGGACGGGGTGGCCGCAGCGATGCTCGCCAAGCGCTTCGACAAGCCCTTCACCATCACGGCGCGCGGCACCGACCTGAACCTGATCCCGCGCTATCTGCTGCCGCGGCGCATGATGCGATGGGCCGCGCGCCAGGCTGACGCCTCGATCGGCGTTTGCCAGGCACTGATGGACGTGCTGCAGGATTGGGGCATCCCGAGAGAGCGGTTGCACGTGATGCGCAACGGCGTCGATCTGCAGCGGTTCAGGCCCCTGGATCCAGTGCAGGCGCGACGCGACCTGGGCATCACGGGCTCGCCCGTGCTGCTGTCGGTGGGCCACCTCATCGAGCGCAAGGGCCACGACGTCGTGATCGCCGCGATGCCCGAACTGCTGCGCCGGCATCCGGCCGCGCGCCTGGTGATCGTCGGCGAAGGGCTGGAGCGGGCCGCGCTGGAGCGCCAGGCCAGGCGGCTGGGCATCGCTGCGCAGGTGAGCTTCGCCGGCACCGTGCCCAACGAGCGGCTGGCCCAGTGGTACAGCGCGTCCGACGTGCTGCTGCTGGCCTCCAGCCGCGAGGGTTGGGCCAACGTGCTGCTGGAGGCTATGGCCTGCGGCACACCGGTGGTGGCGTCGAACATCTGGGGCACGCCCGAGGTCGTCGGCACCGAAGGCGCCGGCCGCCTTGCCGCCGAACGCACCGGTGCCGCCTTCGCCCAGGCAGTCGAAGAGCAGTTGAGGGCTCCCATCGAACGGGCTGCGGTGCGCCGCTATGCAGAACGCTTCAGCTGGGATGACACCAGCCGCAAGCAGTTCGAGCTTTTCAGTATGCTGGCGGCTTCACCGGTCAACGATGTCGTGGTCGTCGATGCGTGATATCGCGTTGGTCGTGCTGTTCATGGCAGCGATGCCGTATGTGATTCGCCACACATGGGCCGGCGTCCTGCTGTGGACGCTGCTGAGCGTGATGAACCCGCACCGGCTGACCTATGGTTTCGCCAATGACCTTCCGTTCGCCGCCGTGACGGCTGCCGTCACCCTGGCGTCGATGCTGTGGAACCGGAACAAGCTGAAGCTGCCGCCCGACATGGCCACGCTCACGCTGATCCTCTTCATGGCCTGGATGTGCCTGACCACCTTCACTGCGTTCCACCAGGACCTTGCGCTGCGCGGCCTGGACCGCGCCTTCAAGATCTCCCTCATGACTCTGGTGGCCATGGCGGCCATCCGCGAACGCAAGCATATTGAACTGTTCATCTGGGCGAACGTCATCTCGCTTGCCTACTACGGCGTGAAGGGCGGTCTGTTCACCATCGCCAGCGGCGGCTCCTACCGCGTGTGGGGGCCGACAGGCAGCTTCATTGAGGGCAACAACGAACTGGGGCTGGCGCTCATCATGATGATTCCACTGGCCAATTATCTGCGGTCCGTGTCGCCGCACACCTGGGTCCGGCGTGGCCTGATGGCAACCATGCTGCTGTCTGCAGCCGCGGCACTGGGCACCCAGTCGCGCGGTGCCTTCCTCGCGCTCAGCGCGATGGCCTTCGTTCTGTGGTTGCGATCGCCGCGCAAGATGGCCGGGCTGGTGTCCGTGCTCGGGGTGAGCGTGCTGCTGGTCGCATTCATGCCCGCGGCGTGGGAAGAGCGCATGAGAACAATCGAGACCTACGATCAGGATGCCAGTGCGCTGGGCCGCCTCAATGCGTGGACGACGGCGTTCAACATCGCCAATGACCGCATCACTGGCGGCGGCTTCTATGTCGAGAGCCCCACCGTGTTCGCGCGCTATGCGCCAAATCCAGACCGTGTTCTGACGGCGCACAGCATCTACTTCCAGGCGCTGGGCGAGCAGGGCTGGATCGGCCTGGGCCTGTTCCTGTCGCTCGGCGCGCTGACCTACTGGAATGCCTTTCGCGTGCGCCGCGCCGCGTTGGCGCACGACGAAACCAGATGGCTGCATGCGCTGTGCGGCATGGCGCAGGTCTCGGTGGTCGGATATGCCGTGGGGGGAGCGTTCCTGAGCCTGACCTATTTCGACCTGCCCTACAGCGTCATGGTGATCGTGATCGCATGCAAGCACTGGCTGCTGTCGGAGCGCTGGCGCAACGAGCGTGTGGGCGTTTTCGGCGCCGCCTTGCCGCTGGGGAGGCGCAACGCCATCGCGCCGGACGCCGGCAACCGAGTCGCTGCACGATGAAGCCCTTGTTGAGCCTGCTGTCGCCGGCCGGGTCGGGAGGGCGTCTGAGCGTGCTGATCTTCCACCGCGTCCACCTGGTGGCCGACCCGCTGTTTCCCGGCGAGATGCACGCGGCCAGGTTCGACGGCGTCTGCGCCTGGCTTGCGAAGAATTTTCACGTGCTGCCGCTCGACCAGGCGGTGGCATTGCTTGCCGAAGGGCGCTTGCCCGCAAGGGCGGCGGCCATCACCTTCGATGACGGCTACGCCGACAACCATGCGGTTGCCTTGCCAATTCTGCAGCGGCATGGCCTTGTGGCGACCTTTTTCGTCGCGACGGGGTTTCTCGACGGTGGCCGGATGTGGAACGACACGGTCGTCGAAGCCGTCCGCGGCACACCGAAGGACGCGCTGGATTTGGGCGGTCTGGGCCTTCAGAACATCGACCGCCTGCCCACCGCCACGGTCACCGAGCGGCGGCAGGCGATCGACGGCATTCTGGCGGCCGCCAAGTACCTGCCGCCTGCGCAACGCCTGGGGGCCGTCACGGGGATTGCCCACGCGTCGGGCACAAGCTTGCCGACCAACCTGATGATGCGTTCGGAGCAGGTCAGTGCGCTGCACGCCGCCGGCATGGGCATCGGCGGCCACACCGTGACGCACCCGATCCTGGCGGTGCTCGAACGCGGCGCTGCACGCGAGGAGATCGCCGCCGGCCGGCGGCGGCTGCAGCAGCTGACGCAGTCGCCGGTGCCGCTGTTCGCCTACCCTAATGGCCGCCCGGGCGAGGACTACGACGACGCTTGCGTGGCGCTGGTGCGCGAGTGCGGCTTCCAGGCCGCCGTCACCACGGCTTGGGGCAGTGCGCGGCGCGATACCGATCCCTTCCAGCTTCCCCGCTTCACGCCCTGGGACCGCCGGCCCTGGCGCTTCGGCCTGCGCATGGCCGGCAACTTGATGCGGGCCGGTGCGTCGCAGCCGGCATCGCAAGGGGTGCCGGCGTGACTTCAGCCATTGGCCGCCGGCGCGCCTTGACATCTGTGCGCCAAGCAGCGTGGTGCCTGGGCGTGGGCATCGGCCTGTGCGTCAGCGTCGCATCGGCCCCGGCCCAGACCGACGCAGGCAGGCCGCAGTACAGCCAGGCCGACTGGGCCTTGTTGCCCGAGTGGTGCATCGACACGCAGGACGGCCCGTTTGGCAGCCCCAGCTATTCCGGGGAATCGAAGTACGGCAGAAGCAAGTCGCCGCGCTCCGACCAATGGACAGGCATCTTTGGAAGCGACTTCTGGCACATGCACCACTACTGCCGCGGCCTGTATGCCACTTACCGGCTCCAGCGAGCCACCACGCCGAAGGAAAGGGTGGCCGCGCTGGAAGTGGCGATCGACGAATACCGCTACGTCGTCCGCCAATGCGCGCCGACCATGCCCTTGTTGCCCGAGGTCTATCTGCGCATGGGAGAGATGTACCTGCGCAAGGACGACAAGACGCTGGCGAGCGATGCGTTTGCAATGGCGCGCCAATTGAAGCCCGACTATTGGCCGGCCTACACGCGGTGGGCCGACGAGCTGGTGTCGTTGCGCCTGTTCGAACGGGCCAGGGACATCATCGACGAAGGCTTGCGGCATTCGCCGCAGGAGGCTGAATTGCTGCAACGCCGCGCACAGATCGCCGAGCGCATCAGCGCTCCGGGCCGCGGCAAGGTGGCGCAGGGGCGGCCCGCCGCGGCATCCGGCGCGGCAGCAGCGCGAAAGCCGCAATGACGCCCCGCCGCGCCGGCTCATTGGCAGACGCGAACCCGGCCGCAGCCGATGCCATCGCGCCAGATGGCGCAGCGCTGTGGACGCTTGCCATCTTCGCCGCCCGCGAGGCCGCCGACGAACTGACGGCCAACGTCCTTGCGATGGCGGCGGTGGCGGCCCGTCCGACATGCATCGACGTGATGGTGAACGGCAATGCCGCTCTGGCCGAGGGCATGGCGCTGACGCTGCCGCAGGTGCGCTGGCCCAATGCGCAGCACACGGTGCGGCTGTGGTCGGTGTCGCTGGGCGGCAAGGCGCACACCTGGAACCAGTACGTGCATCTGGTCTGGCCCGGCTCCGTGGTGGCGTTCTTTGCCGACGGGTATGTGCGCCCCGAGCAGCATGCCATGCAGCGTCTGGCAGGCCTGCTGGACGCTTCGCCGCTGGCGCTCGGCGGTACCGGCGTCCCGTTGACCGGCAGCACCGCCGCACAGATGAAGCAGCTTGCGAAAGACGAAGGCGCCCTGCACGGCAACTTTTTCGCATTGAAGCGCAGCACGATGCAGGGCTTCCAGGCCGCGGGCTTCAAGCTTCCGCTGGGGCTCTACGGATTCGACACGCTGCTTGGCGCGGTGCTGGGCTTCGGCGCCGACCCGTCCCGGTACGCCTGGAACGCGCAGCAGCGCATCGTGTCCAGTGCCGACATTGCGTGGCACACGCCCGAGAAGCACTGGTGGAGCGGCAAGGAAGTGAAGACGCAGTTCAACCGCATCCTTAACAACGCCTTGCGGCAACTGGTCAGGGAATCGACCAAGTATTACCTGCAACAACAGAAGATGGACCCGGGAGCGCTGCCGAAGACGATCGAGGATTTCGTGCTGACGTGGGCGCGGGCAAGGCCGCAGGAACTGGCCAGGACGCTGTGGCGGTCGCCGCTCAGCCGCCTCGCGCTGCACAAGATGCAGACGCCGCGCGAGTGGTCCCAGGCTGCAACGGCCCCCAGACTGCTGTGCGTGTGCGGCTGAAGTCTGGGGCCGAACGGCACGCAATAGCGCGCCGCCCGGACCGGCCCGTTCACGCCAGCACGAAGAAGTAGGCGTAGAGCGACGGCGCCGGCCGGAAGGCCGCAACGATGTTCAGGCCGCTGGCCTGGATAGCCCGACGCACGGTGCGCAGACTGGTGCCGCGCTTGCCGAGTTCCCAGTAGTGTTCGCCGTCGAACTTGTGCTTGATCCAGAAGGGCACGCCGGCATGGATGCTGCCCATCTGCAGTCCGCTCACGTTGAGCAGCATGGAAGCGCCGACGAAGGGTGCAGGCAGCGAAATCACCACTGCCTTGCGGGCAACGCGCCGCATCTCGACGAGTGCGCCCGTGAATTCGGTGAACGGAATGTGCTCCAGCACTTCGGCCGCAAGCACGCAGTCGAAGCTCTTGTCGGCGCAGGGCAGTGCGGTGACGTCACCCACCATGTCGGGCTTCAGCTCGGGGTCGAAATCCAGCGTCGTGACCTGTAGTCCCCAGTTGCGCATCAGCCAGGTCGTGTGGCCGGCGCCCGGCCCCACCTCCAGCACGCTGGCACCCACGGCCACCTGCTCGAGCACCGCGTTGGCTTGGTGCCAATGCGTGATCATCCTCGGCAGGCTGAGGTAGGCGCGTCCGTACGATGTGCTCGCCACTTGCACCGGGCGCGGAGTCCTTGCTTCCATGTTCAGTTGCTCCGCGCCCTGTCCGTCGGGCAGCTTGGGTGGGCGGGCCGGCGTATTCATCGCCTGACGAGCGTCAGCACGCGCCGACCATCGGTCCAGAACAGCAGCCGCACCACGACGCCATAGATCACCGCGCCGACGGCGACTTGCGCCGACAACACGAGCCACGCGCGCTGCGCGTCGAGCAGGTGGCCGCACAACAACACGCCGGCTGCCATGGGCAGGACCGACAGCACGGGCGCCCTGAAGGCCGCCGCCAATGTGCTGCCCGGAAGCTGCATGACGCGCCGCGCGAACATCAGGGCCATTGCACACCCCACCAATTCGCCACAGGCCGAGGCCGCGACCAGCCCGCCGATGCCGAACTGCGCACCCGTCAGCATCGCAACCAGCGTGAAAAGCCAGGTGCCGGCGGTGCACTTGAGCGTCATGTCGGCCCGGCCGATGCCGCTCATCACCTGGTAGAGGAACAGGGTGACGCCGCGGGCCGGCATCACCAGCGACAGGATCGCCAGCGGCAATGCGGCCTCTGCCCACTGGCTTCCCAGCACGCCGCTGGTGAATGCGACACTCGCGCAGGCCAGCCCGGTCATCAAGGGCAGCAGCACCATGGCGCCGGTGCCCAGGCAGCTCGCGGTGTAGCTTCCGATTGCCGCAGGCTGCCCTTCGAACTTCGAGAATGCCGGGAAGGCGATGGAGTTGACGATAGGCATCACTTTGGACAAGGGCAGCATCGCGAACTGCAACGCCACCGTGTACAGGCCCAGCAGCGCAGGCCCCAGTGCCGGGCCACCAATCAGCACGGGAAACATGTTGGACGTCATGGCCAGCGCGCTGGCAAGCGTCATGGTGCCGCCGAGCGCCAGCATGCCCTTGACGGCGCGGATGCTGAAGGACGGCACCATGATCCACGGCTGCAGAACCATCAGAAGCACGGCCGCGAGAACGCGGCTGACCAGCATGCCGGAAACCAGCGCCCAGACGCCGAAGCCGGCAACCGCCAGCACCAGCGTGGCGATGGCAGCGGAGATGCTGCACACCAGCTCGACGGCGGCGCGCAGCTTGAACTTCAGTTCGCGGTCGAGGATGGCGTTCGGAATCACCCTGAACGGCACGAGGAGGAACACGAACGCGATCACCTGCGCCAGGGGCTGCAGGCGCTGCTCGCCGAAATAGGCAGCGACCAACGGGCTGCCGAAAAAATAGCTGCAGAAGAGAACGCCATTGATGAACAGCAACCAGCCGAATGCCGGCCGGAGCACGTCCGGCGCGAGCGTGCTGGAGCGCACGAGAGCCAGGTCCAGCCCGAGCGTGCTGAGAAGAAACAGAAGCTCCAGCGGGGTGCCGACCATGGCGTTCAGCCCGTAGTCGCTCGCGCTCACGAAGCGCACCACGATGAGCGTGCTTCCCCAACTGATGATCTGCGCACCGAGCCGGATCAGCGCCGCCCACCGCGCACCATGAAGAATGCGCGCGATGACGGCCGAGTTGTCCTTTTCGCCGCTCATTGCGGAGCAGCCCCGCCCGGCTTCTCCGGCTGCTGTGTCGGCTTCGGCACGCCGACGTCGGCGTCGTCCAGCGAGTCTGCCCTGGCGGCCCGACCAAGGCGGCGCACGATGTCGCGCCCGCGGCGCGCCAGCTCTTCGAGCTCAAACGTGGCACGACGCTGCTGCAGCACGGTCCAGTACAGGGTCCCGACTGCATTGGTGAGACTGGTCTTGTAGTGCGCGCCACCCATCAACAGGTCATAGACGCGGTGGCCGCGCCGCAGTGCATCCTCGGCGGCAAGACTGTGGCACACGAGGCCCGCTTTGAGCTTGCTGTTCTGCTCTTCGACCAGCCCGGCCTGGTAGTTGGACACCACGCCACCGCGGACGAAGTTGTACAGGTAGCCCACAAGGCGTTCCCCCGCACGCACGCGTGTGAGAAGAACGCCGCCAGTGGGCCAGGCACGGTTCACCAGCGCCTTGTGATGTCGAAGCGCGAAGTCGGACCCGAACGCGCCGACCTCCCCCTTGGCCGTCCACCGGGCCTGATGCAGCCGCACCAGATCGCGCAGCCACTCCTGGGCCTGGTCGGCCGACGCCGCATGTTCGCAAAGCAGCGGACCGTGCTCTGCATAAAGGCGCATCGAGCGGCGGATCTGATAGCGCGTGTTAGCGCTCAAGGCATCCATGTAGGGCAGGCCCGCCTCGCGGATGCGCGCGAGGTCAACGTAGTGGAACGACTTCTCCCACCGCACCCGGTAGCCGAAACCCCGTCTGCCCGCCGCAGCCTGCCAGCGCGCATGGTCGGCTGCCCCGAGCGCGCCGAGCGCGATCTCGTCCCAGCCGCCTGCCTGCGACAGGTGCCTGACAGCCGCATCGACCACCCCCGCTTCGTGGCCCGACGCAGCGAGCATGCCGTTGTGTTCGAGCGTCACGCGGTCGAACTGCCCCTGACCGCTCTCGTTGAGGTGAAGCACCCGCGATCGCAGGAAGCGGAGTCTCCGCTGCACGCCCGGCCACAACAGGCACAGGCCGACCGGCACGCCTGCGGCATGCACGCGGAGCACCTGCGGTGCCAGATGCCCTGGAAGGCATGCGAGAAAGGACCCGATCCAGTCCCAACTCTGGAAGAAGCTCGGCTGCCCCTGCGCCTGGAGCGCGCACCAGTCCCGCTCCAACTGCAAGACGTCGCCCAGCGGCTCGACCGCCACGGTCAGATCGTCTTCGGAAAGCCTCTTGCAGGCATCCTGCATCATCGCGTGGATCATTCGAACACTTCGGTTGCGCCGGCAGCATTGTGCCGGGCGCTGCCGCGCTGCCCCGCTTCCGCGGCGTGCAAGTCAGGCAGAGATGCGACCGATTGGGCTTTATCGGCCGGCAGGCGTTCAGAGGTTTCTCGGGTAGGCGCCCCACCGTGGGTTGGTGCCGAAACCCTGGCGCCAGGTCGACAGGTTCGTGATGCCGTCGTTGACCGTGGTCCATGCCGTTGACGCGCCAGGCACGCGGCGCTCCACCGCAGCGACCAGCGAATACCAGAGATAGACCTCGTACCCCGTGCCAGCCGTATTGACCGGAGCGACTGCGTTCCACTGCGTCCAGGTCGAAGGCTCCTGGAACGTCGGCGCCAGCCAGGGCCCCGTTGTGCTCGACGGCCCGCTGCCGCTCACGTCGTTGGCTCTTGCCTGTGCGTAGGTGGCATAGGTGCTCAGGTCGGCGCGCAGGTAAGAAAAGTCATAGGAGGCAAAGCGCCAGGAGCCATTGGGCAGTTCGTTGATCCACCGCGCAGCGCTGGCTGCCATCCAGTCGGCAAAATCGGAGAGAAATGCTTGCTCCGTGGTGTCGGTTAGCAGCCGGGCCGAGGCCGCCTTGTGCACCTCGCCTACGGCATAGTGGTGCATGAACGTTGACAACTGGTAGCCGGGCACGGTGTTGTTGTCGTGATCGATGTACTCCGCCGGCGCGCCGGACCACATGAGGTTGAGATTGGCTTTCGGGCTTTGCATGATCGCCAGTCCGAAACGTGCGGCGCGCCCGAGCCATGTCTTGCCACCCTCGCGCCAGGCGCTGCCGTTCGGGCTGAGGAACAGCGCGTGCGTTAGCTGGCGCAGGCCCCAGGCGTAAGAGCGGGTCTGGCCATTGGCGGGAAAGCCGGTCAGGTCGGTCAGTCCCACGGACAGCCCGTTGAACATCGACAACCGGTCGTTCGTGCTGTCCGACGTGCCGCTCCAGACGGCGATCTTCTGGGCAAGTTCGATGAACACCGGGCTCGGCCGCGCCACGAACGCCATCAGCCCGGCTGCAGGCTGGTGCGCTCCTTCGAACGTCGCCCAGGCGTCAGAAGCCGTGGTCACGGGCCAGTTTGCCTTCGAGCTCTGCTGGCACTTGGCCGGCATGCGTGCAGCGTTAGGAACGAGCCCGGTGGTGTCGCGGTAATTGATGTTGAAGCTGAGAACGGCCAGTGCATTTTGCTCAACCGCATTCCAGGCGCGCCAGTCACCCGATTGGAGTGCCTGCGCCTCCCACAGCGGCAAGGGGCCGATGGTCTCGTCCACGCCACCGCCACCCATGCCGAAGGCGCGATGCCGGCCCGTGCCCCAGGGTTTGTAGCTGTCGTTCGCATAGGCGCTGAGATCAGCCGTGCTCGGTTGGTCGCAGTGCCAGAACAAGGCGTGGCGTTGCAGGTCCTCGTGGGCTTGCGTGGCGCGCAGCATGGGGTCTCCGCCAACCCAGGTTCTTGCGTGCCAGGAGCGGAACGCCTGGTGAGTGGCCCGCGGATTGTCGGCACTATTGACCGTCACGACTGCGGTCCCGTTGACGCTGACCGTGGCGCCGCTGTAGCGTGCGTCCCCCGGCTTGATGGCGCTGGAACTCAGCAGTGCATCAATGCGCCCGTTCTCGATCGTCATCTCCACCAGCGCCCTGTCGTGCGGCGACGCATAGGCGTGGATGTCGATCACCGCTTCAAGCGCGGTGTTGCCGGGCGTGGGCGCTGCCAGCCTGTAGCGCGCGCAGATGACACGGGAGTTGACCCACCAGACCCGCTCTGGATTGCTGAAATTGGTCAGCGTCGCACTGCCGTAGTTGCCGGCGAAGTTGACCGTCACGTTTGACACCAGGGCGGCGACGCGGGCTGCAGTCAAAGGGGTTGCAGAAGCCGCCGGTTGTGCTGTGCAGCGCAAGGCAAGGGAAATGCTGTTGTTCGCGGTCACCGTGGTCTGCCCGGCCACCACGACCACGGCTGCGGAGCCGTCGGCGTGCGTGTTGATGACTGAAGCAGCCATTGACGAGTCGTCGTCGCTGACGATCACCTGCCCGGGCGGGATGTCGCCTGCCATCGGCAGCAACGTCGCCGTGTAGGGCAAGGCGCCGGTGACGGTGCCACTCCTGATGCGCAGCGCCGTCGAGAAGGTCGATGCCAGCCGCAAGTAATAGACGTCCTGCCCGCCGACGATGAGGAACAGCGTCCTCCAGCGCGGAACGATGAAGAACTTGGTCATGCAGCCGCCGTCGCCGCCATCCGCCGGTGTCACGCCTGGCGGGTGCATGACCTCCATGTCCCAGGTTAGGGTGTCGTTGGGGACGATGCGGTAGAGCTTGGAACCCTGTCCGCTGGTGCGCGGGTCTCCGGTGTTGCCGTTGTAGAAGTAGAACTTGTCGTCCGCAGCGTCGTACGCAAGGCCGCTGCCGATCATGTTGCCCATGCCGGCCTGGAAATCGGTCCAGCCGGCTGATGCGTTGAAGCGAACAGCCGCCTTCGACTTGGCGCCCGGGTCGATCAAGGTGCTGACGTGGCTGCCGTTGTTGTTATTGGTGTACCAGTCGCCGCCAGACAGGTTGAAGATGCGCCCGCGCTTGCTGTCCCAGGCCGTCGCCCCGTAGGCCGTGGAGCCGCTGCCAGTCAGGTTCCAGAGGGCCCAGGTCTTGGTCGCGGGGTCGAACTGGTAGCCGTCGTTGCCATAGCCCGGAATGGCGTACAGCACGCCGCTGGCAGGATTGCGAACGGACAAGTGCGCGCCCTGTGCGGGCCGGTTGGGATAGGTGCCTGCGCGCTCCCAGTCCCCGCCCGCGTCGCCGACGGGAGTGAAGGCGTCCTGCACCCGGGGATTGCTCTGACCCGAGCCCCAGAAGGTGCCACCGATCAGGTACTGCCTTTGCGCCGGAAGCCACCACGCGTGCGTGTACAGGTGGCGCGGAGCAGGGCGGCCGTCCGAAAAGTATGGTGACGCCGCACCGGTGGGGTCCCAACCCGATGCGTTCGATGCGCCCCGGCGCTGCACCCATGCGGGGCTGTCGAGATCGAGCCGCAGCGACATCACACGGTTGTTGACGATGTTTCCGCCATGGCCGCCTGCGGGGCCGCTCAGCACCTCGACGACGCTGTCGTCACGCAACGCGACGCCGCTGAAGTCCTGCAACTCGTTGGGTGCCGCAGTGCCGCTGATCTGCGCCCATTGCCCGATGGGCGCGGTGAGCCACGCAGGGGGGCGCGCATTCGATACCGGAGCCTTGGCCGGCGTTTGCGCTGGCGCTGGCGCTGGCGGAGGAGGCGGCGCAGGTGGAGGTTCCTTTGACGGCGCTGGCGGCGGCGGCGGCCTCGCTATGCCGGTGGCCTGGGCTGATACGGTGGGGTCTTCGGTGGAGGACCCGCCGCCGCAACCTTGTGCGGTTGCGACCAGTGTGAGAAGTTGGGAAAGTACGAAGTAGCGACGCGAGATGTCCGACATATCAGGCCAAGTGATCCTCGGGACGCCCGAGGCCTGCCAACGTGATCGACGGCAGGTGGCCCAACTTTAGAGGTAGGCCCCGCGGCATCGTCACCAATCGTTAGAGGCTGCTTCGCGTCCGGAGCCTGTGGTCGGGGGCATGCCGGCGCAGCCAATGCTCCAGCATCATGAGGATCCACACCATCTCGCCGTAGTAGCCCGGATGCTCCGCAAGCCGCTGGTTCAGCAGGGTCGCGATGAATTGCGGCTGGACGATGCCGCGTTCTCCAAGACTGCCCAAAGCGTCGCGGGCGAGCGCGTTCAAACCATCATGCCGCATGGCCCAGACACCGAAGGGGAGGCCGAAACCCTGTTTCTTCTTTGCAATGATTTCGTTGGGGAGAAATCCGCGCAATGCCTCCTTGAAGAACCAGCGCAGCTTCAATCCCTTCAATTTGTAGTGGGCCGGAAGCCGCAATGCGAAATCGGTGAGCGCGCCGTCCAGCATGGGAAAGCCGACGTCAAGGCCGGCCATGCGGGCCGTGCCGCAGACCTTGGGGAGATCGTTCTCGGCCAGCGTGTAGCGCCAGTCGAAGGCAAGCTGGCGGTCGATGAGCGTTCCCGTGCGTGCCTGCGCCCACACGGCATGCTGTTGCCGCATGGGTGCGCCACGGTCCACCTGCGACAGGAAATCCCGCGTGAAGACCGCGTCCACCCCTTGCCGCTCCAGCAGGTTGTAGCTCTGCACGCGCTCCGGCATCGGAACCTTGGCCTGCCGCACATAGCTTGACAGCTTTCCGATCACGGGCGCAGCGGCGACGGGCCCAAGCGCAAGAACCGGTTCCAGCAGCGACCGCACTCCGGCGGGCACATTGGAATACCAGCCGAACACCCGTTGCTTGGCATAACGCGTGTTGCCACCGAACAACTCGTCGCCGCCATCGCCGGCGAGGATGCGGGTGACGCCATCGTCGCGCGCCATCCGCGCGCAATAGAACGCAGGCAATGCCGAAGAATTGCCGAATGGCTGGTCGTAATGGCCGGCCACGTCGGGAATGCTACGCACCAGGTCGTCGGGCGTGACGTAATACTCATGGTGCGCAGTGCCGAATTGACGCGCCGCAATGCGTGCGAAGGCCATTTCATCGTAGCCATCCGCGTCGAAGCCGATCGAATAGCTCGCCGCAGGCCTGCCGGCCACGAGGCCAATCATTCCCGCCACAGTCGAGCTGTCCGTGCCGCCACTCAAGAAACACCCGGCCTTGCCCCCGTCGAGCTGGCGCTGCACGGCCTGGCGCAGCAGGTTCATGAATTCGTCGCGAAGGCGTGCGAAGTCGGGGCTGCGACGAGGCGCGTCAAAGTGCGGCGTCCAGTAGGGTGCAACAGTGACGCGAACGCCGTCGAAGACGCAAAAGTGGCCTGGCGGAACCCGCAACACGCCCTGGAAGATGGTGCGCGGCGAAGGGATGGCGTGGTAGTAGAGATAGTCGAACAAGGCCTGCGGGTCGAGCGGCGTCGTGGCGTCGGCCAGCGCGTCCGCACGTTCTGCAAAGCGCACGCGTCCCTCATCCACCCTGTAGCACAGCGAGTTGATGGCAAACCGGTCCACCGCCAGAAGCACCCTGCCATCTGCCAGTGTCAGGCCGAGCGCAAAGCTGCCGCGCATCGATGCCAATGCGCTGTCGATGTCGCCCACCAACAGTTCGCGCCATGCCGCAACCGGGCCGGCGGTCGCAGCCATCGATTGCAGCGCTGCACTGGCGAACTCAGGCCTGCCGACGGCTACGTCGGGGCTGTGGGCACCGTGTGTGGCGGAGTTCAGGCGTCCGCCTTGCGCGCGGCTTTGGCACGGTGCAGCTTCACCACGGTGGCCGCCAGCCCAGGGCCCCTGCTGCCAGGTAGGCGAGGTACTTCACGCGGGTCGGCTCGCAGCGCCAGCCCTTCCAAAGCGACCGGCTTGCGCGCGACACTGCGCCGGCTTTCAGGCAATCGAGCCCGTACCCCACATGGAAGCGGCCGATCTGCCGGCGGACGGCGGCCGCTCCATGGGACTGGCCATCCGGGCTTTCAATGCCCCACTGGTCGATGGCGCGCTGGAGCAGCCGCGTCCGATAGTCAACCTCCCGGTACTGTCGGCTGCCCTGGGTCGGCAATTGGCGGTACAGCGCATAGCGTCCCTTCAGCTTGCAAAAGCGCCAGCGGCGCGACATGCGCAGCCAGAGATCCCAATCCTCGGAATAGGGCAGTTCCAGGTCGAAGCCACCCACCTCGCGCACGCACTCCGTGCGCATCATCGCGGTACTTGTGAGGATGAAGCTGTCCACCAGCAGGTGGTGGTACACCCAGCCCGAAACGGCGGGGTCCAGGCCCGTCGCAGGGTGTGCCTCGAGCAAGGCATCGGCGCGGGGATAGGCGCCGTTGGCATTGGAGGTCCAGACCGTGTAGTCGGTGTGGACGAGGGCCAAGCTGCCGTCGCTGTCGAGCACCTCGAGCTGCGCGGCCAGCTTGTCGCGATGCCAGACGTCGTCGTGGTCGAGAAAGCACACGTAGCGTCCGCGCGCCTGCCCCAGGCCGTTGTTGCGCGCGGCGCAGACGCCCGCGCGCTGCTGCGGCAGCACACGCACGCGCGCGTCCAGCGCGCTGGCAATCTGGCATGTGGCGTCCTTCGAGCCATCGTCCACCACCACGATCTCCAGCGCGTCAACAGTCTGCTCGAGCACGCTGCGCAGCGTTTCTTCAATGAAGCCCGCAGCGTTGTACGTCGGGACAATGACGGTGACGAGGGGAATGGCGTTCATCGAGCGGCGGCGGGGGCCGCAACCTGGAGGACTGAGATCGGACAGCGTGTCGCCGATCAACGAATTCGAGATCGGGCGCGAGTTTAGACGCAGCAAGCGCAGTGCTGGCCGAAGTCGAAGCCGCGCTTGCCAAGCAGTGCACGAAGTTTCGGCCGCTTGGCATTCAGTGTGCGGCAACGAGCGTGGATTGCGCCCGCACACGCCGCCGTAGCTTCGTCGATACTTCGATCGCCGCTTTGCACAGGGCGCAGGAAGAGGACATGCCCAGACTGACAAAAGCAGAGGCGCTTCGCTATCTCGAAGCCCATGCGCCCACGCTCGATGCGCTCCAGAACCCGCGCAATCCCTTTGGCAGCAGCGCTTGGCTGCAGCACTTCGTCGCAGAGGTTGCCGAGGACGACTGGACGCTGTTTTTCCCCGAAGCCTCGGGCGACGGACACAGCCTGATGTGCCTGGTGCTTGATCCCCGGCATCCCTCGCGCGCCCGGCCGCTGTCGAATTACTACACCTCGCTCTACGCGCCGTTTGCAAGCACGGCCGCCGACCGCGGGGCCGCACAACAGGCGCTGGTGCGCGATCTCGCACGCGAACGCCCCCAGCTGAGCACGGCGAACTTCGCGCCACTCGATGCGGCTTGCCCCGACGTTCTCGGCCTTGAAGCTGCGCTCGCCGCCAACGCCTGGTATGTGCGCCGCTACTTCTGTTTCGGCAACTGCCACCTTCCCTGCGCGGGGCTGAGCTTCGACAGCTACATGGCGGCGCGCGACTCGAAGCTGCGCAGCACCTTCGAGCGCAAGAGCAAGAAGTTGCTGGCGGCAGGATCGCTGCAGATCGTGACGCGCCCGGACGAAGTGGATGTCGCGATGTCGGCTTACGAGGCGATCTACGAGAAAAGCTGGAAGCGCCCAGAGCCCTATCCCACCTTTGCCCGCGGCTGGGCCCGGCACTGTGCCGAGCGGGGCTGGCTGCGGCTGGGCATCGCTCGCGTCGGAGACACTCCGGTGGCGGCGCAGATCTGGTTCGTGTTCGACGGCCGTGCGTATATTTTCAAGCTGGTGTACGACGAGGCGCACGCCAAGTCGTCCGCCGGCACTGTGTTGACGGCGCACCTGATGCGCCATGTGCTGGACGTGGACAAGGTGGTCGAGGTGGATTTCCTGTCTGGCGACGACCCCTACAAGAGCAGCTGGATGTCGTTGCGCCGGGAGCGCATCGGCCTGGTAGCGTGCAACCTGCGCTCCGCCGAGGGTCTCTTGCTGGCTGCGAAGGAAATGGCCGCCAAGGCGACTGCACCGCTGCGTGCCAGGCGGCGCGGCGGCTGGGGAAGACACGCGGTAACGGCACCCTGACCCGAGCCACCGCAGCCGACGCGCAGCGCCCGCGACGACACAGCAGAGGAACCGCTATTGCGCGCCTGGCGCTGACGCGACGCAGCGCGCCGACAACATTGCCCCGGGCGGGTTGGCCGTCGGGCGGCGTTGGCCGCACAAGTCGGCTGGCACCAGAGGGTGCGCGGGAAGCATCGCCGGCAGCTCGCGCCAGCGCAGATCGAGTGCATCGGGCTCCGCCAGCACATCGGTCAGCGTCGAGGCGACCAGGTTGTGTTCTTGTTGCAGCAACACGCCGCCGTTGCGGATGCGGATGGACCCTTCCAGCAGATTGCCCTGCACCGAAGCGGACGACGGCTTCTCGCGCACGAGGATGCCAAGCGTGTTGACGAGGGTGTTGTAGGCCACGAGCGCGTTGGTGCTGTGGTTGATGTCGATGCCGACGTCGTTGCAATGGGCCACCACGTTGTTCGCGACGGTCGCGTCGGTGAACTCGGTGGCGCACTGGCCGTCACGGCAAAAGCGCATATCGGTGCCGATGCCGCCGATCGAGATGCCCAGCCGCAGTCCCGGCTGTGAAATGTCCCTTGGCGTGCAGACGACCAGGTTGCGCTCCACGCGCCCGCCTTGCCCGGCACCCTTCAGGCTGATGCCCAGCGCGATGCCGTTGCCGCCGGTCTTGATGAACCCACGGACGATGTTATCCACAATGTGCCATCTGTTGGCGGCCACAATGTCGATGGGGCTGACGCCACGGTCGGTGTGGCGCGGCCCGTCATTCGCCAGCGTGTTGAACTGGACCAGGCCCTCGTCGGGCCATCGCCCTTCTTCGCCGATGACCTTGATGTGCACGTTGAAGTTGCTGACGGTGTTGTTGCGGATCACCGTGCCGCTGGCTCCGCCCACCACGCGGAAGGCATGCTGGCAATCCTCGGCCACCGGGCAGTCGCCGCGGATCTGCAAGTTCTCGAACACCCAGAAAGGCTGGCTGACCACGATGGCCTGGCTTGCCGTCACGATGACCTGCACGCTGCCGGGCTGCTCTGCGCGAACGGTGATGGGGCGGCTGCTCTCTCCTGCATTCCCCGTCACGAGCGGTCTGTCGATCCTGTAGCGGCCCGGCGCCAACTCAAGCGTTTCGCCCGGCAGCGCGGCATTGAACGCCGACTGCAGATCGGCCACCGTCCCGACAGAGCGGCGCCGGCCCTGGCGCCGCTGGCTGGCATCCGACAAGTGGCTTTCATGCGGTGCGCCTCCGGCAGCGAAGGTCTGCTCTTGCAGGCTCTGCGCCTGCTGCCCTTTGCCCAGATCGACCAGGGTCTGGGCTGGCTCGCGCTCGAGCTGATGCCGTACGATACCGATGAGCGGCTGCAGCATCGTTTCGAGGGCCGGGTGTCCGATCAGCCTGAATTCGGCGTGGCGCACGATCTCCATCATCGGCCGGCTCCGCAGCGTGCGCCATGCTTCGACCGGCCCGGCATTGAGCTTGACCATTCCGAACACCAGCACGCCCGCGAACAGCAGCACTCCGAGCGCAAGGGCCCAGCCGAAACGGCGGATCGTCCGGCCGCCGCTGCTTCGCTTGTTGTCGTGATCGCGCTTGTTGGAAGTCGTCATGCGGGAGGGCCAGCGAACGGGGTGCCAGGCAGCACGCAGTCGTGTGCCGGTTCTTCTGCGATTGGAACACGCAGGAGGGCCTTCAGATGAGCAAGTGGCCGCTCCCACGGTCCAGTCTGGGCTGGTTCGTTGCCGGGGCGTTGCTGGCGCTCTTGCCGGTCGTGATGTTCGCTGCGCTCAAGGTCGCGTGCGAGCTTCTCGGCAAGACCCCCGGCGAACTGCTGGCCCACGCCCGCCACCGCCTGCAAGGGCATCCCGGGTTGCAGCGTGTCGCCTCGCCTGTCCTGACCGGGGTGTTCGTCACCTTGGGGGGGGCTGACGAGTTCCAGAACACGCTGCCCTTTTCAGTGCCGGCGTTGCCGCCCAATCCAATGGCGCGGGTGTCGCGGCCATCGGCAGAGACACCGGGTGTCATCCGGGTGGGGGCCGAGCGTGCCATCAAGGGCATCGCAGCGGCCGCTCGCCTGGCGCGGGACGGTAACGTCGTCGAGATCGACCCGGGCGACTACGTCGCCGACGTTGCCGTCTGGTCGCAGGACGACATCACGATCCGCGGCATGGGCGCCAGTGTTCGCCTGATTGCCCGTGGCGCCGACGCGGAGGGCAAGGCGATCTGGGTGTTTCGCGGCAACAATGCCACGGTCGAGAACATCCAGTTCGTCGGCGCACGTGCGGAGGATGGCAATGGCGCCGGCATCCGGCTCGAAAGAGGGCGCCTGCTGGTGCGCGCTTGCGTGTTCATCGCCAACCAAAACGGCATCCTGACGTCCGACGACGCGCACACCCGCCTTGAGGTCGAAGGGTCGGAGTTCGGCTACAACGGCGCGGGCGACGGGCTCACGCACGGCATCTACGCCGGCCGCATCGAAAACTTCCGCCTGTCCGGCAGCTACCTGCACCATGGCAACGTGGGGCATCTGGTGAAGAGCCGGGCCCAACACAGCCGCATCGAATACAACCGCCTGACCGACGAAAGCGGCGGACGCAGCAGCTACGAGATCGATCTGCCGAACGGGGGCGTCGCGGAATTGGTGGGCAACGTGGTGCAGCAGCAGGAGGGCACGAGCAATTCCACCCTCATCTCCTTCGGCGCCGAAGGCTACCGCTGGCCGCGCAATGCGCTGCATCTGGCACACAACACGATCGTCAACGACCTGCGGCTCGGTGGCGCGTTGTTGCGCGTCGCCAAGGGCGCCGACACCGTGGACCTGCGCAACAACGTGCTGGTTGGCCCTGGCGCCATCTTTGGGGTGAGCGCAACGGATTCAGCGGGCGATGTCCGTCTCGAGTGGTCCGATCTTGTCCAGCCGGCACGGCAGGACTACCGGCTGAACGCCAGGGCGCGCGCCGTCTTGCCAGGGCTGGCGCCGACACCGCCGCCGCTGCAGCCGCGCTTGCAGTACCGGCATCCGGCGGCAACGCAGCCGCTTGCAGGCCCCCCGACGCTGCCAGGGGCTGTCCAGTGATCCCCGGGTCGAAGGAACTTAGAATTCGCGGTTCGACTTTTGGAAATCCACCGTGTTCATCTCCCAAGCCTTCGCCCAAACCGCCGCCACAGGCGGAACCGAGTCGTCCCTGTTCAGCCTGCTGCCGCTGGTGCTGATGTTCGTGGTGCTGTACTTCATCATGATCCGGCCGCAGATGAAGAAGCAGAAGGAGCACAAGGCGATGGTCGAGGCCATGGCCAAAGGCGACGAGGTCATCATCGCTGGCGGCGTGCTCGGCCGGATCAGCAAGCTCGGCGACAGCTTCCTGCATGTCGAGGTGGCCAACGGGGTGGAGCTTCAGGTGCAGCGCGCATCGGTGGTGCAGGTGCTGCCCAAGGGCACCTACAAGTAAGCCATGAACCGCTAC
This sequence comes from uncultured Rubrivivax sp., assembly GCA_964244245.1. Taxonomy (GTDB): domain Bacteria; phylum Pseudomonadota; class Gammaproteobacteria; order Burkholderiales; family Burkholderiaceae_C; genus Rubrivivax. The sequence continues at coordinate 31,925 of CAXTHW010000008.1, read as the reverse complement.
CCCTGGTGGAAATACGCGATCCTCGTGGTCGCATTGCTCGTCGGCCTGCTCTACACGGTGCCCAACTTCTTCGGCGAGGCGCCAGCGGTGCAGGTGTCCAGCGGCAAGGTCACGCAGAAGATCGACGCCTCGATGGTGCAGCGCGTCGGGCAGGCGTTGCAGGCTGCGGCCGTCAAGCCGGACTTCGTGCAGTTCGACGGCAACTCGGTGCGCGCCCGCTTCAGCGACACCGACACCCAGCTCAAGGCCAAGGACGCCATCAGCCGCGCGCTCAACCCCGATGCCGCCGACCCGGCATGGATCGTCGCGCTCAACCTGGTGTCGCGCTCGCCTGCCTGGATGGCCAAGCTGCATGCATTGCCCATGTACCTGGGGCTGGACCTGCGCGGCGGCGTGCACTTCCTGATGCAGGTGGACATGAAGTCCGCGCTGACGAAAAGGGCCGAGGCCTATGCAGGCGACATCCGCACGCTGCTGCGCGACAAGAACGTGCGCCATGCCGGTATCAGCCGCGAAGGCAACGCCGTGGAGGTGCGCTTTCGCGATGCCGCCGCCGCGCAGGCCGCGCAGGCCGTGCTGCTCGACCCGCTGCCCGACCTGCAATGGGCCACGGTGGCCGACGGCAGCGACGTCAAGCTGGTCGGCACCCTCAAGCCCGAGGCCGCGGTGCGCGTGCAGGACCAGGCGCTCAAACAGAACATCACCACGCTGCACAACCGCGTCAATGAACTCGGCGTGGCCGAGCCCGTCATCCAGCAGCAGGGCGCCGACCGCGTGGTGGTGCAGCTTCCCGGCGTGCAGGACACGGCGAAGGCCAAGGACATCATCGGCCGCACCGCGACGCTGGAAATCCGCATGGTCAACGAGAGCACCGAGGCGCGCGACGCGGTGCGCGGCGGCGGCCCGGTGCCCTTTGGCAGCGAGCGCTTTCTGGAGCGCGGCGGCGTGCCCATCATCGTGTTCCGCCAGGTCATCCTGACCGGCGAGAACCTGACCGACGCGCAACCCGGCTTCGACGGGCAGAACCACGAGCCGTCGGTGAACCTGACGCTGGACGCCAAGGGCGCGCGCATCTTCAAGGACGTGACGCGCGAGAACGTCGGCAAGCGCATGGCCATCCTGCTGTTCGAGAAGGGCAAGGGCGAGGTCGTCACCGCGCCGGTGATCCGCAGCGAGATCGCAGGCGGCCGGGTGCAGATCACAGGCACGATGACGACGCAGGAAGCCGCAGACCAGTCGCTGCTGCTGCGCGCCGGCTCGCTGGCCGCGCCGATGGACATCATCGAAGAGCGCACCATCGGCCCCAGCCTGGGCGCCGACAACATCGACAAGGGCTTCAACAGCGTGAAGTACGGCTTTGCGGCCATCGCCATCTTCATGTGCCTGTACTACCTGCTGTTCGGCGTGTTCTCCACGCTCGCGCTGGCCGTGAACCTGCTGCTGCTGGTGGCGGTGCTGTCGATGCTGCAGGCCACGCTGTCGCTGCCCGGCATTGCCGCCATCGCGCTGGTGCTGGGCATGGCCATCGACTCCAACGTGCTGATCAACGAGCGGGTGCGCGAAGAGCTGCGCGGCGGCGCGTCGCCGCAGGCGGCCATCAGCACCGGCTACGAGCGCGCGTTCGCCACCATCCTCGACTCCAACATCACCACGCTGATCGCCGGCCTGGCGCTGCTGACCTTCGGCTCCGGCCCGGTGCGCGGCTTCGCTGTCGTGCACTGCCTGGGCATCGTGACGTCGATGTTCTCGTCGGTGATGTTCTCTCGCGGGCTGGTCAACCTCTGGTACGGCCGGCAGAAGAAGCTGAAAGCGGTGTCCATCGGCCAGGTGTGGCGGCCCAACGGTGCCGCACCGGCGGCCAAGGCCGAAGGCTGAAGGAGACGACGATGGAATTCTTCCGCATCCGCCGCGACATCCCGTTCATGCGCTATGCGCTGGTCTTCAACGTGATCTCGTTCCTGACCTTCGCCGCCGCGGTGTTCTTCATCTTCTCGCGCGGCCTGCACCTGTCGATCGAGTTCACCGGCGGCACCGTGCTCGAGGTGGCCTACACGCAGACGGCCGACATCAACCGCGTGCGCGCCACGGTCGAGAAAATGGGCTTCGGCGAAGTGCAGGTGCAGAACTTCGGCACCTCGCGTGACGTCGCCATCCGGCTGCCGGTGCGCGCCGACGTGAAGCAGAGCGAGATCACAGGCCGCGTCTTCACGGCGCTGTGCCAGGCCGAGAACGGCAGCGCCGGCACCAGGCAGTACACCACGCCGCAGGGCGAGCAGGTCAGCCGGCCGTCGTGCACCACGGCGGCGGGCGACGAGCCGCTGAAGCTGTCGCGCACCGAGGTGGTGGGGCCGTCGGTCGGTGAAGAACTGAAGTGGGACGGCACCAAGGCGCTGGCAGCCACCGTGGCCGGCATCATGCTGTACTTGGCCTTCCGTTTCGAATGGAAGTTCGCGCTTGCCGGCATCATCGCCAACCTGCACGACGTGGTCATCATCCTGGGCTTCTTCGCCTTCTTCCAGTGGGAGTTTTCTCTCGCGGTGCTGGCGGCGGTGCTGGCGGTGCTGGGCTATTCGGTCAACGAGTCGGTGGTGATCTTCGACCGCATCCGCGAAACCTTTCGCAAGATGCGCCGCATGACCACGCCGCAGGTCATCGACCACGCCATCACCAGCACCACCAGCCGGACCATCATCACCCACGGATCGACGCAGATGATGGTGTTGTCGATGCTGATCTTCGGCGGCCCGACGCTGCACTACTTCGCGGTAGCGCTGACCATCGGCATTCTGTTCGGCATCTATTCGTCGATCTTCGTCGCGGCCGGCATCGCCATGTGGCTGGGCGTCAAGCGCGACGACCTGGTGAAGGCCGGGGCGAAGGAGTCCGACCCCAACGACCCCAATGCCGGAGCGGTGGTGTAGAGTCAAAACACCCCCCACGCAGAGCCCGACACACAGCGCGCGACATGGCGACCGGCGCACCTTCTTCAGCACAGCTCGCCAGCCAAGCACGGCGCCTGTACACCGAGGAGCTGGTCAAGGGCCTGGTGGGTCTGGTGCAGTCCGCCATCGACGGCGCACGCACGCTGCTGGACAAGCCTTCGGAACACGTCACCGCCCAGCGCCGGCGTGACCTGGTGCACAGCCTGATGAGCGGCGCCCAGGGCTGGCACCGCGGCATGGTCAGCGGCCTGCGCAACGTGCTGATGCACGGCGCGTCGGCGTCCCGCCCCGGCGACCTGCCGGCGCCGGGCGCAGCGGCAGGGCCGCTGTCGCTGGTGGAAGACGATGTGATCGAGCTGGAGATCGTCACATCACGGCTGGCGCTGGCGATGATGGACAAGGCGTCCTGGGAGTTCTCGGACCTGCGCTCGCGCGTGGCCTACCTCGAAGGCCGCGCCGAACTCGACCCGCACGACATGCTGCGCGCGCATGTGCTGGCGCGCATCGTGTTCGAGGCCTGGCGTGGCTCGGGGCAGACGCTGGAAGGCTGGCGCGAGCTGCAACCCATCCTGCACGAAGAGTTTGCCTTGCTGGTGGAAGAGGCCTACCACGAGACCAACCGCTGGCTTGCAGAACAGAAGGTGCTGCCCGAGGTGGACCTGCGGCCCTTCATCCGCCGCTCGCGGCTGCCGCACCCGAACGCCGGGCTGTCGGGCAACTGGGCCGGCGCCGACAGCGGCGGCCAGCGCGGGGGCGGGCAGGGCGGCGGCGGCCAGTCCGCGGCGTCGGGCTACGGCGCGCCGTCCGGCTACACCGGGTACTCCAGCGGCGGTGGGCTGTTGCGGGGCGGCCAGGGCGGCGGCAACGTCGGCGAAGAAACCAGGCTGATGACGCGGGCGGCACCGCTGGCCCGCAGCCGCGACCACGCCGAGGCGGTGCTCGGCCGGCTGAACCGGCTGGTCGGGCGCCACGTGCCCAGCTTCGGCCAATCGGCGCACGGGGCCGCGCCGGGTGCCGCCTTGTCGCCGGCGCTGGCGCGTGCCATCGACACCGCGCAGGTCGGTATCCGGCAGCGCCTGGCCCCCACCACGCTGCGCGGCGAGCCGATGGTCACCACGCCGGTGATGCTGGAGGAGATGCACCAGCGCAAGCAGGTGCTGAAGAAGGCCGCGGCCTCGCCGGAAGAGCGCGCCACCATCGAGATCGTGGCGCTGCTGTTCCAGAGCATCCTGACCGAAGAGCGCATCCCTGCGGCGGTGCGGGTGTGGTTTGCGCGGCTGCAGATGCCGGTGCTGCGGGTCGCCGTCACCGAGCCTGACTTCTTCGCCACCGTGGACCACCCTGCCCGCCGGCTGATCGACCGCATGGGCGCCTGCGTGATGGGCTTCGACAGCGCGACGCAAGGCGTCGGCGACGCGCTCGAAAAAGAGGTCAAGCGCGTGGTGCAGGTGGTCGAGGCCTATCCGGACACCGGCCGCCGCGTGTTCCAGACGGTGCTGACCGAATTCGAGAAGTTCCTGGAGCACTATTTCCGCAACGAGAACGAGGCCAGCAAGAAGGGCGTCTCTCTGGCGCAGCAGGTCGAGCAGCGTGAGACGCTGGCCATCCAGTACACCATCGAGCTGCGCCGCATGCTCAACGAGGTGCCGGTGCAGGAGGGCGTGCGCCAGTACCTGTTCCACGTCTGGGCCGATGTGCTGGCCACCACCGCCGTGCGCTACGGCGCGCAGGGCGTGCAGACCCGGGCGATGAAGCGCGCCGCGGCCGACCTGATCTGGTCGGCCAGCGCCAAGGTCACGCGCGAAGAGCGGGCAGAGGTGATACGCCGGCTGCCGCCGCTGCTGAAGGCGCTGCGCGAAGGCATGGCGGCCGCTGGCATGGACGGCTCGCGCCAGGACGAGCAGATCCAGCAGCTCAACAACTCGCTGGCCGCGGCCTTCACCGCCAAGGCCGCGGTGATCCCCGACGACCGCTTGCGCGAGCTGATGGAGCGGCTGGAGACGCTGGAAGAGCTGCTGCCCGACGCCGCCGATGTGCAGATCGACGAGTCGATGGTGCTCGACCTGTCCGGCCACCAAAGCGCCGATCTGGAAGTGGTGCTCGAAGGCGGCTCGATGCCGACGCCCGCCATGGTGGCCTGGGCGCGGGAGCTTCAGGTGGGAAGCTGGTACATGCTGGAGCACCGCAACCGCAACGAGGCGGTGCAGCTCGCCTGGCAGGGCATGCGCAGGCAGCTCGCGCTGTTCGTCTCGCCGCAGGGCCGCTGCGTGCTGTTCCAGCAGCAGCGGCTGGCGTCCTTCCTGCAAGCGGGGTTGATCCTGCCGGCGCAGGACGAAGCGCTAACGGTGCGCGCCACGCGCAGCGCGCTGGCCAAGCTGGACGTGGATGCGTCGCGGCTGCTGAACTAGCGCGTCAGCGCGTCAGCGCATCAGCGTCACCAGCGCATCAGTGGATCAGCCGGTCCTCGGCAGCAACGAACAACTCGTCCAGGATCAGCGCATCGGGCTCTTCGCCCAGGCTCCAGAAGACCATCAGCACGATGATCTTCAGGTCTTCCAGCTCGACCGGCCCGCCGCCCACGGCAGTGGCGCGGTCGATCACCATCTCGCGCATCGGCGGCGGCAGCACGCCGGCCGATTCGAGGAAGCAGATGAAGCCGATCGACTCTTCGCCGAGCAACTCGCGCTCGCTGTCGAGATAGATGCGGATGCTGCCGGCGTCTGCGCTGCCCGAGCAGGCTTCGGCACTGCTGGCCAGGCCGTCGAGCCAGCGCAGCGCCTCCTGGATCTCGTCCGACTCGAAGCCCACCGCAGACAGCTTGCGCCGCAACTGCTGGTGGCCCGGGCAGGCGTCGGGCCGCCAGTAATTCTCGTAGAGGTACACGAGCACATCGAACATCAAATCACTATACCGCAGCGTTCCCCGGCGTCCGGGCTGCCAACCTCAGCCGGCGTGACGCCTTTGGTAAAGCCCGCCGGGCAGGCGCGCCACCGCGCCGTCGAGTTCCAGCTCCAGCAGCCTGGCACTCAGGTCGGACGCCGGCCAGCCGGTGCGCGCCAGCAGCGCGTCCAGCGTGACCGGGTCGTGGCCGAGTGCCTGCAACAGCGGGTCCGCCGCGGGCGACGCTGTTGCTGCGGCGCTGGTGGCCCTGGTGGCGCTGTTGGCGGGCGGCAGGCGGCCGCGCAGTTCTTCCAGCACATCCTCGGCGCATTCCACCAGCTTGGCACCTTGCTTGATGAGATCGTGGCAGCCCTTGGACTGCGGCGCGTGGATGGAGCCCGGCACCGCGAAGACGTCGCGCCCGGCCTCGGCCGCCATCCGCGCCGTGATCAGCGAGCCAGAGCGCAAGGCCGCCTCCACCACCAGCGTGCCGAGCGACAGCCCGGCAATGATGCGGTTGCGCTGCGGAAAGTTGGCCGGCAGCACCGGCATGCCGGGCGGGTATTCGCTGAGCAGCGTGCCGGCCTCGGCAATGCGCTGGGCCAGCGGGCGGTGGCGGCTGGGATAGACGCGGTCCAGCCCGGTGCCCACCACGGCCACCGTGCTGGCCGGCCCGGCCAGCGCGCCTTCGTGCGCGGCGCCGTCGATGCCCAGCGCAAGCCCCGAGACGACGGTCAGCCCTTCGTCGCTGAACTGGCGGCCGAAGGTGCGCGCGTTGTCGGCGCCCTGGGTGCTGGGGTTGCGGCTGCCCACCACCGCCAGGCTGGGCGCATACAACAGGTCGAGCCGGCCCAGCACGTACAGCAGCAGCGGCGGGTCTGCGCTTTGCAGCAGCAGCGCCGGGTAGGCCGGCTCACCCAGCGTGATGGTGTGCCGGTCCGGCCCGCCGGTGCGCCAGGCCTGGGCGAGTGCCAGACGGCTGGCAAAGTCGGCCGGCTCGTCGCGCAGGGCCTGGGCCAGCACCGGGCCCAGCAGCTCGCGCAGCCGGGCCGGCGGGGCGCCCAGCACCGCGTCTGGCGAGCCCAGCACGGCCAGCAGACGGCGGATGCGCTCGCGCCCCAGGCCCGGTGTTTCGAGCAGCCGCAGCCAGGCTGCGAACTCGTCGGCCGACAACACCGCCAGCCCCGCGCGGCTCAGGGCTGCGTGAAGCGGTCGCCGGTGTGCACCGGGTCTTTCACCGAGAGGATCAGCGCATACGAGACGCGGTCGAACACGCGAAAGACGAAGAGCAGGCCGTGCCTTTCATCGGGCAGGCGCATCGGGGTGCGCTCGCCCGGCGTGGTGCGGTCCACCGCCGGGGTGCCGGCGCGCCACAGGGCCAGCACGTGGCCGCGCTCCACGCCGTCGCGCGCGCCGCGGTTGAGCGTGACGATCTGGTTCTGCCCGGCCGACAGAGCGTCGCCATAGACCGATGCGATCAGGCCTTCGAGTGGCGCGTTGGGCGCATGCGGCGCATAGGCGGTGAGGTCGCGCTGCGGCACCGGGGACAGCCGGTCGCCGACATTGGCCTCCAGCCGCGTGCTGCTGACCACGAAGCTGGCCGGCACCACGGCGCCGCCATTGCCTTCGGACCCCGCGCGCTGGTATTCGGCGGTGCCGACGTAGCGCGCCTCGAAGCCCAGCAGCTCGCGCGTGGCCGGGTCCAGCAGCGGGCGCGGCTCGCGGAAGAGCCGGAAGTCGCGCGCACCTTGCAGGTCGCCGCGGACATAGGCCGTCTCGCCGCGTGAAACCATCACGCGGCCCTCCTGCGTGGCGACGATGCGGGGTGCGCGGTCCAGCTCGTTGCTGTCGAAGATCACCGCCTCGTTGAGGAAGGGGCCGATCAGGTGCAGCGGGATCGACGCGATGGCGCCGTTGTCGAGCAGCTCGCTGCGCACGCGCGGCGACAGCTTCACCGTGCCCACCGGGCTGCCCATGCCGGATTGCGCCAGCCGCAGCGTGGCACGGTCGCCGGTCTTCACCAGCACCAGTACCTGCCCTGGAAAGATCAGGTGCGGGTTGCGGATCTCGGCGAGGTTCATGCCCCAGAGTTCAGGCCAGCGCCAGGGCGCCGTGAGGAAGAGCTTGGAGATGTCCCACAGCGTGTCGCCCCGCTGCACGGTGTGCGATTCGGGCGCGTTGGCCGCCAGCGCCGACAACGGCACGCCGGCCTGCGCCACCTGCTGCGCCGTGCTGCGCTGGTCAGCGCTGATCGGAAAGGCCGGCTCGGCGGCGCCCGCCGGGCCGGCGCATGCGAGCCACAGCGCCAGCAGGCCGGCGGGCGCTGCAACACGGCGGTCTGCGGAGCGCGGAAAGCGGCAGCGTGCACGCATGGGGTGAAGTCTCCTGGGCAAGCGCGGCCTGCCGCACGGGGTGCCACAATCTTGGGTTGAAGCCGAATCGAAGCAGGCAAGCAGCGCAGCAAAAATGCTCACTTGCTTTCGCAGATTCTGCCCGTAAACCCTTGATATCGCAACGAAAGTAAGGCCGCTGGCGGCCGCCTGTGCAACCCGTCACGCTGACGGGCGTTGTGCATGGCCCACTGTGTTGCGAGCTGTTTCCCGCTCTGCCGATGGCCCGATTGAACATTCTGCGTTACCCCGATCCGCGCCTGCACACCGTCGCCAAACCGGTGGCCGAGGTGGACGAGCGCATCCGCCGCCTCGTCGATGACATGCTGGAGACGATGCGCGACGCCGATGGCGTGGGCCTGGCCGCCACGCAGGTGGACGTGCACGAGCGCGTGATCGTGATGGACACGTCAGAGCAGCACGACCAGCCGCTGGTGCTGATCAACCCCGAGATCATTGAGCGCAGCGACGAACTGAAGGTGTCCGAAGAAGGCTGCCTCTCGGTGCCGCAGATCTACGACCGCGTCGAGCGCCATGCGCGGGTGAAGGTGCGCGCGCTCGGCCGCGACGGGCAGCCGTTCGAGATGGACGCACAAGGGCTGTCCGCCGTCTGTGTGCAGCACGAGATGGATCACCTGCTGGGCAAGGTGTTCGTCGAGTACCTGAGCGGCCTGAAGCGCGACCGCATCCGCACCAAGATGCTGAAGAGGACGCGCGAAGAGCTGAGAGGTTGAGAGGCATTCGTATGCACCCGCGTAAGCCCCCAGAACAGGCCCAATTGAGGCGCAAAGCGCAGTCGGGTTGGGGACCCGACGAGCATTTGCAACGAAGAGTGGGCCTGTTCTGGGGGCTTACCCGGAGGGCCGGGGCGTCCAAGAGCCCTGCGCGGCGTTGCATCGCTTGCCCGCACGCGAGTGCGGGTTGCGCGCTGCGCCTTGCTCAGGGCTCTTGGGCGCCCCGGCGCGGGTGCATACGAATGCCTCTCAACCTCTGAGGCCCTGATGCCGGCGCCGGCAGTCAGGCTGGGCTTCGCCGGCACGCCGGAATTTGCCCGCGTGGCGCTGCAGGCGCTGTGCGCCGCGGGCTTCGACACCGCGCTGGTGCTGACGCAGCCGGACCGACCCGCCGGCCGCGGGCTGAAGCTGCATGCCTCACCGGTCAAGCAGTTCGCGGCCAGCCACGGCATGCCTGTCGTGCAGCCGCGCAGCCTGCGTCTGGACGGCAAGTTTCCGCAAGATGCGGCGACCGCACGCGACGCCTTGCTGCGCGCCGCGCCCGACGTGCTGGTGGTGGCGGCCTACGGCCTGATCCTGCCGCAGTGGCTGCTGGACCTGCCGCGCTTGGGCTGCCTGAACATCCACGCGTCGCTGCTGCCGCGCTGGCGCGGCGCAGCGCCCATCCACCGCGCCATCGAGGCCGGCGACGCGCAGACCGGCATCACCATCATGCAGATGGACGCCGGGCTGGACACCGGCGCCATGCTGCTTCAGCAGGCGGTTGCGATTGCCGACGACGACAGCACGGCCAGCCTGCACGACAAGCTGGCCACGCTCGGCGGCCTGCTGGTGGTGCAGGCGCTGCAACAGGTGGGCCGGCTGCCGCCCACCGCGCAGCCGGCCGACGGCATCACCTACGCGCACAAGATCGACAAGGCCGAGGCCGCCATCGACTGGCGGCAGCCGGCCGCCGCCATCGAGCGCCGCATGCGCGCCTTCGACCCGTTTCCCGGCTGCAGCTTCGTGCTCGGCGGCGACAGCGTGAAAGTCTGGCGCGCGGCGCTGGCGCCCGGGGAGGGCGCGCCGGGCACGGTGCTTCAGGCCGACGGCAGCCTGCGGGTGGCCTGCGGCGATGGCGCGCTGTCGCTGCTGGAACTGCAGCGCACCGGCGGCCGGCGTCTCGCGGCGGCCGACTTCCTCCGCGGGCACGCGGTGGCAGCAGGAATGCGGCTCGGCAAGCCGACCGGTTGACCTCAAGTGCGCGGCAGGGCGGCCGATATCGAACACAGTCTTCGCCCCGATCCCGATCCCGATCCCGTCATGCGCCGTCTCGCCCGTTCTCTTCTGCTGTCCGCGCCCTTGTGGCTGAGCGCTTGCGACATGCTGGGCATCGAAGCGGCCACCGCCGTTGCGGCGCGCAAGGAGGCCGAGGGCAAGGCCGTCGGTGGCGCCTGCCGCCACGCCGGCCGCGCCATCGAGGACTGCTACGGCCAGAACAAGAAGGCCGACAAGGCAGCGGTGTTCGCCGGCTGGCGCGAGATGAACGACTACATGCGTGAGAACAAGATCGAGAGCGTCGCGCCGCAGCCCGCCAGCACCATGGCCGCAACGGACGCAAGCTCCGAAGAGCCCGCGCATGGCAAGGGCGGCAAGCCCGACAAGCCCGACAAGGCCGCCAAGGCCGGCGCGTCAGACCACAAGTCCTGAGCCGAGCTGAGCTGAGTTGAGCGGCGCGCCGCACAGCGGCATTCCGTCGGCCGGGGCTGCGCTTTGTCGCAGACCGCGTGACGGCTGCACGGCCGGCGCGCACAGTCCTCCCAACGCCACAGGAGGACTTCGATGCGCCCGATCTTCACCACCGCTGTTTCAGCAGCCTCTGCCGTGCTGGCAGCACTGGCCAGCCTGCTCATCGCCACCGCGCCGGCTGCGCAGGCGGCCACCGTCACAGGCTCCGGCAAGGTCGTCGCGGAAACGCGCGCGGCCAGCGACTTCGAGGCCATCTCGCAGTCCGGCAACATCGACATCGTGGTGCGCCAGGGCAGCGCCGAAAGCGTCGAGCTGCAGGGCGAAGACAACGTGCTGCCGCTGGTCGAAACGGTGGTCGAGCCCGGCGCGGCCGGCCGCACACTGGCCATCCGCTACAAGCGCGGTGCCGAGGTGCACCACCGCAAGCCGGTCAAGGTGACCGTCACCGTGATCCGCCTGACGTCGGTGTCCACCGCCGGCTCCGGCGACGTGACGGTCGAGGCGCTGAAGACGCCGTCGCTCAAGCTCGCGCTGGCCGGCGCCAGCGACGCCAGGCTGCGCGGCCTGACCACCGACAGCTTCGAGGTGCGCATCTCCGGCAGTGGCGACGTGGCGGCCAGCGGCAGCGCGAAGACCATCAAGCTCAGCATCGCTGGCAGCGGCGATGCCGACCTGACCGAGCTGACGGCTGACGATGTCTCGGTGCGCATCGCCGGCAGCGGCGACGCGAAGATCACCGCCAACAAGGCGCTGGACGTGTCGATCGCCGGCAGCGGCGACGTGCGCTATGGCGGCACGGTGACGGCGGTGAAGACCTCGGTCGCAGGCAGCGGGTCGATCCAGCGGCGCTGACGCAGCCCCGCCCGCCCGGCACGGGGTTGTGCCGCGCGGGGCTGGTGGAGAATCGAGCGGATGCGTTCTCCGCCTGCGCTTTGGCGCCACCCCGAGTTCCGCCGTGGCGCTGTCGAGATGGTCGGCATTTCCCTGGGCATCGCGGCTTGGGGGCTGATCACTGGCGTGACGATGGTCAAGGCCGGCCTGCCGGTGCCGCTGGCGGTGCTGATGTCGCTGCTGGTCTATGCCGGCACCGCGCAACTCGCCGCACTGCCGTTGATGGCCAGCGGCGCGCCGATCTGGGTGGTGTGGGCCACGGCCATCTGCGTCAACCTGCGCTTCGTCATCTTCAGCGCCCAGTGGCGGCCTTACTTCGGCGGCTATTCGCGGTCGCTGCGCGCCCGGCTGGCCTACTTCACGGCCGATCTCAACTACGTCGTCTTCATGAAGCGCTTTCCGGAGCCGAAGCCGGCGCCGGAGCAATTGCCGTATTTCTGGGGCGGCATTGCCGTCAACTGGCCGTCGTGGCAGGTGCCGTCGCTGGTGGGCATCTTCCTCGGTGATTCGATTCCCACGGCTTGGGGCGTCGGCTTCGCCGGCACCGTGGCCTTGCTGGGCCTGATGTGCTCGCTGCTGGCCGACAAGGCGTCCTGGGTGGCGGCCGGCGTGGCCGGGTGCGCGGCAGTGGCTGCCTATGCGCTGCCGCTCAAGCTCAACATCCTGGTTGCGATTGCCGCGGCGGTGGCCATCGGGCTGTTGATGGACCACACCACGCAGCGCGCCGTGCTGCCGCTGGACGACGAGACATGACGACCTGGGAACTGGTGGTGACCATCCTCGGGCTGGCCGCGATCACGCTGCTGACGCGCGGCTTCTTCCTGCTGCCCGAGCGCGAGATACCGCTGCCTGGCTGGCTGCGCCAGGGCCTGCGCTATGCGCCGCTGGCCGCGATGGCGGCAGTGGTGCTGCCCGAGATCGTGATGACCAACGGCCACCTCATCGGCACCTGGAGAGACGCCCGCCTGTACGCCGCAGCGGCCGGCGCCGGCTACTTCTTCTGGCGCCGCGGCATCCTCGGCACCATCATCGTCGGCACTGGCACGATGCTGCTGTTGCGCGCCGGCCTCGGCTGGTGAGGCGCACACCGAACGACCCATCCGCAGGAGCCAACGCCATGAACGTCATCCGATTCGCCGACCTCGTCGCCCAGGGCCGCGTGGCCGGGCAGCGCGTGTTCATCCGTGCCGACCTCAACGTGCCGCTGGACGCCGCCGGCCGCATCACCGAAGACACCCGCGTGCGCGCGTCGGTGCCCTGCATCCGCATGGCGCTGGACGCCGGCGCCGCGGTGATGGTCACGTCCCACCTGGGCCGGCCCACCGAAGGCGCGTTCAAGCCCGCGGATTCGCTGGCGCCGGTGGCCGCGCGGCTGGCTGAACTGCTGGGCTGCGAGGTGCCGCTGCTGGCCGACTGGACCGGCGGCGTTGCGGTCGCGCCGGGCCAGGTGGTGCTGCTGGAGAACTGCCGCGTCAACAAGGGCGAGAAGAAGAACGACGAGACACTGGCGCGCAGCATGGCGGCGCTGTGCGACATCTTCGTGCACGACGCCTTCGGCACCGCGCACCGCGCCGAGGCCAGCACCTACGGCATTGCACAGTTCGCGGCTGTGGCCTGCGCCGGGCCGCTGCTGGCGGCCGAGATCGACGCCATCACCAAGGCGCTGGCCGCGCCGCAACGGCCGCTGGTGGCCATCGTTGCCGGCAGCAAGGTCAGCACCAAGCTCAGCATCCTGCAAAGCCTGGCGGCCAAGGTCGATGGGCTGATCGTCGGCGGCGGCATCGCCAACACCTTCCTGGTGGCGGCCGGGTTGCCCATCGGCAAGAGCCTGGTGGAGGCCGATCTGGTGGGCGAAGCCAAGGCGGTGATGGCGGCGATGCGTTCGCGCGGCGCCGCAGTGCCGATACCCGTCGATGTGGTGACGGCCAAGGCCTTCGCTGCCGATGCACCGGCCACCACCAAGGCGGTGGCCGATGTGCAGCCTGACGACCTGATCCTCGACATCGGCCCGCAGACCGCCGCGCTGCTGGCCGAGCAACTCCAAGGCGCCGGCACCATCGTCTGGAACGGCCCCGTGGGCGTGTTCGAGTTCGACGCCTTCTCGCACGGCACCGAAGCCATCGCGCGTGCGATTGCCGCGAGCCCGGCGTTCAGCATCGCCGGGGGCGGCGACACGCTGGCGGCCATCGCGAAGTACGGCATCGAGGGCGACATCGGCTACATCTCCACCGGCGGCGGCGCCTTTCTCGAAATCCTCGAAGGCAAGACCTTGCCGGCGTTCGAGATCCTGAGCAAACGGGCGGCCGGATGAATCGGGCGTAGTCTTCCGGCTCCCAAAGCCACACCGGAGACACGCCGTGGACAAGCCCTCTTCCGAAGGCGGCAAGCGCCTGTCGGATGCCGAATCCCTGCTGCGCGACGCGGCGCTGGAATACCACCGCTCGCCGACGCGGGGCAAGATCTCGGTGACGCCGACCAAGCCGCTGTTCAACCAGCGCGACCTGTCGCTGGCGTACTCGCCGGGTGTGGCCTACGCCTGCCTGGCGATCGAACAGGACCCGTCGCTGGCGCACGAGTACACCTCGCGGGGCAACTTGGTCGGCGTGGTCACCAACGGCACGGCGGTGCTGGGCCTCGGGGACATCGGCCCGCTGGCAGGCAAGCCGGTGATGGAAGGCAAGGGCTGCTTGTTCAAGAAGTTCGCCGGCATCGACGTCTTCGACATCGAGCTGGCCGAGAAAGACCCGGACAAGCTGGTCGAGATCATCGCAGCGCTGGAGCCCACGCTGGGCGGCGTGAACCTGGAAGACATCAAGGCGCCGGAGTGCTTCTACATCGAGAAGAAGCTGCGCGAGCGGATGAACATTCCGGTTTTCCACGACGACCAGCACGGCACCGCGATCATCTCGTCGGCCGCCTTGCTGAACGCGCTGGAACTGGTGGGCAAGCGCATCGGCGATGTGAAGCTGGCGGTGTCGGGCGCCGGTGCCGCGGCCATCGCCTGCCTGGACGTGATGGTGGGCCTGGGTGTGCGGCGCGAGAACATCTTCGTCTGCGATTCGAAAGGCGTGATCCGCGAAGGCCGCGGCGATTTCAACAACGGCACGCTGGACGAAAGCAAGCAGCGCTACTGCCAGCGCACCGGCGCGCGGACCTTGGCCGACGTGGTGCGCGGCGCCGACGTGTTCCTCGGCTGCTCGGCGCCCGGCGTGCTGTCGGTGGAGATGGTGATCAGCATGGCACGCCAGCCCATCATCCTGGCGCTGGCCAACCCCGAGCCGGAAATCAGGCCCGAGCTGGCGAAGGCGGCGCGGCCCGACTGCATCATCGCCACCGGGCGCAGCGACTACCCCAACCAGGTCAACAACGTCCTCTGCTTCCCCTACATCTTCCGCGGCGCGCTGGACTGCGGCGCCACCAAGATCACAGAGGCGATGAAGCTGGCCTGCGTGCGCGAGATCGCCGCGCTGGCCAAGGCCGAAGCCAGCGACGAGGTGGCGGCGGCCTATGCCGGCAAGGAGTTGCAGTTCGGGCCGGACTACATCATCCCGACGCCGTTCGACGTGCGCTTGATTTTGCGCATTGCGCCCGCGGTGGCGAAGGCGGCCGCCGAATCCGGCGTCGCGACGCGGCCGATCGCCGACCTGGAAGGCTACCGCCAGTCGCTCGGCCGCTTCGTCTATCAGACGGGGATGTTCATGCGGCCGGTGTTCAACGCCGCCAAGCTGGCGTCGGCGAAGAGCGCCGTGCGGGTGGCCTATGCCGAAGGCGAGGACGAGCGCGTGCTGCGCGCCGTGCAGGTGGTGCTGGACGAGGGCCTGGCGCGGCCGGTGCTGGTGGGCCGGCCGGAGGTCATCGCGATGCGCATCGAGCGTGCCAAGCTGCGGCTTCAGCCCAGCCGCGACTTCGAGGTGGTGGACCCCGAGAACGACCCGCGCTTTCGCAGCTACTGGGAGGCCTACCACCACCTGATGGGCCGCGAAGGCATCACGCCGGAGGCGGCGAAAGCAGCGGTGCGGCGCTCGAACACGCTGATCGCGTCGCTGATGGTCAGGCGTGGCGAGGCGCAGGCCCTGCTGTGCGGCCTGGTCGGCAGGTACGACAGCCACCTGGAGCATGTGCGCAGGGTCATCGGCCTGAAGCCCGGCATCAGCACGCCAGCGGCGATGAACGCGCTGATGCTCGACAAGCACACGCTGTTCATCACCGACACCTTCGTCAACGAAGAGCCCAGCGCCGAGCAACTGGCCGATATTGCGCTGATGGCTGCCAACGAACTGTGCCGCTTCGGCGTGCCGCCGAAGGTGGCCTTTCTGTCGCACTCGATCTTCGGCTCGTCCAGCCGGCCGTCTGCGCGGCGCATGCGGGCGGCGCGCGACCTGTTCGTGCAGCGCAACCCCGGCATCGAATGCGACGGCGAGATGCACGGCGACGCCGCGTTGTCGCAAAGCGTGCGCCATGGCTACCTGCCCGACAGCACGCTCAGCGGCAGTGCCAACCTGCTGGTGCTGCCCAATCTGGATGCGGCCAACATCCTGTTCAACGTGCTGAAGATCACCGGCGGCAACGGTGTCACCGTCGGGCCCATCCTGCTGGGCACGGCGCTGCCGGCGCACATCATGACGCCGTCGGCAACGGTGCGGCGCATCGTCAACATGACGGCGCTGTCGGTGGCCGACGTGGTGGCCGACGCGGTGCCCGCAAGTCGATAATCCGCCCCGCCGTCACTCCGAAAAGCACCGAACCCATGCGCGCCACCAAGATCGTCGCCACCCTCGGCCCGGCATCGTCATCGCCCGAGATGCTGGAGGCCATGATCCGCGCCGGGGTCGATGTGGTGCGGCTGAACTTCTCGCACGGCAAGGCGCAGGACCACATCGACCGGGCAGCGCTGGTGCGCGCCGCCGCGGCCCGGGCCGGCCGCGAGGTGGCCATCATGGCCGACCTGCAAGGCCCGAAGATCCGCGTCGGCAGGTTCGATGGCGGCAAGACCATGCTTGAGAACGGCCAGCGCTTCATCCTCGACGCGGTGCGCACCGAGCCGGGCAACAACGAGATCGTCGGCCTCGACTACAAGGATTTGCCGCGCGACGTGCGGCCCGGCGACACGCTGCTGCTGAACGACGGCCTGCTGCGGCTGACGGTGGACCAGGTGCTGGGCGACCAGGTCATCACCACCGTGGTGGTGGGCGGCGAGCTGTCCAACAACAAGGGCATCAACAAGGCCGGCGGCGGCCTCACCGCGCCGGCGCTGACCGCCAAGGACATGGAGGACATCAAGACGGCGATGAGCTTCCAGTGCGACTACCTGGCGGTGAGCTTTCCGAAGAGCGCCACCGACATGGAGATGGCGCGTCAGCTTGCCAACGTGGCCGGCGAACGCTGGCGCCACAAGCCGGCGCTGATTGCGAAGATCGAGCGCAGCGAGGCGATTCCGGTGCTGGAGCAGCTCCTGCGGGCATCCGACGGCATCATGGTCGCGCGGGGCGACCTGGCGGTGGAGGTTGGCAACGCCGCGGTGCCGGCATTGCAGAAACGCATGATCCGGATGGCGCGCGAGATGGACAAGCTGGCCATCACCGCGACGCAGATGATGGAGTCGATGATCGTCAACGCGGTGCCCACGCGCGCCGAGGTCAGCGACGTCGCCAACGCGGTGCTCGACGGCACCGACGCGGTGATGCTGAGCGCCGAGACGGCGGCCGGCCGCTACCCGCTGGAAACGGTCACGCAGATGGCCGCCATCGCGCTGGCGGCCGAGGCGGCCGACGACTTCTCCATCGAGACCGACTTCACCAACAAGCGCTTCGGGCGCATCGACCAGAGCATCGCGATGGGCGCGCTGTTCACGGCGCACCACCTGGGCTGCAAGGCAATCCTGGCGCTGACGGAATCGGGCTCGACGGCGCTGTGGATGAGCCGCCACAACATCAAGGTGCCGATCTACGGCATGACATCGCAGGGCAACTCGCAGCGCCGCATGAATCTGTTCCGCAACGTGCAGCCGCTGTTGATGCCCAAGATGAGCGACCGCGACGAGGCACTGGCCAAAGCCGAGTCGCTGCTGGTCGAAAGCGGCGTGCTGAAGCCGGGCGACACTTATGCCATCACCTGCGGCGAGCCGATGGGCCACCCGGGCGGCACCAACATGCTGAAGGTCTGCCGGGTCGGCTGAAGGCCGCTGTGCGCTGCCTCAGCCCGCCGCGGCGGCCGGCAGGCCGCGGACGCCGTTGACCATCTCCGCCACGCGCGGCGCCATGTGCAGCGGCACCAGTTCAACGGCAGGGTGGGCACGCGGGAAGACGCGGAACAACTCGTCGGCAAAGCCATGGCCGACGTCGGCGATGCCGGAGAAATCGACCTCGGCGCGGCGGAAGGCCTGCAGCCGCGACGCCACCCGCTTGGCCTGCGCCCGCGACTCCAGCCCGGTGTGGCCGCCGGTCATCAGTTGCAAGGGAACGAGCGTGGTGTCGAAGCCATAGCAGGCAGCGGCTATGCTGTGCCCGCGCAGCACGCCGTCCAGCGTGCGCTGGGTGTCGGTCGCGATGCCGATGTAGATGGAGGTGCCTTGCCGCGCCATCGGCTTGGCGGCATGCCAGCCGCGGCGGTCCCAGCCGCGGAACTGGAAGGCGCGGTGGTTGGCATGCAGGTCGAAGACGTCGGCCAGCCGCGAGGTGAAGAACAAGCCGTGACCGCTGTGCAGCGCCGGCAGGCTGGTCAGCTTGCCCTTGCTCAGCTCCAGCATCGCGAGCGTGGGATCGCCGATGTCGAAGGTCTGCTGGATGCGGCTGAAGACGCCGCAGCCGTCGTCCGACACCAGAAGCTGAAGGTGCAGCGCCGTCTGCCGCATCGACACGGTGACGCTGCTGCCGCCGCTGTGGTCCACCGCGTTGTTCAGCAGCTCGCTGAAGGCATGCTGGGCCAGGCGCGCCACGTTGGGCTGCAGCGTGAAGAAGGGCGCGAAGTCGCGCTGCCACGGCAGGTCTTCGTGCAGCCCGGCCAGCGGGTAGCGCTGCACCACCTGCTTGAGCGCGCCGGGGCGGAACACCGGCTTGCGCGAGGTGCCTTCACGCAGCAGCCACTGCGCCGCCACCAGCTTGTTCAGCAGCGCCAGCGCCGAGCGGCGGCCGATGCCCAGCCTGTCCATCACCAGCGGCGCAAGCGCAGCACCGTGGGCATGCGCTGCCGCTGTTATCCACTGGGTGACGGCGGGAAGATCGATGCGAGCCATGGTGTGCGGGCCTGTCGCGGCGCCCATGCGCCGCCCCGGCGCCAGTGTCCGGCCGCCGCCGCCGTTGCTTGAGGCTGAAAAACCGGCACAAACCGGCCCATCTCTGCGCGGGCGGCCCGCCGGCCGGGCGGCCGTTAAACTTGAGCGCGTTGCGGCGCCTGGCCGCCTGCCCACTCCATCTGACCTTTCGGGAAGCCACCATGCCACTCGTCTCGATGCGCCAATTGCTGGACCATGCCGCCGACAACGGCTACGGCATCCCGGCCTTCAACGTCAACAACCTGGAGCAGGTGCAGGCCGTGATGAGCGCAGCCGCCGACGTCGGCGCGCCGGTCATCCTGCAAGCCAGTGCCGGCGCCCGCAAGTACGCCGGCGAGCCCTTCATCAAGCACCTGATCCAGGCCGCGGTGGAGTCCTGGCCGCAGGTGCCGCTGGTGATGCACCAGGACCATGGCCAGAGCCCCGAAGTCTGCAGCGGCGCCATCGGCCTGGGCTTCAGCTCGGTGATGATGGACGGCAGCCTGGAGGCCGACGGCAAGAGCATCGCCAGCTACGACTACAACGTCGAGGTCACGCGCAAGGTGGTGGACATGGCGCATGCGCTGGGCGTCACGGTCGAAGGCGAACTCGGCTGTCTCGGTTCGCTGGAAACCATGCGCGGCGACAAGGAAGACGGCCACGGCACCGAAGCGACGATGACCCGCGAGCAGTTGTTGACCGACCCGGAGCAGGCGGCCGACTTCGTCAAGCGCACCCAGCTCGACGCGCTGGCCATCGCCATCGGCACCAGCCACGGCGCCTACAAGTTCACCCGCAAGCCGACCGGCGACATCCTCGCCATCGACCGCATCAAGGCGATCCACCAGCGGGTGCCGAACACCCATCTGGTGATGCACGGTTCGTCGAGCGTGCCGCAGGACCTGCTGGAGGTCATCCGCCAATTTGGCGGCGAGATGAAGGAGACCTACGGGGTGCCGGTGGAGGAGATCCAGGAGGCCATCAAGCATGGCGTGCGCAAGATCAACATCGACACCGACGTGCGGCTGGCGATGACCGCGGCAGTGCGCAAGTACCTGCACGAGAACCCAAGCAAGTTCGACCCGCGCGACTTCCTCAAGCCCGCACGAGAGGCCGCCCGGCTGATCTGCCGCCAGCGCTATCTGGAATTCGGCTGCGAAGGGCAGGCGGCGAAGATCAAGCCGCTGCCGCTGCAAGACGTTGCCCGGCGCTATGCCAGCGGGGAACTGGCGCAACTGGTGCATTGACGCGGCCGAGCCCGCCGCTTTCTGCGCCTTCGTGCGCTGATCCAGACGGGGCCGCAGACAGCGGCCCCGCGCATTTCTAGGTCACACTGAGGGACCCACAAAAAAGCCGCTTCCGCCATGCGCAACGCCTTGTTCCAGTCGAGCCTTCACTCGCTTCCGTTGCTGGCGCGCGGCAAGGTGCGCGACAACTACGCGGTGGGTGCCGACCGGCTGTTGATGGTGGCCAGCGACAGGCTGTCGGCCTTCGACGTGGTGCTCGGCGAGCCGATTCCCGGCAAGGGCGAGATCCTGACCCGGATGGCGCTGTTCTGGTTCGACAAGCTCAAGCACATCGTGCCCAACCACCTGACGGGCGACGACCCGCTGTCTGTGGTGCAGGCAGACGAAGCCGAGCAGGTGCGCGGCCGTGCGATGCTGGTCAAACGGCTGACGCCCTTGCCCGTGGAAGCGGTGGTGCGCGGCTACCTGGCCGGGTCGGGCTGGAAGGAATACCGGCACAGCGGCACCGTTTGTGGCGAAGCTCTGCCGCCCGGGCTGCAATTGGCCAGCCGCCTGCCCGAACCGCTGTTCACCCCCGCCACCAAGGCAGAAGCCGGCGAGCACGACGAGAACATCACCTTCGCGAGAATGGAAGAGTTGGTCGGCAAGGCGCTGGCAACGCAGATGCGCGAGGTCGCCACCCGGCTCTACCGAGAAGCCGCGGCCCATGCCTTGCAGTGCGGGATCATCGTCGCCGACACCAAGTTCGAGTTCGGCCTCGACGCCGACGGGCGACTGACCTTGATGGACGAGGTGCTGACGCCGGATTCGTCGCGCTTCTGGGAGGCGGACAGCCACCAAGAAGGCGCCAACCCGCCGAGCTTCGACAAACAGGCCGTGCGAGACTGGCTGGAAACGGTCCGCATCGGTGGCGCGCCGTGGAACAAGCGCCCGCCTGCCCCGCCCTTGCCGCCGAACATCGCAGCGGCCAGCGCCGCCCGCTACGCCGAAGCCTGTACCCGCCTCACAGGTGAAGCCCCATGACACCTTTGCTGACCCGCCTCCAGCAGGCATTCGACGCCAGCACCGACCCAGCGGAACGCGCTGAACTGCTGGCCGAACGCGCCTGCTACCTTGCACGCATCGGCCAACTCGCCGAAGCGCAGGAAATCGCCGCATCGCTGCGGAGAACCTATGGCGACGGTAGAAACGCCCGGGTCTCGGTCTGGATCATGCTGGCGGAGGGGTTGGTTTTGTTTTTTGATCGCGTAAACACTGCTGCGGCTAGAGACCGGGTGATTCGAGCCAATCTAATTTCGACTGCGACCGGATTTGATCGGGTTCAGTGGCTAAGTTCAGCGTGGCTCGCCCATATCGATTTCGAGCGCGGCGACTATAAGTTATTTCCACACTTGCTATCAGCTGGTTTGAGCTCCGGCAAGAAGGGCTTAAACGATGTTCAATGTCGGGCTGGCTTGGTTATGGGTGACGCATACCAATATCTTGGAATGAGTCAGCGAGCCGATTACTGGTATAAGTCATGTCACTCCTGCGCGGTTAGAGAGGGCGATCAAGCGACATTGGGCGCGATTATGTATAACCGCGCCGCTTTCGCTAGCGCAGCACTCAGAGTTCAATATCATTTAACCGGTCGCTCTACGGATATAGCCAAGCTTCATCTTCTGAAATTGGAGATTGATTCTGCCTGGAACTACCAACTTCGCACCGGAGTCACAGCCTTGCCGCATCTCGTCAAACTTTGCCAGTTGGAGGTCTTGATTTTGTCTGAGCGTTGGCATGAGCTCGTTGAGCCGTTGAGAGCAACGGTCCAAGAGCTCGCATCAAATGCAGGACGGGGCTGCGGCCCAACGCTGCTGGTCAACTTGGTATGGACATTGCTAATGTTGAATGAGCATTCGGAAGCGTTAGAAATTTTGGCTTTGGTAGAATCGAGAAAACACGAAGAATGGGATGTGGATGATCGGCTAGTTTTGCTGTCAGTGCTTTCGAAAATCTATGACTTTCTTGGAATGGATGATCGACGCCTAGCAGTTACCGCGCAGTTGACGAAGGCCAAGGTCGATCATCTCGACGAAATGTCGCGCCTTCGAGACGCGCTCGCGGAAACTGAAGCGGCAATCGTGTCGTTTGAAAATTGAACTGGAGTTGGCACCGTTGAAAGTTTCGATTTTTCTAGGCTCCTCCTCCGACTGGCCAATCCTCAGCATCGCCTCCCAAATCCTCACTGAATTTTCCATTCCCCATCAGTCCAGAGTTTTGTCCGCGCATCGCATGCCCGACGAGATGTTCGAGTTTGCCGAGCAGGCGGAGGCGCTGGGCCTGAAGGCCATCATTGCGGGGGCCGGTGGGGCGGCGCACCTGCCTGGAATGCTGGCGGCGAAAACCACCGTGCCCGTCCTCGGGGTACCGATTCCCAGCAAGCATCTTCATGGTCTTGATTCGCTCTACTCGATCGTGCAAATGCCCAAGGGGATTCCGGTCGCTACCTTCGCCATCGGCGCTGCCGGTGCTGCCAATGCGGCGTTGTTTGCCATCGCCATGCTCGCCAACGACGACCCGGCGCTGCGCGCCAAGCTCCACGCCTACCGGGCGCGGCAGACCGAAGCGGCACGTGCGATGACGCAGGATCTGAAGTGAGCGGCGCGTTGCTGCCGTCCGCGGCCCTGACGCTGGGCGTGATGGGTGGCGGCCAGCTTGGAAGGATGTTCGTGCACGCGGCGCAGTCGCTGGGCTACCGCACCGCGGTGCTCGACCCCGACCGCGACAGCCCCGCCGGCGCGGTGGCCCACTCGCATGCCGTCAGCCCTTACGCCGATCCCGGCGCGCTGGCCGAACTGGCCGCTCGCTGCGCCGCGGTGACCACCGAGTTCGAGAACGTGCCCGCTGCTGCGCTGCGCGTTCTCGCCGGCCGCACCCGCGTCGCGCCGTCGGCAGAGGCCGTTGAAATCTGCCAGGACCGCGCGGCCGAGAAAGCGCACTTTGCCAGATCAGGCGTCGCTTGCGCGCCGTATGCCGCGATCAACAGCGACAGCGACATGGGCGCGCCGCAAGTTGCCGCCCTGCTGCCCGGCATCCTGAAGACGGTCCGCCTGGGCTACGACGGCAAAGGGCAGGCCCCGGTGGCCGATGGCGAAGCGCTGGCTCGTGCCTGGCTGTCGCTCGGTGGCGTGCCTTGCGTGCTCGAGAAGCGGCTGTCGCTGCGCCGCGAACTGAGCGTCATCGTGGCCCGCGCCGACAGTGGACAGACGGTCCATCTGCCGGTGCAGCAGAACCTGCACCACGCGGGCATCCTGGCCGTCACGCAGGTGCCTGCGGCTGATCTGGACGTGCAGACGGCCGCGCAGGCCATCGAGCACGCCTGCCGCCTCGCAGCATCGATGCACTACGTCGGCGTGCTGTGCGTCGAGTTCTTCGTGCTCGAAGACGGCAGCCTGCTGGCCAACGAGATGGCGCCGCGTCCGCACAACTCCGGGCACCACAGCATCGACTCCTGCGACCTGTCGCAGTTCGATCTGCAGGTGCGCTGCCTTGCAGGGCTGCCGCTGCGCCAGCCGCGCCAGCATTCAGCAGCCGTGATGCTGAACCTGCTCGGTGACCTCTGGTTCGCCGACCCGCACGGCCCCGCCAGCGCGCCCGACTGGGCCGCCGTGCTGGCGCTGCCCGGCGTGCACCTGCACCTGTACGGCAAGGCCGAGCCACGGCCGGGCCGCAAGATGGGCCATCTGACGGTCACCGCGGCAGAGCCGGCCGCCGCACGGAGCGTGGCGCTGAGCGCCGCGGCCCTGCTGGGGCTGCCGGCCTTCTGATGCCGCAGGCCCAAGCAGCCCTCCATCCCGTTCAACACCATGCCCTTGCTCGATGGCGCTGATGCAGGCGCCTTGCAGAACGCCGCAGCGCATCTGGCGGCCGGCGCGCTGCTGGCCTTCCCGACCGAGACCGTGTACGGGCTGGGCGCGCGTGCAGACGACGACACCGCCGTGGCCGCCATCTTCGCTGCGAAGGGCCGGCCTGCGGACCACCCGCTCATCGTCCATCTGGCCGACCCCGATGCCATTGCCGAGTTCGCCGCCGCCCCGGGTGACGCAGCGCAACGGTTGATGGCGCACTTCTGGCCCGGCCCGTTGACGCTGATCCTGCCGCGCCGCGGCGGGCGCGGCGCAGCGGCGTCGGCAGGCCAGGTCAGCATCGGCTTGCGGCTGCCCGCGCATCCTGTGGCGCGGGCGTTGCTGCGTGCTTGCGCGGCGCGCGGCGTGGCTGGCGTCGCGGCGCCCAGCGCCAACCGCTTCGGCCATGTCAGCCCCACCACGGCGTGCCATGTGCAGCAGGAGTTCGGCGCCGCGCTGTGGGTGCTGGACGGCGGGCCTTGCGATGTCGGCATCGAGTCGGCCATCGTCGATTGCAGCCGCGACGTGCCCGCGCTGTTGCGGCCCGGCGCGCTGGACCGGCGGGCGCTGGAGCGCGTGCTGGGCGGGCCGCTGGCGGCGCCCGACGCGCTGTCTCCGCGCGCCCCCGGCACGCTTGCGGCGCACTATGCGCCCGATGCAGCGCTGCGCCTGCTGGACAGTGCCGCGCTCGGTGCTGCGCTGGCCGGGCCGCTGCCGCCGGGCCTCGCGGTATATTCATGGGTCGTGCCGCCGGCTTCGGCCGGCGTCTCCCACCGCCCCATGCCGCGCAGCGCCGCGGCGGTGGCGCATGAATTGTTTGCCGTGCTGCGCGGGTTCGATGCCGATGGCGTCTTGCTGATCTGGGTCGAACAACCGCCGCCAGGCCCCGAGTGGGACGGCGTGCGGGACAGGCTCCAGCGCGCAGCGGCGGCATGAAGGCGCCGCAGCCGCGGACGCACCAACCGCGCAGCCATTTCGGAGCAGAGATGATCTTCAGCAGTGTCCCCGGTCGCCGTCTGCGCGCTGCCGTCCGTCGTGTTGCCGTTTGCGCGGCGGTGGCGTTGGGTGCGTGCGGCGGCGGGACGTCGCAATACGAGCCCTTCGTCGCCGGGCGCGTCATCGTGTTCGGCGACGAGACCAGCGCGCTGGACGCCAGCGGCCAGAAGTACAGCATCAACGCCGTCACCTCGGCCGACAACGGCGATGGCACCACCACCGACACGCTGGACTGCGTCAACCGGCCCAACTGGGTGCAGACGGTGGCCAGCTACTACGGTTTCGTGTTCCCCGAGTGCAACCCGGGCCAGGTGGAGTCACCGCAAGGGCGGATGCGGGCCACGGCCGGCGCCAAGGTGGCCGACGTCAAGGTGCAGATCGACGCCCAGCTCGCCAATGGCGGCTTCCGTGACCGCGACCTGACCACCCTGCTGGTGGGCGCCAACGACGTGATCGACCTCTACCAGCAGTATCCCGCCCGTCCCGAGGTGGACTTGATCGCCGACGCGCGCAGCCGCGGCCAACAGGCGGCCAGCGAGGTGAACCGTCTGGTGGACCTGGGTGCCAAGGTCATCGTCTCCACCATCCCGGACATGGGCCTGACGCCCTACGCCAGACGGCAGAAGGCCGAGTTCGGCGACACCGATCGCGCCGCGCTGCTGTCGCGCCTGAGCGCTGCCTTCAACGAGCAACTGGGCGTCAACGTCGTGCTCGACGGCCGCTATGTCGGGCTGGTGCAGACCGATCTGCGCGTCCAGGCGATGGTGCGCTCGCCGGGCAGCTTCGGCCTGGCCAACGTGACCGAAGCGGCCTGCCTGGACACCGCGCCGCCGCCGCTGTGCACCACCAAGACGCTGGTCGATGGCGCATCGGCGGACAACTGGATGTGGGCCGACGACCAGCGCCTGGCCTACGTCGGGCAGCAGCAACTGGGCACGCTGGCGGTGGACCGCGCACGCCGCAACCCGTTCTGACGCCGGACCTTTTTGGGCCCGCCGCCGCAGGGGGTTAACCCCGGCGGGCCGCTTGCAAGGCCACCCGTATAGTGCCTGCCAGAAAAGCGAACGGCCGTTCTATTACGGCCCACCCGATCGCTTTGCAGACAGCACAACGGACAAAGGTGGAGACGGCATGAAGAACATCCGCATCTGGATGATGGCGGCGCTGGCGTGCGCCCTGCTCGCGGGCTGCGGCGACGACGCAAGCATTCCCGGCAGCGGCAGCCCCGCCGGCGCGCCCACCACCAAGGGCAGCTTCACCGCCTTGGTGACCTTCGGCGACAGCCTCAGCGACCTCGGCGCCTATGCGTCGGCCACCTCCGTCACCGGCAACGGCCTGCCGCCTTACTTCGGCGGCAAGTTCAGCACCAACGACGGCACCACGGGCACCGTCTGGCCGGAGAACCTGGCCACCACGCTGGGCCTGGTCACCACGCCCGCCGAAGTGGGCTTTGCGGGCACCTCGGTCAAGTGCCCGGCTGCCGCCACCCCGGCGCTGGCCGCCACCTGCACCGGCTACGGCCAGGGCGGCTCGCGCGTGACAGACCCGGCGGGCATCGGCAAGACAGGCGGCGCGCTGACGGTGCCGGTGGTGACGCAGATCGCCAACCATCTGGCGCGTTTCGGCAGCTTCAAGGCCAGCGACCTGGTCCTCGTCTGGGCCGGCAACAACGACGCCTTCATCCAGTTCGGCAGCTTCAGCGCCGCCGCCACTGCGATCCAGGCCGATGCTGTGGCGGGCAGGATCAGCGCCGACGAGGCCAACCAGAAGCTCTTCGCCGCCCAGTCTGCCGCGCAGACCGAGATGAAGAAGGCGGCCGGAGAACTGGCGACGCTGGTGAAGGAACAAATCCTCGCCAAGGGCGGCAAGTACGTGGCTGTGTTCACGCTGCCAGACTCCACGCTCACGCCCTTCGGCGCCACCTTGCCGGCCAGCGCCAAGCCGGTGCTCAGCGGCCTGGTGGATGTCTTCAACCTCTGGCTGCGCGACGGGCTGACCGACGTTGCGGTGCAGATCATCGACCAGAACGCACCGGGCAAGGACGTCTATGCCAACCCGGCCAAGTACGGCTTCGTCAACAACACCGTGGCTGCCTGCGACCCGGCGAAGATCAGCGCGATCACGCGTGGAGCGGTGACCGATGGCTCGTCGCTGTTCTGCAATGCCACCGTCGGCGCGCCATACAACGGCTTGCGCACCGGTGCCAACGTGCAGACATGGCAGTTCGCCGACAGCGTGCACCCCACCACCGGCGGGCACAAGGTCATCAGCGACTACGTCACCCAGCAGCTCAAGGCCTTCGGCTGGATCTGAGCACCGCGACACGGAGAACAAGCATGAACCGCATGATCTGCTCGGCCGCGCTGCTGGCCACCCTGGCCACGCTGGCCGGCGGCGCCCAGGCGCAGGACTCGACCTTCAAGTTCGGCCTCACCCGCTACGACACCCACTCCAAGACCAACGGCGTCTCCGGCATCGGCATTCCGCCCGGCGCCGACGCCTATACCGGCGACGCCACCACGGTGATCTTCGTCTATGAGTACGAGTTCATGCCCAACCTGGGCATCGAACTGGTCCTCGGCGTGCCGCCCAGGATCAAGGGCTACGGCAGCGGCAGCGTGGCTTTCCTGGGCGAGGTGCTGGTGGCACGCAACGTCGCGCCGACGCTGCTTCTCAACTACCACTTCGGCCAGCCCGGCGACAGCTTCCGGCCGTACGTCGGCGCCGGCATCAACTACACCCGGTTCACCGGCATCAGCTCGCGCTACGGTTTCGACATCAGCTTGAGCGACTCCTGGGGCCCGGTGGCGCAGGTCGGGCTGGACTACTCCGTCAACAAGCAATGGGGCGCCTACGCCAGCGTCGCCGCCGTGAAGGTCAAAAGCGACCTCGTGGCGGTGGGTGCGACGGTGTTGCAGACCACCATCGACTTCCGGCCGCTGGTCTATTCGGTGGGCGTCTCCTACCGGTTCTGACCGGGCTGCTGCGCCCGGACTCTCAGCGCGGCGGCGGGTCACGCTGCGTCCATTGCACCAGCGCGTCCAGTGCCGCCCGCGCGAGGTTGGCATTCGGGTGTTGCAGCACGGCCACCAGCACGTAGCGGCGCCCGCTGTCCGACACCACGTAGCCGGCCATCGCCGCCACGTCGCGCAGCGAGCCGGTTTTCAGGTGCGCGCGCCCCGGCGCGGCGCGGCTGCGGCGCAGCGTGCCATCCACGCCGTAGATGGGCAGCGACGCCATCAGCTCGGGCATCACCGGGCTCTGGTAGGCCAGGCTCAGCAGCCGCTCCAGCATCTGCGCGCTGACGCGGGTGTCGCGCGACAGGCCCGAGCCGTTGTCGATCACCAGCTCCGGCGCAAAGCCGCCGAACTCACCGCCCAGCTTGTCGGCCAGCCAGCGGCGCAGCGTCTCGCGTGCGCCTGCGGTGGTGGCCGGGCTGCCCGGGTGGCGCGCCAGATCCAGCGTGTAGAAGAGCTGCTGCGCCATCACGTTGTTGCTGAACTTGTTGATGTCGCGCACCACCTCGGCCAGCGGCGGCGAGCGCAGCTCGAAGCTGGGCAGCGCAGCAGGGGCAACCCCGTCGCGCACGCTGCCCGCGAGCCGGCCGCCCATTTCCTTCCACAGCGCCGCCAGCAGCCGCGCGTTGTAGCTCCAGGGCTGGCTGTCGGCCACGCTCCAGGTCTGTTCACCGCAGGCGCCTGCGTAGGCGCCGCCGAAGCGCACGCTCTCGCCGAAGCCGGCCTTCAGCGCCGCCTGCCAGTCATTGCAGGGGCCGCCGGCCAGCGGCACGGCGCGGTCCACGCTGGCGCCGTCGAGCGACGGTTCCACCAGCACGCGCGCCACACCCGCCGCCGCGTCGGGCACGAAGCTGTAGGTGACGGAGCGGAAGTTGAGCAGCAGCGCACTCGGCCGCACGTTGTAGGGCCGCGTGGGCTCGCCGTCGAAGTCGGCAGCGCTGCCCTCCGGCACCGCGAAGGCGCTGCTGTCGAGCACGATGTCACCGCGGATCTCGTGCACGCCCATCTGCTGCACCCGGCGCAGCAGCAGCCACAGCCGCTCGACCACGAGCTTGGGGTCACCGGTGCCCTTGATCACCAGCGAGCCGTCGAGCACGCCGCCGCTGATGCTGCCGGTGATCCAGACCGGGGTGGCCCAAGTCCACGCCGGGCCCAGCCGGTCGAGCGCGGCCAACGTCGTGAGCAGCTTCATCACCGAGGCCGGATTGACCGGCCGCAGCGCCTGCGCCGACAGTGCCGGGCGCTCGCTGCCGACTTCGCGGATCACCACGGCCAGCGCTTCTTCGGGCACGCGCGCACGCGCCAGCGCCAGCGCCGCCTCGGGCGGCAGGCCGTCGGCCCGGCTGGCAGGCGCTGCGGCCGCCATGGCCAGCGCGAGCCAGGCACAGGCGGCGGCACGGGCAGCAGCACGGGCCGCAGCACGGGCCGCAGCATGCGTGGCGCCCATGGCAAGACGGGCGGCAAGACGGGCGGCAGCGCGGGCTGGGTCGCAGGCGGGCGGCAGCGGTGACATGCCGGCCATGATGGCACGGCTAAACTTGGGCGATGCCTTCCCAGCCCCTGTCGCGGCGTGCGGCCTGGACCGGCGTCGCCTGCGCGCTGGCGGTGCTGGCCATCTGGACCTCGTTCATCCTCATCGCCCGTTTCAGCGCCCGCCACGCGCTGACGCCATTCGACATCGCCTTCCTGCGCTTCCTGTTCTCCGGCATCCTCGCGCTGCCGGTGGCGGCGTGGCGCTGGCGCGCGCTGCGCGCCGGGCTGGGCGGGCCGCTGGCGCTGCGGCGCGGCGCCGCGCTGGCGGTGGCGGCCGGCGTCGGCTACTGTGCCTTTGCCTACAGCGGCTTCTTCTTCGCGCCAGCCGCCCATGCGGCGGTGCTGATGCCAGGCTCGCTGCCGCTGTGGACCTCGCTCTTCGCGGTGGCTTTGCTTGGCGAGCCGCTGACGCCCACCCGCGTGGCGGGCTTGTCGCTCATCGTCGCCGGGGACCTGCTGGTCGGTGGCACCAGCCTGCTGCAGGCCTTCGACGGCAGCGGCACCTGGCGCGGTGACCTGCTCTTCCTGTGCGCAGGCATGACCTGGTCGATGTATGGCGTGCTGTGCCGCCGCTGGCGCGTCGGCCCGGTGGATGCCACGCTGGCCATCGCCATCGGCTGCCTGGTGAGCTACGTGCCGCTGTTCGCGCTGGCCGCCGCAGCGGGCTGGGTGCCCAGCGGCCTGCAAGCCGCGTCCTGGCGCGAGATCACCGTGCAGGCCGTCTATCAGGGCGGCTTCTCGATGCTGCTGGCCGGCCTGGCCTTCACCCAGGTGGTGGCCACCTTCGGGCCTGTGCGCTCGACGATGATGACGGCGCTGGTGCCGGCGCTGGCCGCGTTGTCGGCCGTTCCGCTGTTGGGCGAGGCGCTCAGCGCGGCGGCGGTCGGCGGCCTGGTGTGCGTCACGCTGGGGCTGCTGCTGGGCCTTCGGCAAGGCACCGCGTCCGCACCGCTGCGCGAGCGTCCAGCATGACGCCGCCCGCATGCCGCCGCGCCCCGCCCGCCGGGCGACGCATGCCGGTCTGCCCATGAGCTGCCTGCTTGCCTTCGACACCTCGACCGAGCTGCTGGCCGTCGCGCTGCGGGCCGGCGGGCGCGATCTGCTGCGACAGGAAGCCGGCGGTGCGCTGGCATCGGCCGCGCTGTTGCCGCGCATCCGCGCGCTGCTGGCCGAAGCCGGGCTGGAGATGGCGGCGCTGCAAGCCATCGCCTTCGGCAACGGCCCGGGCGCCTTCACCGGCCTGCGCACCAGTTGCGCCGTGGCGCAGGGCCTGGGCTTCGGACTCGGCCGCCCGCTGCTGCCGCTGGACAGCCTGCTGCTGGTGGCCGACGACGCCCGCGAGCAGACGGCGGCAGCAGATGGCTTCGAGGTCGGCGTGGCGATGGACGCGCGCATGGACGAGGCCTATGCCGGCCGCTACCGCTGGCAGCAGGGACGCTGGCATGCCCTGCAAGCGCCCGCGCTCTACACGCTGCCGGCACTGGCGCAGGCCTGGGCCGACGCGCCGCCCTGCGTCGCCGGCTCCGCCTTGCAGGCCTTCGGCGCCCGGCTCGGCCTGCCGCAGCATGTGCGGTGCGTGGCCACCGAGGGCAGCCGCGCCGCGGCGCTGCTGCGGTTGGCGCAGGCGCAGTTCGACGCCGGGCAAGGCGTCGATGCCGCCGATGCCTTGCCGCTGTACCTGCGCGACAAGGTGGCCTTCACCAGCACCGAGCGTGCGGCGATGCGTGGCAAGGCGGCCGAAGGGGGCGCATCACGATGAGCGCCTTGCTGGCGCCGCGCAGCACACTGCGCACGATGGTGTCACGCGACGTGGAGGCGGTGGCTGCCATCGAGGCGCTGGCCTACAGCTTTCCGTGGAGCCGGGGCAACTTCATCGACTCGCTGGCCGCCGGCTATCTGGCCGAGGTGCTGGTGGAGCCCGACGCCGGCATCGTGGGCTACTTCGTCGCGATGGCGGGCGTCGATGAGATGCATCTGCTCAACCTGACCGTCGCGCCGGCCTGGCAGGGCCGTGGCCTGGCGCACCGGATGCTGGACGCGCTGAACCAGCGTTGCCTGGCGCTCGCGCTGCCGGTGCTGTGGCTGGAGGTGCGTGCCAGCAACGGGCGGGCGCGCAAGCTGTACCGCGAGCGTGGCTTCGCCGAGGTCGGCCTGCGGCGCGGCTACTACCCGGCGCCGCGCTCCACGCGCGAAGATGCGGTGGTGATGCGCGCCCCGGTGCCGCAGCGGAGCGACGATGCCCTGGACTGAGCGCCAGGTGGAGATGCTGCAGGCGATGGGCCTGCGCGTCTGGCAGCCGCCGCCGGCGCCATCTGCAGCCCCCGCTGCGGCGCGGGTGCCGGTGCCGGTGCCGGCAAGCCAACCCGCCGCGCCGCTGTTGCTGCCTCCACCGGCAACCGCAACCGCAACCGCAACCGCAACCGCAACCGCAACC
>CAXTHW010000007.1:0-167753 GCA_964244245.1 uncultured Rubrivivax sp. | reverse complement strand
TGAAGTTCGAGTTCGTGCCCTGGCCCAACTTCGCCGACCGCATGCTCAACGAGCTGAATTCCAAGGGCAAGCTGTGCGACCTGATCATCGGCGACAGCCAGTGGATCGGCGGCGCGGCGGAGAGCGGGCACTACGTCAAGCTGAACGACTTCTTCGCGAAGGAGGGCATCAAGATGACCGACTTCGCGCCCGCCACCGTGACCGGTTATGCCGAGTGGCCCAAGGGCAGCCCCAACTACTGGGCGCTGCCCGCGATGGCCGATGCCGTCGGCTGGACCTACCGCCGCGACTGGTTCGCCAAGCCGGAGCTTCAGGCCGAGTTCAAGAAGAAGCACGGCCGCGACCTGGCGCCGCCCAGGACCTGGGCCGAATTCAAACAGGTGTCCGAGTTCTTCCAGGGCCGCATGGTCGATGGCAAGAAGGTCTATGGCGCCTACATCTTCACCGAGCGCGGCAGCGAAGGCATCACGATGGGCGTGACCAACGTGATGTACCCGATGGGCTTCAAGTACGAAGACCCGAAGAAGCCGTATGCGATGGACGGCTTCGTCAACTCGCCCGACGCCGTCAAGGCGCTGGAGTTCTACAAGGCCATCTACAAGGGCAGCACGCCGCCCGGGCTGACCAATGCCTACATGGGCGAGGGGCTGGACGCCTTCAAGTCCGGGCAGGTGGCGATGATGATGAACTGGTTCGCCTTCTTCCCCGGCCTCAACAAGGACCCGAATGTCGGCGGCGACAAGATCGGCTTCTTCACCAACCCGTCGGACAAGGGCAAGGGCGTGCAGTTGGGCGGGCAGGGCATCTCGGTGGTGGCCTATTCGCCGAACAAGAACGAGGCGCTGCAATACATCAAGTGGTTTGCAGACCCTAACGTGCAGAAGAAGTGGCAGGCCATCGGC
Source organism: uncultured Rubrivivax sp. (assembly GCA_964244245.1). GTDB lineage: Bacteria > Pseudomonadota > Gammaproteobacteria > Burkholderiales > Burkholderiaceae_C > Rubrivivax. The sequence goes on along the minus strand of CAXTHW010000007.1, from coordinate 166,851 downwards.
GGCTCGTCGGCGGCCAAGGCGGTGCTCAACGACCCCGGCTACCCGAAGAGTTCACCCTTCGCACAGGCCTTCCTCGACTCGATGGGGATGGTGGTCGATTTCTGGGCCGAGCCCTCGTATGCGCAGTTGCTGCTGGCGATGCAAAAGCGCACGCATGACTTCGTGGTGGCCGACAAGGGCACCGCCAAGGAAGCGCTGGACGCCTTGGTGACCGACTGGAAAAAGGTCTTCAAGGAAGACGGAAAAATGAAGTGAAGCCACCGCGATGCGCCTGAACCCAGCACAGGGCATCGACGCCCTGGTCCGCGCCACGCCGCAGCCTCTGGCTGGGCGTGTGCGCGGCCTGTCCGACGGCAGCGTGGCCTGGCTCTTCGTCGGGCCGACCATGCTGCTGCTGCTGGCGATCAACATCTTCCCGCTGGTCTGGACGGTGAAGCTGTCGTTCACCAACTACCGCGCCAACCGGCCGAATGCGCCGGTGCTGGGCGTCGGGCTGGACAACTACATCGCGGTGCTGACCGACCCCGACATCTGGGCCGCGATGCAGACCACCGCGCACTTCCTGTTCTGGACCATCCTACTCCAGGTGCTGATCGGCTTTGCGCTGGCCTGGCTGATCGACCGCAAGTTCCGCGGCCATGGTTTCTGGACCACGCTGATCCTCGTGCCGATGATGCTGTCGCCCGCCGTGGTGGGCAACTTCTGGGCTTTCCTGTACCAGCCGCAAATGGGCTTGTTCAACTACGTGGCCGGCTGGCTGGGCGGCGTGTCGCCGTCGTCGTTCTCGATGCTGGGCTCGGTGCCGCTGGCGCCATGGGCCATCGTGATCGTCGATACCTGGATGTGGACGCCCTATGTGATGCTGATCTGCCTGGCCGGGTTGCGCTCCATCCCCGACAGCATCTACGAAGCCGCCGAGGTGGACCGCGCCTCGCCGTGGCGGCAGTTCTGGTCGATCACGCTGCCGATGGTGCTGCCCTTCGTGATGCTGGCGGTGCTGTTCCGCGGCATCGAGAACTTCAAGATGTTCGACATGGTCAACCTGCTCACGTCAGGCGGGCCGGGCTCGGCCACCGAGCTGGCGTCGATCACGCTCAAGCGCGAGGCTTTCGAGAAGTGGCGCACCGGCTACGCGTCGGCCTTTGCGGTGATCCTCTTCGTGGCGGTGTTCGGCCTGGCCAACATCTACGTGAAGGCCCTCAACCACGTGAAGAACCGCTGAGCAGCCAGCATGCGCAAAGGCATCAGCACAGCCCATTCGGTGGTCGAGCCCAGCGGCCGTACGCGCGCCATTGCCGGTGTGCTGGTGGCCTTGTACGCGGTGATCACGCTGGTGCCCCTGGCCTGGATCATCCTCACCGGCTTCAAGACGCCCAACGACGCGATCAGCTACCCGCCCAAGGTGGTGTTCACGCCGTCCATCGACGGCTGGTGCAACCTCTTCACCACGCGCTCGCGGCAGACGGCGGAGTACATCGCAGCGCTGCCGCCGGCCGACAGCGCCTGCGAGCAGAAGGCGCGAGACGCCAGCATGGTGGTGGCCGGGCCGTCGAACTACCTGCCGCGCTTCGTCAACTCACTCGTCATCGCGCTCGGCTCCACGGTGCTGTCGGTGGGCTTCGGCGTGATGGCGGCCTATGCCTTCTCGCGCTTCAAGCTGCCGCTGAAGGACGACCTGCTGTTCTTCATCCTGTCCACGCGGATGATGCCGCCCATCGCGGTGGCGATTCCCATCTACCTGATGTACCGCGAGCTGGGCCTGTCGGACACGCGGCTCGGGATGATCCTGCTGTACAGCGCGGTGAACGTCTCGCTCGCGGTGTGGCTGCTCAAGGGCTTCATCGACGAGATCCCGCGCGAGTACGAAGAGGCAGCGATGGTCGATGGCTACACCCGGCTCCAGGCCTTCCGCAAGGTGGTGCTGCCGCAGGCCACCACCGGCATCGTGGCGACGGCCATTTTCTGCCTCATCTTCTCCTGGAACGAATACGCCTTTGCGGTGCTGCTGACCTCGGGCACGGCGCAGACGGCGCCGCCCTTCATCCCCATCATCATCGGCGAAGGCGGGCAGGACTGGCCGGCCGTGGCCGCCGGCACCACGCTGTTCCTGCTGCCCATCCTGGTGTTCACCATCGTGCTGCGCAAGCACCTGCTGCGCGGCATCACCTTCGGCGCGGTGCGCAAATGACGCCTTCCGCACCGCAGGCCGAGCCTGGTCCTGATCCGGCAGCCACGCGCGCCTGGCCGCGCGCGCTGCGCCGCCGCCCAATGGAGGCCGTGGCCTGCGCCGTCATCGCGCTCGGCATCGTGATGATGTTGCAGCCGCTGGCGCTGCTGCTCTTCACCTGGTCTTTCGCCACCACGCTGTTCGGCACCGTGCTGTTCATGGTGGTGTCCAAGTTTCCTGACTGACTTCCTGACTGACGCAGTAGCCCATGGCCCAGATCCGCGCTGTCGCGCTGCACAAGGCATTCGCCGACTTCACCGCGGTGCAGGACTCCAGCTTCACCGTGCGCGATGGCGACTTCTTCTGTCTGCTGGGGCCGTCTGGCTGCGGCAAGACCACCACGCTGCGCATGATCGCCGGGCTGGAGCTGCCCACCTCGGGGCAGATCTTCCTGGGCGATGAAGACGTGAGCTTCAAGCGCGCCAGCGCGCGCGACATCGCCTTCGTCTTCCAGATGTTCGCGCTGTATCCGCACATGAACGTGCGGCAGAACATCGCCTTTCCGCTGGTGGCGCAGGGCCTGCCGCGCGCCGAGGTGCAGCGCCGCGTGCAAGACGCCGCCGCCACGCTGCGCATCGGCCACCTGCTGGCCGCGCCGGTGTCCGGCCTGTCCAGCGGCGACCGCCAGCGCGTCGCACTCGGCCGCGCCATCGTGCGCCAGCCGCTGGCCTTTCTGATGGACGAGCCGCTCGGCGCGCTGGACGCCGAGTTCCGCGAGGTCATGTGCCACGAGCTGCGCGCGCTGCACGACAGGCTGCACGCCACCACGGTGCTGGTGACGCACGACCAGACCGAGGCGATGGCGATGGCCGACACCATCGCGGTGATGAACCGCGGGCTGATCGAGCAGCTCGGCGCGCCGATGGACGTCTATGAGCGGCCGGCCAGCGTCTTCGTGGCCGACTTCATCGGCTCGCCGGGCATGAACTTCCTGCCCTTCCAGGCGGCGCTGGCGCGCGGCGCGCAGGCGGTGCAGATTGGCAGCGCCACGGTGGCCGTGCCCGCGCTGCGGCAAGACGTCGCGCACGGCCCGCTGCTGTGCGGCGTGCGGCCCGAGCATGTGCATTTCGATGACGCATCGCCGCTCCGCGGCGAGGTGCTGGGCGCCGAGTACATGGGCAGCAGCCAGATCGTCACCGTTGCGCTGGCCGGCGGCACGCTGCTGCGTGCCCGGCTCGGCACCGATGCGGTGGCGCAGCGCGGCCAGCATGTCGGCCTGCGCTTCGAGGCGGCTGCGGTCTCCTTGTTCGACCAGGCGACGGGCCGCGCGCTGCACACCGCGCGCGACGACGCGGCCCCCGGCCAAGCCAGGCGCCGCACCGAGGTGGCCCATGGCTGAGCTGCGGCTGCAAGGCGTGGCCAAGCGCTTTGCCGGCCAGCATGGCGCGGCCGGCGTGCAGGCGGTGCAGGCGCTGGAGCTGACGGTCGCCAGCGGTGAATTCCTCGTGCTGCTGGGCCCCAGCGGCGCCGGCAAGACCACCACGCTGCGGCTGGCTGCCGGGCTGGAGGCGCCCGACAGCGGCCGGGTGCACATCGGCGGGCGCGACGTCACCGCGCTGGCCCCGGCGCTGCGCGACGTGGCCTTCGTCTTCCAGCAGTACTCGCTGTACCCGCACCTGAGCGTGTTCGACAACCTTGCCTTCCCGCTGCGCTCGCCGATGCGGCCCACGCCCGAGGCCGACATCCGCCGCCAGGTGCAGGCGGTGGCGCAGGTGCTGGGCATCGAAGACAAGCTGCAAAGCCCGGCCACGCGCTTGTCGGGCGGGCAGATGCAGCGGGTTGCCATCGGCCGCGCGCTGGTGCGCAGCCCCGCCGTCTATCTGATGGACGAGCCGCTGTCGTCGCTGGACGCCAGGCTGCGCCGCGACCTGCGGCTGGAACTCAAGCGCATCCAGCAGGACCTGGGCGCCACGCTGCTGTACGTGACGCATGACCAGACCGAGGCGCTGACGCTCGCCACGCGGGTGGGCGTGCTCGACCAGGGCCGGCTGGTGCAGCTTGGCACGCCGCGCCAGATCTACGAAGACCCGGTGAGCGCCACCGTGGCCGCCCGTCTGGGCAGCCCGCGCATCAACCTGCTGCCGTGCGGCGCGCTGCCGGCGCTGGCCGCCCGCGCTGCACCGGCGCAGGCCGCCACCGTGGGGCTGCGCTGCGAGCATGTGCTGGTGGGCGACGGCGGCACGCCCGACGCCGCCGCGCAGGTGCTGCGCCTGGAGCGCCTGAGCGACCAGCATCTGGTGCACCTGCAACTCGACAACGGCGGCCAGCAACTGGTGGCCGCCACCGCCGCCGGCAGCGGCCTCGCCCCCGGCCAGCGCGTGGCCCTCCGGGTGCGCCAGGCGCTGTGGTTCGACGGCGCCGGCCAGCGCATCGCGTGCTGACCTGCGCGCAGTCCCGACAACAGGAACACCATGAACCACGCAACCCTCATCCAGGCGGCCACGCAGACCCTCATCGACCATGTCGATGAACTGACCGCGCTCGACCAGGCCATCGGTGACGGTGACCACGGCCTGAACATGCGGCGTGGCGCACTCGCCATCCAGGCCAAGCTCGACCTGCTGGCCGGCCAGAGCCTGCAAGAGGCGCTGAAGACCATGGGCATGACCTGCATGTCCACCATCGGCGGCTCGTCGGGGCCGGTGTTCGGCACGCTGCTCGTCACGCTGGGCAAGGAGTTGCCCGTGCAGCCACCGTTGCAGCCGGCCGACCTGGCGCGCGCGCTCGGTGCAGCCATCAAGGCGCTGACGCGGCTGGGCAAGGCCGAACTGGGCCAGAAGACGCTGCTCGACGTGTTGGACCCCGTGCGCCAGGTGCTTGCCGCCGCCGCCGACACGGCCGACGGCGCACCCACGGCTGCGCTGCTGGCCCAGGTGCGCCAGTGTGGCTTCGACAGCGCGCAGGCCACCGCGCAGATGGACGCCGGCCGCGGCCGATCGTCGTTCCTGGGCGAGCGCGCGCTCGGCCATGTGGACCCGGGCTCGCGCTCGATGGCGCTCATCATCGCCAGCATCTGCGACGGCCTGGCGGCCGGCCATTGAGCGCGGCCATCACCGCAACGCCAGCGCTGCACACCCCTTCCTTTCCCTGCCGAGGCGCCCCATGAAGAAGCTCATCAACCATGTCGATACCGTGCTGGCCGAGTCGTTGCAAGGCTTTGCCGCTGCGCATGCCGACATCGTGACGCTGGACCCGAGCCTGCAGTTCGTGCGCCGCCGTGCGCTCAAGCCCGGCAAGGTGGCGCTGGTGTCCGGGGGTGGCTCGGGCCACGAGCCGCTGCACGCCGGCTTCATCGGCCACGGCATGCTGGACGCCGCCTGCCCGGGCCAGGTCTTCACCTCGCCCACGCCAGACCAGATGATCGCCGCTGCACAGGAGGTCGATACCGGCGCGGGCGTGCTCTTCATCGTGAAGAACTACTCCGGCGACATGATGAACTTCCAGATGGCGGCCGAGATGCTGGACCGCGACAACGCCACCGTGGTGATCAACGACGACGTGGCGGTCGAGAACTCCACCTACACCACCGGCCGGCGCGGCGTGGCCGGCACCGTGCTGGTGGAGCGCATCGTCGGCGCCGCGGCCGAGCAGGGCCAGAGCCTGGCCGCCCTGAAGGCGCTGGGCGACGCCGTCAACAAGAACACCGCGAGCATGGGCGTGGCGCTCACCTCGTGCACGGTGCCGGCGGCCGGCGCAGCCACCTTCCGCATCGGGCCCGACGAGATGGAGATGGGCGTGGGCATCCACGGCGAGCCGGGGCGCCGCCGCGTGCCGCTGGGCAGCGCCAGCGAGATCGCGGCCGAACTCACCGGCGCGGTGCTCAAAGACCTGGCGCTGCCGCGCGGCCAGCAGGTGATCCTGCTCGTCAACGGCTTCGGCGGCACGCCGCTGATGGAGCTGTACGTGATGGTGCACGCGGTGCACAAGCTGCTGGAGGAGCAAGGCATCGAGGTGGCGCGCCACCTCACAGGCTCCTATGTCACGTCGCTGGAGATGGCTGGCTGCTCGGTCACCGTCTGCGCGGTGGATGCAGCGATGCTGGCGCTGTGGGATGCGCCGGTGCACACCGCGGCGCTGCGCTGGGGGATGTAGCGCGCTGTCGTTGACGCCCCGCGCGAGCGGGGTCAGGCTTCCGTGCAGCGCCGTGCTACCATGTGTACCCGATCTTGTTAAGGTACACAGCGTGCGCACCAACATCGAGATTGACGACAAACTCATGAAGGATGCGCTGCGGGCGACCGGAGCGAAGACAAAGAAGGAAGCGGTCGAACTCGGGCTGCGCACCCTGCTTGACCTGCGCGCTCAAGAGAAGGCGCGTGCGTTGCGCGGGAAGATCACCTGGGAAGGTGATTTGAATGCGATGAGGACCGGCAGGTGATCCTGGTTGACTCCAGCGTGTGGGTCGATTACTTCCGCTCCGCTGATACTCCGCAGGTCGCTCTGCTGGATTCCTTGTTTGGACGAACGAGAGTCGCCGTCGGAGACTTGGTGGTGGCTGAGGTCCTGCAGGGAATTCGAGATGACAGGCAGTTCAAGTTGGTAAAGAAGGTGTTCGAGACATTCACCCGTCTCGACCTTTGCGGATACGACCTGGCATTGAAGGCCTCTGAGAACTATCGCGTCCTTCGGGTCAAGGGGATCACTGTCCGGAAGACGATCGACACCTTGATTGCGACGCGGTGCATTGAGGACGGTCTGACTCTTTTGCACTCCGACCGAGACTTCATGCCCTTCGCAAAACACCTTGGTCTGCGCGAAGCGTATTCGGAAGCCTGACGATTCTAGGCGCTATCTGGGCACAAGCCAGACGGCCAGCAAGGATCTCCCGGGAACGTGACGGCTCGCGTCAGCGAGGCCAGCCGCTGTGGGCGCGGCGTGCGGCTCGGGGTGTCTTCCACATCAATTCCGGCTGCCGCAGGCTGCAAACACAGCCGGCGCACTGCCCGGCAGCCGCAGGCCCGACAGCCGCTCGCGCAGCGCGCCGTCGGCCTTGGCAACCCGCAGCCAGTGCTGCGGCGGCGCTGGCGGCAGCGCCACCACGCGGGCGGTGTGCACGCCGCGCTGGTTGAACTGCTGCAACGCCGCCTCGGCAGCGGCGCGGTTGTCGTGGCGCGCCAGCGCCAGGCCGGGCGCCAGGTCGGGCGGCGCGCGCACCTCGTCGAAGCCCAGCTTCAGCCGGCGCAGCTCGTCGGCCTTGGCGCGCAGTTGCACCGGGTCGGCAAAGCGGCCCATGTACACCAGCCACGGAGCGGCCGGCTGCTGGGTCTGCCGCGCCCACGCGCCGGCCGGCAGCGCAGCGGCGGCCAGCGCGGCCTCGGCCGTGGCGATGTCTGCATCGGCAAACGGGCCGGCCTCGATGCAGGCCGTGGCGGCAGCCGCTGCGGCGGCGCTGGCGGCCTGCGGGCTGAGCAGCAGCACCGACTCCGGGCGCACCTGTGCGGCCAGCCGTTCGGGCTCGCGCTGGCTTTGCTGCGGGCCGGGCAGCGCAGGCGCCAGCCAGCCGCGCGCCCAGACGAAGAACAGCAGATTGGCCAGCAGCAGCAGCGCGGCCAGCGTCCTCAGCATGCAGCGCCCTGAAGCCGCACGCTCACTTCGCCGCTGACGAGGGTGTGCAGCGCACCGGCCTGCACGCGCAGCGCACCGCGCCCGTCCACGCCGTCGGCAATGCCTTCCGGCAGGTCGGGCCGCGTGGTGGTGATGGGCTGGCCGCGCAGCAGGTCGCGCCGGGCGTAGGCCGCTGCGAAAGGCGCGAAGCCATCGGCCTCGAAGCGCAGCAGCGCGCGCAGCAGCGGTGCCGCCACGGTGGCCAGTGCCTGCGGCGCGGTGATGCCGGCGCCCAGCTCTTCGAGGCAGGCGAAGCCGCTGGACAAGCCGTCCAGCGCCTGCGGCAGCACGTTCAGGCCCACGCCCACCACGCACATGCGGCGCTCGCCCACGGCCACCGTTTCGATCAGCACACCGCCCAGCTTGCGGCCGGCGCCGGGCGCGCCCGGCGTCGCGGCCAGCCACAGGTCGTTCGGCCACTTCAGGCCGATGCGCGGCGCGGCGCCGCCTTGCGCGCCGGCGGGGTCGAGCGCGTCGGCCAGCGCCACGCCCACCGCCAGCGACAGGCCCGCCCAGTCGGCCGGCGCCAGCGGCAGCGACAGCGAGAAGGTGAGCGACACGCCGGCGCTGGACTGCCAGTCGCGCCCCATGCGGCCGCGGCCGCGGGTCTGCTGCTCGGCCACCAGCAAACAGGCCTGCGTGTCGCCAGCGCGCCGGCCATGCGGCGAGCGCTGCTCCGGCGCCGGCTGCACGGTGTCGGCGCGTGCCAGATCGGCCGGCCGCGAGACCGGCGCGTCGCGCTGGCCGCTGCATTGGCGGGCGCGGTCGAGAAGCCGCGTGTTGGTCGATTCCAGGCGCGCCACCACTTCCACGCTGATGTCCGGCAGCAGCGGCTCAAGCTGCTGCCACAGCGCCTCGGCGCCCCAGTGAAGGTGTTGCTGCTGCGGGCTGCCGTCGCTCACCGCGCGCTACCTCGTCTTCGGCGCCAGCATCGTGTGCCGGCAGTTCGGGCTGCCGCAGCGGCATGCGTACTCGCGCTTGAGCTTGGCGGTGTGGCGCTCGTCGAGGACGAGGCCGTAGTCGAAAAACAGTTCTTCGCCGGGGTGCAGGTCGCGCAGCGCCTCGATGAAGACCCGGCTGCCGTCCTGCTCGGCGCGGCAATTCGGGTCACAGGCATGGTTGATCCAGCGCGCCGCGTTGCCATCGACGTTGGCGTCGATGACGTGGCCGTCGTCGATGTGGAAGTAAAAGGTGTGGTTGGGCTGCGCAGGGTCATGCGGGTGGCGGCGCAGCGCCTCGGGCCAGCCGATCAACTGGCCTTTGTATTCGATGATGCGGGTGCCCGCGGCGATGGGCTGCAACGCGAACACCCCCTTGCCGTGTACACCGCTCCTGCGCACCTGGATGCGGCGCCCGCCGGTGCTGCCGGCAGTCCGACCGTTCGAGCGGTTTGGCGCAGCGGCTTGCACGGTCTTCTTCATTCGGTACATTGAAATCATGGGCGCGCGCGTGTGTGTGAGCGTGCGCGCGAAGGGCTGGATTGTAGGCACGGCAAACAGGCCGAAGCCGAAGGGAGCTGAATGAGCAAGACCATCATCATTGCGGAGAAGCCGAGCGTGGCGCAGGACCTCGTGCGCGCGCTCACGCCCACATCGGGCAAGTTCGAGAAACACGCCGAGCACTTCGAGAACGAGCAGTACGTGGTGACCTCGGCGGTCGGCCACCTGGTCGAGATCAAGGCGCCGGAAGAGTACGACGTGAAGCGCGGCAAGTGGAGCTTCGCCAACCTGCCGGTGGTGCCGCCGCACTTCGACCTGGCGCCCATCGACAAGGCCAAGAGCCGGCTCAATGCCGTCGTCAAGCTCGTCAAGCGCAAGGACGTCACCGCACTCATCAACGCCTGCGACGCGGGCCGCGAGGGCGAGCTGATCTTTCGCCTGATCGTGCAGTACGCGGGCGGCGCCAAGGGATCGATCGACAAGCCGGTGCAGCGCCTGTGGCTGCAAAGCATGACGCCGCAGGCCATCCGCGACGGCTTCGACAAGCTGCGCAGCGACAAGCAGATGCAAGGCCTGGCCGACGCCGCGCGCAGCCGCTCCGAGGCCGACTGGCTGGTGGGCATCAACGGCACCCGCGCGATGACGGCCTTCAACTCGCGTGACGGCGGCTTCTTCCTTACCACCGTGGGCCGGGTGCAGACGCCGACACTGAGCATCGTGGTCGAGCGTGAAGAGAAGATCAGGAAGCATGTGGCGCGCGACTACTGGGAGATCAAGGCCACCTTCGACGCGCAGGCCGGCCAGTACGAAGGCAAGTGGTTCGACCCGAAGTGGAAGAAGAATGCCGACGATGCGGAAGCCCGCGCCGACCGGCTGTGGAACGCTGCCGATGCACAAGTCATCGCAGACGCGGTGCGCGGCCAGCCGGCAACGGTGACCGAAGAAGCCAAGCCCAGCACCCAGGCCTGCGGCCTGCTGTACGACCTGACGACGCTGCAGCGCGAGGCCAATTCGCGCTTCGGCTTCAGCGCCAAGACCACGCTGAGCATCGCGCAGACGCTGTACGAGAAGCACAAGGTGCTGACCTATCCGCGCACCGACTCGCGCGCGCTGCCAGAGGACTACCTGGCCACGGTGAAAGACACCTTCAAGATGCTGGCCACCGAAGACCTGCCGGGCCCGCTGCGCGCCTTGTCGGCGCATGCCGCCAGGGCCCTGAAGGAAGGCTATGTGAAGCCGACCAAGCGCGTCTTCGACAACGCCAAGGTGTCGGACCACTTCGCGATCATCCCGACCTTGCAGCCACCGAAGAGCCTGACCGACATCGAGGCCAAGCTCTACGACCTGATCGTCAAGCGCTTCGTGGCGGTCTTCTACCCCAGCGCCGAATTCATGGTCACCACGCGCATCAGCACCATCGCGGGCCAGTTCGGCGAACACAAGTTCCAGACCAACGGCAAGGTGCTGGTCAACCCCGGCTGGCTGGCCGTCTATGGCAAGGAGGCGCAGGACGAAGACGCCAACCTGGTGGCCGTGCAGCAGGGCGAGAAGGTGCGCACAGAAGACGTCGCCGTCAACGCGCTGAAGACCAGGCCGCCGGCCCGATACACCGAGGCCACGCTGCTGAGCGCGATGGAAGGCGCAGGCAAGATGATCGACGACGACGAGTTGCGCGAGGCGATGGCAGAAAAGGGCCTGGGCACGCCGGCCACGCGCGCGCAGACCATCGAAGGGCTGATCTTCGAGAAGTACATGCTGCGCGAAGGGCGCGAGCTGGTGCCCACCGCCAAGGCCTTCCAGCTCATGACGCTGCTGCGCGGCCTGGCCATCGAAGACCTGACGCGGCCCGACCTCACCGGCAACTGGGAGTACCAGCTCTCCGAGATGGAGCACGGCCGGCTCAAGCGCGAGGCCTTCATGGGCGAGATCGCCAAGATGGCAGAGCGCATCGTGCGCAAGGCCAAGGAATACGACCGCGACACCATCCCGGGCGACTACGCCACGCTGGCCACGCCCTGCCCCAACTGCGGCGCCAGGGTCAAGGAGAACTACCGCCGCTTCACCTGCGAAGCCTGCGACTTCAGCATCACCAAGATCCCCGCCGGCCGCGCCTTCGAGACGGCCGAGGCCGATGCCTTTCTGCGCGACAAGAAGATCGGCCCGCTGGAGGGCTTTCGCTCGAAGGCCGGCTGGCCCTTCACCGCCGAGCTGAAGCTGGTGCGCGACGACGAGATCAACAACTGGAAGCTCGAATTCGATTTCGGCGACGACGCCAAGCAGGCCGAAGGCGAAGGCGCCCCGGTGGATTTCAGCGCCCAGCAATCACTGGGCGCCTGCCCCAAGTGCAAGGGCCATGTCTATGAGCATGGCAGCAGCTATGTCTGCGAGCATGCGGTCGGCGCGCCCGTCACCTGCGACTTCAAGAGCGGCAAGATCATCCTGCAACAGCCTGTGCCGCGCGAGGAGATGGGCAAGCTGCTGGCCAGCGGCAAGACCAGCCTGCTGGAGAACTTCGTCTCCAACAAGACGCGGCGCAAGTTCAAGGCCTTTCTCGCCTACGACGCCAAGGAAGGCAAGGTGGCCTTCGAGTTCGAACCGCGCGCCGCCAAGGTGCCGGCCAAGAAGGCAGCCGCGAAAAAAGCCCCGGCGTGACGGATCACCGCTGCGTCACCGGGCCGCGGCATGCTGCAAGCTTCAGTGCGCGGCAGCGCAGCCGAAAGTGAGCCGATGAAGCAGTCATCCTGGACCTGGGCGCGCGCCCTGCTCGCCACCGCCTTTCTGGCCGCCGCACCGTGGGCCGAGGCGCTGGTGTTCGCCGTCAACGAAGGCGTGACCTACCGCGTCTCGAACGACGACATCCGCGCCCGCTATGCGGCCATCGCGGCCGACCTGGCCAAGCTGCTGGGCCAGCCGGTGACGGTGGAGCCGGTGGCGGACTACAACGCCTTGCGCAAGGGCCTGGCCGACAAGACCTACGACCTGGCGCTGGTGCACCCGGCGCATGTCTCGATCGCGGCCATCAAGGGCAGCGGCTGGCAGCTGGTCGTCGTGAGCAAGGGCTTCGACGCCTACAGCGCCAGCTTCCTGGTGCGCGCCGATTCGCCGATCAAGTCGCTGGCCGACCTGCGCGGCCGCAAGCTGGGCGCGCCCGACGAAGACTCGATCACCGCGTGGATGGTGCGCGCCACGATGCGCGACGCTTTGGGCGACGCCAAACAGGTGGCGATGACCTACACCCGCTACCAGGACGCCGTGCCCTTCATGGTCGAACACACCTTCACGCAGGCCGGCGCCAGCGCGTCGGGCGCGGTGGTCAAGCAGTGGCTGGCCGCGGGCGGCAAGGTGCTGGTGAAGACCAAGCCGGTGCCCATCAAGCACATCATCGCCAGCCCGGCGCTGAGCAGCGCGCAGGTGGACAAGCTGCGCGCCTACTTCGTGGCGCTGGACACCAGCGACGAAGGCCGCAAGAAGCTGGAGCCCATCAAGATCACCGGCTACATGGCCTACGACACCGCGGCGCTGCTGGCGCTGGGCACCTGGCTGGGGCTTTGACGGCCGGGCTGCCGGCCGGGCAGCCAGCCGGCACCGGCGGCCATACTCGCCGGCCATGACGCTGCCGGTCTTCTACAAGCTGCTCGCCATCTTTGCCGCGGTGGGCATCGGCTGGGTGGCGGCGCGCGCGCGCTGGCTGGGGGCCGACCGCGCCGCCGCGGCGCGCGTGCTGTCGGGCGCGGCCTTCTTCATCTTCGTGCCGGCGCTGCTGTTCCGCACGATGGTGCGGCAGGACTTCAGCGTGCTGCCCTGGCACACCGTGGCGGCCTTCTTCGTGCCGGTGCTGCTGTTCACGCTGGCCGTCTATGGCGGCTTGCGGCTGGCCATGCCGGCGGCAGCAGCGCAGCACGGCCCGGCGGCGGCGGCCACGCGCGCGATCCAGGCGGCCTACGGCAACGCGGTGCAGATGGGCGTGCCGATGGCCGCCGCGCTGTTCGGCGACACGGGGCTTGCGATCCACATCACGCTGGTCAGCCTGCATGGCGTGCTGTTGCTCAGCGTGCTGACGGTGCTGGTGGAGCTGGACCTGGCGCGCCACGACCCGCTGGCCTCGCACGCTTCCACGCTGCGCAACACGGTGCGCAGCGCGGTGGTGCACCCGGTGGTGCTGCCGGTGCTGGCCGGGCTGCTGTGCAACCTGCTCGGCCTGCGCCTGCCCGCGGTGCTGGACGAGGCGCTGCTGACGCTGGGCAGCGCCGTGGTGCCGGTGTGCCTGGTGCTGATCGGCGTGTCGCTCGCGGCCTACGGCCTGCGCGGCAGCATCGGCCCGGCGCTGTGGCTGTCGGCGCTGAAGCTGCTGGTGATGCCGGCGCTGGTGCTGGTGGTGGCGCACTGGGGCTTCGGCTTGAGCGGCCTGCCGCTCAGCGTGCTGGTGATGATGGCCGCCGCGCCAGTGGGCAGCAACGCGCTGATCTTCGCGCAGCGCTACCGCACGCTGGAGGCAGAGGCCACGGCGGCCATCGTGTTCTCGACGCTGGGCTTCGTGCTCACGGCGACGTTCTGGCTGGCGTTGCTGGGGGTGCTGGGTCCGCGTTAGCAGTCGTCGCCGTCTGCGGCAGCAGCACCATCCGCTGCATCAGATGGCCCAGCGCGGCCTGCAGGTCGCTGCAGCGGCCGGTGTGCACGGCCGATGTCTGCAAACTGGTGCTGCGCGGCGCCACCAGCCAGTGGAAGCGCTCGCGCACCGACAGCCGGCCCAGCGCGCCCGCTGCGCTGCCGCCTGCGCACAGCAGCGTGACGGCAGCCAGCGTGGCGCGCAGCGCCGGCAGGTCGGCCTGCGGGTCCAGCGCCAGCAGGCGGCTTTCGTCGAGCGCAATGCCGGCTTGCAGGAAGTTCTGCGCCGCGCACGAGAGGATCACGCCTGCATTGACGAACTCGCCGCGCTCCACCCGCGGCACCACGCGCAGCACCGCGTAGTCATAGTCGTGCAGCGTGGGCACGTGCGGCCTCCACAGCGAATGCGCGCGGCGCTGCAAGCCGGCGCTGAAGGATGTCGCGGTAGGCGGCGCGCTGCGCATCGGGCCCGTCGAACGAGGCGTCCGGCTCCAGCCAGTCGTCTGGCAGCAGCGCCACCGCGGCGGCCAGCACCTCGGGCGTGAGGCGTGCCGCCAGCGCTGCGTCGGCCGCGTCGATGGCGCTTGCGAAGGGCAGCAGCACATGGTCTTTCACCAGCATGAAAGGCGCGGTGGCGCGCTGCGCGGCGGCGGCCCAGTCGTGGTGGAAGACGAGCGCCGCGCCGTGGTCGATGAGCCAGAGCCGGCGGTGCCACATCAGCAGGTTGCTGTTGCGTGGCGTGCGGTCCACGTTGCTCACGAAGGCGTCGAACCAGACGATGGCCGACGCCAGCGCGCTGTCGGGTTGCACGGCCAGCGGGTCGAAGGTGAGCGAGCCGGGCAGGTAGTCGAGCGCGATGTTGAGCCCGGCGCTGGCGCGGATGAGGTGCTGGATCTCGGGGTCGGGCTCGGTGCGGGCCAGCACCGGGTCGAGCAGCGCGAACACGATCTCCGGCACCGGCAGCCCGGCAGCGCGCGCCAGCTCACCGGCCAGCAGCTCGGCCACCAGCGCCTTGCGGCCCTGGCCGGCGCCGCGGAACTTCAGCACGTAGAGGCCGTCGTCGTCGGCCTCCACCACGGCCGGCAACGAGCCGCCCTCGCGCAGCGGCGTGACATAGCGGGTGGCGGTGACGGTGCGCAGCGGCATCGGCCGCATTCTCGGCGATGCACAATCCCGCCCGCGCTGGCGGCCCGTTCCAGCAGGAGCACGCACCTTGGACGCCTGGCTGCAAGCCGCCATCGACTACATCCCGCGCTGGGTGGGCCACCAGGTGCGCCTGGCGGAGCAGCCCGGCTGTTCAATGGCACTGGCGCAGCACGGCAAGCTGCTGTGCAGCTTCGCCTTCGGCCACGCCGACCTGGCGGCCGGCAGCAGGCTGACGCCGCGCCACGCCTTCCGCGTCGCGTCGCACTCCAAGACCTTCACCGCGGCGGCGGTGCTCAAGCTGCGCGAGCAGGGCGCGTGGCGGCTCGACGACCCGCTGGGCCGCTACCTGAGCGGCCTGCACGCCGACGTGGCCGCCGCCACGCTGGGCCAGTTGCTGTCCCACACGGCCGGGGTCTGCCGCGACGGCGCAGACGCCGGGCAATGGTCGGACCGCCGGCCTTTCCTGAACGAGGCCGAGCTGCGCGCCGACCTGGCCGCCGGCCCCGTGCTCGAATCCGGCAGCCGCTTCAAGTATTCCAACCACGGCTATGGCTTGCTGGGCCTGGCCATCGCTTCCGTCACCGGACAGCCCTATGGCGACTGGGTGGCGCGCGAGATCGTTGCTGCGTCGGGGCTCAGGCACACGCTGCCCGATGCGCCCGCGGCATCCGCCTGGCCTGCGAGGCTGCCGCTGGCCCGCGGCCACAGCGCCAAGTGGCCGCTCGGCCGGCGGGTGGTGATCCCGGGCGACAACTGCACGCACGCCTTGGCCGCGGCCACCGGCTTCATCAGCACCGCGGCCGATCTGGCGCTGTTCTATGGCAGTCTGGCGCCCGATGCGGCGCACAGCGCGCTCGGTGCGGCGAGCCGCCGCGAGATGACGCGCCGCCACTGGCGTGACCCGTATGGCGCGGTGGAGCGCTGGTACGGGCTGGGCACGCTCAGCGGCAGCGTCGGCGACTGGGACTGGTTCGGCCACACCGGCGGCTTCCAGGGCACGATCACGCGCACCATCTGCCTGCCGCGCCACGGCATCAGCCTCTCGGCGCTCAGCAACGCGGCAGACGGCGCGTCGCACGCCTGGGTGGAAGGCGCCGTGCACATCCTGCGCGCGTTTGCGCAGCACGGCGGGCCCAGCGACAAGACGGCCGCCTGGGCCGGCCGCTGGTGGAGCCTGTGGGGCGCCTTCGACCTGCTGCCGATGGCCGACAAGGTGCTGCTGGCCAACCCCGCGCTTGCGAACCCGGTGCTCGATGCCACCGAGATCGACCCCGGCAGCCAGGGCGCAGGCCGCATCGCGCTGGCCGGCGGCTTAGGCAGCCATGGCGAGCCGGCGCGGCTGCTGCTGGACAAGCGCGGCCGTGCCGTCGAACTGCGGCTGGCCGGCACGCGGCTGCGCAGCGAGGCGCAGGCAGGCAGGGAACTGGCGGCGCGCTACGGTGGCTGATTTGGGACAATCCGGCGTGATGAACACCACCGCCATCGACCGGACGGCCGAGACAGAGATCGGCGCCGACATCGAGATCGACACCGACATCGACGTCTATATGACCCGCGTCGGCCAGGCCGCCCGCGCCGCCGCCGCCGCAATGGCCGCGGCGCCCACGCGCGCCAAGGACGCCGCATTGCGCAGCCTTGCCGCGCGCCTGCGTGCCAGCGTGCCGGCGCTCCAGGCAGCCAACGCGCGTGACCTGCAAGCCGCCCGCGCGGCCGGCCTGGCCGGGCCGCTGCTGGACCGGCTGACGCTGGACGCCGACGCCATCGCCACCGTGGCCGAAGGCTGCGCGCAGATCGCCGCAATGGCCGACCCGGTGGGCGAGATCAGCGGCGTGCAGCGCCGGCCCAGCGGCATCAGCGTGGGCCGCATGCGGGTGCCGCTGGGCGTCTTCGGCATGGTCTATGAAAGCCGGCCCAACGTCACCATCGAGGCCGCGTCGCTGGCCATCAAGAGCGGCAATGCCTGCATCCTGCGCGGCGGCTCCGAGGCGCTGCAATCCAACCTGGCGCTGTGGCGGCTGGTGCAGGCCGCGCTGCGCGATGCAGGCCTGCCGGCCGACGCGGTGCAACTCGTCGAGACCACCGACCGCGCCGCCGTCGGCCGCCTGATCACGATGCCGCAGTACGTCGATGTGATCATCCCGCGCGGCGGCAAGGGCCTGATCGAGCGCATCAGCGCCGAGGCCCGCGTGCCGGTCATCAAGCACCTGGACGGCAACTGCCATGTCTATGTCGATGCCGAGGTGGACCTGGACCTCGCCGTCGCGGTGACCGACAACGCCAAGACGCAGAAGTACAGCCCCTGCAACGCCGCCGAATCGCTGCTGGTGCATGGTGCCGCGGCGGCGGCCTTCCTGCCGCGCATCGGTGCCGTGTTCGCTGCCAAGGGTGTGCAGATGCGCTGCGACGCGGCTGCCGCCGCGCTGCTGCAAGAGCTGCCCGGCGTGGTGGCGGCCAGCGCGGCCGACTGGGGCGCCGAGTACCTTGCGCCCATCATCAGCATCAAGGTGGTGGCAAGCCTCGACGCGGCCATCGCACACATCAACCAGCATGGCTCGCACCACACCGACGCCATCCTCACGCGCGACCACGCCGCGGCGATGCGCTTCCTGCGCGAGGTCGATTCAGCCAGCGTGATGGTCAACGCCAGCACCCGCTTCGCCGACGGCTTCGAGTACGGGCTGGGCGCAGAGATCGGCATCAGCACCGACAAGCTGCATGCCCGCGGCCCGGTGGGGCTGGAGGGGCTGACCTCGCTGAAGTGGGTGGTGCTGGGGCAGGGCGAGCTGCGCGGCTGAAGCCTTGTGCCGCGGGTCCGGCCGCAAGCCATGTCCAACACCCAGATCGCCGTTCTCGCCACCGCCGCCGTGCTGGTGTTCTGGACGCTGGGCGCCTACAACCGGCTGGTGGCGCTGCGCAATGCCATCGGCACCGCCTGGCAATTGGTGGACGAGGTGCTGGCGCGGCGCGGCGACGCGGTGCGCGCACTGGCGGCGGCGCTGCGCCAGCCGCTGAGCGGCGAGCAGGGCGCGCTGGACGCACTGCTGGCCGCGCAAGACCAAGTGCAGCGCGCGGCAGAAGCCTTGCGCGCACGGCCCGTGCAGGACGGCCTGGCCGCAGCGCTGCTGGCCGCCGAATCGGCGATGGCGTCTGCCGCCAGCCGGGTGCTGGCGCTGCTGGAGCAGCAAGCCGACCTGCGCCATGCCGCCGACGTGGCCGCGCCTGCCACCGTGCTGCGCGACAGCGCCGCGCGTCTGGTCTTCGCGCGGCAGCTCTTCAACGAGGCCGCGCTGGCCTACAACGCCGCGGTGCAGCAGTTCCCGACGCGGCTGTTGACCAGTCTGTTCGGCTTCGGCGCTGCCGGCCGCATCTGAAAGCCCGGAGCCGGGCTCAGGACTGGCCGACGATCGACGCCGTGGCCACGAGTTCTTCGAACAGCGCCATCGACACCGCGCCCGACACCGCGTAAGGGTCCAGCGTGGCGGTCTCCGAGTACTTCAGCAGCAGCGCGGGATTGAGCCGCGCCAGGTTCACCTGGCCCATCGACCAGCCGGCGAAGCAGCGCTCGCTGATCTCTTCGTAGCGCAGCAATTCCACTTGGGTGTGCCGGTTGTCGCCGGCAATGCGGTTGTAGATGCGGTTGACCGCGCTGCGCCCGCCTTCGAGCACCTGGAGAAAAATGCCCTGCGAGAAGCACAGCACGCCGGTGACGCCGAGCGCCGGGTTGTTGGCCTTGGACTTGCGCAGGATGGCCACCAGCGCTTCCTGGTCCACCGCCGCCACGGCGCGGCTGGCGTACATCAATCGGACGAGCATCGCCTTACCCCTGTTTCCGCGGCAGCAGCGAGAGGAACTCGCGCCGCAGGTTGGCGTCTTTCAGAAAGGCGCCGCGCATCACACTGTTGACCATTGCCGTCTCGGTGTCCTTGACGCCGCGCCAATGCATACAGAAATGGTCGGCCTCCATCACGATGGCCAGGCCGTCGGGCCGCACGCGCTCCTGCAACTCGTTGGCGAGCATCGTCACCGCCTCTTCCTGGATCTGCGGCCGGCTCATGATCCAGTCGGTGATGCGGGCGTACTTGGACAGGCCGATCAGGTTGGAATGCTCGTTGGGCAGCAGCCCGATCCAGACCTTGCCGAAGATGGGGCAAAGGTGGTGCGAGCAGGCGCTGCGCACGGTGATCGGGCCGACGATCATCAGCTCGTTCAGCCGCTCTGCGTTGGGGAACTCGGTCACCGCGGGCATCGGGTGGAAGCGGCCGCGAAAGACCTCCTCGATGTACATCTTGGCTACGCGTTTGGCCGTCTCCTGCGTGTTGTGGTCGCTGTCGGTGTCGATCACCAGCGCGCGCAGCACCTCCTGCAACTTGCTCTGCACCTCGGCCTTCAGCTCGGTCAGCTCGCCGTCGCGCACGAAGGCCGCGATGTTGTCGTTGGCGTGGTAGCGGCGGCCGGCCTGCACCAGCCGGTAGCGCACGCGTTCAGAGGCCGGCAGGGCGGCCAGCTCTTCTTCGCTGCGCAGCAGCCGCGCGGGGGCGTTGCTGGCGTCGATCAAGGCGTTCTTCGGCATCTGGGCAGCGGGCAGGGTGCGGGGAGTGCATTGTGCGCCGCGCCAATGCAAGCCGCAGCGCAGGCTTAGACTGGCCCGTCGTGAACCACGCTCATCCGTCGCTGCCGCTGTCGCGCCTGCTCGACCTCACCGCCGATGCCGTGCAGGCGGTGCGCGGCGGGCAGTCGCTCACCGAGGTGCTCAGCCGCTGCCCGGCCGACGCCCGGCCCGGCGTGCAGGCGCTGAGCTTCCACGTCATGCGCTGGCTGGGCGGCGCGGCCGAGGTGCTGAAGCTCGTGGCACCCAAGGCGCCGCCGCCCAAGGTCGAGGCGCTGCTGCTGTCGGCGCTGGCGCTGCTCTGGCCCACCGCCACACCGGCTTATGCAGACCACACGCTGGTGGACCAGGCGGTGCACGCGGCGCGCCAGCGCACGCCGGCCGCCGCGGCTTTCGTCAACGCCGTGCTGCGCCGCTTCCTGCGCGAGCGCGACGCCCTGGTGCTGGCGGCGCGCCACCAGCCGGTGGCGGCCTTCAACCACCCGCTGTGGTGGGTGGAGCGCATCCGGCACGACTGGCCGCAGCAGTGGCAGGCGCTGCTGGCCGCCAACAACGAGCACCCGCCGATGACGCTGCGCGTCAACGCCCGCCGCGGCAGCGCTGCTGCCTACCTGCAGCGCCTGGCCGCAACGGCGCAGCCCGCCAGCGTGTTGGACGGTGCACCGCAGGCCGTGGTGCTGGCCGCGCCCTGCCCGGTGACGCAGTTGCCGGGGTTCGCGGAAGGCGAGGTCTCGGTGCAGGACGCCGCTGCCCAGCGCGCCGCGCCGCTGCTGCTGGGCAGCGGCGCCCAGGGGCTGAAGCCCGGCGCCCGCGTGCTGGACGCCTGCGCCGCACCCGGCGGCAAGACCACGCACCTGCTGGAGCTGGCCGATCTGGACCTGCTGGCGCTGGACAGCGACGCCGTGCGCCTGGCGCGCGTGCAGGAGAGCCTGAACCGCCTTCAGCTCAAGGCCGAGCTGAAGGCCGGCGATGCACGCCACCCGGGCGGCTGGTGGGACGGCCGGCCGTTCGACGCCATCCTGCTCGACGCGCCGTGCAGCGCCTCCGGCATCGTGCGCCGCCACCCGGACGTGCGCTGGCTGCGCCGGCCCGACGACATCACCGCGCTGGCCCGGCTGCAGGCCGAGATGCTGGAGGCGCTGTGGCCGCTGCTGGCGCCGGGCGGGCGGCTGCTGTATGCCACCTGCTCGGTGTTCATAACTGAGGGCCAGGAGCGCAGCGACGCATTTTTGCAACGCCATGGCGCCAGCGGAGCGCGGCTGGACGCCCTCTCGCCGGGCCACCTGCTGCCGCTGGCCGACAATGGCATGCCGGCAGGGCCGGGCCACGGCCGGGCCTTGCAGGACGGGTTTTTCTACGCACTCTTCCACAAGCCCTAAGCGCCGCAGGCCCCGTTTCAAGCCGTCCAGAACCGACATGCCGCCCTCGCTGGTCCGCCGATCGTTGTTGCAGGGCCTGGTGCTCCTGCTGCTGCTGGGCGGGCTGTCCAGCGGCACGGTGCGGGCCCAGGCGATCGAACTGGCCACTCTCCGCACGGCCCGCGCCGAAGGCGCGCTGACGCTCGAATTCTCCGTGCGGCTGCTGCTGCCGCGCGCGGTGGAAGACGCACTGCACCGCGGCGTGCCGGTCTATTTCGTCGCCGAGGCGGAACTCAAGCGCAGCCGCTGGTACTGGCGAGACGAGCGCGTGGCGCGCGTCTCGCGCTCCTGGCGCGTGGCCTACCAGCCGCTCACGTCGAGTTGGCGCGTCGGGCTGGGCGGCCTCAACCAGACCTACCCGACGCTGCCCGACGCGATGGCCGCGGTGACGCGCAGCGCCGGCTGGAAAGTGGCCGACCTGGGCCAACTCGACGCCGACAGCCGCTACACGCTGGAGTTCAGCTACAAGCTCGACAACGCGCAACTGCCCAGCCCGATGCAGATCGGCCTGGGCGGCCAGGCCGACTGGGTGATCGGCGTCGAGCGCGTGCTGCGCCTGGACCGCGAGCCATGACGCCATGACGCGCGCCACCCGCTGGACCTGGATCGTCTCCCTCGTGGCCGGCACCGGCGCGGCGCTGGTGCTGGCCTTCGTGCTGTCCTTCGCCACGGCCGGCGGCGGCTTCTACGAGCGCCACTTCATCTGGCTGTTCTGGGTCAACGTGGCGGTGGCCGGGCTGCTGGTGCTGGTGATCCTGCTGGCTGCCGTGCGGCTGGTGGTGCGCGTGCGGCATGGCAAGTTCGGCAGCCGGCTGCTCATCAAGCTGGCCGGCATCTTTGCGCTGGTCGGCCTGCTGCCCGGGCTGGTGATCTACACCGTGTCCTACCAGTTCGTCTCGCGCAGCATCGAGGCCTGGTTCGACGTCAAGGTGGCCGGCGCGCTGGACGCCGGGCTGGCGCTGGGCAAGACCACGCTGGACGCGCTGGTCGCCGACATCGGCGCCAAGACCCGCGTCGCCGCCGAGCGCCTGGCCGACGCGCAGGAGCCCATCGCGCCGCTGGCGCTGGAGCGGCTGCGCGAGCAGATCGGCGCGCGCGACGTGTCGCTGCTGGGCCAGACCGGCCAGGTGCTGTTCACCGCCGGCGGCGGGGCGGCCACGCCGCCGCCAGAGCGCCCCGGGCCGCTGCTGCTGCGCCAGGCGCGCATGACGGGCGCGGCCAGCCAGATCGAAGGGCTGGACGAAGAGTCGCTCGCCATCGGTGACACCGGCGCAACGCGGGTGCGATCGCTGGCGCGCGTGCCTTCCAGCGGCATCCAGTTGCTGCCGGGCGACGACCGCTTCCTGATGGTGGTGCAGCGCGTGCCGCGCGCGCTGGCCCTCAATGCGCTGGCGGTGCAGACGGCGTACAGCGAGTACCAGCAGCGCGCGCTGGCGCGCGACAGCCTGCGCAGCATGTACATCGGCACGCTGACGCTGGCGCTCATCCTCTCCGGCTTCGGCGCGGTGCTGTTGGCCATCGTGCTGGGCAACCAGCTCGTGCGGCCGCTGCTGCTGCTGGCCGACGGCGTGCGCCAGGTGGCGGCCGGCGACCTTCAGCCCAAGCCGGTGTTCGCGTCGGCCGACGAGCTGGGCGGGCTGACGCGCTCTTTCGCCGACATGACGGCCCAGGTGGCCGACGCGCGCGCGCAGGTGGAGCGGGGCGTGGCGCAGGTGGAGGGCGCGAAGACGCGTTTGCAGACCATCCTGGACACGCTGACCGCGGGCGTCATCGTGTTCGACCGCGAAGGCCGCATCGACACCGTGAACCCCGGCGCCACGCGCATCCTGCGGCTGCCGCTGTCGGCCTGGCGCGGGCGGCGGCTGCAAGAGCTGCCCGAGCTGGACGCCTTTGCGAAGAGCGTGGACCAGCGCTACGAACTGCTGGCCACCAGCCCCGAGGCCGGCGAGCGCGACCACTGGCAAGACGCCTTCGAGCTGGGCCGCGGCGACGGCAACACGCTGACCCTGCTGGTGCGCGGTGCGCCGCTGCCGGGCGAGCAGCGGCTGATGGTCTTCGACGACATCACCGAGGTGGTCTCGGCGCAGCGCTCTGCGGCCTGGGCCGAGGTGGCGCGGCGGCTGGCGCACGAGATCAAGAATCCGCTGACGCCCATCCAGTTGTCGGCCGAGCGGCTTCAGCACAAGCTGCAAGGCAAGCTCGAAGGCGCCGATCAGGCGCTGCTGCTGCGCAGCGTGGCCACCATCGTCAACCAGGTGGGCGCGATGCAGACCCTGGTCAACGAGTTCCGCGACTACGCGCGGCTGCCCGCCGCCCAGATGAAGCCGCTGGACCTGAACGCGCTGGCCTCCGAGGTGCTGGCACTCTACGGCCAGGCGCACGACAGCGGCCAGCTCGTGGCGCGGCTGGCCGACAAGCTGCCGCGCATCATGGGCGACGCCACGCAGTTGCGCCAGGTCATCCACAACCTGGTGCAGAACGCACTGGATGCGGTGGCCGACACGCCGGCCGGCATGGTGGAGCTGCGCACGGCGGCGGCGCGCGGCGAGCAGGGCGAACTGCGCGCCGTGCGCCTGACGGTGCTGGACAACGGGCCGGGCTTCCCGGACAAGGTGCTCAAGCGCGCCTTCGAGCCCTACGTCACCACCAAGGCCAAGGGCACCGGCCTGGGCCTTGCCGTGGTGAAGAAGATTGCCGACGAGCATGGCGCGCGGCTGCGCGCCGCCAACGTGCACGCCGGCGAGCAGCCCGACGCCCCGGTGACCGGTGCCAGAGTTTCGTTATCATTTTCCAACTTCGCACCTGTGCCGGTGACTCCGCAGACCCAGGACATCCACGAAGTCTCCGCGCCGGCCGCCCGGTGACGCAAAGCAGGTGCAGTGACCGCGCATGGCAACGATTCTGGTAGTTGACGACGAGCTCGGCATCCGGGCGCTGCTGTCCGAAATCCTGACGGACGAAGGGCACACCGTCGAGCTGGCAGAGAACGCCGCGCAGGCCCGCGCGGTGCGCGAACTGCTGCGGCCCGACCTGGTGCTGCTGGACATCTGGATGCCCGACGTGGACGGCATCAGCCTGCTCAAGGAGTGGGGCGCCAGCGCGCAGTTGACGATGCCCGTCATCATGATGAGCGGCCACGGCACCATCGACACCGCGGTGGAGGCCACCAAGCACGGCGCCACCGCCTTCCTTGAAAAGCCCATCACGCTGCAAAAGCTGCTGCGCGCGGTGGAGCAGGCGCTGGCCAAGCCCGGCTTGCGCGGCGCGCTGTCCACCGGTGCGGGCCGCGACGGGCAAGGCGCCGAGCACAGCGGCCCTGGGCACAACGGCCACGGCCTGCACGGCGCGGCCGGGCATGGTGGTGCGGCAGGCGCCCACGGTGCAGCGCACGCCCCGGCGCTGCCGCTGGGGCCGCAGAGCGAACAGAGCTTCGATCTCGATCGCCCGCTGCGCGAAGCGCGCGACGCCTTCGAGAAAAGCTACTTCGAGTTCCACCTGTCCAAGGAAGGCGGCTCGATGACGCGGGTGGCCGAAAAGACCGGCCTGGAGCGCACCCATCTGTACCGCAAGCTCAAGCAACTGGGCGTGGACCTCTCGCGCAACAAGCGCGGCGGGCCGTGATGCCGCGCTGGCTATAATCACGGGCTCGGCCTGGTAGCTCAGTTGGTAGAGCAGCGGATTGAAAATCCGCGTGTCGGTGGTTCGATTCCGCCCCAGGCCACCAGACAAATCAACGGCTTGCAAGCGTTCTCCCGCTGCAGGCCGTTGTGCTTTGTGTAGTTCCTGTGTAATCGCGCCACGAAAAACATTCCTTGCAGCCATGCGAGGAGCCAAGAACGTCGCCTGTCCGGACCAGCGCTTTGCGTTCCACAGCGCGACGCTCTGACCACACGCAGCACAAGAGAAGGTTGGCACGAGCGCGAAACCAACGCTAAGTGCAACCGAGCTTGCGCGGCTTAGGCCGCATGGCATAAGCTGCTGTGGATGTCTGTGGATAACTCTGTGGATAATCGGTTGATCGATTTTCGTATCGCACGCAGAGCTTCTAGGAGGTCGGTTGCATGACGACAGCACTGCTCCAAGAATCGGAGACTTATCGAACCCGGCTGCCCGGGATGCTGGGCGCCCACGACGGCCAGTACGTCGTAATCAAAGGCGACAGCCTGACGCACTTTGCGGAGTCCTACCAAGAAGCGCTTGAGTGGGCGTATGAAAAATTTGGCCTTGATGATTTCTTCGTCAAGAAGGTGTCTTCCGACCAGGGGCTTGCGCACTTCACTCGCGACCTTGGGCCGTGCCGCACCTGACTGCACAGTTCAACGCAAGCGGCCCAATCCTCGACGTAACGATCGGAGTCAGCGCTCCACGCCGTCGATTGCTGCAGGCAAACGGTTTCGATGTCCCTCCCGCTCTGCGCCTAAGCCTCATTTTGGATACCGGTGCGGAGACGACCATGCTGGATGAGCAACACATGCGCACGCTGGCCATCCCGGTACGTGGGCAACGCGACATCCTGACTGCTACATCTGACGAAAAGCCGACCGCGTGCAACACCTACGACGTGAGCCTGCAGATCAAAACGTACGGTGATCCGCCTTTCACAATACCGGCCCTTGAAATCATCGGACGGCCGCTGTTCAATCATTCGATTGACGGGATGATCGGGAGAGACATCCTGAGTCGCGTCAAGCTGACGGTTGACGGCCCTCGCCGAACCTTTCGGATCGACTACTGACCGCTTTTCCGGCGGGGTGCGCCGACGGGGGCAGGGGCCTCCGGCAGAAGGGCTGGCGATGCACCGCGGAATCAGCCGGCCAGTTTGAACCGAGCTTGCAGCTTGTCCATCGCGGCCTGAATGTGCGTGCCGTTCTGGTGTGAGTACCGCTCGACCATCGCCAGCGTCTTGTGTCCGCTGATTCGCTTCACGGTGGGCAGCTCAACACCGGCCTGGACAAGATGGGTGATAGCGGTGTGGCGCAGCGTGTGCCGAAGAATCTGATCCGGGTCTAGCCCGGCGGCGGCGACGACGCGGCGAAACGGCTTGGGCACGTCCACGGTGTGCCCGGCCTTCGCGCCTGGTGGCGGGAACAACCACGGGTTGCCCGGTTGTAGCGCGTCCGCGTAGGACGCCAGAAACTCGTCCAGGTGTTCGGTGATCGGCTGTTCCCGTGCGCCGGCCTTTGCCTTCGGAATGAAGATGACGCGGCGCTGAAGGTCTATGTCTTCCCGGTGGATCGAAAGAATCTCGCTTTTGCGCATGACCGTTTCCAGCCCGATGACGATGAAGGGGTAAATCTGCGGGTTGCCGTCCGCCTTCGCACACTCGACAAGCCGATTCACCTGATCGACCGTCAGGTAAGTGATCCGGCCGTACCCTTCGCTGAAGCGGTTGATCTTTGCGGGCCGGCGATCCATCCATCCCCACTCGACCGCCTTGTTGAACAGGTGCGACAACACGGCCAGTTCGCGGTTGATCGTGCTGGGCTTCGCGCTGGTGATCTTGCCGGCGGCGCGGACGATGGTCTTGCCACGCGGCCGCACGGACACGGGTTCCTTCTGGCGCTGGTGCTTGTACCGCTCAATATCGAAGCCGCTGATCTTGTTCAACGGGTAGTCCCCGAAGAACGGCGCAAGGTGCAGGTCAAGCCGCTGGCGCTTCCTCTTCAGGTCTTTGCCGCCTTCGACCTTCAGGCGATCAAGGTACTTCGCGGCGGCTTCGCGCATGGCGAGAGCGACCTTGCGACCCTTCGGCAGTGCAAGCCGATCATTCTTCGCGTCGCTGCGCACCTTCTCAATGAAGGCTTCGGCCTGCGTGCGGGTGGTGCCGTCCGACTCGCGGCCGACGACGCGGTGGATGCGCTGGCCGTCCGCCATGATGTTGACGGTGAACACCCCCTCACCGGTGGCCGACTTCTCGAACGTGATCCCGTGTTCGTTGATCTTGCCGCCGGGCGCGAGCTTCCGCATGTCGGGCCGGGTGAGCTTGGTGAAGGTCTTTGCCATGTTCGCCCCAGGTCAGAACGGAATGTCATCGTCCATATCGCCGAAGCCGGTTTTCGCTGGCGTCGGCGGCGGCGGGGACGTGCGGGCTGGCGGCGGCGATCCGCCATAGGGCGACCGGGCCGGCGGCGGCGCTATCGGTTCCGTCTGCACCCACGTAGGCAACTGGTCCTTGCCTTCGCCGGTGTCGGCGGCGAGACAGAAAGCCGCCCAGTGTTCGCGCAGGCGCGGATAGATGAACGAGTCTTCATCGACCGTCCATGTCCATTCCTTCCGCCGGCCGGCATAGGAGCCCTTCCACAGATACCCGTTTTCGCGGATCAGCTTCCATCGCACCTGTTCCTCATGGGTCAGCCGGACAAGGTGCTGGGGGGTTTGCTTGCCGCGGCCCGGGCCCTGGAAGCGTCGGGCCCGGCCAGGGTCTGACGGTTGGACCCTCGGACAGTCCGACCCCCGGACGGTCCGCTAGCTGCTGACGCCGTTCCGCCGATGCCAATCGGCCAGTGACTCCTGCGGGTACTCGTCGAACGACGCATCGCCCGTCTTCACCTGCGCCTCGACCCAATCGGGTTTCGAGCCGAGCATCATGTGCGTCACCGACGGCGGCACGGGCAACGGCGTGTCGATCGCACCGGCATGCGGGTGCACGAGCTCAGGCCAGCTCGGATCCCAGAGCCACAGCGCGGTGCCGCACAGCTTGCAGAAGTGGCGCTGGCCGCTGCTCTCGTGCCCGTCTTCCATCCTGGCGCGATAGACCGACACGTGTCCCATGCCCTCGACCTTCAGCGTCGCGTGGTCCGCACCCAGGTTGATCGCATAGCCGCCCGTGCCCGCCGTCTTGCGGCAGATGGAGCAGTAGCAGCGCATGAAGGGCACGGGCTCGTGCGACTCCACGCTGAAGCGCACGGTCTGGCAGTGGCAGGAGCCCTTGAGCAGCATCGCGATCGCCCGGGTGGTGGGGCGCGGTGGCTAACCTGGCGTGCCGCCGCCCATGCGGCCTTGCAGCACCTTCACCAGATGCTCCTTGGCTTCAGCCAGCTGCGCCTTGTCGCTGTCATGCACGCGGCGGAAGAAGGCCGCGCACTCGGGTGAGTTGGCCCGCTCGGCGTCCTCGATGTACTGGTCGTAGGCCATCAGGGCCCGGGCCTTGTTCTGGATCAGCGTGATCCAGTCGTATTCCAGGGCGCTCAGCGGATGGCGATCGGGGGCTTGTTCTTGCATGGTGGTGCTCCTGAGATCCGGGGTGGAGGCCCTCGCGGGGCAAGGGCGACTCCCCGGCGAGGGCCCTCTCGGACAGTCCGACTCCCAGCGGCGCCCGTGGCGGCCGGGCGCGACCCAGACCGGGAGCGAGGCGCGGGATACCGACGAACGGCCGCCTCTGCCGGTCAAGCGCAGGTCGCGCGCGATGACGGGCGCGGGCCGGGTGAACCCAATGTTCAGACGCGCATCGGCTTGATGCGGCTTCGCCCAACTGTTTGCAGTCCAGTGCGGCCAAGGTCGATCTTGCCCAGCTTCGTGCAACCATGCGCAGCCATTGCTCAGTTGAGCCGAACTCTGCGCACCCGAATCCAAGTGTGCGCAAGCGGGCCGAACCTTGTTCACATCTGGTCGGATCCGGTTCAAGTTTGACCGCGTCCTGTGCGCCGGCATTTGGCTGACGCGCGTGTTGGCGTCAGGAGACCCTCATGGCCTTCCGAAACTCGCCGCACGGGCCTCTCACCACCTCTCCGTCGCCTGGTACAAACGGCGAAAGTGAGAAAGGAAGAAAGTGCCAAGACGCAGAAAGACGAGCTTCGCCGAAGACCTGATCGACCTGGTCGCGATGCTGCCGTGGTGGGGTGGCGTCTTGCTGGCGTTGCTGAGTTACCTGCTGCTGCGTGGCGTGGCACTTCAGCCGCTGACGCCCTCATCTGGCAGCTTGCCGACCCAGGCCATCTGGAAGGGTCTGGCAACCGCTGGGCAGTACGTGCTGCCTGTCATCTGCCTGGCTGGTGCCGGCATGTCGGCTTGGCGGCGCAGCCAGCGCACGAAGCTCATCATCGACGTTGCACAAAGTCAGTCCACCAGCGCGCTTGACGGCATGAGCTGGCGCGAGTTCGAAATGCTCGTGGGCGAGGGCTTCCGGCTGCAGGGCTACCAGGTTGTGGAAACCGGTGGCGGTGGTCCCGACGGTGGCATCGATCTCGTCTTGAGTCGATCCGGCAAGAACGGCAACGAGAAGTTCCTCGTGCAGTGCAAGCAATGGCGCGCCTACAAGGTGGGCGCGGATGTGGTGCGCGAGCTGTACGGTGTGATGGCCGCACGCGGTGCCACTGGCGGCTTCGTCGTCATGTCGGGCCGCTTCACCGAAGAAGCAATTCAGTTCGCCGACGGCCGCAACATCAAGCTCGTCGATGGCCCAAAGCTGCACGGGCTGATTCGGCAAGCCAAGGCGGCTGCCCAAACCGCTGTGCCGGCGCGACCGGAGGCAGCCGGGCGTCAGGCGGCAACAGCGCAATCCGAAACGCCGAAGTGCCCCACATGCGCGAAGCCCATGACGAAGCGCATCGCCAAACGCGGTGGCAATGCAGGACAAGCCTTCTGGGGCTGCACCGACTACCCAGCATGCCGCGGTACGCGCCCGATTCAATGACTGCGCTTCCGTGACGGCCCTGCCCGACGGGCTTTACGACCGCCTGCTGACGGAAGGCCTCGCACGCTCGCTGGCCGAACTGGCACCCGGCAGTGTTGACGTTCGCGCGCTCAAGTCCGGTGCGGCCGAGGTTCTGGCTGGACTCATCACACAGCAGCTCTGCGCCATTCTGGACGACATGCGCGGCGACGATGCCGAAAGGCTTCGACGCCAGCTCGAGCTCGTCAACGAATTGCTGTTGACCATCCGGCAGCGCCTGCTCGTCGCACCCTCCGCAGGCAACTCAGCCGCGCCCGCCGATGTCGTCGATCTTGTCGCCTCGCCGTTGAGCGTCCTCCGGGCCGTTCAACGCGATCAGCCGTTTGGAACAGCGCCTGAGATCGGATTGGCGGTGCCCTGGCTCTTCACCGCGGGCAAGGGCTCGCCGTCGCTGCTGCAGGAGATCCGCCGCGAGCTGGCGTCGAGCGATCAGGTGGACATCCTGGTGAGCTTCATCACGGTGTCGGGCGTGCGCAAGCTGCAAGACGTGCTGCAGCAGATCACCGCCGTCGGCGCCAAGCAGCCGGGCAGCGGCCGGCCCGTGACGCGTCTGCGGATCCTCACCACCACCTACACCGGCGCGACCGAGGCCCGCGCGCTGGACGATTTGGCGCGCTTGCCGGGCTGCGAGGTTCGTGTGTCGCTCGATGGCCGGCGCACGCGCCTGCACGCCAAGGCGTGGTTGTTCCAGCGCAAGACCGGTTTCGGGTCGGCCTATGTCGGCAGCGCCAATTTGTCTGGCGCCACGCTGACGGGTGGGTTGGAGTGGACCGTCAAGTTGACCCAGCGCGCGCAGGAGGCGCTGTTCGCGCGCGCCGTCGCGCACTTCGAGACTCTGTGGGCCGACAGCGAATTCCAGCGCTACGACCCGGACAACGGCGACCATCGGCAGGCGCTGGCCGCCGCGCTCGGCCGCGAGTCATTCGGCGGCGGCGAGCCGCCCAGCACGATCAGCTTCTTCGACCTCCAGCCCAAAACCTACCAGCAAGACATGCTGGAGCAGTTGGTCACCGAGCGGGCCCACGGCCGCCGTCGCAACCTGCTGGTGGCGGCCACCGGCACCGGCAAGACGGTGGTGGCGGCGTTCGACTATCGCAACACGTGCCGCATCGAAGGCGGCCGCCCGCGCCTGCTGTTCGTGGCCCACCGCGAAGAGATCCTCCGCCAGGCGCTGCGCACCTACCGCGAGGTGCTGCGCGACCCCGAATATGGCGACTTGCTGACGGGCAGCCACCAGCCCGAACGCTGGGACCACTTGTTCGCCACCATCGACAGCGTGACCAGCCGCGAACTGGTCGTCACAGTCGGCGCCGACCATTGGCACACTGTGGTGGTAGATGAGTGTCACCGACTGGCGGCTGATCGCTTCGATGCCTTCGTCAAGGCCGTCCGTCCTAGCGTCTTGCTCGGCCTGACGGCAACGCCCGAACGCAGTGACGGTCAGCCCATCACGCCGTACTTCGACGCACGCCCCGATGGCAGCCCAGCCGTCGAACTTCGGCTGTGGCATGCGCTCGACCTGCAACTGCTGGCGCCCTTCGAGTACTACGCCTGCGATGACGCCACGGACTTCTCCGACGTGCCCTGGGACAAGCCGGGCGAGCGGGAGGCCCTGGACAAGCTCGTCACCGCCAACGACATCCGCGCCCGCCTGGTCGTCAACGAATGGCGCCGGCTGGCGTGCGATGCGTCGCGGTCACGCGCCATCGTGTTCTGCGTGTCAGTGGCGCACGCCGAGTTCATGACCGATTGGCTCAATCGGGCCGGGCTGCCGGCAGCCTGCGTGGTGGGCACGACGGCCGGCGACGAGCGGCGTCGCGCGCCTCAGCGGCTGATGAGCGGCGAGCTGTGCGCACTGGTCACCGTGGACCTGTACAACGAGGGCGTTGACTTGCCGATGGTTGACACGCTGTTGCTGCTGCGACCAACGCAGAGCCCTGTGCTGTTCCAGCAGCAGATCGGCCGCGGCCTGCGCCTGGCGCCGGGCAAGGAAAGTTGCCTGGTGCTGGACTTCGTCGGCCAGCACCGTGCCGACTTCCGCTTCGACCGCCTGTTGTCGAGCCTCACGCGCCTGTCGCGCCGCGAACTGGTGGACAGCGTCGAGAACGGGTTCGGCAGCCTGCCCCCGGGCTGCCACATCCACCTTCAGCGGCAGACGCGGGAGCAGGTGCTGCAAGGTCTGCGTGCGTTGACGACGCAGAACTGGCGCCGCCTGAAGACGGAACTGCAGACCTATGCAGCGCTGAAGGGCCGATCAGCTGTGCGCTTGGCGGACTTCCTGCACGACCAGGCGCTGGAACTGGACGACGTCTATCGCGGCGCCACCGGCCAGGGCCGCAGCGGCTGGACGGCGCTGCAACGAGATGCCGGCCTGATCGTCGCGGAACCCGGCCTGGAGGAGGACTATTTCAGCCGCCGCTTCGGTAACCTTCTGCACGTCGACGACCCACGCCGGCTGGGCGTGATGGCTGCCGCTGGCGGGCAACAGGGTCATGTGCAAGGGCTCGAAGCGCAAGATGCCTTGTGCCTGCAAATGCTGGCCTATCAGATCGATGGCCGGCATGAACAGGCGGCCGGCCACAAGGCCTTTGCCGAACGGCTGCAGCGTCACCCGACGATCGCTTCCGAACTGGTCGAGTTGTCGGGCCTGCTGCAGGCTCGCAGCACCCTGCCGGCCAAGACGGTGCCGGGGCTGGAAGACACGCCGCTGTGCCTGCACACCGCGTACGGCGCGCGCGAGGTGCTGACAGCGGTTGGATGGCTCACTGCTGCGCGCCGTGCGCCGTTCCAGGCAGGGGTGTTGCCACTGGCTGGCCGGAAGACCGAGTTGTTGTTCGTCACGCTCGACAAGAGCGAGGGCTACCACGACCGCATCGCGTATCACGACTATGCGATCAGCGCGGAGCGCTTTCACTGGCAGACGCAGAACAGCGCCGGCCCCGACACGCCGGGTGGCCGGCGCTATGTGGAGAGCGCAAGCAATGGCTGGCAGTTCCAGCTGTTCGTGCGGCCGCGCAAAGGGGACGCGTACCGCGCGTGTGGGCGGGTGACGGCGGAATCTGCCGAGGGTGACAGGCCGATGAGCATCGTGTGGCGGCTGCAGACGCCGCTACCCGCACGGCTGTTTCGTGAGTTCAGCGTGCTTCGGGGCGCGTAGCCGCCGTTCAGAAATTCCTGCGCCACGTCGAAGTGCTGGTCAGTAACGACAAGGCGCTGGCCCGCACGCCGGGCTTGCACGTCGAAGACTGGACAGCCGCACGACAGCCCAGGAAGCAGAGGCGCAAGGCCTGAAGTTGTGCCCAAGCTGATATCGCCGGGGCCATAGTCAGGGCCGTTCAGCAGGTGTCCATCTTCTGCATGTCGTCTTCGGGGCGCAGCACCTTCGCCTGGATGACCCGGCCTTGTGAACCGGAGCACTGCAAGCGTCCGGCGTGACCCGCCGCCCAGACATGCCGCCAACCGGGCCTGTCGCTCCGCCCCTTCAGCAACCCATCTACAGTCCCCGCAACTCCCCTTTGCGAGGCAAGCACCGTGGCTCTCAAACTCATCGACAAGGCCCGTTGGCTGGCCATCGGCGCTGCGCTGGCCACAGTCTGCATCCTGGTTGTGGTGAACTTCAAAGCCGGCGAAAAGCAGATCGAGCGCCGCATCGAGCGGACGCACCGGCTGGACGACCCGCAGTTCGCGCGTGAACTCGGTGTGCTGTTGGGTCCGCCTTTCCTGGACGGCAACGCCGTCAAGGTGCTGCTGAATGGCGACCAGATCTTCCCGCCGATGCTCGACGCCATCGGCCAGGCGCGGGCCACGATCACCTTCGAAACCTACATCTACTGGTCTGGCGACATCGGGCGGCAGTTCGCCACGGCGCTGTCGGCTGCCGCCCGCCGGGGGGTGAAGACGCATGTGCTGCTCGACTGGGTGGGCAGCGCGAAGATGGACACGGCGCTGCTGGACGAGATGAAGGCCGCCGGCGTGCAGGTCCAGCGCTTCCATCCGCCGCACTGGTCGCGCCTCGCACGTTTGAACAACCGGACGCACCGCAAGCTGCTGGTCGTCGATGGCCGCGTCGGCTTCACCGGCGGCGTCGGCATCGCGCCGGAGTGGACAGGCAACGCGCAAGACCCCGCGCACTGGCGCGACACGCATGTGCAGATCGCCGGGCCTGCGGTGGCGCAGATGCAGTCGGTGTTCCTCGACAACTGGATCAAGGCGACGGGTGAGGTGCTGCACGGGCCGGCGTACTTTCCGCAGCTCGGCGCCAGCGGCAGCATGGCAGCGCAGATGTTCAGCAGCTCGCCCACCGGCGGCAGCGAGAGCATGCAGCTCATGTACCTGTTCGCCATCACCGCCGCAGAGCGCTCGATCGACCTGTCGGCGGCCTACTTCGTGCCCGACGACCTCACGCATGCTGCGCTGGTGCAGGCGCTGCGGCGTGGCGTGCGGGTGCGGATCGTCGTGCCCGGCGAGCACATCGACAGCGACGCCGTCAGGAGCGCGTCGCGCGCGGGCTGGGGGCCGCTGCTGCAGGCCGGTGCCACCATCGCCGAGTACGCGCCGACGATGTACCACTGCAAGGTGATGATCGTGGACGGGCTCTTGACCTCGGTCGGCTCGACCAACTTCGACAACCGCTCGTTCCGCCTGAACGACGAGGCCACGTTGAACATCCTCGACGCCGCTTTCGCACTTCAGCAGACCCAGGTCTTCGAGGCCGACCTGGCCAAGTCCAGGGTCATCAGCCATGCACAGTGGCTCAGCCGGCCGTGGACTGAAAAGATGGCCGAGCGCTGGAGCCGGTTGATCGCCAGCCAGCTCTGAGACGCCCGCGGTGGACCAATAAATGACACTTGACTGTCGCTAACAAGTGTTCTTTAATGCTGCATGCCAGAGACCAGCGCACAGCAACTTGACGACGCCCCCGAAGGCGCCGCCGGCAAGCTGTCCATCGAGCAGCTCGCCACGCTGACGGGGCTGACGGCGCGCACCGTGCGCTACTACATCCAGCAAGGCCTCGTCAGCCGGCCTGAAGGCGCCAAGCGCGGCGCCTACTACGGGGCCCGCCACGTCGAGCAGCTCTTGCTGATCCGCCGCTGGACGGACGCCGGCCTGAGCCTGGACCGCGTGCGTGAACTGGCCAGCGGTGCGCCGGAGAACCCGCCGCCAAGGGCGGTGCGCGCCGGGACGGTGGAGGTCTGGAGCCGTGTGACTCTGGCCGACGGCCTGGAAATCCACGTCGAGCCGGGCCGCGCCGGTCTGTCGCCAGAGCAGGTGCGGTCACTCGTCCGCGCCACCGTGGCCGCGTACCAGCAAGTGCGCGCTGAAACAGGCTCCACCACCTGACGGCACGCCGTCAGGTGCCCGAACAACGCAGCCGAAGCAGACAGGGAGAACCGAGATGAACGATGAACTGAAGACTTTCGGACTGGTATGTTGCCAGGTCGGCGCCCCGTCGCCTGTTCTCGTCGGCGTCAGCGCCGTGGGCCGGCTCGACGGCGTGCTCTTCGATCTGCGCTTGCGCCAGACCTACCGCAACGACAGCAGGCAGACGCTGGAGCTTGTCTATACATTTCCGCTGCCGCACCAGGCGGTGCTGATGCGCTTTGCTTCCGAACTGAACGGCGCCCGGCAGGTGGGCCGCGTCGTTGCAAAACGGCAGGCCGAGGCGCGCTACGAACAGGGGCTGGCCGACGGTGATGCGCCCGTGATGCTGGAAGCGCTGGACGGCGGGCTGCACACGGCCAACATCGGCAATCTGAAGCCGGGCGACGCGCTGGTGCTGGAGGTGCGCTACGCGCAACTGCTTGCCTTCGAGCACGGCCGCATCCGCCTTGCCATCCCCACCACCATCGCCCCCCGCTTCGGCAACCCGCTCGCCGCGGGGCTGCAGCCGCAACAGGTTCCCGAGGCGTCGCTGCTCGCAGATTACCCGCTCGACCTGAGCGTGAGCCTGTGCGGCGCGCTGTCCGCGGCCAGCGTCGAGTGCCCCACCCACCGCGTCGTGCATGACACGGTCGATGGTTGCCGGCGCCTTCGCCTGTCTGCCGGCGCCCGCCTCGACCGCGACGTCGTCCTGTTGGTGCAGCCGTGCGAACCCATGCCCTCGCTCGTGGTCCAGGGCCGCGACGCCGTGGTGGGTGCTGCGCCCGTGGTCGTGATGGCCGCCTTCCAGCCGCCGGCCGCGGCGGTGCGCGCGCGCGTCGCCCTCAAGCTGCTGGTGGACTGCTCCGGCTCGATGGCCGGCGACAGCATCGCGTCGGCCCGTGCGGCGCTCAAGGGCGTGCTGGCGGGCCTGCGCAAGACAGACCACGTGAGCTTGAGCCGCTTCGGTTCGACCGTCGATCACGTCGCGGCCCTGCGCCCCTGCACCGGCGAGGCGCTGGCGCGCCTAGGCAGCGCTGTCGATGCGATGGCCGCAGACCTGGGCGGAACGGAGATGGAAGACGCGCTGGAGGCGGTCTTCGCGCTGCCCGCACCCCGGGATGCCGGCGCCGCCGACGTGCTGCTGATCACCGACGGCGACATCTGGCAGGCGCAGGCCATGATCGACGCCGCCCGCGCCGGTGGGCACCGCGTCTTCGCCATCGGCGTGGGGACGTCGCCCGCCGAAGGCGTGCTGCGCTCGCTGGCCGAGGCCACCGGGGGCGCCTGCGAGTTCGCCACGCCAGGCGAGGCGCTGGAAGGCGCCGCCCGCCGCATGCTGTCGCGCATCTGCCAGAGCCCCTGGCGCAAGCCCAGGGTCGTCTGGGGTTCGGGGGGCGCGGGGGGCGCTGCGCCGGCGTGGCAGACCGCACTGCCGCTGGGTGTGTTCGGCGCGGACACGGTGCTGGCTTTCGCGGGCATGCAGGCCGGCGCCAAGGTCACCGCGGTGCGCTTGCTGGCCACCGACGAGGCCGGTGCCGAGGTCGAGATCGCCCGTGGCAGCGCAGACGCCCCGGCATCGGGTGACGCCTTGTCGCGCGTTGCCGCATCCCGGCGCCTGGCTGCGGCCGACGGGCCGGCGGCGCTGGCGCTGGCGGTCGCCTACCAGTTGATGGGTGATCAGTCCAACTGCATCCTGCTGCACGAGCGCGCGGCCGCCGACAAGACCACCGAAGTGGCAGAACTGCACCGCGTGGCGTCGATGCTGGCAGCGGGCTGGGGAGGCTCCGGAATGGTCGTGCAGCAGGGCGCCGCGGTTCTCCATGAGCATGCAGCGGCCTGCTTCGACGCCGCGGCGGCAGCCAGCCGCCAGCCGCGCCCGCGGCGGACTGCCGGCGTGCGCATGGTGGTCGCAACACCGCAGCCCCAGACGCTGGAGCGCATGGCGATGGCGGTCGTCCAGCACCTGTCGAAGGGCGGGCAGCTCGCCGGGTTGTCGGCGCACTGCCGGCAGCACGCGCTGCACCCGGAGGCTGAACAGGCACTGGAGCAGGCACAGGCACTGGGCGCCAGCGCCGATGCGGCCTGGCTGTTGCTCGCGCATTGGGTCAACCTGCGCAGCAAGGGCGTGGCCGGCGCCGAGGCGACTGCGGCGCTGCAGACGCCTGTCCGACGGCTGGAGGCCAGGTTGGTCGCCGACTGCCTGGCCTTGTTCGACAGCCTTCTCGGCGGCTACCCGAACACCGCGTGGACCCTGTCGCGGGCGCAGCGGCTTCAGCGGGCCGTCACGCGTGCGGCTCCGTGAGGGTCCATGAGGGTCCCTTACAAGATGGCTTTGCTATTGGCCCGCCCGATACGGGATGCGATGCCAGCCGCTCGGCCGCGACGCACGCAAGGCAGCAGGCCCAGCGCCAGGGTGACGAGCGCCAGCGTCGTGGGCTCGGGCACCTGGTTGGCGGCGCGGTCGGGGCACTCGGTGGACAGCGTGTTGGTGTCGAGCGTCACTGCGGCGTTCAATGCAATCGCCCGCCCGCACAGAATCGACGCTGCCGTGGTCAGGCTGACGCTCTGGTCCGCGATGACGCTGCCTGCAAACAAGGTGCTGGCGCCCAGCGTCGCTGAACTGCCGACTTGCCAGAACACGCCCTTGGCGCTGCCGTTCAGCATGTTCACGACCGCGTTGCTGGCCGTCGT
The DNA here is from genome assembly GCA_964244245.1 of uncultured Rubrivivax sp. GTDB lineage: Bacteria > Pseudomonadota > Gammaproteobacteria > Burkholderiales > Burkholderiaceae_C > Rubrivivax. The sequence goes on along the minus strand of CAXTHW010000007.1, from coordinate 129,083 downwards.
CAGCGCACTGCCGATCTGAAACACGAACAAGGCGTCGGGGTCGTTTTGCGCGTCGAGCGTCAACGTGCCTGTCAACTGCGCTGCCGAGGCAAAGAAATAAGTGCCCGCAAACAGCGTCAGCCCGCCCAGATCCTGCCCGGTCAAGGTTGCGGTGGGCGTCAGCGCTGCAAGCGCGCCGAACGCGGTGAGTGCGTCGGCCTGCGCCTGTTGGGCAACTGCATCGTTGTTGTGCACGCTGCCGGTCAATGAAACCGTGCCAAGGCCGGTGATGGCATTGCCGGGATAGACACCCAGATCGCCGAGCACGGTGGTGGCGCCGGTATTGGTCACCGTCGAGGCACCCAACACCGCGAATTGCGCTGCGCTGCCCAGCACGGCCGCGGCGCCCGCCGGCAGCACGCAGAACAACGCCGCCAACATCGCACAAGCCCGCGCCGGCCCATGGCCCCGGAACATCCGCAACATGCCCATTGTTCAGCCCCCTGGTTCGCGCGCCGACAACCAGCGCCCGCAATCGGCACCGTTCGCCGCGCAGGGACTGTAGGGACTTCGGGATGAACCGTCTGTTCGCTGACCCACATAGCGGCGCGTGCAACGAACATCACCGGCGATTGCCCGCGATCACCGGCGGCTGATCGCCGGACCCGCGGCCACCCGCCAGACCGGCGTCACCCCCGCCGTGCCGCCTCGATCGCAGCGATATCGATCTTGCCCATCGTCATCATCGCCTCGAAGGCGCGCTTCGCGGCCGCGGGGTCGGGGTCGGCCAGCGCTGCCCTCAGCGCGCGCGGGGTGATCTGCCATGACAGGCCCCAGCGGTCCTTGCACCAGCCGCACTGGCTGGCCTCGCCGCCGTTGCCGATCACGGCGTTCCACAGCCGGTCGGTCTCGGCCTGGTCGTCGGTCGCGATCTGGAACGAGAAGGCCTGGCTGTGCTTGAAGTGCGGCCCGCCGTTCAGCCCGACGCAGGGAATGCCGACCACGGTGAACTCCACGGTCAGCACCTCGCCCTGCCTGCCGTCCGGGTAGTCGCTCGGCGCGCGGAACACGGCGCCCACGGCGCTGTCGGGAAAGGTCTCGGCGTAGAAGCTTGCGGCCTCGTGGGCGGCGCCGTCGTACCAGAGGCAGAGGGTGTTCTTGGCGTCCATGGTCGTTCCTTCTGAAGGGTGGGAGTCCACGCCCGAAGGGCTGTCGGCGGGCGCTCGGCACGCGGCTGCAAGAATGCAGCCGTTGACGAACTCCTGACTGTACCCATGGACCTTCCGCTGTCCCTGCTGCACCACGCCGACACAGCGCTGCCGTGGCCCGACACCCTGCGCGCGGCGCTGCCCGCCGACCTGGACGGCGCCTATGCGCTGGCCTTGCAGGTGCGTGCGCTGCGGGCGGCGCGTGGCGAGCGGCCGGCGGGCTACAAGGTGGGCTTCACCAACCGCACGATCTGGCAGCGCTACCGGGTGTTCGCGCCCATCTGGGGCAGTGTCTGGGACAGCACGCTCCAGCGCAGCGATGACGGCAGCGGGCGGATTGCGGTGCACGGTCTTTGCGAGCCGCGGCTGGAACCGGAGATCGTCTTCGGCATCGCCGCGCCGCCGCCGCCCCTGCCGACATTGCAGCAGTTGTTCGATTGCATCGACTGGCTCGCGCCCGGCTTCGAGGTGGTGCAGTCGCGCTGCCCGGGCTGGAAGTTCAGCGCCGCCGAAACCGTGGCCGACGGCGGGCTGCACGGCCGGCTTCTGGTGGGCAGGCCCTTGCCGCTGCGCGCGCTGGCCGCCGACGCGCAGGCGCTGGACGCACGGCTGGCCGCGATGCGGATCGGCCTGCATTGCGACGGCCGGCTGATCGACAGCGGGCTGGGCGCCAACGTGCTGGATGGGCCGCTGCACGCGCTGCTGCACTTCGTACTTGCACTTCAGCGCTGCGCGGGAGCGCCGTCGCTGCAAGCCGGCGACGTGGTCACCACCGGCACCTGGACAGACGCCTGGCCGGTGGCCGCCGGGCAGCGCTGGCAGGCGCGTTTCGACGCGCCGGTGGGCGACCTGGAAGTCGCCTTCGACGACGCCGGGGCCGCTTCCTGATGCCGCAAAGGCCCAGGCCCTACTCGCGCCGCTCCAGCGCCAGCCGCAGCCCCAGGCCCAGCAGCACCAGCCCGCTGCCGCGGTACAGGCCCAGCAGCACCCGCGGCCGTGCCCGCAGCCAGCCCGACAGCCGGCCGGCGAACCAGCCCACGGGGCCTTTGACGGCCACCGTGACCAGCGCGAACAACAGGCCCAGCACGAAGATCGTCAGCGTCGGGTGCTGTGCCTGCGGCAGTACGAACTGCGGCAGGAAGGCGAAGTAGAAGATGGCGATCTTGGGGTTGGCGATGTTGGACAGCGCGCCGTCGGCGAACAACTGCGCCAGCGGGCGCTGCGCACCGCCACCGGTGGGCAGCGCTGCGTCCGATGTGCGCAGCAGCTTGAAGCCCAGCCACACCAGGTAGGCCGCACCCACCAGCTTCAGCGCCGCGAAGGCCCAGGCCGATGTGCGCAGGATGGCGCCCAGCCCCAGCGTGGCCAGCACCGTGTGCCCCACCAGCCCCACGCCGACGCCGGCAGCGGTGACGACGCCTGCCAGCGGCCCCTGTGCGATCGAGCGCGACAGCACCAGGATCATGTCCTGCCCCGGCGTGGTGATGACCACCAGCGAGGCCGCGATTAAGAGCCACCAGCTTGCTTCGAGCATGGTTGTCCTTCAGGGCGACGGGTCGGCCGGCGGCAGGCTGTCGAAGTCGGCCGCGGCGTGGCGTTCCGGGAGCTGGCTCGACGGCGGGCCCCAGTTGCGGTTGACCATGCGGCCGCGCTGCACCGCGGGGCGCTGCGCGATGGCGCCCGCCCAGCGCTGCACGTGGGCGTAGCCCTGCACCTGGAGGAACTCGCCGGCCCCATAGAGCTGGCCCTGGGCCAGCGCGCCGTACCAGGGCCAGGCGGCCATGTCGGCGATGGTGTAGCCGTCGCCCGCCAGGTAGGGGCGCTCGGCGAGGTGGCGGTCCAGCACGTCGAGCTGGCGCTTGACCTCCATCGCGTAGCGGTCGATGGCGTATTCGATCTTGCTCGGCGCATAGGCGTAGAAATGCCCGAAGCCGCCGCCCAGGAAGGGCGCGCTGCCCATCTGCCAGAACAGCCACGACAGGCACTCGGCGCGCTCCGGCCCGCCCGCGGGCAGGAAGGCGCCGAACTTCTCGGCCAGGTACAGCAGGATGGCGCCCGACTCGAAGACCCGCTGCGCTGCCGGGCCGCTGCGGTCCACCAGCGCGGGAATCTTGGAGTTGGGGTTGGCGCCGACGAAGCCGCTGCCGAACTGTTCGCCCTCGTTGATGCGCACCAGCCAGGCGTCGTACTCGGCGCCGGTGTGGCCCAGCGCCAGCAGCTCTTCGAGCATCACGGTCACCTTCACGCCGTTCGGCGTGGCCAGCGAATAGAGCTGCAACGGGTGCCGGCCCACCGGCAGGTCGCGCTGGTGCGTGGCGCCTGCAATCGGGCGGTTGATGTTGGCGAAGCGGCCGCCGCTGGCCTGGTTCCAGGTCCAGACGCTGGGCGGTGTGTACGTGGGAGCTTCACTCATGCGGCGGTCTCCGGGCCCGGGGCGCGCGCAGGGGATGCGCGGCAAGCCCGCGACTGTAGCGATGCAGCGCTGCCCGCGTGCGGCAGGGGCGTGCGGCAGGGGCGTCGATGGCGTAGCCTGTCGGCCTGCGGCCCCCGCACAGGAGCGCGACGATGGACAAGGTGCTCGTTTTCTATGGCTCCTACCGGCACGACCGGATGGGCATCCGCCTGGCGCACTACACCGTCGATGGCCTGCGGGCGCGCGGCGCCGCCGCCGAGCTGATCGACGCGCAAGCTGTCGGCCTGCCGATGCTCGACCGCATGTACAAGGAGTACCCGCCGGGCCAGGCGCCGGCCGCGATGCAGGCGCTGGCCGACAAGATCCGCGCTGCCGACGCCTTCGTCTTCGTCACCGGCGAATACAACTGGGGCCCGCAGCCGGGGCTGAAGAACCTGACCGATCACTTCCTGGAAGAGTGGTTCTGGCGCCCCGCCGCCGTGGCCAGCTACTCGGCCGGCCGCTTCTCCGGCGTGCGTGCCGGCACGCTGTGGCACGGCATCCTGTCGGAGATGGGCATGGTGGTGATCTCCAGCACGCTGGCCGTCGGGCCGGTCGGCCAGACGCTGGACGCAGGCGGGACACCCATCGGGACAGGCGGCGAGGCGCTGCAGAAGGCATTTCCGCGTTTCGCGGACGACCTGGCCTGGTGGACCGAAGCGGCGCGCGCGCAGCGTGCGCGCAAGGCACCGCCGTACTGAGCGCGGTCAATGCGCCGTTGCTGGCGGCACCAGCGGCGCCAGCGGCACCAGCGGCGGCAGCACCGGCCCCAGCGCCAGCGTGGCGCCGAAGTGCCCTGCACCCAGCGCCACGCCGGTGCTGCGCTGCACGCGCAATGCGCGCGCATCCACCACCGCATCCAGATGGTTCTCTTGCGGATAGACCTGCAGCGTCACCGGCCCGCTGAGCGACAGCCCGGATTCACCGAACGGGCTGCAGCCGTCCGCCTCCCAGCGCAGCGTGAAGGGCAGCGCGGGCACCGGCTCGCCATCGCGCAGCGGCTTGCCGTTGACGGCGATGCGCGTGCCGCTGCCGCAGATGAGCGGCAGCGCCGCGCTTGTCCAGCGCGGTGGCTCGGCGTCGTCCATCAGGGGGGCGAGCAGGCCGTTCAGCGCGAAGTGCCTGAATTGCGCCAGTTGCGGGTCGGCCGGCGGAATGCCTGCGTTGCTGCTGTTGACGCCATGTGCCGCCAGCACCACCAGCGCCGAGAACGTGACCGCCGCCACCGCGGTGATGACCTGGACGGGCCACACGATGGGCTCGGCTGCGGGTGCTGCCTGGATGTCGAGCGTTGTCATGCCGGCACTCTAGGTGGCTGCTGTGGCCCGCGCCTCCCACCGACAGAGGAAGTGGCAGCCGCAGGCGGCGATGAACCTGGGGGGTCGGTGCGGCTGCTGCATCACAGCCGCAGCAGCATCGCGACACCCGCCAGCAGCGTGACGACGCCGAAGCCGCAGCGCAGCCAGCCCACCGGCAGCCGGTGCGACAAGGCCACGCCGCCCGGCGCCCCGGCTGCCGCGCCGATGCCGATGCCGGCTGCCAGCAGCCACTGCGTGGGGCCGGCATCGCTGCCGGCGGCCAGCAGTTGCAGCGCCAGCACGCCGCCCCCGCTGACCAGCAGGTTGAGCACCGTGCTGTTCGCCACCGCATGCTTCATCTGGAACCCACGCGCCAGCAGGTGTGGCACGATGACCAGGCCGCCGCCCAGTCCCGCGCCCGCGCCCAGCGCACCCACCAGCAGCGCCAGTGCGCCGCTGGTCACCGTGCCTGGCCTGGCGGCTGCCGCCGGTGGCGCCGCAGGCAGTGCCAACGCGAACCGCTGCAGCGGCAGCAGCATGCGCAGGCCGCACCAGAGCGCATAGGCGACGAACAACAGCGACAGCAGCCGGCCGTGCAGTTGCGTGGCCGCCAGCGCCCCGAGCGCGGTGCCCAGCAAGGTGGCAGGCGCCACCGCCATCACCCAGGGCCAGTCGATGGCGCGGCGCCGCTGTTGCGCCCAGGTGGCGCTCAGGCAGGTGGGCAGCATGGCGGCGAGCGCGGTGGCCACCGCAGCACGCGGCAGCGCCGCCGCGTCCACCCCGAGCAGCGGCAGGCAGGCGTAGAGCAGCGGCATCACGACCAGGCCGCCGCCGATGCCCAGCAGCCCTGCCAGCGCGCCGGACACCAGGCCGCTGCCGGCGCCCACCAGCAGCGTCAGTTCGATGTCCATTCGCGTCCTTCGATAGCCTTGGCGGATTGCGGCGCGACTCTAGGAAGCGGCCGCCGGCACGTCATCGCATGGGCGGTGGAAGCGCCCCGCCACCCCCCGAACGGGGGGCTGACGCCGGCACCGCAGGACTGTCGATTGCTGCACCGCAGCGTAAGAAGCGCTGAACGGCTGTGCACTTCGCCGACAGCAAGGCACAGCGCGGGCGCTTCGATCCACCCGATCACCCAGAGCGGGCCGACCCCGACGCAGGGCCGATGCAGTGAACGACGACGAGCTGAGCGACGCGGTTGCCGCGGTCATCGCGCAGGCCGCACGCCTTGGCCGGCCGCACAGCCCGCGGGCCGGCGGGACGCCGGCGCAGCGGCTTGCCCCGGCCGCCGCATCTGCTGCATCTGCCGCATCTACCGCAGCGGACGCCCGTGACGCCCGCGATGCGGCTCCGCATTCGGCGCCCGCTGCAAAATTTGCAGAAACCTTTTCTCGTGCGGGAAAACCCGGAATTACCGATCAAACGAGCGGTGCGAGTCCGGTCCGCCTTGCGGTGCTGGAGGTGGCTGCGCTGGCCGTCCACCGCCGGCTCCGGCGCTGTGCTGGGCCCGGCGTTTGCCAACCCAGACACACCGACGCTCGCGCTGATGTCCTTCATCGTCAGCGCAGCGGCGGACGCCGCGTCACAGCAGGACGACGACGCGGCGATCCACGACATGGCCGACCAGATGTGCGGACAGTGGCTGGCGCCTTTGAAGCGGCGCCGGACCTGTGGCAAGGCGTTGCGCCTGCATTCCGACTCGACGTCGGCTGCCCCATTCCGCCGCTGCGCAGGCCGCGTTGGCCCGCTGCAACGCGCAGCGTGCCGCCGGCCCGCAACCCCGTCGCTCCACCTTTTGAGATCCGCCCCATGCAAAGCGCCGCCATGTCTCCTGACCTCAAGCCCGCACGGCCTGCCGTGCCGAGCCACCGCCTGCGTGCCGCCTTCTGCGCCATCGCCGCCGCATGGCTTGCCGGCCAGGCCGCCGCACAGACCAGCGATGCAGGCGTCGAAAAAGTCGTCGTCAAGGCGGTCGCGCATTTCGACTTCGCCACCGCCGCGCTGAAGCCGGACGATGCCGGCGCGCTGCTCGGCGAGGTGGGCAAGCTGAAGGACGTGAGCTGGCAGAGCGTCACCGCCACCGGCCACACCGACGACCGCGGGCGCGACAGCGTCAACCAGCGCCTCTCGCAACGGCGTGCCGATGCAGTGCGCAGCTACCTCGTCAGCCAGGGCATCGGCGCTTCGATGATCCGCACCCGCGGCCTGGCCTCGCGCCAGCCGGTGGCACCCAACGACAGCGCCGCCGGGCGCGCCGAAAACCGGCGCACCGAGGTCGAATTCCAGGGCGTGCGCAGCGCCGCCAAATGAGCCATTGCCATGCAGATGCAGCACCCTTTCGCCAGCGCCCTGCAGTCCCGCGATGCGGTGGGCAACGATCCCGGTTGGCTCGACCGCACGGACCTTCTCTGGAACCAGTTGGCCGCCACGCTGTTGTTCTTCGCGCTGGCGCCGGTGCTGCTGGTGATCGCGCTGCTGATCTGGCGCAGCAGCGGGATGCCGCTGCTCTTCGGGCACTACCGCGTCAGCCAGTCGGGGCGCTTGTTCCGCTGCCTCAAGTTCCGCACGATGTACGCCGATGCAGACGCCATGCTGGCCGACTTGCTGGCGCATGACCTGCAAGCGCGCGCCGAGTGGCAGCGCGACCAGAAACTGACGCACGACCCGCGCGTCACGCCGATCGGCCGCTTCCTGCGCCGCACGAGCCTGGACGAACTGCCGCAGCTCTTCAACGTGATCGGCGGCGAGATGCGCCTTGTCGGCCCGCGCCCGGTGACGGTGGCCGAACTCGAACGCTATGGCGCGGCGCGCTGGCACTACTTCCGCGTGCGCCCTGGCATGACGGGGCTGTGGCAGGTCAGTGGCCGCAACAACACCACCTACCAGGAGCGCGTGCTGCTCGACCGCCGCTACGTCGAGCAGCGCTCGCTGTGGCTGGACTTCGTGATCCTGCTGCGCACGGTGAAAGTGGTGCTGCTGCGCGAGGGTGCGAAGTGACGCCCAAGCTCCGGCGATGAAGGCCGCGTCCGGGCTGCATGGGGCCGACACCGTGCACGAAGCGCCGCTGGCGCTGCGCGAGCGCGCAGCACCGCAGCCGCGCGGCGCGGCGCGCGACGCTGCAGCGCCGGGCAACGTGGCCGTGCTGCATCTGGTGCGCCGCGTCACGGACACCGTGTTCAGCTTTCTGGGGCCGGCGACGCTGGCGCTGGCCGAGCAGGGTTTTGCGCAGACCGTGGTGCTCATCGACGACCCGCGCTGGCGCCACCAGTTGACCAAATTTCACAATTCAGTGCGGCTGGTGCTGGTGGCGCCGGTGGCGTCGCCCTACCGCGAGATGCAGGCGCTGCTGGCCGCCTACCGCGAGGCAGCACGCGCGCGGCGGCCGATGGTGGCGCATCTGCACGGGCTGCTGTGTTCGGTGCTGGGGCTGCGCGCTGCGCATGTCGAGCGGCTGGCGTTGCCGACCTATTTCACGCCGCACGGCTCGCGGCTGCTTGCGCCGCTGCGCAGCCTGGGCGCCGCGCTGCCCTGGGCGCTGAAGCCGCTGTGGAGCCGGCTGGGCGGCGGCGCCATCGCCAGCAGCGCCTTCGACGCCTTGTCGCTGCACGAGATCACCCGGCAATCCGTGCGGCTGGTCGAAAGCCCCGTGCATGCCGCCTTCTTCGACACGCCGCACAGCCCCGGCGCGCAGGCGCGGGTGCTCACCGCCAGCCGTGGCGCCAACCCGGCAGGCGCCGCGCTCTTCGCGCAATGCGCCGTGCTGCTGGCGCACCAGACGGCGGGGCAGTGCTTCGGCTGGATCGGCGCCGTCGATGCCGAATCGGCCGAGCGGCTGAAGGCGGCGCAGGTGCAGTTGCAGGAGCTGAACGACGACGCGGCGCGGGCCCAGCAGATGGCCGGCGCGTGGGTCTTCGTCGCACCGCTCGGCCTGCTGGGCTTTCCGGTGCGGCTGGCCGAGGCGATGGCGCTCGGCCTGCCCTGCGTGGCCTGGGACACGCCCTACCACCGCGACCTCGTCCGCCATGGCGACACCGGCCTGCTGTGCCGCAATGTGGACGAGGCGCTGGTCTGCCTGGCCGACCTGCTGGAGTCGCCCGACCTGCGCCAGCGCATCGGCGCCGCGGCGCGCGACGAGGCCCGCGCCCGCTTCGACGGCAGCCGTTTCCGTGAGGCGCTGCTCGGCGCCTACGGCGAGAAGGCGCAGCGCTGATGCCGGCCGCCAGCCTCTCCAGCGCAGGCTTCGCCGACGCCGGCACGCCGGGCGCGATGCGCATCGCCGCCACCACCACCACCGCGCCGGCGGCCGGCGTCAGCCAGTTCGGCACGTTCTGGAAAGGGCCGCGCCTGTCGGCCTTCGAGGCGTCCTGCCTGCACTCCTTCGTCGCGGCAGGCCACTCGATCACGCTGTTCAGCCACGAGCCGGTGGCCAACGTGCCGCCCGGCGTGCTGGCAGGTGACGCCGCCGGCATTGCCGACATCGCCCATGTCGATGCCTTCAGGGTCGGCGGCGCGCCCAGCATCAGCCACTTCTCGGACTACTTCCGCTACCGCATGTTCGCCCGCACCGGCCTGACCTGGGTCGATACCGACGTGCTGCTGCTGCGCGGCTGGCAGCAGGACCCGGGCACCAGCCTGCTGGCGCTGGAGACGCCGGGCAGCATCTGCAACGCGGTGATGCGGCTGGCCAGCACCGAGCCCTGGCTGCCGCAGCTCATCGAGCGCACCGAGGCGCTGATGCACACCTCCATGCGCTGGGGCGAAACCGGCCCGCGGCTGATCACGCGGCTGGCTGGCCGGCAGGCGGTGCTGGCGCAGGCCGCGCCACCGTCGCTGTACTTCCCGATCCACTTCGACGACTTCTGGAAGGTCTTCCTGCCCGAGCACCGCGACGAATGCAGCCGCCTCTGCGAACAGGCACGCACGCTGCATCTGTGGAACAACATCGTGGACCGGCTGGGTTTCTGGAAAGACCATCTGCCGCCGCCCGGCAGCTATCTGCACGGGCTGTTCGTCGAGAAAGGCTGCGCGCCCTTCTTCGACGGCGTCTTCCCGCTGCGCAACATGCGCCAGCTCGTCGAGAACTGGCATGCGCGGCAGACCGGCAGCCAGCTCGGCATCGGCAGCGTCCTGCGGCAGTTGCTGCCGAGCATCCGGCGCACCTACCGGCACCACGCGGGCTGAGCGCGGCCGGGCGCCTGCTGGCCTCTCAGCCTCTCAGTTCGCCGTGCAGCTCAGCGCCGCACCGGTGGCTGGTGCAGCGGTGGCGCTGGCGGCGCAGGCGCTGGTGGTGAAGCCGTTGCCGCCCAGCGTGTTGGCGCTGCAAGAGGCCACGCCGCTGCCGCCGAGAAGCTGGATCGGCGTGCTGCTGCGGATGTCGCTCATGCTGTTGCGGTCGAGCGTGATGTTGCGCAGCGGGCCGGCGGCAGTGACCGGCCGCGTGCCCATCATCCAGGTGCTGCCGGTGGCCACGCCGACGCGCACGCCGGGGGTGGCCGATGCGCTGATGCTGTTGTCCCTGACCGTCAGGTTGGCCACCGTGAACCCGGCCAGCAGCGGCGTCAGCGGCAGCTCGTCGGCGAACATCGAGGTGTGGATCTCGATGGCGCCGTGGCCGGTGCGGCTGTTGGCCGCGAACTTGCCGTTGAAGTCGTACGGCGGCTTGAGCGTCTGCACGTCGCGGATGGTGTTCTTCTCCACCAGCACGTTGTCCAGGCCGTAGGTGCCCGACTGCGTCTCGCGCGCCAGCAGCACCGCTGCAGCATAGGGAATGTTGTTCAGCATGTTGCCGCGGATGGTGATGTCGCGCCCGCCCACCACCGCGATGCCGCGGCCCCAGTACTGGCCCGAGAGCTGGTTGTTGGCGATCAGGATGTTGCGGTCCTGGTAGGTGGCCTGGTTGGCGTTGAAGTTGGGCAGGATGGTGGCGGCCGTGTTCTGCCACGGGTCGGGGTAGGCATACGACACCACGGCGATCATGTCGTCGCCGGTCTCGCGCACGGTGTTGCCCAGCACGCGGCCGTTGCGCGCGCCGCCCGTCATGTGGATGCCGTCTGCCAGCGAGCGGGCCACCGTGTTGCCGGCGATCAAAAAGCCGTCTGCCGCGTTGACGAAGATGCCTGCCCCGGTGGCGGCGTTGGCCAGGTTGCTGCCTGGCTCGCCAGCGTTGACGATCTCGTTGTTGCGGATCACCGTGTTCTTCACCACCGGGTTCACGCCGGCCGGCCCGTAGATGGCGATGCGGGTGTGCTCCACGCGCGAGCCGCGCTGCGCCGTCACGGCGGTGAGCCTGAAGCCATAGACCGCGCTGTCGTTGGCCTCGATGACGATGGACTGGTCGTCCCAGTTCGTGGCGTGGATGGTGGCGCCTTGCGACCACATCGTCACGCCGGGCTGCTTGATGCGCAGCGAGCGCTTGATCAAGTAGCGGCCTGGCGGGAAGACGAGGAACTTGCCGGCCGACTGGTTCAGCGCCGCGTCGATGGCATCGGTGTCGTCGATGTCGTCGTCGGGCTTCGCGCACTGGCCGTTGCTGCAAAAAGCGGTGACGACGTTGTAGGTTGCCGGCAGCCTGGGCAGCGCAGGCAGCGCTTCGCACGGGTCTGTCGAAGGGGCCGGCGGGGCCGGCGCCGCTGCCACCGCCACGTAGGCGCAAGCCTTCACCACGCCTGGCAGCGGGTCGCCGAAGGTGGCGTTGTTGCAGGCCACCGGGCTTGCCAGTGGCTTGCTGGCATAGCTGCTGACGGCACCGTAGCGCACCTGGAGCACGCCGCCGCTGAAGTTGCAGATGCCGTTCTCTGCGGCGCAGGCCGTCCAGGTGGCGGGCGGCGGGGCGCTGGTGGCCGGCTCCAGCCAGCAGGACTTGGCGTTGTAGGGCGCGGGGTCGCCGAAGACGGCGTTGCTGCAGGCCGTGCCGTCGGTCAGCGTTTTGGCCACCATCTGCGAGGCCGTGCCGTAGTGCACCACCCGCACTCCGGTGAAGCTGCACCTGCCCTCTTCGGCGGCGCACAGCGTCCAGTCGGCGGGCGCTGTCTCGGGGCTTGCGGCAGCTGCGGCGGACAGCGGCTGGTTCGTCGCCACCTGCCCGGCGGGAGCGTCGTCTGCGCCTCCGCCACAGCCGGCCAGGGCCACCACGACAGCGAGCGTGAGGATCGTCATCTTGAACGGCGACGCGGCAGGCAGGTGCGAAAGAGGGGAACGACTCAAGAGGGAGATCTCTGCTGCAAAAGTTGCAGCAATGCTCTCCCTTCAGCGCCAACAAGAGGTGTCGGGCCGTTCGTTGTGTAAGAGCGTGTCAGGCGGCGTTCGGGCGCGCACCTCCCATTTGTCGGCCGGTCTGCGCGGGCCGCGGGCGCGTCCTGTCCGCGCTGTAGCGGCCGCGATAGACGAGGGCCAGCACCGCCAGCGCGCACAGCGCCCAGGCGAAGGCGCGCCCCGAGCCCAGGTAGGGGTAGCGGAACACTTCCAGATAGCTGATGAAGAACATCGGATAGAACAGCGCGCCGCTCAGCGAACCGGCGGCGTGACGCCTGCACAGCAGCCCCGCGATCACGCCGACCAGCGCGAAATAGACGATGCCCAGCGGAATGCCCAGGTCGTAGATCACCGTGTACAAGCCCGACGGGTTGTTGAACTCGATGTCGGCATAGCGCTGCAAGAAAGCGTCGAAGGTCGGCCCGTGCGAGCCCACCAGGGCCGAGAACACGCGGCCCACGGCCAGCGGCGCGGTGTGCAGCATGCTGAAGCTGTATTCGAAGCGGAAGCTCGGCCAGTCCTGCGTGGCCAGGAAGCCGGCGCCGTTGTTCAGCGCCGTGTAGTAGTAGGTCGCCATGCGGCCGATCACGAAATCCCAGAATTCCAGCTTGCCGTTGTAGGTGTCCGACGACCAGGACCGCACCGATTCCGCCAGGCCGAAGTACAGCATCAGCAAGGGCAGCGCGATGAAGGGGCCGAGCGCCACCGCCACGCGCAGCGGCAGCCAGCGCGAGCGGCCGGCGCGCACGGCGCCCATCAGCGCCAGCGGCAGCACCGCCTCGATCAGCGCCAGCCGCTCCGACCAGGCATAGACGCGGAAGGCGGTCAGCAGCGCCAGCACGAGGCACAGCGCATGCATCGCCCGCGGCACCGCCCTGTCGCGCCGCATCACCAGGCGCCAGGCATAGATGGAGAAGAACACCGGCGCGCCATTGGCCAGCGAGGTGACGCCGGTGACCAGCTCGTCGGCGCGCGCTGGCGATGCGGCACCGCTGAGGATGCTCCACAGCCACGGCGGGTCCAGCAGGTAGGCGCGGAACCACACGAGATAGGCGCCCAGCGCCACCGCTGCGACCAGCATCGCGGCGCGGTCCACGTCGCGCGTGGCGGCCGGATGTTTGCTGCCGGTGAGGATGCGTCGGCCGAGCCAGCCGCCATAGGCCATCACCCCGATCAACCCGGCGCCCAGCAGCAGATACGGCGTGGTGAGGAAGCGGATGCCGCGCGCTGTGAGCCCCTGCATGTCGAACTCGACCGCGAACGACACCAGGCAGAACATCGGCAGCAGAAAGCCGAGCGCGATGCCGGCCGGCGAACACCACCACGGCGCCGCCGGGCCGCCCGCTGCGCTGCCGGACTGTCCCCCTGCGCCCCCACTGCCCCAACCGCCCCAATCGCCAAACGGCCGCTGATCCCGCATCGTCCCTTCCTGAAGCTGCGCAGCCGCGTTGGCAATCGGTGGGCCGGGCGCGCACCGGCGCTATCGTCCGCATCCGGCTTCCGCCCTTCGCCCCTGCGCCGATGCATCCACCCACTCCGCGCTCCACCCGCTCCGCGCTGGCCGTCGTCTATGCCGGCTACTGCGTCCGCTACCTCTCGCTGATCATCCTGATCCCGCACTTCGGCCGTGTGCTGGGCCCGGCGGAGTACGGCAAGGTGCTGACCGCGATGTCGCTGATGGGCGTGATCTGGATGTTGGTGAACTTCGGCTTCTCGCCGGTGGGCAACCGCAACCTGGCCGGCGTGACCGGGCGCGACGCGCTGGCTGCCGAGGTCGGGCGCCAACTGCACGGCAGGCTGTGGATGCTGGCCGTGGCGCTGCCGGTTGCGGCGGTCGCCACCTGGGCTTCGCCGGTGCTGCGCGCCGAGCCTGCCTTCGGCGTGGCGGCCACGGTGGTGGGCGTGCTGTCGGCGTTCAACCTGGGCTGGTATTACCAGGGCACCCAGCAGTTCGTGCGCTCCATCCTGCTGGAGGTGGCGGTCTTCGTGCTCAACGTGGCGCTGGCGCTGTGGCTGGTGCGCACGCAGGCCGACGCGCTGCACGTGCTGCTGGCGCTGGCGGCTGCCAATGCGCTGGTGCTGGCGGTGGCCTACGCCGCCGCGCTGCGCCAGTTGCGCCGCTGGCGGCTGCCGCTGGCCGGTGCGCTGGCGCTGGTGCGTGAATCGACATCGCTGTTCCTGCTGGGCGTGGTGCCGTCGATCACGCTGGTGGCGTCGTCCTACCTGCTGAGCCTGTTCGTCAGCGCGCAGGCGGTGGGCTACTTCGGCTCGGCCGAGCGGCTGGCCACGGCGGTGCTGGGCCTGCTGGGGCCGGCGCACCAGGTGATGCTGGGGACGGTGTCGGCCCGCATCAAGCAGGGCGACGACGACGCGGCCGCCTACGCGCTGATGCGCAAGGGCGTGCTCTGGCTCACCGGCTTCGGCCTGTTCGCGATGGCCGCCACCACGCTGACCGCGCCGCTGGCGGTGCGGCTGGTGCTGGGCAGCGGCTTCGAGCCCAGCGTGCGCGTGCTCCAGTTGCTGGCGCTGGGGTTCCCCTTCGCTGCCTTTGCGCAGGCGTTGTCCATCTACGTGCTGACGCCGCTGCGCCGCGAGCATGCCGCCGTGCGGGTGACGCTGGGCTGCGCCGCGCTGCAACTGCTGCTGCTGGCCTTGCTGGCCGGGCCGCTGGCCGGCATCGGCGCCGCGCTGGCGCGCGCTGGCGCCGAGCTGCTCTGCGCCGCTGCGCTGGCGCTGCTGCTGGTGCGGATGGGGGAACTTCAGCGCGTCTTCGCGCGAGGGCCCGCGCGAACGCACTGAGCGCGCGATCCGCGATCCGTGATCCGCCGCCGCAGGCCCGCCGTTTGCCGTGGTGCTGCACTGCAACATGGCGCCCAGGCGCGACGAAAGCAACCCCCGATGGTGGCCGCCGATATTCGCAGCGCCCCAGCCGCATGGCCGGCATTGCGCTCCCCGCGCGTGTCGGTGGTGATCTGCAACCACGACTACGCGCGCTACCTGCCCGAGGCCATCGCATCCGCGCTGCAACAGACGCTAACCTGCGAAGTGATCGTGGTGGACGACGGCTCCACCGACGGCTCGCGCGCGCTGCTGTCGCAGGCCGACCCGCGGGTGCAGGTGCTGTTGCAGCCGAGCGCCGGCCAGCTTGCGGCCTGCAACACCGGCTTTGCGCGCTGCACCGGTGACGTGGTGATCTTTCTCGACGCAGACGACGCGCTGCTGCCGCAGGCCGCCGAGAAAGCCGCCGCACTGTTCGGCGCTGGTGTCGTGAAGGTGCACTACAGGATGGCCCTGGTCGATGCCGACGGCAAGCCGCTGGGCGGGGCCGTGCCCGCCACGTTGGCCCAGGGCGACGTGCGCGGGCCGCTACAGCGCCACGGCGTGCTCTACCCGTCGGCGCCGGGTTCCGGCAACGCCTACCGGCGCGCCGTGCTGCAACGCCTGTTCCCGTTGCCGGTGGACCCACTGGACCGCGTGGCGGCCGACTTCTTTCTCATCTACGGCAGCGTTGCCTTCGGCAGCGTGGCGGCCTGCGACGAGGTGCTGGCCCGCTACCGGCTGCACCGCAAGCCGCAGGCGCCGGACGGCGGTGACAAGGCAGCCGGCGACGGCGAAGCCCTTGTGTTCGGCAATGCCGCCATCGGCAACGACGAGGCGGCCAAGGTCGCGACGCGCTACGCCCGCCTGCGCAACTGGCTCGCAGAGCGCGGTGCAGCGGCCTACGCGCCGCAGTTCCTCGACTTCTCGGTGCAGAAGACGAGCTACGCGCAGGCCGTGTTCGCCAGGCCCTATTTCAGCGCGCTGGTCGGCAGCAGTGCGCCGTTGCAGCGGCTGCTGAAGTCGATCTGGCTGCAACAGGGCTTCAGCGCGAAGAAGAAGCTGGGGCTGTCGGCCTGGGCGCTGACGCTGCTGCTGGCGCCACGCCGCACCGCCTTCCGGCTGGCGCTGTACGTCTGCAACCCGGCCAGCCGCGGCGGCACCTGACGGCCGCGCCCGTGTTGCCCGTTCTCTTCAACGGCCGCTACCTCACGCGGCCACCCACCGGGGTGGACCGCTTCGCCATCGAGCTGACCGCTGCGCTGGCCAGCCGGCCGCGCGGCGGCCGGCTGGCGCTGGCCGTGCCGCATGACACGCAGTTGCGTGACGCCACGCTGGCCCGGCGCCACGAGCTGCGCCGCGTCGGCCGGCGCAGCGGCCAGGCCTGGGAGCAGATGGAGTTGCCGCGCGCTGCCGCCGGGCTGCCGCTGGTCAACCTGTGCAACACCGCGCCGCTGTGGCTTCAGCGCCAACTGGTGGTGATCCATGACCTGGGCACCGTGGCCAACGCAGGCAACTACAGCCTGGCCTTCCGCAGTTGGTACCGGCTGATGCACGGCGCGCTGATGCGCCGCGCCCATGTGGTGGCCAGCGTCTCGCGCTTCAGTGCCGATGCGCTGGCGCGCCACCACGGCAGGCGCAGGCGTGGCATCGAGATCATCGGCGAAGGCGGCGAGCACATCCTTCGCGCGCCGGCAGACGGCGCGGTGCTGGACAGGCTGTCGCTGCGCGGCCGGCCCTATGTGCTGGCGGTGGGCAGCCGCTCGCCGAACAAGAACTTCGCCGCCGTCGCGGCCGCGGTGCAAGCCTTGAACATGCCTGGGCTGCTGCTGGTGGCCGTGGGCGGCGGCGATGCGCGCATCTATGCGGATGCAACATCGCGCGCGGCAGGTGGCGCCGGGCCCGAACCCGACGCCGTGCTGAACACCGGTTATGTCAGCGACGCCGCGTTGCGCGCGCTCTACGAGAACGCCGTCTGCTTCGCGTTTCCGTCGTGGTACGAAGGCTTCGGGCTGCCGCCGCTGGAGGCCATGTGCTGCGGCTGCCCGGTGGTGGTGTCCGACCGCGCCGCGCTGCCCGAGGTCTGCGGCGACGCAGCGCTGTACTGCAAGGCAGAAGACCCGGCCACGCTGGCGGCGGCGCTGCGCCGGCTGCTCGGCTCGGCCGCGTTGCGCGAGGAGCTGCGCCAGGCCGGCTTGCGCCGCGCCGCCGGCTTCAGTTGGGACGCCGCCGCGCGGCAGTTCGAAGAGGTGCTCGATGCGCGATTTGCCTGACCCGGCCACCGGCGCCGGGCCGCGCCGCATCGCCATCGTCCACGAATGGCTGGCCACCTACGCCGGCAGCGAGCGCGTGCTGGAGCAGATGCTCGAGGTCTATCCGCAGGCCGACCTCTTCGTGGTCTGCGACTTCGCCGATGCAGCCGAGCGCGCCTTCCTGAAAGGCCGGCCGGCCACCACCAGCTTCATCCAGCGCCTGCCCTTCGCGCGCCGCCGCTTCCGCGGCTATCTGCCGTTGATGCCGCTGGCCGTCGAGCAGATGGATGTCTCTGCCTACGACCTGGTGCTGTCGTCCAACCACGCTGTCGCCAAGGGGGTGATCACGGGCCCCGACCAGTTGCACGTCTGCTACGTGCATTCGCCCATCCGCTATGCCTGGGACCTTCAGCACCAGTATCTGCAAGAGGCCGGGCTGACGCGCGGGCTCAAGAGCTGGCTGGTGCGGCTGGGCTTGCACTACCTGCGGCTGTGGGACGTGCGCAGCGCGGGCGGGGTGGACGCCTTCATCGCCAACTCGCGCTTCATCGCGCGGCGCATCCACAAGGTGTGGCGGCGCGACGCCGAGGTGATCCACCCGCCGGTGGACGTGCACCGCTTCGCGCTGCGCACCCAGAAGGAGGGCTTCTACCTCACTGCCTCGCGCATGGTGCCGTACAAGAAAGTGCCGCTGATCGTGGAGGCCTTCGGCCGCATGCCCGACAAGACGCTGGTCGTCATCGGCGGCGGGCCGGAGTTCGACCGGGTGCGCGCGCTGGCCGGCCCCAACATCCTGCTGCTCGGCCACCAGACGCACGCCGCGCTGGCCGACCACATGCAGCGCGCGCGGGCCTTCGTCTTCGCGGCCGAGGAAGACTTCGGCATCACCCTGGTGGAGGCGCAGGCCTGCGGCACGCCGGTCATCGCCTACGGCCGCGGCGGCGCGCTGGAAGCGGTGCGCGGCAGCGGCGAGGCGGCGCGCCGCACGGGGCTGTTCTTCGGCGCGCAGACGGTGCAGGCCATCGTCGATGCGGTGCAGCGCTTCGAGGCCGCCGGCCCCGGCGCCTTCACGCCGCGCGCCTGCCGCCAGCATGCCGAGACCTTTGCGCCGGAGGTCTTTCGCCAGGCGCTGCGCGACAGCGTGGAGCGGGCCTGGCTGCGGCACGCCGGGCCGACGGTGCCAGCGGCGCAAACCGTGCCGCAGACCAGCGACACGCTCGCGGTCTGAGCCGGCAGCCCGGCGGGCCGGCAGGCTGGCAGGCCGGCAGCCTGACGCAGGCCAGGCCGCGCCTCAGCGCTCGTTCATCACCACGCCGGCCAGCGCCGCCGGGCCGTTGTGCAGCGCGGCCACCAGCTTGTGCATTGCATGCAGCCGGCTCCTGCCCTGGCGCCCGATGGCCACCGCGGCGCCGCACTTGGCGGCCACCACGCGCGCGTCCGGCCCGTGGCTGGCGGCAGGGGTATCGACCACCACGTAGTCGAAGCGCGTCAGCAACTCGTGCACCAGCATCGGGAAGGCGGCGCGCTGCACCAGCTCCAGCGGGTTGGGCGGCACGATGCCCACCGGCAGAACGAAGAGGTTGGGCAGGTCGCGCACCGGGCGGATCACGTTGTCTTCGGAGCGGCCGGACAGGATGTTGGACAAGCCGCTGCCCTGCTCGATGCCGAACACCTGGTGCTGGCGCGGCGTGCGCATGTCGGCGTCGATGAGCAGCGTGTGGCCGCCGAGCTGGCTGAAGGCCACCGCCAGGTTGGCCGCGACGAAGGTCTTGCCGTCGCCCCGCTCCGGGCTCACCACCGCCACCGCGCGGCGTGGGTGCTCCGGCGCCAGCACGCCCATCATCAGCTGGCTGCGCAGCTCGCGAAACGCCTCGGCCTGGTCGCCGAAGGGGTTGCACGCCACCGCCAGCTCGGGGTTGCCTGACAGGGCCGGCGCATAGGGGTACTGGAACTGCTGCGACAGCGCCCACAGCACGTCGTCCCGCGTGGCCAGCCGCAGCGCCACCGCGGCCTCGCCGAAGGGCAGGCCGCGCTGCTGCTGGTAGTGCAGCACCTGCTCGATCTGCTGCTGCGACAGTTGCCTGGCACCGCGCAGGATGGCGCCGATGCTGCGGTCGGCGCCGGGGCCGCCGTCGATGTCGTCGTGGACGTCGGCCGCGCCGTCGGTCGCACCGACAAGGGATGGCTTGGCGCGTGCGCTGGAGCTGAACTTCATGTGCCCGCCTGCGGAAGTGACTTGACCAGATAGGACTTGCGCCGCACCAGGCGCGGCGAGTCGCCTGCCGTGGGGTGGTCGCCGCGCGGCAGGTGCACCAGCAGCGGCTGTTGCAGCGCTTCGGTGATGTCGCTCTCGAAGCGCAGCCGGCGGTCGGCCAGCTCCCAGGCCAGCACGGCGCCGACGGCCAGCAGGCTGCCCACCACCAGCGCCACCGCGGTGTTCAGCAGCACGCGCGGCGATGCCGGCACCGGCGGCGGACTGGCGGTCTTGATCACGCTGACGTTGGTGAAGGTGTTCTGGCTTTCCAGGCTGGTCTGCGTCACACGCGCCAGCGCGGCGTCGTAGGCGCGCTGCGCGCTGTCCACGTCGCGTTGCAGCACGGAGGCTTCGTCGCGCTCGCCGCGCAGCTTGAGCACCTTGCTGCGCTGCGCGGCCAGCGCGGCTTGCGCGGCGGCCAGGCGGGAGCGGTCCACGTTGTTGTTGACGCCCAGGCTGGCCGAGACGCGCCGCGTCTCGCCTTCGAGCCGGCTGCGCAGTTGCTGCACGTTGGCGGTGAGTTCGATCACCTGCGGATGGCGTTCGCCCAGCCGCTGCTTCAGCTCGAACAGCCGCGCTTCCTGGCGCGACAGGTCGGCCGTGAGGTTGCCGATCAGCACGTTGGACACCACCTCCTGCGAGTTGCTGCCGCCCTGCGTCTGGCGGCTGGACGACTCGGCCGCCAGCCCTTGCAGCAGCACCACCTGCGACGACAGCTCGGACAGCCGCGCGTTCTCCACGTCCAGCCGCTCGTCGGTGGCGACGATGCCCTTGTCCTGCTGGTAGCGCGACAGCCGCGCCTGCGCTGCTTCGAGCGCGCTGCGCAGCTTGGCCGAGCGTTCGTCGAAGAAGGCGTTGTACTGGCGCGCCGGCTCCACCTTCAGGTCGAGCGTGGTATCGACATAGGCCCGCACGAAGGCGTTGGCCACCGCGGCGGCAAAGGCCGGGTCGGTGTCCTGCCAGGCGATGTTGACCACGCTGGACTCGCGTGACGGCCGCACGTCCAGCTTCTTCAGCAACTGCTCGGCCAGCCAGGGCTCGTAGCTGCCGCGCTGCGCGGTGGCCTTGGCCCAGCGCTCACGCCAGGCGGAGTCCTTGTCGAGCGCCAACGCGTGCAGCGCGCGCAAGGCCACGCGCTCGCTCTGGATGAGGTCGATCTGGGTTGCCATGTAGGCGCTGCTGCTGCCGCTGCCTGCCGGGTTGTTGGCGGCCACCGGGTCGGCAGAGCGGGCGTCGATGAGCACCGCCGCCGTGGCCACGTACTGCTTGGGCAGCCAGAGGCTGATGCAGGCCACCGCCAGCGTGATGGCGGCCACCAGCAGCAGCGCCGCCTTGCGCCGCGCATGGAGGATGGACAAGAGCTGGCTGAAGGTCATGCTGGGCCTTGCTGGAACGGTGCCGGTGTAATTTTTGCGAACCGCGGCAGAACGAATTACCGGCCTTGGCGGGCTTGGCAGCACACGGGCGGCTGGCCCCGTTTGAAAAATGCTGCACTGCAACGTATGGCACGCCGCATGCCCGTGCAGCGCCAACGTGCGGCGCTCATCTGCCGCGTCAGCCCCAGCGCGGCCACAGCGCACAAGACCCCCCGGAGCGTGCCTTGATCCTGTTGCGAACGACGGCCATGTCGGCCCACACCGCGGCGTTTGCGCGCCGCCTGGTCGAAGAGACGGGGCAGCGTCTGTGCTGCGTGGTGGACGAGCGCAAAGGCCCGGTGGACACCGCCGGCCACGACAAGATCGGCCTCACCGTGCGGCGCTGCCGCGAACTCGGGCTGTACTGCCCGCTGGACGTGGGCTGGCGCTGCGGCGACTACGGCTTTTACTTCGCCCGCAAGCGCTACCCGGACGAGCGCTTCTTCTGGCTGATCGAGTACGACGTGCGCCTCACCGGGCCCGACGTGAACGGCTTCTTCCGGTGCTTCGACGGCGCTGACGACGTGGACCTCATCGCCGGCCACTACCGCGAGGCAGAGCCCTGGTGGTACTGGACGCACACCATGGCAGCGCGCGGCCAGCCGGTGTGGCGCTGCCTGTTCCCGGTGGTGCGCCTGTCGGCAGCCGCCATCGACCTGCTACACGCGCAGCGCCAGGCCTATGCAAGGCGTTTGCTGCGGCTTGCCAACTGGCCGAACGACGAGAGCTTCGTCGCCACCATCCTCACGCGCGCCGGCATGCGCTGCGCCGACATCAACGACTTCGGCCACACCCTCTACGACGACACCACCTACACCTTCAGCGAGCCTTTCGACGGCGCCATGCTCGACGAGCGGGCGCCGCCATTGAAGGTGTTCCACCCCATCCTGTTCGGTGACGACCTGGCGAAGAAGCTCAAGCGCATGGCGTGGATCAACAAGGGCGAAAGCCTGCCGCGCAAGGTGAAGCGGCGCGTGATCAATGCGCTGAACACGCGGCTGCAGGCCTGATGCGCCAGGCCCAGGACGCCACGCAATGACCCGGCTCCCTCCTCCCAGCCCGCCGCTGCCGCGCAGCCGTGCCGCCGCGCGCGTGATCGCCTTCTACCTGCCGCAGTTCCACCCCATCCCGGAGAACGATGCCTGGTGGGGCAAGGGCTTCACCGAGTGGACCAACGTCGCCAAGGCCAGGCCGTTGTTCCCCGGCCATGCCCAGCCGCGGCTGCCGGCCGACCTGGGCTTCTACGACCTGCGCGTGCCGGAAACGCGGCGCGCGCAGGCCGAGATGGCGCGCGCCAGCGGCGTGGAGGGCTTCTGCTACTGGCACTACTGGTTCGGCCACGGCCGGCGCATCATCGAGCGGCCGTTTGCCGAGGTGCTGGCCAGCGGCCAGCCCGACTATCCCTTCTGCCTGGCCTGGGCCAATGAAAGCTGGAGCGGCATCTGGCACGGCAACCCGGGCTCGCTGCTGATCGAGCAAAGCTACCCCGGCGCTCACGACGAAGAGGCGCACTTCCAGGCGGTGCTGCCGGCGTTGCGCGACCCGCGCTACATCTGCGTCGATGGCAAGCCGATCTTCGTGGTCTTCAAGCCGCACGGCCTGCCATCGACGGCTGGCTTCATCGGCCACTGGCGGGCGCTGGCGCAGCGCGCAGGGCTGCCCGGGCTGTACTTCGTGGCCATCTCCAACATCCACCGCGACGGCGCGGACCGCTGGCATGGCCGGCTGCTGGAGCCCTTCGATGCCGTCACGCCACTGGTGCCGCAGGACTACCTGGAAACGCTGCCCAGGGGCCGCGTTGCGCGGCTGCTGCGCCGGCTGCGGCAACGCGACCTGGGCCACAGGCTGGACACGTTGACACGCCAGCGCCTGCGCCGCCCGCAGCGGCACGACTACGCCGACGTGGTGGCCGCCGCGCTGCAAGACATGCCGCCCGGCCGGCGCTTCCTGCCCAGCGTGCTGCCGTGCTGGGACAACACGCCGCGCTCTGCATGGCGCGGCGTGGTCTATGACAACGCCACGCCGGCCCTGTTCGGCCGCTATCTGGACAAGGCCATCGCCAAGGTGGCGCAGCACCCGCCGCAAGAGGCCATCGTCTTCCTGAAGGCGTGGAACGAGTGGGCCGAAGGCAATTGCGTCGAGCCCGACCAGCAATGGGGCGGCGCCTGGCTGGACGCGCTGCGCAGCCGCCTGCTGCCGCAGCCGGTGGCCGGCGGGGCATTGGCGTGAGCGGCGCTGAAAGCCAGGCCGGCGCGGCCGATCCCGATCCCCGGCGCGACGCCGCGCTGCATGTCCGGCTCGACGGTGCCGGCATGAAGCGCCGCACCGTCAGCGGTGCCGGCATCACCGCGCTGGCACAGGCCGTCAAGTTCGTGCTTCAGATGGGCACCCAGGTGGTGCTGGCGCGCATGCTGGACCCAGCGCAATTCGGCCTGGTCGCGATGGTGGCGCCGGTGCTCGGGCTGGCGCTGGCGATTGCCGACTCCGGCCTCGGCCAGGCCATCGTGCAGCGGCCCGACCTCACGCACCGCCAGGTGACGGCGATGTTCTGGATCAACCTTGCGGTGGGCAGTGCGCTGATGCTGCTGGCGATGGCCGCCGCGCCGCTGGTGTCGCTGCTGTACGGCGAGCCGCGCACCGCGTGGGTCACGCTGGCGTCGGCCGGGCTGATCCTGCTGTCGTCGCTGTCGCTGTTGCCGCAGGCGCTGCTGAACCGGCAGATGCGCTTCGGCGCGCTGGCCGGCATCGAGGTGGCCTGCATGGTGGCGGGTCTTGCCAGCGGCATCACCGCGGCCTGGCTGGGCGCCGGCTTCTGGGCGCTGGTGGTCATGCAGGCCGTCAACGCCACGCTGACGGCGGCGCTGGCCTGGGCCGCGTGCGGCTGGCTGCCGGGGCCGCCGCGGCGCGAGCCCGGGGCAGGCGCGCTGCTGCGCTTCGGCGCCAACATCATGGGCGCCAATCTGGCGAGTTATCTCAACATGTCGGCCGCGCAGGTGATCATCGGCGTGGCCAACGGCAAGGTGGCGCTGGGCCTGTACGACCGCAGCTACAACCTCGTCGTGCGTCCGCTGTTCCAGTTGATGATGCCCTTCAGCCGCGTCACCGTGCCGCTGCTGGCGCGGCTGCAAGACACGCCGGAGCGCTACCGCCGCGCCTACCTGCTGATGCTCCAGGTGACGCATGTCGCCTGCGTGCCGGGGCTGATTGCGGTGGTGGTGGCGGCCGGGCCGCTGATCGCCTTGCTGCTCGGCCCCAAGTGGGCTGCGATGGTGCCGGTGTTCGCGTGGATCGGCTTCGGCGGCACCGCAGCGGCGCTGTCGGGCAGCACCTACTGGCTCTTCACATCGCAGGCGCGGGCGCAGGAGCAGATGCGCTTCGGCGTGGCGACGGCGCTGCTCAACGTCGCATCCATCGCCATCGGCGCGCCCTGGGGCGCGGTGGGCGTGGCCTGCGCCACCGCGCTGAGCTTCGTCTTCGTGCAGACGCCGATGGTGGTGTGGGCGGCAACGCGGCGCGGCCCCGTCGGCCTTGCGATGCTGTGGCGCGGCCTGGCGCCGCTGCTCGGCGCGGCGCTGGTGGCGGCGGCGGCCACGATGGCAGCGCTGCACTGGGCCGGCCCGCGGCCACTGCTGCAGGTGGTGGCCGCCTTCGTGGTGGCCTACGGCAGCTTTCTGCTGAGCCTGGTGGCGCAGCCGGCCGGCCGCCGGCTGCTGGCCGACGCCCGCGCCTCGCTGCCCGGCCGGCCGGCGGCTGCCTGACAGCATGGACCCGAGCATGCAAACCGAAGCCGTCGAACAAGCTTTGCAGGACGCGTGGATCGACGTGCTGATCCCCGTGTTCAACGGCGCCACCTGGCTGCGGCAGTCCATCGCCAGCATCCAGCAGCAAAGCCACCGCAGGCTGCACATCCATGTCGTCGATGACGGCTCGACCGACGCCACGCCGGCCATCCTGGCTGCGCTGGCGGCTGCGGACAAGCGCATCCATGTGCACCGCCAGCCCAACGGCGGCATCGTGCAGGCGCTGAACCACGGCCTGCACTTCTGCACCTCCGCCTGGGTGGCGCGCCACGACGCCGATGACCTGGCCCACCCGCAGCGGCTTGCGCGCCAGCTTGCCTACCTGGCCGCGCACGCCGACTGCGTGGCGGTGGGCGCGGTGGCGCGCCACATCGACAGCAGCGGCGCCGCGCTCGGCACGCACACACTGCTGCGCCCGCCCGAACTGGCCGATGCGGCCTGGCTGCCGGCGCGCGAGCCCTATCTGATGCACCCCTTCCTGCTGGCGCGGCGGCAGGCCTTGCTGGCCGCCGGTGGCTACCGGCAGGTGCTGCATGCCGAAGATTCCGACCTCTACTGGCGGCTGCGCGAACAAGGCCGGCTGCACAACCTGCCCGACGTGCTGGGCGACTACAGGCTGCATGCGAACAGCGTGTCTGCATCGTCGGTGCAGCATGGCCGCTTGATGGCGGTGAGTTCGCAGCTTGCAGCGCTGTCGGCCCGCAGGCGCGTCGCCGGCCGGCCCGACCTGCGCTTCGACGCGGTGCGCGCCGGCCTGCAACGCCAGGCGCGCAGCCTGCAGGCGATGGTGGCGCAGGCAGCCGCCGATCTGGACGCTGCCGAGCGACCCGCCTTTGCGCTGGCCGCAGCGGCCAAGCTGCTGGAACTGGCCGACTACCAGCCCTATGAGCTGGAGCCCGAAGACTGCCGCTTCGTTGCCGCCGCCTGGCAACAGGCCCGCCAGGCCCGGCGGGCGTGCAGTGCCGCCAACCGGCGCAGCTTGGCGGTGCTGCTGGCGCGCAGCGCCGTGCGCCTGAGCAGCGCCGGCCGCCACCGT
Source organism: uncultured Rubrivivax sp. (assembly GCA_964244245.1). Classification (GTDB taxonomy): domain Bacteria; phylum Pseudomonadota; class Gammaproteobacteria; order Burkholderiales; family Burkholderiaceae_C; genus Rubrivivax. Next base: position 103,321 of record CAXTHW010000007.1, on the reverse strand, counting down.
GATGCGCTGGCCTTGCTGCCGGCCACGCTGCTGCCGCAGTTCGGCGCGCGGCTGGCAGTGCGGTTGTGGCTGCCGGCGGGGCTGCGGCTGCGGCTGCACGGCATGGTGCAGGGCCTGGCGCAACGCCTGTCCGAACGTCTCTCGCAACGGCTCTCGCAAGGTCTCTCGCAACGTCTCTTGCAACGTCTCTTGCAACGTCTCTTGCAACGTCTCTCCCAACGCCGGTCAGCGCGCGGCCGGCAGGCGCTGCCATGACGGTGGTGGCCTTCGGCAGCGCGCACTTGCTGGTGGACCGCATGCCGCCGGCCCAGGCCCGCCGCCTGCTGGAGGCCGCGGTGGCTGCCGGCGCCGCCCGGCTGGACACCGCGCCGCTGTATGGGCACGGCGGCTCGGAGGCGCTGGTGGCCGCGGTGGCGCATGCGCGCGGGGTGGCCGTCACCACCAAGGTGGGGCTGGAGCCTGCGCCGCCGCCGCCGCGCTGGCGCCACTACGCCGGCAGCGCGCTGCGCCGCCTGCCGCCAGTCTGGCTGCGCCGGCTGAAGGCCTGGCGCGGGCGCGCGGCGCCGCCGTCGCAGGCCGACGGCCCGTCAGGCCGCTTCGGCGCGGCGCAGGTGCGGCAGTCCATCGAGCGCTCGCTGGCGCGGCTGGGCCGCATCGACCGGCTGCTGCTGCACGAGGTGCACCCGGCCGACATCGACGCCGCGCTGGTCGATCTGCTCGCCGGCTACCTGCGCCGCGGCGACGTGGCCACGCTGGGCGTGGCCACCGGCAACGCCGTCACCGCGCAGGCGCTGGCGCGTGCGCCCGGGCTGTTCACCGTGGCGCACATCAGCATCGACCCGCTGGGCACGCCGCCGCCTGACATGCGCGCGCAGCCCGGCGTGCGCTGGGTGGGGCATGGCGCGCTGGGCGTCGGCGGCAGCAGCCTGCACGCGGTGCAGCAGGCGCTGCTGGCCGACCACACGCTGGCGCTCGCCTGGCGCACTGCCATCGCCGGCACCGCCTTCGACGGCCCGGAGGGGCTGGCCGATGCACTGCTGGCGCGCGCCGCGGCCACCGGCCCCGGTGAGCTGCTGGTGGCGACACGGCGGCTGGAGCGCGTGCCACGCACCGTTCAGGCGGCCGGCGGCGCGCTGCCACTGCCGGCCGCCGTGCTGGCGCTGCTGGACGAAGGCATCCGTCGGGCCGACCGCGCCGACCGCGCCGCCCGCGCCGCCCGCGCCGCCCGCGCCGCCCCCTGCGCGTGAACGCACAAAGACCTGCAACACCGGGCCCGCAAGATGATCCATGACTTCCGATCCCCGGGCGCGCCGAGCCTGCCGCCCGACGCGACGGTGGTGGTCGGCGCAGGCCCGGCCGGGCTGGCGCTGGCCTTTGCGCTGGCCGACGCCGGCACGCCGGTGGTGCTGCTGGAATCGGGCGGCGACAGCCGCGAGCGCGATGCCGGGCAGGGCGTCGCCCACCTGAACGAGGCGGTGCAGACCGGCCTGCCGCTGGACGGCGTGGCCAACGGCCGCGCGCGCATGCTGGGCGGCACCGCGGCGCTGTGGCATGGGCAGTGCATGCGGCTGCACGACATCGACATGCAGCCGCGGCCCTGGGTGGCGCACAGCGGTTGGCCCATCCCGCTCGCAGCGCTGGATGCGCACTACCCGGCGGCAGAGCGCTTCCTCGACGTGTCCGGCCGCGGCTACGGGCCGCAGCGCTGGCAGGAGCATGGCGGCCTGGCGCCGCTGCCCTGGGACGCAGAGCGGCTGCTGCACGACTTCACCGAGGTCACGCCGCGGCCGCACCTGGGCCTGGTGCACCGTGCGCGGCTGGCCGCGCACCGGCATCTGCATGTGCTGCTGCACGCCACCGCCAGCCGCGTGCTGCTGGCGGGCCACCAGGTGCGCGGCATCGAGCTGCGCGACACCGAACGCCCTGCGCTGCAACTGCCCGCCACCCGCGTGGTGCTGGCCACAGGCGCCATCGAAAACGCCAGGCTGCTGATGCTGAGCGACCCCGCCGGCATCGGCCTGGGCACGGGCCGCCAGCACACCGGCCGCTATTACCAGGACCACCCGATCATCCGCACCGCGCAGGTGCTGCCGTCCGACCACCGCGTGCTGCAAGACCGCTACATCGCGCTGCACCGCCACGGCCGCCGGCTGTTCCCCAAGGTGCGCCTGGCGCCGCAGGCGCAGGCCCGCGAGCGGCTGCTGGACGCCACCGCCGTCTTCGTGCACGAGCACGACGACCCCGCGCGCGACGCGCTGCGCCGCCTGCTGCTCAGCGCGCGCTACGGCCGCTGGCCGGCGCACCCCTGGCGCGACGCATTGCAAAGCCTGACCGCACCGCTGCCGGTGGCACGCGACCTGTGGCGCCGCCATGCCCGCGGCCTGGCCACCGCCACGCCGCCCAAGGCCGTCTGGCTGCAACTGTGGCTGGAGCAGCAGCCCGACGCCGACAGCCGCATCACGCTGGCCGACAGCACCGACAGGCTGGGCCTGCGCCAGGCGCGCCTGCACTGGACCTGTAGCGATCTGGAACTGCACACCAGCCGCACCCTCACCCGCTGGGTGGCAGCTGACCTGGCACGGCTGCAACTGGCGCAGGTGCGCGAGCTGCCGGCAATGCACGACGACGCCGCCTGGCGCGCCAGCGTCGGCGACGCCGCCCACCCGGCAGGCACCACCCGCATGGCAGCCGACCCGTCCACCGGCGTGGTGGACAGCCAGCTCCAGGTGCACGGCGTGGCCGGCCTCTACGTGGCGGGTAGCAGCGTCTTCCCGACCTGCGGCTACGCCAACCCCACGCTGACCATCGTGGCGCTGGCGCTGCGGCTGGCCGAGCACCTGCGCGCTGCGCACAAGGTGGCGGCAGGTGTGCAGCCGGCGGTGGGGCAGGTTGCGCTGGCGGCTGCGGCCCGGCGCTGAATGGACGGGGCCGGGGCTACTGGCCGCATCGGTGAGGCCGCTCCAGCGAAGTCATCACGCAAGGGGACGACAACCGGGCAGGCCGTCGTTACATTTGGCCATCACCCACCGGAGCCCTTCCATGCGCCAAAAGACTGCCTCTCAGCCTCTTCAACACCGGTCGAAAAGCGCGGCGGTTCGGGCGGCAACAGCGGCCCTGCTGGGCCTGGCCGCATCGGGCGCATGGGCAGATTCGGTCTCGCTGACCGGCGGCTTCAGCAGCTACGAAGGGCCGCTGGAGCAGGCGTCCGTCAACCTGCGTGACTACACCACCACCTTCGATGCCGACGGCTTGGTCATCTCGGCGCCGCCGACCGGCTCCATCCCGGGCTCCGAGTTTCTCTACAGCCAGTACGGCATCGGGCAGGGCACGGTGGCTCTGGGCAATGCCAGCAGTGTCGATTTCTATTTCGAATCGCCCACCACCACGATCGCTCGCAACAACATCACCTTCACCGCCAACCAGGCCGCCGACGTCCAGGTCGGCGACACGTTCAAGCTGGGCAGCTTCTCGTTCGCCAATGGCGGGTGGCTGGGCGGCTTTCCGGATTCGACCTTCCAATTCGATCTTCAAACGCATTCGGCGAACCCCTTGCTCGACGGGCACGCATTCAGCGGCCTGATCACCTTCCACGTGACCACCGGCCTGTCGGCCGACGGCAGCTACTACAGCACCGCGCCCAACGACAACGCCGACTTCTTCTACTTCGACTTCCGCCAATGGGCCGGCACGGACCCGCTGGTCACGCCCGGCTTCGTCGGCGTCTTCGAGGCCGAGCCTGAGCTGCAGCCGGCCGGCGGCAGCAACCATGGCACGGTGGACCTCTATGGCCGCATCGGCTCGTTGATCCCGGAGTACCTGGCCAACCCGAGCGGGGTGTTCCTCGCGACGGAAATCCCCATCGCGGGTGCCGTGCCCGAGCCCGCCACATGGCTGCAGTTGGCGCTGGGCTGCGCCGGGCTGGCCGGACTGGGGATGCGTCGGCGCGCGGGCCCATCGCGGCAGGCATGACAGCCTGCGACTGCGGCTACAGCGTCTTCAAAAACTCGATCAGCGCGTCCTTGTCGGCATCCTTCAGCCCGGTGCCGTAGCCGTGCCCCTTGTTGCTGTTGCCTTCCACCGCGGTGTCGTAGCGGAAGAGGCCCGGGCAGGTGGCGCGGCCACCCGCTGAACCCGGCGCCGGCACCGGCGCCCAGGCGTAGCCCAGGTTCTTCCAGTCGTACACCTCGCCGCCGCGGCAGAACACCTGCGGCCGCTTCTCCGGCGGGTTGAGCAGGTCGCGCAGCGTCGGCACCGAGCCGTTGTGCAAATACGGCGCGCGCAGCCACACGCCGTCCAGCGGCGTGTTCACGTAGCCGTTTTGCAGGCGAAAGTTACGCAACTGCCATTGGCGCGTGCCCAGCTTGTTGAGCGCGGCGCTCAGCTCGGGCGTGAATTCGCTGATGCGCGTGGAGTCGGTGCCCAGGTCGGCGATGGGCTCGACGCGGCCGATGCGGTCGCCCGCCATGGCGTGGCAGCGGCTGCATTGGTCGGCAAAGACACCGGCGCCGCGCAGCGCCAGCGCGGTGTCGATGGCCACCTGCCCCTGGTCTGCCAGGCGCTGCGGGAAGCGGTCTGCGTAGCGCGGCGGCAGCAGGCCGATGATCCAGTCGGTGACGCGGACCAGGCGGTCGAAATCGAGGTAGTCGATGCGCTTGCCCACCAGCGACAGCGCAGAGACGATGTTGCGCTCCACCAGCACATCGGTGTTGCCGTCCCAGTGCATGCGCATGCCGTCCCGCAGCTTCTGGTTCCACAGCGATGGGAAGTCCACCGTGCCGCCGATCTGGTCATGCTGCGGCGGGTTGACGAAGACGCGCTTGTACAGCGCCCAGGTATCGACGCGGCCGGGGCCGAAGGTGGGCAGCCGGGTCTTGCTGTTCGGGATGATGAAGTCGAACTTGTTGTCTTCCAGGTGGCGCAGATAGGCCGGCAGCAGCGGAATGACCGCATAGCGATAGAGAAGCCGTTGCAGCCAGGGCAGGTGCGCCTTCTGGCGCGCCAGTTCGCGGTCGATGGCCGGCATCATGGTGTCGGCGTTGAAGCCGGGGCTCGTCAGCGCAGAGAACAGGAACAGGAAATACTGTTCGATATCGACCGCGTTGCCGGTGCCGCCCAGCACCAGTTGGCGGGCGTCGTTCGGGCCGGCCTTGTAGCTGCCCAGGTGGCAGAACGCGCAGTTCATGCCGACGAAGTCCATGCCCAGCACGCGCCTGCGCGAGAAGCCGATGGGCCGCTCGAAGGCCGGCTCTCCGGCCGAATCCAGCGTGCGCCGGCCCAGCTTGTCTTCGCTGACTAGCCCGAAGGCGGCAAAGCCCTTCAGCCCGTTGTCGGGGCCCAGATGGTCGGGGATGGTGGTGGCCGGCGGAAAGACCTCGGGCAGCACCTTCCACAGCCAGTAGGGCAGCGGCGCCTGCGCCAGCGGGTGGTCGGCGCCGATCGAGCCGTACTTGAACTGCGCCTCCATCTCGTCGAAGTCTTCCGGCGTGCCGAAGCGGTGCAGCCACAGCCACACGGCGCCCAGCACCAGCAACGACAGCAGCGCCAGCCACAGCAGCCGGCGGCGCAACGGGCGGGCCGGCGGCGCCGGGGCGGGCAACAGGTCAGGCATTGATGTTCACCTTCAGCGCATCGGGGTAGAGCTTCCACACGGCCCAGGGCTCGTGCTCCATCGCGGCCTGCAAGGCCTGCAACTGCTGGCTGAAGCGCTGCATCGCGCCGGCGCCCAGCGCATCGGGCGCCAGGTAGCCGAAGTCGCCGATCAGCGCGCGCCGGTGCACGTTGAGGTTGTAGTTGGCGTTGACCAGGCGTTGATAGACGTCCAGCGGCTCGCTCTGGCCGCTGGCATAGACGCGCACCGGCTGGCGGTGCGTCCAGAGCTGGTAGTTCCAGAGAAAGCCGCCCAGGATCTCGTGCTGCGCCGACACCAGGTAGATGCAACGCGCCACCAGCCGCGCCAGCCGCTCCAGCGTGACGTCGGCGCTGGTGACGACCACGCCATTGGGCACCAGGCTGTTCAGCGCGTCCAGCCAGGCGCGCACCGCAGCGTCGTCGCGCAGGCCTTCGGCGCCGCCTCCCTGCGCCGCATGCGGGTAGTACAGCGCCAGGTAGTGGCGCGCATGCGCGTGCATCACGTCGAACAGCGCCGCCAGGTTGTCTTCTGTCGGCGTGTCGAAGCCTTGGTGCAGCACGCCGCGCGCCTGCGCGTCCTGCGCGGGGTCGTTGATGCAGAAGTCGCACGCGGCCCAGGTGGCGTCGAAGAGCGAGCACATGCCGGCGAAGGAGGTGCTGAACACGGTGTCGAAGTCGCCGCCGGGCAGCATCTGGCCGCGCGTGACGGTGTCGTTGCTCTGCTGGGTGGCGTAGATGAAGGGCCACAGCAGCCGCATCAGCGGGTGCTGCGGCGGCAGTGTGTTGCGCGTGGCGACGGCGAGTTGCGCGCCGCAGGCCAGGTGCACCCAGTTGAAGTGCCGCACCAGCGACAAATGCGTGGTGGCCGAGCACAGCGCCAGCTTCTTGGCCAGCTCCCAGCCCTTGTCCTGCGGCGCCAGGCTGCCCAGCACGCTGTCGATGCGCACCGCGCGCAGCGCACGCTCGGCCACCAGCAGCTCGAAGTGCACGGTCACGCCCAGGCGCAGCAGCCCGGGGTGGTGTTCGTGGTCGGCCAGCGATTGCAGGTCCCACTCGAACCGGCCGTCTGCGCTGCGCCGCGTGTAGCAGGCGTAGGGGCCGCGCACCGCCAGCGCGCCCAGGTCGGGGCTGCCCAGGTACTCGGCCGGCAGCACCGGCGGGCCGAAGCGGCGGCGGTGCAGCCAGGTGTAGGCGCCGCGCAGCGCACGGTCGGGGTCGGTGCTGATCGACGGTAGCCCGGGCTGCATCGGCGAGAAGGCGCGGTACAGCCACACCTGGAGCTTGTAGAAGCCGGTCTTGCTGGCCGAGCGTTCATCGGCCGGTATCTGCGCCTGCGGGCAGGCCAGCACCTTGTCGATGGGCAGCCCGGGAATCGCCTGCGCCAGCGGCACCGGCACCAGCGGCGGCCGGCCCGCGCCCAGGCCGGGCACGGGAATGTCCAGCGGCTTGTTCATCACCGCCTTGAACCAGGCCAGGCCGATCCAGAACCATTTGCGCAAGAACCAGATCATGCCGACGCGCCGGCTGCTGACGGAGTGCCGGCGCCGAAGGGCCGGTGCGCGTCACCCCGCCACGGGTCGGCTTTCAGCTCGGGGTCGCTGGCGCGCAAGGGGTGGCGCGCAGGGTCCAGCGTCGGGCCGGCGTCCCAGGGCTCGAAGGCGTTGCGGATGTTGGCCAGCCCCGTCTGCGCCAGTGCCGGGTGGTGGCGCAGCAGCACGGTCTTGAAGTCGGTGGCGTCGATCCAGCGCAAGCCTTCGGCGCTGTAGAACTCTTCGGTGAAGCAGTCGGTGTAGAAGCGGTCGGCCTGGAGCCGGCGCGTCGCATTGAGGATGAAGATCTGGAACATCGTCTCGCCGAAGCCGAACTGCGTCGGCCGGTGGCCTTCGGACAGCGTGCCCACCAGCAGGTCCAGTTTCTCCACGTCGGCCGGGTTGCGGCCATAGACCTGCTTCAGCCGCTCGATGGCCTCTGCATCGTCGTTCAGGTCTTCGAAGCAGGTGATGGGGTTCAGCCCGAGCTGGCGGCGGAACTCGTTGTAGCGCGGCACGCCGCGTTCACGCGCCCGCACGATGTCCACCGTGCCCATGTCGAAGAACGGGTTGCCCGGAATGCTCAACTGCTGCATGAAGCGCGGGTAGTTGTTCAGCGTCAGCGCGCCCGGGTGCTGCACGCCGAAGGAGTGGAAGAGGTCGGCCATCGCGTGGCGCTGCGTGATGCGCGCCGAGGCAGACTGCCGCGTCGCGTGGAAGGCCAGCACCTCGGGCGCAGCGCTGCCGTCGGCCCGGCCCAGCACCAGCTCTTCGGGCAGCAGCGAGTGCAGCCGATAGACCTCGACGAACTCTTCGGTCAGGCCGAAGCCGCGGCCGTGGGTGTCGATGGGGTTGCCCACCACGCCGCCCATCTCTGGGTTGCGCACCTTGATGTCGTCCACCGTCTTGCGCGCCTTGCCGCGGCGGAAGAAGTTGACGAGCAGCCCGTACCAGTTGGCGTTCATCGCGGTGTAGAGCGCCGGGTTGGGCAGGATGGCGGGCGTCCACTCCAGCGTGTGGATCTTGGCCATCACGGCAGCATTCACCAGCCGCGCGACGTTGAACAAGCGCTTGTCGTCCCAGTCGGGGTGGGCCGCGGCCAGCGCGTCGCAGATCGCGTTGTGCTCGTGCACGAAGAGCGTGTGCAGCATCGCCAGGCCCACCCACCAGTTGCGCTTGAAGCCGGTCTCCTCGATGCCTTTGCGGTCCAGCGGCAGCCGGCCGTCGGGCCCCACGCGCAGCTTGCCGCCGATGTGGCTGCGCAGCAGGTCCTGCGTGGCCTGGTCGCTGCCGTAGATCTGCGAGCCGTCCCACCAGTGCGTGACCTCGTTGATGGCGCTGGCCGCGGCCACTTCCACGCCGTCGCAGCGCGTCGGGTCGCGCTGGGTGCGGCCGACGAACATCTTGGTCTGCCAGTAGCGCGTGCGGGCGCTGTCGTCTTCGGGCAGCGACACCTCGATCACGTCGTTGAAATGGATCTCGCCATGGCTGATCCAGTCGCCGTTCATGAACTGGATCCACGACGCCGCCAGCAGGTTGAGGAAAGGCACCTCCTGCATCGCCGGCTTGCCGTCGGGCTTGAGCGGCCGGCTCAGCAGCCGGCGGCTGATCTCGCGCGGGTTGGGCGTGAGCAACTGCTCGCCGATCTCGGGGCGGATGGATTCCATCTCGACGTTGCGCAGGAAGCGCGTGCCTGCCGCCCCCTGCTTGGGGTCGGACAGCGCGTTCCAGCTTCCGTCTGCGGTGCGGAAGTGGCTGGCGCCCGGCGGCGGCGTCTGCCCCACCGGCTGGAAGCCGACCAGCCGCCCGGGCGGGTAGCTGGTGCCCAGGTTGTGCGCATTCAGCCGCTCGCGCATGTAGGCCAGCAGCAGGATCGCGAAGAACTGCGGGCGCTGGTACCAGTTGGTCCAGACGGCGCCGCGGTAGCCGGCCAGCCGGCCGTAGAGATGGGTCGCCAACTCAACGGCGACGGTGGAGACGGCACCCAGCACCTCGCCCAGCAGCTTGCGCAAGCGGCGCAGCCGGCCCGGCGGCAGCGGTGGTGGCGGCGGTGGCGGCAGCGCGCCTGGCGGCACCAGTGGCGGCGCCAGCAATGCGTCGCGCTCGAAGTAGGCCAGCGGCGGCACATGCACATCGACGCCGGCCGTCGCGTTGGCTTCGGCCAGCGCCTGCATCTCGCGCCAGCCTGGCGCCTCGCTGGCGGCCGGTGCGGCGGCCAGCGCGGCGGCGTAGTAGCGCGCCGCCAGGCCGTAGTGCTGGAGCTGGAAGTTGGCCAGCGCCAGCAGCGCCTGCGCATCGGCGCTGGCCGGCGGCGCGCCATCGGTCGGCGCGCCCAGCAGTTGGATGCTGCGCTCGAAGTCGCGCTGCTCGATGGCCTGGCGCGCCTGGCCGGCGCGGGCGTCCGCCGTGCCGGGGCGCGCTGCTTCGCGGGTGCTGGTGCTCATCTCGCGCTCTCCATCAAACGTCCCAACCTGTCGGCTCCTGCTGCGGCACGCCATTGGCCTCGTGCCGGAAGCCGGACAGGGTTTCGTAGATCAGCCTGCGCACGCGGTTGATGGCACCCAGCGGCCGGTGTGCCGGCAGGCAATGCCAGGGCGTGAACGACAGGTTCTCGCCGAAGCGGTCGATCGCCTCGGTGTCGAAGACCTGCGGCAGGATGCGCAGGCTGGCCACCGTGCGAGGTGGCGACAAGGCCAGTGACCAGGTGCGGCCCGGGTCTTCCACCGGCATCGACTCCGCGTCGCGCTGGAACTGCACCGCGAAGTCGAACACCGCGTCGCCCTGCGCCAACTGCGCCGCCGCCACCTGGCGCAGAAAGTTGCCTGCCGGCCGCGGCGGCATGCTGTCGAAGACCGCGACGCGCGGCGTGGCCACGTACTTCACCGCCAGGCCGGCGAACAGGTAGGGCACGGCGCTGAAGTAGCGGAGCTGCAGCACGTTGGCGCAGGGCCGCATGGTGGTGAACAGCATCCAGGCCACGCCGGGGTGGGTGACGAAGTACCAGAGCTTGTCCCAAAGGCTGCCGATCACGGCCTTCACCAGCAGATCGAATTCGCCTGGCGTGCGCGACGGGAAATTGGGCGCGCTGATGAGAATGAAGTCCTGCGTGCCGGCGTCGGCCTGGGCGTCGAGAAGCTTGCGGCCGGGCACGCCCATCAGCTTGATCGCCATGCCGCGGATGTCGCCCTTGGCGTCGGGCGCGCGGGCGTTGGATGCGTTCGAGAAGCGCACCCAGGCCTTGTAGGTGGCTGCCTGCGCGAACAGGCCCACGCGCAACTCGGGCGGCAGGTCGGGCAGCACGGTGAACTCGGCGCGCACGACGCCATGCGTCTTGACGTGGACATCGCGCCCCTGCGTGCCGCCGCTGTCGCGCGCTGCCATCATCGTGCGCAGCCGGTCGATGAGGGTCTGCGTCTGGGCGGCCTCTTGCGGCGGAATGGTTTCGAGCGGCCTGCGGCTGTCGTCCATGGTCGGCGTTCAGGCAGCCTGGCGCAGCGCGGGCGGCGGCAAGTCCACGGCCGGCGTGCCGGCACCCTGGCCGGCCAACGCCAGATAGGCCTGCGCGCCGGTCTGGCGGAACAGCAGCGCCGCCTGCGCCACCAGGTCGGCCTCGCCGATGCGCTGGCCTTTTTCGAGCAGCGTCAGCCCGCGCTCCACCGGGAAGGCATAGCGCTCGGCCAGCTTGAGGCTGGCGTGCCAGTGGCGCTGTGCGGTGTCTGCCTGGCCGTCCAGCCAGGCCGCCGTGCCCAGCAGCCGCAGCACCGTGGGCAGCCACATCGGCATCTTCAGTGCGCAGCGGTGGGCGCGGCGGCAGGCCTGCTGCGCCCGGTGCAGCGCGGCGGCGCGCGGCGCACCGTGCAGCGCCTCGGCCTGCGCGACGCGCAGCACGGCGTCGGCCACCAGCACTTCGATCCGGTCGAAGGCCTGGCCCATCTTCTGGCGCGCGATGATGGCGTGTGCCTCGCTGAGCAGCGTCTCGCATTCGGCCAGGTCGTCCAGCAGCCCCTGCGCCGCCTGGAGCACCAGGCAGCGCACCAGCATCGCCTGAAGGTGCAGCATGTTGTCCCAGGCCTGGATGCGGTGCGCCAGCGCGGTGCCCTCGCGCAGCACACGCTCGGCCTCGTCCAGCGGGCCTTGCGCGACCAGCGTGCGGCCCAGGTTCTGCAAGCCCCAGCTTTCCATCTGCGGGTCGGCCGCGTCCTTGCCGGCGCGCACGATGTCGGCCGTCAGTGCATGGGCACCGGCCAGGTCGCCACGGGCGATCAGCACCCACGACAGCATCAGCGCGGCGCCGCCCCAGCGGTGCAGGTCGCCAGACTCGCGGTAGGCCGTCACTGCCTTGCCCATGCGCGATTCGCATTCGTCCCACTGGCCATCATAAAAATCCAGGAAGCCCAGCGCCAGCCAGGCGAAGGCGATGGCCGATGCGTTGGCCGAGCGCTGCGCCACCGCCACCGCGCGGTGGTGGTAGCGGCGCGCCAGGCCGCGCGCGCCGAAGGTCATCAGCCCGAAGCCGACGCTGCTCAGCCCCTGCGCCTCGGCCAGCGCATGCTCGCTGCACTCGCCCACGTGCAGCTCCAGCAGGCTGTCCAGCAGCATGCGCTCCTTGTCGAGGAAGTAGTCCGACCAGGCCATCATGTGGACGATGGTGGAGGTTTCGGCGGCCACCGCCAGCTCGATGTGGCGGGGCGCGCGCAGGCCCAGCCGGCGGCGCAGCGCGCGCAGCAGATGCGCGCCCAGGTGGCTGACGATGGCCCTGCGCACGCCCTGGCGCGACGAGGGGTAGTGCAGCCCCAGTTGCGCCAGCGCGTGGCGCATCTGCTCGTGCGCGGTGTCGTAGTGGCCGGTGCCGAACAGCGCCGCGCCGATCTTGCGCGCCAGCGCGCTGCGCTGCAGCGGGCTGAGCTTGTCGCCATGCGCCTTCAGGTAGGCAGACTCGGCGCGGCGCAGGTACTCCAGCGCCTCGGTGTCGGCGGCGATGCGGCCGGCCTGGTCGCCCGCCTTGAAGAGATAGACCTGCGCCTTCTCCCAGTCTTCTGCGCAGGTGGTGTGGTGCGCCAGCAGGCTGGCGAATTCATCCAGCCGGTCGGCGAACAGCCGCTCGATGGCCTCGGCCACACGGCGGTGGATGGCGCGCCGGCTGTCGGCCAGGATGCTGCCGTAGGCGGCCTCGTGCACCAGCGCGTGCTTGAAGATGTACTCCAGCTCGGGCGTGCGCTGCTTCTCGCGGATCAGCTCTGCATGCTGAAGCTCCAGCAGCGCCTGCCGCAGCGGCGCGCGGGCGTCGCTCAGCGCCTCCAGCACGCGGTCGAAGAAGCTGCGGCCGATCACCGAGGCCAGCTTCAGCGCCTGCTTGACCTCGTCGTCCAGCCTGTCGATGCGCGCCACGATCAAGGCCTGCACGGTGTCGGGCAACTGCACTTCATCGACCCGCCGGGCCAGTTGCCACTGCCCCGTGCGCTCGGTGGCGCCGGCCTCCAGCTCGCGCACCAGCACGCCGTCGCTCACCAGCGAGCGCACCACTTCCTCCATGAAGAAAGGGTTGCCCTCGGTCTTGCGCAGGATCTTGTCGCGCAGCGCCTCGGGCAGTGCCAGGCTGCCGACCAGGTTGTTCACCAGCGTCAGGCTGTGCAGCACCGACAGCGGCGCCAGGCGCAGCTCGTCGAGCCGCGTCTCGGGGTGGTCTGCCGCGAACTGGCGCAGCCGCTGCAACGGTGCCTCGGGCTCGCCGCGGCTCACGAAGGCCAGCAGCAGCGGCGTGCTCTGTGTCAGCGGCAGCAGGTGCTCTGCCAGCTCGACGGAAGACGGGTCGGCCCAGTGCCAGTCTTCCAGCGCCAGCACCAGCGGCTGCTGCCGCGCCAGCAGTTCCACGAGCTGCCGCATGCACAGGAAGACCTGGCGCCGCAGCGCCATGCCGTCCAGGTACTTCAGCCGCTCTTCGTGCCCGGGCGGCACCGGCAGCGCCAGCACCGTGGCCAGATAGGGCAGCACCTCGGCCGTGCGCTCGCCGAACAGCGGCTGCAAGCCCTGCGCAAGCTTGGCGAAGCTCTGCTGCTCGGCGTCGTCTTCTGCAATGCCGAAGCAGTGCTTCAGGCACTGGATGAAGGGCCAATAGCTGAGCTGCCGGCCGAAGGACAAAGAGCGCCCTTCGAGCCACAGGCCGGCGCGGTCGGACCACAGCCGCCGCGCCTCGGCCATCAGCCGCGACTTGCCGGCGCCCGGCTCACCCAGCAGCAACAGGATGCCGCCCGTGCCGCGTTGCAAGGCCAACAAGGCCATGCGCATCACGGACAGCTCTGCATCGCGCCCGACCAGCGGAGAGAACACCCCGAGGTTGCGGCTGTCCTGCGCCGCAGTGTCGTCGCGCGCCCTGGCGCGCAGCAGCTCGAAGACCTCGACCTTCTTCGCCACGCCCTTGAGCAACTGCGCGCCGCGCGGGCTGAAGTCGAAGTGGCTGCGGCCTGCCGCCTGCACCGCGTCGCTGACGACGATGCCGCCGGGCACCGCAAACTGCTGCAGCCGCGCCGCGATGTTGGTGGTGTCGCCGATGGCGGTGTAGTCCATGCGCAGGTTGTCGCCGATGCCGCCCACCACCACCGAGCCTGTGTGCAGCCCCATGCGCACGCGCACGGCGGCCAGCGCGCTGGCGCTGTCGCCCGCGGCGGCCTGCAGCCGCTGGCGGATGGCCAGCGCGCTGTGCAGCGCACGGCGCACGTGGTCTTCGTGCGCCAGCGGCGCGCCGAACAAGGCCATGAAGCCGTCGCCCAGGAACTGGTTGACGGTGCCCTCCACCTGGTGCACCTCGGCCAGCGCCAGCTCGAAGAAAGCGCTCAGCGTGTTGTGCATCGCCTCGGCGCCCAGGCGCTGCGCGAGTTCGGTGGAGTTGGCCAGGTCGCAGAACAGCACGGTGACCTGCTTGCGCTCGCCTTCCAGCGCCGAGCGCGAGGTGAGGATCTTCTGCGCCAGGTGGGCCGGCGTGTAGGCGCGCGGCGAGGGGGTTTCGGCGGCTTTGGGCGCCTCGGCCGGCTTCAGCGCCGCGCCGCAGCCATCACAGAAGCGGTTGGCCGCCAGGTTGGCCTGGCCGCACGCCGGACAGGCCAGCGACAGCGTGCTGCCGCAGACGCCGCAGTAGGACGCTTGCACACGGTTGCCATGTCCACAAGAGAGACAGTCCATCCAGATCCCTCCGGCCCGCTCCGCGCACGACACGGGGGGTCGCGTTACAAATATTCTACGGTTCAATCGGCGGCGGCCGGGCGCCGCTTGTCGAACACGGGCGCCGCCGTTCGTCGCCATCCGCGCGGCCCGCCGGCCGGCTTCAACAGGACACCAGACCATGGCATTCAAGCTCTACTTCCACCCCTTCTCGTCGTATTGTCAGAAGGCGCTGGTGGCGCTGTACGAGAACGCAGTGCCCTTCGAGCCGCAGTTGCTGGAAGGGCCGGACGCACCTGCCTCCCGCGAGCTGGCCGCACTGTGGCCGATCAAGCGCTTTCCGGTGCTGGTGGACGGCGCGCAGACCATCCTGGAGGCGAGCTGCATCATCGAGCACGTGGGGCTGCGCATGCCCGGCCCGGTGCGCCTGATCCCGGCCGACCCGCAGGTGGCGCTGGAGGTGCGCATGCTGGACCGCTTCTTCGACAACTACATCTCCACCCCGCAGCAGGCCATCGTCTTCAACGCGATGCGGCCCGAGGCCTCGCGCGATGCCTTCGGCGTGGCGCAGGCGCGGGCGATGCTGGACACCGCCTATGCCTGGCTCGACCAGCGCATGGCAGGCCGCGAATGGGCGGCGGCGGGGCAGTTCAGCCTGGCCGATTGCGGCGCCGCGCCCTTTCTCTTCTATGCCGACTGGACACACCCTTTCGGCGACCGCTTTCCGCACCTGAGCGCGTACCGGCAGCGGCTGCTGCAAAGGCCGTCGTTCGCCCGCGCGGTGGACGAGGCGCGGCCCTACCGCGGCTACTTTCCGCTCGGCGCGCCGGACCGGGACTGAGCCCGGGCACTGAGCGTGCGCCCGAACAGGCTGAACAGCCGCTCCCAGTGGCGCTCTGCCGCCGCCCGGTCATAGACGCCGGTGCGCTGCGGAAAGACGAAGCCATGTTCCACGCCCGGGTACCACTCCACGCGGCTGGGCGCGGCGGCCTGTTGCAGCCCCGCCTGCAGCGCCGCGATGTCGGCCGGCGGTGCCCATTTGTCGATCTCGGCGCAGGCGAAATAGCTTTCGCATTGCAGTTGCGGCACCACGCGGTGCGGTGAATCGGCCGCGGCGGTGGCCATGTTGGCGCCGTGGACCGACGCGATGCAGCGCAAGCGCTCGGGAAAGGCAGCCGCAGCCCACACGACGAAGGGCCCGCTTATGCAATAGCCCACCGCGCCGATGCGGCTGCCGTCGGCCTGCGGCTGCGCGTCCACGTAGCGCAGCAGCGCCTGGGTGTCGCAGCGCGTGGTGGCCGCGTCCAGCGAGCCCATCAGCGTGAACATCTCGGCCAGCGCCGGCTCGGTGCGCTCCAGCAGCCGGTAGTCGCGCGAGCGTCGGTAGTACAGGTTGGGCAGCACGACGAAGTAGCCCACCGCGGCGATGCGGCGCGCCATCTCGTGCAGCTCTTCGCGCTTGCCCGGCGCGTCCATGTAGAACAGCACCACGGGGAAGGGGCCGCCTTCTTCAGGGTGCACGACGATGGTGTTCATCGCGCCGTCGGCGGTGGCGAGGTCGGGCTGGTGTTCGATCATCGGGTGTGTCCTCCAGGGTCCGTGAAGTGGGCTGCGGCGTGCAGCAGCCAGTGGCAGACGTCGGCCTCGTGGTAGGGCCGTTCGCTGGTTTCGATGTTGTCCAGAAAGCGCTGGTAGATCAACGCCTGGCGCGCGGCCGCGATGGGCGCCAGCAGCGCTGCTGCGCCGGCCACGTCGGCCTGCGGCAACTGCCGTTGCCAGGCCGCCGCCCAGTGGCTGCGCGCCTGCGCCACGCCAGCAGCAGGCATGCGGTCCAGGAAGGCAGGCTGGTCGAGCAGCGGGTGGCCGACGCCGCTGTCGCCCCAGTCGAGCAGCGTCAGCGCGCCGCCCCTGCCCCGCAGGTTGCCGGGGTGGAAGTCGCCGTGCACCAGGCCGTCGGGCAGACCACAGGCGGCCAATGCGTCGAAGCGCGCCGGCAGGCCGGCAACGAAGCGTTGCAGCGCAGCGCGCGGCGCGGAATCCAGCTCGCCCGCGCGGCGCTCCACCAGCGCGGCCAGCGCCTGCGCCATGGCCGCGGCGCGCCAGTCGGGCAGGCCCAGCGGCACAAGCTCCGCCGCGCGGCCCAGCCACGCGGCTTGCAGGTTCACCAGCAGGTCGATCATCGCCAGGCATTGCGGCAGCGGCGCGCCGTAGAGGTCCTCACCGTCGATGTGGGCCAGCAGCATGCGCCCGCCACCATGGCCCAGCAGCCGGGGCACCGGCGCCGCGGCCAGCAACGCGATCAGCGGCGCCTCGTGGGCGAAGAATGGCGGCACCGCCTTGAGCCAGACGGGGCCGGCGCTGGTCGGCAGGCACCACAGGCTGGACAGGTTCCAGCTCCGCACCTGGCGTGGCCGCCCCGATGGCGCAATGCCTTGCTGTGCCAGCACGCGCTGCGCCCAGGCCAGATCGGCGGCCGGGCCGCCGGGCCGGGCATAGGGCAGCCGCCTGGCGTCATCGGGCAGGCTGCCGGGCCACGGTTGCAGGCGGCCCGGGGCGACGCTGGCGCCGGCATCCAGTTGCGCCAGATAGGTGACGGCGCCGCCAGGGCCGGCCGGCCGCTCTGCGCCGAGCAGGCGCAGCACGGTGAGCTGAAGCCCGTCACGCGCCTGCACGGCAGCGACCACCGGCGCCATGTCGTTCCACCACGGCGTGGCGGCTTCGAAAGGCGGCAGTGCGCCGAGCAGGCCGCCCGCTGCATCCAGCAGCACGAGGGTCACGGTGCGGGGTGGCGCGGGCTGCATCCGGCCATCGTAACGAGGACGGCGCGCGGCGCCGCCCGGCCTCAACCTCTCAGGCCAGCGCCATCGGCCCCAGCCGCCTGTGCTGTGCCGGGGCCAGCTCGCGGCGGTACCAGCCGCGGCCGCGGTGGATGAGGTGCTCGGCGGCGTAGCAGGCGTCGGCCGATGCGATCTCCACGTACAGCATCGGCACCGGCCGCGGGCCGCGGCTGCTGCGCTCGCTGACATAGGCGAAGAGCGCCTCGGGCCGCGGCTGCGACAGCAGCGTGGCCAGCGCCGCGCGTCTGCGCGCCGTGTCGGCCAGCGCAGCCGGGCTGTCGATGCCCAGCGGCTCCAGCGCCAGCCACACGCTGCCCAGCAGCTCGCCGGGGATGCACGGGTCCATCTCCAGCGCGTAGAGCTGGCCTTCGTTGGTCATGCCGCGGCGCACGTTAGCGCGCAGCGGGCCGAACAGCTCGCGGAACGCAGCCGCGATGTCGGCCGACTCCATGAAGCGGTGGCGGCGCTGCGACTGTCCGGGCCCCGGCCTGCCGGAAGGCATTTGAAACGGCGGAATGATGGTGTCCATGCGCTGTCATCGGCGGCGGCGCGCGCGGCTTGAGCCCGGCGCTGCATACGCCGCAGGAATGTTCGTGTTCGTGCACCGCTGCATGGCCGCAGCGCCGCCCTTTCCCGCTGGGCTTCAGGGCGTCGGCGGCTCAGCGCCTGCTGGCTCGGCGCGCCAGCCGCCGCCCAGCGCCTGGATCAGCGCCACCGCGGTGGTCTGGCGGTCTGCCGTCACCTGCACCAGCGTGCGCCGCGCGCCGAGTGCGGTGTTCTGCGCCGTCACCACGTCGCTGAAGCCCACCTGGCCGGCGCGGTAGCGGTTGACCACCTGCGCCTCGGCGAGGTCTGCCGCCTGCGACGCCTGCTGGCGCAGCCCGTACTGCTGCTCCAGCACGCGGGTGGCGGCAAGCTGGTCCTCCACGTCCTGGAAGGCCGTCAGCACCGTCTGCCGGTAGCGCGCCACGGCCTCGTCTTGCGCTGCCTGCGCGCCGCTCACGCGGGCCCGCGTGGCGCCGGCGTCGAACACGGTCTGCGCCAGCCGGATGCCCAGCGACCACAGCGAACTGGAGGCGGAGAACAGCTCGCCGACGCGGCTGGCGCCATAGCCGTAAGACGCATCCAGCGGCAGGCTGGGGTAGTAGGCCGCCTGCGCAATGCCGATGTTCTCGTTGGCGACCGCCACGCGGCGCTCTGCCGCGGCAATGTCGGGCCGGCGCTGCAACAGTGTGGAAGGCAGCCCGCTGGGAACGGCCGGCACCGTGGCAACCCAGGCCGCAGCGGGCAGCGTGAAATTGGCCGGCGCCTCGCCCACCAGCACCGCGATGGCATGTTCGAACTGCGCGCGCTGGCGCTCCAGGCCCACGCGGTCGGCCTGCGCGCTGGCCAGTTGCGTCTGTGCCTGCAACACGTCGGTGCGCGGCACCACGCCTGCGTCGTAGCGGTTCTGCGTGATCTGAAGCGCGCGCTGGTAGCCGGTGATGGTGGCGTCCAGCAGCGCCATCTCGGCGTCCGTCTGGCGCACCGTGAAGTAGTCCAGCGCCAGCTCGCCCTGCGCCGACAGCCGGGCCGACGCCAGGTCGGCGGCGCTGGCTTCGGCGCTCGCCGTGGCGCCCGTGGTGGCGCGGCGCAGGCGGCCCCAGACGTCGGGCTCCCAGCTCGCGCCGATGCTGACGTCCAGCCGGTTGGCAGCACCCGCGTTGCCGCCGCCCGAGCGGCCGGCGCTGCTGTTCAGCGTGACGCTCGGGAACAGTGCGGCGCGTTGCTCGCGCACCAGCGCGCGCGCCTGCTCGTAAGCCGCCGCGGCGGCAGCGACGTTCTGGTTGGAGACGTTCACGCGCTCCAGCAGGCCGCTGAGCACCGCGTCGTCGAACAGCGCCCACCAGGGGCCGCGGTCCAGCGCGTCGGCCGGGGCAGCGCGCACCCAGCCGGGTGTCTCCTTGAAGGCTTCGGAGCCGGGCGCCGTGGGGCGCTGGTAGGTCGGGCCCACCGCGCAGGCCGACAGTGCGGCGGCGGCGGCCAGGGTCAGCGCGGCGGTGGTCTGGCGTCTGCGCATGGCGGCTCTCACTGCGGTTCGGGTCGTGCAGCCGGCGGCTGCACGCGGCTCAGGTGGCGCTCGTCTGCGCCGCGGCGGCGCAGCTTGTCGAGCAGCACATAGACCACGGGCGTCGTCAGCAACGTCAGCAACTGGCTGGCGACGAGGCCGCCGATGATCGCGATGCCCAGCGGCTGGCGCAGCTCCGACCCTTCGCCGAAGCCGACGGCCAGCGGCAGCGCGCCCAGCGCCGCGGCCAGCGTCGTCATCAGGATCGGGCGGAAGCGCAGCAGGCATGCCTCGCGCACGGCCTCCAGCGGCGACAGGCCGCGCGAGCGCTCGGCCTCGAGCGCGAAGTCGATGATCAGGATGGCGTTCTTCTTGACGATGCCGATCAGCAGGAAGACGCCGATCAACGCGATGATCGAGAACTCCATGCGGAACAGCAGCAGCGCCAGCACCGCGCCCACGCCGGCCGACGGCAGCGTGGACAGCACCGTCACCGGGTGCACCAGGCTTTCGTAGAGCACGCCGAGCACGAGGTAGATCACGACCAGCGCACCGGCAATCAGCAGCGGCTGCTGGCCCTGCGAGTCCTGGAAGGCCCGCGCCGTGCCCTGCACGCTGCCGCGCACGTTGTTGGGCATGCCGATCTGCGCCTCGGCCTCGCGGATGGCGGCCTGCGCGGCGGACAGGTTGCTGCCTTCGGCCAGGTTGTACGAGATGGTGGTGGACAGCTCGCCGTCCTGGTGGTTGATCGACGTGGGCGCCGCGCTGTCGGCGAAGGATGCGATGGCCGACAGCGGCACCATCCGCGTGGCCGCGGTGCTCAGCGCGCTGCCGGTGGACGCATCGCGCAGCCCCGGGTTGGCGGCCACCGTGCTGCTGCTGGCGGTGGCGGCGCTGGCGGCGGTGGCCGATGCACTGGCCGTCGAGCCGGTGGCGCCGTTGTTCGCGGTGGAACCGGTGCCGACGCTGACCGCACCCCGGGCAGGCACATAGACGTCCTTCAGCGACTCGGGGCTGCGCGCGAACTGCGGCGCCACTTCCATGATGACGTGGTACTGGTTCAGCTCGTCGTAGATGGTGGCCACCTGGCGCTGGCCGAAGGCGTCGTAGAGCGCGTTGTCCACGTCGCGCGCCGTCAGCCCCAGCCGGCCGGCGCTGCCGCGGTCCACCGTGACGAAGCTCTCGACGCCGTTGTCCTGCTGGTCGGTATCGACGTCGGTCAGCTCGCTCTGGCCCTTCATCGCGTCGGCCAGCTTCGTGGCCCAGGCGCGCAGGTCGGCCGCGCTGTCGCTCTTGAGCGTGTATTGGTAGGTGCTGTTGCTCTGGCGGCCACCCATCCGCAGGTCTTGCACCGGGTTCAGGAACAGGCTGACGCCGGTGATGCGCGCCAGTTGCGGCCGCAGCCGCGCAATCACGGCCTGGCCGCCGACGCGCTTGCCGTCAGCGTCCTTGCGCTGCGCGGCGGGCTTCAGGTTGACGAACAAAAAGCCGCCGCCGGCACGCGCGCCGCCGGTGAAGCCGACCACGGTGTCCACCGCCGGGTCACGCCGGATCACATCGACCAACTGGCGCAGCTTGGTCTGCATCGCCTGGAACGAGATGCTCTGGTCGGCGCGCAGCCCGCCGTTGATCTGCCCCGTGTCCTGCTGCGGAAAGAAGCCCTTGGGCGCCAGCACGAAGAGATAGACGTTCAGGCCCACGACGGCCAGCAGGATCAGCATCACCAGCAGCTTGCTGTGCAGCGCCCAGTCCAGGCTGGCTTCGTAGCTGCGGTGCACGCGCACGTAGCCGCGCTCGAACAGCCGCGCCAGCCGGCCCGGCGGCTTGGCGTCGCCGCCCGGTTTCAGCAGCCATGCGCACATCATCGGTGTCGTCGTCAGACTGATGACGAGCGAGATCATCACCGCGGCCGACAAGGTCACCGCAAACTCGCGGAACAGCCGCCCCACCTGCCCGCCCATGAAGAGCAGCGGGATGAACACCGCCACCAGCGACAGGCTGATCGACAGCACCGTGAAGCCGACCTCGCGCGCGCCCAGCAACGCCGCCTCCAGGCGGCCCATCCCGTCCTCGATGTGGCGGCTGGTGTTTTCGAGCACGACGATGGCGTCATCGACGACGAAGCCGGTGGCCACCGTCAGCGCCATCAGGCTGAGGTTGTTCAGGCTGAAGCCCATCAGGTACATCACGCCGAAGGTGCCGAGAAGCGACACCACGGTCGCCACCGCCGGGATGATGGTGGCGCGCAGGTTGCGCAAAAACATGCTCACCACCAGCACCACCAGCAGGATGGAGATCACCAGCGTGCCTTCGATCTCGCGCAGCGATGCGCGGATGGAATTGGTGCTGTCCGACGCCACCTGCAAGCGCACGTCGCCCGGCAGTTGCGCCTGCAACTCGGGCAGCAGCGCGCGCACGCCATCCACCGTCTCGATCACGTTGGCCCCAGGCTGCCGCGTCACCAGCACGATGACCGCCGGCTCGCCGTTGAACAGGCCCAGCGTGCGCGTGTCTTCGACCCCGTCCAGAACGTCGGCGATGTCGGCCAGGCGGATGCCTGCGCCGTCACGCCAGGCCACCACCAGATTGCGGTAGTCGGCGGCGCGCGGCGCGCCGCTCCTGGCCTCGCCGGCGGCGCTGTAGATCTGCCAGCGCTGGCCGTTGCCTTGCAGCGCGCCGCGCGGCCGGTTGGCGTTGCTCACCTGCAAGGCAGCGCGCACGTCTTCCATGCTCACGCCGTAGTGGTTGAGCGCAAACGGGTTCAGCTCCACGCGCACGGCGGGCAGCGAGCCGCCGCCGATCTCGACATCGCCCACGCCTTGCACCTGCGCCAGCTTCTGCTGCACGAGGTTGGACACCTGCTCGTAGATCTGGCCCGGCGACTTGGTGGGCGAGGTCAGCGCGAGGATGATCACCGGCGCGTCGGACGGGTTGGCCTTGCGGTAGGTCGGGTTGCTGCGCAGGGTGGCCGGCAGGTCCACGCGGGCGGCGTTGATGGCGGCCTGCACCTCGCGCGCCGCCGCGTCGATCTTGCGGTTGAGGTCGAACTGAAGGTTCACGCGGGTCGAGCCGGCGCCGCTGGACGAGGTCATCTCGTTGACGCCGGCAATGATGCCCAGCCGCCGCTCCAAAGGCGTGGCCACGCTGCTGGCCATCGTCTCGGGGCTGGCGCCGGGCAGCCGCGCGCTGACCGAGATGGCCGGAAAATCGACCTGCGGCAGCGGCGACACCGGCAGCGCGAAGAACCCGCCGATGCCCGCCAGCGCGATGCCGATGGTCAGCAGCACGGTGGCCACGGGCCGCTCGACGAAGGGCGCCGAGAGGTTCACGGCGCGGCCTTTGCGCCGGCCACCGGCCGCGGCTTCCAGCGCTGCGCCAGGCGGTCGAACGCGAGGTAGATCACCGGCGTGGTGAAGAGCGTCAGCATCTGGCTGACGATCAGCCCGCCGAAGATCGCCAGCCCCAGCGGCCGGCGCAGTTCCGCCCCTTCGCCCCAGCCGAACATCAGCGGCAGCGCGGCGCCCAATGCGGCCAGCGTCGTCATCATGATCGGCCGAAAGCGCAGCAGCGCAGCCTGGTGGATGGCCTCGCGCGCCGGCTTGCCCTGGTTGCGTTCTGCATCGATGGCGAAGTCGATCATCATGATCGCGTTCTTCTTGACGATGCCGATCAGCAGGATGATGCCGATGATGCCGATCACGCCCAGGTCGTTGCCGCTGAGAAGCAGCGCCAGCAGCGCGCCGACACCGGCCGACGGCAGCGTGGAGAGGATGGTCAGCGGGTGCACATAACTCTCATAGAGCACGCCAAGCACGATATAGACGCACACCACCGCGGCGAGGATCAGCCAGAGCTGGTTGCTCAGCGACGACTGGTAGGCACCGGCCGCGCCCAAAAAGGTCAGCGTCACGCTCGACGGCAGGCCGATGTCGCTGGCGGCGGCGGCAATCGCGTCCACCGCATGGCCGAGCGACACGCCCGGCGCGGTGTCGAAGCCCAGCGTGGTGGCCGGGTACTGCGCGACGTGGGTGATCTGCAACGGCGCCTGCCGCTCGCTGATGCTGGCCACCGCCGACAGCGGCGTGGCGCTGCCGCTGCCGGTGCGCAGGTGCAGCAGCCCCAGTGATTCCGGCGTGCTCAGCAGCCCCGGCCGCGCTTCGAGGATCACGCGGTACTGGTTGGTCTCGGTGAAGATGGTCGAGACGATGCGCTGGCCGAAGGCGCTGTACAGCGCGTCGTCGATGGTCGAGGCAGAAATCGCCAGCCGTGACGCGGTGTCGCGGTCGATGTTGATGAAGGCGGCGGCGCCAGAGGCGCCGGCATCGGACACGACGTTGCGCACTTCGGGGGCGTTCAGCAGCCGCTGCTGCAAGGCGCCGGCCCACTGCACCACGGTCGCGTTGTCGGCGCCTTCCAGCGACACGCGGTACTGCGTCGGGCCGGTCTCGGCGTCGATGGTCAGGTCTTGCGTGGGCTGAAGGTAGAGCGTCACGCCGGCCACGTGGGCCACGCGCTGGCGCAGTCTGTCCATGATCTCTTGCGGGCTGCCGCTGCGGCCGGGCTTCAGGTTGATCAGCATGCTGCCGGTGTGCAGCATCGTGTTGTTGGCGGCGTCCACGCCGACCACCGAGCTGAGCGTGGCGACGGCCGGGTCGGCCAGGATCTCGCGCGCCGCCGCCTGCTGCAAGGCCGCCATGCGGGCATACGAGACCGACTGCGCTGTCTCGATGCGCGCCTGCAACTGCCCGGTGTCCTGCGTCGGGAACAGGCCCTTCGGGATCAACAGGTACAGCAGCACGGTCAGCACCAGCGTGGCCAGCGCCACCAGCAGCGTGGCGGTCTGGCGCGCCAGCACCCATTGCAGCGCGTGGTCGTAGCGCGCCACCACGCGGTCGGTCATGCGCTGCATGCGTCGGCCGATGCCACGCTGCGCGGTGGTGTTCTGCGGCTTGAGCCAGCGCGCCGACATCATCGGCACCAGCGTCAGCGACACCACGGCCGAGATCAGGATGGTGATCGCCAGCGTGACGGCGAATTCGCGGAACAGGCGGCCCACCACGTCGCCCATGAACAGCAGGGGGATCAGCACCGCGATCAGGCTGACCGTCAGCGAGATGATGGTGAAGCCGATCTGCGCCGCTCCCTTCAGCGCCGCGGCCATCGGCTGCTCGCCTTCCTCGATGTAGCGGGTGATGTTTTCGATCATCACGATGGCGTCATCGACGACGAAGCCGGTGGCAATCGTCAAAGCCATCAAGCTCAGGTTGTTCAGGCTGTAGCCCAGCAGATACATCGCGCCGAAGCTGCCGACCAGCGAGATGGGCACCGCAAGGCTTGCGATCACGGTGGCGCGCACGCTGTGCAGAAAGGCCAGGATCACCAGCACCACCAGCACGACGGCCAGCACGAGCTCGATCTCGACATGCTCCACCGACGCGCGGATGCCGGTGGTGCGGTCGCTCAGCACCTCCACCTTCAGCCCCGCCGGCAGGCCGGCCTGCAGCTCCGGCAGCCGCGCCTTGATGGCATCGACCGTCGCGATCACGTTGGCGCCAGGCTGGCGCTGGACGTTCAGGATGATGGCCGGGACGGTGCCAGCCCAGGCGCCGAGATTGGCGTTCTCGGCGCTGTTGACGACGGTCGCCACGTCGCGCAGCCGCACCGGCGCGCCGTTGCGGTAGCTGACGATCAGGCTGGCGTAGTCGGCCACCGTCAGCAACTGGTCGTTGGCGTTGATCGAATAGGCGCGCGTCGGGCCGTCGAAGCTGCCCTTGGCGCTGTTGGCGTTGGCCGCGGCGATGGCCGTGCGCAAGGTGTCCAACCCGATGCCGTAGGAGGCCAGCGCCTGCGTGTCGGCCTGGATGCGCACGGCAGGCCGCTGGCCGCCGCTGAGCGTGACGAGGCCGACGCCGCTGACCTGGCTGATCTTCTGCACGAGGCGGGTGTTGACGAGGTTCTGCACCTCGGTCAGCGGCAGCGAATCGGCGCTGATGGCGAGCGTGAGCACCGGCGCGTCGGCCGGGTTGACCTTGGCATAGACGGGGGGCGCCGGCAGGTCGGCCGGCAGCAGCGAGCCACCGGCGTTGATGGCGGCCTGCACCTCCTGCTCTGCCACGTCCAGCGTCTGGCCCAGGCCGAACTGAAGCGTGACGATGGAGACGCCGGCCGCGCTGGTGGAAGCCATGCGCTGCAGGCCCGACATCTGGCCGAAGTTGCGCTCCAGCGGCGCCGTCACCGTCTGCGCCATCACCTCGGGGCTGGCCCCGGGGTACAGCGTCTGCACCTGGATCGTCGGGTAGTCCACCTGCGGCAGCGCCGACAGCGGCAGGAAGCGGAAGCCCACCAGCCCGGCCAGCAGCACCGCCACCATCAGCAGCGAGGTGGCGACCGGGCGTTCGATGAACGGGCGCGACGGGCTCATCGCCGCGCTAGCCCGCTGCGTCGGACGCGCGCTGCCGGCGTTGGCCGGCGGCTGATGCGCCGGAGGCACCTGAGGCACCAGCCCCGCCGCCCGCCGCGCCGCGCTCGCGCCGCCCGGTGCCGGCACCGGAGGCCGGCCGGTCGCCCGGCAAGGTGACGCGGGCACCGTTCTTCAGCCGGTCGCCGCCTTCCGTGATCACCTGCTCGCCGGCGCGCAGCCCGGCGGTGATCTGCACCTGCTCGGCGCTGGCCTGGCCGCGCTGCACCTTGCGCTGCTCCACGGTGCGCTCTGCCGGGTTCAGCACATAGACGAAGTCGCCGTCGTTGCCGTGGCGCAGCGCCGCCACCGGCACCACCACGGCCTGCTGGATGGTGCGGACCAGGATCCGGGCGTTGACGAACTGGCTGGGGAACAGCGTGGCCGGCACATTGGCGAAGCGGGCCTTCGCCCGCACCGTGCCGGTCTGCGTGTCCACCAGGTTGTCCAGCGCCAGAAAGCGCCCGCTGGCCAGCGTGGCGCTGCGCGTGCGGTCCAGCGCCGTCACCGGCATCGCGCTGCTGTCGGCCAGCCGCGCCTGAAGCTCCGGCACCCGGTCTTGCGGGACCGAAAACTCCACGTCGATGGGCGCGAGCTGCGTGATGACGGCCAGCCCGGCTGCATCGCCGCTGCTGACCACGTTGCCGATGTCCACCACGCGCAAGCCGAGCCGGCCGCTGATGGGTGCCACCACGCGGCTGTAGCCCAGGTTCAGCCGCGCCGTGCCTTCGTTGGCGCGGTCTGTCGTCAGCGTGCCTTCGAGCTGCTTGACCAGCGCGGCCTGCGTCTCCACGTCCTGCCGGGCAATGGAGTCCTGCTGTTGCAGCGTGCGGTAGCGCTCCAGCGTGACGCGGGCGTTGTCGAGCTGCGCTTCGTCGCGCTGGCGCTGGCCCACCGCCTGCATCAGCGCCATCTCGAAAGGCCGCGGGTCGATCTGCGCCAGCAACTGGCCGGCCTTGACCATCTGCCCTTCGCGGAAGTTGAGCTGCTGCAACACGCCACTGACCTGCGGCCGCACGGTCACGGTGGCGGCGGGCGTCACGGTGCCCAAGGCTTCCAGCAGCACGGGGATGTCGGCCAACCGGGCGCTTGCCACGCCCACCGTGGTGGCCGGCGCGCCGCGGCGTCCACCACCTGCGGCGCCGGGGCCGCCCGGGCCGCCCGCGCCACCCGGACCTTCGGGCGCACCGGCGCCGGGCGGCGCGCCGCCCGCACTGCCGGCCGCCGAGCGGTGCGTCAGATGCCAGGCCAGCCAGCCCACACCGCCCAGCAACAGCAGCGCCACCAGCGTGCCGATCCAGCGCGAGCGCGCACTGGGCCGGTGTCTCGGCAGCGTGGCGGGCGCGGCTGGCTCGGGCGGCAACTCCATCTGTACATCTCCGTTGGTGCAACGGCAGCACAGCGCCACCGGCCCGCAGCAGCGCCCGGGCCTAACGATTCAAGCGGTTGTCGGTTGCTGGGTTGTTGCTGTTCAACAACCGAGCGCCGGCAATCGACAAGCCCGCTTCAGTCGCCCGCCAAGCCGAGCGAGACGCCGTAGCTGCGGCTGCGCCCGCGCTGGTCGATCTGGCGCATGCGGCGTTCGAGGTCGTGCAGATCGACGGATTCGCCCAGGTAGGCGTTGTCCCGCTCGTCTTGCGACTCGATGCTGGGGAGCAGGGACTTGAGGAGGGTGATGAACGAGGACATGGTCAACGAGCCGGCTGCGGCTCTCCGTGGAAGACTAGGGTTATCCCTAGGTTGTCATCGTACTCCGAACCGGCACGCGGTGCAGGCAGCCGCGCCGATCAACCCAGCTTGGGCTGCGTCGCCTGGAAGCTGGGCAGTGCCTGGATGCGTGTCCACCAGTCGGCAAAGCCCCCGATCTCCAGCAGCGCCGGCATGTCCGGCGTGAGCGAGGCGTAGAACACGACGGGCGCCAGGAACAGGTCGGCCAGGCTCAGTTCACCGGCAATGAAGTCGGAGCTGCCCCTGGTCTGCATCGCGAGCGCGATGACCTTGCGGCCGGTGTCCAGCCCGGCGGCGTGCATCGCGTCGTTCTTGCCGCCGACGAAATCCGGGAACAGGTGGTAGGCGGCCACGCCGCCCACCAGCGCCCCATAACCGTAGGAATCGACGACGCCCACCACCATGTCCATGCGCGCCCTGGCCTGCGGGGTGGAAGGCAGCAGCGACGGGCCGGGCAGCGTGTCGTTCAGGTAGCGGGCGATGGCCGCAGTCTCCAGGATGCGCAGGCCGTCGTGGTCGAGCACCGGCACCTTGCCGAACGGGTGGCGCGCCAGGTGCTCCGGCTGTCGCGGCTCGCCGGTCAGCACGTTGAGCGGCACCTGCTCGAAGTCGGTGAACTGCTTTTCTGCCAGCAGCATCTTGACGGTGCGCACATAGGTGGAGCCGTCGAATCCCCAGAGCGTCATCTTGGACATGGTTGTTCCTGCCGTTGCTGTCGTTGTCGGAGCCGGCATTTGATGCCTTCCTGCGGCCGCCGGCAATGGCGTTATCGTGGGTCTGATGAACGCCCCGCCACTGTCGCCCGAAGACCATTTCTACGAGCCGCGGCTGGGCCATGGCCTGCCGCACGACCCGTTCAACGCCATCGTCGGGCCGCGGCCGATCGGCTGGGTTGCAACGCACGATAGCGCGGGGCATTTCAACCTGGCGCCCTACAGCTTCTTCAACGCC
The DNA here is from genome assembly GCA_964244245.1 of uncultured Rubrivivax sp. Classification (GTDB taxonomy): domain Bacteria; phylum Pseudomonadota; class Gammaproteobacteria; order Burkholderiales; family Burkholderiaceae_C; genus Rubrivivax. Next base: position 74,989 of record CAXTHW010000007.1, on the reverse strand, counting down.
TTCAACTACGTGCCGCCCATCGTCGGCTTCGCCAGCATCACCGAGAAGGACACGCTGCGCAACGTGCGGCGCACCGGCGAGTTCGTCTGGAACCTCGTCACGCGGCCGCTGGCCGCGCAGATGAACGCCAGTTGCGCCAGCGTGCCGCCCGATGTGGACGAGTTCCAGCTCGCCGGCCTGACGCCGCAAACGAGCGCACTGGTTGCCGCACCGCGCGTGGCGGAAAGCCCGGTGGCCTTCGAATGCCGGGTGACGCAGATCGTGCAGTTGCAGACGGCAGCCGGCGTCACCGTGCCCACCTGGCTGACGCTGGGCGAGGTGGTGGCCGTGCACATCCGGCGCAGCCTGCTGGTGAACGGCGTCTATGACACCGCCGCCGCCGAGCCTGTGCTGCGGGGCGGCGGCGCGGGCGACTACTTCGGCATCAGCGCCGAAGCGCGCTTCCGGATGGCCCGGCCACGCTGAACGCGGCTTGGCTCAGCCACCTTCGGCCAGCGCGCGCTGCACCGCCGGGCGTTGCAGCATCCGTTCACGGTGCGCCGCCAATCCGGGGAAGCCGGCCATCTCCACGCCGTCGCCTTCCAGCCAGCCGGCCATGGTGAACAGATAGGGGTCGGCCACGCTGTAGCGCTCGCCCAGCACCCAGGGGCCTTGCAGTTGTTGCTGCATCATCCGTGCGCAGGCGGTCATGGTCTGCGGCACCTTGGCGCGCATCGCCTCGTGCGCTGCCGGGTCGTCGGCCCAGCGGCTGCCGCGGCGCTTGTGGGCATGCGCCACATGCACCGTCGATGCGAGGTAGTTGTTGAATTCCTGCATGCGTGCAAAGGCGAAGGCGTCGTCCAGCGGCGCCAGCGCCCTGGCCGGAAACTGCTGTGCGATGAAGGCCAGCAGCGCAGGCGTTTCGGTCAGCACGCCTTGCTCGGTGGCCAGCGCCGGCACGCGGCCTTTGGGGTTGATGGCGAGGTAGGCAGGGCTCTGCTGCTGGACGCTGGCGAAGTCGATGGCGACCAGCTCGAAGGTGGCGCCGGCCTCGTGCAGCGCGATGTGGGTGGCCAGTGCACAGGTGCCGCTGCCGGTGTAGAAAGTCCAGCTCATTCGCACGGTCCCTGGGTTGCGTTGGCTTGCGACACCTGGCTGCCCGGCGGCACGCTGCGCGTGAGCCAGACATTGCCGCCGATGGTGGAGCCGCGGCCGATGGTGATGCGGCCCAGGATGGTGGCGCCGGCGTAGATCACCACGTCGTCCTCCACCACCGGGTGGCGTGGCAGGCCCTTGCGCAGCGTGCCGTCTTCTTCCGCCGGGAAGCGCTTGGCGCCCAGCGTCACCGCCTGGTACAGCCGCACGCGCTCGCCGAGGATGGCTGTCTCGCCGATCACCACACCCGTGCCGTGGTCGATGAAGAAGCCGCCGCCGATCTGCGCGCCGGGGTGGATGTCGATGCCGGTGTCGGAGTGCGCGATCTCGGCCACCACGCGCGCCAGCAGCGGCACACCCAGCGCGTACAGCTCATGTGCCAGCCGGTGGTGGATGACGGCGGTGACGCCGGGGTAGCACAGCACCACTTCATCGACAGAGCGGGCCGCAGGGTCGCCGTGGAAGGCGGCCAGCACGTCGCTGTCGAGCAGGCGGCGCACGGCGGGGAGCGCGGCGGCGAAGTCGCGCACGATGGAGATCGCCTGCGGCTCGATCTCGCCGTTGGCCGCGCGGCCCTGCTGCCGCGCCGCGTGGCGCAGCTCCAGCGTCACCTGCGCCAGCAGCGCGTTGAGCGCCGTGTCCAGCGTGTGGCCGACGTAGAAGTCTTCGCTGTCCTGCCGCAGGTCGGGCGGGCCCAGGCGCAGCGGGAAGAGCGCGCCGCAGAGCGCACCGACGATGGCGCGCAAGGCCTCGCGTGACGGCAGCTCGCGGCCACCGGCTTCGGGGCTGCGCGCCTGGCTCAGGCGCCAGCGCTGGCGCTCGGCGCGCAAGGCGGCCACCACGCCGCCCAGCGCCCACGGCGAGCCGGGAGACGGATCGAGAGACACCGGAGGTCTGGACATGTCGTTCATGCGGGGGCTCCCAGGCCGAGCAGGCGCTTGGCATTGTCTTTCAGGATCAGCGGCTTGACCTTGTCCTTGAAGCCGGCTTCGTCGAAGTCCTTCATCCAGCGCTCGGGCGTGATCAGCGGGTAGTCGCTGCCGAACAGCATGCGGTCTTTGAGCAAGGTGTTGGCGTACTGCACGAGCTGCGGCGGAAAGTACTTGGGGCTCCAGCCGGAGAGGTCGATCCAGACGTTGGGCTTGTGCAGCGCCAGGCTCAGCGCCTCGTCCTGCCAGGGCCAGCTCGGGTGCGCAACGACGATCTGGATGTCCGGGAAGGCGATGGCCACGTCTTCCAGCAGCATGGGGTTGCTGTTCTGAAGGCGCAAGCCCCCGCCGCCGCGCATGCCCGAGCCGATGCCGCTGTGCCCGCTGTGGAAGATGGCCGGCAGCTTGTGCTCTGCGATCACCTCGTACAGCGGCCAGGCCATCTTGTCGTAGGGCATGAAGCCCTGCACCGTGGGGTGGAACTTGAAGCCCTTGACGCCATGCTCGGCGATCAACCGCCGCGCCTCGCGCGCGCCCATCTTGCCTTTGTGCGGGTCGATGCTGGCGAAGCAGATCATCATGTCGCTGTTGGCCTGCGCGGCGTCGGCGATCTCTTCGTTCGGGATGCGGCGGCGGCCGAGCTGGCTTTCGCTATCGACGGTGAACATCACCAGGCCCAGCTTGCGCTCGCGGTAGTAGGCGATGGTCTCGGCAATCGTCGGCCGGCGGTCCGAGCCGAAGTACTTGTCGGCCGCGCGGTCGTACTCCTCGCCGTAGTTGTCGAAGGGGTTGCGGCACGACACCTCGGCGTGGGTGTGGATGTCGATGGCAATCAGGTCGTCGGCGTTCATGCTGTTCGGTCCAGGCTCACTTGCAGTCGAAATGTTCGGCGCGCTCGGTGTCGCCGCTGCCTTTGTACCGCGCCACGCGCGGGAATGCACAAAGAGGGCGGCTGCGGTCGGGCGCCCAGGCCGCCGGCACCTCGGGGTTGGGCACCGCGTTGCCCGGGCCGCGGGCGCTGGCTGCCACGCGCTCTGGCGCCTGGCCCTGCTCCACCCAGGCCACCAGCGCGCTGAGCATGTCGAACTGGTCTGTCGCCGGGCCGCCGCGGCAGTGGTTCATGCCGGGCACCAGGAAGAGCCGTGCAAAGTCGCCCGTGCCGCTGCCGTGGCGGGCGCGCAGCCGCTCGTACCAGGCCACGGTGTCTGCCGCCGAGAACACCGGGTCGGCGGTGCCGTGGTAGGCCAGCAGCCTGCCGCCGCGCGCCCGCAGCGCCGACAGGTCGTCGGCGTTGGGCGGCGCCATGAACTGCATCGCCGATTCGCGATAGACGCCATCGCGGGCGTCGATGCGCGCTGCGCCGCTGTCGATGTCGAAGTTAAGCGCGAAGCTGCGCGGGTCGGCCGCCGCCGAGCCGGCGCCGCCGGCATCGGCAGGCGGCGTGAGAAAGACGTAGGCCAGCGCCACCGGGTCGCGGTTGGTCACCGACGAGACGAACTTCCAGCTTGCCCAGTCGCTGCCGGCGATGCCGGGGTCGAAGAAGAAGGGCGCATAGACCGGCGCGCCGCCGCGCGTGCTGGCGCCGGCATGGACGCGCGCCAGCACGGCCTTTTGCCCGGCGCTCAGGCACTGCCCGTCGCGGGCGCCGCTGCACTGCGGCACGTCGCGCGCCACGTCGAATGCCGCCTGGCAGGCAGCGGCGTCGCCCACGATGCCGTCGGCCAGGCCATCCAGCGCGTCGCAGCGCGCCAGGATGCGGGTGGCGACCCACTGCCGCTCTGCCGGCGTGATGCTGCTTGCCAGGTCGCCGTTGCCCACCAGCGCGGCGTACTGCTGCGCACCCCAGACCTGCGCCAGCGCCGCCTTCGGCAGGTTGAAGCCGGGGTCGCCTGCCAGGATGCCGTCGTAGTCGGCGGCGTAGCGTGCTGCCGCCACCATCGCATGGCGGCCGCCGTTCGAGCAGCCGCCGAAGTAGGAGCGGTCCGGCGCCTTGCCGTAGGCGGCGGTGATGATGGCGCGCGCCACGGGCGTCAGCGCGCCGACGGCCTTGTAGCCGTAGTCCAGCCGGGCTTCGGGGTCGCGCCCGAACAGCGGCAACTGGCGCACGCCGTGGCCTGCATCGGAGCTGAGCACCGCAAAGCCCATCTGCAAGGCGCTGGTCAACTCGCCGCCGCCGCCCACGCCGCCGAGGGCCGGCGCCACGATGCCGTCCAGCCCGCCGTTGCCCTGGTGGAAGAAGCGCCCGTTCCAGGCCAGCGGCAGCCGCATCTGGAAGCCGATGGCGTAGGTTTGCCCATCGACAGCGCTGGTGCGCTCGTTCAGGCGGCCGCTGACGAGACAGTGTTCCGCCACCGGCTTGCCGGCGACGCTCAGCGTGCCGGCCGGCACCACGGCGGCTGACGCGATGGCCAGCCGCGGCAGCGCCACGCGGGTGGCCAGCTCGGCGCAGGCGGCCAGGCTGGCGGGCTGCGCTGCCGGCATCGGCGCCAGCGCGGGTGCCCAAGCGCAACCCGCCAGCGCGGTGAACAGCAAAGGCGCCGCGTGGCGGTGCAGGGCGGGTGGCCGCATGGCTGTCTCCATCGTTATAGATAGTTATGTTGTAAAACTAAAAGCACCGACGAGCGCCGCGGGTTTTCGCTAGTACACGCCGCCAAAAGTCGTTATTAAAGTTAACTAAATCCAGGAGCGCCCATGTCCGACACCTTCACCCCGGCCAGCGGCCCGCTGGCGCAATTGCCGCTGTTGCGCATCGAGACCGCCGGCCCGCTGGTGCACCTGCGTCTGCTGCGGCCCGCCAAGCGCAACGCGATCAATGATGCGCTGATGGCGCAGGTGCACACCGCGATGCTCAACCTGCCGGCCGAAGCCCGCGCGCTGGTGCTCAGCGGCGAAGGCGAGCACTTCTGCGCCGGGCTCGACCTGTCCGAACTGGCCGAGCGCAGCACCTTCCAGGGCGTGGCGCATTCGCGCGGCTGGCATGCCGCGATGGACGCCATTCAGTTCGGCCCGGTGCCGGTGGTGGCGGTGCTGCACGGCGCGGTGGTGGGCGGCGGGCTGGAGCTGGCCAGCAGCGCGCACATCCGGGTGGCCGAAAGCAGCACCTTCTACGCGCTGCCCGAAGGCCAGCGCGGCCTCTTCGTCGGCGGCGGCGGGTCGGCCCGCGTGCCGCGGCTGATCGGCGTCTCGCGCATGAGCGACATGATGCTCACCGGCCGCGTGCTGGACGCAGACGAAGGCCAGGCCGTCGGCCTGAGCCACTACCGCGCGGCCGACGGTGCGGGGCTTGCCAAAGGCATCGAGCTGGCGCGCAAGATCGCCGGCAACGCGCCGCTGTCCAACTACGCGGTGATGCAGGCGCTGCCGCGCATCGCCGACCTGTCGCAGAGCGACGGGCTGTTCGTCGAGTCGCTGATGGCCGCCATTGCGCAGGGTGACGACGCCGCCAAGTCGCGCATGCGCGACTTCCTGGAGGGCCGCGCCGGCAAGGTGCAGAAGGCATGAGTGCCGCGCGCTACCGCGCTGCCCGCGTCGGCGGCTGCACGCAGGCCACGGTCGAGACCCGCGCCGACGGCGTGCAGGTGCTGCGCTCCTGCGAGCCGCTGGGCGAGGTGCCGCAGCGCATGACCGACCGGCTCGAACACTGGGCACGCGTGTCGCCAGACCGCACGCTGGTGGCGCGCCGCGCGCTGCTGGATGGCGCGCGCCGCGGCGACTGGCAGCGCATCAGCTTCGCGCAGATGTTGCAGCGCGCGCAGGCGGTGGGGCAGGCCTTGCTCGACCGCGGGCTGTCCGCCGAGCGGCCGGTGGCCATCCTGTCCGACAACGACCTGGAGCACCTCACGCTGGCCATCGGCGCGATGTGGGCCGGCGTGCCCTGGGTGCCGGTGAGCCCGGCCTATTCACTGCTGTCGCAAGACCACGGCAAGCTGCGCCACATCTGCGCCGTCACCACGCCAGGGCTGGTGTTCGCATCGGGCCCGGCCTATGCCAAAGCCATCGCCGCGGTGGCCACGCCCGGCATGCAGGTGGTGCTGGCCGACGGCATGCTGCCCGGCCGCGAGACCACGCCTTTCGCAGCATTGCTGGCAACGGTGCCGGGGCCGGCCGTCGCCGCTGCGCATGCTGCGGTGGGCCCGGACACCATCGTCAAGTTCCTCTTCACATCGGGATCGACCAAAGACCCGAAAGGCGTGATCAACACGCACCGCATGCTGTGCAGCAACATGCAGATGGCGACGCAGACGATGTGCTTCCTGGCCGACGAGCCGCCCGTGCTGGTGGACTGGCTGCCCTGGAACCACACCTTCGGCGGCAACCAGAACATCGGCATCTGCCTCTACAACGGCGGCAGCCTCTACATCGACGAAGGCAAGCCCACCGCCAAGGGCATTGCGCAGACGCTGGCCAACCTGCGCGAGGTTGCGCCCACGGTCTATTTCAACGTGCCCAAGGGCTTCGAGGAACTGTCGCTCGCGATGGAGCGCGACGACGTGCTGCGCAAGAGCCTGTTCAGCCGCGTGCAGGCCTTCATGTTCGCCGGCGCAGGCTTGAGCCAGGCGGTGTGGGACAGGCTCGACCGGCTGGGTGAAGAGACGGTGGGTGAGCGCATCCCCGTGATCACCGGCCTGGGGATGACGGAGACGGCGCCGTCCTGCCTGTTCGCGGTCAACACCGACGTGCAGTCCGGCCACATCGGCCTGCCGTGCCCGGGCGTGGAAGTCAAGCTGGTGCCGAACGTCGAGAACAGCGGCAAGACGGAGATCCGCTTCCGCGGCCCGAACGTGATGCCGGGCTACTGGCGCGCGCCGCAGCAAAGCGCCGAGGCCTTCGACGACGAAGGCTTCTACCGCACCGGCGACGCGGTGAAGTACGTCGATGCGCAAGACCCGCAGAAGGGCCTGGTGTTCGACGGCCGCATCGCCGAGGACTTCAAGCTGTCCACCGGCACCTTCGTCAGCGTGGGGCCGCTGCGCGCGCGCGTGGTGGCCGCCGGTGACCCGCTGGTGCAGGACGCGGTGGTGACGGGGCTCAACCGCGACGAGGTCGGCCTGCTCGTCTTTCCGCGCGTCGAAGAAACGCGGCTGCGCTTCGGCCTGCCCGCCGCCATGCCGGCTGCCGAGCTGCTGGCAATGCCTGACGTGCGCGGCTTCTTCCAGGCCATGCTCGACGGCCTGCACGCCGCCGGCACCGGCAGCGCCAACCGCCCGACGCGGCTGCTGCTGCTGGCCAAGCCGCCGGCCATCGACCGCGGCGAGGTCACCGACAAGGGCTCGATCAACCAGCGCGCCGTGCTGTCGCACCGTGCCGCGCTGGTCGAGCGCTTGTATGCCAGCCCACCCGATGCCGCGGTGATCCTGCCGCAGCCCCGTTGAACAGGAGACAGACCATGATCCATCGCAGGACTTTCATCGCCGGCAGCACTGCCGCTGCCAGCGGACTGCTGCTGCCGCAGTGGGCCCATGCGCAGGCTGCGCAAACCCCGCAGGCCGTGCTCGACACCGTGCGCGTGCTGTGCGGCTACCCGGCCGGCGGCACCACCGACGCGGTGTCGCGCCGGGTGGCCGACAAGCTGCGCCCGGGCTACGGCAAGACCGTGCTGGTCGAGAACAAGCCGGGAGCCGGCGGCCGCATCGCCGTCGAGGAACTGAAGCGCGCGGCGCCCGACGGCACGTCGCTGCTGCTCACGCCGGCCGGCATGATCACGCTCTACCCGCATGTCTATAAATCGCTCAGCTACACGATCGAAGACGTCACGCCGGTCAGCACCGCCTGCGTCGTGACGTTCGGCTTCGGCGTCGGGCCGATGGTGCCGGAGTCGGTGAAGACCATCCGTGACTTCGTCGCCTGGGCCAGGGCCAACCCGACGCTGGCCAACTACGGCAGCCCGGGCGCCGGCTCGCCGCCGCATTTCCTGGGCGCGCTGTTGTCCAAAGACAGCGGCGTCGAGATGCGCCATGTGCCCTACCGCGGCTCCGCGCCCGGCATTCAAGACCTGCTGGGCGGCCAGGTGGCGGCCTTCTCGTCGCCGCTGGGCGACTACCTGCCGCACCTCAAGAGCGGCAAGCTGCGCGTGCTGGCCACCTCGGCCGCCAAGCGCTCGCGCTTCACGCCCGATGTGGCCACCTACGCCGAGCAGGGCTTCCCGGGCCTGAGCTTCACCGAGTGGTACGGCTTCTTCCTGCCGCCCAAGGCGGCGCCTGATCTGGTGCAGCGCGCTGCCGCCGCCGTGCGCGCCGCAGTGGCCGCGCCCGAGGTCGTCGATGCCTTCGCGCAGCTCGGCCTGGAAGCGCAGTCCAACACGCCGGCCGAGATGGCCCGGGCGGTGCGCGACGAGAACGCCGCCTGGGCGCCGGTGATCCGCAAGGTGGGCTTCACGCCCGAGGCCTGATGGCCGAGCGCGGGGCCGGGCTGGACACGCGCGGGCTGGACCACCTGCTGGGCTTTGCGCTGGCGGTGGCCGACGTGCCGCTGCGGCGCGTCTTCCAGCGCTGCATCGGCCAGCCTTTCGAGCTGCGGCCGGTCGAGTTCTCGCTGCTCGCGCTGCTGCTCGACAACCCCGGCGCGGCACCCAGGCGCCTGGGCGCCGCGCTGGACCTGTCGCCGCCCAACGTCACCGTGCTGGTGGACAGGCTGGCCGCTCGCGGCCTGGTGGAGCGCCGCCGCAGCGCCACCGACGGCCGCGCCCAAGAGCTGCTGCTGACGGCTGCCGGCGCCGAGCTGGCGCACCGCGCGAGGCAGGTGTCGCTGACGATGGAAGACGGCGCGTTGCAGGCGCTGTCGCCGGGCGAACGGGTGCTGCTGCGCGAACTGCTGGTCAAGCTGGCGCGGGACGGCGCGGCAGGCTAGCCGCGGCATCGCCCAGGTCCCAGAACAGGCCGGTCATCATCTCCAGCGCCTGGCGCACCACCGGCAGCAGCAGGTGTTCGTCGGGCGCATGCTGCTGGCAGGCCGGGTAGCTGTGCGGCACCCAGACGGTGGGCAGGCCCAGGATGTCGGCGAACACGTCATTCGGCAGCGAGCCGCCCAGGTTGGGCAGCAGCACCGGCGGCCGGCCGGTGCTGCGCGCAATGCTGTCCAGCGTGAAGCGCACCCAGGCGTTGTCCGGGTCCAGCCGGGTGGCGGCCATCACCATCGGCTGGCTGACCTGGATGTCGGCAAGGCCTCGTGCGGCCAGGTGCGCCAGCAGGTTTTGCCGCAGCGCAGAGACGTCGGTGCCGACGACGAAGCGCATGTGCATGACGGCCTGTGCCGACGGCGGTATCGCGTTCACCGGGAACTCCGGGTTGCCGGTCTTGTACGCCAGCACCTCCAGCGTGTTCCATGCGAACACGCGCTCGGCCGGCGTCAGCCCGGGCTCGCCCCAGTCGGCGTCCACCGCGGGGTCGCCAGGGCCGCCGCCCACCGCCAGCCCGGCCAGCGCGGCGCGCACGTTGGCGGGGATCGGCGGCGGGCGCAGCGCCTGCACGAGGATGCGGCCGCGCGCATCGACCATCGAGGCAATGGCGTTGGCCAACACCGTGCCCGGGTTGCGCAGCAGGCCGCCCCAGTTGCCCGAGTGGTGCGCACCTTCACGCAAGGTGAGCGACAGCTCGAAGTTGGCCACGCCGCGCGAGCCGAGGAAGACGGTGGGCGCGTCGGCATGCAGGCGCGGGCCGTCGCTGGCGATCAGCACATCGGCGGCCAGCGCGCTGCGCTGCGCGGCGCAGAAGGCCGCCAGCCCCGGCGAGCCGGTTTCCTCGCCGGTCTCGAACAACCACTTGACGTTGAAGCCGAGCCGGCCGCCGCGCGCTGCCAGCACCTGCGCCAGCGCGGCGATGTTGATGCTGTGCTGGCCCTTGTTGTCGGCCGTGCCGCGGCCGTAGAGCCGGTCGCCTTCTGCCGCCACGGCCCACGGGCCCTGGCCGCGCGTCCAGGCGGCGTCCTGGCCGCGGATCACGTCGCCGTGGCCGTACATCAGCACGGTGGGCAGGGCGTCGCTCTCGTGCCGCTCGGCGGTGAGCAAAGGCCCGAAGGCCGGCTCCGGGTTGGCATGCAGCGCCGGCCTGAAGCCCAGCGCGGCCAGCGACGGCAGCATTTCGTCGGCCAGATAGGCGTGCAGCGCCGGGCCGCTGTCGGCGCGCTGGCTTTCGGTGCGGATGGCGACGCGGCGCGCCAGGTCCTGCACGAAGGCGCCGCCGCCCAGGTGCTGGCGCGCGGCGGCCAGTGCGCTGCTTCTTGCGTCCGTCATGGGGTCATGGCGTCACGACGATTCGCCGAGCAGCGTGAAGTGCTCCACCGTGGGCGGCGCCGCGAAGAACGGGCCGACGATGGCGCGCCACTGCGGGAACAGCGGCCCCTGGCGGAAGCCGACGGTGTGGTCTTCCAGCGTTTCCCAGAAGATCATCAGGATGTAGCGCTCCGGGCTTTCGATGCCCTTGTTGACCTTCCAGCCCATGAAGCCTTTGGCCTGGCTGGCGACGGTGGCGATGCCGCGCTGGATGGCCTCGTCGAAGGCGGCCTGCTGGCCCGGGGCGATGCGGATGTCGGCGAGTTCCAGGATCACGGGCGCTCCTTGCTGTGGTGGCCGAATTGTGCAGCGCCGGCCAGCGCCGGGGCCGCGGCAGCGCCCGGCTACGATGCTGTCCATGCTGAAAGCCGACGATGCGCACAGCCGGCGCCTCGGCATCGGCCTGGTCACGCTCACCACGCTGTGTTTTGCGGTGCTGGACACCAGCGCCAAGTGGCTGGTGCAGACGCTGCCGGTGCTGGAGGTGGTGTGGCTGCGCTTCGTGACGCATGTGGTGCTGATGGCCGTGCTGCTGGCGCCGCAGCACGGCCGCGCGCTGTTCCGTGTGAGCAGCCTGCCGCTGCAGATTTTGCGCGGCGCAATGCTGGCGTCGATGACGGCGCTCAACTTCTGGGCGCTGCAATACCTGCAACTGGCCGAGACCGGCGCCATCCAGTTCTCTGTGCCCTTGCTGATCGCGCTGCTGTCGGCCTGGTGGCTGCACGAGCGGCTGGATGCGCGGCGCTGGCTGGCCATCTGCTGCGGCTTCGTCGGCGTGCTGCTGGTCATCCGCCCCGGCTCGCATGCCTTCCACCCGGCCATCCTGCTGTCGGTGACGCAGGCCGTCATCTACGCGGTGTTCAACATGCTGACGCGGCGCATGGCGGCCAGCGAGTCGGCGCAGGCCACGCAGTTGTTCTCGGCCATCTGCGCGGTGCTGCTGCTGGCGCCTTTCGCGCTGCCGCTGTGGCAGACGCCGCAGCGGTTGGACCAGTGGGTCGCCATCGCGCTGTGCGGGCTGATGGGCGGCCTGGGCCACCTGTTCGTGGCGGTCGCGCACCGGCATGCATCGGCCGCGGTGCTGGGGCCGTTTCTCTACCAGCAGATCCTCTACATGACGCTGTGGGGCTGGCTGGTCTTCCACCAGGTGCCCGACGCCTTCGTGGTGGCCGGCGCTGCGGTGGTTGTGCTCAGCGGGCTCTATCTGCTGTGGCTGGAGATGCGGCGGCGGTGAGCCAGATCTCGGTGCAGGCAACGAGATAAAATGCATGCACTGAACGCTGAAAGGATGACGACATGGCCATGCTGACAGTCCGCAACCTGCCCGACGAGGTGCACCGGGCGCTGTGCGTGCGGGCCAGGCGGCACGGCCGCAGCATGGAGGCCGAGGTGCGCGACATCCTTCAGTCGGTGGTCAGCCCGGCGGGGCGGGTGAAACTGGGCTCGGTGCTGGCCGAGATGGGTCGGCGAGCCAAGCTGACCGACGACGAGTTTGCCGTCTTCGAACAGGTGCGCAACAAATCCCCCGCCCGCACGGTGCGTTTCGAGTGATCTTGCTGGACACCAACGTGGTGTCTGAGCCGCTGCGCCCGGCGCCCGACGCGCGTGTGATTGCATGGATCGATGCGCAGCCGCTCGAAACCCTGTTTCTGTCTGCCATCACAGTCGCGGAACTGCGAGCCGGAGTGGCCCTGCTGCCCGCGGGCAAGCGCCGGTCCGCCTTGCAGCACAGCCTGGAGACGCGGGTTATGCCGCTGTTTGCAGGACGCGTGCTGCCCTTCGATCTGGCGTGTACGCAGGCGTATGCCGTGCTGATGTCCAGGGCCCGTGCCTCGGGGCTGGACATTGCCAGCGCAGACGGCTACATCGCGGCCATTGCCGCAGCCAACGGCTTGGCGGTGGCCACGCGAGACACGGGCCCGTTCGAGGCCGCGGGCACCGCCGTGACCAACCCGTGGCAGGCATGAGCGCAGGCGGCATCGAGCGGCCAACCCAGCCGAATGGCGTTCGTTGCAGCTTGCGCCGCGTGGCCCGGCGCTGAAGTACGGTGAAACGCCGACGTCAAACGAAGGGATCGACCACCTGCACGCCGGCCGGCGCAAAGTGGCGCAGGTTGCAGGTGGCGACGGTCAGCCGGTGCGCCGAGGCGGTGGCTGCGATCAGCAGGTCGGCGCCGTCATGGCCGAGTTCGGCAGACAGCCGACCCCAGCGCCGTGCAATGGCCGGTGTGACGGGCAGCACGCGGTCGCCATACTGGCGCAACAGCGTCTCCAGCCAGCCGGACAGTGGTTGCGCAAAGTCGGCGTCGGGGGCTTTCGCGATGCCGCGCTCGATCTCGCCGATGCTGACCACGCTGACGAAGAGCGTGTCGTCGCTTTGTTGACGCAACCAGGCCAGCACGCTGGCGTTCGGCCGGCGCTTGCGCAGTTCGGACAGCACCACGGTGTCGAGCAGGATCACCCCAGGTCCATCACCCCAAATCCACGTCGCGCAGGCGCAGCGCTGGGCGCTTGTCCTTGCCCGCCGCTGCCGCACGCGGCATGGCCAGCAGATGCCCGACGAAGCCGGGCGCCGCTGCGCGCGCATTGGCTTGCAGCCGCTGGTACTCGCTCTCCGCCAGCACCACCACGGCGCGCCGCCCGCGGCGGGTTACATGCTGCGGCTGCCCGGCCAAAGCGGCATCGACCACGGCGCTGAACTGCGCTTTGGCGTCTTGGAGAGGCCAGGAAGAGTGTTCCATTCGCGCAGCCAACTGGTCAGTTCAAATGACCAGATTCTAGCGCGCCTGCCATCGCCATCGCCATCGCCATCGTCATCCCGCGCCATCCAGCGCATCGCCTCACATCTTGCAGCCGCGCCCCGGGTCGGCCAGCGCCTTGACGGCCACCCCGCGCGACTCGTTGTAGTTGCCCTTCACCTCGCGCAAAAAGATGTCCTGCACCGGGTTGTGCTGCGGCGACAGCGTGAACCTGCCGCGCGGGCTGTCGATGCTGGCCTTGGCCATCGCGCCGATCAGCGCGTCGCGCTGCTTGAAGTCGCCCTTCACCGCAGACAGGCCGGCACCCAGCAACTGTGCGGCGTCGTAGCCCTGCACCGAATAGACGTCGGCATTGGCCTTGTAGGTCAGCGCGAAGCTCTTGCGGAAGGCGTTGTTGCGTGGCGTCTCCAGGTTGTCTGCGTAGTGCAACGTCGAGAGGATGCCCTGCGCGCTGGCGCCTTGCGCTTCCAGCGTGCCATCGGTCAGGAAGCCCGAGGCCACCAGCGGGATGCTCTTCTTCAGGCCCGCCGCGTCGTAGTCCTTGACGAACTTGACGGCGCCGCCGCCGGCGAAGAAAGCAAACACCACGTCGGGCTTCTGCGATGCGATCTCCGTCAGCAAAGCCTGGAACTCGACGTTCGGGAACGGCAGGTTGAGGTCTTTCACGACCTTGCCGCCGCCCTTCTCGAAACTTTCGGCGAAGCCCTTCACGGTCTCCAGCCCGGCGGCGTAATTCCAGGTGATGGTCATCGCGCGCTTGTAGCCCTTGCCAGCCGCCACCACGCCGGCCGCGTAGCCCGGCTGCCAGTTGCTGAATGAGCTGCGAAAGATGTTGGGCGCGCACTGCGCACCGGTGAGAGCATCGGCGCCCGCGTTGGGCACGATCATCAGCGTGTTGCTTTCCTTCGCCGCGCGCGCCATCGCCAGCGCCACGCCGGAGTGCACCGTGCCCACCAGCACATCGACCTGGTCGCGCTTGATCAGCTTGTTGACGTTGTCGGTGGCCTTGCTCGGCTCGCTTTCGTCATCGACCTTGAAGTACTGAATCTCGCGGCCGGACAGCTTGCCGCCCTGCTCCTGCACGTAGAGCTTGAAGCCCTTTTCGATCATGTCGCCCAGCGCGGCGAAGGTGCCGGTGGCCGGCAGCATGAAGCCCACTTTCAGCGGCGCCTGCTGGGCTTGCGCCGTGGTGACGAGTGTGGCGAGGGCGGCCAGAGCCGCGGCGGCAAGAATCGGTGTCTTCATCGGTGGTCTTTCATGGTGCGGCGCAGAGCATGCCCGCGGTGCTGCTGCACGCCAGTTAGGGATTGCGCGAGGGTAGCGCGGCCGGCCCGACCGCGGCAGGCTGCGGTGGCCGCACAACGGAAGTTTTCCTTGCGCCAGATGCATCCCTGCCAGGTGACCGACCGCGCGTTGCGGCGGCAAAGGCAGGCCCCGGCTTTCAGGGTGACGCCAAAGGCAGGCCGACGTAGTTTTCGGCCATCGCCGTCTGCGCCGCGACCGAGCCGCACAGGTACTCCAGCTCGGCGCGCTGCATCTTCGCGCCAAAGCCGCCGCTGTCCGGAAAACGGTGCATCAGCGAGGTGAACCACCAAGAGAAGCGCTCGGCCTTCCAGACCCGTGCCAAAGCCCGCTCGGAGTAGCGCGCTATGCCCTCGCTGCTGCCGCCGTAGTGCTGCGCCAGTGCGCGCGCCAGCAGCCCCACGTCGGCGGCTGCCAGGTTCAAGCCCTTGGCGCCGGTGGGCGGCACGATGTGCGCAGCGTCGCCGGCCAGGAACAGGCTGCCGAAGCGCATCGGCTCGGCGACGAAGCTGCGCAGCGGCGCGATGCTTTTTTCGATGGACGGGCCCGTGACCAGCGCTGCCGCGTCCTCGGCCGGCAGCCGGCTGCGGAACTCGGCCCAGAAGGCGTCGTCGGACCAGTCTTCCACGCGCTCGTCCAGCGCGCACTGCACGTAGTAGCGGCTGCGCGTCTTGCTGCGCATGCTGGCCAGCATGAAGCCGCGCTCGGTGTTGCCGTAGATCAGCTCGTGCGCCACCGGCGGCACGTCGGCCAGCACACCCAGCCAGCCGAAGGGATAGATCTTCTCGAACGTGCTCACCGCGCCGGCCGGCACGCTGGCGCGGCAGACGCCGTGGTAGCCGTCGCAGCCGGCGATGAAGTCGGCCTCGATGCGCTGCGCGCCGCCGCCATGCCGGAAGGTGACGGCGGGGCGCGCGCCGTCGAAGCCGTCGATGGCGACGTGCTCCGCGCCGTAGAAGGTCTGGCGGCCGACCGCGGCGCGGTGTTCCATCAGGTCGCGCGTGACCTCGGTCTGGCCATAGACGGTGACGCGCTTGCCCGTCAGCCCGTGCAGGTCGATGCGGTGGCGCCGGCCGCCGAAGCAGAGGTCGAAGCCGTCGTGCGGCAGGCCCTCGGCATGCAGCCGCGCGCTGACGCCGGCTTCGTCGAGCAGGCCGACCGTCACCTGCTCCAGCACGCCGGCGCGGATGCGCCCCAGCACATGGTCTGCGCTGCGCTGCTCGACCAGCAGATGGTCGATGCCGGCCTTGTGCAGCAGCGCGCCGAGCAGCAGCCCGGCAGGGCCGGCGCCGACGATGGCGACCTGGGTGCGCATGGTGTGTGTCTCCGATGTCTTTGGTGTCGGCCGAGCTTAGGCGCCGGGCGCGCCGCGCTCAATGGACAGACGGCACCGCCGCTTGGACAATCCGAACATGGCAACACCTGCCTCCATGGCCGGCGCGGCGCGCCCGGCGCAGCGCCTGCCGGCCTATGCGCTGTACGGCGAGGCAGACCGCTCGCCGGCTGCCGACCCGCTGCACTGCGAGTCCATCGCCGCGCGCAGCCGGCTGCACGACTGGGAGATTCGCCCGCACCGGCACGACACCTTGTGCCAGGTGCTGTGGGTGGCGCGCGGCCGCGCCGAGGTGACGCTGGACGGCGCCACGCAAAGCCTGCGCGGCCCGGCGCTGGTGACGGTGCCGCCGCTGGCGGCGCATGGCTTCCGCTTCTCCAGCAGCATCGCCGGGCTGGTGTTCACGGTCGATGAACGGCATCTGCGCGGCTTGCTGGGAGCGGCCGGCGGACTGGCCGCCACGGTGCTGCAGCCGCGCGGCTGGGCGCTGCCGCGGGCCGCTGCCGCCACGGCCGCGGTGCAGCAGGCGGCCGACGCGCTGCGCGACGAAGTGCAAGGCCATGCCCGCTGGCGCGCACCGGCGCTGGACGCTGCGCTGCTGCGCCTGGCCGTGGCCGTGGCGCGCGCGCTGCCGGCCGTGCCGCCGGCCGGCAGCGCCGTCGCAGAGCGCACGCTTTCGCACGTGCAGCGCTACCGTGCGCTGGTGGAGGCCAGCTACCGTGCGCAGCCGCCGCTGGCCGCGCTGGCCGGGCAACTGGGCATCACGCCGACGCAGCTCAACCGCGTCTGCCGCCAGGCGCTGGGGCAGTCGGCGCTGGGCGTGCTGCACGCGCGTCTGCTGCTGGAGGCGCAGCGTGACCTGGCCTACACGGCGATGAGCGTCAAGCAGATCGCCCTCGGCCTGGGCTTCTCTGACGCGGCCTACTTCACGCGCTTTTTTCAGCAGCGCAGCGGCAGTGCGCCCACCGTGTGGCGTGCAGCGGCCCGGGGGTAACGGGCTATGCTGGCGCCGCGCAAGCCGCGCCGCTGCAAGACAAACGAGGAGATTCGCGATGAGGAGACGTTCTTTGGTCCTGGGCGGCGCCGCCGTGGCGCTGCCCGGGCTGCTGCCGGCGCAGGACAAGTACCCCGGCAAGCTCATCACCTGGATCTGCCCCTACGGCGCCGGCGGCAATGCAGACAACCGCTCGCGCCAGATCGCCCGGCTGATGGGCAAGGAACTGGGCCAGACCATCATCGTGGACAACAAGGCCGGTGGCGGCGGCAACATCGGCACCGACGCCATCGCGCGCGCCAAGCCCGACGGCTACACCATCGGCATGGGCAACTTCGCGCCGCTGGCGGTGAACCAGGCGCTGTTCAAGAAGATCAGCTTCGACCCGCTGTCGGACCTGGTGCCCATCGTGCTGCTCGAACGCGGCCCTTTGATCCTGATGGTGCGCAGCGACGCGCCGTACAAGACGGTGAAAGACCTCGTCGCGGCGGCCAAGGCGCAGCCCGGCAAGCTGGCCTACGCGTCCGGCGGCATCGGCGGCACCCACCACCTGAGCGGCGCGCTGTTCGAGAACGCCGCCGGCATCGACATCACCCACGTGCCCTACAAGAGCGGCTCGGCCGGCTCGCAAGACCTGATGGGCGGCCAGGTGCAGATGATGTTCGAGCAGATGTACGCAGCCATGCCGTCGATCAAGGGCGGCCGGCTGCGCGCACTGGCCATCACCAGCAAACAGCGCTCGCCGCTGCTGCCCGATGTGCCCACCATGGCCGAGGCCGGCTATCCCGCCGTGGAGGTGCAGAACTGGCAGGGCATCGTCGGCCCCAAGGGCCTGCCGCCGGAGATCATCGCGCTGCTCAACAAGGCCGGCAACAAGGCGCTGCAAGACAAGGAACAGCGCGATTTCATGCTCGGCCAGGGCAACGAGATCGGCGGCGGCACGCCGGAGGAATTTGCCGCGCTGATCCGCGCCGAGAAGCCGCGCTGGGCCAAGGTGGTGAAGGACGCGAAGATCGAGCCGGAGTGAGGCCCGGGGGGGCGGCGCTGTGCGGGAGGCTGCAGGTCAACTGCACGCCAACTCCCGGCCGGCCCTGAGGCAACGCCGCCGCAGACTGCCAAGCGCCATGCCGGCCAGCAGCAGCGTCCCGCTCGAAGGCTCCGGAACGCTCGGGACGATGGCAGGTGGGCCGATCTGGAATGGCGCGCCGAGCCGCGATGCGGCGACCGTCACCACCGGGGCCACACCTCCTTCCAGGCTGATGGCGAGGAATTCGTCGGCATCGCCTGCGGTGGGTAGTTCGAGGCCTGCACTGTCCAGAATCGCCAGCGTGAACAGGTCCGGCACCGCGCTCGGATTGAACACGTTCGTGACCGAGACGTCGAAGCTCAGCAATGCGCCGGGCCGAAAGTCTTGCAGGAATGCGTTGAAGAACGACGAGTCGCGCAGCCTGACGCCCGAGAGCGGGTCTCCCGACGCTCCGCCGATACCGATGCCGGCCCCCAGCGCCGAACCGCCACCAAAGGCAAAGCTGCTCAGCGCGACTGCGTTGTTGTTCAGGTCATCCGCCAGTCCGGTGCCATCGAGAAACTGGAAGTCCAGCGTGAACTGCCCCTGGCCGACCAAGGGCGTGGTGTCCAAGGTCACGGCATATCTGCTGTCCGCGTGCGCCGCGGCTGCGCAAAGCAGCGCGAGAAGGAGAATCGGCAACCGGATTCGTTTCGCAGTGCGCATCCTTATCGGCTCCCAGGGCCGGCCAGCACGCGGGCCGAGTAGCTGATGCCCGCGGCGGCTGTGTTGATGAATTCCAGCGTGAAAGTCACCGACGCTCCCGGGGCAAGCGAGGCAGCCGGGTTGTCGAGGTACGGGCTTCCCTGCGGGTGCGAGCAGAGCGTGGCGCCGGCCACGCCGAACAGCGACGCCGACTGCGGAACACCGTCGAGCGCGACCGAGAAAGGCCCTGCCAAGGCGTTCGCCGACTTGTTGGTGACGGTGATGATCTGGGTGAAGTGCTGACTGCTCCGGTCGTAGCGAAAGCCGCCGCGGGCGACGGTGACCGATCCACCGGCATCCGAGGCGCAGCCGTTCCCGGTGGGCGTGAGCACGATGCCGTTGAAGCCGTTGATGGTGAAGTTCTGGCCTGCCAGTTGACCGGCGTCGTTGATGAGCGTGACGACGGAGCCCGGCGCGATCGGCGGGTTGTTGGCGGGGTACGTCAGCGCGGTCACGGCGCCCTTGTCCCAGATCCGCGTCTGGGTCGGAAAGTAGCCGCTGAAGGCGATCTGCCCTGCGTTGTTGAAGTGCGCATACCCGGTGTTCGCGCCAAGGTCCGTGATGCCGGTTTGCGGGTCCCAGAGGTTGACATGCGAGTTGGCTTGGTTGTCGGTGAATCCAAGCCATTGGCCGCGCGTGTTGCCGGAAAGGGGTTGGCCGAAACCGGCGGGTGCCCACTGAGAGCTGCCGTTCGGGTTGATCACCACGGTCGTGCTGTTGCCGGTACAGGCGTTCGGCAGGGGGAAGCTCGGGGCCCCGCTGCCGACCGCAATCTGGTCGGCGTCATTCAGAGCCGAAGAGAGCCCGCCGATGGCCTGAAACAGGCCCGCGCAAGGGATGGTCACCGCGCGAAACGCTGCGCCGTCGTAGAGCCAGTATTCGCGGCAGCCGCCCCGGTATTCGCTGAAGCCGAAGACGTGACCCGCGCGGTTGAGCGTCTTGCCGTCCATCGGCGCATTCGCCGGGCCGGCACCATAAGGCGCACCGCTGCAGGTGAACCGCGGCGGATGCAATTCGACCGGCACCTGGTTCTTCCACAGGTAGGTGCGGCCGACCCGCAGTGTCTGGTTGTTGATGACGACGTTCTCGTCCAGCCGCCCGAGCACGTCTCCTGCATCGTTGATCGCGAGTGCGCGGCTGATGGTGCTCCACTGCCGGCCTGCCGGGATGGGCAACATCGTGCCCACCCCGTTGACCCAGACGGCGGGCCCCCAGGGTTCGACGGACGACCGCGTGGCCTGGCCGACCACGTGGCCAAGATTGTTGAGCCCCCAGACCTGCATGAAAGGCATGGCGCCGCCGACCAGTTCAGGCGGCAACTGGAGCGTGGTGACGGTGTAGCTGCCCGCGGCCGGCCCGACGGGCTGCGCCTGGGCGACTGCAAGCGCAAGCGCTGCGACAACCGCGATGGCCGATGGCGGCCCGCGGCGTCCGCGCAGGCGCAGCCGGGCGAGCAGGCCGTTCCCTTGCGGCAGCGTGACGTGCTTGCGCACCATGTCTTGCTCTCCATCTCGGCGGCCGCCTTCGGCCGGTTGCCCAGCGGCAATGGCCGCATCGCAGCCTCTGCCTGTCCGCAAGTGAAGCTACGTCATGGCACAGGGGCCGTCGATAGTGCACGCTGCACCATTGCCGCCACGGCATCGGCATCGGCATTGGCATTGGCCTGCTGCGATGCGAGTGCAGCCAGTTGCGCCTTGTTCGAGATGCCGAGGTCGCGGTACGCGGCGGCGATCTGGTTTCTCACGGTCGCCGGGGCGATGCGCAGCCGGCGCGCGATCTCCTTGTACGCATGCCCGGCCGCATACAGTGCGGCGACGCGTGCGCGCTGCGGCGGCAGCGCGTCGATCAAGGTCTTGCGCTGCACCTCCAGCAGCACCAGGTCGGCGCCGTAGCGGGCCTGCACCTTGATGGCCCGGCCGACGAAGAGCATGCTGCGCCGCCCGGCGATCGCGTCGATCAAGGGCCGTGGCAAAACGGCATCGTCGATCTCGGCCCACTCCAGATGCAGCAGGTCGAGAAAGCCGCTCTGCGCGAACCACAGCCGCCCGTTGGCGTCGGCAAGTGCAAGTGCAAGTGCCAGGAGCGGTTGCAATGGCTGCGCGGCCGGCATCAGCGCTGTGTTGCGGCTGTGCTCGAGCAGACGATTGATCTTCAGCGCCTCCGCAAAGTGCGGCATCACCAACTCGCAGGCAGCGCGCTGCTCTTGCGAATAGAGCGCGCCGGTGTGCCGGTACAGCGAGATCCATTGCAGCGCGCCGGCCTTGTCTTCTGGCATCGACGTGACCAGCGTGTCACGCCGCCGCCACTTGGCCACGTAGGCCCGATAGGCTGCGTCTTCGCTCTCCGCGGCCACGGTCGGCATGTGCACGTGAACCGTCGAGCCGAAGCTCCCGACCGTGAGCTGCGTGACCTTGTCCTTGTCGTTGACGCGCTGCCACTCGGCGATCGCGAGCGGGTCCACCTCGTGCAGATGCGCGGTGGCGACCGCGACACGCCGGCCGTCCGTCGTGCCCGTGCCCCAGATGGCCGTGTCGAACTTCAACAGCGGCTGGATCAGGCGCAGCGCATGGTCCTGGAACGACTGCGTCGGATGTTCTCGGGCGGCCCGGTACAGGGCCAGCAGCGTCGTCGATGTCGTCGATGTCGTCGAGCCGTGCATGTGCGTCGCCAACAAAAACAAGTGCCCTGCATGGATAGTGTCTCCAGCGGGCCGTGTCAATCGTGAGTGCACCGCCACCTCGGCCATCTTCAACGAGCCGCAGGAAGCGCAGGCGGCGCTGGCGCAACCGATCTGACCGAGATCTGCTCTCCGGGCAGCCCGCGCGGGCTCTGTCAGCCCGCCGCCAGCCGGCTGCCGCAGCGCGCGCAGAACAGCGCACCCGGTGCAGCCGCGGCGCCGCACTGGCCGCAATGCAGCGCTGCGGCCGGCGCGCCGATGTCGAGGTCGAGGTCCAGCTCCGGCGGTGCCGCCGGTCCCTGCCTGGCCGCGGTGCTTGCCAATGCCGCCGCGGTGTGCAACTGCTGGCTGATCTGCGCCGCAGACGGCCCGTCTGCCGGGCCGCGCAACGCGCCCTCGCCGGCATTGAGCGCCGCGATGCGCGCCTCGTCTTCGCTCGACCCCGGCGCCACCAGCACGCTTTGCGACCGCGCAAACTGTGCCAGGTGCGCGGCCAGCACCTTGGCTTCCTTCTCGGTGGAAAACATCGCCGTCACCTGGCGCACGTCGTCCTTGCCGAACACCACCGATTCGATGCGCGAGCGCCAGATGCGCAGCGTCATCGCCTCGGTGCGCAGCACCTCGTTTTCGGTGTTCATGCGGCTGCTGAAGTTGTTGCCGGTGCCGATGCGCGACACCTGCGCGTTGCCGATCATCTCCACCCACACCAGCACCGACTCGAAGTTGAAGCGCCCCCACAGCTTGGCCGACGATTGGAAGCAGAAGGCCGCCACCACGGCCAGCATCGCGGCGTTGCCGAGCAGCGCGATGCGGTTGTCGCGCCAGCCGGCCAGCGGGTCGAAGCCGCGCACGAAGCCCAGCGCCATCGCCACCGCCACCAGCACCAGCAGCAGCGCGTACAGGTCCAGCAGCAGCAGCGGCCGGTGGCGGCGGTCGGCCAGCGCGGCAGCGAAGCCTGGCGCGCCGGTGCCGGCCACCGGCAGCGGCTGGGTTTCCTCGAAGAGTTCGCCTGCGAAGGCCCCGCCCGCGCCGCCCGTTCCGGCGGCAGCCACCACTGGCGCCAGCCTTGCGTAGCGGCGGTTGGGGATGCGCTCGGTCCACTCACTCTGAAGCGTGCGGTCCAGCTCGTCCAGCAGGCTGGACGGCGGCGCGTTCATCGACAGCCGGCTCTGCTCGACGCTGGCCCGCGTCTGCGGCGCGCTGTCCACCTGGGCCAGCACGGCCAGCATCGCCAGCGCGCAGGCTAGCAGCGCGGTGCCCAGCATCACGAAGACCTGGGTGTTGAGCGAAAAGCCGCCCAGCGCAGGCAGGTGCGGGCCGAGCAGGCCGATGGCCACCGGCCCGAGGATGGCCACCGCGATCAGGCCCACCAGCGACGCCGTGGTCAGCCGTGCGCGGTGCTGCGTCACCACCGGCTTGAGCAGGTAGAACAGGCCGAAGCCGAAGTACAGAAAGCCGATCCAGGGCCGCGTGGTCTCGCTGCCGAAGAGCAGCCAGGACACCAGAAAGCTCAGCAAGGTGGCGGCCACCGCGGCCAGGTTGAAGACATAGCGCCGCGCGAGGAACTGCACCTCGCGCGGCGCTGTGATCAGCGTCGGCGCCCAGTGGTAGAGCAGCCCTTCGACGGCGCCCTGCGGCTCGGGATAGCTGATGCCGCCCTGGCGCAGCATGTCCTTCAACTGCTCGGCGCCCGGTGAGCCGCCGGTAGTGCCGGGCGCGATCTCTGGGGCCAGCGACGCCGGCCTGCCGCGGCCGAAGAAGAAGCGCAGCCGGCGTGCCGCGCTGGCCGCGCAGGCCAGGCCCGCCGCGAGCATCGCCAGCCCCGTCAACAGCGGCCCGGCGGCCAGCCGCAGCGCCTGCGCCTGCATCGCGCCACGCGCCCACCACAGGCTGGTGACGCCGGCCGCCAGCAGCAGCGCTGCGCACAGCCAGAGCAGCCGGTTCTGAAGCCGGTAGGGGTTGGGCAGTTCGAGCAGCCGCGACTCGGAGCTGTAGTCATAGGCCATGGTGTCGCCAATCTCCGCTGGGCGTCGCGCCCGGTCTCAAGCAGACGCCGCGGGCGGGCTCCGCCCGGCCGCAGGCGTTGCCGCCTTGAGGGGGAGGCGCGGCAGGCGCATCGGGGGTGGGCCCATCAAGCCCGTTCGAGCACCAGCGCAATGCCCTGCCCGACGCCGATGCACATCGTGCACAGCGCATAGCGGCCCCCGGCCCGGTGCAACTGGTTTGTCGCCGTGGTGGCCAGCCGCGCGCCGCTGGCGCCCAGCGGGTGGCCGAGCGCGATGGCGCCGCCGTTCGGGTTGACGCGCGGGTCGTCGTCGGCCAGGCCCAGGTCGCGCAGCACCGCCAGGCCTTGCGCTGCAAAGGCTTCGTTCAGTTCGATGACGTCGAGCTGGGCCAGACGCAGGCCCGTCAGCGCCAGCACCTTGCGCGTGGCCGGTGCCGGCCCGAAGCCCATGATGCGCGGCGCCACGCCGGCGGTGGCCATGCCGACGATGCGCGCCTTGGGCGTCAGCCCGTGGCGTGCGGCGGCGGCCTCGCTGGCGATCAGCAGCGCGCAGGCGCCGTCGTTCACGCCCGACGCGTTGCCGGCTGTCACCGTGCCGTCCGGCCGCACCACGCCCTTGAGCTTTGCCAGCGCTTCCAGCGAGGTCTCGCGCGGGTGCTCGTCGCGGGTGACGACGAGCGCATCGCCCTTCTTCTGCGCCACGCTGACGGGCGTGATCTCCGCGTCGAAGAAGCCGCTGTGCTGCGCCGCCACCGCCTTTTGCTGGCTGGCCAGCGCCATGCGGTCCTGCGCCTCGCGCCCGATGCCGAACTGCGCCGCCACGTTTTCTGCCGTCTCGGGCATCGAATCGACGCCGTAGCGCTCCTTCATCGCCTTGTTGACGAAGCGCCAGCCGATGGTGGTGTCGTACACCGCGTTGCTGCGGGCGAAGGCGCTTTCTGCCTTGGGCATCACGAAGGGCGCGCGGCTCATGCTTTCCACGCCGCCGGCAATCATCAGCTCTGCCTCGCCGGCCTTGATGGCACGGGCGGCGCTGCCCACCGCGTCCAGCCCCGAGCCGCAGAGGCGGTTGATCGTGGCCCCTGGCACCTCCATCGGCAGCCCGGCCAGCAGCGCGGCCATGCGGGCGACGTTGCGGTTGTCTTCGCCGGCCTGGTTGGCGCAGCCGTAGAGCACGTCGGCCAGCGCGGCCCAATCGACGCTCGGGTTGCGCTGCACCAGCGCGCGGATGGGAATGGCCGCCAGGTCGTCGGTGCGCACGGTGGCCAGCGCGCCGCCGTAGCGGCCGAAAGGGGTGCGTTGGGCGTCGCAGATGAAGGCTTGGGTCATAGGCAACTGGCCTTCGGAAACAGGCCCCGTTCTGGTCTGGTGCGCCATCATCACACAGGTCTTCCTGGGCGCCGGTTCAAGTCCCGGTGCCGGGCTGCCGAAATGCCGTGAGAGGGCCGCAAACCGCGGCCGCAACGCCATTGCAGGAAACCGAGATGTCGCAAACGGTTGCCGTCCAAGATCTGCGTGTGGGCATGTACGTCCATCTCGACCTGGGATGGATGGCCCACCCGTTTCCGCTGTCCAGCTTCCGCATCACGTCGGCCGAGCAGATCACCGTCATCCGCGGCCTGGGCCTGAAGGCGTTGCGCTGGGTGCCGGAGAAGAGCGAGCTGGACCAGCCCGGCGCGTCGGCCGCGCTGGTGGGCCAGGGCCAGCAGGCGGCACGCGCTGCGTCGGCCGCGGCGCAGACACCCGAGCAGGCCGAGGCACGGCGCCGGCAGGACCTGCTGGCCGCCCAGCGCGCTGCATCGCAACTGTGCGAACGCCAGTACGGCGAGGCCGGCCGCGCCTGGCGCGAGGCCTGCGACGCGGTGCTCGCGCACCCGCAGGACGCCCGCAGCGGCGCCGAGGGGCTGAGCTGCGCGCTGCTCGACAAGATGCTGGTGGACGGCGAGATGTGCATCCGGCTGCTCAGCAGCGGCGCCGGTGACCGCGCCACCGCGCACGCGCTGAACGTGGCCATCATCTCGCTGCTGATGGGCCGCAGCTTCGGCATGTCGCGCGCCGAGATGCAGGACCTGGGCGTGGGCGCGCTGCTGCACGACGTGGGCAAGCTGGACATCGCAGACCGCCTGCGCCACATCGACGACAACTTCACCGCCGCCGAGACCAACGGCTACCGCGAGCATGTGATGCACGGCGTGGCGCATGCGCGGCGCATGGGGCTGTCGTCGGGCGCGCTGCTGGTGCTGGCGCAGCACCACGAGCATGCCGACGGCAGCGGCTTCCCGATGAAGCTGGGCGCCGACCGCACGCACAACGCGGCGCGCATCGTGGCGCTGGTGAACCGCTACGACAACCTGTGCAACCCGGCGCAACCGTCGCGTGCGCTGACGCCGCACGAGGCGGTGTCGATGCTGTTCGCCCAGAGCCGCTCGCGCTACGACGCCACCGTGCTGAACGCCTTCATCCGGATGATGGGTGTCTATCCGGCAGGCTCGGTCGTGCAGCTCACCGACGACCGCTACGCCATGGTGGTGAGCGTCAATTCGTCGCGCCCGCTGAAGCCGCGCGTGCTGGTGCACGAGCAGCGCGCCGCACGCGACGAGGCGCTGTTCGTCGATCTCGAAACCCTGCCCAACCTGGGCATCCGGCGCAGCCTCAATCCGTCGAAGCTGCCACCGGCGGCGCTGGAATTCCTGGCGCCCCGGCCGCGCGTGTCGTACTTCTTCGAGCCGGTGCGGGCCGAAGAGCGAAGGCCGGCCGCGCAAGAGGCCGGCGCGTGACCCCAATGCCCCAGTTGGCGGCGGCGGCCGGCGACGACTCCACCCATGCCGCCTGGGCGGCGCTCATCGACTGCCTGCCGCACGCGGCCTGGATCGTGGAGCTGCGCGGCCTCACGGTGCTGGCCGCCAACGGCCCGGCGCTGGCGCTGCTGGGGCTGGCCGCTTCGGCGGTGCTGGGCCAGCCGGCGCAGCAACTGCTGGCCACGCCGGAAGACATGGCCTACTGGGACGACGTGCGGGGCGGCGTGGCGGCCGATTCGGCAGCCAGCCAGGCAGGCCGGCTGTGTTCGGACACCCGCTTCTGCACCGCAGACGGCAGCACCGTGCATGTCGAGCGCAGCATCGTGCCGCTGCCGCCAGGGCACTGCGTGGTGACGCTGCTCGACCGCAGCGCACAGCAGCAGGCCGAAGACCGGCGCGAGGAGCTGGTGGCCGAACTGCAGGCCACGCTGGAGTCCACCGCCGACGGCATTTTCGTGACCGATCTGGCCGGCCGCGTGAAAGCCTTCAACCGGCGCTTCGCCCAGCTCTGGGCCTTGCCGGAAGACCTGCTGGAAGAGCGCAACGGCCCGGCCATCCACGACTGGATGCGCCGCAGCGTGGTGGATTCCGACGTCTATGAGCGGCGCCTGCTGGCCGTGCAGCAGGCCACGCTGCTGTCCACCACCGAGCAGTTGAAGCTGCACTCCGGCGAGGTGATCGAGCGCGTCACGCGGCCGCTGTGGAGCCGCGGCAGGCCGCAGGGCCGCGTCTATTCCTTCCGCGACCTGACCGAGCGCATCGCGGCCGACCAGCGCATCGAGGAGCTGTCGTTCACCGACGTGCTGACCGGCCTGCCGAACCGGCGGCAGTTGTCCGACAAGGTGTCGGAAGCGGCGGCGCGCTCACGGCGCGACGGCCAGGCCTTCGCGCTGCTGGTGGTCGATCTCGACCGCTTCCGCCAGATCAACGACAGCCTGGGCCACGACACCGGCGACCGCGTGCTGCTGGAGGTGTCGCGCCGCATCCAGGGCTGCATGCGCGGCCACGACGTGCTGGCGCGGGTGGGCGGCGACCAGTTCGCGGTGCTGGTGCACGAGGCCGACGCATCGGCCGCGTCTGCCACCGCGCGCCGCGTGATCAACGTGGTGGCGCAGCCGTGCAGCATCGACGGCGCGCAGTTCACGCTGACCTGCAGCATCGGCGTGGCGCTGTGCCCGATGCATGGCCAGAGCATCGACGACCTGGTGCGCCACGCCGAGGCGGCGATGCGCGCCGTCAAGGCCGGCGGCCGCGGCAGCTACCGCTTCCACCAGGCGCGCACCGAGGTCGATCTGCGCTCGCACATGAAGCTGGACCACGCGATGCGCCAGGCGCTGGTCAGCGGCCGCTTCAGGCTGCACTACCAGCCGCAGGTGCGGCTCTCCGACGGCGCGCTGGTCGGCGCCGAGGCGCTGATCCGCTGGCGCGACCCGGAGCTGGGCGAGGTGGGGCCGGCGCGCTTCATCCCGGTGGCCGAGGACAGCGGCTTCATCGTCGCCATCGGCGACTGGGTGCTTTCGCAGGCGGTGCGCCAGGCGACGCTGTGGTTCGAGAGCGGGCGCGAGGTGACGATTGCCGTCAACGTCTCGGCGCTGCAGTTCCAGCAGCCGCAGTTCGTGGACCGCGTGGCCAGCGTGCTGGCCGTCAGCGGCCTGCCGCCGCGCCTGCTGGAGCTGGAGCTGACTGAATCGATCCTGGTGCGCGATGCAGACGAGGCCTTGCAGCGCCTGCACGCGCTGTCCAGGCTCGGCGTCCAACTCTCCATCGACGACTTCGGCACCGGCTATTCGAGCCTGTCCTACCTGAAGCGCTTTCCTATCGGCAAGCTGAAGATCGACCGCAGCTTCATCAAGGGCCTGCCGGGTGACGAGAGCGACGCCGGCATCGTGCGCGCCATCCTGCAGATGGCCCGCGCGCTGGGCAAGACGGTGATCGCCGAAGGGGTGGAAAGCGAGACGCAGCGCCAGTTCCTCCAAGCCGCCGGCTGCGACGAGTTCCAGGGCTTTCTCTACGCGCCCGCGCTGGACGCGCTGAGCTTCGAGACCCATCTCGGGCCGGCGCGCAGCAGCCTGCCGCCGGCCCTGCCCGCGCCGCTTGCCCACCCGCACATCCGGCTGGTGCGCTGAAGGCCCGGCGGCAAGCAGCCCTGCCGGCACACGGCCTGCCTCGATTTGCGCACAATGTCCCGCAAGGGAGGTGCGCATGCTCGAAAACCTGGTTCAAAGCCGGATCGGCAGCCTGTCCGAGCCCGCTGCCGGCTCGCTGGCGGTGCGCCTGCCCGGCGGCCACCGCATCGGCCCGCCCGGCGCGCCTGTGGAGTTGCGCCTGCACAGCCTGCTGCCGCTGCTGCACGTGGTGCGCGGGCAGATCGGCCAACTGGCGCGCGACTGCGTCGAAGGCCGGCTCGACATCGAAGGCCCGATGCACCGCATCATGGACGTCGCCGCCGGCATGCTGCGCCAGGCGCCCACCGATGCCGGCACGCGCTGGTTCCCCGCCTGGCGCTCGCTGTGGCGCCACCGCCCGCACCTGGACGCGCGCCACATCGAGCACCACTACGATGTGTCGGACGACTTCTACGCGCTCTGGCTGGACCCGCGCCGCGTCTATTCCTGTGCCTACTACGCAGATGCCGACGCCACGCTGGCGCAGGCGCAGGAAGCCAAGCTGGAGCACATCTGCACCAAGCTGATGCTGCGGCCCGGCGAGCGCTTTCTCGACATCGGCGCCGGCTGGGGCGGCCTGCTGCTGTGGGCTGCAGAGCAGCACGGCGTGCAGGCCACCGGCATCACGCTGTCGAAAAACCAGCACGCCCACGTGAACCGGCTGATCGAAGAGCGCGGCCTGCGCGGGCGCGTTCGCATGCTGCTGCTGGACTACCGCGACCTGCCGGAAGACGAGCCCTGGGACAAGGTGGCATCGGTGGGCATGTTCGAGCATGTCGGCCGGGCGCGGCTGCCGGGCTACTTCGCGAAGATCGTGCGCCTGCTCAAGCCGGGCGGCCTGCTGCTGAACCACGGCATCACCGCCGGCGGCACGCGCCATGCGCAACTGGGCGCCGGCATCGGCGAGTTCGTCGAGCAGTACATCTTCCCCGGCGGCGAGCTGATGCATGTCTCGCATGTGCTGGAGGTGCTGGCCGAGCAGGGGCTGGAGGGCCTGGACACCGAGAACCTGCGCCCGCACTACGCGCGCACGCTGTGGGCCTGGTCGAACGCGCTGGAGGCGCAACTCGACGCGGCGCGCCAGCTCACCAGCGAACGCACGCTGCGCGCCTACCGGCTGTACCTGGCCGGCAGCGCGATGGGCTTCGAGCGTGGCTGGCTGTCGCTGCACCAGACGCTGGCGGCACGGCCGACGGGCGCCGTGCTGGACGGCACGCTGCGCGGCGCACAATCGGTGTACCCCTTCAAACGCGACTACATGTACGGCGCCGGATGATCTACAAATTCAAGAGCAAGGCCACGGGCGACCTCATCATGCTGGGCCCCAATGGCGACGAGATGCTGCGCCTGATCGGGCGCGAGCCCGCTGCCAAAGGCATCATCGAGCCGGCCGCGATGCCGGCCGCGCTGCAGGCGCTCGAAGCCGCGGTGGCGGCCGACAGTCCCGGTGCCGAAGACGACGCCGCCGAGCCTGCGGCACGCGGCGTGTCGCTGCGCCAGCGGGTGTGGCCGATGGTGGAGTTGCTCAAGCGCGCACAGGCGGCCGGCCAGAGCGTCGTCTGGGGCGTCTGAAGACCAACGTTGGGGGAAAGGTCGATGAAACTCTGGAGCGATAGCTGGACCAATGGCGACCGCATTCCGGCGCAGTACGCGGCGGGCCGCATCGCCGATGGCGGCGGCGTGGCCTTCAGCGACAACCTGAACCCGCACCTCGCGTGGAGCGACGTGCCGGCGGCAGCCAAGTCGATGGTGCTGATCTGCCATGACTTCGACGTGCCGAGCAGCGGCGAAGACGTCAACCAGGGCGACCGCGAGGTGCCGTCCGACCTGCCGCGCGTCGATTTCTTCCACTGGGTGCTGGTGGACCTGCCGCCGCAGCCCACGGTGATCGCCGAAGGCGAATACAGCCGCGGCTTCACCGCGCGCGGCAAGAGCGGCCCGGCCACCCGCGGCGGGGCGCGCCACGGCCTGAACGACTACACCGGCTGGTTTGCCGGCAACGCCGAGATGGCGGGCCAGTACTTCGGCTACGACGGCCCGTTCCCGCCCTTCAACGACTCGCTGGTGCACCACTACGTCTTCACGCTCTATGCCATCTCGCTGGAGCGGCTGCCAGTGGAGGGCGGCTTCACCGGCGCGCAGGTGCGCGCGATGCTGGCCGACCGGGTGCTGGCCGAGGCCACCTTTTCCGGCACCTACACGCTGAACCGGCGCCTGCTCGGCGTGCAGGCGTGAGGTCGTGACGGCGTGACGACATAACGACATGACGACATGACGCTTGCAGGCGAGGCGACGCGGCTGGTCGCCATCCGCCATGGCGAGACGGCCTGGAACGTGGACCAGCGCATCCAGGGGCAGCTCGACATTGCGCTCAACGACACCGGCCGCTGGCAGGCGGGGCGCATGGCGCAGGCGCTGGCCGACGAAGGCATTGCCGCCATCTACAGCAGCGACCTGCAGCGCGCAGCCGAGACAGCACGGGCACTGTCGGCCACCACCGGCCTGCCGGTGACCACCGACGCGACGCTGCGCGAACGCGCCTTCGGCGAGTTCGAAGGCGTCAGCTTTGCCGAGATCCAGCAGCGCTGGCCCGACGCAGCACGCCGCTGGCGCCAGCGCGAGCCCGACTTCGCACCCGGCGGCGGCGAGACGCTGAATGTCTTTTACGCGCGCTGCGTGGCAGCCGCGCTGCGCCTGGCTGCGCGCCATCCCGGCCAGACCATCGCGCTGGTGGCGCACGGTGGCGTGCTCGACTGCCTGTACCGCGCCGCCACCCATGCCCCGCTGAACGCGCCGCGCACCTGGATGCTGGGCAACGCCAGCATCAACCGGCTGCTGTGCAGCGGCCAAGGGCTGGCGCTGGTGGGTTGGAGCGACGACGCCCACCTCGACCCGGGCTGCGGCGCACCGCCATGAGCGCAGGCGAGCCCGCTCGGCGCGCGTTTGCGCACCGGCGGGCCGCCGGCTTCTATCTCCGGCTTCTATCGCCGGCTTCTATCGCCGGCTTCTACCGCCAGCATTCATTGACGCTGCCCGTGCCGGACACGCTCTTCGCACCGGTGTGCGCAAGCGTCAGCGTCGCGCACTTGCCGTCGGCCGTGGCTTGCGTGCCCTGCGGCACGGCCTGCACGCTGAAGGTCCGTTCGGCGGGTTGCCCGCTGGGAAAGGACAGCGTGTAGCGGCTGGCAATGTCGGTGCGGCATTGCGCTGCGGGCAAGGCGGTGGCAACGGCGTTGTTCTGGTCGTAGCGCAGGTTGCTGGCATAGACGCGCTCCATGAACTGCGCCATCTCCGACAGGCAGGTGATCGCCGAGGCACGCTGCGTGCGGACGACGTAGGACGAATACGCCGGGTAGGCCAGCCCCGACAGGACGCCGACGATGGCCACCGCCACCATCAGCTCGACGAGCGTGAAGCCGGCCTGGCGGCGTGCCGGGTGCCAGGCCTGTCGCCGGGCTTGCGTGAAGGGTGCAACGCGGGTCATCTCGGGGTCTCCATCGGGTGTCAGGGGCGGACGATTTCGCGCCAGGCGATGCGCCCGGTGCGGATCGGGTTCTTGGCGCTGACCGAGCGGACCTCGCCACTCGTGCCGCTGGAGATCACGAAGTTGCCGATCAGGATGGCCTCGCTGGGCAGGTTGTTGTTCGGGCTGACCGAGCCCGCAGGCGTGCCGCTTGCGGAAGTGCCCACGTTGAAGAACGGAGAGGCCAGGTTCGCCCCGCTGAAGGGGTCGATCGCGTTCAGATAGCCGGTGCCGCCGGGGATGCAGACGTTCGTGGTGGGCGTGATCGACGTCACCAGCAACACGCTGCCGAAGAACTTCGAGTCGGTGATGACGCGCTCGCCGCCGGCCACGTTCGAGGGCGGCAGCCAATCGACATACCAGCCCTTCTTGCCGGCCATGTCGCCCGCCACCGGCAGCGAGAACGAGCGCACTGCCGTCGTCCCCACGGTGCCTTCGGTGGCGATGGTGCGCTGCTTCAGCACGCTGCGGCCGCTGATCGTGGCTTCATCGTCGATGAGCCCATACCAGCTCTGCACCGACTTGTCCGACACGTCGGTGGACAGCAGGTACTGCCCGGTGCCGAAGAAGACATAAACCTTGCCGAAGTTGGCGTCGCCCTGGCGCGAATTCAGGCCCAGCGCGATGCCGCCGGTGATGGGCTGGCGGTTGCCAGCACTGTCGCGCGCAACGAACATCGGGTCCGGTACGCCGCTCGTGTTGAACGCCGAGCCCCATGCGGACGCCGAGCTGTTGCGCAGGTCGAACTTCCACACGTTGCCCAGCCGGTCGCCCGCATAGACCATGTCCACCGTGCCGCTGCCGTCGGCGTCCCAGCCGCGCGGGGTGGCCAGGCCATTGCTGGCGCTGGCCGAGCCGGCTTGCGTGTCGATCTTGCGGATCAGCGCGCCGGTTTCCAGATCGATGACGAAGAGCACCGCGCGCTCGTTGGTGCTGTTGTAGCCGTTGCCCACGATGACGGCGGCCTTGCCGTTGTTGAGCCGCGTGATGAAGGGCTTGCCGAGCGCCAGGCCCAGGTCCGCATCGGTGAACTCCCACAGCACCTGCGCAGCGCCGAAGGTGCTGGGGTTGCTGACGTCGAGCGCGTACAAGGCCTTGCCGCCGCGGCCGAGTGCGCCGACGAGGATGTTCTTGCCGGGCGTGTCGTACTTGGTCGAAATGGCCAGTTCGCCATCCACGTAGTACTGGTGGGAATAGGCGGGGTCGGTGAGCTTGTACACACCCGACATCACCGCATTGGGCAGGTAGGCGAAGATCTCGTTGCCCGTTGCCGCGTCGAAGGCGTGCAGCATGCCGTCGTTGGAGCCGACGAACAAGGTGTTGGTCTCCGTTGCGTAGTAGGGCGACGAACTGATGATGTCGCCCAGCACCCGGGCGCGGCCACGCAGCGGGCCGCTGGCTGTCGGCTCGTAGGACTTGTCGCCGCGCAGCCAGTCGATGCGCGCCTGGCCGCAGGGGTCGCCGGTCAGGCCGGCGCTGCAGTTGGGCAGGCGCAACTGGTCCTGCTGCGCGGTGGTCAGATCGGCCAGCAGCTTGAAGGCCACACCACCGACCGCCGGCTTGTAGGTGAAGACCTTGCGCGTTGCCGCAGCGGTGAAGTGGCCGCTGTCGCTGGTGCTCCACAGCGGGGTCAGCGTGCCGTCGGTCTCCGGCCGCATCGCGACCAGTTCGCCAGACCAGTCGGTGCTGTCGAAGCGGCCCTGGTAGATGCGGCTGCCGGTGTTGATGGCGGTCGAGTTCTGCGAGATGGAGCCGAAGGACGATGTCTTCTTGAAGATGTCGTCGAAGATGGCGTTGAACGCCGCCTGCAGACTGGCCGAATCGCTGGCGTCGTAGGCCTTGTCGGTGCCGCCCGAGATCGCCACCGTGTCCAGCGAGCGCGGGTTGGTGCCGTAGGGCAGCGCAAAGCCGATGACGTAGGTCTCGATGCCGGCCGCCTTCAGTGTTGCGGCGGCCGCTGCTGCTGCCGCCAGTGCGGTGGCCGGGTTGGAGACGATCGCGCCGTTCTTGTCGTTCGACGGCAGCCCGTCGGTCAGCAGCACGACGAAGTTCTTCCCGCAGGATTCAGGCAGTGGATAGCAGCCCGAGGTGTAGCCCTCGCCGCTGTTGCTCCAACTGCCGCCGAAGTAGTCCTTGGCGGTCAGCAGCGTGCCTTCGATCGGCGTCAGGCCGGCGTTCGGAATGCCGGCAGTGGTGCAGGGCGCCGGGTTGCCGGGGACGTTGCAGGCGAGCTTGTTCCTGATCGCGGTGCCTTGCGCGGCGGTCAGGTTGCCCAGCGGCACATGCAGATAGCCGCGGCCCGGAGAATCGTTGCGCGACCATGTCCTGCCGACATAGGTCCACGTCATTTGCTTGCCGAAATCGAGGATGCCCTGGGCGAAGTCGCTGTCGGTGGGGTTGAACGTGTAGGTGCCCACCGCCGTGGCATAGCCTTGCGCCGTCTCGGAGGCGGCGTTGTTCCAGGTGGGCAGCGTGTTGCTGGTGCCGGCCTTGCTGCGGAAGCAGCGGTAGCTGTCCCAGGGCCCGGACGTCGGGTTCTCGCCGTTGTTGAAGGCGTTCGCGGTGGGCGAGTAGCAGAAGGCGTTGCCTTCGTTGCTGCCCGAGTAGAAAGGCAGTGCAACGTTGAAATGGACATAGTTACCCGCCGAAGTGGGGTTGGGCACGCGGAAGCGCTTGTTGGTGGCGCTGGCGCGGTCACCCGTCCAACCCGGGACGTAGTGACTCGGGTCGTAGCTCACGTCGTAGGGCGAGCTGTGCAGGTTCGACGCCGACGGCGAGTTCTGCCGATAGGCCATCAGCCCCATGTTGACGCGGTTCAGATAGGTGCTGGTCAGGCCGCGGATCACGCCACGCGCCACCTCGGACTTGCTGGTTGCCGTGTTGCTGCCGACGGCGGTGCCGCTGGCGTCCTCGTCCATGCTGTTCGAGTTGTCCAGCGTGATCAGCACATTGGCCTTGCCGCCCACCAGATACAGCGGGTTGTTGCCGAAGCTCAGGCTGGCGCCGGACGGCGCGGCGGCCGACAGTGCGGCGGCCAGCACAAGGATGCGCAGCGGCCCCGGCGCATGGCTGCGAAGGGTGTTGGGGCAGGTCATCGCGGGCTCCTCGGGGCGGGCAGACAGGCAGACGGGCAGACAGGCAGACAGGCAGGGGCTGGGCGCGAGCCGGCTCACGGCGACGCCGCGTCCGACTGCAGGATCACTGCTGCGCGGCCTTCAGCGGCGCTGCGCGCGGTGACGCGGTAGCGCGGCGTGGTGCAGTTCGGCGGCCGCGGTATCTCCTGCATGCAGCCGAACCAGTTGGCGCCGTTGCCCATGTATTCGATGATGGCTTCGGGCGCGCTGGCGTTGGTCGAGACGGTGCTGGTAGTGGCCACCCAGCCGTTGAAGGCTTCGTTGGCCCAGCGCGGCTGCGCGGCCGGCGCCGGCGTGGAGCAATAGATGCCCGTGCAGTTGGTCACCGGGAAGGCAGCAGGCGTGGTGGCGGCCGCCAGCGCCTCGCCGTCGCGCATCGATGTCTCGGCGGCCTGGAAGGCCAGGTTGCGGTCGTGCGTGGTGGCGCTCATGCGGGACTGCAATGCCACGGTGCGCATGCTGCCCAGGGCCACCAGCGTGATCAGCACCAGCATGATCAGGCTGACGATGAGCGAGAAGCCGCGCTGCCGATCCCGGGCGGGGCGTGATGCTGGGCGTGGCGTCATGGCAGTCGGTTCCGCAGCGACAGGCTGAAGGACAGGGTGCGTTGCAGCCGCCCCGTGGCGGCCGTGGAAACGCCGGTCTCGGCGCTCACCAGGCTGAGCGTGACGCGCATGCCGAGGATGGCTGTCCAGTCGGTGACGGCCGACGCATCGACATAGGCCGTGCCGGGGCTGGGCAGGTATTGCAGTTGCATGTCCTGGATGCCCTCGGCCACCTCTTCGGCGCCGTTGCGCGTCACGCGGAACAAAGACCGGCCGCCGGTGGCGGGGCGGCCGTTGTTGCCGACATACCAGCCCACCGACGTGAGCCGGCCGATCTTGGCCCCCGGGTTGAAGTTGAACGTCTTGCCGGCGGCCGTGCACACCGTCGGGATGCCGAGGCCGCGGCTGCAATTGCCGCTGGCGGCGGCAGACTCGGTGTGCGAGATGGTCGTCGCAGCGATGGCGCTGGCCTGCAGCAGCGCGGCCTGCCTGTAGTCGCAGACGAAGAGCAGGTCGCCGGCACGCACGCGGTGCGGATTGTTGTTGACCGTGAACACGGCGGCGGTGACGTCGTGCGCCGTCACGGTGAGGTCGGCGATGTCGGCGACGTACTTCAGCATCACCGCATCCGTCCCCGCCACACGCTCCCCGGTCGCGCTGCCGACCGCAGCGCCGGCAAAGGCCACG
Organism: uncultured Rubrivivax sp.; assembly: GCA_964244245.1. Lineage (GTDB taxonomy): Bacteria > Pseudomonadota > Gammaproteobacteria > Burkholderiales > Burkholderiaceae_C > Rubrivivax. The sequence continues at coordinate 38,968 of CAXTHW010000007.1, read as the reverse complement.
CCGCTGTCGAAGCCGCGCAGGCGCTCGTTCCAGTTGACCCACCAATCGGGCGTCGCACCCTGCGCGTTGTTCAACACGTTGGCCACCATCAGGTCCCGGTCGCAGGGGTTGCCGCCGGCCTCACGAAGCTCGCGCGCCATCAGCTCGAAGCTGTTGCGCAAGGTTTCCTGCATGTGGCCCAGGCTGTCGGTGCTGCGGCTGGCCTGCCGGCTGGACGCGAACACCATGCTGACCGCCAGCACGATGAGCAGCCCCAGCGCCACGCTGACCAGCAGTTCGATGATGCTCAGGCCGCGCGCCCGGCGTGCGCCGCGGCGGCGGTGGCGCCAGCCCACCGGGCTCACAGGCGGCTCACGATCTCGAACACCAGGGCGCTGCTGCCTGCCGTGCCGCGCGAGTCGTCCCAGCGGATGCCCACGGTGCAGGCGCGTGCCACGCAGGTGATGCGGCCGCAGGCGCTGCCGTTGATCTGCGCATGGAGATCGTTCACCCAGCGCGTGATGTCGGCGTTGGCCAGCCCGGCGCCGGTGCCGGCGGTGCAGGTCCAACTGCTCATCTGGTAGCTCGCCGCGTCCACCCCTGCGATGTTGTTGCGCATCGCGTCCAGCATGCCCTGCGTGAGCACCGCCATCTGGGTGCGCTCGTAGCTGCTTTGGTTGTTGCGCAGCGCGCTGGATTGCAGCGCCGCTGCGCCGAGCAGGCCGATGGCCAGCACCACCACCGAGACCAGCACTTCGATCAACGTGGCGCCGCGCTGGCCGCTGCGGCGGCGGGGCAAACCCGGGCTTGGCAAAGCGGTCATGGCCGGCTCAGCTATCGGCAGGTTGCGAGCAGACACCACCCGTGTTCCTGGACAGCACCGTGGTGCGTCCGCCGAACGCCAGGCTCAGTTCGCGCGTGTTGTCGCTGGGGCGTGCGGAGGGCACGCACAGCGCCAGCGTCGCTGTCAGCAACGCCTGTTCGTCGGCCGCGCGGGCCAGGCCGGTTGACAGGAAGGTGATGCGGCTTTCGCGGCCGGTGATGGCGGCGCTGGCGCGCACTTCGACCGGGCTGGCGAAGCTGCCGCTGCGCAGGATCTCCTCGCCAGCGGTGACCTGGTCGTTGCTGTTGTTGTCCACGAAAACAAGCCATGCCGACCACACCGACCCGCTGGCGCAGCTCAGCATGTCGTTGGTCCGGCACAGCACCACGTTGCGGTTGCGGCGCAAGGCTTCAGCACGGGCCAGTTGCACGGCGCCGTTCAACTCGCTGGTGGCCGACGACAGGCGGCTGCCGTTGGTCACCCCTTCGAAGCTGGGCAGCCCGACCGACAGCACGATCACCAGAATGGCCATCGCCACCATCAGCTCGATCAGGGTGAAGCCGCGTTGTGGACGGCAGGGCATGGGCAGACCTCGTGAAAGTGGTCGAAAGGGCGCTGCAAGGCTGCGGCGCGCTTGCACCGAGCGCAGGGTTTTGCTGGGCTCGCCAGAGTGGTTTCGGCAGGCTCGCGCCGAACTTGAGGTGGATCGCGCTGCCGAGGTGTAAGCCCGCGTAAGGCGGGCTGCGGCGTGGGCTAGGCCGTGAACAGGTCGGCGCCGCGCTGCGGCGGCACCAGGCCCAGGTGGCGGTAGGCCGCCACGGTGGCAATGCGCCCGCGCGGCGTGCGCTGCAAATAGCCCTGCTGGATGAGGTAGGGCTCGATCACGTCTTCGATGGTGCCGCTTTCCTCGCCGATGGCGGCAGCCACGTTGTCCAGCCCCACCGGGCCGCCGTCGAAGCGGTGGATCACCGCTTCCAGCAGCTTGCGGTCCATCACGTCGAAGCCCTGCGGGTCCACGTCCAGCATCTTCAGCGCCAGGTCGGCAATGCGCTTGTCGATGCGGCCGTCGGCCTTGACCTGCGCGTAGTCGCGCACCCGGCGCAGCAGCCGGTTGGCGATGCGCGGCGTGCCGCGCGAGCGGCGCGCGATCTCCAGCGCGCCGTCGGCGTCGGTGGGCACGTCGAGCAGGCCGGCCGAGCGGGCGACGATGCGCGTCAGCTCTTCAGCGGTGTAGAACTCCAGCCGCGCGACGATGCCGAAGCGGTCGCGCAAGGGGTTGGTCAGCATGCCGGCGCGCGTGGTGGCGCCGATCAGCGTGAAGGGCTGGAGGTCGAGCTTGATGCTGCGTGCGGCCGGGCCTTCGCCGATCATGATGTCGATCTGGTAGTCCTCCAGCGCCGGGTAGAGGATCTCTTCCACCACCGGGCTCAGCCGGTGGATCTCGTCGATGAAGAGCACGTCGTTGCGCTCCAGGCTGGTCAGGATGGCGGCCAGGTCCTTCGGCTTCTCCAGCACCGGGCCCGAGGTCTGGCGCAGGTTGACGCCCAGCTCCGTCGCGATGATGTGGCTGAGCGTCGTCTTGCCCAGGCCCGGCGGGCCGAACAGCAGCACATGGTCGAGCGACTCGGCGCGCCCGCGCGCGGCATGGATGAAGATTTCGAGCTGCTCGCGCGCCTTCACCTGGCCGACGTACTCGGCCAGCCCCTTGGGCCGCAGCGCGCGCTCGACGGCTTCTTCGTTCGGCGATGCCGGCGCGGCACTGAGCACGCGGTTTGCCGGTGTGCCGGCACTCCCGGAAACAGGGCCGAAATCATCGGTCTTGATCGCCATCATTCGATTATGACGAGCCGCTAGACTGGGGCACCGCCATGCAAGCCTGCCGCCGCCACCTCCTTGCCAGCCTCTGGCTCGCGCTCGTCGCGATGCTGGCGCTGGCGCTGTTGCCGTCGGTCGGCCATGGGCTGGCCGGCCCCGGGTCGGGCTTTGCCGAGGTCTGCACGCCGCAAGGCATGAAGCTCGTGTCGCTGTCCGACGGGCAGGAACAGCCGCCGCCGGCCACCACCCACATGGAGCACTGCACCGATTGCAGTGCCGGCCTCAACGCCGCGGCACTGCCGCCCATGCCCGCAGCAGCGGCGCTGCCGGCGGCGGCAGGCGGCGATGCGCTGCCGCCGCTGTTGCTGCATGCGCCGCGCACGCTGTATGCGTGGGCCAGCGCGCAGCCGCGCGGGCCGCCGGCAACGCGCTGACCGCAGCGTTGCCGCGCCCGCATGCGCCGCGTTGAACGCGGCGTCCGGGCATCCGCTCTTGCGCAGTGCGCGCGAGGGCCACCGTTTGTTCCGAAAGTCCCACCATGCAGACCCTTTTGTCGGCCGCGTCGGCCGCGTCGGCCGCGCCGGCCGCGCTGGCCGCGGCGCTCGCGCTGCCGTTCGCGCATCCCGCCGGCGCCCAGGACGACAGCGCGCCGCAGCGTGCCGGCGGCCAGATCGTCATCACCGGCAGCCGGGCCAGCTCGCTGCCCGGCGTCATCCCCACCACCATCGAAGGCATCGGCGCCGCCGAGATCGAGACCCGCATCAACGCCACCGACAGCGAAGACGCGCTGAAGTACTTGCCCAGCCTGCTGGTGCGCAAGCGCTACATCGGCGACTACAACCACGCGGTGCTGTCGAGCCGGGCCTCGGGCACCGGCAACAGCGCCCGCTCGGTGGTCTATGCAGACGGCATCCTGCTGTCCAACTTTCTGGGCAACGGCGCCGGCTTCACGCCGCGCTGGGGCCTCGTCACGCCGGAAGAAATCGAGCGCGTGGAGGTGCTCTACGGCCCGTTCTCCGCCGCCTACCCGGGCAACTCGGTGGGCGCGGTGGTGGACTACGTGACGCGCATGCCCACGCGCTTCGAGGCGCATGCCAAGGTGGGCGGCTTCGTGCAGCCCTTCGACCTGTACGGCACGCATGCCACCTACACCGGCTGGCAGGCCAGCGCATCGGTGGGCGACCGCAGCGGCGCGCTCGCCTGGTGGCTGGACCTGAACCGGCTGGACAGCCAGGGCCAGCCGCTGACCTTTGCCACCCGGCTGGTCAGCGCCAGCACCGCAGCCGCCGGCACGCCCGCGACAGGTGCCGTGCCAGGCCTGGACAAGAGCAACACGCCCTGGCTGCTGCTGGGCGCCGGCACCCAGTACCGCAGCGTGCAAGACCACGCCAAGGCCAAGCTGGCGTATGACCTGGCGCCCACGCTGCGCGCGCAGTACACCTTCGGCTGGTGGCACAACGCCAGCGTGGGCCAGTCGGAAAGCTATCTGCGCAGGCTGTCCGACAGCAGCCCTTTCTACAGCGGGGTGGCCAGCATCGACGGCAAGAACTACAGCGTGGCCGCCACCGACATCGGCCAGAGCCGCGACACGCTGCTGCATGCGATGCACGGCCTGTCGCTGAAAGACCGCTCGGCCGGCGTCTTCGCGTGGGAGCTGGCCGCCAGCGCCTACCGCTACCAGACCGACCTCTCGCGCCTGCCGACGCAGCCCAAGCCGCAGGCCGACAGCGGCGGCCCTGGCCGCACGACCGACCTGCACGGCAGCGGCTGGACGACGCTGGCCGCCAAGGGCCTGTGGCGGCCAGGCGCCGGGCACCGGGTCGATGTCGGCTTGCAGCAAGACCGCTATCTGTGGCGCCAGCGCATCGACAACACAGCCGACTGGATCACGGGCGACGCCACCGCGCCGGTCAGCGCCTTCCGCGGCAACACGCGGCTGCGCAGCCTGTACGGGCAGGACGCCTGGACGCTGGACGCGCAGTGGACGCTGGTGCTGGGCCTGCGGCTGGAAGACTGGGCCGCGTTCGGCGGCGCCAGGAGCGCCGGCACGGCGGCAGCCGCGCCGTTCCAGGACCGCAGCGAGCGCTGGGCCTCGCCGAAGGCAGCGCTCGGCTGGCAGCTCGCAGAGGCATGGGCGTTGAAGGCGTCCACCGGCCGTGCGGTGCGCGCGCCGACCGTCGGCGAGCTGTTCCAGGGCAACGCCGGCAACGACGTGGTCACCAACCCCGGGCTGAAGCCGGAAAAGTCATGGACCAGCGAGCTGTCGGCCGAATGGGCAGCCAACGGCCGCCGGCTGCGCAGCACGCTGTTCCACGAGAGCACGGCCGACGCGCTGTACTCGCAGGCCATCGCCAACAGCAACCCCATCGTCAACAGCGTGCAGAACATCGGCCGCATCCGCACCACCGGGCTGGAGACGGCCTTCGACGCGGCCGATCTGTTCTTCAAGGGCCTGGCGCTGCAGGGCAGCCTGACCTATGCCGATTCCACCATCGTGGCCAACGGCAGCTATGTCAGCACGCCGGGCGACACCATCGGCGCGCAGCAGCCCCGGGTGCCGAAGTGGCGCGCCAGCCTGCTGGCAAGCTGGCAGGCCACCGACGCCTTGAGCGCCAGCGCCGGCCTGCGCTACGGCAGCCGCCAGTACGGCACGCTGAACAACAGCGACCCCAATGGCTTTGCCTACCAGGGCTTCAGCAAGTACGTCACCACCGACCTGCGGCTGCGCTGGAAGATGGACAGGCAGTGGAGCGCTGCTCTGGGCATCGACAACCTGAACAACTACCAATACTGGAACTTCCACCCCTACCCGCAACGCACGGCCATCGCCGAATTGAGGTTCGACCTGTGAAGACCCAAGCACTCCGCATCGCGCTGCTGGCCGGCACCAGCCTGCCGGCCGCAGCCCATGTCACGCTGGAGCAGCCGCAGGCGGTGGCCGGCAGCAGCACGCGCGCCGTGTTGCGCGTGGGCCATGGCTGCGCCGGCTCGCCCACCACCGCGCTGACGGTGCGCATCCCGGCCGGCTTCGGCGTTGCGAAGCCGATGCCCAAGCCGGGCTGGGAGTTGCGCATCGAGCCTGCCGACCCTGTCGATCGCAAGGGCGGCGCTCCGGTCAGCATCACCTGGCGCGCCGCCAGCCGGGCCGCGTGGATCGCAGATGCCTACTACGACGAGTTCGTGCTGCGCGTGCAGACGCCCGCCGCGCCGGGCCCGCAGGCGTTCACGGTGCTCCAGCAATGCGAGCAGGGGCAGGCCGAGTGGTCGGCCCCGCTGGAGGTGTTGCGCAAGCCGGACGCAGACAAGCCGGCCGGCCACATGCACTGAAACAAGCGATGAGGACGACACCGATGAAACACACATTCGCATCCGCAGTGCTGGCACTGCTGGCACTCACCGCACCGCTGGCGCTGGCACAGACCACCGTCTCCGACGCCTGGGTGCGCGGCACCGTGCCGCAGCAAAAGGCCACCGGCCTGTTCGCGCAGATCACCTCGGCCAAGGGCGGCCGGCTGGTCGCCGTGTCGTCGCCGCTGGCCGGCGTGGCCGAGGTGCACGAGATGGCGATGGAAGGCAGCACCATGCGCATGCGCGCCGTCGCCGGCGGGCTGGAGCTGCCGGCCGGCAAGACCGTGCAGCTCAAACCCGGCGGCTACCACGTGATGCTGATGGACCTGAAGCAGCCGCTCAAGGCCGGTGACGTGGTGCCGTTGACGCTGGTGGTGGAGGCGGCAGACAAGACCCGCGAAACCATTGCCCTGAAGGCCCAGGTGCGCGCGCTGGGCCAGTGACGCGGCGGCGTCAGCGCACGAAGGTGTAGGTTGCCACCATCAGCACCTTGTCGGCCGGCGCTGCCTGCGCGCCGCCCGGCAGTGCGGCGTCGTTCGGCCGTTCCAGGTCCAGCCCCAGCATGTTGACGCCGCGCGGCCGCAGCGTCACCAGCGCGATGCCGTCGCTGCCGCTGACGTAGCGCTTGATCTTGTCCTCCGGCAGCTTGGTCACCATGTCGCTGACCTCGATGCCGGCACCGGCCAGCGGCTGGCCGTTGAAGAGCACCAGCACCGGCAGCGCGTCGCCGGCCTTCAGCGCCAGCGGGTTCTTCTGCGGCACCAGCTCCAGCAGATGGCCGACGCGGCGCTGGTACAGCGTGTCGTCGGTGGGCCCCGCCGCGAAGGCCTTGGCGAACTTCACGCTGAGCATCAAGCTGGCCGCATCGGGCAGCATGAAGCGGCTGGCGTTGCGCCATTCCGGCTTGCCGTCGGCCTTGGCGGTGGCCGTCTGCACCCACAAGCCGTTGTCGTAACGGGCAGCGGCCAGCACCGGCGCCTTGACGCCGGCCAGCTCCATGTTCAGCCCGCGGGCTTTCAGCGCGCCGTGGCGCTCGACCGTCGTGCCGTCGGCGCCGAGCAACTGAAGTTCGAGCAGCTTTTCGCCGTCCACCGGCAGCCAGTCCTGCGGGTGGCCGTAGCGCACGGTCAGGCCCTGGGCGTGCGGCACCAGCACGATGTCGTGCGCCTGCGCGGCGCCAGCGGCCAGGCAGGCCAGCGCGGCGATGAGAAAACGGGTCTTCATGGATGACTCCTTGGCAAGTTGGGAAAGGGCAGCAGTGGTTGCGTTCACAGCGGCATCTGCAGGCCGAGCGTCGCGCGCACCCGCGGCTTCGGGGTGATGCCGACGACGCCGCCGCCGAAGTCGAAGGCCGGCTCTTCGTAGAGGCGGCTGAAGGCCACCACGTTGAGCGACAGCGTCGCGCCCTTGAGCGCCTGCAACGGCATTGCGGCGCGCGCGGTGATGCGGTGGTAGGGCTGGGTGCGCAGGCTGTCGTCTGCGGTGATGGGCTCGCGGCCCACGTAGTTGTCGGCCAGCGACAGGCGCAGCGCGCTGCCGGCCAGCACCAGCGCGGTGTCCACGCCCAGCGTCGCGGTGTTGACCGGCACGTTGGGCACCCGGTCTGCAGCCGGCGCAGACGACTCCGTGATGCGGGCCCGCGCATGGCTGAGGTTGGCGAAGACGCGTGTCTCGCGCAGCAGGTTGACCGCGCCTTCGAGGTCGATGCCGTCGCGCTTGGTCTTCTTGAAGCTGCTCAGGAAGCCGGCTGCATTGCGGTCGGCCTCCTTGTCCTGCCGGGTGTTCCACAAGGCCGTGCGCCAGCGCCAGCGGCCGTCGTTGGCGTTGCCTTGCAGGCCGATCTCGGCGCTGCGCAGCGCCGAGATCGACAGGTCGGGTGTGGCGGCACTGCCGCTGCCGGCGTTGGCGTAGAAGTCGGCAAAGGCATACGGGCTCTTCAGGCCGCGCGAGGCGTTGCCGTACAGCTCGGTGCGGCTGTCGGCGTTGTCGGCCAGTGCCCATGCAGCGCCGACCTTGGGGCTGGCCTGCGAAGCGCGCGAGCGCAACGACAGCGGTGCGTCGGCGGCTTGCGCGGTGGCAGACGTGTCGTCGTCGGGGTGCAGCGCCACGTCGAAGCGCAGGCTGTCCCAGCGCAGGCCGGCACTCAGCTTGACCGAAGGCAGCAGCTGCAACTGGAGCTGCGTGTAGAGCGCCTGCGTCAGCGTGTTGACCTGGCGGTCCACGCCCACCACGTCGGGCCGGCCGATGCTGGGCTGAAGGCGGCGGTGGCCGGAGTCGGTCTTGAACTGCAGCGCGGCGATGCGCTCGTCGTTCACCTGCGCGCCCAGCAGCCACTGCGCAGGCATGCCCAGCGCCTGGAAGCTGCTCGCCTTGCGCAGGTCGAAGCCGGTCTGGCGCAGGCGGTCGCGCTCCTGGCCCAGCGTCACGTCGCTGCCGGGCGGCGTGCTCAGGTCGTACCAGGTCCAGCGCTTGCGGATGTCGTTGTTGGCATAGACGCTGGCGAACCAGCCGCCGGCCAGCCCCGAAGCGCCTTCGGCATCGTCGCTGCGGTAGTTGAAGACGATGTTCTGCTGCTCCTTGGCGTCGCCGATGCCGCGTGCCAGCGCGGCCCGCGCACGGATGGCGCCAGACTCCACCAGCGCCTTGTCCAGGTAGCCCGGCGACTCGGCATCGGCCTTGTAGGCCTGCACGCGCAGCGACGCGACCCCGGCGCCCAGCGGCATCGAGAAGCGGCTGAACAGGTTGCCGCGTTCGACATCGCTCTGGTCGTTGTAGCCGCGGCCCTTGGTGGCATCCAGCGCCAGCAGCAACTGGCCCGGCCCGAGCGCGAAGTTGCCGATCGGCAGGATGCGGGCGCGGCCGAAGGAATCGACCGTGAGCTTGAGCGACGACACCGGTGCCGCCTCGGTGGTGAACTGGATCGAGCCGCCCACCGCGTGGTTGCCGCTGAGCACCGAGAACGGCCCGCGGACGATCTCCACCCGGTCCAGCAGCTCGGGGATGATCTGCGCCTGGTCGGCATAGCCGTTGGTGTGCTGCGAGCCGGTCACGTTCAGCGGCACGCCGTCGAGCGTGATGGCGACGTTGCGGCCATGGCCTTCGTCGAAGCCGCGCACCTGCACGCCGTAGGCCACCAGGCCCTGGCCGTACTCGACGACAGAAAAGCCGGTGACGCCGCGCAGGATGTCGCCGTAGGTGTTGATCGTCTTCTGCTCCAGCTCCTGGCGGCCGATGACGGTGACGCTGGCCGGCGACGCGGCGGCGTCTTCGGTCACGCGGGTCAGCGGCTTGTCGGCGCGGCCGGTGATGAGCACCTGCGTGGTCTGCGCCAGCGCACTGCCTGCCAGCAGCAGCGTTGCGACGGCAACAGGCGTGCGCTGCCAGCGGCCTGGCGGGATGGGAATGGCAATGTGCATCGTCTTTCTCGCGGGTGTGGCGCACGGGCAGGGCCGTGCAACGGGCAGTGCGGCGTGGGCCGGCCCGTGGGGGTGTTCCGGGTTTGTCGATGGGACGGGCGTCTTGACTGCGTCAGGACGAGCGTCAGGACCAGCGTCTGTTCGGTGGCGCCGCGTCACCGCCAGCCAGGTGAAGCCCGCTCGTGCAGGCAACAGTGGGCGGCGCCCTGGAACTCAGGCGCGGGGCGGTGGCAGCGGCACCGCCGCGGTGTGGCTGCGAAAGTCCAGTGCGGCAACTGCCGGCCGCCGGTGCGAGAGCCCGCTCAGCGTGGCCCAGGCCAGTGCGCCGGGCGGCGCCAGCACCTGCAGCGCGATGCCAGCGCCAGCGCCGTCGGCCGCCGTGCCGCTGTCGGCGGCAGGCGCTTCGCGTTCGACGGCCACCACGCTGGCGTCATCGGGCGCATGGCGGTGGCGGAACAGGCCTTCGTGGGCATGCGCATGCCCGTGGTCATGCCCGTGTGCGGTCGCGGTGGCGACTGCCGCCACCGGCTTGTGGAAGTGCCGCGCACCCAGCAGCCAGGACAGCGCAGCCGATGCACCGGTCATTGGCAAAGCGGCCAGCAGCAGCCACAACAGCCAGCGGACGGTGTGGCGCTGGAACGCGGGCATCTGCCGCTGCCTCAGATGGCCACGCGCAGCGTGAAGCGCAGCGCACGGGGTTCGGCCGGGTGCACATGGCGGTCTGCCACCGGGCTGCTTTCGGCGGGCAACTGCGACTCGTAGAAATACTGGATGTCATCGACCTTGCGGTCCAGCAGGTTGAAGACGTCCAGCGTCGCTTCGACCTTGCTGCCGAACTTGCGGCTCAGCCGCAGGTTGGTGGTGATGGCCGACTGCGCGCGCTGGCTGTTGTCTTCGATCAGCGGGCCGCTGCCCAGGTAGCGCCATTGCAGGCTGGCCGACCAGGGGCCGATGTCGCGCAGCGTGGCCGCCACCGAGGCCACCTTGTCCACCGAGTTGGGAATGCGGTCGCCGTTGGTGAAGCGGGCATGCGTCCAGGCGAAGTCGGCGTCGAGCAAAAACCAGGGCACCGGCACGTAGCGGTTGTTCCACTCCACGCCGCGGCGGCGGCTGGCTTCGCTGGGCTCGGTGGTGCCGGCGTCGCCCACATAGACGAGTTCGCTGTCGAAGTCGAGCTTCCACAGCGCCAGCGAGCTTTGCAGCCCTGGGATGGCCTCGGTGCGCGCGCCCAGCTCGTAGCCGGTGGACGAGACCAGCGGCGGCACCGGGTCCACTGCGTCACCGCTCTTGGGATCGACCCGCGTGGTGGTGCCGCGCGCGTCGTTGCTGTGGAAGCCGCGGCCGGCGTTGAAGAAGAATTCGCTCTTCGCGAACGGCCCGGCCACCAGGCTGAGCTTGGGCGACAGCTTGCTGGCGCTGGCGCTGCCGGAGTTGTCGGCCAGCGCCAGGCTATCGACGCTGTTGCGCACGCTGTCGGCGCGCAGCCCGAAGACGCCGCGCAGCAGCGGGCTGAACTCGACCGCGGTCTGGCCATAGACGCCGGCCAGGGTTTCCTTCACCTTGTCGTCACGCACGGTGCCGGTGACCTGCTGCGCCACGGTGTCGAACAGGCCGACGCGGATGCGGTCGTGGCGCAGTTGCAGCCCCACCTCACTGCGCGCATTCAAGCCGCCCAGCATGTGGTTGAAAGACCGGCTGGCGCGCAGGCCGAAGATGCTGCGCTCGTCCTTCTGCGAGAACTGGTCGCCGTCGGCCGGCCGTTCCAGTGCATAGGTGAAGTTGGAGAAGAGCTGCAGCCGGTAGCGCATCGCATAGGCGGCCAGCTTGGTGGTGCCGGCAGCGCCGGTGTCGTGCCATTCGCCGGACAGGCTGGTGCGTGCGGTGCGCCCGCCGTCGGTCGGGTCCACCGCGTCGTAGAGGCCGAACGGGCGGTCGTTGAAGGTGCCGACATCGATCAGCCGCTGCGGAATCTGATCGGTGGAGTGCCAGCGCGCGTCGTAGCCCATCAGGCTGCTGCTCCAGCCCGACGCAGCGGTGCCGCCAGACAGCGTGAGCACGCCGTTGTTGCGGCGCAGGTTTTCCTTCAGCGTCCAGGGGCCGTCGTTGCGCATCAACTCGCCGGCCGCGAGCACGCTGATGCCGTTGGCCAGCGTGCTGCTGCCGCCCAGCACGCCGCGCCGGTAGCCATTGCCGCCCAGCGTGAGCTGCCCGAAGGGCGCGTCGAGCGTGTTGCGATAGACGATGTCGGCCGAGCCGGCAGAGGCGAAGTCGCCTCCGCTGGCGAAGTACGGGCCCTTGCGGTACTCGATGCGCTGCACCAGCTCGGGAATCAGGAAGTTCAGGTCGGAATAGCCCTGGCCATGGCCGTTGGTGGGCATGTTGACCGGCATGCCGCCGACGGTGGTGGCGAAGTCGGTGCCGTGGTCGAGGTTGAAGCCGCGCAGGAAGTACTGGTTGGCCTTGCCGTCGCCCGAGTGCTGCGTGACGATGAGCCCGGGCACGAACTCCAGCACCTCGCCCGGCCGCAGCGCAGGGCGGCTCTTCAGCAGCTCGGCGTTGATGACGCCCTGCGAGGCGGCGTCCGAGCTGCCCACCGCGTTGTCGTAGTGGCCGGTGATGGAGATGGTGTCGCTGGGCGCCGGCTGCGCACCGGCTGCGGCGGCAGCCAGCACCGCCGCGGCGGGCAGCGCCAGCTTACGAAACCTGAAAGTGTTCTTATTGCGAGTCGGCATGTCGGGCGCTTTTCGAGGGTTGTTCGTGCTTACGCGGGGGCGGGCGTTCTGGATGCGCGGCGTGCCAGCAGCAGTGCCATCGCGTGGCTGGCCAGCATCGCGGCCACCACGGCAGCGCCGGCGTTCCAGGCCGGCATCGCCGGCCAGAGCAGGCGCGCCGCGCCAAGCCCGGCAGCCAGCACGCTGACGCCGCCGATGGCCAGCGCCATCCAGCGCGAGGCAGCGGCCGCGGCAGCATCGGCGCGCTCCAGCAGGCGCGAGACCCACAGGCCGTTGACAGCGTCGGTGGCCAGCATGCCCAGCGTGAACAGCGCCGCCAGCGCCGGAGCCAGCGCGCCGCTGCCGCTGTCGGCGCCTGCCAGCGCGAACAGCAGCGCCTGGCCGATGGTGTCCAGCGAGATGGCGAACAGCGCGCCAACGCCTGCCACTGCCAGCGGGTGGCCGGCGCCGGCCAGCCGGCCCAGCCAGCGGCTCCGCAGGCCGATGGGCGACACCATCGCGCCGGGCGCCGCGGCCAGTGCGGCGCGCAGGTTGAGCGTGCCCAGCGCCAGCAGCAGCGCGATGGATGTCCAGGCGCCCGCCGTCTCAAGCCACTGCGGCGCGGCCCAGCGCGATGCGCCAGGCGCCAGGCGGCCGGGCAGTTGCACCGCCAGCACGACGGCCAGCACCACGGCGCCATGGCCCAGCGAGAACAGCGCGCCGCACCAGCGCGCGAAAGGCCGCCGGGCTGCGCCGTTGCAGCGCGTCAGGCCGTTGATCATGGCCAGGTGGTCGGCATCGAAGCCGTGCTTGAGCCCGAGCAGGAACACGAGGGCGCACAGCGCGATGCCGGAGGTGGGCAGATCGTGCATCGTGTGAAGAGTATGGCACTCTTCACACGACAGGCGGATGACTGCGCCGGCCCGCGCGCCAAAGGCGCGAGCGGCTCCTAGTGACGGGGCCGCAGGTGCTTGTGCAGCCTGCCGTCGCCGTGGTGGTGCGGCTGCGCGCTGTCGGCAACGATGAGGTTCAACGCGCCATGGTGCACGCCGCGCTCGGCGATCACGGCGTCTGCGAAGCGGCGCACCGCGACGGCGGGGCCGCGCAGGATCAGCGTCTCGATGCAGTGCTCGTGGTCGAGGTGGGCATGCATGGTCGAGACGGTCAGCTCGTGCTGCTCGTGCTGCAGGTTCAGCAGCCGCTCGGCCAGTTCGCGCTCGTGGTGGTTATAGACATACGACAGACAGGCCACGCAGCCGGTCTTCGGGTTGCTGCTTTCGAGCTGCCGGTCGAGGTGGCCGCGCAGCAGGTCGCGCACCGCCTCGCTGCGGTTGCCGTAGCCGCGCTCGGCGATCAGGCGGTCGAACTCCTCGGCCAGCCGCTCGTCGAGCGAGATGGTGAAACGCTGCATGCGGCTTGCCTTCCGTGCGCTACCTGTTCAGCGCCTTCAGCGCCAGCTTGATGCCGTCGCTGACGCCCACGTCTGCCGGCAAGGACTTCAGCGCCGCTGCGGCTTCGCGCTCGTTGTAACCCAGCGCCATCAGTGCCTGCACGATGTCGTTCTGGTTGTCGCTCACCGGGCCGGCCGGCAGGCCGAGGTCGGGCGCCAGCTTGTCCTTCAGCTCCAGCAGCAGCCGCTCTGCGGTCTTCTTGCCGATGCCCGGCACCTTGACGAGGCGCGCGCTGCTCTGCTGCGCCACCGCCTGCGACAGCTCGGCCACCGACAGGCCCGACAGGATGCTGAGCGCCGTGCGCGGGCCGACGCCGCTGATCTTCACCAGCAGCCGGAACGTGGCGCGCTCGGCCGCGGTGAGAAAGCCGAACAGCGCCTGCGCGTCTTCACGCACCACGAAGTGCGTCAGCAGCGCCACGCGCTCGCCGAGTGCGGGCAGGTTGTAGAAGGTGCTCATCGGCACATCGATCTCATAGCCGACGCCGCCGACATCCACCAAGACCAGGGGCGGTGTCTTCTCTGCCAGCGTGCCAGTGATGCGTCCGATCATGGGCGCATCGTAGCCGCAGCCGCTATCTGAACAGCCCCAGACGTTGCGCTTCCAGCGCGGCTTCGGCGCGCGAGCTGACGTTGAGCTTGCGGTAGATCTGCTTCACGTAGTCGGCGATGGTGTGGCGGCTCAGGCCGAGCTGCACGCCGATCTCGGGCAGCGTGTAGCCCTTGGCCACGCGCAGCAGCACTTCGCTTTCGCGGTCGGTCAGCGACACCGCGGGCAGCGATGAAGCCTGCGGCTTGGCCTTGGCGCTGAAGTAGGCCATCACGCGGCGCGCGATCGACGGTGACAGCGGCGGCTCGCCCTGGCTGATGCGTTGCAACTGCTCGGTGATCAGCTCGCGCGGCTGCTCTTTCAGGATGTAGCCAAAGGCGCCTGCCTGCAACGCGGGGAAGAGGTGCTCGTCGTCGTCGTGGATGGTGACGACCACGCTCTGCGCTTCGGGCTGGATGTCGCGCAGCTTGGTGACCACATCGACACCGCTGCCGTCCGGCAGGCCGAGGTCGATCAACGCGAGATCGAACTTGACGGCCGACACCAGCGAGGTCGCGTCATGCACGCGTGCGCTTTCGGAAATCTGCGCGTCGGCGAACACCTGCAACACCAGCTTGCGCAACCAGGCCCGGATTTCGGGCAGGTCTTCGAGCAGCAGGATGTTCTTCATGGGGAGTGGAGTTGAAAGACCCGGTAACTCATGCTACATGGCAGCGCCGGCTCATGCCTGCGCCTCGATGGCCCGATCCAGCGGAACCGTGAGGCGTATCACGGTTCCGTAGCCGGGGCCGGATTCCACCAGGCACTGGCCCTGCAACTGCTTGGCGCGGTGCTTCATGCTGGCCATGCCGTGCCCGCGGTCCAACCGGCCATCGACCTCCAGCGAGATGCCGCCGCCGTTGTCTTGCACGATGAGCTGGAAGTCGCCTTCATCGACGCGGCAGGTCACCGAGCAGTTCGACGCGCCGCTGTGCTTGATGATGTTGCTGGTGGCCTCACGCAGGATGCGGGTGGACTGCACGTAGGTGCGCGCCGACAGCGTCTGCGGCAGGTCTTCAGGCGCCACCCATTCGGCCTCGATGCCGGCCTGCGCCAGCCGGCTGACGACTTCGGCGCGCCAGTCGCCCAGCGCATCGGCCAGCTTCACCGGCTTGCCGGTGAGGCCGCGCACTGACAGGCGCATCTCTTCCAGCGCCTCGCGCGCCAGCGTGGAGATGCGCTCCGACTCGCTGGTGTGCACGATGGTCAGCAGCTTGGCGCCCAGGTCGTCGTGCAGGTCGGCCGCGATGCGCTTGCGCTCGCGCTCGGTGACCTGCTCCACGCGCAGGTCAGCCAGTTGGCGGAAGTTGCGTTCGATCTCCGCGGTGGCTTCGCGCACCCGCTGCTCCAGATGCGCCTTGCCCAGCTCGGCCTCCTGCAACGCCCGCCCATGCTGCTGCACCAGCCGCAGGCCCACCACGACGAACATGACGGGCGGCGCAAGCTGCACGAGTTGCGTCGCCAGCGGGGCCAGGCCGCTTTGCTGCGCCACCATGTCGATGAGCCCGGCCGCCGCCACCACCGACAGCGTGGCCGCCATCAGCCAGAAGCCGCGTGAGCGCGCATGCCATTGGGTGCGCAGGTAGAAGATGGCGGCGGCCGCCACTTCGAGCGCGAACAACCCGTCCCACAGGCTGGCCACCGCGTGCAGCCGCGCCGGGCCGGCCAGCACCAGGCTCAGCGGCATCAGCGCGCATTGCAGCGGCAGCGCGCGGTCGATCCAGCGGCTGCGCCAGCGGGCATAGCGCAGCAGGAACTGCACGCCGGCCAGCGTGATGAAGGCCAGCATCGCGCACAGCAGGAACTCGGCCGCGGTGTCCGACAGCGGCAGGCTGCGCAGCCACAGCCGCGCATCCAGGATGGCCCAGCCGACGGACAGCGCGCCGAAGTAGGCCAGATGGCTTTCGCGCCGGTTGATGAAGCCCAGCACGAACATGAAGCCGCCCATCAGCAGCAGCGTGGCGCTCAGCGCCTGCGGCAGAGCGACGTTGAGCATCGTCTGGCGTGCGAAGCCAGGCGCCAGCGCAGCCTGCGGGCCGATCACCAGCGCAGACAGCCCGCCGCTGCGGTGCTGCGAGCCCACTTCGGCCAGCGGCTGGCCGCTGACCTTGATGTCGATGTTGTTCAGGGCCGGTGCGATCAGCGCCGTCGGCAGCGCCACGAGCTGCGGCTGGCCGCAGTTGTTGGCCACCGGCGCCGCCATGCTGCCGCCGCTGTGCACGAGCTGGCCGTTGAGATAGACCTCCAGGTTGCTGCAGACGCGCTCGATGTACAGCGCCGACAGCTCCGAGCTGGCGCGCTGCGGCGGCGCCTGGAACGCCACGCGGTACCACACGGGGCCGCGCCCGCCGGGGCGGCTGCGCGCCCAGTCGTCCGGCAGGCTCACGCTGCGGGCAGGGGCGTCTGCCGGAAAGGCGCCGCCAGCGCCCTCGGCCGTCAGCGCGCTGCCGATGCGGACGACCTGTGCCTGCGCCGACGGCAGCGCCAGCGCCAGCGCCGCCAGCAGGAACAGCGGCAGCCACAGCCGCAACCGAAGCCAGTGGAAAGCGCGGGGCGGTTGCGGCATGCGGCTGCGATTCTGCGGCATGACCCGGCCGCGCCCGTGCCGCGCTGCCACTGCGACAATCCCGCTCCCGTGGACCCTTGCACAAGGCCAGCGTGATTCGACGCCACACCCTGCTCCCCGCCGACAACCGCCGCCTGGCGCACCTGTGCGGGCCGCTGGACAACCATCTGCGCAGCATCGAGGCGGCGCTGGGCGTCAAGCTGTCGCGGCTGGACGACACCTTTCGCATCGACGGGCCGCGCGCCGCCATCGAGCGCACGCAGGCGCTGCTGGACGCGCTGTACGCCAGCGCCGGGCGGCCGATCAGCGAGCCGGCATTGCAGATGGCGCTGGCGCATGCAGCAGCAGCGCAGCCCGCCGAAACCGCCGCAGACGCTGCGGCGCCGGTGGTGCTGCACACCCGCCACGCCGACCTGTCCGGCCGCACGCCCAACCAGACGCAGTACCTGCGCCAGATGCTGGCGCACGACATCACCTTCGGCGTCGGCCCGGCCGGCACCGGCAAGACCTTTCTCGCGGTGGCCTGTGCGGTGGACGCACTCGAGCGGCAAGGCGTGCAGCGCATCGTGCTCACGCGGCCGGCGGTGGAAGCGGGCGAGCGGCTCGGCTTCCTGCCGGGCGATCTGGCGCAGAAGGTCGATCCCTATCTGCGCCCGCTCTATGACGCGCTGTACGACCTGATGGGCTTCGACCGCGTCTCCAAGGCCTTCGAGAAGCAGTTGATCGAGATCGCTCCGCTGGCCTTCATGCGCGGCCGCACGCTCAACCATGCCTTCGTGATCCTCGACGAGGCGCAAAACACCACGCGCGAGCAGATGAAGATGTTCCTCACGCGCATCGGCTACGGCAGCAAGTGCGTGGTGACGGGTGACGTGAGCCAGATCGACCTGCCCAAGGGCATGGCCAGCGGGCTGGTCGATGCGCGCCAGGTGCTGGACCGCGTGAAGGGCATCGCCTTCACCGACTTCACCTCGGCCGACGTGGTGCGCCACCCGCTGGTGGCGCGCATCGTCGAAGCGTATGAGGCGGCCCGGGGCGCGGATGCCGTTTGAGCCGAAGTTTCCCCTGACGCTGTCGCTGCAGTTTGCCGACGCACGGCACCGGGCCGAGCTGCCGCGCCACCGCGTGGCACGCTGGGTGCGCGCCGCGCTGGCCGCGCCAGCGCAGATCACGGTGCGCGTGGTGGATGCCGACGAAGGCCTGGCGCTGAACCGGGACTACCGCGGCCAGGACCACGCGACCAACGTGCTGACCTTCGACTACGAGCGCGCGCCCGTGGTGCTGGCCGACCTGGTGCTCTGCGCGCCCGTCATCGCCGACGAGGCATTGCAGCAGCGGCTGCCGCTGCAGGCCCACTACGCCCACCTGCTGGTGCACGGCACGCTGCACGCGCAAGGCCACGACCACCAGGACGACGCGCAGGCCCGCGCAATGGAGCAGCGCGAAAGCGCCATCCTGCTGGCGCTGGGTTTCAGCGACCCGCATGCCGCGGCGCGGCAGGCTTGAGCAGCACCGCGGCGATCGCCAGCACCATCAGCAACATCGCTGCGAAGTCCTGCCAGTGCAGCGCTTCGTCCAGTGCCCAGGCGCCGCTGAAGGTGCCCAGCACCGGGATCATCATCACGCTGATCGAGCTGGCCACCGGCGGCATGCTGCGCGCCAGGTAGAACCAGGCCGCCTGGGCGAAGGCGAACACGCCGACAGCGTTGTAGGCGATGCTCCAGGCCACGTGCGGCGGTGGCGGCTGCCAGCGCGCCGCCTCGAAGACGCAGGCCAGCACCGACATCACCAGCGCGCTGAGTGCCGTCATCCAGAACACCAGCGTCAGCAGCGGCACCGGCAGCACGCAGCGCCGCAGCGCGTGCGTGCCGTAGGCCCAGACGCATGCCGCAAACAGCATCGCCAGCGCCGCCAGCGGGGCGCCGGCGAGCTTGCCGAACTCATGCGCCAGCAGCAGCACGATGCCGCTGCCGGCCGACGCCACGCCCAGCCACTGGCGCGCACTGAAGCGCTCCCTGAACAGCAGCACGCCCCATAACGCGGCAAACACCGGCATCGAATAGCCCAGGATGGCGGCCCGCCCGGAACTCAGGCGCTGCACCGCCACGATCGCGATGACGTGCCAGACCACCATGTTGCTCAGCGCCAGCACCGCGGCCGGCCGCCAGAACGCTCTGGGCAGGCCGAGCGGCACCTTCAGCAGACGCAGCCCCAGGCCCAGCAACGGCAGCCCGCACAGCATCGACAGCGCACGAAAGCTCAGCGGCGGGTAGGCCAGCGGATGCGCCGGCGTGCCGCTGACGCCCAGCTTCATCACCGGCCAGTTGAGGCCCCAGACCAGGGTCAGCGCCACCAGCACCCAGAGCTGCCGGCGCTGTTCGGCAGCGCCACTGCCGCCGACAACGAGCACCTGCATCAGCGCTGCTGAAGCGTCCTGGCGGCGTCGAGCGCGAAGTAGGTCAGCACGCCGTCGGCGCCGGCGCGCTTGAAGGCGAGCAGCGATTCCATCATCACCGCGTCATGGTCGAGCCAGCCGTTGGCGGCGGCGGCCTTCAGCATCGCGTACTCGCCGCTGACCTGGTAGGCGAAGGTGGGCACGCGGAATTCGTCCTTCACGCGGCGCACGATGTCCAGGTACGGCATGCCGGGCTTGACCATCACCATGTCGGCGCCTTCGGCAATGTCCAGCGCCACTTCGCGCAGGGCTTCGTCGGTGTTGCCGGGGTCCATCTGATAGACCTTCTTGTCGCTCTTGCCCAGGTTGGCGGCCGAGCCCACCGCGTCGCGGAACGGGCCGTAGAAGGCGCTGGCGTACTTGGCGCTGTAGGCCATGATGCGGGTGTGGACGAGGCCGCGCGCCTCCAGCGCCGAGCGGATGGCGCCGATGCGGCCGTCCATCATGTCGCTGGGCGCGACGATGTCAACGCCGGCCTCGGCCTGCACCAGCGCCTGCTGCGTGAGCACGGCCACGGTGTCGTCGTTGACGATGTAGCCCGTCTCGTCGAGCAGGCCGTCCTGGCCGTGGCTGGTGAAGGGGTCCAGCGCCACGTCGGTCAGCAGGCCCAGTTGCGGAAAGCGCTTCTTCAGCTCGCGCACCGCGCGCGGCACCAGGCCGTCGGGGTTGGTGGCTTCACGGCCGTCCGGCGTCTTCAACGACAGGTCGATGACAGGAAACAAGGCCATCACCGGCACGCCCAGCGTCACGCACTGGTCAGCCACCTTGAACAGGCCGTCCAGGCTCATGCGCTGCACGCCGGGCATGCTGGCCACGTCTTGCGTCTGGCCCGTGCCATCGAGCAGAAACACAGGAAGGATCAGGTCGTCGGCAGCCAGCCGGTGCTCGCGCACCAGGGCGCGCGTGAAGGCATCGCGGCGCAGGCGGCGCGGGCGGCTGGCGGGAAACGGGGCGGGGTAACGGGCGGGATTGCGCACGGCTGCTGCTCGGTGGCGGCGCCGAGGCTATTGCGAACGGCGGAAATACCCGTTGGCGCCCGCAGGACCGCTCTGCTAAAGTAGGGATTGAATGGTAGCCGAAAGGCTGCTGTTCCCTGCTTTTCCTCCCTGAGCAGGTGCCTTGGCGTGATGACAGCGACAAGGCTTGCCGGCCCTGGTCTCGCCCTGTGCAAGGCCGGGGCTTCTTTTATCCCGGCCCGCATAATGACCCGATGGGTTATCTCTGGGTCAAGGCTTTCCACATCGTCTTCGTGGTGAGCTGGTTTGCCGGGCTGTTCTACCTGCCCCGCCTCTTCGTCAACCTGGCCATGGTGCCGCAAGACAGCCACGCCGAACGCGAGCGGCTGCTGCTGATGGCGCGCAAGCTCTACCGCTTCTCCAGCCTGTTGATGCTGCCTGCCATCGCGCTGGGCCTGTGGCTGTGGCTGGGCTACGGCGTCGGCCGCGGGCCGGGCAGCGGCTGGCTGCACGCCAAGCTGCTGCTGGTGCTGGGCGCCATCGGCTACCACCACGCCTGCCGGTCCATGCTGCGCCGCTTCGAGCAACTGGCCAACAAGCGCAGCCACGGCTGGTACCGCGGCTTCAACGAGGTCTCGGTGCTGCTGTTCGCGGCCATCGTGGTGCTGGTGGTCGTCAAGCCGTTCTGAGCGCGATGGCCGCGCCGCGCCACCGCAGCTCGGCCACGCCGCTGGCGCTGGCCTGGGGGGCGCTGGTGCTCTATGCCAGCCTCTACCCGTTCAGCGGCTGGCGCTGGCCGCCGGGGCAGGAGTTCGTCACCCTGCTGGCGCTGCCCTGGCTGCCCTGGTTCGACCCCTTCGATGTCTGGGCCAACTTCGTCGGCTACCTGCCGCTGGGTGCGCTGCTGCTGATCGCCGCGCGGCGCAGCGGTGCGCCGCCTTGGGCTGCGCTGCTGGTGGCGCTGCTGCTGCCCGCGCTGCTGTCGTATGCCACCGAGGTGACGCAGACCTTTCTGCCGCGCCGACACCCGTCGCTGAAGGACTGGGCGTTGAACTCGGCGGGCGGCGCGGCCGGCGCCTTGCTCGGCGCGGCGCTGCACCGGCTGGGCCTCATCGGCCGCTGGCAGGGCGTGCGGGAGCGCTGGTTCGTGCGCCAGAGCGCCGGAGCGCTGGCCTTGCTGGCGCTGTGGCCGGTGGGGCTGCTGTTCCCGGCGCCGGTGCCGCTGGGGCTGGGCCAGGTGGGCGGCAGGCTGCGTGAGCTGCTCATCGACTGGCTGGAAGACGTGCCCTGGGCCGACGCCGCCTACCAGGTGCTGGCCACGCCGCCGCCCAGCGCGCCGCTGTGGCCGCTGGCCGAAGGGCTGCTGTCGGCGCTGGGGCTGCTGGCGCCCTGCCTGGTGGCCTATGCGGTGGTGGCGCCGGGCTGGCGCCGCGTGGCGCTGGCCGGCGGCGCGCTGCTGCTGGCTGCGCTGGCGATGACGCTATCGACGCTGCTCAACTTCGGCCCCGAGCATGCGCTGGCCTGGCTCACGCCGGTCAGCGTGCCGGCGCTGCTGAGCGGCGCGGCGCTCGCCGTGCTGCTGGCGCCGCTGGGCCGGCGCGTCGCGGCGGGGCTGGGGCTGGTGGTGCTGAGCGGGCTGGTCACGCTGGTGGCGCAGGCGCCGTCGGACCCCTACTTCGCGCAAAGCCTGCTGGCCTGGGAGCAGGGCCGCTTCGTGCACTTCCACGGTCTTGCGCAATGGGTCGGCTGGCTCTGGCCCTACGTGGCGATGGGCTGGCTGCTGTCGCGGCTGGGCGCCCGCGAGTGAGCCGGGTGCCGCCGCCAGCCTGCGCGCAACGCTCCCTACAATCGGCAGCGATGAGCTACTACAAGCACCACATCTTCTTCTGCCTCAACGAGCGCAAGAACGGCGAGGCGAGCTGTTCGCAGCACGACGCGCAAGCCGGCTTCGACCGCTGCAAGTCGCTGGTCAAGCAGGCCGGGCTGGCCGGGCCCGGCGGCGTGCGCGTCAACAAGGCGGGCTGCCTGGACCGCTGTGCCGGCGGGCCGGTGGCGGTGGTCTATCCGGCAGAAGCCTGGTACAGCTTCGTGGACCAGGACGACATCGACGAGATCGTCGAGTCGCACCTGAAGAACGGCCAGGTCGTCGAGCGCCTGCTGCTGCCGCCGTCCATCGGCCGCTGACTTCAGCGCCATGAACCCGCGGACAGCGCGGCACAGCATTGCCGGCCCTGCCGGGCTGATCGAATGTGCGGTGGACGAGCCCGAGGCACTGCGCGGGGTGGCCGTGCTGTGCCACCCGCACCCGCTGTTCGGCGGCACGATGGACAACAAGGTGGTGCAGACGCTGGCGCGCGCCTTCGTGCAACTGGGCTACCGCGCTGTGCGCTTCAACTTCCGCGGCATCGGCGCGTCGCAGGGCGCCTGGGACGCGGGCGTCGGCGAGATCGACGATGCACTGGCGGTGGTGCAGGCCTTTCGCAGCACCGCCGTGCCGCCGTCGCCAGCCTTGCCGCCTTTGCCCCTCGCCATCGCCGGCTTCTCGTTCGGCGGCTACGTGGCCTCGCATGCGGCGCAGCGCGCCGGCGCCGTCGAACGGCTGGTGCTCGTCGCGCCTGCGGTGACGAACTTTGCGATGGCCCCGGTGTCACAGCACACGCTGCTGCTGCATGGCGAGACCGATGACGTCGTGCCGCTCGCCGCCGTGCTCGACTGGGCGCGGCCACAGCCGCTGCCGGTGACGGTGATCCCCGGCAGCGGCCACTTCTTCCACGGGCAGCTCGCGCTGCTCAAGACCTTGATCGTCGGTGCCTGGCACCGCTAGAAACCCGCCACGACCCTGATGAAATCGACTCTCGTTCTGCTCCTGGCCGCCGCACTGGCCGGCCCCACGCTCGCCCAACCGCAGCCGCCCGAAATCGCCGCGCGGCAGTACATCCTCATCGACCTCAGCAGCGGCCAGGTGCTGGCCGAGCGCGAAGCCGACACCCCCGGCGACCCGGCCTCGCTGACCAAGCTGATGACCGCCTATCTGGCCTTCAACGCCGTGCGCGACAAGAAGCTGGCGCTGGAGCAGCCGATGACGGTGTCCAAGCGCGCGTGGGACGAGCGCAAGCTCGGCGGCTCGCTGATGTTCATCGACACGACGATGACGCCCAAGGTCGATGAGCTGCTGCGCGGCGAGATCATCCAGAGCGGCAACGATGCGTCGGTGGCGCTGGCCGAGGGCGTGGCCGGCAGCGTGGAAGGCTTTGTCGATCTGATGAACAAGCAGGCGCAGGCCTGGGGGCTGAAGAACACGGTGTTCAAGAACCCCACCGGCCTCACCGAAGCCGGCCACAAGATGTCGCCGCGCGACATCGCCTTCATCGCCGGCAGGATCATCCAGGACCACCCCAATTTCTATCCGTACTACGCGATCCGGCAGTGGACTTACAACGGCATCAAGCAGGACAACCGCAACATGCTGCTCGGCCGCGACCCCACGGTCGATGGCATGAAGACCGGCTACACCGAGGCCGCCGGCTACTGCCAGGTGACGAGCGCCGCACGCGAGATGCCCAACGGCAAACGCCGGCTGCTCAGCGTGGTGATGGGCACCGCATCGCGCGAGGCGCGCGCCACCGAAAGCCAGAAGCTGCTCAACTGGGGCTGGCAGGCCTGGGACGCCGTGCGCCTGTTCGAGGCCGGCAAGCCGGTGGCCACGGTGCAGGTCTGGAAGGGCACCCAGAAAGAGGCCAAGCTGGGCGCCGCCGGTGCCATCTTCGTCACCGTGCCCAAGGGCGAAGGAGACAAGATGAAGACCACCATCGAGCGCACCGACCCGCTGGTGGCGCCGCTCACGCAAGGCCAGCGCGTCGGCACGCTGAAGGTGGCCACTGCGGGCGGCGCAAAGATTGCCGACGTGCCGCTGGTGGTGCTGGAGCCGGTGGCACTGTCGGGCATCTTCGGCCGTGCCTGGGATGCCATCCGTCTTTGGATCAAGTAATCTCACGCACCATGTCGCAAACCCTGCCGCTGCCCCACGCGCTGTGCTACCTGAACGGCGTCTATTCCCCCGTGGCCGAGGCCAAGGTCTCGGTGCTCGACCGCGGCTTCGTCTTCGGTGACGGCATCTACGAAGTGGTGCCCGTCTATGGACGACGGCTGTTCCGCTTCGACGAGCACATGGCGCGGCTGGAGCGCAACCTGGCCAAGGTGCGCATCCCCAACCCGCACACGCGCGAGCAGTGGCTGGCGGTGTGCCGCTTCCTGGTGGCCGATGTGGCGGCCGCCCAGGGCGCCGACGACCAGCTCGTCTATATCCAGCTCACGCGCGGCGTCGCGCCGCGCGACCACGTGATGCCCGAGGGCCTGACGCCCACCGTCTTCATGACCGCCAACCCGATGAAGCCGGCCACCGCCGAGCAGCGCCACCAGGGCGTGAGCTGCGTCACCGCACGTGACTTCCGCTGGGAGCGCGGTGACATCAAGAGCGTGAGCCTGCTCGGCAACGTGCTGGCGCGCCAGATGTCGGCCGACCATGGCGCGCTGGAGACCATCATGTTCCGCGACGGCTTCCTCACCGAGGCGGCGGCCAGCAACGTCTGGGTGGTGCACGAGGGCGCGCTGCTCGGCCCGCCGAAGAGCGAGCATGTGCTGGAAGGCATCCGCGTCGAGCTGCTGCGCGAGCTGTGCGAGGACTGCGGCATCGCCTACAACCTGCGCCCGGTGCCCGAGGCCGATGTGCGCGCCGCCGACGAGGTGCTGCTCAGCTCGGCCACCAAGGAAGTGCTGCCGGTGACGCGCATCGACGGTGAAGCGGTGGGCCACGGCGCGCTGCGCGGCAAGCCCGGCCCGGTCTATGCGCGGCTGTACGAGGCATACCAGCAGGCCAAGCTGTCGCAGTCGCTGTGAAGCCATCGAAGCAGGCGCCTGTGGCAGCCACGATCCCGCCCGAGCACAGCCTCATCGACTACCCCAGCGCCTTCCCGATCAAGGTGATGGGCGAGCAGGTGCCGGGCTTCGAAGAGGCGGTGCTGGCGGTGGCCTTGCAGTTCGACCCCGCGCTGGACCGCGGCACGATCGAACGGCGGCCGAGCAAGGGCGGCAAGTACCTGGGGCTGACGCTGACCGTCACCGCCACCAGCCGCGAGCAGCTCGACGCGCTCTACCAGGCACTGAGCACGCACCCGCTGGTGCGCGTGGTGCTCTGAAGCGCCGATAGGCATCTCGCGGCCTTTCAGTTTCCCAGCCTTTCAGACGCCGAGGTAGCGCCCCGGCCGGTGGTTGAGCACCAGGATCGCGCTCAGTGCCAGTGCGCCCAGCACCGACTGCAGCACGCGCAGCGGCTCGATGAACAGCAGCGCGGCCAGCACCACCGCGCAGTCCACCGCCATCTGCACCTTGCCGGCGCTGAAGCCCTTCTTCTGCTGCAACCACTGCGCCAGGATGTTGACGCCGCCCACGCTGGCGTGGTGGCGCAGCAGCGCGAGCAGCCCGAAGCCGATCAGAAAGCCGCCCAGCACCGCGGCCACCCACGGGTTGAGCTTGTCGAAGCTGACGACGCTCGGCGCCAGCGCCGTGCACAGCGACACCAGCGCCACCGCGGCAAAACTCTTGAGCGTGAACTCCGCGCCGAGCTGCCGCCACGCCAGCCAGTAGAAGGGCAGGTTGAAGACGAAGAACAGGCCGCCCAGCGGCAAGCCGGTGGCGTAGCTGGTGAGGAAGGCCGCGCCCGCCACGCCGCCCGTCAGCAGCCCGGCGGTGGAAAACATCGTCAGCCCCAGCGTGACGAACAGCGCACCCGCGATCAGCGCGTGCGCGTCGTCGAACCAGGTGTGGGCTTGCGGGCCGGCGGTGGCTGGGGCGCTCATGCCGGCCACCATGCACGGGCTGTGCCACCGCTGTCAGATCGGCCGCTCCTGCAGCTTGGCGTCGATCTCCTTCAGCTTGCCCGGCGCCGCCTCGTCGCCGTTCTTCGCTGCGATCTCGTACCAGTAGCGCGCCAGCCGCAAGTCGCGCTCGACGCCGTCGCCCTGCTCGTACATCGAGGCCAGCAGATATTGCGCGCCGACGTCGCCGCCCTTGGCGGCTTCGCGGTACCAGCGTGCCGCCTCGGCCGGGTCTTTGCGGGCGCCGCGGCCCAGATAGAAGGCGGTGCCGATGGCGACCTGGGCATCGACGCTGCCTGCGCTGGCGGCCACTTCGTACCAGCGGTTGGCCAGCACCAGATCGCGCGGGCCGAGCTGCCCGGTCTCCAGCGCCTGGGCCAGCATGAACTGCGCGGTGACGAAGCCGCCCTCGGCAGCGTGCGTCAGCAGGCGCTGGGCCTGCGCGCGGTCTGGCTTGGACACCTCGGCGCGCAGGTGCATCACCGCCAGGTTGTATTGCGCTGCCGGCACGCCACGCCGCGCCAGCGCCTCGAAGGCTGCCTGCGCCGCCGCCTTGCGGCCCGATTCGTAGGCCAGCACGGCACGGTCGAGTTCGGCCTGCGTGCGCTCCGGCAAGGCCGGCGCGGCCCAGGCCGTGGCAGCGGCACAGACAGCGGCGCAAACAGCGGCCAGCAAGGCGGCGCCAAGCCGGCCGGCATGGCGCCCGGCAATGCGGTCAAGTTTCAGCATGGTGTTTTTGACGATACCCGCTCGCCGCGGCGGCTGCATCACGCTTTCGTAAACTCGGCCTGCATGCAGGTTTTCAACTTGGGACGCTCGCCTTATGCGGGCATCGAAGAGCGCATGCGCGCCTTCACCGCCGCCCGCCACGCCGACACCGAAGACCAGCTCTGGCTGGTCGAGCACGCGCCGGTCTTCACCCAGGGCATTGCCGGCCGCGACGCCCATGTGCTGGCCGCCGGCGACATCCCGGTGCTGCGCACCCACCGCGGCGGCCAGGTGACGTACCACGGCCCGGGGCAGGTGGTGGCCTACCCACTGGTGGACCTGCGGCGGCTGCACATCTACGTGAAGGAATTCGTCTTCCGCATCGAGGCCGCGGTGCTGGAGACGCTGGCGCTGCACGGCGTGACCGGCCACCGCGTGCCGGGCGCGCCGGGCATCTATGTGCGTCTGGCCGACCCCTTCGGCCACGCGGTGCTAGTGCCTGGCCCCAGCCGCTTCGAGGGGCTGGGCAAGATCGCCGCGCTGGGCATCAAGGTCAGCCAGCACTGCACCTACCACGGCGTGGCGCTGAACGTGGCGATGGACCTCGAGCCCTTCAGCCGCATCGACCCCTGTGGCTACGCCGGCCTGCGCACGGTCGATCTGCGCTCGCTGGGTGTCGATGTGGCCTGGCAGCAGGCGGCGGCCGACCTGGCCGCCGCGCTGCAACGCCGCCTGTCGGCGGCGGCCGGCTAGTTCACCGTCTGCGGCTCTTCGGTCTCGCTGGTCGGCGGCGTGGCGTTGGCCACGTTCAGCGGCTCTGCCGTTTCGCTGGCAGCCAGCGAGCCGGTGTAGGCGACGAAGGCCGTCGTCGAGGCGGTGGCGCTGGCCGGCACCTCGGTGGGCGGTGTCTCGGCCACCGGTTCGTCCGAACTGCCGCCGAAGCAGCCCGCCAGCAGCAGCGGCAAGGCCACCGTGACGGCCAGGGCAAGGGTTTTGATCTTCATGCCAGCCTCACTTCGCGCCCGGGATCGGCGTGTTCAGGTACGGAAAGCCCGACAGCAAGGGCACCACCGCCTGGTCCACCGCGTCGTGGAGCTTGTAGGCCGTCGTGCCCAGCGGCACGGCCGACGGCTTGCACGCGGCGCCGAAGCCCAGCGCGTCGGTGTCGCCGTTGGCCATGCACAGGCCGCCCATCACCGCCACCAGCGAGATGTCCACCACGTCGTCCTTCGGGCGGCGGCCGTTCGGGTAGCCGGCGTTGTCGGCACCGCCGGCCAGGAAGTTGCCCACCACGCCCAGGCGGTTCTGGTTGGCGAAGGGCACCGGTGCGATGGCCGTGTTCAGCCGCAGCATCTCGGACGCCACCACGTTCTTCGGCTGGTTCACGCCCTTGATGCCGGTGAGGAAGGTCACCACCAGGTCGTTGCGCGGAAAGTTGGTCGGCGCAGTGCCCGGGATGGCTTCGGCGATCTCGATCAGCGCCGGCAGCGTCGGGTTGGTGACGTAGTCGATGAACTGGCCGTCGTCCTTCGGCTTGGAGGCGTTGAACTTGTCCTTGTCCTTCAGGCCGATGACGACCTCGTTGACCAGCGGCATGCCAAGGCGCGACACCTGCACCCACGCGCCGCCGGCCTTCTCGGCGGTCTGGTGGCCGGAAGGCGGCGCACCGTTGAGCAGCCGCGCCTGGCGCAGGCTGGCCGTCGTCCAGCCGCCGACCACCGTTTCGTCGCCCGCGGTCAGGCAGCTCTTGTGGATTTCCATCGCCAGCGTGGTGACGTTCTTGTCGCCGATGGTGTTGGGCGCGGCGTTGATCAGCGTCGGGTCGGTGATGACGGACAGCGGCGCGTTCACCAGGTCGAAGATCGTGCCCAGGTTGACGGCGAACGGGTCCTGACGCTGGCCGACGAACATCTTGGCGGGCGTGGTGCAGCCCGGCACGTTGACGGTGTAGATGTGCTTGGCGGCATAGCCGGCGTAGTCAGGGATGGTCTTGGTGCCGATGTTGTCCACCGGCTTGTCGAAGGTGCCGCTGCCACCGCTGGCGTTGGTCACCAGGTCGGACTTGGCGGTGCGGCGGCCGTTGCGCACCACGCTGACGGTGTAGCTTTCTGCCAGGTTCAGGTTGGCGTCTTTCACGTTCGACACCGAGCCGGCCTGCACCAGCGGAATCGCGACCTGCTTGCCGCCGATGTTCAGCGCCACGCCGCCGCCGCCTGCCAGCTTGTTCTGGAAGCGGAACTGGAAGGTGATGTCTTCCTTGGCGTCGCCGTTGTTGTCGATGTGGATCTCGTACAGCGCGTTGGGGTCCATCGCGAAGTAGTTGGGGCCGCCGTAGGCGTCTTGCAGCGGCATGTAGTTGGCGATCACGGTGACGAAGTCTTCACGGCCGGCCTCGTAGCTGCGGAACATGTAGAAGTCGGTCGCATCGACCTTGGGCACGGTGGTGATGAAGGGTGCCTCGCGGTGGCTCGACGCACCGGCCAACCCGCAGGTGGCCAGCAAGACGGCGCCGAGCACGGGGCCAGCGCGGTGGGTGTTGAAAATCATGGGTCTGCTCCTGGCTGAGTGATGTGCCGGCATGCCGCCGGTCAGAAGCCATACGCCGGCCCACGCTGAACGGATGCAGCCGATAATCTGCGGGTTGACCCGGAGCGCCCGACCCCATGACCACCCTCAGCCCGCCAGCCTACGACGCCACCGTGAAGCAGAAGGCGCAGGCCAAGACGGCGCGCATTCCGATCAAGATCGTCGCGGCCGAGCCGGGTGCGGTGCTGAAGAAGCCGGAGTGGATCCGCGTCAAGGCGGGCAGCCCCAGCACGCGTTTCTACGAGATCAAGCAGATCCTGCGCGAGCACAAGCTGCACACGGTGTGCGAGGAAGCGTCCTGCCCCAACATCGGCGAGTGCTTCGGCAAGGGCACGGCCACCTTCATGATCATGGGCGACAAGTGCACGCGGCGCTGCCCCTTCTGCGACGTGGGCCACGGCCGGCCCGACCCGCTGGACGCCGACGAGCCGCTGAACCTGGCCAAGACCATCGCGGCGCTGAAGCTCAAGTACGTGGTCATCACCAGCGTCGATCGCGACGATTTGCGCGACGGTGGCGCAGGCCACTTCGTGGACTGCATCCGCCAGACGCGGGCGCTGTCACCGTCCACCCGCATCGAGGTGCTGGTGCCCGACTTCCGCGGCCGCCTGGACCGCGCGCTCGACATCCTGAAAGCCGCGCCGCCCGACGTGATGAACCACAACCTGGAGACCATCCCGCGGCTGTACAAGGAGGCGCGGCCGGGCTCCGACTACGCCTTCAGCCTCGGCCTGCTTCAGCGCTTCAAGGCAGCGGTGCCCGGCGTGCCGACGAAGAGCGGTTTGATGGTCGGACTGGGCGAGACCGACGAAGAGATCATCGCGACGATGCACGACATGCGCGCCCACGGCATCGACATGCTCACCATCGGCCAGTACCTGGCGCCCAGCGGCCACCACTTGCCGGTGCGGCGCTACGTGCACCCGGACACCTTTGGCATGTTCAAGCGCAAGGCGGCCGAGATGGGCTTCACCCATGCCGCGGTGGGCGCGATGGTGCGCTCCAGCTACCACGCCGACGAACAGGCGCATGCGGCCGGCGTGGCCGACGCCATCGGCTGAGCCAAGGGCGGATCAGCTCTCGGCGAGGAGCTTGTCCACCAGCGTGTGCAGCGCGGCGAAGTCGGGCTGCCCGACGATGCGGCGCACGATGGCGCCCCGCTTGTCGATGACGAAGGTGGTGGGCGTGGCCTCGACCGTGCCGAAGGCCTTTGCAAGCGCACCGGTGTTGTCGATCACCACGCCGAAAGGCAGCCGGCGTGCTTCTGCGAAGTTGGCCACCAGGGCCGGCGCGTCGTACTGCATCGCCACCGCCAGCGTCTCGAAGCCGCGGCCGCTGAAGCGCTGGTGCGTGGCCACGATGGCAGGCATCTCGGCCACACAGATGTTGCAACTCGTGGCCCAGAAGTTGACCAGCAGCACCTTGCCGCGCAGCGCCGCGGTGTTGCCCTGGCTGCCGTCGAGCAGCGTGTAGCGCACGTCGGGCGCCGCGCTGCGGCCGCCGCAGCCGGCCAGGAAGGCGGCCGACAACACGGTTGCCAGCAGGGCGATGCGGCGGGCAAGATGGCGGCGACGGAACGCAGAGGTGCTGTGCATGGTGGACCGAAGGCAGTTTACGGCAGCGCTGCTGCTGCCCGCAGGGCAGGCGGCGCTGGCCGCGGTGAGCGAGGGCGATGCAGCCAGCGGCATCCGCGCGGCGCTCGAACGCGGTGCCGGCGCGGCGGTGGCCCTGCTTGGCCGCACCGATGGTTTCCTCGGCAACCCGCAGGTGCGCATTGCGCTGCCGGGCTTTCTCAACCAGGCGGCCAAGATCTTGAAAGCCACCGGCCAGGGCCGCAAGGTCGATGCGCTGACCACCGCGATGAACCGCGCCGCCGAAGCCGCGGTGCCCGAAGCGCGCAGCCTGCTGGTCAACGCGGCGCGCAGCATCAGCGTGAACGACGCGCTGAAGATCGTGCGCGGCGGGCAGACCTCCGTCACCGACTACTTCGCGGGCAAGACCCGCGCGCCGCTCGGAAGCCAGTTCCTGCCCATCGTGACGCGCGCCACCGAGAAGGTGTCGCTGGCCGCGCACTACAACGCCGTGGCCGGCAAGGCACAGAGCCTGGGGCTGGTGAAGGAGGAAGACGCCAACATCCAGCAGTACGTCACCGCCAGGGCGCTGGACGGGCTGTACCTGATGATCGGCGAGGAAGAGAAGAAGATCCGCGCCGACCCGCTGAAGACCGGCAGCGCGATCCTGAGAAAGGTCTTCGGGGGCTGAGGCTTTTCAGCGGCGGTTCATCGGCTTCGGGACAGCTCGAACACCAGCGCTGAAGGCAGCGACTGCATGATCGCCGCGCGGCCCACGCTGGCGAACTGGCGGTCGCCCACCTGGCGCACTTCGAAGGCACGGCCGTCTTCGGTGATCTGGATGAAGGCCAGTGTGGGCACGTCGGCCAGCAGCTCGCGGCGCAGGCGCTCGAAGGCTTCGCCGCCCAGCGCCGCCTCGTGCACCAGCGCGTGCGGCAGCCCGCCCTGGCAGAAAGCGCGGGCTTCGTCCACCGAGGTGACGAAGTCCGTCATCAGCCCCATCGACCGCAATGCCTCACGCACGAGGTTGCGCACCTCGCGCCGCGCGGCCACCACCAGCACATGGCTGCCGGCCAGCGGCTTGGAGTTGGCCGCCTGTTCCGCCGGATCATCCAGTTCGATGGCCGAGATGCCTTCCACGCTGTCCTGCACGGTGTCCGGGAATTCGATGGACACGCAGGTGCGCGCGCCGTGCTCGTCGCGCTCCAGCGCCAGGCCCAGCGTGTCGGCCGTCTGCTTGAGCAACAGCCAGGACATGGTGTCCAGGCTGCGGGTGTCGGCATGGCCGTCCAGCGGCACCTGGCCGCTGTGCACTTCGTCGGCGGGGCGGTGGTCGAAGCTGCACTGCAGCCGCGCGTGCGCCGGCCAGGGCTTGTGGTCGATGCTGAAATCGACCCGCGAGCTGGTGTGCTCGAAGCTCCAGTCGAAGAGCGTCTGCAGCAGCGAGAAGGTCAGCGTCGCATCGCCCAGCACCTCGGCGGGGCGGAGCTGCTGGCGCACCTCGATGCCGCGCGCTTCCAGTTCCCGGCTGCGCTGCACCAGCGCCTCGCGCAGCAGCGCGCTCAAGTCCAGCCGCTCCTGCGTGAGGCGCACGCGGCCCGACGCGAAGCGGCTGATCTGCTGGCCCATCATGCCGACGCGCCGCGCCAGTTCGATCTCGTCGCGCAGCGCGCGCAGGCTCTGGCGGTCGATGCGGCCGGTGGCGGTGAGCGCATTGACGCGCTCCAGCGCCATCGACAAGGTGGCGGCCACCTCGCCGCCCAATTGCGCCATCAGGTCGGTGGCGTCGGCCTCTGCGGCAGCCGCTGGCGGCAACGCCGGCCGCGGCCGGAATGCGGACGGGCGCGCCATCACGGGCGCGGCCGGGTTCGTTGAGCCCATGCTGTGGATCACTCCTGAATTCGTCGGACCCGGGGCCGTGGGCCTTCGAGGTCTGGTACGCCGTGGCGCCGCGTTTGGATGCGGCGGTCGGCGTGACCGATGCTGTGCACGAATTCTGCTGGCCGGTGTGCGTGGCCCCAAGCCGCTGTAACAGTTGCGCCGGCCTGTGCGGCACAAGTTCACGGCACTATGTCAGACCACGCCGCGTTGTCGCAATGCGGCCCGTTGCGCGGCGTCGATGCCGATCTCGGTCAGCACCTCGTCGGTGTGCTGGCCAAGCAGCGGCGGCGGCCGCTGAAGCCGCACCGGCGTGGCCGACAGCTTCATCGGGCTGGCCACCAGTTGCAGCGCGTCGGTGTGGGGGTGGGCCATCGTTGCGGTCATTTCCCGCGCGCGCACCTGCGGGTCTGCGAACACGTCGTCCAGACCGTTGATCGGGCCGCAGGGCACCTTGGCGGCCTCCAGCAGCGCCAGCCAGTCGGCCCGGCTGCGCTGGCGCAGCACGGCGGCCAGCAAGGGCACCAGCGCAGCCCGGTGGCGCACGCGGCCGGCGTTGCTGGCGAAGCGCGCATCGGCGGCCAGCTCGGGGCAGCCGGCAACGGCGCAAAAGCGCCCGAACTGCCCGTCGTTGCCGACAGCCAGGATCAGGTGGCCGTCTGCCACCTCGAACACCTGGTAGGGCACGATGTTCTGGTGTGCGTTGCCGGCGCGCCCGGGTGCCTGCCGCGTGACCAGGTAGTTGGCCCCCAGGTTGGCTAGCATCGCCACCTGGGTGTCGAGCAAGGCCATGTCGATGGCCTGGCCTTCGCCGGTGGCGTCGCGGTGGCGCAGCGCGGCCAGGATGGCCACCGTGGCATACATGCCGGTGAAGAGGTCTGCCACCGCCACGCCCACCTTCTGCGGGCCGCCGCCGGGCAGGTCATCGCGCTCGCCGGTGACGCTCATCAGGCCGCCGATGCCTTGCACCGCGTAGTCGTAGCCGGCGCGGTCCCGGTAGGGGCCGGTCTGGCCGAAGCCGGTGATGGAGCAATAGACCAGGCGGGGCCGGGTGGCGCGCAGGGTGGCGGCGTCCAGCCCGTAGCGGGCCATGTCACCGACCTTGAAGTTCTCCACCACCACGTCGCAGCCGTCGGCCACCAGGCGCACCAGGTCCTGGCCTTGGGGCGAGGCGATGTCGATGGTCACCGACCGCTTGTTGCGGTTGGTGCCCAGGTAGTAGGCCGCCTCGGCGGTGTCGCGCCCGTCGCGGTCTTTGAGGAAGGGCGGGCCCCAGCCGCGGGTGTCGTCGCCGCTGCCGGGGCGCTCGACCTTGATGACGTCGGCACCCAGGTCGGCCAGGGTCTGGGTGCACCAGGGCCCGGCCAGCACGCGCGACATGTCGAGCACGCGGATGCCGGCCAGCGCGCCTGGAGTGGTGGTTTGCATCGCGGGCATTGTCGGGCAGCGCGCCGGGATAATGAAGCGATGAGAGCGCCCGCCACCCGTCTGCTGACAGCGCCTGCCGCCGCCTGTGCGCTGGCCGCCGCGGCCTGCACGCCGACGCTCGACTGGCGCGAGACGCATCCGCAAGGCAGCGGCGCCACCGTGCTGCTGCCCTGCAAGCCCACCGTGCAGACGCGCAGCGTGCGGCTGGCCGGCCAGGCAGTGCAGCTCGCGCTGCATGCCTGCATGGCGGGCGGGGCCACGTGGGCGGTGGCCGTTGCCGACATGGCCGACCCCGCGCTGGTGGGCACCGCGCTCGACGAGCTGCGCCGCGCCGCGGCCAGCAACCTGGACGCGAGCCCGGTGCGGACGCTGGCACTGGCAGTGCCCGGCGCCACCCCCAACCCGTCCAGCACGCGCGTGCTCATCAACGGCAGGCTGCGCGACGGCAGCGCCGTGCAGGAGCAGGTGGCCGTGTTCACGCGCGGCACGCTGGTCTTCCAGGCCACGGTGATCGGCCTCAAGCTGCCCGACGATGGCGTGGACACCTTCTTCGGCTCGCTGCGCGCGGGCCAATGACGCGGAGCCCATGACGCCGGCCCGCGCAGCGCAGGTCTTCTTCGCCTTCGCCTTCACGTACTTTTTCTCGGCGCTGCTGCGCGCGGTGACGGCCACGCTGGCACCCGTCTTCAGCAGCGAGCTGGGCTTGCAGGCGGCCGACCTGGGCCTGCTCGGCGGCGCCTACTTCTTCGGCTTCGCGGCGATGCAGTTGCCGCTGGGCCGCGCGCTCGACAGTCTGGGGCCGCGGCGCGTGAGCGCTGGTCTGCTGACGCTGGCGCTGCTGGGCTGCGCGGGCTTCGCGCTGGCGCACAGCCTGCCGGGGCTGGTGGCTGCGCGCATACTGATCGGCGTGGGCGTGGCGGCCTGCCTGATGGCGCCGCTGACCTGCTTTCGCAGCCTGTTCTCGCTGGAGGCCCAGCTCCGCGCCAACTCCTGGATGCTGATGGCGGGGTCGCTCGGCATGGTGGCCTCGACGCTGCCGGTCCAATGGCTGCTGCCGCTGTGGGGCTGGCGCGGGCTCTTCTGGGGCCTGGCGCTGATGCTGGCGGCGGCGATCGGAGTGATCCTGCTGTGGGTGCCGCGAGACCCCTCTTCAGCGGCGCATCGGACACATGAAGCGCAGGAAGCGCATGGGGCGCACGGGGCGCACGGGGCGCATGCGGCACCTGTCGCTCATGCCGCGCGGCGCGGCTGGGCGGCTGCCGGCGGCTACGGCGCCATCGTGCGTCACCCGCTGTTCCGGCGCATGGCGCCGCTGGGCTTCACTGTGTATGGCGGGATGATCGCGGTGCAGTCGCTGTGGGCAGGGCCTTGGTTGACGCGGGTGGCGGGCTGGTCGCCCCAGGCCGCTGCGCAGGGCCTGTTCTTCATCAACCTGGCCATGCTGTTTACCTTCATGGCCTGGGGCGCCGTGATGCCGCGGCTGGTGCGGCGCGGCCTGCATGCCACCGCCATCGTGGCCTGGGGCGTGCCGCTGTGCCTGCTGCTGCTGGGCGCCAATGTGCTGCTGGGTGAACGCGCAGAAGCGCTGCACTGGGGCGCGTGGTGCATCGCCAGCAGTTGCATCTCGCTCAGCCAGCCGGCGGTGGCGCAGGCGTTCCCGCAGGCGCAGGCGGGGCGGGCGCTGTCGGCTTTCAACCTGGTGATCTTCGGCGGGGTGTTCTGCCTGCAATGGGGCATCGGGCTGCTCATAGACGCGCTGCGCGCTGCCGGGCTTGCCGAGCCGCTGGCCTACCGGGCCGCGTTCGGCGTCTTCTGGCTGGCCTGCATGTTCGCTTACCTGGCCTTCGCACGGCCATCACGGTTTCGTGCCGATAATGGCCGCCGACACACCGCCCGTGACCCATGACCGCGCTCATCGTCATCGCCCACGCACCGCTGGCCTCGTCGCTGGCGGCGGTGGCCGCGCATGTGTTCCCCGACTGCGGCAGGCAGCTTGCGGCGCTGGACATCGACGGCGCCACCGGCTGTGACGACGTGAAGGCCGCCGTCAGCGCCGCCATCGCGGCGCAGGGGCCGGGCGAAGTGCTGGTCATGGTGGACGTGTACGGCGCCACGCCCAGCAACGCTGCAGCCGAAGCGGCAGACGGCCTGCGCGTGCGCGTGGTGGCCGGCGTCAATGTGCCGATGTTGTGGCGCACCCTGTGTTACGCCCACCTGCCGCTGGCCGAACTGGCCGGCCGCGCACTGGAGGGCGGGGGCAATGGCGTGGTGCCGGTGCCCCCGCTGCACGACCCGGCCAAGCCCGCCCGCCATGATCAAGTCCAGCATCGTCATCAGCAATAAGCTGGGCCTGCACGCGCGCGCGTCGGCCAAGCTCACCAAGCTGGCAGGCAGCTTTCGCAGCGAGGTGCACCTGAGCCGCAACGGCCGGCGCGTCAACGCCAAGAGCATCATGGGTGTGATGATGCTGGCCGCCGGCCTGGGCAGCGAGATCGAGATCGAAACCGAGGGCGAGGACGAACAGGCCGCGATGGATGCGCTGCGTGGTTTGATCCACGGCAAGTTCGGCGAAGGCCAATAGGCCGCCTGCCATGAGCATCCAGGTCTTCGGCATGCCCGTGTCACGCGGCGTGGCCATCGGCCGCGCGGTGCTGGTGGCGTCCAGCCGGGTGGATGTCGCCCATTATTTCGTCAGTGCCGACCAGATCGAGCACGAGATCGAGCGGCTGCGCAGCGCGCGTGACGAGGTGTCCGCCGAGCTGAGCACGCTCAAGCGCGATCTCCCGCCAGACGCACCGCCGGAGCTGCCCGCGCTGCTGGACGTGCACATCATGCTGCTGCACGACGACGCGCTGACCGGCGCCACCAAGCAGTGGATCCGCGAGCGCCACTACAACGCCGAATGGGCCTTGTCTGCCCAACTCGAAGTGCTGGCGCGGCAGTTCGACGAGATGGAAGACGACTACCTGCGCGAGCGCAAGGCCGACGTGGAGCAGGTGGCCGAACGGCTGTTGCGCGGCCTGGTGCGTTCTGGCCCCGGCGGCAGCAAGCTGGCGCCGCTGCCGGTTGCCGGCGTCCGCGATTTCGGCGGCGAAGACCCGCTGGTGCTGGTGGCGAACGACGTTGCGCCGGCCGACATGATGCAGTTCAAGCGCAGCGTGTTCACCGGCTTCGTCACCGACGTCGGTGGCCGCACGTCGCACACTGCCATCGTCGCGCGCAGCATGGACATCCCGGCGGTGGTGGGCGCGCGTGAAGCCAGCCGCTTGATCCGCCAGGACGACTGGCTTGTGATCGACGGCGACGCCGGGATCGTGATCGTCGATCCGTCGCCCATCGTGCTGGAGGAATACCGCTTCCGCCAGCGCCAGAGCGAGCTGGAACGGGCGCGGCTGAACCGGCTGCGCCACACCCCGGCCGTCACGCTGGACGGCGTGCCTGTGGAACTGCTGGCCAACATCGAGCTGCCCGGCGACGCAGCGGGCGCGTTGGAGGCCGGCGCAGTGGGCGTGGGGCTGTTCCGCAGCGAGTTTCTGTTCATGAACCGCGAGGGCCACCTGCCCGACGAGGAAGAGCAGTTCGAGGCCTACCGCGACGCGGTGCTGGCGATGCAAGGGCTGCCGGTGACGATCCGCACCGTTGATATCGGGGCCGACAAGCCGCTGGACCGCATGAGCCCGCAGGAGCTGCGGCACGAACACGCGCTGAACCCAGCGCTGGGCTTGCGTGCGATCCGCTGGAGCCTGTCGGAGCCCGGCATGTTCCGTCAGCAGTTGCGTGCCATGCTGCGCGCCAGCGCCTTCGGCAAGGTGCGCATCCTGGTGCCCATGGTGGCCCACATGGGGGAAGTCCGCGCCACGCTGGATGCACTGGCGCGCGCGCGGCAGCAGCTCGACGATGCCGGTCGCGCCTACGGCATCGTGGAGGTTGGGGCGATGATCGAAGTGCCCGCCGCGGCGCTGATGATCGACCGCTTCCTGGCGCACTTCGACTTCGTCTCCATCGGCACGAACGACCTCATCCAGTACACGCTGGCCATCGACCGTGCCGACGAGGCGGTGTCGCACCTCTACGACCCGTGGCACCCGGCGGTGCTGCAACTGATCGCGCAGACGATCACACGGGCGGTGGCGCTCGGCCGCGGGGTCAGCGTCTGTGGCGAGATGGCGGGCGATCCTGCCTTTACGGAGTTGCTGCTCGCGATGGGTCTGCGCAGCTTCTCCATGCACCCGGCGCGCGTGGCGTCCATCAAGCAGCGCGTGCTGCGGGCAGACACCCGGCGCTTGAGTGGCGCGCTGTCAGCTGTGCTGGCAGCAGACGACCCGGCAGCCGAGTCGGCCCGCGCCTTCCCGCTCGGTGGAGGCTGACTGCATCTTTTTTCCAGCGCCGCTTGCACGGCTGACAACAGCCGTGCTACAGTCACAGGCTCCACTGATCGACGAAGCGCTGTGAAGCCAAATGCAAAAGCACACGGCCCGCAGATACTTCAGAAAATCAGTTGAAAAGACCAAGCGATTGACAGGGAATTGAAAAGAATGTCAGAATCGTGGTCTTCGCTGATAACTAATCAGCGGCGCTGAAAAGCAAAGCCAGCAAGCAAGCCGGCTCATGCAAAGTAAGCAAGCTCTTTAACAACATACAGCCGATAAGCGTGGGCGTTTGAAGGCGAGTGCCAAGACAACCATGAGCAATCATGGAAGTCGAGGTCTCATGGACCTTAAACGCTCACTGAATTGAATTTTCATGCAAGTGAAGTTCACTTCAATTCTTTGAGTAATTTATCAAGATCGAACTGAAGAGTTTGATCCTGGCTCAG
>CAXTHW010000006.1:0-173190 GCA_964244245.1 uncultured Rubrivivax sp. | reverse complement strand
GACAGCATCAGGAAGATCAGCACGACCAGCAGCACGTCGATGAACGGGATCAGGTTGATCTCGGGTTCCTCGGGCGGGCGGCGGCTGAACTTCATCGCGCGTCTCAAGCCGGCAAAGGCGTGCGCACCACGAAGCGCATCAGATGCGGCACCAGGCGCTCGGCGGCGATTTCCATCGTGAGCTGGAAGTACTCGATGCGACCGCGGAAGTAGCGATAGAACATCAGCGAAGGGATCGCGATGATCAGCCCGAAGGCCGTGTTGTACAGCGCGACAGAGATGCCATGCGCCAGCAACTGCGGGTTGGAGCCGCCGCTGGGCGCCTGCGAGCCGAAGATCTCGATCATGCCCACCACCGTGCCGAATAGCCCCAGCAGCGGTGCGGCGGCGGCAATGGTGCCCAGCGTGTTGAGGTAGCGCTCGATGCCGTGCACGGCAGTGCGGCCGGCGTTTTCAAGGGACTGTCGCAGCGCTTCCTCACTGATGCGGGGCTCGGCGATCACGCTGCGCAGGCCGGTGGCCAACACCTGGCCGAGCACCGAGTTCTCGGCCAACTTGTTGACGACATCGGCGCCCGGCAGGCTGTTGCGCGAAACGGAGATCACCTCGTCCAGCAGCGTGGGCGGCGCGACGAGTGCATCGCGCAGATGCACCAGCCGTTCGATGACGAGGGCCAGCGCCACCACAGAGCACAACAGCAGGGGCCAGATCGGCCAACCGGCCGCTTGTATGATCGACAGCAAGGGGTTCTCTGCAAAGCGGCGGCATGCCGTGGCGGGCCGGATTATGGCCGAAGCGCGCACCGCTGCCCCACCGGATGCGCCATCGGCGCGCCGTGGTTGCCAAGGTGGGTGCACTGTCCACCGGAACTGTGGACAACTGTGTGGAGAACCTTTTCGCAGCCGCCGCAAACCCGCGCCAGTGCAGGATTTGCCTTCCTTTGCACAAATTTGCAGCAATAAAAGTTTGTTCCAAATCAACGGCTTGCACGCTTTTGACGGTTTGATGACAGGCAAGATGGCGGGCGACCCCTGTATTTGCGGGGCTGTGGAGTTCCCAGGCCGCGCCAGCCCTCGTTCTCCCGATGTTTGAGCCTTCCACGCCGCCTTCCATGGCCTCCGCGCCTGGCGCGCCGCGCAACGTCTGGGGCGTGGCCGCGCTGCTGCTGG
Organism: uncultured Rubrivivax sp.; assembly: GCA_964244245.1. Lineage (GTDB taxonomy): Bacteria > Pseudomonadota > Gammaproteobacteria > Burkholderiales > Burkholderiaceae_C > Rubrivivax. The sequence goes on along the minus strand of CAXTHW010000006.1, from coordinate 172,022 downwards.
CCACCGGCGACGCGCTGGCCGCCCGCTTCGGCGGCGTGGCGGTGCGCGGCGAGCTGTCTGGCTTCTCACGCGCAGGCAGCGGCCATTGCTACTTTTCGCTCAAGGACAGCGGCGGCGCATCGGCCTTGCTGCGTTGCGCGATGTTCCGTCGCGCCGCCAGCCTGCTGGACTTCGCGCCTGCCGACGGCCAGCAGGTCGAACTGCGCGGGCGCATCGGTGTCTATGAAGCGCGCGGCGAGCTGCAACTGGTGGTGGAGTCCATGCAGCGCGTCGGCGCCGGCACGCTGTACGAGGAGTTTCTGCGCCTGAAGGCCAGGCTCGAAGTGCAGGGCCTGTTCGACGCGGCACGCAAACGGCCGCTGATGGCGCAGCCGCAGGCCGTGGGCATCGTCACGTCGCTCGGCGCCGCGGCCTTGCATGACGTGCTGACTGCCTTCCGCCGCCGCGCGCCGCAGGTGCGGCTGGTGCTGTACCCGAGCCCCGTGCAGGGCGCCGAGGCGCCGGCGGCGCTGGTGGCGGCATTGCAGGCCGCCGGCCAGCGTCGCGAGGTCGATACCCTGCTGCTGGTGCGCGGCGGCGGCTCGCTGGAAGACCTGTGGGCCTTCAACGACGAGCGCGTGGTGCGTGCGGTGGTTGCCAGCCCGATCCCGGTGGTGTGCGGCGTCGGCCACGAAACCGATGTGACGCTGGCCGACCTGGCGGCCGACCTGCGTGCCCCCACGCCCACCGCGGCCGCCGAGCTGGCAGCGCCGGCGCGCGCCGAGTTGCTGGCGCTGCTGGACGCCCGCCAGGCCAGCCTGCAACGCGCGCTGGCCCGCACGCTGGACCGCCATGCCCAGCGGCTGGACACGCTGGCGCTGCGCGTGGCCCGCCCGGCGGCGCTGCTGGCGGCGCAAAGCCACCAGCTCGACGCGCATGCCAGACGGCTGCAGCGCGCCTTGCGCCAGCAGATGGCACGCGACAGCGATGCCGCGCTGGCACTGGCCGCCCGGCTGCGGCGTGCGCTGGCGATGCAGTTGCAGCGCGCGCAGGCGCACCTGGCAGGCACCGCGCGCAGCCTGACGGCGCTGGACCCGCAGCAGGTGCTGCGCCGCGGCTATGCGTGGGTGGAGGGCGCCGATGGCCGGCCGGTGCTGTCGGTCCGCGGCCTGGCGCCCGGGCAGCAGGTGCAGGCCGTGTGGGCAGACGGGCGGGCGCGTGCAGCGTTGCTGGAAGTGCTGCCGCTGCCGGCCGCGGAGGCCGTGCCTACAATCGATTCGACGTCAACCAACACAGGATGAGCTTCCATGGAACACACGCTGCCCCCCTTGCCCTACGCCATCGACGCCCTGGCCCCCGCCTACAGCCAGGAGACGCTGGAGTACCACCACGGCAAGCACCACAACGCCTATGTCGTGAACCTGAACAACCTGCAAAAGGGCACCGAATTCGAGGCCATGGCGCTGGAAGACATCATCAAGAAGGCGTCAGGCGGCATCTACAACAACGCAGCGCAGATCTGGAACCACACCTTCTTCTGGAACTGCATGAAGCCCGCCGGCGGCGGCGAGCCGGGCGGCGCGCTGGCAGCGGCCATCAGCGCCAAGTGGGGCTCGTATGCCGACTTCAAGGCGGCCTTCGTGAAGTCGGCCGTCGGCAACTTCGGCTCTGGCTGGACCTGGCTCGTGAAGAAGCCCGACGGCAGCGTGGACATCGTCAACACCGGCGCTGCCGGCACGCCGCTGACAGGCGCAGACAAGGCCTTGCTGACGGTGGACGTGTGGGAGCACGCCTACTACATCGACTACCGCAACATGCGCCCGAAGTTCGTCGAGACCTTCCTCGACAAGCTGGTCAACTGGGGCTTCGCCGAGGCCAACTTCGCCTGAAGCGGCTGCATCGGCGGCGGCCTAACTGCCGAACGGTGCGCCGCGCAGTTTGAAGCCGGCGCCGATGCCGTGCTTGCTGAACCAGCCTTGCCGCATCTCCAGCGCAAAGCGCACCGGCTTGCCTGAACAGTGCGAGTCGTCTGACTGCGGCGCCATCTCGGCGATGTTGACGATGCTGCCATCGTCGCCGATGAAGGCGATGCTCAGCGGCAGCAGCGTGTTGCGCATCCAGAAGCAGCGCACGCCGGCCTCCTGGTTGACGAACAACATGCCCTCGTTCGCGCCCATCTCTCGGCGGAACATCATCCCCACCATCTGCTGCTGTTCGGTGGCTGCCAGTTCGGCCTGGATCACATGCATGCCGGCCGTCAGCCGCGTGGTCGGCAGTTTCGGCTGCGGGCCGCTCTGCGCCCGCGCGCTGCCGAGTGCCAACGCAAGGGCCAAGGCGAGGGTCAAAACAAAGGCAGGCGCCAGCGCGGCGCGCAGGGTCGATTCAGGCTTGATGTGTGTCATGGGGCTGCAAAAGACGTGGCGGCGGCATTATCCGGCGCGCCAACAAAAACGCCCGGGGCAGGCCCGGGCGGTTCTTGGCAAACCAGTTGCGGAAAAGGCGATTACTTCTTCGCTTCTTGCTTCTTGGCTTCCTTCTTCTCTTCCTTCTTGGCTTCGGCCTTCGCGCCGGAGGCGGCGGCCATCGCCGGCTTGGCTTCTTCCTTCTTCGCTTCAGCGGCGAAGGCACCGGTCGCGGTGAAGGCGGCGAACACGGCAGCGATCAGGGCGGCGAGGAGCTTGTTCATGGTTCTAGTACCTTTTGAAAGTTTGAGATCACCCCCTCCAGACGGGAGGCACCCGTCGCAACGGGCCGGCCCGTCAGTCGGTTGACAGCGCGCTGACATAGAATTTCGGGTTGCACTGCACCAGTGCCTTTGCCTGACACGGCTCTCGGAGACTCTTTCATGTACCAGCACATCAAGGTGCCCGCCGACGGGCAGAAGATCACGGTCAACGCCGACTTCTCGCTCAACGTGCCCGACCAGCCGGTCATTCCCTACATCGAGGGCGACGGCACCGGTCTGGACATCACCCCCGTGATGCTGAAGGTGGTGGACGCGGCGGTGGCCAAGTCTTATGGCGGCAAGCGCAAGATCCACTGGATGGAGGTCTATGCAGGCGAGAAATCCACCCGCATCTACGGCCCGGACGTCTGGCTGCCCGAAGAGACGCTGAGCGCCGTGCGCGACTACGTGGTGTCGATCAAGGGCCCGCTCACCACCCCGGTGGGCGGCGGCATCCGCAGCCTGAACGTGGCCTTGCGCCAGGAACTCGATCTCTACGTCTGCCTGCGGCCGGTGCAATATTTCAAGGGCGTGCCGAGCCCGGTGAAGGAGCCCGAGAAGACCAACATGGTGATCTTCCGCGAGAACTCGGAAGACATCTACGCCGGCATCGAATACGAGGCCGAGAGCGACAAGGCGAAGAAGCTGATCAAGTTCCTCATCGAAGAGATGGGCGTCAAGAAGATCCGCTTCCCCAACACCTCCGGCATCGGCATCAAGCCGGTCAGCCGCGAAGGCACGGAGCGGCTGGTGCGCAAGGCCATCCAGTACGCCATCGACAACGACAAGCCCAACGTGACCATCGTGCACAAGGGCAACATCATGAAGTACACCGAGGGTGGCTTCCGTGACTGGGCTTACAACCTGGCGCAGGCCGAGTTCGGCGCCGAGCTGATCGACGGCGGCCCGTGGTGCAAGTTCAAGAACCCCAAGAGCGGCAAGGACGTCGTCATCAAGGACGTGATCGCCGACGCCTTCCTTCAGCAGATCTTGCTGCGCCCCGCCGAGTACTCGGTGGTGGCCACGCTCAACCTCAACGGCGACTACATCTCCGACGCGCTGGCGGCGCAGGTGGGCGGCATCGGCATCGCGCCCGGGGCCAACCTGAGCGACTCGATCGCAATGTTCGAAGCCACCCACGGCACCGCGCCGAAGTACGCCGGCAAGGACTATGTCAACCCCGGTTCCGAAATCCTCTCGGCCGAGATGATGCTGCGCCACATGGGCTGGACGGAAGCCGCCGACCTCGTCATCACCGCGATCGAGAAGGCCATCCTCAGCAAGAAGGTCACCTACGACTTCGCGCGGCTGATGGAAGGCGCGACGCAGGTCAGTTGCTCGGGCTTCGGGCAGGTGATGATCGACCAGATGTAGCGTGGTTCTGGGGCGTCTTTGAACGTCCTGGATGATTTCTTGCGAAGCCCCAGATCGTTGGATTCCCGTGCAACCACACCGTGCCGCACAGCGGCAGGCTCAACTGCCGAGCGTCCGTACGCGCACCGCCCATGGAATCGCTTGTCACGTACGGACATATGCCGTACATTGCCGGCAGGGAGACAACCATGGCCACTCAAGACACCCCCGACACCACCCGCGACGCCCGGCTCGAAGCTCGCGTGTCCGCGGCGCAGAAGAGCCTGCTCCAGCAAGCGGCAGCGCTTTCTGGCCGCACGCTGAGCGAGTTCGTCGTTGCCAGTGCGCAAGACGCAGCGCGGCGCGTGATCGCCGAACACGAGTCGATTCTCCTGTCGCGTGAAGAGCAGTTGGCTTTCGTGAAGGCCTTGCTGAACCCGCCGGAGCCGAACGCGCGCCTCAAGCGCGCGGCCAAGGCCTACCGTCAACGCACCGGCATGTAGCCGGTGGCGTTGAGCAACATCACTGTCGAGCCGCTGGGCCGGCAGCACGACCGAGCAGCGTTTCACTGCGGCGCAGAGGCGCTTGACCGCTACCTCAAACAGCAGGCTCGGCAGGACGCGGACAAGCGCGTGGCCGCGCCTTTCGTCGCCGTCAGCCCGCCGAACGCGCGCGTCCTCGGCTACTACACGCTGTCGGCCTCGGTGCTGACTCTGACCGACCTGCCGGACGAACTGGCTCGCAAGCTGCCGCGCTATGCGCAATTGCCCGTCACGCTGCTGGGCCGGCTGGCGGTCGATCAATCCACCAAGGGCCAAGGCCTTGGGGAACATCTGCTCCTGGATGCCCTGCGCCGCAGCCTGGACCACGCCGACCAGATTGCCGCGATGGCGGTGGTGGTCGATGCCAAGGATGAGGCTGCCGCGGCGTTCTATCGGCACTACGGTTTTGCCGCCTTGCAGGCCCAGCCGAGCAGGTTGTTCGTGCCGATGCGTCTGGTGGCGCAGCTTCTGGGGTAGCCGGCCATGGAACTCATTGACAACATCAGCCGCCTGCTTGGCGACGACCTCAAGCGGGCTCTGAAGCCAGGCGCCCGCGTAAAGGTTGCAGCGTCGTGCTTCTCGATGTATGCATTCGAGGCCCTGAAGGCGCAGCTGGAACAGGTCGACGAACTCCAGCGCCGCCGCTGACCACACAGGAAGTGGTGCTGTTGTCTAGGATCGAAGGCACGCAAGCCACGGTGGACGAGGTGCCGGAGCACGAAGCCGGCCTGCTGAACGAGGGCACGAAGTTCCAGGACAGCCAGGAGATCTCCAACGACCAGGCGGCGCTGTACGCCGCGCGCGAACAACTGAAGGAAACACATATCGCTGATTCGACCGCGGCCGTTTCACTCCGCCCGACACCACCTCACCGCAGCAGTTCCCTGCCGGGCAACCGGGCCGCGCCAGCGTCGAAGGTCAGTAAGCGCCTGCGGCCGAGGTGTGCGGCGCGCGCGGTGAGCAGGCAGTCGGCGAAGTCGGCGTCCGGGTGCTGTGCCCAGACGTAGAGCGCCTCTTCCACAGTGGGTGGGTGCTCGAACTCGACGTCGGCGCTTCCGAGCAGCGCGGCGAAAGCGCCTGCGATGCTGGCCTTGTCGAGCTTGTAGCGGCTGCGCAGCACCCATTCGGTTTCGAGCAGGGCGCCGAGCAGGATCAACACCGGTTCTTTGGCGGCGGCGGTCTCGTCCACCAGTCGCTTCGCCGCCGTGTACTGCGCTTCGTCGTCGCGGACGAGCAGGCGCACCAGCACGTTGGTGTCGATGGCGATGGTCACGGCAGGTTCGACCCGGCACACGCCGCTGTCGTTGGCGAGCGGCTGATCATCGCGCCCGCCGCTTTGTCGCCGCCGTCGTTGTATTCGCCTTGAACGGGTTCATCTCATCGACGGCAACCTTGGGCTGCACAGCACGCGTCAGCGAGCCTGCCAGGTCGGCCAGGCGCCGCGTCTTCGGGCGCATCACGACGGTGCCGTCACTGAGCATCGTGAAGGCCATCTTGTCGCCAGACTTCAGCCCGAGGCGGTCGCGGATCTCGCGCGGCACGGTGACCTGGCCCTTGGTCGTCATCGTGGTTGGATCCGCCATCTGTCGTCCTGGAATTACGAAAGCAGTCATCGTAATACCTGAAACCAGCGGCAGCAAACCTGCGGCCTGTCCGCCAGCCCTTGTCGTCGCCAGATCAGGGCCGCATTGGACCGGCACGGTTGGCCTCGGCCCGCAAGCCCCTGCCACAGCCGACACCGACCCGCTCTGCTACGGTTGACCCATGAGCCTGACAACCTCCTATGCCGCGGCGGAGCCGGCGCGGGCCGACATAGACACCGCCGCCGGGCCGCTGCTGCTGGAGTTCGGCACGGCCTGGTGCGGCCATTGCCGCGCCGCCCAGCCGGCCATCGCGCAGGCACTCGCCGGCCACCCCGGTGTGCGCCACCTCAAGGTGGCCGACGGCCCCGGCCAGCCGCTCGGGCGGTCATACAACGTCAAGCTGTGGCCGACGTTGATCTTCCTGCAAGCCGGTCGCGAAGCCAGCCGGCTCGTGCGGCCGCGGGATGCAGCGGCGATCGGCGCAGCGCTGCGGCAGATCGACCCCGGCGCCTCGGCGTAACGGCCGCTGCCGCGCTGCCGCGCTGCCGCGCTGCCGGATACCGCGCTGCCGGCCAACGCCCCGGCCGTCAACGCTTGCGAAAGAACATCACGTGCTGCCACGGCAGCGTGCCGACGGTGCGCTCGTAGGCCAGCGGGTGCTGCGCGGCTTCCTTGCGCACCTGCGCTTCGCTCATCTTGTGCAGCGGCTTGATCGGCACCCGCGGGTCTTCTGCGCGGTACTCGACGAAGACCACCAGCCCGCCCGGCTTCAGCGCCGTGACGATGCTGCGCAGCACCTCGTGCGGGAATTCCAGCTCGTGATAGACATCGACCATGATGGCCAGGTCGATGCTTGCCTCCGGCAGCTTCACGTCGTCGGCCGCGCCCAGCACCGGCTTCACGTTGGCGATGCCGGCGCGACGCACCAGGTCGGTCAGCATCGCCACCATCTCGGGCTGCACATCGACGGCATAGACGGTGCCGCCGGGGGCCACCAGCGGGGCCATGCGGCGCGCGTGGTAGCCGGTGCCGGCACCGATGTCTGCCACGTTCATGCCGGGCTTCAGCGCCAATGCGCGCAGCAGCAGGTCGCCGCGCTCTTCCTTCTCGCGTTCCTCGCGTTCCAGCCAGGCCGCCGCCTGCCAGCCCATCACGCCTGCGATCTCGCGCCCGAGATAGGTCTTGCCGATGCCCTCGGCACTGCGCGCGGTGCTGCGGTACAGCGGCTCTGGCGTTTGCGCGCCGGCCACCGTGGCCGGCAGCGCCAGCAGCAGCGCGAGCGCGATCAACGCGCCGGCGCGTGCGAAGAGTGCGAAAAAGTGGTTCAGCGTGGTCATCGACATTTGCAGCACCGGGCCTTCAATCGGCCGGGCTGCCGGTCAGCCGCGCCGGGTCCAGCAACTCCAGCAGCCGCTCGCGCGGGATGTCGGTCTGCTCGGCCGCCACATCGACGATGGCGCGGCCTTCGCGGTAGGCCTGCTTGGCGATCTCGGCCGCCTTCGCGTAGCCGATCAGCGGGTTCAGCGCCGTCACCAGGATCGGGTTGCGCGCCAGCGCCGCCTGCAATTGCGCCGCGTTGACCTTGAAGCCGGCGATGGCGCGGTCGGTCAGCAGCCGCGCCGCGTTGCTCAGCAGCGCCAGGCTTTCCAGCAGGTTGCGCGCCACCAGCGGCAGCATCACGTTGAGTTCGAAGTTGCCGGACTGCGCTGCGATGGTGATGGCCGCGTCGTTGCCGATGACCTGCGCCGCCACCATCGCCACCGCTTCCGGAATCACCGGGTTCACCTTGCCGGGCATGATCGACGAGCCGGGCTGCAGCGCCTCCAGTTCGATCTCGGCCAGCCCGGCCAGCGGGCCGGAGTTCATCCAGCGCAGGTCATTGGCGATCTTCATCAGGCTCACGGCCACGCCCTTCAGCGCGCCCGACAGCGCCAGCGCCGTGTCCTGCGAGCCCATCGCCGCAAAGTGGTCCGGCGCCGGCGTGAAGGCCAGCCCGGTGAGCGCAGAAAGCTGCTCGCAGAACGCCGCCGCGAAGCCGGGCGGCGCGTTGACGCCGGTGCCCACCGCCGTGCCGCCCTGCGCCAGCGCACACACCCGCGGCAGCAGCGCCTCCAGCGCCGCAGCCTGCGCCTCGACCAGTGCCGCCCAGCCGCCCAGCACCTGGCCCAGCCGCACCGGCATCGCGTCCATCAAGTGGGTGCGGCCGGTCTTGACGTGGTGGCCCACGCTGCCTGCCTTCAGCCGCGTGGCCTGCGCCAGGTGGTGCAGCGCCGGCAGCAGCGCTTGCTGCAAGGCCAGCGCCGCGCCGATGTGGATGGCGCTGGGCACCGCGTCGTTGCTGCTCTGGCTGCAGTTGACGTGGTCGTTCGGGCTGATTGCGCCTGCCGCGAGGGAGCGGCCGGCCAGCGTGGCCAGCACCTCGTTGGCGTTCATGTTGCTGCTGGTGCCGGAGCCGGTCTGGAACACGTCCAGCGGAAAGTGCGGCATGAAGTCGCTGGCCAGCAGCGTGCCGGCGGCGCCGTCGATGGCTGCGCCGATGTCGGCCGGCAACTGCCCCAGCGCGACGTTGGCCCGCGCCGCCGCCTGCTTGACGAGCAGCAGCGCCCGGATGAAGCCGGCTGGCAACGGCTGGCCGCTGAGCGGGAAGTTCAGCAACGCGCGCTGCGTCTGCGCGCCGTAGAGCGCCTGCGCCGGCACGGCGATGTCGCCCATGCTGTCGTGTTCGATGCGGGTGCTGTCCATGCGGGCGTCCTCGGGTCGGTGGGCGGTGGCGCGCCGGGTCAGGGGCGCGGCGGGGCGGCGCCGCGGAGTGCCGCGCACGGGTCGCCACGCGGTTGCGCCGCCGTGACGACCGTCTGGTCGTAGGCCGCGGCGTCGCCGTCGCCGGCCTCCAGCAGCCCGACGGACAGCGTGCGGCCGCGCGTGGCGGCGCTCAGCCAGCGCGGCACGCCGACGTCGCGCCGCACATGGCCGTTACCGGCCAGCAGCAGCACGCCACGCGCCGCATTGCGCTCCACCAGCCGCGCCATCAACTGGTCGCGCGCCTCCTGCGCGAGTGCCATCACGGCCGCCTGCCTGCTGTCCAACTGGCCGCAATGGCCCTGCACGATGGCGGCCACATGCGCTGCGCTGACGTCGGCCGGCACGTCGGCGTCGAAGCCCAGCGCCGACAGACCGCGCGACATCACCTGGCGCGCTTCGTCGCGCGAGACGTTGCCGGCCACGACGGGCAGGCCGTGGACGACGGCCAGCGCCACGAAAGGGCGGTAGAACTCCCAGCGCCAGCCCGGCCCGCCGGCAGCCGCGATCACGCGCGCGGCGGTGTCGTCTGCCGATGTCGATGCCGATGCCGCTGCCGCTGCCGGTGCCGCTGCCGACGCTGCGCCGGCCGCCGGCTGCGCCAAAGCCGCGTCGATGGCCGGCTGCCTGCTGTGATCGAACTGCTCCATCAGCAGCGCCGGCCGGGCGCCCGTCGCCAGCAGGTCCTTGAACATCTGAAGCCGCAGCGCGTGCTGCGCTTCGTTGTCATGCACCTCGCCCAGCAGCAACACGCGCGGAAGCGGTTGCGCAATGGATTGCGCAGGCACCACTGCCGACGCACATGCCGCCAGACATGCCGCTAGACATGCCGCCATACATGCAGTCAGACAGGCGGACAGCAGGCGTTGGATCGGCGGACTTGCGGCGTTCATGGCGTTCATGGCGTTCATGGCGTTGCCGACCCAGTATGCGTGAGCGCCGCCGGACCAGCCGCCAGGCGGGATATCGCCGTAGGACAGTGCCCACAGCCGCGGACGCAGCCGCCTGACGGTGCATCGCGCCGCGCCGGCCTTGGGCCGGCCGCAGCGGTGCCATACGCTGGGCGCAGACGTTCCAAGCCGCGCTGCCGCAAGCCCCAGGAGGCATGATGCTCGACACCTCACCCACGCACGCCACCCGCTCCGCCGACATGCCGCCCTGGCTGGTGGGCCCGGTGGATGCCGCCCAGGTGCTGCGCGCCAGCCAGCAGGCAGTGCACGGCCTGCTGGTGCGCTATGCGTGGCTGCTGCGCGAAGACGGCGTGTCGGCCGCCGACCGTCACGCCCTCGGCCAGCGCGTCTGCGCCGAGATGTGCGTGCACCTGCAGCTCGAAGCCGAACTGCTCTACCCAGCACTGCGCACCCTGCTTCAGGGCAGCACGCTGCCGGTGGACCAGGCGGAGGTCGAGAACGACTGCATCCACATGCTGGCTTTGCGCGTGCGCGGGATGGCGGCCGACGACCCGCTTCTCGACGCCCGCCTGCTGGCGATGGGCGAACTTTTCGACCTGCTGCGGCTGCGCGAAACGCAGCGCCTGCTGCCGCTGCTGCGCGATGCCGACAGTGCGGCGCTGGGCAGCGCGCTGATGCGGCGGCGCGAGGGGCTGATGCAGCAGATGGCCGGCGCTGCGGCACCGCAAGCCGAGACGGCAGACGCAGTGGAGTGGCCGCGATGAAGCCCGGCACCAGGTCGCCCGTCAGGCTGGCGCTGGCCGCCGCCGCTGCCACCGCCAGCCTGGCCTGTGCCTGCGCCCATGCCGCCGAGCCGATGCTGTCGCCGGGCGACGGTGTGGTCTTCGAGGTGTCGCAGAGCGCCGCCCAGCCGCTGGCATTGCCGGCGGCCGACAACCTGGCGCCCGCCGCGCAGCCCGCCTTCCGGGCCACCACGCAGACCATGCTGTGGGCGCGCAAGCAAGGCCTGGCCGCAGGCGTCGGGGTCGAGCAGCGCTGGCAGCCCCAAGACGGCCGTGCCGCGGCGCCGAATGCGAACATCTCAGGCCAGGCCCAGGGCCGCGCTGGCGGTGTGCTGTTGGGCGTGTCGCTGGCCACCAGCGACACATCGACAGTGGTCTGGCAGACGCCGCTGGTGCGCGGCGATGACCGCCTGGCGCAGGCACAGGCCTTCGGTCTGCAGGCCGCGCAGCCTGCTGATCGCCAGATGCGCCTCGGCTTGAACTTCCACGCGCGCGATCCCTACTCCGACCTGCGCCGTGGCTCGTTGATGAAGGTGGAACTCAGCGGCCCGGCCACGGTGTTCTCGTTGCGCCCGCGCGGTGGCCGTCTGGCAATGGTGCTCAGCAGCAAGTGGTAGCAGGGCTGCCGCGCCGCGCGGCGTGGCGCCGACGGCCAGGCAAGAAAAACGCCGCTCGTGAGCGGCGTTTCGCTGTGCTGGAAGGGGCTTACCAGCGCTCGTTGTAGCGCGCCTTGGCGGACGCCATGCAGACGTCTTTCACGTCGCCGGCCAGCGGGGCGCATTTCTCGGCAGCCAGCTTGTAGTCTGCCTTCATGCGCGTGCTGTCGGCGTCGTCCACCGCGTCGCTCACCTTTTTGGCCAGTTTCAGATCGGCCTGCGCCTTGTCGCGGGCGGTCTTGGCCTCGCGCAGGCACAGATCTTTCGGGTCACCGGCCAGGTCGTCGCACTTCTCCTTGGCGACGTCATAGCGGGCTTCGTAGCGCGCCTGATAGACCTTCACCTCGTCCTTGGTGGCGCCGGTGTAGTTGTAGTCGAGCTGTGCCATGGCTATTTTTTCGTGGCCCTTGACCTGCTCGACGCAGATGTCCTTGGCGTTGCCCGACAAGCTGTTGCAGGTGTCGCGTTCCGCCTTGTAGGTGGACTTGATGTCGTTCTTGGCGCCGTCGTAGGCGCTCTTGGAGAAGTTGTTGGCATAGGCGCCGGGCGCCGCTGCCAGCGCCAGCGTGGCAGCCAGTGCAAGGGCCAGCCGGGTTGCGGTGGGTTGGTTCATGGTCTCGATCTCCTGTTGGGCCGTGTCGGCTCGGGTGGGCCAGTGTTGCGGCTCGGCGGCCGGCCTTCCAGCGGCGGCTGCCGCGTGCGGCAGTAGGCTGCGGCCTACAGCGGCAGCAGCCAGCCGCGCCCTAAAGTGCGCGCGCCGTTGCAGGGTCGGCCGCTGCACCGGCCGCAGCGGCCGGTGCGCCGGCCACCACCACATGCACGCTGCCATCGGCCAGCGCTGCCAGTTCGATGGCCTGGCCCACCGCGGCCCGTTGCGCTGCTGGCTCGCTCTGGCAGGCCGCACGCGCAGCCGCTTCGTCGGCGCACACCACCAAGCGGTGGCTGCGCCCGGCGTGGCGCAAGGTCACGCTGGCTTGCGGCCAATGTGGCGGCAGACAGGGCGTGACCGTCACCCGGCCGGCGGCCAGCACCACGCCGCACAGCGACTCCACGGCGGCCCGCATCAGCCAGCCGGCAGCGCCCGTGTACCAGCTCCAGCCGCCACGGCCCACCCAGGGCGGCTGGGTATAGACGTCGCCTGCCATCACGTAGGGCTCGATGGCGTAGGCCGCGCCGCGTTCGGCGTCGGCCCAGCGGTGCGCCGGGCTCAGTGCGGTGAAGATCTTCCACGCGCCGGCCGCGTCGCCCAGCCGGGCCAGCGCCATCAGCGCCCAGACCGCGCCGTGGTTGTACTGGCCGCCGTTTTCGCGCACGCCCGGCGGGTAGGCCTGGATGTAGCCGGCGCTCGGCACGGCATGCTGAAGCGGCGGGTCGAGCAGCTTCACGGTGTTGGCGGCGCCGTCCAGCAGCAGCTTCTGCGCGCTGGCCATCGCCTGCCGCGCGCGCTGCGGGTCGCCCGCGCCGGACAGCACGGCCCACGCCTGGGCGATGAGGTCGATGCGGCACTCGGCATTGGCCGCCGCGCCCAGCGGCATGCCGTCGTCGAAGAAGCCGCGCCGGTACCACTGGCCGTCCCACGCGGCGCCGTCCAGCGCGGTGGCCCAGCCTTGGCGCGCGCTGCGCCAGGCGGCGACGCGGGCGTCGTCGCCGCGGGTGGCGGCGATGGGCAGGAAGTCATCCACCACCTGGCACAGGAACCAGGCCAGCCACACCGACTCGCCGCGCCCCTGGTGGCCGACGCGGTTCATGCCGTCGTTCCAGTCGCCGGTGCCGAACAGCGGCAGGCCGTGTTCGCCGTGCGCCAGGCTGCGGTCGATGGCGCGTGCAGCGTGTTCGTAGAGCGTGGCCGTCTCGTCGCCGGTGGCCGGCGTCTCGTACAGGTCTTCTGCGCCGGGCGGCACCGGTGCGCCGTTCAGGAAGGGCAGCGCTTCGTCGAGAAGGGCCCGGTCGCCGGTGCGTTGCACATAGAGCGCCAGCGCCAGTGGCAGCCACAGCAGATCGTCGGAGAAATGGGTGCGCACGCCGGCGCCGCCGGGCGCGTGCCACCAGTGCTGCACGTCGCCTTCCGGGAACTGGCGCGCCGCGTTGGCGCGGATCTGCTGCGCCAGCAACTGCGGTGCGCGCGTGACCATCGCCATGCTGTCCTGCAACTGGTCGCGGAAGCCGAAGGCGCCGCCAGCCTGGTAGAAGCCGGCGCGTGCCCACAGCCGGCAGGCCAGCGTCTGGTAGGGCAGCCAGTGGTTGACCAGCGCATCGAAGCGTGCATCCGGCGTCTGCACCTGCACGCCGCCGATCAAATGCGGCCACTGCCTGCGCTGCGCGGCCAGACGCTGCGACGGGTCCATCGCAAAAGCCTGCGCGACCAGCGCGCTGGCCTCTTGCGCGCTGGCGGCATGGCCCAGCAACAGGGTGACGCTGGCGGCGCGCCCGGGCGCGGGCGACAGCACGCAGCCGAGCGCCGCGCAGGGGTCGAGCCCGGCGCCGCTCTGGCGGCCCAGCCGCCCGGGCAGCACCATGCGGCCGGCGCTGTCGAAGAACTCGCGGCGGTCGCATGTCCAGTCGTCGGCCGCGGCCTGCGTGGCCGACATCGCCGCGCTGGCAGCCGCTGCGTCACCCGGCTGGGTGGGGCGCCACGCGAGGAAGGCGGTGGCGTCGCCGAAGCCGCCCAGATGGTCGAGCTGCGTGGCTTGCAGCGCCAGCGCGGTGGCTGCCGTCGGCAGGCCGGCGCCTTCCGGCCCGATGGCGACGCGGTCGGCGCGCGTGGCCAGCGACAGCCGCTCCTGGCGCGCGCTGCCCATCGTCCATTCGGCCATCGCCACCAGGCGCAGGCGGCGTGGCCGCGGCCCGTCGCACTGCACCAGCACCTGCACCTGCTTGACGGCGGCCTGCACATCGACGCACCAGCACAGCGTGACAGTAACGCCGTCGAACTGCTGGCGCATGCGGGTGAAGCCCAGGCCGTGCGTCACCTCGCGCGGCGCACCTTCGGTGAGGCGCCGGCCCAGCGGCCAGACGCGGCCACGCTCCAGGTCGTGCAGCAGCAGCCATTCGGATGCCGGGTCGCTCAAGGCGTCGTTCGACCAGCCGGTGATCTGGTGCATGCGGCTGTTGCCGGCCCAGGTGTAGCCGCCCGCCACCTCTGACACCTGGCTGCCGAAAGCCGGGTTCGCCAGCACGTTGATCCACGGCCGCGACGGGTGGTGCGCCGGGTCCATCTCGAAGCTGAAGTCGCCGCCGCTGGAGGCAAAGCGGCCTTGTGGCGGCGCGCCTGCCTGCGGGCTGCCCTGGGGCCGCAGCTCCAGCACGCGCAGCGCCGGCATGGCGCTGCGCGCCTGGGCGTCGCGCCGGTGTTCGTCGATGAGCCGCTCGAGCTGCTGCGCCAGCGGGCGTGCGTCTGCATGCAGGCGCAGCCGGGCCAGCGTCTGCAGCGTGTGGCGCTCGTCGGGGTTCAGCGCCTGCTCACGCAGCAGGTGCAGCGCGGCGCGGCGCTCGGCGGGCACGCGCTCGTCGTGCTGGCCGAGCAGCCGGCCGGCGAGCTGCTGGAGCTGGTTCTGCACCGGCGACAGGTAGGAGGCCGGCTCGCCGTTGATGACCACCAGGTCCACCCCCAGCCCCGCGCCGGCCCACAGCCGCAGCGCTCTCTTCAGCGTCTGCACCAGGCCCAGGCCGGCTTCGCTGTTGATCGTCACCAGCAGCATCGGCCGGTCACCGGACAGGCCGTGGCGCCACAGCAGCCTGCGGTCACAGCGCAGCGTGTTGCCTGCCTGCTGGCGCGGCGCGAAGGGCAGCAGCGCACCTTCGCGCGTGGCCAGCGCGGTGATCAAGGTGTTCAGGTGGAGCATCGCTGTCCAGGTGTCGGCGTCGAACTGCAGCTCACGCAGCCGGATGCCGGCCATCGTGTGCGACATGCTGGACGCGCGTGCCACGTGGCTGGGCTGGCGGTACTTGTCCACCAGCGCGCCGAGCTGGTCGCCGTCGCGCGCGGCGGCGCAGCAGAAGGTCAGCTCGGTGCTGGCGCCGGGTGCCAGCCGCAGCCGCACGCTGATCACGGCCACCGGGTCCACACCGGTGTCCATCAGCACGCCCGGTGGCAGGTCTTGCACACCGGCCGCCAGCTCGGCAGCGGCGGCCTGCGGCAGGGCGGTGGCGCCGCCGTCGCCCAGCGGCGCCGCCGGGTTGCCGTAGCGGCCCAGCCAGCGGGCGCGGTCGGTGCAGACGGTCACGCTGTCCAGCGGGCCTTCGGCCAGCGCCAGGAAGTGCACTGCCTGCATCGCCTGTTCTTCCGCCAGCCGCGGCTGGCGGCGCAGGTACAGCGCGCGCTCGCCGGCGTCCCAGCGCGCCTGGATGAAGAGGTTGGAGAAGGCAGGGTGGGCCTCGTCGGCGCGTTGCGGCGCCAGTGTCACCTCAGCGGCCATGCAGAGCGTCAGCGCCAGCGGCGTGCTGCCGGTGTTGGTGAGCGAGATCTGGCGCAGCTCGCAGTCGTCTTCAGGGCTGACCCAGACGGTGCAGCGGCTGTCCAGATCCGGCCAGCGGGCGTCGAACACGACGCGGTCGGTCTGCATCCGGCAGTGGTAGCTGGCGGTGGGGTCGGCGGCAGGGTGGGCAGTGAGTGACCGGCGCGCCGGGTCGCCTTCGCGCTGCAGGTAGAAAAAGGTGCCGCTGGTGTCGCGCAGCAGGTCGTCGCGCCAGCGCGTCAAGCCCACGCCGTCCCACTGGCTGGCGCCGCCACCGTGGCTGCGCAGCATCACCGCATGGCGGCCGTTGGTCAGCAACTGCGTGGCCGGCAGCGCCTCCGCCAGCGGCTCGCAGTCCAGCACCGCGTGGGCGACGCGCACGCGCCGCGACGTGGGCGTGGGGGCCGGCGGCAGCAGTACAGGCACCTCGCGCGGCGCACGCTCGTGCAGCAGCGCATTGACGGCGCGCAGCCACGGGTCTGCCGCGGCCCAGCGCCTTGGTGCGTCGCCGGCCAGCACGTTGGTGATGGCCACCAGGCTCATCGCCTGGTGGTGCGCCATGAAGGTCTGCACCGGCACGAACGGGCCGCTGCCGGTCTGCCGCTGCTGCGAATAGTCCAGCGCCTCGATGAAGCCGAAGGCACCCCGCGCGCCCAGCGCCTGCAGCGCGCGCAGGTTCTCCACTGCGCTGGCCGGCGCCACCATCACCGCCATCGCGCTGGCATAGGGCGCCACCACGCGCTCTTCCGGCGGCGTGCGGCGCAGCGCCAGCGCCGCCACGCCTTGCGGCCCGTACTGGTAGGCCAGCGTGTGGTCCTGCCCTGCGATGGCCGACTCCGATATCCCCCAGGGCGTGCCGCGCTCGCGGCCTTCGCGCTGCTGCTCGGCCACCGCGCTGCGCAGCACCTGCTGCAGCACGCTGCCGATGGGCTCGGCCAGCACCAGAGACGGCATCAGGTACTCGAACATCGAGCCCGACCAGGACTTGAGGCCGACCTCGGTGCCCTCGGCGAAGAACGGCCGGCCCAGCGCGGCCCAGTGCTGCACCGGCACGTCGCCCTTGGCGATGGCCAGCAGGCTGGTGAGCCGCGCCTCGCTGGCCAGCAGGTCGTAGTGGTTGCCGTCGAGTTGCCCGCTGTCCACCCGGTAGCCGATGCACAGCAGCTTGCGCTGCCTGTCGTAGAGCATCGCGTAGTCGGCCTCCAGCGCCATCCGGCGCGCGCGCACGCCCAGTGCCCGCAGCCGCGCGCGCAGCGCGCTGCGGTCGGCCGACTGGTCGGCCAGCGCGGAGGACAGGGTGGCAAGCAGGTCGTGCAGCAGCCACATCGAGCCGTCGTCGTCCTGCTCGCTGCGGCCTAGCTTCAGGCCGTCGAGCTCGACTCCGGCGCGCTGCACGCGGTCTTGCAGCGCCAGTGCTTCCTGCGCGTCGGCCGGCCATTGCCAGCGGCCGGCCGCCAGCTCGGCCAGCGTGCGCAGCCCGGGCGCGCCGGCCAGCACCGGCTGCAGCGGGCGCAGCCGCTGCAGCGCCTGGGCCAGCGACAGGCGGATGGCGCTCTGCGGGCCGTCTGCGTCCGGCACGGCGGTGTCGCAGGCGGCGGCCACGGCCAGCAGGTGGACCGAGCAGTTGCCGCTATCGACGGTGGACAGGTAGGCAGGCGGCAGGACGGCCAGCGTCTGCGTGTCGTACCAGTTGTAGAAGTGGCCGCGGTGGCGCGGCATCTTGTCCAGCGTGGCCAGCGTGGCGGCCAGCCGGTCGGCAAATTCGCTGTGGCCGATGAAGCCCAGCTCGCGCGCGCAGGCCGCTGCCAGCAGGTAGATGCCGATGTTGGTGGGCGAGGTGCGGTGCGCCACCAGCGTGTAGGGCTGTTGCTGGACGTTGTCGGGCGGCAGGTCGTTGTCGGCGGTGGTGACGTGGCGCTCGTAGTAGCGCCAGGTGTCGCGCGCCACGCCATGCAGATAGTCGCGTGACGCGGCGTCCAGCTTCTGCTGGCGCTGCACCCGCGGCCGGCTGACGGCCCATGTCCACAGCGGCGACGCCGCCCACAGCAGCGGCAGTGCCAGCGCTGCCGGCCAGGCCACCGGTGCACCCAGCAGCGCAGCGGCGCACAGCAGCGACAGCAGGCCGCCGGCCACCAGCGGCACCCTGCGGTGCGCCTGCCACAGCCCCGTCAGCGTGCTGCGCGCGGCGGCCTGCGCCGCAGCGGCGGTGGTCCACTGCAACAGGTGGCGCCGGCTGACGAACTGCCGGTGCAGGGCACGGCCGATGGCGTCGCCGTACAGCAGCCCCAGTTGCAGCAGTTGCGCAAGCTGCCACAGCGGCAGCAGCAGCGCGCGCAGCAGGTCTGCGCCGGCCAGCCTGTAGAAGCGGCGCAGCGCGATGTCGTCCCGGCTGGGCGCAAGGCCTGCCAGGGCACCGAGCAGCGGCCCGGCGCTGAAGGCCGCCGCCACCGTGACGAGCGCAAAGCCGGCCGGCAGCACGCCGGTGGCCAGCACCAGCAGCAGCAAGGCCAGCGACAGCGGCACCACCAACGAGCGGCGCAGGTTGTCCAGCATCTTCCAGCGGCTGATGGCAGCCACCGGCACGCTGGCGGCGCCCACCACGAAGGGCAGCAACTGCCAGTCGCCGCGGGTCCAGCGGTGCAGACGGGAGGCGGCCACGTCGGCGTGCACCGGGGCGTCTTCGATCACGGTGACGTCGCTGACGCCGGCACAGCGCGCGATGGCGCCTTCCAGCAGGTCGTGGCTGAGCACCTGGCCCTCGGGCAGGCGGCCCACCAGCACCTGGTGCAGCGCCTGCACGTGCAGCAGGCCCTTGCCGGTGAAGGTGCCTTCGCCGAACACGTCCTGGTAGATCTCGGAGCTGGCGGCGCTGTAGGGGTCGATGCCCGTCTGGCCGCTGAACAGCCAGTGGTACCAGGTGACGGTGGCCGGCGCCGGCAGCGGCGTCATCACGCGCGGCTGCAGGATGCCGTAGCCGCTGACGACGCGGCGGCCCGCCGCATCCACCCGCGGCAGGTTCAGCGGGTGGGCTGCCACGCCGGCCAGGTCACGCAGGCGGCCGGGCGGCATGTCGGTGTCGCTGTCCAGCGTAACGATGTAGCGGGTGCCGGCCGCCGGCTGCGCCAGCGCGCCCAGTGCGGCGAACGGCCTGTGGCCGGGCTCGACCAGTGCGCGCAGCAGTTGCTCCAGCTTGCCGCGCTTGCGCTCCCAGCCGATGAAGCGGCCTTCGGTGGCCGACCATTCGCGGCCGCGGTGCAGCAGCAGAAAGCGCAGCGGCTCGGCCGTGCCGGCCGGGTGGCGCCGGTTCAGCTCTTCGATGGCCGCCTGCGCGGCGGCCAGCAGCGGGCCGTCGCTGTCCTGGGTGGGCTGGTCTGCGTCTGCCCAGTCGCTGAGCAGCGCGAACTGCGCGTGGCGCTCGGGGTTGGCCAGATGGTGCTGCTCCAGTTGCGCGGCCAGTTCGGCCACCGCGGCGGCGTCCGTCAGCATGCAGGGCACGACGACCAGCACGCGGTGCTCGGCCGGGATGCCGCCGTCGAAGGCCAGCCGCGGCAGCCGCGTCGGCGCGGCCGATTCGCTGATCACGCGGTTGACCACGGCCACCACCGCTTCGCTCACCGGCCCCAGCAGCAGCACGCCGGCCAGCGCCAGCAGCCAGGGCGGCGCAGCCGGGTCTGCCGCACGCTGCAACACCCAGGCCACGCCGCCCACGCTCAGCACCGCCAGCCCGCAGAGGTAGGCCCAGGTGGCGAGCTGCCGGTAAGCCGCGGTGGCCGGCCGCGGCCACAAGCGCGGCGACATGCCCAGCGCCTTGCGCAGGCTGTTCTCACCCGGCCCGCGCCACCAGTACGCGGGCGCGGCGCGGGCGTCCCCTGCGTCGCTGTGCTGCTCTGTCAGCCGCAGCAGCGCGCGCGCCACATCGGTTTCGGAGCAGCGGGCGCTGCGTGCCAGGCGCTCCACGGCATGCATCGTGGCGTCCTGCGTGTCGTCGCGCTCGGCTGCATGGACGGGGCAGGTCTGAAGCAGTTGCATCACCGTGCTGGCGCGGGCGAAGAGGCTGCGCCAGTCCATCCTGTCGAGATGGCGCAGCGTGGTGATGGCGTTGCGCACGCTCTGCTGGTCTTCGGTGGCTTCGTTCTGCTGGCGCGCCTGGGCACCGGCGGTATCGGCCAGCCGGGGCTGAAGCCAGCGCACCAGCGCTTCGGCCTGCTCTGGCGGCAGCTCGCTCTGCCGCTGTTGCAGCATCAGCAAAAAGGCGTCTGCCACGCCGCGCGCCTGCGTGCGTGCATGCAGCGCGTCGAGCGCGCTGATCTCGGGCGCGCCGTTGGCCTGGTCGAACCAGTGGTGTGCAGCTTCGCGGGCGGCCTGCTGCACGGCGGCGCGCTCTGCCAGCCGGCGCAGGTTTTCCACCAGCACCACACGCAGCGTGGTGGGCAGCGCCCACAGCTCGGCCAGCGACAGCTCGCGCACCTCGCGGTAGGCCTGGAGATAGGCTTCCAGCAGCCCGGCGTCGAAGCCGCTGTCGGTGTGGGCCACCCAGGCCCATGCCACGCCATAGACCCGCGGCAGGCCGGCCAGCGGGTCGTCGCGCAGCCGGGGCAGCAGCCGGAAGAAGCCGCGCGGCAGGCCCTGGCGGATGGCCAGCGACTGCTCGTTGAGCAGCGCCGCGTTGTCGAGCAGCCAGGTGGCCGCCGGGCCCAGGTACTGGCCCTCGCGGGCCTGGCGCTCCAGCAGCGCGCCGGCCCGCCGCAGCACCGCGATGTTGTCCTTCAGGCGGGGAAAGAAGCCTTGGCCCGGCATCTGCCCGGCCACGACCTCGTGGGTTCTGGCCAGGCTGCGGCCGTGTTGCTCGAAGCGCGCCTGGCCGAACAAGACCGAGCGGATCGGCGGCTCCAGCGCTCCATCGCCGGGCGCCAGCAGGCCAAAGTCATCGAGAGCCGATGCCTGCCCGGTCAAACCCATTCCGTTGCGATGCCCAGCACCAGCATCGCGACCAGGAGTGTCGAGATGAAACGCGGCGCGAGCAGCCCGTGCAGGCGCTCGGCCAATGCTGCCGCGCCGGCCCAGCGGCTTTGCGCCGCACCGCATTGCTGCAAATGCCGGCGCAGCGCGCTGGCATGCTCGCGCAACACCCGGTTCGGCACTGCCAGGCCGAGCGTTGCGGCAGTTGTGTAAGCGGGATTGGCTTGGCTCATCTTGGGCTCCATGCGTTGAAACCGACTGTACGAAGCCTGAAGGCCGGCGTCTTTCGGACGCGCTCGCGACGGCCCGTGGGCGTTGTCCTACACGCTTTCCTACACGCTGTGCATAACTTGCAACTTGAGTGCACCAAGAATTGCGCCGTCGGAGCGGCGCAATCGACGACCAGCGAGCAGCGCGACCTATCCCTTGCGCAGCACGCCGAACAGGAAGGTCACGACGGCCATCACGACGAAGACGATGAACAGGATCTTGGCGATGCCCGCAGCGCCGGCGGCAAGCCCGCCGAAGCCGAACAGCGCAGCGATCAGCGCGATGACGAAAAAGACGACGGCATAGTGCAGCATGGGAAGGTCTCCTTGAGTCGGTGCTCGCAGCGACCTCCGCTGCGATGGGCCCAATGTTGGGGGCGGCGCCCCGCCAGTTGTGCCGGCTCCCGCCGCCTGCGCGCGTCAGCCAAACCGGATGGCGCGTGTAGGACGCGGCCCGCAGCGTGATTGCATCTCAGGCCGCCGCGGTGCCGATGGGCAGCGCGGCGATGCCAGGCGGTGCGGGGTGCAGAGCTGCCCCGGCGCCGCGCGCGCCGGCCGAGGTGGCGGCCGTGGCCGCCGTGGTGGAAGCCAGCGTGTGCATCAGATCGTCGGCCATCGCCTGAAGCAGCCGCAGCTCCCGGCTGCTGAGCTGGCGCGGCCTGCGGTCCAGCACGCACAGCGCGCCGATCACGAAGCCGGCGGCAGTGCGCAAGGGCACGCCGGCGTAGAAGCGCACCCCCGCGGCCTGCAGGTTGGGACTGGCGGCGAACCGGGGGTCGCGTGCGATGTCGGGCACGACCAGCGGCGCATCGGCGGCCACCACGTGGGTGCACAGCGACGTCTGGCGGGAGCTGGTGCGCTGCTCTGCCTCGCTGTCCGGCAGGCCGGCGGCGCCATGCCAGACCTGGCAGCTCTGGTCCACCAGGGACACCATGGCCAGCGGCATGTCGAAGATGTCGGCCACGCGCTGGGCCGCACGATCGAACGGTGCGCGCATCGCGGGGTCCAGCGCACCGCTGGCTGCCAGAGCGAGCAGCCGCTCGGCTTCGTTCTCAGGCAGCGCCGCTGGCGCCAGCTCTTCTGCGCCGGACGGCGACAACAGCGCTTGCGCACGCAGCACGGCCTCGGTCAGCGAATTGGCCACCGCGTCGCCACCGATGGCCGCCGCCGCATCGGCCTGCAACAGCGCCGCAGGCGCGTTCCAGAATGCCAGCACGATGCGCAGGTGGGGCCGCATGCGGCGCAGCCGGCGGCAGATGTAGCGGGCATGGGTTTCCGGCGTGGCGCTGAAGGACGACAGGCACAGCAGCTCGACGCCGTTCAGGTCGAGCGCGCCGATGTGTTCGGCCGCAACGGCCGACGGCGGCAGGTGGCGCGCGCCCACGCCGTCGCTGCACAGTGCATGGGCCAGCATGTCTGCGGCCAGCGCGTCCACCTCCCAGCGCGCGCCGACGCACAGCACACGCGGCGGCTGGTCGGCGGCGGCGGTGCTGGCGTGCTCGATGCGCAGATCACGGATCAGCGCGGCCATGCCGCCGGCCACGCGGTGCCGGTGCTCGGCGCTGGCCACCCGCGCATGGTTGCTGGCGGCCAGGCGCAGCGCCGGCACGGCGGTGTGGTCGTAGAACGCCTGCAAAGACTCGGTGCGGCTCTGCTCGCTGGCGAGCTGGATGGTCTCTTCCAGGTCGCCGGCCAACAGGCGCTGGTACAGCCGCGTGGGCGCGTCGAAGACCGGGTCGCGCCCGAACAGCACATCGAGGAATTCCAGCGCCGGCAGATGGCGGCCCATCACCACCAGGCACACCGTCAGCGGCGTGGCCAGGATCAACCCGATGGGGCCCCACAGCGCCGTCCAGACGGCGGCCGACACCAGCACCGCCACCGGCGCCAGCCCGGTGCTGGCGCCATAGACCCAGGGCTCGACCAGGTTGTTGATGACCAACTCCAGCGAGACGATGAGCGCCAGCGTCCACCACATCATCTGCCAGCCGGGATCGACCGCGAAGGCCATGGTCAGCGGGAAGACCGAGGCGATCACGGGCCCGATGTAAGGCACGAAGCGCAGTGCGCCTGCCATCACGCCCCACAGCAGCGCGCCCGGCACGCCGATGGCCCACAGCCCCAGCGCCATCGGCAGCGCGAAGGCGGTGTTGACCAGCAACTGGCTGATCAGGTAGCGGCTGACGCGGTGGGCAGCCTCGTTCATCGCGTCGGTCATGCGGTGCAGATCGCCGCCCACCAGGCGCAGCAGCCGGTCGCGCAGCTCCGTGCGCTCGAGCAGGATGAACAGCACGAAGACCAGCACGAGGCCGGCGGTGGCCACCGGCCCCAGCACCGGCGCCACCAGATCGCCCACCGCCTGCAGTGGCGAGCTGGGCGTGGGCTCGACCTGCACGCGCATCGGTGCCTGGCGGTTGGAGTGCTCCAGCGCGCGGCGGGTGGCGTCGATCTCGCTGCCGACGACGTCGATCATGCGCGACGCATCGTCGAGCACGCCACGGCCGGTGAGCGCCTGCCGCAGCCCACGCAGCTTGGCCTGGATGGTGCTCTGGTAGGTGGGCAGGTCGCGGCTGAGCTGCACGGCCTGCGACGCGACGAACAGCGAGGTGGCGCCCACCACCGCCACCGTGCACAGCAGCACCAGCGCGACGGCCGGCGCGCGCGGCACCCGCCAGCGGCGCAGGCGCGACACCAGCGGGTCGAGCACGAAGCTGAACAGCGCCGCCAGCGCAAAGGGCACGAAGAGGTCACGCCCGACGTAGAGCAGCGCCAGCGCGATGCAAGCCGACACCAGCGCCAGCAGGCCGCGCGGCAGCATGGGGCTGGCGATCCTGGCGTCTGCGGCTCTGGCGTTGCCACCGGGGATCGGTCCGATGCTGGTGCCGGCGCTCGGCCCGGTTTGGGGATCAGGGGCGGACGCAGGCTGCATCGCAGCATTGGGCCAGCGGCCGGCTCTTGCATCCATCGGGCGCGCCCGCACGGCGCTGTAGGACGGCGCGCCGCCGCTCAACCCGGGGCGGCAGCGCGCCGGCGCAGCACCAGCCAGAGTGCAACCACGCCCAACACCGTGAGCGCCGCGACGGCAATGCGGTTGAGCAGCAGCCCGCTGTAGATGGAGATGCGCGCCTGCGTCTGCTGCTCTGCCGCGCGGGCCAGTGCGGCGGAGAAGGCGGCGCGCAACGTGGCCATCCCGGCCACGCCCAGGTCGGATGCGACGAGTTCCATCGCCGCCGGCCGCCGGCCCGATTGCGCCAGGTCGATGGTCAGGCTCAGGTCGCCGAGCCTGTTGCCGATGAGCGTGCGCACCTCGCGCGATGCAGCCTCGTTGGCCGGGCCGCCGCTGGCCAGGTACTGCAAGGTGGGCTCCAGCACGGCCGGCAGTTCTTTGCGGGCGCGCTCATAGGGCAGGAGGTAGGCTTCGCGGCCGGTGAGCAGGTAGCCGCGCTGGGCGGTCTCTGCGTCTGTCAGCAGTTGCAGGCAGCGCGCCGACGCGATGCGCGCGTCGGTCAGCGCGATGCCGCTGCTGAGCGTGCGTGTGATCTGCGCGTAGGTCAGTTCGTTGATCAGCAGCACCAGCAGGCCGGCAGCCACCACGAGCGGAAAGATCAGCCGGCTGCGCAAGGCGCCGGATGCAGCTTGGTTGGACAGGATGGATCCTCGGGGTGGCGCAGGGCGTGGGCGGGCGGCGCGCTCGGGACCGCCCGCAAAATCATAACGAACGGGGCCGGCGCTGCGCCGACATGTTGTCCGACATGTTGTCCGACAGGTCTGTGCGGCCCAGGCCGACGCATCTTGCCGGGCCGGTGCTGCATGGTCGGCGGATGGCAGCAGAACAGCAGCAAGACGGCCGGCCCGGCATGCCCGGACCACCGGCATCGCCCGGCGCACCCGAGCCCGCGGTGGAGCCGACCGGCTGGCGTGCTGTGCTCGCGCTGGTGCAGGACGCGGTGGAAGGCTGGCTCGACGACCGCGCGCCGAGCATGGGCGCTGCGCTGGCCTACTACACGCTGTTCTCCATCGCGCCGCTGCTGCTGATCGTCATCGCGGTGGCTGGCGCGGTGTTCGGCGCCGAGGCAGCGCGCGGCGAGATCTTCGGCCAGTTGCGCGCGCTGCTGGGTGCGGACGGCGCTGCCGCGGTGGAAGGGCTGTTGCGCAGCGTGCAGTTGCAGGGGCAGGCCGGCTGGGGCACGGCAGTGGGCGCGGCGTTGCTGCTGTTCGGTGCCACCACGGTGTTTGCCGAACTGCAGGGCGCGCTCGACCGCATCTGGCGCATGCCCACGCGCGCAGGCGGCGGGCTGCTGGGGCTGCTGGCGGTGGTGCGGGCGCGGCTGGTGTCTTTCGGGCTGATCCTGGGCGTGGGTTTTCTGATGATGGTGTCGCTGGTGCTGAGCGCCGTGCTGGCGGTGCTGAGCCGCTGGTGGGCGCCCTGGTTCGGCGGCGCAGAAGGGCTGCTGCAGGCGGCCGACAGCGCCTTGAGCTTCGTGCTGACGCTGGTGATGTTTGCGGCCATCTTCAAGGTGGTGCCCACCGCGCGCATCGCCTGGCGCGATGTCTGGATCGGCAGCCTAGTGACGGCGGTGCTGTTCGGCATCGGCCGCCACCTCATCGGGCTGTACATCGGCACCAGCGGCGTGGCCAGCGGCTTCGGCGCTGCCGGCTCGCTGGTGGCCATGCTGGTGTGGGTGTACTGGTCGGCGCAGGTGTTCCTGATCGGGGCCGAATTCACCTGGGCCTATGCACACCGCTTCGGCTCGCGCCGCGGCATGGCGTCGGCGCGGTCCTACGCAGAGAAGCTCGCAGCGCCGACAGCGCCGGCCGGGGCCAGCGCCCACCATCGGGCACCGGGCGACGCGGCTCGCCTGCACTGAAGGAGACCGGCATGTCCTGGACCAGATTTTTGATGATCGCCCTGACCGGCGGCCTCGCCGTACAGGCAGCCCGCCGCATGTCGGCGAACGGCAAGGCCCGTGCGCACCACCAGCGCGGCAAGGCAGAGCACGCCCATGCAGTGCAGCGCTGGGAGACCGAAGGCGGCCTGCCGGTGACGCCGGAACTGCCGCACACCGAGGCCAGCACCAACCCGGCGAGGCGCCAGGTGCCGGCACCGTCGTTCGACCCGGTGGCGTCGTCCTGAGGGCTTGAAGTCCGGGCGCCTGGTCAGAGCCAGCGCTCGGTCACCCGCCCGATCAACTCCATGAAGCGCGGCCCGATGCCGCGCTTTTTCCATTCCGCCGGCTCCACTTTCACCGCCGCGGCCACGTCACGCTGGAACAGCGCTTCGGTCTCCTGGCCGAAGTCGTCGCCCAGCACGATGGCGTTGATCTCGTTGTTGTCCACGAAGCTGCGCCAGTCGAGGTTGCTGGAGCCGATGGTGGAGAACACGCCGTCGATCACCGCGGTCTTTGCGTGCAGCACGGCGCGCTCCATCTCGTGGATGTGCACGCCGGCGTCGAGCATCTGCTGGTAGTAGGAGCGGCCGGCGTGCAGGATGAGCGGGAAGTCGCTGCGCGCGGGCAGCACCAGCGACACATCGACCCCGCGGCGGGCCGCATCGCACAAGGCCTTGACCATGTCCGGGCCGGGTGCGAAGTAGGCCATCGTCAGGTGCACGCTCTGCACCGCGCCGTCGATGGCGCCGAGCATCGCCCGGTAGATGCGGCTGTCGCCCTCCTTCGGGTCGCCTGCCAGCACCTGCACCACGCGCGTGCCGGGGCTGCGGTCGCCGGCTGCGGGCGCCGGCACGTCGGGCAGCACGCCCTGGCAGCCTTGCGCCTGCCAGGTCTTGCCGAAGGCGTCGGCAAAGGGCTGTACCGCCGGGCCGCGCAGCTCCACCTGGGTGTCGCGCCAGCCGTTCTTCAGTTTGTCGGCGTCACTGCGGGCGCTGCCACTGCGGCCGAACGAGCCCGAGGCATAGACCTGGCTGATGTTGATGCCGCCGGTGTAGGCCACCGCGCTGTCCACCACCAGCACCTTGCGGTGGTCGCGCTGCTGGATGCCCCAGTAGCCGGGCCGGGTGAAGGGGTTGACGGGGTTGAACTGGCAGACGGCCACACCGCTCTGCCGCATGCTGTCGAAGAACGCCGGGTCGGCGCCGAAGGAGCCGATGCCGTCGTAGATGATGGCCACGGCAACGCCCTTGGCGACGCGCTCCTTGAGCAACTGCGCAAACTCGCTGGCGATGCCCTCGTCTTCGAAGATGTAGCTTTCCAGCAGCACGCGCATGCTGGCCTGCGCGATGGATGCCTTCATCGCGGCGAAGGTGGCCGGCCCATCGACGAGCAGCCTGGTGCTGTTGCCACGGTAGAGGTCTGCATCGCCGCGTGCGGCCAGCAGCGAGAGGTGGTGCGCCACCAGGTCGCCGCGGCCCTCGGCCTGCACCGCACGCAGCACGCGGCCCTCGGCAGCGTCGCTCAGCGGGCCTTGCGCGCCGCGCACAGTCACGTTGTCGGCCACCGCGGCGCGCGGCACGGCAGCGGGCCGGGGGTCGCGCGTGGGAAGCTGCGCGCAGGCCACGCAACCGAATGCCGCGATCAGGAAAGGGGCGGCGCGGCCCCCGACTGCGCGCGCTTGCGCGCGGGCCGTTGCCAGCGGCGCCGTCAAGCGCTCACGCTGCTGCTTCTTTGGGGCAGCCACGTCAGCGGATGGGCCGATTCGCAGCCCAGCCACCAGTCGTCTTCGGCATCGCCATCTGCGAAGGAGGACAGGGCGCCAGACGTCGTCACGGCGCCAGTGCCAGACGCGGGCGGCGCACTGAGGGAGTCGGGCACCGCCGGGGGCGGCAGTTGCTGGGGCGGCATGGTGTCTCCTGTCGCGTTGCACGAAAGCCAATTGCAAGCGAGTGTTGCGCTTCTCGGTTGCAGCAGCCATCGGCGCCCGGCCTCTTGCGCTGTCGGACGGCGCCTACATGGCAGCGGCGCGGCGCTCAGATCAGCGGCCGCTCGGGCGGGCGGCCATCGCCCCACAGGTCGGCCAGGCGCAGCAGCGCGTGCGGGTTGAGCAGGCGCAGCCGCCCGTCGGCAATGCTGTGCAGACCGCGCAACTCCAGCTTGCGCAGGGTGCGGTGCGCGTGCACCAGCGACAGTCCCAGCGCATCTGCCACATGCTGCTGCGTCAACGGGAAGGGCACGCCCTGCGGAGAACCGTCGGGCAGCAACGCGGCGGCGCGCTTGTACAGCAACACCAGCAGCGTGGCCACGCGCTCTTCGGCGCTGCGGCGGCCGACGGAGAGCAAGTGGTCGTCCACCACCGACTCCTCGTGCGCGGCCAGCCAGGTGACGTCGTAGCCCAGCACCGGCGCCTCGCGGTGGATGGTCCACAGCGCATGGCGCTGGAAGGGGCACAGCCAGACGTCGGTGAGGGCCTCGACGCCATGCGCGGCGCTGTCGGCAATCTTCTGCTGCAGCCCGATGAAGTCGCCCGGCAGCAGGAAGTTCAGGATCTGGCGTCGGCCATCGCTCAGCGTCTTGAAGCGGAAGGCCCAGCCGGCGAACAAGGTGTACAGCGGCGCATCGGACTGGCCCTCGTTGATCAACATGCTGCCCGCCGGGCGGGCGACCTGGGCACCGCGCAGCGATGCGATGAGTTGCAAATCGCCATCCGCGGGCGCCTTGAAGATGGCTATCGGGCGCAGCGGGCACGCCGTGCACGGGACGGACTCGACCATGGCCTCTCTCTCCTCCACCCATCAAATGACGTTGCGGCCGTGGCCGCGCGCGCCGACATTGCGCGCCGATGAACACGACGCCCGCCATCGCCCCGCCCCTGCACGCAGTCTTGCACACCAGCACGCTGGCGGCCGGCGTCCAGCCGCTGGCCGTGGCGGCGATGTTCCGCCAGTCGCGCGAACTGAACCCGCCGCTGGGCATCACCGGCGCGCTGGTCTTCGATGGCGAGCACTTCGCGCAACTGATGATCGGCCCGCCGCTGGCGGTGCTGCGGCGCGTGCACGACACCGCGGCAGACCCGCGGCAAACCGGCCTGCGGCTTCTCTTCGAAGGCCAGCTCGACGCGGCTGCGCTGGCCGCGGCGCGCTGGCTTGCCGGCTGGGCGCAGCCCGACGCGCTGCGCCAGCTGCACACGCTGCCCAGCCCCGCCCACGGCCCTGTGCTGCAGACCTTTCAGCAGTTGCTGCCCAGCTTCGACCTGATGTGACCACAATGGCGTGCACACTTGCACGACCATGATCTACGACATCGTCCACCGCACCGAATACCGCTTTCACCGCCCGGTGGAACTGGGCTGGCACAAGCTGACCTTCCGCCCGCGGGACGGGCACGACATGCGGGTGCTGGCCACGTCGCTCGACGTCACGCCGGCAGAGCAGCAGGTGCATCTGGTGCACGACGTCTATGACAACTCGGTGGCGCTCATCCTGCCGGGCGGGCCTGCCGACCATCTGCGCATCGAGTCGCGCTTCACCGTCGAGCACACCGGCTCGCACGCTTTTCACCTGAGCGCACCGCAGGGCGCGCAACCCTTTCCACCAGCCTACACAGACGCCGAGCAGCTTGCGCTGCATCCCTTTCTGCTGCCTTCTTTCGACGACGCGACCGGGCGGGTGCTGCAATGGGCGCGGCGCTTCGTTGGCGCCGATGGCGCGGCTGCCGATTCGCGTGTGTGCATCGCCGCGATGACGGAGTTCATCCGCGCCGGCTTCACCTACGAAAGCCGCGACAGCGAGGGCGTGCAGACGCCGGCACAGACGCTGGAGCGCGGCGCCGGCGCCTGCCGCGACTACGCCACGCTGATGATCGACGCGCTGCGCCGGCTGGGCATTGCCGCGCGCTTCGTGTCGGGCTATCTGTTCGAACATGCCCAGACCAATGGCGACCCCGGCGGCGGCCCGGTTGGCAACCAGGGCGGCGGCGCCACCCACGCCTGGGTGCAGTGCTATCTGCCGGAGCGCGGATGGTTCCCCTGCGACCCCACCAACAACCTGATCGGCGGCAGCGACCTGATCCGCATCGCAGTGGCGCGGCAGGCGTCGGAGGTGTCGCCCCTCAGCGGAGAGTGGTTCGGCGACGAAGACGACTTCGCCGGCATGGCGGTGCAGGTCACGGTCAGCGCGCGGCACCGTTTCGCGGGGGCGCTGGCTTCTGCCGCCTAGTCTTCAACCCACGCGAGCGTCGAGCCAATGGCGATCCTGGTGATGACCGCGCCGCTGCCGGCGGCCGGCTACCTGCAAGCACTGCGCGAGGTCGCGCCCGATCTGCCTGCCTGGGCGGCCGATGCACCGCACGATGCCGCGGCCGTCGAGGCGCTGGTGGCCTGGCGCCTGCCGGCCGGCGTGGTGGGCCGCTACCCCAAGCTGCGGCTGCTGTGCTCGGTGGGCGCAGGGGTGGACAAGCTGCTGGCAGCGCCGGACCTGCCACCCGGCCTGGTGGTGACGCGCGCGGTGGACCCGGCGCAGAACCAGCAGATCGCGCAGTACGTGGCGGCCTGCACCCTGCGCTTCACGCGCGACCTGGCGCTCTACGCGCGGCAGCAGGCGGCAGCCCGCTGGGAGCGCCACCCCGTGCGGCTTCCCGGCCGCTGTCGCATCGGCGTGCTCGGGCTAGGCTCGGTGGGGCGGGCCGTTGTGCAGGCGCTGCTGCCGCTGGGCTACCCGGTCGCCGGCTGGGCGCGCAAGCAGCGCGCGCTGCAGGGCGTCACGGTGTTCGCTGGCGACGCCGAACTGCCGGCCTTGCTGGCCCGGAGCGACGTGCTGGTGTGCGCGCTGCCGCTGACGCCGGCCACACGCGGGCTGCTGTGCCACGCGACGCTGTCGCTGTTGCCGGCAGGCGCCTGCGTCATCAACGTGGGCCGCGGCGAGCACCTGGTGGAAGGCGATCTGCGCGCCTTGCTGGACAGCGGCCACCTGGCCGAAGCCGCGCTGGATGTCTTCGAACGCGAACCGCCGCCGCCGGACAACTGGGTCTGGTCGCACCCGAAGGTGTTTGCCACGCCGCACATCGCAGGCGAAGTGGGGCGCGCCGTGGTGGCGCAGCAGACTGCCGACGCCTTGCGCCGTGCGCGCGCCGGCCTGCCGCAGCCGCTGGCGGTGGACCGCGACGCCGGCTACTGAAACTATCATCCCGCCGGGACGGCAACCAAACAAGGCACACATGGGCATCGATTTCACCGGCCGCGTGGCCATCGTCACCGGCGCGGGCGGCGGCCTTGGGCGCGAACATGCGCTGGCGCTGGCCGCGCGCGGGGCCAAGGTGGTGGTCAACGATCTCGGCCCGGCCGACGACGTGGTGAGCGAGATCCGCGCAGCCGGCGGCACGGCAATGGCCAGCGCGGCGTCGGTCAGCGACGAGTCCGCCGTCGCGGCGATGGTGGCCGACGCGATGGCCGCCTGGGGCCGCATCGACATCCTCGTGAACAACGCCGGCATCCTGCGCGACAAGAGCTTTGCAAAGATGGACTTGGCCGACTTCCGGCTGGTGCTGGACGTCCACCTGATGGGCGCCGCGGTCTGCACCAAGGCGGTCTGGAACATCATGCGCACGCAGAAGTACGGGCGCGTGGTGATGACCACCTCGTCCAGCGGGTTGTACGGCAATTTCGGCCAGGCCAACTACGGCGCAGCCAAGATGGCGCTGGTGGGCCTGATGCAGACGCTGGCGATCGAAGGCGCGAAGGACGGCATCCGCGTCAACTGCCTGGCGCCGACCGCTGCAACCCGCATGACCGAAGGTCTGATGCCGCCCGAGGTGCTGGCGCTGCTGACGCCCGCAGCCGTGACGCCGGCCTTGCTGGTGCTGGCGTCGGAAGAAGCGCCCACGCGGGCCATCCTGTGCGCCGGCGCCGGCACCTTCGAGCGGGCCTACGTCACGCTCACCGAGGGCCTGCATCTGGGCACCGGCGGCGGTGTGGCCGACGCGCTGGCAGCACGACTGGCCGACGTCTCGGACCGCAGCCGCGAAACGGTGCCCGACAGCGGCAGCGCACAGGGCGGCAACGAGGTCAGGCAGGCGCTTGCAGCACGCGGCTGAGCGGCAGCGCCGGCCTCAGCCGGCCGTGCTGTGCTGCGCGTGCTCCAGCGCGGCGGCGCCGGCACCGGCCGCGTCGTTCGCGTCGTTCGCGTCGTTCGCGCGGATGTTTTGCGCCAGATTGCCTTTCGGGCCCTGCACCAGGTCGTAGAGCACGCTGCTGCCTTGCTTCAGCGTGCGAAAGCCCTCCATCTGCACAGCAGAGAAATGGGCGAAGACGTCCGGGCCGCCGCCCTCGGGTTCGATGAAGCCGAAACCCTTTGCATCGTTGAACCACTTGACCGTACCGACTGCCATTGCGCACCTCTGCACTGCGGGAACGAGACAAATTCTGGTGCCGCCTATCGGCGCTTGTCAAGGCGGCGCCCGGCCAGCGGCACTTCCGGCATTGGACAAGCCTTCGTCAAATGTCTGCAACCTGGGCGCTACCTTGCCGCAACGGCACGCTTGGCCAGGGCTCGTCCGGCCCTTGAATGCGCAGGATTGCGCATCCAGATGGGAAGGCTTGCGGGCGGAAACATTGCCGGCAGCATTTCCAACCAAGGTCGATAGAATGAGCCATGCCCGCAGAGCCACCATCGCCAGCACCGCAGCCGCCGCGCCCCGCCGTCAACCCGGCGCGCGACGCCGGCCAGGGCGGGCAGGGTGCCGTGGTGGTGGAGCGCAAGTCCCAGCGCACCAAGCCGCCGAGCCTGTACCAGGTGGTGCTGTTGAATGACGACTACACGCCGATGGAATTCGTCGTGATGGTCTTGCAGCACTACTTTCAGCGTGACCTCGCCACCGCGACCGACATCATGCTGAAGATCCACCACGAAGGGCGCGGCGTTTGCGGCGTCTATCCGAAAGACGTTGCTGCAACGAAAGTCGAACTGGTACTCGCGGCCGCCCGCCGCGACGGCCACCCGCTGCAGTGCATTATGGAGGCCGCATGATTGCGCAAGAACTGGAAGTCAGCCTGCACATGGCGTTTGTCGAAGCGCGCCAGCAGCGGCACGAATTCATCACCGTCGAGCATTTGCTGATGGCATTGCTGGACAACCCGTCGGCCGCCGAGGTGCTGCGCGCCTGCGCGGCCAACATCGAAGACCTGCGCAAAAGCCTGGCGACCTTCATCAAGGAAAACACGCCCACGGTCAGCGGCAGCGAAGAAGTCGATACCCAGCCCACGCTGGGCTTCCAGCGCGTGATCCAGCGCGCCATCATGCATGTGCAGAGCACGGGCAGCGGCAAGAAGGAAGTCACCGGCGCCAATGTGCTGGTGGCGATCTTCGGCGAGAAGGATTCGCACGCCGTCTATTACCTGCACCAGCAGGGCGTCACCAGGCTCGACGTCGTCAACTTCATCGCCCACGGCATCAAGAAGAGCGACCCTCCCGAGCCCACCAAGTCCAGCGACAGCAGCAGCAATGAGTCCGAGAAGGAAGAAGGCAGCGGCGACAGCAAGGGATCGCCGCTCGACCAGTTCACGCAGAACCTCAACTCTCTGGCGCTGGCCGGCAAGATCGACCCGCTGATCGGCCGCGAGCACGAGGTGGAGCGCGTGATCCAGATCCTGTGCCGCCGCCGCAAGAACAACCCGCTGCTGGTGGGTGAGGCCGGCGTCGGCAAGACCGCCATCGCCGAAGGCCTGGCCTGGCGCATCACCGAGAAAGACGTGCCCGAGGTGCTGGCCGACGCCACCGTTTATTCGCTGGACATGGGCGCGCTGCTCGCAGGTACCAAGTACCGCGGCGACTTCGAGCAACGCCTGAAGGGCGTGCTGAAGCAGTTGAAGGACCAGCCGAACGCGATTCTCTTCATCGACGAGATCCACACACTGATAGGCGCCGGTGCGGCCTCCGGCGGCACGCTGGACGCGAGCAATCTGCTCAAGCCCGCGTTGTCCAGCGGCGCGATGAAGTGCCTGGGCGCCACCACCTTCACCGAGTACCGCGGCATCTTCGAGAAAGACGCGGCACTGTCACGGCGCTTCCAGAAGGTCGATGTCGTCGAGCCATCGGTCGAGCAGACGGTAGAGATTCTCAAGGGGCTGAAGAGCCGCTTCGAAGACCACCACAACGTCAAGTACGCGTTGACGGCGCTTCAGGCTGCGGCCGAGTTGTCGGCCAAGTACATCAATGACCGCCACCTGCCCGACAAGGCCATCGACGTCATCGACGAGGCCGGTGCAGCGCAGCGCATCCTGCCGAAGAACAAGCAGAAGAAGACCATCACGCGCAACGAGGTGGAAGAGATCGTCGCCAAGATCGCGCGCATTCCGCCGGCCAGCGTGTCCAGTGACGACCGCGACAAGCTCAAGACGCTGGAGCGGGATCTGAAGAGCGTGGTCTTCGGGCAGGAGCCGGCCATCGAGGCGTTGGCATCGGCCATCAAGATGGCACGGTCCGGCCTGGGCAAGCCCGACAAGCCGATCGGCAGCTTTTTGTTCAGCGGCCCTACCGGCGTCGGCAAGACCGAGGTCGCCAAGCAGTTGGCCTACATCCTGGGCATCGAGCTGATCCGCTTCGACATGTCGGAGTACATGGAGCGCCATGCAGTGAGCCGGTTGATCGGCGCGCCGCCGGGCTACGTGGGCTTCGATCAGGGCGGCCTGCTGACTGAAGCCATCAGCAAGAAGCCGCATGCCGTGCTGCTGCTTGACGAGATCGAGAAAGCGCACCCGGATGTCTTCAACGTGCTGCTGCAGGTGATGGACCACGGCACGCTGACCGACAACAACGGGCGCAAGGCCGACTTCCGCAGCGTGATGATCGTGATGACCACCAACGCGGGCGCCGAGACGATGAACCGGGCCACCATCGGCTTCACCAACTCGCGCGCCCAGGGCGACGAGATGGCCGACATCAAGAAGCTGTTCACGCCCGAGTTCCGCAACCGGCTCGACGCCATCGTCAATTTCCGCGCGCTCGACTCCGAGATCATCATGCGGGTGGTCGATAAGTTCCTGCTCCAGCTCGAAGGGCAGTTGGCCGAGAAGAAGGTGGAAGTTACCTTCACCGACGGGCTGCGCCAGTTGCTGGCGAAGAAGGGCTTCGACCCGCTGATGGGCGCGCGGCCGATGCAGCGGCTGATCCAGGACACCATCCGCCGTGCGCTGGCCGACGAACTGCTGTTCGGCCGGCTGGTCGATGGCGGCCGGCTGACGGTGGACGTGGACGACAAGGGCGAGGTGCAGCTCGACATCCAGCCTGCACGGCGCAGCGGCGACAAGCCGCGCACCGAGACCACCGCGGTCTGACCGCTCAGCCCAGCTCCGCTGCCGGGTCCTGCCGGTAGTACCGAACGAACACCCCGTAGAGCGCGGGGTGTTCTGCTTTCATCGCCAGCGGCGCGACGAAGAAGGCCTCGCTGGCCACCGCGAAGAACTCTTCGGGCGCCTCGGCGCCATATGGGTCCAGCGCGGTGTCGTCGCCAGCGTCCACCCGTTGCACGAAGGCGTCGTACTCGCGCTGAAGCACCGCCTGCCATTCCTGCGCCGGCAGCCCGGACGGCAGGCGCGGCATGCCGTTGGCTGCGCCGTCAGCCATGCCCAGCACATGGGCGAACTCGTGGATCACGACGTTGTAGGCCTCGGCAGCGCTGCGGCCGGCGCTGCGCACGTCGTGCCACGACAGCATCACCGGCCCGCCTTCCATCGCCTCGCCGGACAGCAGCTCGTCGTACTCGTGCACCACGCCGTCGTCATCGGTGCTGCTGCGCCGCGCCACCACCTGGCCGGCATGCAGCACGATGCCGACGAAGCCGCTGTAGTGCTGCAAACCCAGCCGCAGCACCGGCAGGCAGGCCTGCGCCGCGACGGCCACCACCACGTCGTTGGTCAGACGCACGCCGTCTCGCGCGTCGAACTCCTTGCGGTCCAGAAAAAGGCTGGTCATGCGGCGCAGCAAGGCCATGTCGTCGGCCGAGCGCCGGCGCAGGAAAGGGTAGCGCACGAGGGTGCGTTTCCACAGGTCGTCGGCAATGGGCCGGCGCGCCACGGCAGCCGCCTCGCGCCGCGCCTGCCAGCCTTGTGACAGGCTTCTCAGCAGGCCTTGCAACACAGGCCTTGCAACACGTCAGAGCCCGCCCGCGGGCGGCAGGCGCCGGAAACCATCGCGGCCCAGGCGCAGCACCTCGGCGCGTGGCCGCTCTGCGCCGTCCAGGTCCCAGTCGCTCAGCACATGGCGCTGGAAGCCCGGCGCCAGCGCCTGGCTGCCGGGCCTGTGGGTGTGGCCATGCACCAGCTCGGCGGCGCCCATCGCGTGCATCCAGGCCACCGCGGTGGCGGCATCGACATCGGCGTCGGGCGCGCCGTCGAAGCGGCGCCGTGCCTGGCTTTCGCGGCGGATGTCGGCGGCGATGCGCAGCCGCTCGGCCAGCGGCCTGGCCAGGAAGTCGGCCTGCCATGCGGCGCTGCGCACTTCGCGCCGGAAGGCCTGGTAGGCGGTGTCGTCCAGGCACAGCGCATCGCCGTGGGTCAGCAGCAGCGGCTGGCCCCAGGCCATCAGCACGGTGGGGTCGGCCAGGCCCATCAGGCCGCTGTCGCGCAGCATCGCGGTGCCCACGAGGAAGTCGCGGTTGCCCACCATGAAGGCCATGCTGCGCCGGCTGGCGGCGTCGGCCAGGATGTCCATGCAATGGCGCTCGAAGGGCAGGGCGCGCGCGTCGTCGCCCACCCACACCTCGAACAGGTCACCGAGGATGAACACCGCGTCGGCCGGCGTCTCGCGCAGATGCGCCGCCCACGCGGCCACCGTGCGCGGCAGCGCAGGCGACAGGTGCAGGTCGGAGATGAAGTCGATGGCGCGCCAGCTCTTGGGCGCCGACAGCTCATAGAACGCCGGCAGCGCCGGAACGGCGCCGCCGCGCGGCATCACACCACCTCGGTGGCGCGCAGGATCTGCACGTCCTCGACCGGCACGTCGTCGTGGAAGCCCTTGCGGCCGGTGCGCACCTTCTCGATGCTGTCCACCACGTCCTTGCCTTCCACCACCTTGCCGAAGACGGCATAGCCCCAGCCGTCCTGCGAGCGGTCGTTGTCGAGGAAGGTGTTGTCGCTGGTGTTGATGAAGAACTGCGCCGTGGCGGAATGCGGGTCCGACGTGCGGGCCATCGCCAGCGTGTAGTGGGCGTTCTTCAGGCCGTTCTTGGCTTCGTTGGCGATGGGTGTGCCCACGCCCTTTTGCTTCATGCCGGGCTCGAAGCCGCCGCCCTGCACCATGAAGCCCTTGATCACCCGGTGAAACACCGTGCCGTCG
Source organism: uncultured Rubrivivax sp. (assembly GCA_964244245.1). Taxonomy (GTDB): domain Bacteria; phylum Pseudomonadota; class Gammaproteobacteria; order Burkholderiales; family Burkholderiaceae_C; genus Rubrivivax. Next base: position 134,794 of record CAXTHW010000006.1, on the reverse strand, counting down.
TAGTGACCGGCCTTCACATAGGCCAGGAAGTTGGCTGCCGAGACCGGCGCCTTGTCGTCGTCGAGTTCGACGCGGATGGTGCCGGCCGATGTTTCCAGTTGCACGTTCTTGCCCATGTCATTTCTCCAGAGAAGCCTTGCGGATCAGAACGGGCGTGACAGGCACGTTCTGGTGGGGGCCGGTCGAGCCGACCGGCACAGCCTTGATCTTGTCAACCACGTCCATGCCTTCGACCACCTTGCCGAACACCGCGTAGCCGTTGCCGTCACGCGCGTTGGGCTGGTCGAGGAAGGCGTTATCGACCACGTTGATGAAGAACTGCGCGGTGGCCGAATCGGGGTTGCCTGTGCGCGCCATCGCAACGCTGCCGCGCACGTTGGACAGGCCGCTGCGGCTTTCCAGCGCGATGGGCGGCCGCGTCGGCTTCTCGCTCATGTCGGCCTTCATGCCGCCGCCCTGCACCATGAAGGTCTCGATCACGCGGTGGAAGATGGTGCCGTCGTAGTGGCCGGCCTTGACGTACTGCACGAAGTTGGCGGCGGTCTTCGGCGCCTTCTCGGCATCGAGTTCGAGCACGATGTCGCCCGCGCTGGTGGCCAGGCGCACCTTCTGCGCCCACACCGGCAACTGCGCGGCCAGCAGCAGCACGGCTGCCAGCAAGGAGAGGGTTCTTTTCACGGACGGTCTTTCAATGGGCTTGCAAATCGAGGGCCGCAGTCTAGCCGTGCCGGCGCGGCCCTCAGCGTAGCTGGGCGATCAGGTCGCGCGCCAACTGAAGCTTGCGCTGCACGCCCAACTCACCGGGCGCCACCGCGGCCACCTGCTCCCAGGCCTGCACGGCAAGCCGGAGGTAAATGTCGCCCAGGTTCTGGCGTGCAATCACGTCGTCCGGGTTGTTGCGCAGCGCGGTCTCGAGCGCGCTGCGCGCCTCGGGCAGACGGCCCGCGCGCGCGTGCAACAGCGCGATGTTGTTGTAGGGCTCGGGCAGTTCCGGGAAGTCTTGCGCCAGCGCCTGGAACGCGGCCATCGCGTCTGCGTCGCGCTGCATGTCGCTGAGCACCACGCCGCGCAGGAAGCGCAATCGGGCGTCCTGCGGGCTGGCCGCCACGGCGCGGTCTGCGCGCTGCAGCGCGGCGGGCAGGTCACCGCTGCGCAGTAGGCGCTGAACCGCGCCTGCCTCGTCGGCACGGGCGCTTGCGGCCAGCAACAGCAGCATCGTGACGAGCAGGCGAAACGGCATTGCGTGGAGGTGAAAACTGGCGGCCGGCCGCGAAATGCAGCCCGCTATACTGGTCGATTCTATCGGCGCGCCCCCCGAAGAAGCCTGATGCCGCTACGCCTGTACAACACCCTGACGCGCCGACTCGAAGCCTTCGAGCCCATCGAGCCCGGCCACGTGCGCATGTACGTCTGCGGCATCACTGTGTATGACCTCTGCCACATGGGCCACGCGCGCATGAACATGGCGTTCGACGTGGTCTATCGCTGGCTGCGCGCCAGCGGTTACCGCGTCACCTACGTGCGCAACGTGACCGACATCGAGGACAAGATCATCAAGCGCGCACTCGAGCGCGGCATCGGCATCCGCGCGCTGACCGACGAAATGATCGGCGCGATGCACCGCGACTTCGCTGCGCTCGGCCTGGAGCCGCCCACCGCCGAGCCGCGTGCCACCGACTACGTGCCGCAGATGCTGGGCATCATCGAGCGGCTGCATGACAAAGGCCTGGCCTACCAGGCTGGCGGCGGTGACGTCAATTTCGCGGTACGGCGGTTTCCCGGCTACGGCAAGCTGTCCGGCAAGTCGCTCGACGAATTGCGTGCCGGCGAACGCGTGGCGGTGCTCGGCGACAAGCAAGACCCGCTCGACTTCGTGCTGTGGAAGTCCGCCAAGCCCGACGAACCGGCCGACGCCATCTGGCCCAGCAAATACGGCGCCGGCCGCCCGGGCTGGCATATCGAGTGCTCTGCGATGAGCTGCGCCCTGCTGGGCGAACGCTTCGACATCCACGGCGGCGGCATGGACCTGACCTTCCCGCACCACGAGAACGAGATCGCGCAGAGCGAAGGCGCTTTGGGCCACCCCTTCGTCAACACCTGGCTGCACAACGGTTTTTTGAACGTCGATGACACCAAGATGTCGAAGTCGCTCGGCAACTTCTTCACCATCGCCGACGTGCTGCGCAAGTTCGACGGCGAGACCATCCGCTTCTTCATGCTGCGCACCCACTACCGCAGCCCGTTCAATTTTGCCGACGTGTTGCTTGAAGAAGCGCGCACTGCGCTGCGGCGGCTTTATACGGCTCTGGCCACGGCACCGGACGCGGTGCCGCCGGGCGCGCACTCCGCCATCGACTGGGCCGAGCCGCGCGCCGCCGCCTTCAAGGCAGCGATGGATGACGACTTCAACACGCCGGGCGCACTGGCCGTGTTGTTCGAACTGGCCGGCGACGCCAACCGCAACAAGGACACTGCGGCCGCTGCGCTGCTGAAGGCGCTGGGCGGCGTGCTCGGCATCCTGCAACAGCCGCCGCGCGACCATCTGCAAGGCGGCGCCGGCCTCGACGACGCCAGCATCCAGCAGCAGATTGCCGCGCGCGTTGCGGCCAAGCAGGCACGGGACTACGCCGAGGCCGACCGCATCCGCCAGGCACTGGCCGAGCGCGGCGTGCTGCTGCAAGACTCGCCCCAAGGCACGACCTGGGTCAAGGCCTGACGATGCCGCGCGCCAGTTCCACCGGCGGCAGCGCGCCGCCGGCCCAGACGCCGCTGCCGGAGCCAACCCCGTCGGCGCCCGCTGTCACACCCGGCTACTGGGACGACGCCTGCAAGCACCTGTCGCGCCGCGACCGCGTGATGAAGAAGCTGATCCCGCGCTTCGGCGAGGCGCGCCTGCAAAGCCGCGGCGACGCCTTCACCACGCTGGCCCGCTCCATCGTGGGCCAGCAGATTTCGGTCAAGGCCGCGCAATCGGTGTGGAACCGCTTTGCGCTGGCCTGCGGCGGCCCGGCCACGCATCTGCCGCCGCATGCGGTGCAGGCACTGGCTGTCGAAACGATGCGAGCGTCCGGCCTCTCGGGCCGCAAGACAGAATACCTGCTGGACCTGGCGCGCCACTTCAGCGACGGCACGGTGCACGTCACGCAGTGGCAGCAGATGGACGACGAAGCCATCATCACCGAGCTGGTGGCCATCCGCGGCATCGGCCGCTGGACGGCCGAGATGTTCCTGATCTTCCACCTGATGCGCCCCAACGTGCTGCCGCTCGACGACCTGGGCCTTCTCAAGGGCATCAGCGTCAACTACTTCAGCGGCGAGCCGGTGTCGCGCGCCGAAGCACGCGAGCTGGGTGAGGCGTGGGCGCCGTTCCGCTCGGTGGCCACTTGGTATATTTGGCGCAGCCTCGACCCGCTGCCCGTGGAGTACTGATGTCGAAACGTCACTTCCTGGAATTCGAACAACCGATCGCAGAGCTGGAGGGCAAGCTCGACGAGCTGCGCTACGTGCAGAACGAGTCGGCCGTCGATATCTCCGACGAGATCGAACGCCTTGCCGGCAAGAGCCAGCAGCTCACGAAAGACATCTATTCCAGCCTGTCGCCCTGGCAGGTGACGCAGATCGCGCGCCACCCGCAGCGGCCCTACACGCTGGACTACGTGACCGAAATCTTCACCGACTTCCAGGAACTGCACGGCGACCGCCACTTCGCAGATGACCTGTCCATCGTCGGCGGCCTAGCACGCTTCAACGGCAACGCCTGCATGGTGCTGGGCCACCAGAAGGGGCGCGACACCAAGGAGCGCACGCAGCGCAACTTCGGCATGTCGCGGCCCGAGGGCTACCGCAAGGCGCTGCGCCTGATGAAGGTGGCAGAGAAGTTCGGCCTTCCCGTCTTCACCTTCGTCGATACGCCCGGCGCCTACCCCGGCATCGGCGCCGAAGAACGCGGGCAGTCGGAAGCCATCGGCCGCAACATCTTCGAGATGGCGCAGCTCGAGGTGCCCATCATCACCACCATCATCGGTGAAGGCGGCTCCGGCGGCGCCTTGGCCATCAGCGTCGGCGACCAGGTCCTGATGCTCCAGTTCTCGGTCTATTCGGTCATCTCGCCAGAGGGCTGCGCGTCCATCTTGTGGAAGACGGCCGAGCGCGCTTCCGACGCTGCCGAGGCGCTGGGCATCACCGCGCACCGCCTAAAGGCGCTGGGCGTGATCGACAAGATCGTCAACGAGCCGGTCGGTGGTGCGCACCGCGACACCAAATGGATGGCGGCGCACCTGAAGCGCGCTCTCAACGACGCGCTGCGCCAGGTGATCGACCTCAAGCCCAAGGAATTGCTGCAGCGCCGCTACGAGCGGCTGCAGTCCTACGGCCGCTTCAGCGACACCAAGGAGCGTTGATGGCGGGGCCGCTGGCAGCACGGTGAACGCCGTCGCGGTTGCCGTCAGCGGCGGCCGGGACTCCACAGCCTTGCTGCACGCCACAGCGCATGCAGCCGCTGGGCTGGGTGTGGTGGTGCATGCGCTGCATGTGCACCACGGCCTGCAACCCGAGGCAGACGACTGGCTGGCACATCTGCGGGCGCAATGCCGCCGCTGGGCCGCGCGCGGGCTGCCGCTGCACTTCCACGCGCGGCGCCTGGCCGGCACGCCCGGCGCCGGCGACAGCGTCGAAGCGTGGGCCCGCAACGGGCGCTACATCGCATTGGCCGAGATGGCGCGAGCCGCCGGCTGCAGCCTGGTGCTGCTGGCCCACCACCGGCGCGACCAGGCCGAGACGCTGCTGCTGCAGGCATTGCGCGGCGGCGGGCCGGCGGGTCTGGCGGCGATGCCGGGCAGCGCGCTGCGCGGCGGCATCACCTGGGCCCGGCCCTGGCTGGGCCAGCCGCGCGACCACATCGACAGCTACCTGCGCCGGCACCGGCTGCGCCACGTCGATGACCCCAGCAACCACGACCCGCGCCACGCCCGCAACCGACTGCGCAGCGCGCTGTGGCCGGCGCTGCTGGCCGCCTTTCCGGATGCAGAAGCGGGCTTGCAGGCCGCCGCGCTGCGCTCGGCAGAGGCGGCTGCCTGCCTGGCCGAACTGGCGGCCGCAGACATGCGGACGGCCGTCGTCGGCGGCGCCTTGCAGACCGATGCCTGGCTGTGCCTGAGCGCCGCGCGGCGCGGCAATCTGCTGCGCTGCTGGCTGGGCGGCCCGGAGTCGCTGGTGCAGCGGCTGCTGCTGGAACTGCCGCGCCTGCGCTCGGGCCGCTGGCCGGTGCCGAACGGGGAATTGCGCCTGCATGCAGGGCAGCTTTGCCGTGCCGCGATGGCGGCGCCAGCGCCCGCGCGGGAGCCAGCCGGCCAGCCGCTGGCGCTGGACCTCAGCCAGCCCGGCCAGCACCGCCTTGCGGGCTGGGGCGGCAGCCTGCTGGTGGAGCCGGTGGCCAGCGGCGGCCTGTCGAGCAGCCGCCTGCGCCGCGCGCTGCTGCGCCCCCGTGAAGGCGCCGAGCAGTTCCAGCTCGGCCCGCGCAGCATGGCGCGCAGCCTGAAGAAGCAGTACCAGGCGCTGGGCGTCGCGCCCTGGGACCGTGGCGGGCCACTGGTCTTCGACGGTGCCACGCTGCTCTTCGTGCCGGGGCTGGGCGTCGATGCGCGCTGCGTCGCGGCAGCCGGCGAGACACAGCTCGGTCTGCGCTGGCTGCCGTCGGAGCCCGGCTAGACTCACCGGTTTTCGCTCGTTTTTGCGCAGGCCATGGCATTGATCGTTCACAAGTACGGCGGCACTTCGATGGGCTCGACCGAACGCATCCGCAGCGTGGCGCTGCGCGTGGCCAAGTGGCAGCGCGCCGGCCACCAGATGGTGGTGGTGCCGTCGGCGATGAGCGGCGAGACTAACCGCTTGCTCGGCCTGGCCAGGGAGTTGTCGCCGTCACCGATGACGGCTGCGGCCGAGCGCGAACTCGACGCCATCGCGGCCACCGGCGAGCAGGTCTCGGTCGGCCTGCTGGCGCTGGCGCTGCAGGCGCAGGGCGTGCAGGCCGTCAGCTATGGCGGCTGGCAGGTGCCGGTGGCCACCGATTCGTCGTACACCAAGGCGCGCATCGAAAGCATCGACGACACCCGCGTGCGTGCCGACCTGGCGGCCGGCAAGGTGGTCGTCATCACCGGCTTCCAGGGCATCGACAGCCTGGGCAACATCACCACGCTGGGCCGCGGCGGCAGCGACACCTCGGCGGTGGCCATCGCCGCCGCGATGCAGGCCGACGAGTGCCTGATCTACACCGACGTGGACGGCGTCTATACGACCGACCCGCGCATCGTCCCCGAGGCGCGGCGGCTGAACACCATCAGCTTCGAAGAGATGCTGGAGATGGCCAGCCTGGGCTCCAAGGTGTTGCAGATCCGCTCGGTGGAGTTTGCCGGCAAGTACCGCGTGCCGCTGCGCGTGCTGTCGAGCTTCACGCCCTGGGACATCGCCATCGACGAAGAAGCCCGATCGGGCACCCTGATCACTTTCGAGGAAGACGAGAAGATGGAACAAGCCGTCGTGTCGGGCATCGCGTTCAACCGCGACGAAGCCAAGATCACCGTGATGGGCGTGCCCGACAAGCCGGGCATCGCGTACCAGATCCTCGGCCCGGTGGCCGATGCCAACATCGACATCGACGTCATCATCCAGAACGTCTCGCACGACGGCAAGACCGACTTCTCGTTCACCGTGCACCGCAACGACTACGCCAAGACGCTGGACCTGCTGACCAACAAGGTGGCGCCCGCCACCGGCGCAGCGCAGGTGCTGGGCGACGCCAAGATCTGCAAGGTCAGCATCGTCGGCATCGGCATGCGCAGCCATGTGGGCGTTGCCAGCCGGATGTTCCGCACGCTGAGCGAGGAAGGCATCAACATCCAGATGATCAGCACCAGCGAGATCAAGACCAGCGTGGTGATCGACGAGAAGTACATGGAGCTGGCGGTGCGCGCGCTGCACAAGGCCTTCGACCTGGACCAGCCTGAAGCGTCGGCCTGAAGAAGCCACCTCGGCGATGCGGCTAGAATGCTGCGTCTTCGCCGGAGTCGTGACCGAGTGGCCGAAGGTGCTCCCCTGCTAAGGGAGTATGTGGGCAAAACCTGCATCAAGGGTTCGAATCCCTTCGACTCCGCCAGCGCACTATGACAACAGGCCCGTCACGGGCCTGTTCTGCTTTTCGCAGCCGCCGTGGCGCGTCAGGCATCCCGTATGCCGCCGTTGTGCGACACCTCACGGGAGACCCCCATGGCCTTGCCCCATGCCCAGCCGCTCGACGTGATAGCCATCGCCCCGCTCGGCGCCGCGCTGCGCGGCGCCGTCAGCACCAGCCTGCTGAAGACCGAGCGGCTTCAACTGCTGCACCTGGTGCTGCCGCTGCACAGCGACCAGCCCGAGCACCACGTGGACCAAGAATGCAGCATCCACTGCATCGAAGGCGATGTCGAGGTGCAGATGCCGGGCGGCACCCGCCGGCTCGGGCCGGGACAACTTGTCGTCTTGCCGGCGCAGCAGCGGCACGCGCTCAGCGCCCGCGCTGATTCCGCGGTGCTGGTGAGGCTGCTCTTGCACAAGGGCGACGCAGGCGACCAAGGCGGCGCCGGAGCCGCGGCCGGGCGATGAGCCATGCCATCGGCAATGCCCTTGACGTGGCAGCGCCGCTGCGAAGAGCGTAAGAATCGCCGGGCCGCGGACGACCACTGTTGCATCGTCCCATCTGCCGGAGATTCGAATGGACAAGCTCCCAACGTGCCGCACCAGCCAGAGCAGCGCGCTGCCTGACCAGCGCGGCCGGCCTGCCTTGAAGGCTGCCTGTGTGCTGGCGGTGTGCGGGCTGCTGCTGTGGCGCCTGCCTGCGCTCTCGTCCGAAGTGGCCGTGGTGCTGCCGCCCCCCGCGGCCGATGTGCCGGCCGCCGCGGCAGGCAGCGCCACAGCCGTCTTTGCGGGAGGCTGCTTCTGGGGCGTGCAGGGCGTGTTCCAGCATGTGCGGGGTGTCAGCCAGGCGGTGTCGGGCTACGCCGGCGGCAAGCAGGACACGGCGCAATACGAGCGCGTGGGCCGCGGCGACACCGGCCACGCGGAAGCCGTGCAGGTGCGCTACGACCCGGCGCAGATCTCCTACGGCAAGCTGTTGCAGATCTTCTTTTCGGTCGCACACGATCCCACCCAGCTCAATCGCCAGGGTCCGGATTCCGGCACGCAGTACCGCTCTGCGGTGTTCCCGTTGGACGACGCGCAGAAGCAGGTGGCGCAGGCCTATGTGGTGCAACTCGACAAGGCCAGGCTGTTCGGCAAGCCCATCGCCACCCGCGTCGAGGCCTACAGCGGCTTCTATGCCGCCGAGGGCTACCATCAGAACTACCTCACGCTGCATCCGCAGCAGCCCTACATCATGATCAACGACCTGCCCAAGGTCGAAGAGCTGAAGCGCGTCTTCCCTGCGCTGTACCGCGACAAGCCTGTGCTGGTGGAGACTGCTTCCCGCTGAGGCGTCACGCAGGGCGTGGGCCGCGCGTCAGCCTGCGCGCCTGGCCTGCAACAGCAGCACCGCGTCGGCGGCGGCGCGGCTGAGGGCGTCGCGCTCGGCGGGGTCGGCCAGGCGGGCCAGGTCGGCCGCGCTCAAGCCGCTTTCGTCGGCGCCCAGCACGGCCAGCGGCACAAGTGCCGGGCCCAGCACCGCGTCGTCGAACAAGGGCGCCCAGGCATCGCTGTCCAGCGCCACGGCCTGCAGGAAGCCGATGCACCATTCCTCTGCGTCGGCCAGCTCGCCGTCGGCCGTCTCGGCGACGCTGAACACCGGCTCCCAGCGCTCTGGCGCGGTGCGCAATTGCAGGTCGATGGCATGCAGGTGGCGCAGCACCAGCAACGCGGTGCGCTTGCGCTGCTTCTGGCTTGCGAACGGGGCTGCGCCGCCACCGCTGCCGTCCCCGCCCCACACCACCGGCAGCCAGCCGGCCGTGGGCAGCGTGCGCAGCAGCGGCGGGCCCACCAGCAGCGCGGTGAGGTAGCCGTCCAGGCTTTCCACGTTCATCGCGTTGTCACCGGGCAGCGCCTGAAGCAAGGCGTCCAGCGCGTCCAGTTCGGCGTCGCTCAGCGGCGGCGTGTCGATCCCGGGGTCGTATTTGGGGTAGTCCACCGCGCGATTGTCAGGCTTCGCCCAAGGCCCCGTCAGGCGGCCAGGCCGGCCAGGCCGGCGAGGCCGGCCAAGTGCACGTCCACCGCCTGCCCGCCCACGGCCAGCAGGTCGAAGGCATCGCGGTCGAGGATCCAGTTCTGGATCAGCCCGTCGATGAGCGAGTGCAAGCCGATGGCGATGTGCGCAGCCGGCGGCGACGGCCGGATCTCGCCGCTCTTCTGCGCCGCGCGCAGCGAGCGTTCGAGCATCGCCATGTGGTCGAAGCGCGCCACCAGATGGCGCTCGCGCACGGCGCTGAGTTCGTCCACGTACTCCACCTTGTGGGTGGCGATGTCGAAGACCCGCTGCACCTGCTCGTCTCCCGCCACCCGCGCCAGAATGCCCATCACCTGCTTGCGCAGCGCCTTCATCGGCGCCGCGCCGCCGGCTTCGCCGATCAGCGCTGCCGACTCCTCCATCGGCAGGCACACGCGCTCCATCATCGCGTTGAACAGCGCGCCCTTGTCCTTGAAGTGCCAGTAGATGGCGCCGCGCGTGACACCGGCCGCCTGCGCGATGTCCTGAAGCGAGGTGCCCGACACGCCATGGGCGTGGAACAGGCGCTCGGCGGCATCGATCAGGCTGCTGCGGGTGGCCAGCGCCTCTTGTTTGGTCTTGCGTACCATGTCGTTGACAGATGAACGGGCGGAAACAGCGGAGGCAGAAGCAGGGGAGAAGCCGGGGAGAAGCAGGGCAGAAGCAGGGCAGATGAGGCAGGTGAGACGAGGCAGAAGAGCGGAAGCAGTCCGGAAACATACATTCTAGACTGTATGTATATACTGCCGCCCTGCCGGCTCCGCACTCCGTGTTTGTGCGGAGCCGGACCGCTTTTTGCCGCCCCACTCCGACACCACTTCCACCGCCGCCGAGGTTGCCCCCGTGATGCCACGCGCCCTGTTCGAACGCACCGCTTTCCTGCCCGCCGCCGCAGCCCTGGCGGCGCTGGCGCTCACCGTGCTGGCTGCCTGTGGCGGCAAGGATGCCGCGCCTGGCGCAGCAGCCCCCGGCGGGCCGGGCGGCGGCACGCCGCCACCGCCGCAGGTGGGCGTGATCACCGTCGAGCCGCGCGCCGTCGCTTTGCAGACCGAGCTGCCCGGCCGCGTGGAGGCCGTGCGCGTGGCGCACGTGCGGGCGCGGGCGAGCGGCATCGTGCTCAAGCGCCTGTTCCGCGAGGGCAGCCAGGTCAAGGCGGGGGAGTTGCTGTTCCAGATCGACCCCGCGCCCTACCAGGCCGCGCTGGACAGCGCCATCGCAACGCTGGCGCGATCGCAGGCGACGCTGGCGCAGAACACCGCCACGGCCGACCGCTACCGCCCGCTGGCCGAGGCACGCGCCATCAGCCAGCAGGACTACGTGAACGCAGCCGCGGCGCAAAAGGCATCGGAAGCCGACGTTGCCGCCGGCCGCGCCGGTGTGCAGACGGCGCGCATCAACCTCGGCTACACGCAGGTCACTGCGCCCATCGCCGGCATCATCGGCCGCGCGCTGGTCACCGAGGGCGCGCTGGTCAGCGCCAGCGAGGCCACGCAGTTGGCCCAGGTGCAGCAGACCAGCACCGTCTATGTCAACTTCACGCAGTCCAGCGCCGATGTGCTGCGGCTGCGCAAGGCGATGGCCGCCAACCAGTTGCGCCGGCCCGACAAGGCCGGCGGCGATGCACTCGCGGTGCGGGTGGTGCTGGAAGACGGCAGCGAGCTGCCGCGCACCGGCCAGCTGCTGTTCAGTGACCTGACGGTGGACGCCACGTCCGGCCAGATCACGCTGCGCGCCGAGGTGCCCAACCCCGACGGCCTGCTGCTGCCCGGCCAGTACGTGCGCGTGCGGCTATCGCAGGCCGAGCTGCCGTCGGCCATCCTGCTGCCGCAGCAGGCGGTGACGCGCTCCAGCCAGGGCGACACGGTGCTGGTGGTGGGCGAAGGCAACAAGCCCGGCCCGCGGCAGGTGAAGGTGGGCAATTCGCAGAACGGCCAATGGGTCATCACTGGTGGGCTGAATGCGGGCGACAAGGTCATCGTCGATGGCTTCCAGAAGATGGCAGCACCCGGTGCCCCGGTGACGCCGGTGCCCTGGTCGCCGCTGCCGCCGGCGTCGGGTGCGTCGGGTGCGTCGGGTGCGCCGTCGGCGCCCGCCGCAGCCGCCACCCCGGCTGCCAGCCGCTGATCGGAGCGCCCAATGGCCCGCTTCTTCATCGACCGCCCCATCTTCGCGTGGGTGATCGCGCTGTTCGTGCTGGTGATGGGCGGCGTCGCCATCACGCAGTTACCGATTTCGCAGTACCCGCCGGTGGCCCCGCCGTCCATCGTGATCACCGCGGCCTACCCGGGCGCGTCGGCGCAGACCCTGGAAGACAGCGTGCTGTCGGTCATCGAGCGCGAGATGAACGGCGCGCCGGGGTTGATCTACATCGAGTCGGTCGCGCAGGCCGACGGCAGCGGCAACATCACGCTCAGCTTCGAGCCCGGCACCAATGCCGACCTGGCGCAGGTGGAGGTGCAGAACCGTCTGGGCCGCGCCACGCCGCGGCTGCCGGCGGCCGTCACGCAGCAGGGCGTGCGGGTGGACAAGTCACGCGCCAACTTCCTGCTCTTCGCCATCCTCTCGTCCAGCAACCCCGCCATCGACCCGGTCGCGCTGGGCGACTATGCCTCGCGCAACGTGCTGCCCGAGATCCAGCGTGTGGCCGGCGTCGGCCAGGCCCAGCTCTTCGGCACCGAGCGCGCGATGCGCATCTGGATCGACCCCGCCAAGCTGCTGGGCTACAGCCTGTCCAGCGCTGACGTGGTGAACGCCGTGCGGGCGCAGAACGCGCAGGTGGCGTCGGGCACCATCGGCGACCTGCCCAACATCGCCGGCCAGGGCGTCGCGGCCACCGTGGTGGTGAGCGGCCAGCTCGCCAACGTGGAGCAGTTCGGCAACGTGGTGCTGCGCGCCAACCCCGACGGCTCGACCGTGCGCCTGAAAGACGTCGCCCGCATCGAGCTGGGCGCGCAGAGCTATGCCACGTCGGCCCGGCTGAACGGCGTGCCGGCCACCGGCGTGGGCGTGCAGCTTTCGCCCACCGGCAACGCGCTGGGCACCGCCAAGGCCGTGCGCGCCAGGATGGACGAGCTTCAGCGCTACTTCCCGCAGGGCGTCACCTACAGCATCCCCTACGACAGCTCGCGCTTCGTCAAGATCTCCATCTCCCAGGTGGCCGAGACCCTCGTCGAGGCGGTGGTGCTGGTGTTCCTGGTGATGTACCTGTTCTTGCAGAACATCCGCTACACCATCATCCCCACCATCGTGGTGCCGGTGGCGCTGCTGGGCACCTTTGCCGTGCTGCTGGCACTCGGCTTCTCGATCAACGTGCTGACGATGTTCGGCATGGTGCTCGTGATCGGCATCGTGGTGGACGACGCCATCGTGGTGGTCGAGAACGTCGAGCGCATCATGAGCGAGGAAGGCCTGCCGCCGCGCGAAGCCACGCGCAAGGCGATGGGGCAGATCTCCGGCGCCATCATCGGCGTGACCGTGGTTCTGATCTCGGTGTTCGTGCCGCTGGCCTTCTTTGCAGGCTCGGTGGGCAACATCTACCGCCAGTTCTCGGCCGTGATGGTGTCGTCCATCGGCTTCTCCGCCTTCATGGCGCTGTCGCTCACCCCGGCGCTGTGCGCCACCTTGCTCAAGCAGGTCGAGAAGGGCCACCATGTCGAGAAGCGCGGCTTCTTCGGCGCGTTCAACCGCTTCTTCAAGCGCACCGCCCACGGCTATGAAAGCTGGGTGGCCGCGATGCTGCGGCGGGCCGGGCGCTACCTCATCATCTACGCTGCCATCATCGGCGTGGTGGCGCTGGTCTATCTGCGCCTGCCCAGTTCCTTCCTGCCGGCCGAGGACCAGGGCAACATCATCGTCAACGTGCAGTTGCCGCCCGGCGCCACGCAGGAGCGCACGCGCGCGGTGATGCAGCAGGTGGAAGGCTTCATCCTCAAGCAGCCCGAGGTGCAGGGCATGGTGGGCGTGCTGGGCTTCAGCTTCTCCGGCCAGGGCCAGAACGCAGCACTCGCCTTCGTCACGCTGAAAGACTGGACAGAGCGCCACGGTGCAGAGCACTCGGCGCAGGCGCTGGCCGGCCGCGCGTTCGGCGCGCTGATGGGGGTGCGTGACGCCTTCATCTTCCCGCTCAGCCCGCCGCCGATTCCCGAGCTGGGCACCGCGTCCGGCTTCACCTTCCGGCTGCAAGACCGCGGCGGCAACGGCCACGACGCCTTGCTCGCAACCCGCAACCAGTTGCTCGGCATGGCCGCGCAGAGCAAGGTGCTGACGCAGGTGCGGCCCGAGGGCCTGGAAGACGCGCCGCAACTGCAGATCGACATCGACCGCGACAAGGCCAGCGCGCTAGGCGTCGGCTTCGATGCGATCAACGCCACGCTGTCCACCGCGCTGGGCTCGTCGTATGTCAACGACTTTCCGAACGCGGGCCGCTTGCAGCGCGTGGTGGTGCAGGCCGATGCGCCCACGCGCATGCAGCCTTCAGACCTGCTGGAGCTGAACGCCAGCAACGGCCAGGGCAGGCCGGTGCCGCTGTCCGCCTTTGCGACCACGCGCTGGATCACCGGGCCGATGCAGACGGTGCGCTACAACGGCTACCCGGCCATGCGCATCAGCGGCAGTGCAGCGCCCGGCTACAGCACCGGCGCGGCGATGGACGAGATGGAGCGCCTGGCCGCCCGGCTGCCGGCCGGCTTCGGCTTCGAGTGGACGGGGCAGTCGCGCGAAGAGAAGCTGGCCGGCTCGCAGGCGTTGGTGCTCTACGGCTTCGCGATCCTGGCCGTCTTCCTGTGCCTGGCCGCCTTGTACGAAAGCTGGTCGATCCCGTTCGCCGTGATCCTGGTGGTGCCGCTGGGCGTGCTGGGCGTGGTGCTGGCCACGCTGTTCCGCGGCTATGCCAACGACGTCTATTTCCAGGTCGGGTTGATCACCATCATCGGCTTGTCGGCAAAGAACGCGATCCTGATCATCGAGTTCGCAAAAGACCTGCAAGCCCAGGGCAAGACCGCCGTCGAAGCGGCGCTGGAGGCCGCGCACCTGCGCTTCAGGCCCATCGTGATGACGTCGCTGGCCTTCATCCTGGGCGTGATGCCGCTGTTCCTCGCCTCCGGTGCTGGCTCGGCCAGCCAGCGCGCCATCGGCACCGGCGTGGTGGGCGGCATGATCACCGCCGTGCTGCTGGCGGTGTTCTTCGTGCCGGTGTTCTTCGTGGTGGTGCGCAAGGTCTTCAAGGGCAGCGAACGCCAGCGCCGGATGGATGCGCGCGAGACCGACCACAGCAACATCAACAAGCCGCTCGAGGACCGCTGAGATGACCCACCCCCGAAGCGGCTTCGCCGCTGCCCCTCAAGACGGCGCCCCCAGCGGCCCGGCAAAGCCGGATCGGCGGCGTCCGCTGGATCGCGCCTGGCTACTGTTCGCCATCCCCGCGCTGCTCTCGGCCTGCTCCTTCATCCCCACCTACGAGCGGCCGGCCGCGCCTGTTGCGGCCACCTGGCCCGACCCGGCGGCCAGCGGCGGCACGGCTGCGCCCGATCTGCCGTGGACCGACTTCCTGCCCGACGCACGGCTGCGCGCGCTGGTGGACACCGCGTTGCAGAACAACCGCGACCTGCGCATCGCCGTGCTCAACGCAGAGCAGGTGCGCGCGCTCTACGGCGTGCAGCGCGCGGCGCTGCTGCCCGCCGTGGGCGTGGGCATCAGCGGCAGCCGTTTGCCCGGCGCCAACGGCAGCATCGCCAGCACCTACAGCGCCGGCCTCACCGTCAGCGCCTTCGAGCTGGACTTGTTCGGCCGCGTGCGCAGCCTGTCCGAAGCCGCGCTGGCACGCTACCTCGCCAGCGACGAAGGCCGGCGCGCGGCGCAGGTCACGCTGATCGCCGGCGTCGTGAACGCCGACCTGGCGGTGCGTGCAGACGACGAACTGCTCGACATCACCCAGCGCACGCTGGTCTCGCGCGAAGAAGGCTTGCGGCTGACGCGCATCCGCTTCGAGGGCGGCGTCATCGGCGAGCCCGACCTGCGCAGCGCCGAGTCGCTGGTGGCCAGTGCCCGCGTCACGCTGGTGGCCTTGCAGCGCCAGCGCAGCCAGGACATCAATGCGCTGGTGCTGCTGCTGGGCCAGCCGCTGCCGCAAAGCCTGCCGGTGGCCGGCCAACTGGACACGCTGAACTTTGCCGACCTGCCGGCCGGCGTGCCGTCCGAGGTGCTGCTGCAACGCCCCGACATCCGCCAGGCCGAGCAGACGCTGCTGGCCGCCAACGCCAACATCGGTGCAGCGCGTGCCGCCTTTTTCCCGCGCATCTCGCTGACCGCCAGCGCAGGCTTTGCCAGCACGCAACTGTCCGGCCTGTTCGACAACACCGCGTGGACCTTCGCGCCGCAGTTGCTTCAGCCGCTCTTCGACGCGGGCAGCAACCGGGCCAACCTGGCGTCGGCGCAGGCGCTGCGCGACCTTGCGGTGGCGCAGTACGAGAGGGCGATCCAGACCGCGTTCCGCGAGGTGTCGGACGCGCTGGCCGGCCGCGCCACGCTGGGCGCGCAGCTCGATGCACAGCGTGCGCAGGCCAAAGCCGAGACCCGGCGGCTGGCGCTGGCCGAACTGCTGTTCCAGGGCGGCGTGGCCACGCAGCTCGACAGGCTGGACGCAGAGCGCGCGTCGCTCACGGCGCGCCAGGCGGTGGTGCAGGTGCAACTGCTGCGGCTTCAGAACGCGGTGCAGTTGTACCGCGTGCTCGGCGGCGGCGCCGGCCCGGCCACGGTGTCTGCGGCTGCGGTGTCCTCTGCGACGGCAACGCCGGCACAACGGTAGAAGCCCGCGGCGCGGCGCCACGGGCGCGCCGCCACAATGCGCGCTTTGCTGTACTGAAGGGAGCCCGCCGTGGCACTGAGCGACATCCAGATCGCCCAAGAGGCGCGCCTGCTGCGCATCACCGACCTCGCGCGGGACCGCCTGGGCATTGCCGACGAGCACCTCGTGCCCTACGGCCACCACAAGGCCAAGCTGTCGCTGGCCTACATCGACAGCTTGCAACAGCGGCCCGACGGCAAGCTGGTCCTCGTCACCGCCATCAGCCCCACGCCGGCCGGCGAAGGCAAGACCACCACCACCGTGGGCCTGGGCGACGCGCTCAACCACATCGGCAAGCGCGCCATCGTCGCGCTGCGCGAGCCGTCTCTGGGCCCCGTGTTCGGCATGAAGGGCGGCGCGGCCGGCGGCGGCCATGCGCAGGTGGTGCCGATGGAGGACATCAACCTCCATTTCACCGGCGACTTCAACGCCATCGCGCTGGCCAACAACCTGCTGGCCGCGGCCATCGACAACCATGTGCACCACGGCAACGCGCTGAACATCGACGTGCGCCGCATCACCTGGAAGCGGGTGATGGACATGAACGACCGCGCACTGCGCGACATCACCGTCGGCCTGGGCGGCCCGGGCAATGGCTACCCGCGGCAGGACGGCTTCGACATCGTGGTGGCCAGCGAGGTGATGGCGATCTTCTGCCTGGCAACCTCGCTGATGGACCTGAAGCAGCGGCTGGGCAACATCGTCGTCGCGCAGACGCGCGACAAGCAGCCGGTGCGCGCGCGCGACCTCAAGGTGCACGGCGCGATGACGGTGCTGCTGAAGGACGCGCTGCAACCCAACCTCGTGCAGACGCTGGAGAACAACCCGGCCATCCTGCACGGCGGGCCATTTGCCAACATCGCGCACGGCTGCAACTCGGTGCTGGCCACGCGCACCGCGCTGAAGCTGGCCGACTACGTGGTGACCGAAGCCGGCTTCGGCGCCGACCTGGGCGCCGAGAAGTTCGTCGATATCAAGTGCCGCAAGTCCGGGCTGCGGCCCAGCGCCGCCGTGCTGGTGGCCACCGTGCGGGCGCTCAAGTATCACGGCGGCGCAGTGTTGCCGGAACTGGGCCGCGAGAACCTGGCCGCGCTGGACAAGGGCCTGGCCAACCTGCAGCGCCACGTCGAGAACGTGACCCGCCGCTACGGCTTGCGCTGCGTGGTGGCCGTCAACCACTTCACCGCCGACACCGAGGCAGAGCACACCCTGCTGCGCGAGCGTGTGGCCGGGTGGGGCGTTCCGCTGCACCTGGCCCGCCACTGGGCCGAAGGCGGGGCCGGTGCCGTCGGCCTGGCGCATGAAGTGGTGCGGCAGTGCGCCGAGCCGGCCACTTTCCGCTTCGTCTATGAAGACGCAGACCCGCTGTGGGACAAGATGAAGAAGATCGCCACCCAGGTCTATGGCGCGGCCGACATCAGCGCAGCGGCCGACGTGCGGGCGCAGATCCAGTCCCTGCAAGACAGCGGCTACGGCCACTACCCGGTGTGCGTGGCGAAGACGCAGTACAGCTTCTCGACCGACCCGCAGCAGCGCGGCGCGCCCAGCGGCCATCTGGTGAACATCCGCGAGGTGCGGCTGGCCGCGGGTGCGGAATTCGTCGTGATGGTCTGCGGCGACATCATGACGATGCCCGGCCTGCCCAAGGTGCCATCGGCCGAGGTCATCGACCTCACCGACGACGGCCGCGTCGTCGGCCTGTTCTGACAGCGTGTCGAACGCCGAGCGCCTGTACAAGATCGAGCGGCTGATCCGCCACGGCGGCTGCGTCAGCTTCGTCCAACTGCAGGCCGAGCTGGAAGTCTCGCGCGCCACGCTCAAGCGCGACCTCGACTACCTGCGCAGCCGGCTGGGCGCGCCCATCCTCTACGACCGCGAACACAACGGCTACCGTTTCAGCGAGGCCACGCGCGACGGCAAACACGAGCTGCCAGGCCTGTGGTTCGACGAGCGCGAGCTGTACTCGCTGCTGATGGCGCACCAGTTGCTGAGCGGGCTGGACGACGACGGCACGCTGAGCCGCCACTTGCAGCCACTGCTGGAGCGCATCCACCAGTTGCTGGGCACCGGCGGTGATGCGGCGGGCAACAAGGCGCTGCTCAAGCGCGTGAAGATCGTCAGCGCGCTGCGCCGCCCGGTGCCCAGCCGCTTCTTCGAACTGGTGGCCGAAAGCACGCTGCAACGCCGCCGCCTGCACCTGCGCTACCTCACCCGCGGGCGCGGCGCGGTCAGCGAGCGCGACGTCTCGCCACAGCGGCTGGTGCACTACCGCAGCACCTGGTACCTGGACGCCTGGTGCCACAGCGCCGACGGGCTGCGCCGCTTTGCTCTGGACGCCATCGAAGAGGCCAGCCCGCTGCCGACCCGCGCACGCGACATCGCCGCGCGCCAGGTGCAGGCCGAGATGGACGCCGGCTACGGCATCTATGCCGGCGGCACGCGGCAGTGGGCGACGCTGGTCTTCGCGGCGCAGGCGGCGCAGTGGATCAGCCGCGAAGAGTGGCATGCCGAGCAGCAGGGCCGCTGGCTGGACGACGGCCGCTATGAACTCAGGCTGCCGTATGTCGATGACACCGAGCTGCTGATGGACTTGCTGCGCCAGGGTGACGAGGTGGAAGTGATTGCGCCGCCTGCGCTGCGGCAGAAGATCGGGCAGCGGTTGAAGGCGGCTGCCGCGGTCTATCGTTCGGGCTGACCGCTGGAACGCCTGGTGGCCGTCCCGAGGCCCTGGCGCTGAAGGCGGGTCGGCGTGGCGACCGCTTCGATGTACGCACAGGACAGAGGCTTTTTGTTGACTAGACCGCCCGCTGCCCACGCTTGCGCAATGCCGCCGGCAGGCCAGCCACGCTTTCCAGCGTGAGACAACGCCCCGCCGCCCATTCACTTTCGAGCTGCTCGCGCAACGCCAGAATCGTGTTGCGCTGCGCCGCCAGTTGCGCCTGCATCGCGTCGATTTCCTTCAGCCGTGCCGCCAGCAGGTCGCGCACCAGCGCGTGTGCCAGGCCGGTGTCGGGGCCGATCACGTTGCGCAATGCTTCGAGCGAAAAGCCCAGCCGCTGGCCGATCTGGATCATCTGCAGCCGCTCTACATCGCCGTCGCTGTAGCTGCGGTAGCCATTGGCGCCGCGGCCGGGGCGGGGCAGCAAGCCGCTGGCCTCGTAGAAGCGGATGGCAGACGGCGCGATGCCGGTGCGGGCCGCGATGTCACCGATCTTCATCGTGCGATCTTCAGCTTGACCTTCGAGTGCGCTTGAACCTTAGCATGCGCGCACCTCGACTTTCCCACCTTCCACCATGGCCAGGCTGACGATCAACGGGCAGGCGCACGCACTCGACATCGAGCCCGCGATGCCCTTGCTGTGGGTGCTGCGCGACGAGCTGGGCCTCACCGGCACCAAGTTCGGCTGCGGCGTCGCGGCCTGCGGCGCCTGCACCGTGGAGGTGGACGGCGCTGCCGTGCGCTCCTGCGTGCTGCCGGTGGCCGCCGTCGAAGGCAAGGCGGTGCGCACCATCGAAGGCCCGCCAGACGCCGTGCTGCAGGCCTTGCAGACCGCCTGGATCCAGCAGCAGGTGCCGCAATGCGGCTACTGCCAGAGCGGCATGCTGATGGCCGCTGCTGTGCTGCTGCGCGGCAAGCCGCGGCCGAGCGATGCCGACATCGACGCCGCCGTCACCAACATCTGCCGCTGCGGCACCTACCAGCGCGTGCGCGCCGGCATCCATGCCGCGGCCGGCGCGCTGGCCGGCGCGTCGGCGCCCGCGCTGCTGGAGGCACGGGCATGAAGCGCCGCCGCTTCATCATCGCGGGTTCACTTGCCGGTGGCGGCTTGCTGGTGGGCTGCACGCCGCCGTCTGCATCGTCAAGGCTGGGCAGCGGCAAGGACTTCGGCGCCAGCAGCGGGCAACTGGCGCTGAACGGCTGGGTCAAGCTCACGCCGGACGGCAAGGTGGTCGTCGCCGTGCCGCGCAGCGAAATGGGGCAGGGCGTGCACACCGCGCTGGCCATGCTGGTGGCCGAGGAACTGGACGCCGACTGGGCCAGCGTCAGCACAGAGACCGCCCCCATCGCCCAGATCTACGCCAACGCGGCGCTGCTGACCAACATCCTGCCCTTCCTGCCCGACGACGACAGCGCCACCGCCCGCTTTGCGCGCAGTGCGGTGCAGCGCCTGGGCTACACGCTGTCGTTGCAGATCACCGGCGGCTCGTCCAGCGTGCGCGACGCCTGGGAGCCCATGCGCCTGGCCGGTGCCAGCGCACGCGCGATGCTCGTGCAGGCGGCGGCGCAGCGCTGGGGCGTGCAGGCCGCCGACTGCAGCGTTGCGCAAGGCGTGGTGCTGCATGCGGCCAGCCAGCGCAAGGCCGGCTTCGGCGAGCTGGCGCAGGCCGCCGCGCAATTGGAGCCGCCCGCCGACGTGCCGTTGAAGGCGCCGAAGGACTTCCGCCTGATCGGCAAGCCCATGCAGCGCACCGACCTGGCCGACAAGGTCAACGGCAAGGCCGTCTTCGGCATCGACGTGCGCCAGCCCGGCATGCTGTACGCCACCGTGCGCCAGTGCCCGGTGTTCGGCGGCACGGTCAGGTCGTTCGACGCCAGCGCGGCGAAAGCCGCTCGCGGCGTGAAAGACGTGTTCCAGCTCGGTGACAACAGCATCGCGCTGGTGGCCGACAGCCACTGGCGCGCGCGCCAGGCCATCGCGCTGGTGAAGATCGACTTCGACGATGGCCCGAATGCGGCACTCGACTCGGCCGCCATCAGCGCACAGTTGCGTCGCGACGTGGATGCCGGCAGCGGCTCGGGTTTTCGCAGCGTGGGCGATGCAGACAAGGCGCTGCAAGGCGCAGCCCGACGGATCGAGGCGCTCTACGAAGTGCCCTTTCTGGCGCACGCCGCGATGGAGCCGATCAACTGCGTGGCGCAGGTGAAGGACGGGGCGGTCACGGTCTGGTCATCGACACAGGTGCCGTCCATCGTGCGCTGGCGCGCGGCGCGGGTGGCCGGTGTCGATGGCGACAAGGTCACGGTGCATGTGCCCTACCTGGGCGGCGGCTTCGGGCGGCGGCTGGAGTTCGACATGGTGGAGCAGGCGGTGGCCATCGCACTGCGCACGCAGGGCCTGCCGGTCAAGCTGGTGTGGAGCCGGGAAGAAGACTTGCAGCACGACATGTACCGGCCGGCCGCGGTAGCCCGCTTCCGCGCTGCGCTGGACGCGCAAGGCCGGCCGCTGGCCTGGCTGAACCGCGTGGCCGCGCCGTCGGTGGGGCTGAACACGACAGAGCGGCTGCTGCCGGCAATGGCGATGGACATGCCCGACAAGAACCAGATCGAAGGCGCCTTCGAGCTGCCCTACGCGGTGCCCAACATCAGCGTGCGGCAGATCCGCTCGAAGACGCCGGTGCCGGTGGGCTCGTGGCGCAGCGTCGGGCATTCCTACAACGCCTTCTTCACCGAAAGCTTCATCGACGAGCTGGCGCATGCGGCCGGGCAGGACCCGTTCGCCTACCGCCTTGCCTTGCTCGACGCGCAGCCGCGCCACAAGGCGGTGCTGGAGCTGGCCGCCGGCAAGGCGGGCTGGGGCCAGCCGCTGCCGGCCGGGCGGGCACGCGGCATCGCGCTGCACGAGTCCTTCGGCTCCATCGTCGCGCAGGTGGCCGAAGTGTCGGTGGAAGGCGGCGTGCCGCGCGTGCACCGCGTGGTCTGCGCGCTCGACTGCGGCACCGTCGTCAACCCAGACACGGTCGAGGCGCAGATGCAGGGCTCCATCGTCTTCGGGCTGACAGCAGCCTTGTACGGCCGCATCACGCTGAAGAACGGGCGCGTGGAGCAGGCCAACTTCCCCGACCACGAGATGCTGCGCATGGCGCAGATGCCGGTCGTCGAGACCCACATCGTGCCCAGCGCCAACCCGCCTGGCGGCGTGGGCGAGCCCGGCACGCCGCCCATCGCGCCGGCCGTCACCAATGCCTTGTTCGCGCTCACCGGGCAGCGCGTGCGGCAACTGCCGATACAGTTGAAGGCATGAAGGTCTGCATCATCGGCGCCGGCGCCATCGGCGGGTTCATCGGCACGCGGCTGGCACTGGCTGGCAAAGCCGATCTCAGTGTGCTGGCGCGTGGCGCCACGCTGGCTGCGTTGCGCGAGCATGGCTGGCGCACGCAGCAGGGCGGGGCGCTGTTGCAGGCGGCGGCGCGCGCCACAGACAACGCTGCAGCGCTGGGCGTGCAAGACCTGGTGATCATTGCCGTCAAGGGCCAGGCACTGCCCGAGGTGGCCCGCGGCCTGGCGCCGCTGCTGGGGCCGCAGACGCTGGTGCTGCCGGCGATGAACGGCGTGCCGTGGTGGTTCGGCCATGGCGTGGCGGCGCTGGGCGATGCGCCGCTGCACAGCGTCGATCCAGGCGGCGCCGTGGCGGCGGCCATCCCGTTCGGCAGCGTCGTCGGCTGTGTGGTCCATGTCAGCACCTGGACCAGCGGGCCGGGCTTCGTGCAGCACAAGTTCGGCCAGGGGCTGATCATCGGCGAGGCAGGCGGTGGCCGCAGCCCCCGGGTGCAACAGGTGGCCGACCTGCTGGCGCACGCCGGTTTCGACCTCACGCACTCGGCTGACATCCGGCGCGACATCTGGTTCAAGCTGTGGGGAAACATGACGGTCAACCCCATCACCGCGATCACAGGCGCCACCGCCGACCTGGTGCTGGCCGACCCGCTGGTGCGCGAGTTCAGCAGCGCCGCGATGCGCGAAGCCGCGGCCATCGGCGCGCGCATCGGCTGCCCCGTCGATCAACAGCCGGAAGACCGCCACGCCATCACCACGAAGCTGGGCGCCTTCAAGACCTCGATGTTGCAGGACGTGGAGGCCGGCCGCGCCATCGAGCTGGACGCCATCATCGGCGTGGTCTGTGAACTGGCGCGGCGGCTCGACCAGCCCACGCCGCACATCGACGCGCTGTTCGGCCTGGCGCGGCTCTTCGGCCGCGTGCATGGGCTTTATCCGCGGTAGGCCGCGAACACGTCGCGCAAGGCCGGCGTGGCGGGCGCGACTGCCTGCGTCAAAGAGTGCTCGATCTCGGTCAGGTGGCGGCGCATCTCGGTGGCTGCGCCGGCACCGCCTGCGGTGGCGCTGCGCTCCAGCCCGGCCAGCAGCTTGCGGTGGCTGTGTGCCACGCACATCGGCTCGCCGGGCGCCTTGTACAGCGCCATCAGGAGCGACGTGGTCGGCAGCAGTTCCTCCAGCAGCCGCACGAAGATCGGGTTGCCGCTCATCCGCGCCAGCTCCAGGTGGAAGCGGCCCGACAGGCGGATGGCCTCCTGCTTGTTCTGCGAGCGCGTGGCGCGCTCCTCGGCCGCGACGAGCTGCCGCAGTTCTGTCAGCTGCGCTCCGCTCAGTTTGCCGGCCAGGCGGCGCACCACTTCGCATTCGACCACCCGGCGCGCATCGAAGACATGCTCGCCGTCGCGCCGCGTGGGCTCGGGCACCTGGGCACCGCGGTTGTGGCGCAGCGTGATCACGCCGTCCTGCGCCAGCTTGTGCAGCGCCTGGCGCACCACCGTGCGCGACACCGCAAAGGCCTGCGCCAGTTCTTCCTCTCGCAGCCGCGTGCCGGGGGGCAGCCGCTGGTCCACCACGGCGGCGTACACGGCGTCATAGACGCGGTCGGTGGGTGCCGGCGTGGCCGGCTCTGCAGGCGCCCGCGCCACGCGGCGGCGGCGGACGGCGGGCACCGCGCCGCCCGCCGCGCCCGGCTCAGGCGCTGCGCCTGCCGCCACGCCGCCGCAGCGCCGAGGCCGCCGCCAGCGCCAGCGCCACCACCAGCAGCGACACGGCGGTCGTCACCGTGCCCAGCGCATAGATGGCCGGCGTGGTGACGGTGGTCGTCAGCCCCTGAAGCTCCAGCGGCAAGGTGTTCAGCTCGCCGATGGCCTGCGACGAGCGGGCGATCTCGTCCCAGCTCAGCGTGAAGCCGAACATGCCGATGCCCACCACGGACGGCCCGATCAAAGGCAGCACCACATGGCGGAAGCTCTGCCACGGCGTGGCGCCCTGGTCGCGCGCTGCTTCTTCGTAGGCCGGGTTGAAGCGGTTGAACACCGCGAACATGATGAGCAGGCCGAAGGGCAGCGTCCACGTCAGGTGCGCGCCCAGGCCCGAGGTGAACAGGCCCAGCGATGTGGTGAAGCCCTCCAGCGCGGCGTCGGCCCCCACCGCCTGCAACAGCCACTTGATAGCGCCGTCGATGAGCCTGAACTGCAGCCCGATGCCCAGCGAGACGATGATGGACGGCATGATGAGGCTGGCCACGGTGACGTAGAACAGCGCGTCGGCGCCGGCCAGCCGCTTGCGAAAGGCCAGCCCGGCCGACAAGGACAACAGCACCGTCAGCAGCATCACCACCGCGCCCAACGCGAATGAGCGGCGCAGCGCAGCGCCGATGTCCACCACGCCCAGGCCCTTCCACAGCTCGGCATACCAGTGCAGCGACAGGCCGCGCATCGGCAGCGTCAAGCCGCCTTCCGGCCCCTGGAAGCTGAGCACGAAGATGGTGATCACGGGGCCGTAGAGGAACAGCACGAACAGCGCGAACACCGCTGCGAGAGGCCAGAAACCCGGGCTGCGCCGATCGCTCATCACAGCTCCTTGCGCAGGTTCACCAGCCGCGTCAGCGCCACGATGATCAGCAGCACCACGGCCAGCAGCACCACCGCATTGGCGGCGGCCAGCGGGAATTGCAGGTACGAGGTCTGCACCTGGATCACCTTGCCCACCGATGCGATCTGCTGCCCGCCCATCACGCCGACGGTGACGAAGTCACCCATCACGATGGTGATGACGAAGATCGAGCCGATCAGGATGCCGGTGCGCGACAAAGGCACGATCACCTGCCACAGCGTCTGCCAGCCCGACGCGCCGCAGTCGTCGGCCGCCTCCAGCAGGGAACGGTCGATGCGCATCATCGAATTGAAGATCGGCACCAGCATGAACATCGTGTAGAGGTGGACGAAGGCCAGCACCACCGAAAACTCGGAGAACAGCAGCCACTCCAGCGGCTGCTGGATCACGCCCATGCCCAGCAGCCCCTGGTTGACGAGGCCGTTGCGCCCCAGCAGCGGCACCCACGACACCATGCGGATGACGTTGCTCGTCCAGAACGGGATCGTGCAGACCACGAAGAGCAGCGTCTGCATGCCCGGGCTGCGCACATGGAAGGCCAGAAAGTAGGCCAGCGTGAAGCCCAGTAGCAGCGAGACGAACCAGGTCAGCAGGCTGAAACGCAGCGTCGATGCGTAGGTGCGCAGCGTCGTGCAGGGCTCGGCCAGATTGGCGCAGCCGTCGAAGATCGAGACGTAGTTCTGGCCGGTGAAGCCGGGCTCCAGCGCGTAGTCACTCGTCGGCCAGAAGCTCACCGCGCCGATCAGCAGCAGCGGCGCGATGAAGAAGAACAGGAACACCGCACCGAAAGGCAGCGCCTGCAGCCAGGCCGGCGGGCCGGCACGCAAGACATGGCCCTTCAAGCCGATCGCTCCCTGGCCGGCGCAGCCAGGCCACCATCAAGCGGACGCCGCGGAACCGGCTTCGCCGGGCCGCTGGCGGCGCCCCCCTGGGGGGGAGCGCCGAAGGCGCTTCGGGGGGGATTCACGCTGCGACGAACTCGTTCCACTTCTGCACCATGTAGGTGTTCTCGTCCATCAGCGCGTTCCAGCACGCGATGCCGCCCATGCGCTGCTCATAGGACCCACCGTCGCGCTTGCTGCCCACCTTGGCCAGCACGTCGCCGGTGGGGCTCTTGATGTCCTTCTCGGCCGCCTTGCCTTCCATCCAGTAGGCCCATTCGTAGGCGTCCATCTTGGCCTTGGCCGTCTCCAGCACGGCGCTGTAGTAGCCCTGGCGGTTGAGGTAGGCGCCGGCCCAGCCGTCGAGGAACCAGTTGATGAACTCGTAGGCCGCGTCGAGCTTGGGGCCCTTCAGCGTGGCCGGCAGCCCGAAGCCGGCGGCCCAGGCGCGGTAGCCCTCTTTCAGCGGCTGGAAGGTGCAGGCGATGCCCTTGGTGCGCACGGCGGTCACCGCCGGGCTCCACATCGACTGGATGACCACTTCGCCAGAGGCCATCAGGTTGACGCTTTCGTTGAAGTCCTTCCACAGGCTGCGGAACTGGCCTGCCTTCTTGGCTTCGATCAGCGTCTTGATCGTCAGGTCGATCTCTTTCTTGGTCATGTTCCCCTTGTCGGGGTACTTGTACAAGCCCTTGGCCTCGACCACCATCGCCGCGTCCATGATGCCGATGGACGGGATGTTGAGGATTGCCGCCTTGCCCTTGAACTCGGGGTTCAGCAGCTCGGCCCAGCTTTCGATGGGCCGCTTGATCAGGTCGGGCCGGATGCCCAATGTGTCTGCGTTATAGACGGTGGGGATCAGGCTCATGTACTGCGTGGGCGTCTTCGAGAAGACCTTGCTGGTTTCGCCTTCGAGGTAGATCACCTTCTTGGGCGCGGTGCCCTGGTCGCCCACCGGCTTGCCGGCCACCATGCCGGTGGTGAACAGGCTGGTGATCTTGTCGGCGTTCTTGATGCGCTTGGTGTCGATGCCCTTCAGGTTGCCGGTGGGCACGATCTTCTTCAGCGAGAAGTACTCGGTGTCGATGAGGTCGAAGCTGTTCGGCGAGGTCACCGCGCGCTTGGTCACCTCGTCGGTGTTGACGGCCACGTACTGGATGCTGATGCCGGTGTCGGCCTTGAACTTCTCGGCAATCGCCTTGTCCTGGTTGACCGCCGTGCCCAGGTAGCGCAGCACCGGCTTGTCCTGCGCATGGATGGCCGGGAACAGGCCGCTGGCCAGGATGCCGGCGGTGCCTTTGATCAGCGTGCGGCGTTGGTTGTCGGACATGGCTTTTCTCCTCTGTGTGATGGGGTCGAAACGAAAAGAGACAGGCACACGCTCAGGCGGCCAGCGCGTGCATGTCGCAGGGCTGCCAATGCGCGGTGGCGCTGTCGCCCGGCAGCCAGGGCGCGGCGTCGAACTGCGCTTCGGGCAGCACCACGTTGAACTCTGCCACCGCCTCGCTGTGCAGCGTGAGCAGCACGTAGGTGCCCTGGTATTCGGTGGCCTTCACGGTGGCCGGCAGCGTGGTGTCGCCGGGGGGCAGTGGCTCGCGGCTCAGGTGCGTCTTGTCGGCGCGCACGGCCACCAGGCCGCGTGACGACGGCACGATGTTGTGCCCGCCCATGAAGCGCGCGACGAACTCGCTCTTCGGCGCGTTGAACACCGCGTGCGGCGAGCCTTCCTGCTCGATGCGGCCCTGGCTCATCACCACCACCTGGTCGGCCAGCGCCATGGCTTCTTCCTGCGAGTGCGTCACATGGACGAAGGTCATGCCGAGCTGCTTCTGCCAGCCTTTCAGTTCAGCCCGCATGCGGATGCGCAGAAACGGGTCCAGTGCCGAGAGCGGCTCGTCGAGCAGCAGCACCTTGGGCTCGGTGATCAGCGCGCGGGCCAGTGCCACGCGCTGCTGCTGGCCGCCGGACAGTTCGGCCGGCTTGCGCTGCGCCAGCGCGCCCAGCGACACACGCTCCAGCAGCGCGGCAGCCTGCTGCTGGCGCTGCGGCTTGGCCACGCCGCGCATCTTGAGGCTGAAGGCCACGTTGTCCAGTGCGCTCAGGTGCGGAAAGAGCGCATAGCTCTGGAACATCATCGCGGTGCCGCGCGCCGCTGCCGGCAGGTTGGTGATGTTGCGGCCACCGAGGACGATGTCGCCGCTGCTGGCTTCTTCATGCCCGGCGATCATCCGCAGCGTGGAGGTCTTGCCGCAGCCCGACGGCCCGAGCAGACAGCAGTAGCTGCCGGCGACGATCTTGAGGTCGATGCCGGCCACGGCCACCGCGTCGCCGTAGCGCTTGACGAGGTTGACGAGTTCCAGGTCGGTGCGGGTGCTCATGCGCCAGCCCGCTCGCAAGCCGTGTGCCAGTGCGGCGGCGGGCCGGCAGACCTTGGGGCGAACGCCGTCACGCCGGGTGCGCTCCTTGCACGGGCTGGCTCACGGCGGCGGCTGGCCCGGCGCGGGCGCCACCTTGTGCACCATCGGCGCACGCTTTGTATGCAAACTGCACCATCCACGATCACCAGAGCGACCATGAAACTGCTGCTCATCAACCCCAACAGCACACCGGCAATGACACACGGCATCGCCTCCGCGGCACGCAGCGTGGCTGCTGCGGGCACCGAGATCGTCGCGGTGCAGCCCAGCTTCGGCCCGGCTTCCATCGAGGGCCACTACGACGACGTGTTCGCCGCTGCCGGCGTGCTGGAGCAACTGCGCGAGCCGGCTTCGCAGAGCGCCGACGCCGTGGTCATCGCCTGCTTCGGCGACCCCGGGCTCGACGCCGCGCGCGAGGCTTGTTCAGCGCCGGTGCTGGGCTGTGCCGAGGCGGCGTTCCACGTCGCGGCGATGCTGGCCACCGGGTTCTCCGTGGTCACCACGCTGACGCGCACCTGCGTGATCGCCGAGCACTTGCTGCAACGCTACGGCTTCGAGCGCCGCTGCCGCGGGGTGCACGGCACCGACATCCCGGTGCTGGCGCTGGAAGACGGCGGCAGCGCGGTGCTGGCGCAGATCGAAGACTGCGCCCGCGAGGCGCTGGCGCGTGACCGCAGCGGCGCCATCGTGCTGGGCTGTGCCGGCATGGCAGGCCTGTGCGGCACGCTGCAGCAGCGGCTGGGCGTGCCGGTGATCGACGGCGTGGCGGCTGCCGTCAAACTCTGCGAGGCGCTGGTGGGCCTGGGCCTGCGCACCAGCAAGCAGGGCGACTATGCCCAGCCTCTGCCCAAGCTCTACCGCGGCTGGGCCGGGCCGCTGGGGTGGTAGCAGACGCTCAGACGCTTGGCGCTCCGCCGCGGTAGGCAAGCTGCACGCCGCGGTCGAGCTTGCCGTCCACATGCGCGGGGTCGCAGGTCAGGAAGGCAAGCTGGTTCACCGTGGCCGTGGCCCAGGTCAGCGCGCGCTGCATCGGCAGCCCGGGCTTGCGCTGCACCAGGCGCAGCGCTTCGTCGGCGATGCCCTCGCTGACAGACAGCCGCTCGAAGGTGCGCAGGAAGCCGCGCGTCGCGTCCACTTTCGCGGGCGGGCACTGCGCCATCAGCTCCAGCCACGTCACCACGCTGATCGAGCGGTGCGTGCAGGCGTCCATCGCCTTGCGGGCGCGCCTGTCGCCTTGCAGGTAGTCCAGCAGCAGGGCGGTATCGACGAGTGCGCTGGTCATGGCGCGGGCTCGGTCACCGGTGCTGGCCCGGACGTCGGCCCGGACGCGGGCGGCTCGGCCTTCCACAGGCCGAAGGCGTCGGCCTTCACATGCCCGTTGCGCTGCGCATAGTCACGCAGCGCCCGGCGCACGGCCTCGGCGCGCGAGATGCCGAGCAATTGGCACAAGGCATCGACCTCGCGCAACTGGTCTGCAGGAATGTCGATGATGGTGCGGGCCATGGCATGCGGGCAGCCGATCAGCGCGCCAGAAAGTCGGGCTGGCGGAACTTCATTTCCAGGAAGCGGCCGTTGCTCAGCAGCGCCTGCGCATCGGCGCCGGCCACGTTGGCGACGATTTCGCGCATCTTCTCGTCGAGCAGCGCCAGTTGGTCGGCCAGCAACTGGCGCGCGGTCTTGCCGTCTTTCAGCGCATGCGTGGTGCGAAAGACCGGCGGCAGCGCCACGTAGTTGGCCAGCGTCTCGGGGAGATAGCGCAGCACGGTTTCACGCACGGTGTAGAGGTCGGCGTCGAAGCTGCGGCCGCCCACCAGGCGCGGCAGCACTTCGGCCACCGATGTCTTCACGCTGTCGAGATGGCCGCGCATCTCCGGCGTCAGGTGCGGCTGGGCGCTGGCCACCAGGCTGTCCAGATGTTCCAGTGTCTGCTCCAGCGTCAGGCTGTCCTCGATGCGGCGTTCGATGTCCGGCGCGCCGCCCAGGCTGTGGCCGAGCAGCCAGCCCGCGCCGTACAAGCCGGCGGTGATGAAGAGCCAGCCCGGGCCGATGAGGTTGGCGAACAGCAATGCCGGCCCGGCCAGCGCGAGGGCGCAGCCGGCGATGTTGGCGTTGCCGTAGGCGAACAGCATCAGCCGCAATGCCAGCGGCCGGCGGTTTGCGCTCGCCTCACTCATGGCTGCTGCTTCATTGGTAGCCGCGGATGTCCTTGAACACCAGGCTGAGCGCGGCCTTGCGGCCGTCGAACACGCGGCCGCCGGTAAACTGCGCAAGCTCCGTCATCTCTGCATTGCTGGCTTCGCCGAACAGGATGGGAAACACCCGCGCCGGCGCGCCGGCGCCCATCTCCGACTTGAAGCCCGCCAGGCCCGGCCCGGTGGTGTTCTCGCCGTCGGTCAGCAGCACCACGCTGACATAGCGCTCGGGCTCGCGCTTGCGTTCATCGGCGGCCAGCGCCTGCGCCTGCAACAGCGCCTTGTAGATGCCGGTGCCGCCCTTGACCCGCAGCGCGTCAGCGTAGTCCAGCACCTGCCGGCGCGCGGCGTCCAGCACGTCGGGGCTGAAGCGCACCCGCACCGGCGGCTCCACGCTGTCAGAGAAGGCGATCAACACCACGTTTTCCCGGCTCTGGAAGCGGGTGTAGCGCGCGCTGGCGCTGCTGGCTTCGGCGCCGGCCAGGATCTTCAGCGCGGCGCGCATCGCTTCCAGCCGCTCGCCTTTCATCGAGCCGCTGATGTCCAGCACGAAGATCGACGTCGCCGGCCGCCGCCATTCGCCCTGGTAGGCGGCCAGCACCGCATCGACGACTGCCAGGCGGTTGGGAAAGCTCAACTCCACCACCGGCGTGGCGGGCAGCCCGGCGGCCAGCGGCACGTCGGCCACCGCCGGGCGCACGAAGTCCGTCGCGCTGAGCCGGCGCTGCACGTCGGGTGCCTTGAGGGCGTTGACGAGCCGGGCGTATTCGGCGCGGCGCGCCTCGGCCAGCAGCATCAGCGGGTAGTCGGCCGAGATCACGCCGTCCTTGGGATAGATCAGCGTCAGGCGGTCGGCCACACCCAGCTTCTCGTTGGCACGCAGGATCACGGCCTCGTAGTTGACCATCGCGTCGAGTTCGGCCGGCGCCTTGACGAAGGCCTCCGCCAGCCAGCCCGAACTGCCGGCGGTGAGCTTCTGGCCTGACAGAAAAGCCTTCAGCACGCCGGCATCGACCTCTTGCGCTTCCAGGTCCTCTGTCTTGCCGGCCGCCGCCGAGGCCACCGCAAACAGCGCGCTCATGCCGGTGTTGCTGGTGGTGGGGTTGGTCATCGCGTAGCGCAACTGCCCGGCGCCCGCCGCCCTGGCGATCTCGGCCCAGCTCGGTGGCTGCGCCGTCCAGCCCAGCGCCTGCGCCTTGGCCGTCTTCACGCCCAGCGCCACGCGCGAGTAGAAGAGCTTGTCGCGCGCCAGCGGCTTGGCCGTCAACGCCAGGGCAGGGTAGGCGCCGTTGGCCGGCAGGATGGCGTCGAAGGCTTCGCCGGCGTTGACCCGCTCGACGATGTCCAGCGTGCCGGCATAGCTGAGCTGGAGATCGACGCCCACGTCGCTGGCAGCCGCCTTCAGCGTGGGCTCGAGGTCACGCAGTTCGGACCCGGCCAATACCTTGAAGGGCGCAGACGCCGTGCCCGATGCAGACGCTGCCGGTTGCGCCGGCGCTTCGGTCTTCTTGCCGCAGCCGGCAAGGCCCAGCACGGCCGTCAACAGCACGGCCCATGCGAAGGCGGCCGGCAGGCGGATGGTCACAAGCGGACCTCGTTGGTGCTGCTGCCGTTGCCCACTGCCTGCGCCACCTCCTGGCGGCGCACCCGGTCGAGGTAGCTGCGCGATTTGGCCAGTTCGCTGCTGAGCGTGTCCACCGTGGTCTGCATCGAGCCCAGCGCCTTGGTCTTGAAGTCGGCGATGGCGTCCATGCTCTGGTAGATGTTGGCGAATGCCTGCTGCAGCCTGGCAATGTCGATGGTGCTGCTGGCCGCCTGCTGGTGGATGGCGGTGCTCTGGTCGCGCAGCATCTCGCTGGTGCTGGCGATCAGGTTGCCGGTGGTGGTGTTCAGCGCGCTGATCTGGTCGAGCACCAGCTTCTGGTTGGCCAAAGCCTGCGCCACGATGACGGCGGTGCGCAGCGCCGAGACGGTGGTGGTGGTGGCGCGGTCCACGCCCTTCATCAGCTCCAGGTTGTTCTTGCGGATCAGGTCCAGCGCCAGATAACCCTGGATGTTGACCGCCATCTGCGTCAGCAGATCCGTCACCTTCTGCCGCGTGTAGAACAGCATCTCCTCGCGCACCACACGGGCCTTTTCGAGGTCAGCCGCCTCCAGCGCGCGCGCCCTGCCGTCCAGTTCTGCATCGAGCTTCTTGCCGATGTGGATGTACTTCTCCAGCCGCTCCATCAGGCCCCAGAGGTTGGCCTTCTCCAGCTCGATGGCGGCGTTGTCGCGCAGCAGTTCGTCCTTGCCGCGCTTGAGCGCTTCGATGATGGCGTTCAGGTGCGCCTGGCTGCTCTGGTATTTGTCGAAGTAGTCCACCAGCTTGTTGCCCAGTGGGATGATGCCCAGCAGCTTGCGGGTGGAGAACAGGTCGCCCTGGCGTGACGGGTCCAGCGCCTCGATCTGCCGGCGCAGATCGATCAAGCCCTTGCCGATCTCGGCGCCCTTGTCGAACAGGCCGTTGTCCAGCGACTTCACAGGCCGCTCCAGCATGCGGTTGGACACAGAAGCCGAGGCCTCGATGTCCTTCACGCCCATGCTGTGGATGCGCTCGACGGCCTGCTTGAACTTCGGGTCCTGGCTGTCGTGCGCGGTGATGTCGTCGATGAACTGGCGCACCTGCGCGTCGAGCGCCTGCACGTCCTCGGGCTTCAGGCGCACCCGGCCGCTGGCAGACTCCACCGGCACGGCCACCACCGGCGCAGGCGCCTCCAGCATGAAGGCCTGTGGCGGTGTGAGTTCGGCGGTGGCGGAGGGCAGGCCCGGTTGGGGCAGGGGCGTGTTCATCGCTGGAGTCCTCACTTGAAACGGGCCTCGATGGCCACCGTCATGCGTTCCAGCCACTCGTGGCTGGGCGGGTCGATCACATCGACGAGCACATCGGGCACCGCGATGCCGCGGCGTGCCCAGAGATCAGGGCCGCGCTCGTCGCCGCCGGTGCGGTAGCCGTACTCGTGAGCGAGGGCGCGCAACGCGGGGTCGTTCTCCAGCACCGTGCCCAGCCGCACGCCTGCCGGCGTGTACGGCACCAGCACATGCTTGGAATAGACGGTGGGCTTGGGGTACATCACCACCATCTCGTTGCCGTCCTTGCTCTTGACCCTGTCCGGGTGCTTGAGCCAGAACTCGATGAGCTGCGACTCGTAGGCCATCAGCAGCGGCGCCTTGCCCATGCCGAGCGCCAGGTAGTCCTCGAAAGGGCCGGCCGACGACTGCTCCTGGAAACCCTGGCGCAGGAACAGCGGCGCCACCACCGGCAGCACACGGTCCACGTCGTCCTGGCTCTGCACGATCTGCTGCCCGTTGGCAAGGTAGCTGGCCAGCGCCAGATACATGGCCGCGCTGTTCGACGTACGCACATCGGTCGAATTGATCAGCACCGTCTTGCTGGTGGCGAAGGCCTCGCTCTTCTTCAGCTCGCGCCAGCGGGTGCCCTTTTCCACCAGCGCCATCAGCCCCGGCAGGTCAACCACATAGTAGATCTCGCCCTTGCGCTCGGCGATGCCGTTGGCTACCAGGATCTCGGCAATCGGCCGCCAGCTTGCAAACACCATCGGCGTGTAGAACGGGTTGAAGACCGCCGCCGCCTTGGCCTGCGCCTTGAGTTGCACCGCGGCCGGCGCGCCGGAAGGGAAGCCGAAGTCGTACCTGGCGGCGTCGTAGCGCGCCGCGATGGCGCGCGAGCCGGCCTTCTCGACAGTGACGGTGATGCCCTGCGCGGCCAGCGCCTTCACGACGCGCGGGTCGGCGAAATACGAGTCCTTCTCCGAGCCGATCAGCCCGCGCACGCTGACCTGGCGCGCCGCCTCCAGCCGGGCGGTCTGCGCCGCGCTGCGCTCGTCCGCCACGCGGGTGTTGGAGTACCAGATGCCGCCACCCACCCCGGCCAGCAGCAGCACGGCCAGAGCAGGAGCAGCAAGCTTGCGGATGTCCAAAAAAGGTCCCCTCTCAGGCGCGCCAAAGGCCGCCAGCGCCCGGCCTGGGCAATGGCGGCGGCGACGTTATCAGCGTCTGATGACGATGCCGAGACGGGGGGGAAGGCCACAGTTGCTTCGGGGCTGCGCTTGGCTGGCGGCGCGCGCGATCGTTGGACAACTGTGCTTGCAGACAGTGCTGTGTGGACGTACAGTCACATCTTCAAGGAGCCTAGACCATGCCATCGAATTACCGCCAGCTCTACCAGCCCAAACGCGATCGCGCACCGGCATGGCTGCGCCGCATCTGGATATGGCTTTGAGGGCTGCTTTGCGGGCGAGTGGGCGATGGGTGCTTGGCAGGTTGAACGGCTTACGGACGGCGCCGCCCGCATGGCTGTGATTTAACATAATATACATTGTAGTTTGTAGAAACGCTTCAGAGCTGGCTGTCGAAGTCGCTTACAAATCGCCCCCTGGATCATGTGCCATTGCCACCTAAGCCGTTGATTTGCAAGCGTTTCCCGCTGAAGGCATGCTATTTGCAAATCGCCGTGGCAAACACGAAGAAGACGACAGCGTGCCCATTGCCATCTGCCTTGTCCGGCTATCGACGATCTGCCTTGCTGCTGCCGCCTTCCTCGTGCAGGCCGCGCCTTCCACCTCCGCCAGCGCGGGGGACGACGATCCCGACTTGTCTCAGCGTGGCGCCGGGGCCAGGCCTGCCGGCGAACTGCCTGGCAGTGCCGAACCGCTCAGCGGCTCCAAGACGATTCAGATGTTGATCGAGCTTCAGGGCTCCAGGCCGCCCCTGGAGACCGGCGACGGCGCCACGCGGCGTGGCGACAAGGCCGATGGCGGCGCGCGCCGCTCCGCCGCAGCGCCGCCCGCCGCTCAGGACGGGCAGCCCGTTGCCGGCACGCCGGCAGCAGCGGCGCCCGCACCTGCCGGCGTGCCTGCAATGGCGAACCCCTTTCTGCGCGCCATCGAACACGCGCGCCCGGCCGCCACGCGCGAAGTGGCGCCCAACAATGCCGAATGGAAAGACGCTCCCTACCGTGCCGTTGGTGGCGCGGCGGGCAGCGAGGGCCGCACTGCTGGCGCAAACGCGCCTGACACCTCAGCGCGTTCCGACTCTGCCCCCCGGCTGTTGCTGCCCACCGCGCTCATCGGCTGGGTGCGCGAAAACCGCGGCATGGTGCTGGTCACGAGCCTTGCCGTTCTTGCGATGGTGGGCTTCAGCGCCGCCAGGGTCGGCCAAAAGCGCACTGAGCGGCGTTGAGTGGCGCTGAGCGCCACTGCACCCCGCCGCCGGCCTGCGGCCGCAGCCGCTCAGGCAGCGCTGCTGTCGCCCGGCTCGTCCGCTGCGTCGCCGTCGTCGCCCGCGCTGTCGTCGGCGGCCACGGCGCCGGTCAGCACCGGCTTGTCCAGAGGGCGGCAGAAGTGCCGGTTCAACTGGCTCAGGTGCTCCGAGCGCTCCATGGCGGCCAGCACGATCTCGGGGTTGAGCATCAGCATGAACGGGTTGTGGACGGGCGTGGCTTGCGGCATGTCTGGGCCTTTCGCGGGCTGCGATCACAGCCCATGCGGCAGACTCTACGGCGCTGTGCCGGCGCTGGCGAGTCGGGCCTGCGCCATGCGCCGTGTCAGATGAAACCCGACACAACTTGCCCGCCCACACCGCGCAAGCCGGCTTGCGCGCTGCCTGGGCGGCGCGCTCAGCGGGCCAGTCGGTCGAGCCGCGCAGCGAGTGCTTCGCGCCCGCCCAGCCGCGCGAAGTCGGCGGCGTTCAGGCCCTTGTCGTTGCGCACCTTGGGGTCTGCGCCGCGCGCGACGAGTTGATCGGTCGAAGCCTCTGCGCCATAGCGCGCGGCCATCATCAGCGGTGTGCTGCCGTTCGGAGACGGTGCGTCGATGCGTGCACCGCGGTCCAGCAGCAGCGCCACGGTCTTGGGCTCGGGGCCGCTGGCGGCGTAGTGCAGCGGCGTCCAGCCGTCGCGGTTGACGGCGGCGCCGCGGTCCAGCAGGCGCTGGCTCCACGTGGCCTCGCCGCGCAGCGCGGCCATCATCAGCGGTGTCTCGCCGCTGGCATTGGCGGTGTCGATGCGGGTGGCCGGGTTGGCCAGCAAGGCCTCGGCCACCTTGGGCGAGCCGCCACGCAAGGCCAGGAACAAGGCCACCTGCCCTCGCTCGTCGGCCGCGTTGGGGTCGAAACCGCGGCCCAGCAAGGCCGACACGGTGCGCGCGTCGTCCACGTTGACGGCGCGGAAGAAGTCTTCATAGGCGCCCGCATGCGCCAGGCCGGCGGCGGCCAGGGTCAGGGCGGCGAGCAGTTCAGGCAGACGTTTCATCGGGGTGCAGGGCGGGGATGTTGAACAGGCGTTCGAAGTTGCGGCTGGTGGCCCGCGCCACGGCGGCGGTGTCCATGCCCTTCAGCGCTGCGAGCTGGGCCGCGACGTGCGGCACGTAGGCGGGGCTGTTGGTCTTGCCGCGGTAGGGCACGGGCGCCAGGTAGGGGCTGTCGGTCTCGATCAGGCAGCGCTCCAGGGGCACTTCGCGTGCCACCTCCTGCAACTCGCGCGCGTTGCGGAAGGTCAGGATGCCGGAAAACGAGATGTGGAAGCCCAGCTCCAGCGCGGCCTGCGCCACGGCGCGTGTTTCGGTGAAGCAGTGGAAGACGCCGCGCACCCTGCCCGCGCCTTCTTCGCGCAGCAGCGCCAGCGTGTCGTCGCTGGCGCTGCGCGTGTGCACCACCAGCGGCAGCCCGCTCGCCAGCGCGGCGCGGATGTGCACCCGGAAGCGCTCGCGCTGCCATTCCATCTGCGCCACGCTGCGGCCTTCCAGGCGGTAGTAGTCCAGCCCCGTCTCGCCGATGGCCACCACGCGCGGCAGCGCGGCGCGTTGCAGCAGGTCGGCCAGGCTGGGCTCGGCCACGCCTTCGTTGTCGGGGTGCACGCCCACCGTCGCCCACAGGTTGTCGTAGCGCGCCGCCAGAGCCTGCACCTGCTCGAATTCTTCCAGCGTGGTGCAGATGCACAGCGCGCGGTCCACCTGCGCGGCGGCCATCTCGGCGCGGATGGCGTCGATGCGCCCGAGCAGCTCGGGGAACACGAGGTGGCAATGCGAATCGACGAACATCGGCAAGCCGTGCTGGTGGCGCAGCGGCGCGGTCAGAGCGTCTGCGTCGGCTTGGAAGACGAGATCGACGTGCCCAGCGCTTCTTCGATCTTCTGCTTCAGCGCCCGGGTCTTCTCGTCGCCGGGGAAGCGCACGCCGACACCCTGGGTGCGCCCGCCGGAGGCGTTGGGCGGCGTGATCCAGGCCACCTTGCCGGCCACCGGGTAGCGCTGCGGGTCATCGGGCAGCGACAGCAGCAGGTAGATGTCTTCGCCCAGCCTGTAGTCGCGCGTGGTGGGCACGAACAGGCCGCCGTCGGTCAGCACCGGCATGTAGGCGGCGTAGAGCGCGCCCTTCTCGCGGAACACGAGCTGGATGACGCTGGGCCGGCTGCTCGGGGCCGGGGCCGGGGCCAAGGCGGGAGCGGGGACTGCAGCCGCGGCCAGCGCCACGGGCGGCGCCAGGCCGGCGGGGCGCGTGGGAACGGCACGGTCATTCATGTGGGCAGTGTAAGTGCCCTGCGCCCCTGGGCCAGCAGGGCGTCCAGCAACAGCCCTTCGTGCCAGGGGTGCTCGTCGTGACGGGCCACACGCAACAGGCTGCGCTGCCAGTCCACCAGACCGGCCATGCCGGCAGCGCCGACTGAGCGGAGTGCAGCGGGCATGCTGCCGGCAGGAAAGTAGCGCGGGGCGGCGCCCGCGGCCTGCGCCATCGCGTCGTGGCAGAGCTTGAGCAGCGCGTCCAGTGCACGCGGCACCGGCCAGCCGGCCATCGCCGCCCCCGCACCGCCCTGCCCGCCCGCCACGGCCCGCGGCAATGCCGCCCAGGCCGCACCGTCGATGCCGGCCTGCGCCAGCTCCAGCGCCTCCAGCGGCCTGCCGCTGGCGCCGGCCAGCAGCACGTCGGCACCGTCCAGGCCCTGGCCGGCGAGCCACTGCAGCGCCTGCGCGGATGTCGGCAGCGGCAGCACCAGGCGCTGGCAGCGGCTGCGCACCGTGGGCAGCAGGTGCGCGGGGTCGGCCACGCCCAGCAGCAAACGGGTGCCGGCCGGCGGCTCCTCCAGCGTCTTGAGCAGCGCGTTGGCCGCCTGCACGTTGAGGGCTTCGGCGGGGTGGATCAACACCACCTTGCCGCGGCCGCGCGCAGACGTGCGGGTGACCCAGTCGATGGCCGCCCGCACCTCGTCGATGCGGATCTGCTTGCTCGGCTTCTTCTTGCCGTCGTCGTCGGGCTTGTCATCGGCCAGCGGCCAGCCGTGCTGCTGGCGCAGCGTCTGCGGCAGCAGCACGAACAGGTCGGGGTGCAGGTGGGCCTGCACCATCCGGCAGCTTCCGCAGCGGCCGCAGGGCCGGGCCGCGGCGTTTCCTTCGCAGAGCCAGCCCTGCGCCAGCGCCACGCCGAAGTGCAGGCTGCCGACGCCGGCAGCGCCGTGCAGCAGCAAGGCATGGCCGCGCTGGCGCTGCAGCGCGTCGGCCAGCGCTGCTGCCTGCCAGGGCAGCGGCGGCAGGCCGCCGTCGTCCACCGTCAAGGCTGCCACCAGGGCCGGGCAGCGGCGGCGGCCTCGATCTGCGCCCACACTGCTGCCGGCGCCGGCCGCGCGTCGATGCGCTCGAAGCGGCCCGGCGCGGCCTGGGCGCGCAGCGCATAGCCCTGGCGCACGCGCTCGAAGAAGGCGGTGTCCTGCTGCTCGAAGCGGTCTGGCGCGCGCACCGCGCCGCGGCGTTCTGCTGCGGTGGCCGGGGGCAGGTCGAACCAGAACGTCAGGTCGGGCTGACGGCCTTGCTGCACCCAGCTTTCCAGCGTCTGCAGCACCGCCAGATCGAAGCCGCGGCCTGCGCCCTGGTAGGCGAAGCTGGCGTCGGTGAAGCGGTCGCAAAGCACGGTGGCACCGCGCGCCAGCGCCGGCTCGATGCACTGCTGGAGATGGTCACGCCGGGCGGCGAAGACCAGCAGCGATTCGGTCAGCGCGTCCATCGGCGCATGCAGCAGCAGCTCGCGCACGCGCTCGGCGAGCGGGGTGCCGCCGGGCTCGCGCGTCACCACCACCGTTTGCCCGCGTTGCCCCAGCCAGGCGGCCAGCGCCTGGATGTGCGAGCTTTTGCCCGCGCCGTCGATGCCCTCGAAAGTGATGAAGCGGCCCGTCGTCAAGGGCCACCGCGCTGGTATCTGTTCACCGCCCGATTATGGTCGGCCAAGGTCTCGCTGAACTGGCTGCTGCCGTCGCCGCGCGAGACGAAATACAGCGCCCGCGTCGGCTGCGGGCGCACCGCCGCGCGCAGCGACGCCATGCCCGGCAGCGCTATCGGCGTCGGCGGCAGGCCGCCGCGGGTGTAGGTGTTGAAGGGCGTGTCGCTCAGCAGGTCGCGCTTGCGCAGGTTGCCGTCGAAGCCAGCGCCCAGCCCGTAGATCACGCTCGGGTCCGTCTGCAAAGGCATGCCCATGCGCAGCCGGTTGAGAAAGACGCCGGCAATCAGCGCGCGGTCGGCCGCCTGGCCGGTTTCCTTCTCGACGATGGACGCCAGCGTCAGCGCGTCGCTGCTGCTCTTCAGCGGCGTGTCGGGCACGCGCTCCGCCCATGCGCTGGCCAGCCGCTGCTGCATGGCACGGTGGGCGCGCTTCAGCACCAGCAGGTCGCTGACGCCGCGGCTGTAGGCGTAGGTGTCGGGAAAGAAGCGGCCCTCGGCGGGCACGCCCGGGCTGCCCAGCGCCGCCATCAGCTCGGCCTCGCTCAGCGTGGCAGTGGTGGGCTTCAGGCGCGGCGCGCGGGCCAGTTCGGCACGCAGTTGGCGCACCGTCCAGCCCTCGATGATGCGCACGGTCTCCAGCGTCTCGTCGCCCTGCACCATGCGCGTCAGCAACTGGCGCGGCGTGATGCCTGGCTCCACCTCGTAGCTGCCGGCGCGGATGCGGCGCGCCTGGCCAGAAACGCGGAACCAGGCGTACAGCAGTTGCGGGGAGGTCTGCACGCCGGCCTGCACCCACGCGAGCGCAATTTCGCGCGGCGGCGTGCCGGCCTCGACCGACAGTTCCACGCTGGGCGCGGCCAGCGGCAGCGGCCGTTGCAGCCACCACAGCGCAGCCGCTCCGGCCAGCGCCACCAGCACCGCCAGCGCCAGGGCCGACAGCGCCAAAGCGCGCGCCAGGCGCCGCGTCCGGGGGCCCGATCTGCGAGACCCCGACGCCCGTCCGACCATGGCCGATGATGATAATGGCCGCATGAACGATGCCCTCTTGCGCGCTGCCGACCCTGCCCCCGCGGTGCTGCAAGGCATGCTGCCGCTGGCCGACTGGGGCGTGATCCGCGCGGTGGGCGACGACGCACGCAGCTTTCTGCACGGCCAGTTGACGCAGGACATGCTGCACATCGCTCCGGGGCAGGCCCGGCTGGCGGGCTACTGCTCCGTCAAGGGGCGGCTGCTGGCCAGCTTCGTGGTGTGGCAGCGCGGCCCCGCCGAGCTGCTGCTGGCCTGCAGCGCAGACCTGCTGCCGGCCACGCTGAAGAAGCTGTCGATGTACGTGCTGCGCGCCAAATGCAAGCTCAGCGACGCGACGGCCGACGTGCCCTTGTTCGGCCTGGCCGGGCAGGCCGCCATCGATGCCATCACTGCGATGGGTGCCGATGCACCTGCCGCCGCCTGGCAGCGCAGCGGCAACGCGGGCGGCGCCGACATCGTGCGCCTGCCGGATGCTGCCGGCACGCCGCGCCTGCTGTGGGCCGGCAGCGGTGCGCCGACCTTGCCCACGCTGGCTGACGAGGCCTGGCGCTGGCTCGAAGTGCGCAGCGGCGTGCCGCGCATCGTGGCCGCCACGGCGGAGCAGTTCGTGCCGCAGATGGTCAACCTCGAAGTGGTGGGCGGCGTCGATTTCCACAAGGGCTGCTACCCGGGGCAGGAGATCGTGGCGCGCAGCCAGTACCGCGGCACGCTGAAGCGCCGTGCCTTTCTCTTCGACAGCGCAGGTGCGGCAGCGGCCGGCCAGGAACTCTTTGCCAGCAGTGACCCCGGCCAGCCGGCCGGCATGGTGGCCGGTGCAGCGCCGGTGCCCGGCGGTGGCGGCCGTTACTGCGTGCTGGCAGAAACCAAGCTGGCTGCGCTGGACAGCGTGCTGCACGTCGGCAGCCCGGACGGGCCGCAACTGGTGCCGGTCGCGCTGCCCTACGCCTTCCCGGCCGAGGCTTGAGCAGCCCCGGCGACGTGAACGACGCGAACGACGTGAATGACGCAGAAGGCCCGAGCGCCGCGATGCGCCAGCGCGACGTTGGCCGGTACGGTGTCTGCCGGTACTACGTCTATTACCGCGTGCCCGAGCACGCTCTGGCCGCCGTGGCGCAGGCGGTGCGCGGCTTGCACGCCGGCCATGGCGGGCAGCCCTTCGAGCTGCTGCGCCGGCCCGGCAGCGATGCCGGCCTGGCCACGGTGATGGAGGTCTATGGCCCGCTGGACGCGGCCCGCGCCGCCGCGCTGGAGGCCGAAGCCGCGGTGGCGCTGGCCGGCTGGCTGCATGGCAGCCGCCACGTCGAGACCTTCGAGCCGCTGACCGACTGAACGCCCCCGCACCGCACCGCGGCGCTATGCCAGTCTGCGCGGCGCGCGCAACAGCAGCTCGAGCGCATCGAAGTCCAGCGGCTTCACCAGATGGGCGTCGAAGCCCGCCTCGGCAGACCGCGCATGGTCTTCGGGCTGTCCCCAGCCGGTCAAGGCCAACAGCAGCACGGCCTGCCCGTGCGGCAGTGTGCGCAGGCGGCGCGCCACCTCGTAGCCGTTGAGGTGCGGCAGGCCGATGTCGAGCAGCACCACATCGGGCAGGAAGGACTGCGCAACGTCCAGCCCGTCCATGCCGTCGTGCGCGGTCTGCACGGTGTGGCCGCTGAAGGCCAGCACTTCGGCAAGCGACAACGCAGCATCGACGTTGTCGTCCACCACCAGGATGCGCATCGGCGCCAGCGGCGCCGGCACCGGCAGGTCGGGCAACGGCACCAGGTCCGGCGGCTCGGTGAACAGCGGCAGCGTGAGCGTGAATTCGCTGCCATGGCCCAACCCGGCGCTCTGCACCGACACCGTGCCGCCGTGCATCTCCACCAGCGTCTTGACCAGCGCCAGGCCGATGCCCAGGCCACTGAGCGGGCGCTCCAGCGATGAGTCGGCCTGCGCGAACATCTCGAAGATGCGGTCGATCTGGCCCGGCGCGATGCCGATGCCGGTGTCGGCCACACGGAACACCGCCCAGTCGGGCTGGCGCTCCACCGTCAAGGCCAAGCTGCCCCCGCGGTTGGTGAACTTGGAAGCATTGTTCAGCAGGTTGCCCAGCACCTGCGCCAGCCGCACGGGGTCGAAGTCGAGGTACAGCGGCTGCAGCGGCACGGTGACGAGCCAGCGCTGGTCCATGCTTTCCATCAACGGGCGCGCCACGGCCAGCGCCTGCCGAGCGGCCTGCGCCAGCTCCACGCGCTGCTTGCGCAGCACGATCCTGCCGTGCCGGATGCGGCTCACGTCCAGCAGGTCGTCCACCAGCCGCGAGAGATGCGTCACCTGGCGCTCGATCATCGCCAGCGCGGCCTGCACCGGCTCGTCGCCCGAGCCCTTGAGCTTGATGAGGTGCACCGCGTTGGAGATGGGCGCCAGCGGGTTGCGCAGTTCGTGGGCCAGCGTGGCCAGGAAAGCCGTCTGCCGCGTGGCGGCCTCTTCGATCAAGGCCTGCTGTTCCTGCGC
This sequence comes from uncultured Rubrivivax sp., assembly GCA_964244245.1. Lineage (GTDB taxonomy): Bacteria > Pseudomonadota > Gammaproteobacteria > Burkholderiales > Burkholderiaceae_C > Rubrivivax. Next base: position 91,788 of record CAXTHW010000006.1, on the reverse strand, counting down.
GGCCAGCGCCGCGATGACGAGGCGTTCATTGGCATCCCGCAGCAGGCGCAGGCTGGCACCGTGGCCGAGAGAGAAAGCGCGCGGCTCGGAATCTCCGACGCGCATCTGCGCACGCACCACCGGCAGCGCATGCGCGTCTGCGGCGGCGCCGTGGAACGCCGAGCTGTCGCCCCCGCCGCGCTTGGCCTGGTACATCGCAGCGTCGGCATGCATGATGAGCTGGTCGGCGGTGTTGCCGTCATCGGGATAGATGGCAATGCCCACGCTGGCCGACATGTTGACAAGGTGCGCGCCGATCTGTCCCGGACCTGCCAGCGCATCCAGCAGCTTGGCGGCGATGCCCGCCACGCCCGCGCGTTGTGCCACGTCGCACAGCAGCACCAGGAACTCGTCGCCGCTATGGCGGCTCACGGTGTCGGAGTGGCGCACCACGCTTTCGATGCGCCGTGCCACCAGTTGCAGCACCTCGTCGCCGACCGCATGGCCCAGCGTGTCGTTGATGTGCTTGAAGTGGTCCAGGTCCACGAACAGCAGGGCCAGTTGCGTGTGGTGGCGCTGCGCTGTCAGGATGGCGGTGTCGATGCGGTCGCGCATCAGCGCGCGGTTGGGCAGGCTGGTCAACGCGTCGCGCTGGCTGGCGAGCGTGAGACGCTGCAGTTCGTCGAGTGCCGCCTCGGCAGCGGTGTCGGCGCGCAGTGCCGCCACCACCAGGCGCTCGTTCGCCGCGCGCAGCAAGTCAGGGGGCGGCTGTTCAACCATCGCCCGGCCGCTGGCGCATCGTGGGCCGCCCGCCGAGCAGCCCTTCATGGGCGGCCAGCGTCGCGCCGATGCGGATGCCCTCGTCGTCGATCTCGAACAGCCGCAACTCGCTGGAATGCGCACTGGCGCGCACCTTCACCACCGCCATCATCCGCTTCAGGCAACTGTCCACCTCGATGTAGCGCTGCACGATGATGGCGTCGGTGACGAAGGCGGTGCCGTAGGGCGAGAAGCGCAGGTCGTCGTAGCGGTCTTCGAGTTCGGACGTCATCAGCACCGAAACGCCCGTGCTGGCCAGCGCCGACACCATGCGCGCCATCGACTCGCGAAAGTCGGCACGGAAGGTGGGCGCCAGCGTCAGCTCGAAGCCCGAAAGAGAGTCCAGCACCACGCGCGTGGCCTGGAGCCGGCGCACCTCGGCGATCACCAGCGCCGCGATCTCGTCCACCGACAAATCGGCAGCGCGCGTGTCCACCACGCCGATCTTGCCCGCGTCGATGAGGCCGGCGAGCACCGGCCCGCGCGAACGGTTGACGCGCTGCTCGAAGGCTGCAATGACGCCGGTTTCGCCGCACAGGGCGCCCGCGGCCAGGAACGACGATGCCAGGATGCTCTTGCCCGAGCCCGACGGGCCCGACACCAGCAGCGAATAGCCTTTGGGCAGCCCGCCGCCCATCATCTGGTCCAGGCCCGGCGTGCCCATCTGGAGCCGGTGCTCGATCGGCCAGGCGGTCTGGGCTGCGTCGGGCGCCAGCAGTTGCGCCGGCACCACCACCTTGATGCCCGCGCCGCTGATGCGGAAGGTGTGCACGCCCGCCAGCGTGGGCTGGCCGCGCATCTTCATGATCTCGATCTTGCGCACCACCGAATTGCGCTCGGTGCTCTGGCGCAGCCACACCAGGCCGTCGGCGACGGTGAACACCGGGCTGGGGTCGGACTCGCTGAAGTACTCGCCGATGAGGAAGGTGGTGGCCTGCCAGCTCGTCATCAGCATGCCCAGGCGCTGCACGAACTGCTGAAGCCCGAGGAAGCCGCTGCCTTTGTTGCGGCTGGCCATCACCACCGAGCGGAAGGAATCGACGAAGACGAGGCCGGGCCCGTGCAATTCCACCTCGGCGACGATGCGGGCCAGCACCTTGTCGAGTTCGCCGACGGCCGAGTCTTCGGCCAGGTTGATGAAGTGGACGGCGCTGCCCACCTTGGCACTGTCGAAGAAGTCGAACTGCTGCTGGTAGCGCAGCATCTTGAGCGGCGGCTCGCCGAGCACGGTGAAATACAGCGCCGGGCGCTCGGGCGTGGCCAGCGCGAACATGATCTGGTGCGCCAGCGTCGTCTTGCCGCAGCCGGGCGTGCCGGCAATCAGGTTGAACGAATACTCGGGCAGGCCGCCGCCCAGCACCTCGTCGAGGCCGGGAACGCCGGTTTGCAGGCGTTTGATGGTGGCTTTGGTCGCGTTCATGGTGGGGTGTTTTCTGGCGGACTGCCGTGGAGGGGCGGCTGGCTCCAGACGGGCAGCAAAAGCTGCTCAGTGAGTGCAACACCGATAAGCTTGGACAACAGGTCGTGGAATGATTGCAGCAGTGCGTCGCTGGCGGCTCCTGCATTGGCGGCCGTCTGCCGCGACAGCGCCATCTGCATGGCTGCAAACGGGTGCGGATCGGCATGGCCTTCGGACGACAGCGTGAGCCAGCCGAAGGCCGGGCGCGTGAGGTGCAGGCTGCGCCTGTGCAGCGCCGCGACGCCGCCCACGCCGATGACCGGTGCCAGAGCGCCTTCGATGGCATACCAGCGCGCGGCAGCCAGCGCGGCAATGGTCTTGGCATCGACACCGCGGGCTGCACGCTCTGTGAAGCTGGAAGGCGTCTGCCGTTCTCGCTCCATGGCGTCCCCGGGTTGTTCGGCCTGCCTGAGCACCATTTGCTTGATGGTACGCCCATCGTGTGGCGGGTGGTCAGCAAGGGCAATCGGCGAGGCGTGCTCACGCGCTACAGCAGGCGCTGCATCGCCTGGTGCGCGATGCCGGCTTCCTCGAACGCAGCGCCCTCGGCAACGAAGCCGGCGCGGGCGTAGAACGCCACGGCGCTGGCCTGCGCATGCAGCAGCACCCGCTGCGCGCCCTGCCCGCGCGCGGCCTGCACCAGCGCTGCCAGCACCTGGCTGCCGATGCCGCTGCCGCGCACCGACGGCAGCACCGCGATGCGGCCGATCTGCGCCGTGCCGGGTGTTGCGCCTTCGGGCGCCAGCAGCCGCCCGGTGGCCAGCGCGACGCCGAAGCGGTTGACGGCCAGCGCGTGCAGTGCAGCAGCGTCGGCAGAGTCCGCTTCAAGCGCGACAGGAAGGCCCTGCTCTCCGGTGAACACGGCGCTGCGGATGGCCTGCGCCTGCGCGCCGACGTCGGCCCAGCTTGCCAGCCGCAGCCCGACCATGGTCTCGCCAGCCTCGAAGCCCTGCAACACCGCGCGCAGCGCAGGCGGCACCGGCTTCCTGGTCTGGCTGGCGGGGTCGGCGAAGACATAGACCAGCTCGCCCTCCACCAGCAGCGCGCCGCCGCGGAACAGGGCCGCCTCGAACACCATCGACGAGTTGCCGATCCGGCCGCAGCGGATGCCGACCTCGCACAGGTCGTCGTAGCGTGCCGAGCCGCGGTATTCGACTGTCGCCTTGCGCACGAAGAGATCGCCTTGCAGTGCCGCCATCGTCTCGTGGTAGGGCATGGCCAGCGCGCGCCAGTAGCCGGCCACGGCGGTGTCGAAGTACATCAGGTAGTGGCCGTTGAAGACGATCTTCTGCATATCGACCTCGGCCCAGCGCACGCGCAGGCGGTCGAGGAAACGGAAATCGCTGCGCTTCATGGCTGGGTGGTTGTGATGCACGCGCCGTGTGCGGATGCGTTGCCGCAGAGCGGCCATCGCAGACGCCGACGCTGGTGGGTGGGAGGCCGGCAATAGCATACTGTCGCCCATGGCACGCATCCTCTACCTCACCCAGATCGAGATCGACTTCGGCGTCATCGCCCTGCTGCCGGCCGAGTGCCGGCGCACCGGCATGCAGCGGCCGCTGATCGTGACGGACGCCGGCGTGCGCGCGGCCGGCGTGCTGCAACAGGCGCTGGATGCGCTGCACGGCGTGCCGCATGCAGTGTTCGACGAGACGCCGTCCAACCCCACCGAAGCCGCCGTGCGCGCAGCGGTGGCGGTGTACCGGCGTGAAGGCTGCGACGGCCTGGTGGCGGTGGGCGGCGGCTCCAGCATCGACCTCGCCAAGGGCGTGGCCATCGCCGCCACGCACGACGGCCCGCTGAAGACCTACGCCACCATCGAAGGCGGCAGCGACAAGATCACCGGCCGCGTGGCGCCGTTGATCGCCGTGCCCACCACAGCGGGCACCGGCAGCGAGGTGGCGCGCGGCGCCATCGTCATCGTCGATGACGGCCGCAAGCTCGGTTTCCACAGTTGGCACCTGATGCCAAAGACCGCCCTTCTCGACCCCGCTCTGACGCTGGGTCTGCCGCCTTTCCTGACCGCTGCCACCGGCATGGATGCCATCGCCCATTGCATCGAAACCTTCATGGCGCCGGCCGTCAACCCGCCGGCCGACGGCATTGCGCTGGACGGCCTGGCGCGCGGCTGGGCGCACATCGAGCGCGCCACGCGCGACGGGCAGGACCGCGACGCACGCTGGAACATGATGAGCGCCAGCATGCAGGGCGCGATGGCCTTCCAGAAGGGCCTGGGCTGCGTGCACTCGCTCAGCCACAGCCTGGGTGGCGTCAACCCCAAGCTGCACCACGGCACGCTGAACGCCGTCTTCCTGCCCGCCGTGGTGCTGTTCAACGCGGCGGCCGGGTCCATCCAGCGCGAACAACGCCTGCAACGCATGGCGCACGCCATCGGCATCGGCTCCTGCGACAGTCGCGGCAGCGAGCTGGCCGCGGCGCTGCGCGCGCTCAACGCGCGCCTGGGCCTGCCATCGGGCCTGGCCGCAATGGGCGTCACGCCCGATGTCTTCGAGCGCGTCATCGACGGCGCGATGGCCGACCACTGCCACAAGACCAACCCGGTGCTGGCCACGCGCGACGACTACCGGCGCATGCTCGAACAGGCGCTGTAGCCGCCCTGCAGTCCGTCGCCCGGCGCTGCAGCCTGTCGCAGCGCGCAAGACCGGCCGGCGGCCGGCTGCTATGGTGTGCTACATCAACAACACACCGGCATCGCGCCAGGGCTTTCATGACCCACTGGGATGACAGGCTGCCCATCTACCAGCAACTGGCCGACCTGCTGGCGGCACAGTTGCTGGACGGGCACCCCGGCAGCGGCGAAGCCATGCCTTCGGTGCGCGCGCTGGCCACGCACTACCTGCTCAACCCGCTCACCGTCAACCGTGCGTTGCAGGCACTGGCCGACGCTGGGCTGCTGGAAGCGCGCCGCGGCATCGGCATGTACGTGATGCCCGGCGCCCGCGAGCGGCTCAAGGCCGCCGAGCGGGAGCGCTTCTTCAACGACGAATGGCCGCGCCTGCGCGCCCGGCTGCGGCGGCTGGACATCGCCGCCGACCAACTGAGCTGGGAGACTTCTTGAACACCATCATCGCCAACACGGCGGCCATCGCACCGCTGATCGAAGCAACGGGCCTGAGCGTGCGCTACGGTCGCAAGACCGCCGTGGACGACGTCAGCTTCCACATCGCCAAGGGCCGCGTCGTCGGCCTGCTGGGCCACAACGGCGCCGGCAAGACATCGCTGATGAAGGCGCTGGTGGGCCTGGCGCCCTGCGACGGCCGGCTCAGCGTGCTGGGGCTGAACCCGCGCCGCCAGCGCGTGCAGATGCTGGAGTCGGTGTGCTACATCCCCGACGTGGCCATCCTGCCGCGCTGGGCCCGCGTGCACCAGCTCATCACGCTGATGCAGGGGCTGCACCCGCACTTTTCGGCGGCGCGCGCTGAAGCCCTGCTCAAGCGCACCAGCGTCACGCTGGAGATGAAGGTCAAGGCATTGTCCAAGGGCATGGTGGTGCAGTTGCACCTGGCGCTCATCGCCGCCATCGACGCCCGGGTGATGATCCTCGATGAGCCCACGCTGGGCCTGGACGTGCTGTCGCGCAAGTCCTTCTACGAGATGCTCATCGACGAGTGGTGCGACGGCGAGCGCAGCGTGTTGATCTCCACCCACCAGGTGGAAGAGATCGAAAGCCTGCTGTCCGACGTGATGATGCTCAACGAGGGCAAGCTGGTGCTGTCGATCAGCCTGGAAGAGATGGACCGCCGCTTCGTCGCGCTCAGCCACGACCCCGCCGAGGCAGACGCGATGGCCGCCGCCCACCCCCTGCTGCGCTACCGCACGCAGGGCGGCAGTGCGGCCCTGTTCGACGGTGCGCCGCCCGAGGCGGTGGCCGCGCTGGGCCGCCGCGTGCGGCCCAGCCTGGTGGACTTGTTCGTCGCGCTGACCCGCGCGCCGGAGATCAACCGCACCCAGTTCAAGCAAGGCTAGGAGAACACGATGACCCGCTTCAAGACGCTGCTGCAGCGCGAATGGATGCAGCACCACCGCGGCTGGATCGCGCTGCTGGCCGTGCCGCTGGTGCTGTGCCTGGGCGCTGCCGCGTTCGGCGATGTGCACTTCGGCCTGGGCGACGACGGCGTGCCCGACAACCCGGGCCCGCTGCTGATCGCGATGGGCGCGGTGGGCGCCGTCAGCGCGCTGACGCTGGTGCTGGCCTGCGCTGCCGCACTGCTACAGTCACCCGGCCTGGCGCGGCGCGACGCGCAGGACCGGTCCATCGAGTTCTGGCTCTCATTGCCGGCAGGCCATGCGCAAAGCCTGGCCGCCACGCTGCTGGCCCACCTGGTGCTGCTGCCGTGGGCGGCTTTGGGCATCGGCGTGGCCGGCGGCCTGCTGGTGGCGCTGCTGCTGGTGGCCAAAGGCTTCGGCATCGCGGCCTGGTTCACGCTGCCCTGGGGCTGGCTGCTGCTGGCCGGCGGCGCGCTGGCGCTGCGCATCATGCTGGGGCTGCTGCTGGCCACGCTGTGGCTGTCGCCGCTGATCCTGGGCACCATGGCGGCGTCGGCCTGGCTCAAGCGCTGGGGCGTGCCAGTGGTGGCCGGCGTGCTGGGCATCGGCGGGCTGCTGCTGGACAAGATCTATGGCATCACCGTCATCGGTGACGCGCTGCGCGTGCTGGGCACGCAGGCCTCGCGCGCGCTCTTCGCGGCCGACCGCGCCGCGCTGGGCGACGTGCACATCGAGACGCCAGACCAGATGAACGGCGTGCTGAGCGTGATCCCCGGCTGGGCGCTGGCCGACGCCGGCCATGCGCTGGCGCTGCTGGTGTCGCCCGCTTTCATCGGCGCGCTGCTGGTCGGTGCTGCGGCGTTCGGGCTGCTGTGGCTGCGGCGCCAGCGCGGGGTCTGATCCGAGCCAGCATCCCGCGCTGCGCCGCCGGCTGCCGAAGCAGCCGGCGGCGCTGGCAGCGTCTTGCCTTTTGCGCTAGGCAGCCCTGCCCTGGCGGCGCCGCACCACGGCGCCGATGGCGCCCAGGCCGGCCAGCAGCAGGCCGTAGGTCTGCGGCTCGGGCACCACCGCCACGGTGCCCGGCGTGCTGGTGAAGTTGGCGTTGTCGGGCGCAAAGTCAGAGATCGCGGCAAAGCCGGTGAAGGCGCCGTCACGCGGCCACAGGTTCCACGTGTAGTCGAGCTTGTTGAACCCTGTCGAGGCCAGCAGGCTGCCGCTGACGATGCCGGTGATCGTGTTGCCCGAGATCGTCACCGATCCCGTGGGCAGGTTGCCGACGCCGCCCACCGAGCCGGTGCCGTTCGGCCGCAGGATCACCACGCGGTCGAAGCGCACGCCGGTGATGCCGTTGGCGGCAAAGCCGGCCGTGCCGGCGCCGCGGTTGACGCCCCACACGTAGAAGCCGGTGGCTGTGCTGCCGATGGCGCCGTCCATCGTGCTGGTCAGCTTGAAGAGGTCGGCGCCGGCGTCGTAGAGCACGGTGGCGCTGAGCACGTCGAGGTCGCCGCTGCTGCTGCTGCCGGCAAAGGTGGAGAGGAAGTCGCCTTCGGTGTCGGTGATGCCGCTGAAGGCATGGCCCAGCACAGGGCTGGCGGCCAGCGCCGCGGTGCAGAGCAACTGGAAGGCGGTGTTGCGCGCGCCTTTCATGGGTCTGGTGGGTCTGGTGGGTCTCATGGGTCGTTCACTCCTGGAGGTTGCGTCGGCGTTGGTCCGTGGCCGGGGAGCCGGCAGGACGCGCCGCCACTGAGTGCCGTTGCGGCGCTGCAAGGTTGCGTCATCGGAGGTGGCGACCCCCTAAATCAAACGGACATGTTCATCGCCACAATCGCACCATGCCATCGAGCCTTGACAGCCTGCGGGGGTGCGCCGCTTCCGGCGTGCTGGGAATGTTGGCCGGCCTGCTGCCGCCAGCGGCGCACGCCGAGGGCTGGAACGGCGCCGTGGTGCTCAGCAGCGACCGGGTCTTGCGCGGCATCACGCTGAGCAACGGGCGGGCCGCCCTGTCGGCCGGCATGGGCTACAGCGGCGACGGCGGCTGGAACGCGGGCCTGGCCGCCTCGACACCGAGCTATCCGCAGCAGGGCGGCCATGGCGACCTCACGCTGACGCTGTCGCAAGGCTGGCAACTGGATGGCGACTGGCTGCTGCTGGCCGGTGCCGCCACCTACCGCACGCTGGGCGCGCAGAAGGCGCGCCTGCACTCGTACAGCGAGTTGAGCCTGGTGCTGGGCTGGCAGGGCCGGGCCAGCGCGTCGCTGCTGTTCTCACCCGACACGCTGGGCTACGTGGCTGGCCAGCCGCGCAGCGGCAGTGCGGTCGCGCTGGAGTTCAGCGTGCACCAGCGGCTAGCGGGCCGGCTGGCGCTGGACGCCGGCATCGGCTACCAGGACCTGCAATCCGTGCAAGGCAAGAGCTACGGCTACGGCAGCGTCGGCCTGCGCTGGGGGCTGGGGCCGGCGACTGCGTCGCTGGGCTGGATCGGCAGCCAGGCCGGCACCCGCGGCGTGGTGTCGCCCGCGTTCGCCGGCAACCGCTGGGTGACGGCGCTGGTGCTGGCCTTCTGACGGTGCCTTCAGTGCTGCCTGGCGTCGAAGAACTGCTCGTCTTCGGTCGAGCCCTTCAGCGCCGCGGTGGAGGCCTGGCGCTCGATGGTGGTGGTGACCGCGTCGAAGTACCCGGTACCCACTTCGCGCTGGTGCTTCACCGCGGTGAAGCCCTTGTCGGCGGCTGCGAACTCCTTTTGCTGAAGCTCCACGAAGGCGCTCATGTTGTTGCGCGCGTAGCCGTAGGCCAGGTCGAACATCGCGTAGTTCAGGCTGTGGAAGCCGGCCAGCGTGATGAACTGGAACTTGTAGCCCATGGCGCCCAGTTCGCGCTGGAACTTGGCGATGGTGGCGTCGTCGAGGTTCTTCTTCCAGTTGAAGCTGGGGCTGCAGTTGTAGGCCAGCAGCTTGCCCGGAAACTTGGCGTGGATGGCGTCGGCAAAGGCCTTGGCAAAGGCCAGGTCGGGCTTGCCCGTCTCGCACCAGATCAGGTCAGCATAGGGTGAGTACGCCAGCCCGCGGCTGATGGCCTGCTCCAGCCCGTTCTTGGTGCGGAAGAAGCCTTCCACCGTGCGCTGGCCGGTGGTGAAGGGCCGGTCGTTGTCGTCCACGTCGGCCGTCACCAGGTCGGCGGCTTCGGCGTCGGTGCGCGCCAGCAGAATGGTCGGTGTGCCCATGACGTCGGCCGCCAGCCGCGCCGCCACCAGCTTGGCCACGGCGTCGCGCGTGGGCACCAGCACCTTGCCGCCCATGTGGCCGCATTTCTTGACGCTGGCGAGCTGGTCTTCGAAGTGCACGCCGGCGGCGCCAGCGGCGATCATCGCCTTCATCAGCTCGAAGGCGTTGAGCACGCCGCCGAAGCCGGCTTCTGCGTCGGCGACGATGGGGGCGAAGTAATCGATGTCGTTCTTGCCCTCGCTCCACTGGATCTGGTCTGCGCGGGCGAAGGCGCCGTTGATCCGCTTCACCACCTTGGGCACCGAATCCACCGAGTACAGCGACTGGTCGGGGTACATCTCGCCGTTGTCGTTGGCGTCGGCCGCCACCTGCCAGCCGGACAGATAAATGGCCTTCAAGCCGGCCTTGACCTGCTGCATCGCCTGGTTGCCCGTCAGCGCGCCCAGCGTGTTGACGAAGGGCTCGCTGTGCAACAGCGCCCACAGCTTGTCGGCGCCCCGCTTGGCCAGCGTGTGCTCGATGGTGATGGACCCACGCAGACGCACCACGTCGGCTGCGCTGTAGCCGCGCTGGATGCCTTTCCATCGCGGGTTCTCGGCCCAGTCTCTTTCAAGGGCGGCGGCTTGTTGTTCACGGGTGGCTTGGCTCATGGTGGGCTCCTGGGTTGCGGTGAATGCGGTGAAGCTGCGTCGAGGTGCAGATGCTTCAGCGTAACCAAGGCGGGCGCCGTTGAACTAACTTATGTCTTATATAAGACAAAAGACATTAGCCATAAGAATCAAGGGCTTGCGCCGGGCTCTCCACATGGTGGAAGCCGGTTCGCCGATGTGGAGTGGATTTGCGGCAGCGCAGCATGGCACATCTCGCATTGCGGAATCTCGATGCCGCATCACGAAAATCCAGCACAGCCCCGCAGCCAGGCGCCGTAAATGTGGTCAGCCCACGCCTGATGCGCCTTCATCTGCGTGGCAATGCCGGCGCGGATGGCCTCGGCGCTCTGCGCGCTGGCGTGGCGGCGCACGGCCTCGCGGTGGCTGGCGCTGTCTTCGGCGGCCCAGCGCAACAGCTTGTGTGCATCGATCTCGACGTGGAACTGCATCGCCAGATGCGGCCCGACGGCAAAGGCCTGCTGCGCGCAGAGGGCGCTGCCGGCCAGCGGCTGGGCGCCCGGCGGCAGATCGAAGGCGTCGAAGTGCCACTGCATTGCCAGCCGCGGGCCGGCAGCGCCCAGCCAGGCCGCTGCCGCCGGGTTGTCGGCCACCGTGAGCGGCTGCCAGCCGATCTCCGGCACCGCTGCCCTGGCCACCCGCGCGCCCAGCGCGCGCGCCATCAACTGGCCGCCCAGGCAGTGGCCGATCACGGGCACGCCGTCTCGCACGCCTTGCAGGATCAGCGCTTCGGCCTGCCGCAGCGACGGCAGCGGGTCGTTGGCGCCCATCTCGCCGCCCAGGATGGCGAGTGCGCAATAGCCCGCCAGCGCATCGGGAAACGGGTCGCCCGCCTCGGTGTTGCGCAGCTCGTAACGCAGGCCCCGGCGCCGCAGCCAGGTGGCCAGATACGCCGGGCCGTCGCCCGTCTGGTGCTGGAGGATCAGTACCGGTTTCATCACAAGCCGCGTCGCGTCATGGCCCAGTGTGCACCTGCGGGGCAGGCGGGCACAGGCGGGCACAGGGCGGGCACGGCCTGCCGGCGCCGGCTAGACTGCAAGCAACATTGCCCGCCACGTTTCACGCCATCGAAAGCCCGCCATGGACCAAGCCAACACACGCGACGCCTACTGGATGCCGTTCACCGCCAACCGCCAGTTCAAGAAGAACCCGCGCCTGCTGGCACGCGCCTCCGGCATGCACTACTGGGACGACAAGGGCCGGCAGATTCTCGACGGCGTGGCCGGCCTGTGGTGCGTCAACGCGGGCCACGGCCGGCCGAAGATCGTGCAGGCCATTCAGGCGCAGGCCGAGGAGATGGACTTCGCGCCGCCGTTCCAGATGGCGCACCCCAGGGCCTTCGAGCTGGCCGCCCGCGTGGCCGACATCGCACCCGCGGGCATGGGCAAGGTGTTCTTCACCAACTCCGGCTCCGAGGCGGTGGAGACGGCGCTGAAGATGGCCATCGCCTACCACCGCGTGCGCGGCGATGCAGCACGCACACGCCTGATCGGCCGCGAGCGCGGCTACCACGGCGTCAACTTCGGCGGCATCTCTGTCGGCGGCATGGTGGCCAACCGCAAGATGTTCGGCGCCATGCTGGGCGGGGTGGACCACATCCGCCACACGCACGACGCGGCGCGCAATGCCTTCTCCGTCGGCCAGCCCGAGCATGGCGCCGAGCTGGCTGACGACCTGGAGCGGCTGGTGGCGCTGCACGATGCATCCACCATCGCAGCCGTCATCGTCGAGCCGGTGGCCGGCTCCACCGGCGTGCTGCTGCCGCCCAAGGGCTACTTGCAGCGCCTGCGCCAGATCTGCGACACCCACGGCATCCTGCTGATCTTCGACGAGGTCATCACAGGCTTCGGCCGCACCGGCAACGCCTTCGCGGCGCAGACCTTCGGCGTCACGCCCGACCTGATGACGGTGGCCAAGGGCCTGACCAACGGCAGCGTGCCGATGGGCGGCGTGATCGCGCGCGACACCGTCTATGACGCCTTCATGAACGGCCCAGAGCACCTGATCGAGTTCTTCCACGGCTACACCTATTCGGCGCACCCTCTGGCCTGCGCCGCGGGGCTGGCGACGCTGGACACCTATGCAGACGACGGCCTGCTGACGCGCGCCGCCACGCTGCAAGGCCAGTTCGCCGAAGCGGTGCACTCGCTGCGCGGCGAGCCCAACGTCATCGACATCCGCAACATCGGGCTGGTGGCCGGCATCGAGCTGGCGCCGTTGCCCGGCGAGCCCACCAAGCGCGCCTTCAACATCTTCCTCGACCTCTACGACAAGGGCCTGCTGGTGCGCACCACCGGCGACACGGTGGCCTTGTCGCCGCCGCTGATCATCCAGCCCGAGCAGATCGGACAGATCGTCGAAATGCTGCGCGGCGCGATCCGCCGCAACGCTTGAGCCGCTTGAGCCGCTTGAGCCGCCTGCCCGTCGTGCTGGTGACCAGCTGCAACAAGCCGCTGGGCGAGCACCCTTTCCACGTGGCTGGCCGCAAGTATGTCGATGCCGTGCGGCTGGCCGGCGCGCTGCCGTTGATCGCCCCGCCGTTTGCCGAAGGCGAGCTCGACGCGATGCTGGCCGTGGCCGACGGCGTGCTGTTCACCGGCTCGCAGTCCAACGTGCACCCGGGGCACTTCGGCGAAGTGCTGCACGATGCCACGCTGCCGCTGGACGCAGACCGTGACGCCTGGACGCTGCCGCTGGTGCGCCGGGTGCTGGACAGCGGGCTGCCGCTGTTCGGCATTTGCCGCGGTGCGCAGGAAGTCAACGTGGCACTTGGCGGCAGCCTGCACCAGGCCGTGCAGCAGCAGCCGGGGCTGGCCGACCACCGCGGCGCGGGCGCTGATGCCACGCAAGGAGCGGAGCAGGTCTATGGCCCGTCGCATCCGGTCGAGGTGTTGCCGGGCGGCGTGCTGGCGTCGGTGCTGGCGTCCGTACTGGCGCCAGGACTGGCGTCGGTGCCGGACCGGCCGCGCTTCGACGTCAACTCGGTGCACGGCCAGGGCATCAAGCGGCTGGCCGCCGGCTTGCGTGTGGAGGCCGTGGCGCCCGATGGCCTGGTCGAAGCCTTCTCGATGCCGGCCGCGCCCGCCTTCAACCTCTGCGTGCAATGGCACCCCGAGTGGCAGGCCGCGAGCAACCCGGTCTCGGTGCAACTCTTCCATGCGTTCGGTGCGGCATTGCGGCTGCGCGTTCAACAGGCAGCGACGTCTTCATGATGGTCCGCGAACCCTTCACCTTCAGCGAGCTGGAACAGTGGCTGGACAAGCACCGCGTCACCGAGATCGAATGCCTGGTGCCCGACCTCACCGGCGTGGCGCGCGGCAAGATCCTGCCGCGCGAAAAGTTCACCGAAGACCGCGGCATGCGGCTGCCCGAGGCCGTGGTGGCGATGGGCGTGACCGGTGAGTTCCCGCAGGAAGGCCCCTACTACGACGTCATCAGCCCCACCGACCAGGACATGCACCTGCGGCCCGACCCCAGCACCGTGCGCATCGTGCCCTGGGCGACGGACCCCACGGCGCAGGTCATCCACGACTGCTTCGACCGCCACGGCGTGCTGGTGCCATTCGCCCCGCGCTCGGTGCTGCGCCGCGTCTGCGAGCTGTACGCCAACGAAGGCTGGGACCCAGTGGTGGCGCCAGAGCTGGAGTTCTACCTCGTCGCCCGCAACCCAGACCCAGACGTGCCGCTGAAGGCGCCCATCGGCCGCAGCGGCCGCGCCGAGACTTCGCGCCAGGCCTATTCCATCGACGCGGTGAACGAGTTCGACCCCTTGTTCGAAGACGTCTATGACTACTGCGACAAGATGGAGCTGAACGTCGATACGCTGATCCACGAAGTGGGCGCCGGGCAGATGGAGATCAACTTCTTCCACGCCCACCCATTGAGCCTGGCCGACGAGGTGTTCTTCTTCAAGCGCACGCTGCGCGAGGCGGCGATGCGGCACGACATGTTCGCCACCTTCATGGCCAAGCCGATTGCCGGCGAGCCCGGCAGCGCGATGCATGTGCACACCAGCGTCATCGACAAGACCACCGGCCGCAACCTGTTCAGCAACGAGGACGGCACGGCGTCGCAGGAGTTCTACTGGTACATCGGCGGGCTTCAAAAGTACGTGCCCGCGGCGATGGCCTTGTTCGCGCCCTACGTCAATTCGTACCGGCGGCTGGTGCGCTCGAACGCGGCGCCGATCAACATCCAGTGGGGGCACGACAACCGCACGGTCGGCATCCGCTCGCCCGTAGCAAGTGCAGCGTCACGGCGCATCGAGAACCGCGTGATCGGCGCCGACGCCAACCCCTACGTGGCGCTGGCCGCTACGCTGGCCTGCGGCTACCTCGGCATCAAGAACAAGATCGAGCCATCACCCGAGTGCAAGGGCGACGCCTACCTCGGCGACTTCCAGTTGCCGCGCAGCCTGGGCGAGGCGCTGGGCCTGCTGCGCGGCGCCACTGACCTGGCGGCGGTGCTGGGCGAGGCCTTCGTCACCGTCTATGCCGAGGTCAAAGAGATCGAGTACGCCGAGTTCATGAAGGTGATCTCACCCTGGGAGCGAGAGCACCTCTTGCTGCACGTTTAGCCATGTTCAAGCGCACGACGCAAGACTGGCAGGCGGCCGACGCGGCGCACTTCCTGCACCCTTTCACAGACCACCTCTCGCTGTCGAAGAAGGGCGCGCGCATCATCGTCAGCGCCGACAACATCTATCTGCGCGACAGCGACGGCCAGCGCATCTTCGACGCGATGAGCGGGCTGTGGTGCGTCAACGTCGGCTACGGCCAGCGCGCGCTGATCGAAGCGGCCACCGCGCAGCTCGAAACCCTGCCCTTCTACAACGCCTTCTTCCAGACCGCCACGCCGCCGGCCATCGAGCTGGCCGAGCTGCTGGCCAGCGTGACGCCGCGCCACTTCGAGCATGTGTTCTTCACCGGCTCTGGCTCGGAAGGCAACGACACCATCGTGCGCATGGTGCGCCGCTACTGGGACGTGCTGGGCCAACCGCAGCGCAGCGTCATCATCAGCCGCAACAACGCCTACCACGGCTCGACGATGGCCGGCGCGTCGCTCGGCGGCATGCAGGGCATGCACGCGCAAGGCGGGCTGCCGATTCCCGGCATCGTGCACATCGAGCAGCCGTACTGGTGGGAGCATGGCCGCGCCATGTCGCGTGACGACTTCGGCCTGGTGGCGGCCGGCTGGCTGGAAGACAAGATCGCCGAGGTCGGCGCAGACAAGGTGGCCGCCTTCATCGGCGAGCCGGTGCAAGGCGCCGGCGGCGTGATCATCCCGCCTGCCACCTACTGGCCCGAGATCCAGCGCATCTGCGACCGCCACGGCATCCTGCTGGTCAGCGACGAGGTCATCACCGGCTTCGGCCGCACCGGCCACTGGTTCGGCTGCGAGACCTTGGGCTTCCGCCCCGACCTGATGACCTTCGCCAAGGGCGTCACCAGCGGCTACGTGCCGCTGGGCGGCGTGATGGTGGGCGACCGCGTGGCCAGCGTGCTGGTCGAGCAAGGCGGCGAGTTCAACCACGGCTACACCTACAGCGGCCACCCGGTGGCCTGCGCGGTGGGCCTGGCCAACGTGCGGCTGATCCAGCAGTTGAAACTGGTGGAGCATGTGCGCAGCGACGTCGGGCCATATTTGGCGCAACAGTTCGCCGCGCTGCTGGCGCACCCGCTGGTGGGCGACGCCGAGACCTGCGGCTTGATGGGCGCGGTGCTGCTGGTGCAGGACAAGGCCAGCGGCAAGCAGTTCCCGCCGCAGCAGGAGATCGGCATGCTGTGCCGCGGCCACTGCTTCGGCAACGGGCTGATCATGCGCGCGGTCGGTGACCGCATGATCATCGCGCCGCCGCTGGTCATCACACGCGCGCAGATCGACGAGATGATGGCGCTCGTCCGGCGTTGCCTGGACCTGACCTGGGCCGACGCGCGGGCTGCTGGGTGGGTGGGTTAGGACTTGGCTCTTGCCGCAAGCCGCTCGAGCGCCTCGCGGGCGCTGACGATCGGAATGCCGTGATGATCGTTCAGGGGCAGCAAATCGCGTTTGTCGCCCGAGGCGATGATGTCTGCAGCGCCGGCATGCGCTGCGGCGAGCACGTGATCGTCATCCGGGTCGCCGAGCACCACACGCGGTACGGTCAGCGGTGACACCATCACAGCGATGCGCCGCAGGTCTGCCACGATGCCTTCCGCTGTGAGCCCGGCCCGGGCCAACCGTGCGGCAAACTTGGCGCGCGAGAGCACGTCCAGCAACTCTGTGAGCAAGACGTCGCTCGTGCAGAACTCGAATTCGCCCGCCTTGGCACCATCGATCAAGCGCCTGGGAATGCCGGCCGAGATGACGCCCGAAACGAGGAGGTTCGTATCAAGGACAACGCGCACCGATCACCCGCGCCGGGCTTTGCGGCTGGCCTGAATCTCCGCTTCGACCTCATCTTCGGACAAGGCCGGCAGGTTCAGAGCGTCCAGCCTCGCAAGCGCGTCGGTGAGCCGTTGCGCCGCCGTGGCGCGTTCCTCGCGGGAAGCGAGGAACTCGACAAAATCCACGACTTCGGCCACGCGCGCCGGTGGCAGCGCCTTCAGCCTTTCGATCAATTGCACTTCGATTGCCGTCATTGCTGTTCCGCGAAAGCGCGGGCTCTCGGACAGACCGCCATCCTTCGGCATTTTAGGAGCAAGACATGGGCCGCAGACCCCGTCTCGACTCGGCTTCAGGTTCGATAGACTCTCGCGCTGCCCGAACCCCCCGCCCACCCCCGCGCCCGCCCGCCGCGGCAAGCCCTTGCCAAGATGCCGCCGACCGCCAACCCCCCGGCCTTTCTGCAGATCCAGGACGTCGTCAAGGACTTCAACGGCAGCAAGGCCGTCAACGGCGCCACGGTCGATATCGCCAAGGGCGAGATCTTCGCGCTGCTCGGCCCGTCGGGCTGCGGCAAGAGCACGCTGCTGCGCATGCTGGCCGGCTTCGAGACGCCCACCTCCGGGCGCATCGTGCTGAACGGCACCGACCTGGCCGATCTGCCGCCCTACGAGCGGCCGATGAACATGATGTTCCAGAGCTACGCGCTGTTCCCGCACCTGAGCGTGTGGGAGAACATCGCCTTCGGCCTGAAGCGCGAGCGGCTGCCGAAAGAGCGCATCGCCGAGCGGGTGGACGCGATGCTCAAGCTGGTGCAGCTCGGCGCGTTCGCGCAGCGCAAGCCGCACCAGCTCTCCGGCGGCCAGCAGCAGCGCGTGGCGCTGGCGCGCTCGCTCGCCAAGCAGCCGCAATTGCTGCTGCTCGACGAGCCGCTGGGCGCTCTGGACAAGAAACTGCGCGAGCAGACGCAACTGGAGCTGGTGAACATCATCGAGCAGGTCGGCGTGACCTGCGTGATGGTCACGCACGACCAGGAAGAGGCGATGACCATGGCCACCCGCATCGCGGTGATGAACCAGGGCCGCTTCCTGCAAGTGGGCGCGCCGGGTGCGGTGTATGAAACCCCTGCCACCCGCTTCGTGGCCGACTTCATCGGCAACGTCAACCTGATGGACGGCACGCTCACCACCGATGAGCCGGACCATGTCGTGATCACGGTGCCCGACTGCAAGCACCACGTCGGCCACGGCATCACCGGCACCGAAGGCATGGCGGTGACGGTGGCGCTGCGGCCGGAGAAGATCAGCCTCTCGCGGGAGCAGCCGCCTGGCGAATTCAACAGCGTGCGCGGCGTCGTGAAAGAGATGGCCTACTTCGGCAACTTCACCGTCTATCACCTGCTGCTGGCCAGCGGCGCGCTGTTGAAGGTCAGCCTGGCCAACGTCGAGCGCCTGCGCGAAGAGCCGTTCACCTGGGGCGACACGGCCTGGGCGCACTGGTCACCGTCGGCGCAGGTGGTGTTGACGCAATGAGGCTGCTGCACGGGTTCAGTGGCCGCCGCTTGTTGATCGCGGCGCCCTTCCTCTTCCTGCTCGTCTTCTTCCTGTTCCCGTTCCTGATCGTCGCGAAGATCAGCGTCAGCGAAATGGAAGCGGTGACGGTGAAGAACGTGCTGGGCTTCGCCGACGGCATGCTGACGCTGACGCTGAAGCTGTCGAACTACGCCTTCATCGCCGAAGACAGTCTCTACTTCAAGACCTACCTCAGCAGCCTTCAGTACGCCGCGGCCACCACTGCCTTGTGCCTCTTCATCGGCTACCCGTTTGCCTACTTCATGGCGCGTGCCCGGCCCAGCGTGCAGCCGGCGTTGCTGATGCTGGTGATGCTGCCGTTCTGGACATCGTTCCTGTTGCGCGTTTATGCCTGGAAGGGGCTGCTGACCGAAGGCGGGCTGGTGGCCGACCTGCTGGTCGGCAGCGGCATCGACCAGGCACTGGCCGCCGTCGGCCTGATCCCGGCGCCGGGCCGGCTGATGAACACGCCCTTCTCGCTGCTGCTGGGCATGACCTACACCTACCTGCCCTTCATGGTGCTGCCGCTGTACGCCAATTTGGCGAAGATGGACCTGCGGCTGCTGGAAGCGGCGGCCGACCTCGGCGCCTCGCCGTGGGTGGCGTTCTGGACCATCACGGTGCCCTTGTCGAAGGCGGGCATCATCGCCGGCGCGATGCTGGTCTTCATCCCGTGCATCGGCGAGTACGTGATCCCAGAGCTGCTGGGCGGCCCGGAGACGCTGATGATCGGCCGCGTGATCTGGGACGAGTTCTTCTCGAACAACGACTGGCCGATGGCCTCCACCGTGGCGGTGGTGATGATCCTGCTGATCATCGTGCCGCTGGCGGTGTTCAACAAATACCAGGCCGAAGCCGCGGAAGCCGGCCGATGAAGGCCACGCGCTTGAACCTCTGGTTCGGCCGCGCCTGGCTGGCGGCGGGCTATGCCTTCCTCTTCGTGCCCATCGTCGCGCTGGTGGCGTATTCGTTCAACGACTCGGCCCTGCCCAACGTCTGGCGCGGCTTCACGCTGAAATGGTATGCCGCACTGCCGGGCGACGACGCGCTGGTCGGCGGGCTGTGGCTCAGCCTGAAGATCGCCTTCCTCACCGCCTGCGGCTCGGTGGTGCTGGGCACGCTGGCGGCGCTGGTGCTGGTGAAGCACCGGCGCTTCGGCGGCCGCACGCTGTTTGCCGGCATGGTCAGCGCGCCGCTGGTGATGCCCGAGGTGGTGGTGGGCTTGTCGCTGCTGTTGATGCTGGTCAGCGTGCAGCGTGAGCTCGGCTTTCCCGAGCGCGGGCTCGTGACCATCTGGTTCGGCCACCTGCTGCTGGGCATGGCCTACGCCACCGTGGTGGTGCAGGCGCGGCTGCGCGAGCTGAACCCGCAGCTCGAAGAAGCCGCGATGGATCTGGGCGCGCGCCCGGCGCAGGTGTTCTGGCTGGTCACGCTGCCGATGATCGGGCAGTCGTTGCTGGCGGCCTGGCTGCTGACGTTCACCATCTCGCTCGACGACGTGGTGCTGTCCAACTTTCTCTCTGGCCCCGGCGCGACGACGATGCCGCTGGTGATCTTCTCGCGCGCGCGGCTGGGGCTGAACCCCAGCGTCAACGCGGTGGCGTCCATCACGGTGCTGCTGGTGTCCATCGGCGTGCTGGTGGCAAGCTGGGTGATCGCCCGCAACGAGCGGCAGCGCCTGCTGGACCAGAGGGCGTCGGCCCGCGTCGGCGCTGCATGACAGTGCCCCGCGCGCTGGCCGCGCCGGCGCCGCTGACCGCCTACCTGTGCCTCGCCGGCAGCATGGCGTTGGTGGGCAGCTATGTCGGCCTGTCCAAGCTGCTGGTGGCCGTCTTTCCGGTGCTGCTGCTAGCCTGGCTGCGCTTCGGCATTGCGGCAGTGGCCATGCTGCACTGGGTGCGACGGCCGCCGGGCGAAGCGCCGCTGACGGCGCATGACAAGCAACTGCTGTTCTGGCAAAGCTTCCTCGGCAACTTCATGTTCAGCGTCTGCATGCTGTTCGGCGTGCAGGCCACGTCTGCGGTGGCGGCCGGAGTGGTGATGGCCGCGATGCCGGCGGCGGTGGCCATCCTCTCGCGCATCACGATGGGCGAACGCATCGCGCCGCGCGTGCAGGGCGGCATCGCCTGCGCGGCGGCCGGCATTGCGCTGCTGGCGCTGGCCAAGAGCCCGGCCGGCAACCCGGCTGCGGCCGGCGCCGCCGCTCCCTGGTGGGGTTATGCGCTGCTGGTGGGCGCGGTGGTCTGCGAGGCGAGTTTCACCGTCATCGGCAAGCGGCTCACCGGCAAGCTGTCGGCGCGGCGCATCAGCGCCATCGTCAACCTCTGGGGGCTGGCGCTGGTGACGCCATTCGGGCTGTGGCAGGCACGCACGTTCGACTTCTCCACCATCTCCGCGGCCATCTGGGGCCTGCTGCTGTTCTACGCGCTGACGGCCAGCGTGGTGACCGCGTGGCTCTGGTTGCAAGGCCTGCGGCAGGTGCCGGCGGCGCAGGCGGGGGTGTTCAGCGTGATGCTGCCCGTGAGCGCGGCGCTGGTGGGCGTGGTGTTCCTCGGCGAGCCCTTCGGCGCCGGCCACCTGGCCGCTTTCGGCCTGGCGCTGGCCGGGCTGCTGCTGGCCACCTGGCCGGGGCGGCGCTGAAGGCGCTGAGGGCGCTGAAGCCTTTGACCCCGCTCAAGCCGAGCGGCGCGCCTTGCCGTAGGTCTTGAAGCGCTCGATCACCTCGGCCATCTGCGCCGTGGTCAGCACCGCCGGTTCACCGACTGCCAGCGCCTGAAGGTAGATGCCGCACAGCGCCTCGATCTCCACCGCCACCTTCACGGCCTGCGCCAGGCTGCTGCCGGCCGCCACCAGGCCGTGGTTGGCCATCAGGCAGGCATTGCGCGCGGCAAAGGCGGCGCCCACGGCCTGCGACAGCGCCTCGGTGCCGAACAAATGGTAGGGCGTGCAGGGAACGTCGTCCCCGCCGGCCACCGCCACCATGTAGTGAAAGGCCGGCAGCGCGCGGCGCAGGCAGGCCAGCGCGGTGGCATGCGGCGAATGCATGTGCACCACGGCAGCCAGGTCCGGCCGCGCGCGGTACACGGCGCGGTGAAAAGGCCATTCGCTGGACGGCGCCCAGCCGCCATGCAGCACCGCGCCAGCGTCGTCGAGCAGCACGAAGTCGTCAGCGCCCAGTTCGTCGGGCGGCATGCCGGTGGGCGTGATCCAGAACGTCCCGACGGCCGCGGCGCCCGCGGCGGCTGCCACGCCAGCACCTGCACGCACGCTCAGGTTGCCGGTGCTGCCGCGGTTCAGGCCCAGCGCGTCCAGCCGCAGCACGGCGGCCAGCGCCTGGGCACGCAATGCGGCGTCATCCATGGCCGGGCTGCGCTGCGGCCAGCGTGGCCAATGCGGCCAGTGCGGCCAGCGCAGCGGCGTTGGCTGGCACCAGGCCGTGCTCGGTGATGAGACCCGTGACCAGCCGTGCCGGCGTCACGTCGAAGGCCGGGTTGGCGGCGGCCGTGCCGTCGCGCGCCAATTGCACCTCGACCATCTGGCCGCTGGCGCTGCGGCCCACGAGGTGCGTCACCTCGCGCGCTGGCCGCTCCTCGATGGGAATCTCGGCCACGCCGTCGCGCAGGCTGCTGTCCAGCGTGGACATCGGCATCGCCACGTAGAAGGGCACGCCGTTGTCGCGTGCGGCCAGCGCCTTGAGATAGGTGCCGATCTTGTTGCAGACGTCGCCCTGCGCCGTCACACGGTCACAGCCGACGAAGACGATGTCCACCAGGCCATGCTGCATCAGGTGGCCGCCGGCGTTGTCGGCCACCAGCGTGTGCGGCACGCCGGCGCGGCCCAGCTCCCAGGCGGTGAGGCTGGCGCCCTGGTTGCGCGGCCGCGTCTCGTCCACCCACACCTGAAGCGGCAGGCCCTGCTGCTGCGCCAGGTAGATGGGCGCGGTGGCGGTGCCCCAGCCCACTGTCGCCAGCCAGCCGGCGTTGCAATGCGTCAGCACCCGCACGGGGCCGGGGCGGCGCGCTGCGATGGCGCGCAGCAGCGCCAGGCCATGCTCGCCGATGGCGCGGTTGACGCGCACATCGTCGTCGGCAATGGCGTCGGCGGCGGCCCAGGCAGCGGCGCGGCGCTGGGCGGCCGGCAAGGCATGCAGCACGCGCAACATGCGGTCCAGCGCCCAGGCCAGGTTCACCGCGGTGGGCCGCGCCTGGCGCAGCATGGCAGCGCCTGCGTCCAGTGCCGCGACGCTGCTGTCTGCGTTCATCTGCAAGGCCAGGCCATAGGCCGCAGTGGCGCCGATCAGCGGTGCGCCGCGCACCCACATCTCGCGGATGGCGGTGAAGACGGCCTGCGGGGTGTGCAGGGTCTGAAGCACCAGGCTGTGAGGCAGCGCGCGCTGGTCGATGACCTCGACGCCCTCGCGCGATGGCAGCGCGCGGATGGGGCGCAGCGGCTGGTGGTGGTCGCTCATGCCACGTTCATGCCACGCTGCCGTCGCCCAGCGCCGGCAGCACGCGGCCGGCCACGCCGCGCAGCCGCTCCACCATCACCGGGTCACGAGCATCGGCGGCCGTCATCACCGCGTTGTCCAGCGCGTGCCGGCAAGGGCAATCCGGTGCGGCCGGGTGTTCTGCCTGCGCCAGCGCGGCCACCAGCGCACGCGCGCGGTCGCCGTTGGCCAGCAGCACCTTGAGCACGGCGTCCACCGTCACCGCGTCATGCGCCGGGTGCCAGCAGTCGAAGTCGGTCACCATGCTGACCGAGACATAGCAAAGCTCGGCCTCGCGCGCCAGCTTGGCCTCGGGCATGTTGGTCATGCCGACGACGCTGCAATTCCAGCTCCGGTACAGCTCGGACTCGGCCCGCGTCGAGAACTGCGGCCCTTCGATCACGATGTAGGTGCCGCCACGCACATGGGGCACGCCTTGCGCGGCCAGCAGCGCCTGCAACTGGTCGCCCAGGCGGCGGCACACCGGGTCGGCCATCGAGACATGGGCCACCAGCCCGCGGCCGAAGAAGCTTTTTTCGCGCGCGAAGGTGCGGTCGATGAACTGGTCCACCAGCACGAAGGTGCCCGGCGGCAGGTCGGCGCGCAAGCCGCCCACCGCGCTGAGCGACAGCACGTCGGTCACGCCCACGCTCTTCAGCGCGGCGATGTTGGCGCGGTAGTTCACCTCCGACGGCGGCACGCGGTGGCCGCGGCCGTGGCGCGGCAGAAACACCATCTCGGTGCCACCCAGCCGGCCCATGAAGAGCGCGTCCGACGGCGAGCCCCAGGGGGTATCGACCGTCTGCCAGCGCGTGTCGGTCAAGCCGGGCAGCTCGTACAGGCCGCTGCCGCCGATGATGCCCAGCCGGGTTGTCGTCATGGGTGCCGATTTTATGCGGCCACGGCCTCGGGCCGCTGGCGGGCGAGCCGGTGCACGGTGGCCGGCGCCTCGTGCTTGAGCCTGTGGTCTGACCACACCTGGCGCCACCGGCGTGCGCCGGGGCTGCCGTTCCACAGCCCCAGCATGTGGCGCGATGCATGGCTCCAGGGCAGGCCGACCGCGGCCAGCCGCGCCATGTAGGCCACCATGCACTGCTCGACGTCGTCGCGGCTGTGCGGCTGCGGCGCATCGCCGAAGAACGCCGCATCCCACTCGGCCATGGTCCACGGGTGGTGGTAGGCCTCGCGCCCGACCATCACGCCATCGACATGCTGAAGGTGCTGCGTGATCTGCTCGCCGCTGGTGATGCCGCCGTTGATCACGATGGTCAGCGCAGGGAAGTCGGCCTTCAGCCGATAAACCATCTCGTGGCGCAGCGGCGGCAGCTCGCGGTTCTCTTTCGGGCTCAGGCCCTTCAGCCAGGCATTGCGCGCATGGACGATGAAGACCTCGCAGCCCCCACGCTCTGCCACCGTGCCGACGAAATCGCGCACGAAGGCATAGCTCTCGCCGCGGTCGATGCCGATGCGGTGCTTCACCGTCACCGGCAGCGCCACCGCGTCGCGCATCGCTTTCACGCAGTCGGCCACCAGCACAGGCTCGGCCATCAGGCAGGCGCCGAACGCGCCGCGCTGCACGCGCTCGCTCGGGCAGCCGCAGTTCAGGTTGATCTCGTCGTAGCCCCATTGCGCGGCCAGCTTGGCGCAGGCGGCCAGGTCGGCCGGCTCGCTGCCGCCGAGTTGCAAGGCCACGGGGTGCTCTTCGGCGCTGAAGTCGAGGTGGCGCGGCACGTCACCGTGCAGCAGCGCGCCGGTGGTCACCATCTCGGTGTACAGCCTGGTGCGGCGGGTGAGCTGGCGGTGGAAGAAGCGGCAATGGCGGTCCGTCCAGTCCATCATCGGGGCCACGCTCAGGCGCCAGGGGTTAAGTCGTTGATTCGATTGCAATGGATTTCTCTTTGCCGGTCCACGTACCGGTGGGACGGACGCGATAGAGGTAGAGGCACTCACGGCAGCGCGCCTATTTGTGGATGTTAGTCAATGGCTGCCAGGGATGCTCGGGCGACAACTTGGCGGGTTTGCGGGCCATTGCGGCTTCGGCACCGCGGCAGTGCTACGGGTTGGTGACGGCAACGGCGGGCGACTGGTACAGCACCGGCCAGCCGCTCCCCTATCCGCCATCGGCCGGCATGATGACTTGCTGGCTGTAAAGCTAAATCTCACGAACCCCGACGACGCCCACGCCGCAGTAGCCGCCGCGGTCGCCCGGTTCGGCCGCATCGATGTGCTGGTCAACAACGCGGGCAACTTCTACGCGGGCTTCTTCGAAGAGCTGAGCCCGGATCAGGTCCGCCCAGGTCGAGACCCTTCTCTTCGGCCCGATGAACGTGACCCGCGCCGTGCTGCCGCGCAGAGCCACCGACCGGCATGGGGGAACCGGGCCTGCCCCCGTTGGCACCGGCGTTCGCGAATGCGATCGCGCGGCTGACGGGAAAGCCGCTGCGCGAGTTGCCGTTCAGGTCGGCTTGAATCAAGAGCCGCCCACCCATTGCCGGAGTGATCGCCCGGGCAGGCCGGGCCGCCTGACTGCTTCAAGTTGATGGTTCGGGCGTGAGCTGCTGGCCATCACCCGCCAGCCACGACGCGCGGCTTCTCCACGTCGCGAATAGTCATCGGCAGGCAGCATCGCAACCTTCTCTCAGGCGCCCTGCCCCTCCATGCCGCGACGCAGAGTCAGCGTGGGATGAACAGCCGGGCATCCCAGATGACGGGTTCCGGTGCGCTGGCAACGATGCCGCTGAAATCAGGATGTCGCGGATTGATGAGGACGTTGCCTTCCCTGCGCGCCACGACCGAGGGCACCACCAGTGCCGCCGTTCGCAGCTCGCGAATCCAGGCGTCGCCAAAGGCTCGGGCCACGCGCAGGTCCGCATGGTCCCAGCCGACGGGCAGACCGCTCTCTTCGTATCGCTCGACGGCGACCGCCCCTGCGATGGCGATCTCGACCGCGACATGGCTACGCGGCACCCGTCCGATGCCGGCGTGGGCCAAACATTCCAGCATCGCGCCCGCATAGGAGCGGCTGGCGTAGATGACACCCAGACCTGGTGAATTCCAGCGGCCACCGACCATGGAAGCACCCACTGGGCTGAACGGATCGAACCGGCCATCGGCAATGCGCCAGGCCTGCCAGGCTGGCGCCGGTGCCTGCCTTCTGGCTGCCGACGTCGATCTCGCCGTGACCGGTTCCTCAGGCGGCGACGCCATGGAACAGCGACCAGAGAAGGTTCTCGACGCGGCGCGCACCAAGCTCCGTCAGCGCCACCTCGATCGGCCGCTTGCCGCCCAGCATGGCGTGGCCCGTGGACAAGAAGGCGCGCGCGTCATCGGCGTTGTCCCACACGTGCTCGGCGGTGGCGATCACGCGTGCCAGGCGCTCCACTCGCTCGCCTTCCTGCGGCTTCAGGCCCTCGCCCCTTCTGTGGAAGGTGGCCGACGGGATGACCCGCTGCATCAAAGCTGCCGCATCCGGTGAGGTGCCGTACACATGGCGCGCCACGGCGCCGAGTGAGGCTTTGGGCAGACCGGCTTCCACCTGCTGATCCAGTTGCTCGATGGAAGTGACCTTGCGGCGCAAGCCCAGCACCTGGGCGATCTTGCTGGGTTCGACGACGGCTGCGTACATGAACTCTCTCCCAATTGATAGGTTCAATTCTATCAGTTGTTAGCCAGTCGGCTTGCGGCCACCGGCCACGCTCCGGCATGGCGCCATCGGTCCAACCGGGCGAGGGCCGTGGTTCCAGGCACCTCTCAGCCTTCTTGCTAGAGGACTGCTAACGGACCGCCACGGAACCCGCCTGAATGCTGAACACGGCGTCCAGTCCATCATCGGGGCGACGGACAGGCGCCAGCGGCTGGAAGGTTGATCCAAGTGCATCGTCTCTTTGTGATCGGTCTGCATTGTGCCCAGACGGACGCAGCAACTGCGCCACCCACGCGCCACGGCGCCTCAAGCCCGCTTGCGCACCTTCCACACCTCTTCGCTCGGCCACTGCCGCGCCCACTCGCGGCTCACGAAGGAATGTTGCGCGCATCTGCCGGCGGCTGGCGCGTACACGTCGATCATGTCTTCGATGTCGAAGCCCGACCGTCGCAGCAGCCGGATCCAATCGCCGGCAGAAAGGTGAAACTCGACGCCGTAGTCACCGGGATACTGGAGCCGGCGCATCCCGAATGCCGGCCGCCGCAACTCCCTGGTGGCAATGACATCGGCTTCATCGGGTGCGCACAGCGACATCAGAAAGGAATTGGTCAGGAACACCAGCCGCCCGTCGGGGCGAAGCAGGCGCGCCGCCTCGGCAACCCAGCGCTCGGGGTCGGCCCACAGGCAGGCGCC
Organism: uncultured Rubrivivax sp.; assembly: GCA_964244245.1. Taxonomy (GTDB): domain Bacteria; phylum Pseudomonadota; class Gammaproteobacteria; order Burkholderiales; family Burkholderiaceae_C; genus Rubrivivax. The sequence goes on along the minus strand of CAXTHW010000006.1, from coordinate 64,878 downwards.
GTATTCCGAGATGGCGAAGTCGAACGATGCGTCCGGGTACGGCACCGCCTCCGCATTGCCGTGCAGCAGCGGGAAGTGCAGCGCATGCTGGCGTTGCAGCCGCAACGCGGTGGCCAGTTGCACGGCAGAGTTGTCGATGCCGACGACCCGTGCACCGCGGCGCGCCATCCAGGCCGACACATAGGCCGTGCCGCAGCCCAGCTCGATGGCGTCCTTGCCTGCCAGATCACCGGGCAGCATGTGCAGCTCCGACTCGGGCACGTCCCAGACGCCCCAGCTCGGCTCGGCAGCGGCCCAGGCACGCTCGCCCAGCGCTGCGTAGTCTGTCGCCCACCGGTCCCACACGGCACGGTTCAAGCGGACGTGCTCCGCCAGTTCTTCGGCTGCCGGGGGCGAAGGCGTCGTCGTGGACATGGGTGGCCTTGTGCTGCATGGCGGCGCGTTGGGCGCGCGGGAGCCGCAATGCTACGGGTGGCGGCTGAAGCGAAGCAACACCCGACGTCCCGTTGCACCAAGCCCCGTTCCGCCACGCCCCTACCGTAGCCGCCGCCCCGCTCTACCGTAGTCCACCCACTTCGCCAGCCGCCGCCTGCCCGCCATCCTGAGCGGCCCGCTGTCCGCGGGAGTCCCACCCCACCAGGAGACGGCAATGGCCATCGATGCAACGAAGCTGAACGACTTCATGGGCCGCTTCGTCGGCGACATCGGCGCGGTGATGCACGCCGCCACGGTGGTGGTCGGCGACCAGCTCGGCCTGTACAGGCGGCTGGCCGACGGCCCTTGCGACGTGGACACACTGGCCCGCCGCACCGAATGCGACGCGCGCTATCTGCGTGAGTGGCTGTCGGCGCAGGTCGTCAGCGGCTATGTCGAATACGACCCCGGCGCCGAGCTGTTCAGCCTGAGCGAAGAGCAGGCCTTCGCGTTGACGGTCGAGGGCGGCCCGGCCTTCATTCCCGGCGCCTTCCAGATCGCGGTGGCGCAGTGGAAAGCGATTCCGAAGATGGCGCAGGCCATGCGCACAGGCCTCGGCCTGGGCTGGCACGAGCATGACGCAGCGCTGTTCCACGGTACCGAGCGCTTCTTCCGGCCCGGCTACGCGGCCAACCTCGTCGGCAACTGGATTCCGGCGCTCGATGGCGTGCAGGCGCGGCTGGAAGCTGGCGCCACCGTGGCCGACGTCGGCTGCGGCCACGGCGCCTCGACCATCATCATGGCCGAGGCCTTCCCGGCGTCCAGCTTCATCGGCTTCGACTACCACGCCCCGTCCATCGAGCACGCGAAGAAGGCGGCGCAGGCAGCCGGCGTGGCCGACCGCGTGCGCTTCGAGGTCGCGCCCGCGCAAGACTTCCCAGGCACCGGCTACGACCTCGTCGCCGTCTTCGACTGCCTGCACGACATGGGTGACCCGGTCGGCGCCGCGGCGCACGTGCGCGCCAGCCTCGCGCCCGAAGGCACCTGGCTGATCGTCGAGCCGTTTGCGAACGACCGGCTGGAGGACAACTGCAACCCGATCGGCCGCGTCTATTACGCGGCATCCACCTTCATCTGCACGCCGGCCTCGCGCTCGCAGGAGGTGGGCGCATGTCTGGGCGCGCAGGCAGGCGAGGCACGGCTGCGCCAGGTGGTGACGCAAGGTGGCTTCACCCGCTTTCGGCGCGCCGCCCAGACGCCGTTCAATCTGGTGCTGGAAGCCCGCGCCTGAGTTGCGACTGAGTTGCAACTGAGCGGCGCCACTGCCCCTACACTGGCCGCGCAGCCTGGAGGCGTGGCAATGTCACATGGGCAGGAGATCCGGTTCTGCAAGAGCACCGACGGCGTCGATCTCGCGATGGCGATGTACGGCGCCGGGCCGCCGTTCGTGAAGGCGGCCACCTGGCTGACGCATGTCGAGTTCGACCACGCCAGCGCCTTCGACCGCGCCCTCATCCACGAGCTGGCGCCGCGCTTTCGCTACATCACCTACGACGCCCGCGGCTGCGGCCTGTCGCAGCGCCAGGTGGACGACATCTCGCTCGACGCCTGGGTGCGTGACCTGGAAGCGGTGGTCGATGCGCTGGGGTTGGAGCGCTTTCCGCTGCTGGGCATCTCGCAGGGCGCTGCGGTCGCGGTGGCCTATGCGGCGCGCCACCCGGAGCGCGTGAGCCAGCTCGTGCTGTTCGGCGGCTTCGCCACCTCGTACTTCACCAGCTCGCGGCGTGACCCCAGGCGGATCGAGGAAGCCGAGACGCTGCTGAAGATCATCGAACTCGGCTGGGGCAGCGCCGAGCCGGCCTTCCGGCAGGTCTTCGTCTCCAAGTTCCTGCCCGACGCCAGCGCCGAGCAGCGCCGGGTCTTCGACGATCTGCAAAAGGCGAGCGCCGCGCCAGAGATGGCGGCGCGCTATCTGCGCGCGGTCTTCAGCCTGCACGTCAAAGACAGCGCGCTGCGGGTGCAGTGCCCCACGCTGTCGTTCCACGTCAAGGGCGACCAGATGGTCACCTTCGAGCAAGGGCGGCGGCTGGCTGCGCTGATCGCCGGCGCGCGCTTCGTGCCGCTGGAAGGCAACAACCATGTGCCGTTCGAGTCCGAGCCGGGGTGGGATGGCTTCGTCAGGCACCTGCGCGCCTTTCTCGGCAGCGGCGGGCCGCGGCCGTCGAGCCTGACGCCACGGCAGACCGAGGTGCTCAAGCGCGTTGCCTTCGGCCAGACCGACAAGCAGATCGCCCGCGCGCTCGACTTGAGCCCGCGCACGGTGGAGATGCACGTGGCCGGCGCGATGAAGGCTCTGGGTGGCAGGACGCGCGCCGAGGCGGTGCGCGCGGCCAGCGAGCGTGGCCTCATCGAGCGGCTGGCAGCGCCGGGGCAGCCGGCATCAAGCTGACGCGGGACGGCTCCAGCGCCTGCACCAGCACCAGCCTGTCGTGCCGTGCAGTGAAGCTCTCGCCGGCAGCGATGACGACGTCGGCAAGCTGGTCGTCCAGGGTGATCCAGACGCAGCCTTCCAGGCACCGGACCACCTGGCCCAGCGGGTGCGGCACGGCGAGGATGCGTCTCTTCGGCAGTGTGTGAACGGCGCGCTCCTGGCGCGCGTTCGATGGCGTCTTGCGCTGCCATGCAGTCAGCAGCGCAGCCAGCCATCCCGCCCCGTGGCCGGCGCTTCGGGGCAGCAGTTCGAGGGTGCGGTTCATGTCGTTCTCCAATGCGTTGACCATGGAGAAAGTGTCTGCGCCGTGGGCCGCACCGAACAGTGTGCGCACTACGGTAGCGGCCGGCTTCGACCACGGTGGGGCCGGCCGGCGCGCTGTTCCGCGCGCCGCCGCAGCCGCGCTCAGACCGCCGGCCCGCCGCCCAGCAGATAGCCGCCCAGCGCGCGCACCAGGCGCTGCTGCAGGTCGGCCGGCGGCCGCGCCGCGTCCTGCGCGTCGGCTTCCACCAGCGCGCGCGTGATCAGCAGCAAATCGCGCGCGACGGCCGGCGACACGCGGTCAGCGGGCAAGGCGGCGCGGTGCTGCACCAGGAAGGCCATCACCGACTGGCCCAGCCGCTGGTCATGCTTGCGCAGCCGGGCGGCGATGGGCAGGCGGCGTTCTTCGTGGTCCAGCGCCGCTGCATAGACGGGGTCGCCGTACTGCTGCGCGATGGCCAGGCTGGCCAGCGCCTGCAGGCCGTCGGCCAGGCTGCCGCCTGCCTGGCGCTGGACGGCGACCTCCAGCGCCAGTGCCAGCCGTTCGTGCTCGCGGTCGATGAGCGCCGACACCAGCGCTGCCTTGTTCGGAAAGTACTGGTAGAGCGAGCCGATGCTGACGCCGGCCACTTCCGCCACGCGGTTGGTGTTGAAGCCGGCCAGCGACTCCCGCGCCAGAACGCGAGCCGCCGCGCCGAGGATGTTCTCCACCATGGCCTGCGATCGGGCCTGGCCGGGCGCTTTGCGGGGGCGGAGTTGGAGGCGGGGCATGGCGGTGTGGACGGAGGCAGCGCGAGCGCAATGCGAGTAGCAAATACGAGTGATTGCTCGCATGATGCCACAGCCGTTCATCACCGGCCCGTGCCGCACCACCCATCCACTTGCAGGAGTTCCCATGCGCCAGAACCGCATTCCTTTCGACACCTTCTACCGCGACGTCTTCCTGCCCGAGCACCGCCAGCCGTTCAACGTGGCGCTGCACATCGCCGGCACGCTGGCGGGCCTGGCCTGGATACCGCTGACGCTGATGGCGCCCGGCCCGTGGAAGCTGGCGCTGCTGCTGTTTCCGCTGGTGCACGGCATTCCGGGCCTGCTGGGCCACCGCTGGCTGGAACGCAACACGGCCGTCGGCGATGCACGCTGGCGGCGCACCGACTTCCCGGCCTGGATGTTCATCGCCGCCAACCACCGTCTGACCTTCGAGCGCCTGCTGCCCGGCCGCGGGCAGCGCCCTGCGTGACGGTGGTGGCCAGGGCCTGATCAGCCGATCTCGACCAGCACCGGCTGATGGTCGGACAGCCGCGTGTGCAGGTCCACCTCGATGCGCTGCACCCGCGGGGCAAGGTCGTCGCTGACGAACACCAGGTCGCAGGTGATGGGCTCGGGCCCTTCGCTGCGTTCGAACAGCAGAAAGGTCGGGTCGTGCGGGCGTGCGCCGTGCAGCGCCGTCCAGGCATCGACCAGCCTTGTCGCGCCCGGCGCCGGCGCGGCCTGGATCACGGCGTGGTCTGCGCTGGCAGGCTGCAGGTTGAAGTCGCCGCACAACACCGCGCTGCGGGTGTGGGGCTTGTTCTGGAAGGGCCTGCCTGTCTCGTCGTCCAGCGGTGGCTGCGCGACATGGCCGCAGGCCTGGGCATGCAGTTCCACCAGCGCCCGCGCCTGCGCGCTGCGCTGCGGGGCGGAGTAGTACTCCAGATGCGTGGTCATCACGCGCAGCGGGCCTGAAGGCGCCAGCACGGTGGCGCTGCTGCACATGCGCGGCATCGAGCGCACGCCGCCGTCTGCCGGCCACGGCAGCCGGTGGTGTTGGGTCTCCAGCACCGCCAGCCGCGACGCGATGAGATTGCCGAAGCGCTGCCGCCGCCCGTGGCGGCCAAGTTCATCGACCGCGGCGCCGAAGCGCACTTCGTAGCCCGGCAACAGCCCGGCCACGCGCGCCACCTGGTCGAAGCCGGCGTTGCCGGTCAGGCGCGGGTAGTCCACCGCCACTTCCTGAAGGCAGAGAACGTCGAAGTCCGCCATCGCACGCGCGTGGTCGAGCACACGCTCGACGCTGACCACACCGTCCAGGCCGCAGAACCATTGCACGTTCCAGGTGATCAGTCGCATCGCCCTTGCGGCCTTTCGCCCGCGCGCTAGCGCCGCAGCAGCTCCAGCGCCTCGTCGGCCGCGGCGTCGGCAGACGGCAGGTCGCCGCGCTTGGCGTGGCCGTCGATGCGGCGCATCGCGGCCTCGGCGTCGGACTGGCGACGCGTGCGCTGCACCCAGCCCGGGAGCTGCTGCTGCAGCGTGCGCAGCTTGTTCTGGAACCCGGCCAGGCTGAAGGGCTCGGCCGGCTCTTCGCGCAGCGGCTTGCCGTCCAGGAAGGCGCGGTAGCCGGCAATCGCCTCCGCGCCTTCGGTCGGGCGGCGGAAGGGGTTGCGCTTCTCGTCCGGCGGCCCGACGCCCCACGCAAAGATGTTCACCAGCGTCGCGCCGCGGTTGAACATGCGGCCCAGATAGGTTTCCATCGTGCGCTCGCCGGGCATGCCGTTGGGGATGACGTTGGTGCCTTCGACCGAGGCCCAGGCCGGGCTGCCACGGCGCTTCATCAGCGCCAGGATCTCGGCCAGCGCACCCGGTGCCGGGTAGGTGCTCAATCCAGGCCGGAACGCCCCGGCGAAGGCGGTCTCACCGCTCGGCAGGTCGCTGCTGCCGCTGGCGCCGCCGTTGCCGCCCACACCTTGCGCGGTGAAGGCGATGTGGTTGTAGATCCGGTTCTCTGGCACCCCGGCAGAGCGCAGCCCGGTTGCCCACAGCGTCATGAAATCCTTCACCACGGTGTCGCGCGCGGCCTGCATGTCCGGCGGCGGGCGTGAGCGGCTGAAGCCGTTTTGCGTCAGCGCGCAATAGCCGGTGGGCTTGTTGCTGTCCAGGTCGCTGGCGATCATCGTCTCCCAGCCGGCAATGACGCCGGCGAACAGCGCTTCGCGGCCCTCGGCTTTCAGCGCCTGGTACTCGCGCGCCACTTCGCTGCCGATCAGCGCCGCGCGCTGCTGCACGGCAGCCACCACCGGCGCGCTGTTGAAGCACAGTTGCGGCGCCAGTTTGGCCGGCGACGGCCCCCAGTCGATGCGGCGCCCGGTGTTCTTGCTGCCGCCCCAATCGGTCCACTCCAGATGCGCACTGCCGCTCTGCAGGCCGGGATGGCGGGTCCAGAACATCGCATCGTCCAGATGGAAGGCCACCGCCATGTCGAGCGCCCTTCCGACGGCAAATGCGTCGCGGATCAATTGCCGCACCTGCGCATCGGAATGGTCGAGTGCGATCGGGCCGGCAGCGAAACCGAGCTTGTGTCGCTTGTCTCCCACCGAGCCGATGCGGTCTTTCAGCCCGCGCACGAAAGTCTGCATCGCCGTGCGGTCGGGAATCTCTTTCAGCACCGTCGTGGAACCCAGTGCCTGCGACGGGTCGGCAGCGGCGGTGAACATCTGGAACACCAGATACCGGGTCTCGCCCTCAGCTGCCGGCTCCAGCGCGGCCGCCCAGCCCAGGCCGGGCAGCAACAGCCAGCAAGACAGCAGTAGCCTCCCGAAGACGCCAAACCCATTTTGGATACCCATCATCAGCTCCCGTTGCGTGCCGGCCAGCCCGCATGATGTCGCAGAACGGCGGGGCCGGCATGGCCGCTGCGCACGCCCCTGCCGCCGGCCTGCCGGCGAACCTTTACCGATCGGCGGATCGTGCTTAGACTGCCCGCGTCCTCACGCTGGGCCCACCATGTTGCAGAACGCGCAAGCGCTCGCGCTCAGTGCGCATTGCCAGTTCCTCTGGAAATTGCTCAACGCGCCGACGTCCACTGCGCGGTGCTACGAAGCGCTGCTGGCCAATCTGCGCTGGCAGCAGGCCAGCCGCACCCTGCGGTCGATCCTGGTCACCAGCGCCAAGCCCGGGGAAGGCAAATCCACCGTCGCGCTCGCACTGGCGCTGGCGCTCACCCTGTCGGGCAAGAAGGTGTTGCTGGTGGATGCCGACCTGCGCAAGCCCAGCCTGCACCGGCTGCTGCACATCGACAACGCAGCCGGCCTGACGGACCTGCTGTGCAGCGGCCAGGCGCTGCCCGGCCTGGTGCGCACGGTCGCGCTGCCGGCCCTGGCAGACCGCCGGTTCTCGCTGGATGTGCTGACCAGCGGGCCGCGCCCGCCGAATCTGTTCGAGACGATGGACACCGCGCTGCCGCGCTGCGATGTCTTTGCCTGGGGCGGTGACTGGGACCATTTGCTGCTCGATTCCCCGCCCATCCTGGCGGTGCCTGATGCGCTGCTGCTGTCGCGCACGGTGGACGGGACGCTGTTCGTGCTGCGCCCAGGCATCGTCTCCGAGAAGGAAGCGGGCGAAAGCCGGGCGCGCATCCAGCACAGCGGCTGCCATGTGGTGGGCGCGGTGCTGAACCGCTTCGACCCCAAGCTGCATGGCGCGGGCTACATGCCCTACAACGACGACTACTGACCATGGCCGTGCTGCGCCGCGTGCACCTGGCGCTGGCAGCGCCGCTGGCAGCCGGCTTGGCCGTTGCCGCCGGCACGTTGTTTCTGCTCGAAAGCTATCCATTGCGCTGGACCATCGCGGTGCTGGGCGGAATTGCGCTGCTGTTGCCGGCGCTCTTCGTCAAACAACCGCGCATCTACGGCATCGGCCTGTTTCTGATTCTGCTGATGGTGCAGGGCGGAAAAGGCGCCAACATGACGAAGAACATCATCGACGACGAAATGATCGTCGCGACATTGGGCATTCCGCCGTTGCGCACGCTGGGCCTGATGGTGCGGCCTTCCGATGTCGTGCTGCTGTGTCTGGTGTGCAGTTGGCTGCTGAATGTCGTCACGCGGAAGGAAAGAGTCCGCATCGCCTTGCCGGAGGTGCTGGTGCTGGCCTATCTGGGCTGGGCTGCGATGTCGTCGGTGCTGGTGGCGCGCTACGCCGATCTCAGCGCCCTCGAATTCATCCAGCAGGCGCGCGTGATCCTGTTCCTTCTCTACATCTCGAACGCCATCCGCACGCTGGAGCAGGCCCGCATGCTGCGCCAGGTTCTGCTGGCCTGCCTGTTCCTGGAAGGCGCGCTCACCTGGGTCGGCCTGAAGGTGCCGGCGGCCACCGAACTGCTATCGCTGCTGGCAGCGCCGTCGAGTTCGGAAGTCGTCGCGCCCTTGCACGAAGACGGCAGCGGCCAGCGCGCCGTCGGCACGTTCACCGACTATGCCTCCACGGCGCTGTACTTCCACTTCCTGCTGCCGCTGGCGCTGGGTATGTTCTTGCTGAGCCCCGAGCGCCGCAGCAAGCTCATCTACCTGCTGCTGTACCTGTTGGGCTTCTCCGCGCTGCTGGTGACGTTCTCGCGCACCGGCCTGCTTGCAGAAAGCTGCGGGCTGCTGTTCTGGGTGCTGCTCGCATGGCGCTACCGCATGGTGTCGGCGCGCGCCTTGCTGTTCTCGGGGCTGTGTGCGGCGCTGTTCGTGGCCGCGGCCAGTCCATGGATCGAAAGCTATGTGATGAGCCGCCCGCAGATGACGCTGGCGCGGTTTCCGATCATGGCCAAGGCGCTGCAGATGATTGCAGACCGGCCGGTGCTCGGCGTGGGGCTGAACAACAGCACCGCGATCAAGAAGGAGGCGTTCATCGAGGCGCAGGGCATGGACGAGGCATCCCAGCCCGTCCACAACCATTTCATGATCGTCGCCATCGAATCCGGGCTCGTCGGCCTGGCGCTGTTGCTGGCCTTCTTCGTCACCGTCTTCAAGGCAGCGTTGCAATTGATCGGCAGGCGGGAACAGGAGTTTCGGCTTCTCGGCCTGACGGCGGCAGGCGCCTTTGCGTCCGTCGGCGTGCACCTGATGTTCGACACCATGTCGAGCTATGCGATCTTCACGATGCTGTTCTTCTATGCCGGCCTGGTGCTTGCACTCCAGCGCATGCCACACGGCGCATGGCATCGGCCATGAAGGTTGCGGCCTACACCAGCTCCTGGAACGACAAGGAACTGGTGCACCGCTGCCTGGCGGCCATTCGGCAACAGACTTTTGCGCCAGAGAAGATCGTCGTGGTGGACAACCGGTCGAGCGACGGCACGCCGATGGAAGCCTTCCCCGACGACGTGACCCTGATCTGTCATTTGCGCAATCTGGGTGTCGCCGGCGCCGCAGCGACGGCGATGCAGTTCGCGATGGATTGCCATTGCGACTGGCTGTGGGTCTTCGACCAGGACAGCATTCCTCGGCACGATGCGCTGGAGCGGCTGGTCGAGTTGTTCCACAGTGTCCCGCCGGCCGAGCGCGAGCGCATCGGCGTGCTCGCCAGCACCACACTGCTGGACGCAGAACATCGGCACCAACTGGGCCATTTGCTCACCGCCAGTGGCCACAAGGTGGTGCGCATTCCCACCGGCACGCGCTGCTTCGAGGCCGACACCACCATCTGGAGCGGCAGCATGTACAACCTGACGGCAGTTCGCCGAGTGGGCATGCCGCGCTTCGGCACTGCCGGCGTCTGGGACGACTTCAACATGGACACCGGCGACCTGGAGTTCGGCTGGCGGATCAGACAGGCAGGCTACAGCGTCCTCGTCTGCCCCGCCAGCGTGGTGGTGCACCAGATCGGTAGCCTGTCCACCACGGCGCTCTTCGGCCGAAGCTTCCTGACATCGCACCACCCGCCGCTGCGCCGCTATCTCGGCACGCGCAACCAGGTCTATTTCTGGCTGTACCTGAATCGCCAGCGCAAGCTGCTGCCGGTGCTGCTGTTCCTGACCCTGCGCATCGCCAACGAGATGGCCCACATCTGTGTGCTGGAGCGCAACCGGCCGCGCAAGCTGCTGGCTTGCCTGGTGGGCGCCTGGGACGGGCTGTGGCGCAGGACCAGCCGCAACTACAGCCCTTGATGGCGGCGCGCGCAAAACCACGAACCAGGCACCCGCCACCGTGAAGATACTGGCGCACATCCACACCTACAACGACGAGGACGTGATCGGCTTGTCACTGGCTGCCGTGCTGGCGCAGACCCGCGCGCCGGACGCCATCGTGATCGTGGACAACGCATCGACCGACGGCACGCTGCAACGCGCGTTTGCGGGCCAGGTGACCGTCATCCGGAACAGCGACAACCTGGGCACCAGCGGCGCGGTCGTCGTGGGAATGCAGCATGCGCTGCAGCATGGCTTCGACTGGATCTGGGTTCTCGATGCCGACAGCGCACCGCACCCCGACGCGCTGGAGCAACTGCTGGCCTTTCATCGCGCCCTGCCCGCTGCAGAGCAACAGCGGGTGCAGCGCCTTGGCAGCCTGGGGCGGGACAACAGCGGCGACGTGCGGCTGTACCCGGGCATCCGGTTCACGCCGCTGGGCTATGAGCCGGTTCCGGCCGAAGCGGCGCAACAGCCCTACGCGTGCGATGGCCTCATCTGGTCGGGCAGCCTGTTCCAGGTGGAGGTGATCCGCAGCCTGGGGCTGCCAGACGCGGACTATGTGCTGGACTGGGGCGAGTTCGAGTACGGCTACCAAGGCATGCGGCGCGGCTACAAGACCTACGTGGTGCCGGACAGCCGGTTCAGCCACAACATCGGCACGCTGCATTCGCCGTCCCTGCCCGCGGTGCGCCGTTTCGGCCCCTTGTCGCTGCGCCTCACGCAGATGCCGCCGATCCGGCTCTACTACCTGATCCGCAACACGCTGCACTTCTGGTTGCGCGTCTATCACGAGCGCTCTTTCGCCTACTATCTGCAGGTGTTGAAGAGTTCCCTGTGGGTGCCCAAATACATCGTCAAGGCCTTGCTGTTGGGCCGCCGTGCCGACTGCAAGGCCTGCCTGCTGGGGCTGCGCGATGGCTTGCTGGGCAACATGCACCACCGCTTCTGATCAAGGGCGCGGCAGGTCCACCGGACGCCTGGCGAGCCATCGCCTGGCCGCTGCCCGCTCCCCCGGCGACAGCAGCATCCGCCACGCCACGGCGGCAAAGCCAGCCAGCACGCCGGCCGTGACGGCGGCCTTGATGCCGCCTTCCATTGGCAGCGCGCAGAGCGCAAACGGGGCGACGGTGGACAGCGCCGCCAGCAAGGCCCGCAACACCGCTGCCGCGCCCGTGCCGAGCAAACGCCAGGCGGCCGCATACAGCAGCAGTGCATCGAGCGCCACGCGCGCAGTCCACGCCATTGCCGCACCCTCCAGGCCCCAGTGGGCTATGAGCACGAAGGCGGCCACCAGGTACAGCGGCAATTCGACCAGGTGCAGCCGCGCCGGGATGTCGGGCCGTCCGCGGCCTTGCAGCAGCACGAACGGGATTTGCGCGAGGCTGTTGACGAAGACGCCCACCGCCAGCCACTGCAACACGCGGTAGCTGTGCCGGGCAAAGTCGGGCCCGAGCCACAGTGCAAGGGCCGGCTGCGCCGCCGCCACCACCACGACGACGAGCGGGAACAGGATCAGGAAGAGGCCCTTGATGCCGCGGTCGAACAACAGCCGCGCCGCTGCGGCGTCCTGTGACTGCGGTGCGGCAAAGGCCACGAAGAGAACGCCGCTAAGCGCGCCCGGGATCATGCCGAGCTTGGTGATCACCTCATAGGGCGTTGCGTAATAGGCCACCGCCGCCATCGACACCCACGCCCCGACGAAGAAGCGGTCTGCCGTCACCATGATGGGGCCGAGCACCCCCGAGACCGTGACCCAGCCGCCGAAGCGCAAGAGCTGGCGCACCAGCGCCTGCCGGTACGCCGGCCGGCGGCGCAGTGCCGGCTCGATGCGCAGGCACAGCAGGAGATGGATGACGCACGCCGACACCCGGCCCAGCACCAGAACCCCGGTGACTGCCGACAAACTGATGCTGAACGGCAGAATCGCGAGCGGACCCAGGTAGGTCACAGCCGCCGTCAACAGCCGTGTGGCGCCCAGCAGATCGAAGCGCTGCCGCGCCGCCAGCATGCCGGTGAGCCCGCTCGCCACGGTGACGAAAGGCAGCCCGACGGCGATCCACCGGAAACTGGCAATGGCCTCTCCGTGCAACTGCGGTGGGACGCTCAGAACCTGCGTCACCAGCGGCGTGGCCAGGGCGGCCAGCAGCAGCGAAGCCAACAAGCCCAGCGCTGCCATCAGCGCCAGCGCAGTCCAGACGACGCCGGGCAACTCTTGTTCGCGCGCACTGCCCAGCCGCTCGACCATCAGCTTGCTCAGCGCCTGCCCCAGCCCGAGGTCGAACAGGCCGAAATAGCCGATGGCAAGCCAGGCCATCATCAGGATGCCGAAGCGCTCGGTCCCCAATGCAGCGATCAACAGCGGAATGGCCACCAGCGCCATCGGCAGCGACAGCATCTGGCCCAGCAGATTCCAGCCCGTGTTTCTTGCCAGCCGCCCGCCGTTGCTGCGCCGGGCGCCGTCAGGCCCGGCTCCTGAGCGCTGCACCATGGTCGCGCGCGCCGGTTTCAGGGCGGCCGCCGCGACAGGTTTTTGCAGACGCCGTCGAAGACACCTTCGACGCAGGCCATCAGCTTGGCTGGCCGCGCCGTTTCACCGATCATGATCTTGAGACTCTGGCTCAGCAATTTGAAGGCGACATAGAGCAGCGGGCCGACCAGCGTGCGCGACGGATAGACATGCACCCAGAAGTAGGCCATGCCGCGAAAGAAGAGGTAGCGACGCAACGGCGAATGGTTGGTCGTCAGCATCTCGCGGCCGAAGATGCGCAGCGGGCTGGCGGCGCCCACCGGTTGTTCGACCACGCTGCGCTGGTGGACGATCACCTTGTAGCCGGCCTGGCGCAGCCTGAAGTGGAACTCGATGTCGCCATAGTCCTGCGCCAGGTCTTCCCAGATGCCTTGCTGGCCGCCGCGCGGCATGCCGACATGGCGCACCGCTTCCAGCCGGTTGAGGCTGCCGCTCCACAACACCGAATCGCATTCGTGGTGGTCTTTCGACCGGTCCATCTTCGGCGGAATCGATCCCACCGGCGACAACCGCCTGCCGTAGAAGATGTGTTTGGACGGCACCAGCATGTGGCATGAACTCAGCACGCCAACCGCCTTTGCGTCCGCCGCGTCGAGGGAGTCGTGCAGGCGCACCAGCCGTTCGAGTGCGTCGCTGCGCGGCCGGCTGTCGGCGTCCAACACCCACAACCACTCGAAGCCCTTGTCCAGCGCATATTCCAGCCCGGTCTTCACGGCGCCCGCCGCACCCACGTTGCGCGGATTGCGAAGAACCGTCACATCCGCTGCAAACGGCCGGTCCAGCGTGGCGTCGGACGAGGCGTTGTCCACCAGCAGGATGGCCTCGGGCTGCACCGTCTGCGCGCGCACGCCCATGATGGCCTGCTCGATGGCGGATTCACTGTTGTAGGTGTGGATGTGCGCCAGGATCCTCATCCTGGTACCTCCGATGCATGTTCTTCGACAGGCCGTCGCGCATGCCGCGCAGACAGGCCGCCAGTTGCGGCGAACGCGAGCGGAAGCGCAAGAGAAAGCTGCCGGTCAGCTTGATCATCCGCAGTGCGGCGACGATGGCCGCGGAGCGCAGGAACTGCTTTTGATAGACATAGAGCCCGAAGTACAGGCAATTGCGCGTCATGTAATAGCAGCGAATCGGCGACAGTTCCCTGAAGCTGAACTCCAGGAATCCGACGCGGTGCCGTTCGAACGACAAACCGGGTGTACCGCCGATGTTGTGGTCCACCACGCTGGCCTGGTTGACGAACATCCGGTAGCCACACTGTTTGCCCTGGTAGCTGTAGGCAAACTCGCCCATGTCCAGCACATAGTCGGGCGACGGCAAGCCCATCGCCCTGAGCGTGGCAACCTTGAACAGGCTGCCCGACCAGATGGCGCCATCGCACTCGTAGTGCAGGCCGTCGGGCGGCGGCTGAAGGCGGTGCACGCCGAACCAGCCGAACCGGCAGCCGTGGTTGCAGGCCTGCGTCGCCATGTCCACCGGCAGGCTGGCAAGGCGCCAGGTCTGCTCCCGTTGCTGCGGCGAAAACGACTGGTACAGCGCGAACAGCCGCTCCAGTGCGTTGGCGCGCGGTGCCGTGTCGGCGTCGAACACCCAGATCCAGTCGAAGCCATGCTCGATGGCGTAGCTGAAGCCGGTCACCACGGCACCGCTGGTGCCCAGATTGCGCTGGTGCCTTTTCACGGTCACCTGCTGCGGCAGCACACGCCGCAAGGTGCCGTCGGTCGATGCGTTATCGACCAGCAGGATCTCGGCGACGGGAAAGGTCTGCGCAAGAAGCGCCTGCAACGACCGGTCGATGACATCTTCGTCGTTGAAGGTATGGACATGCGCCAGCACTCTCATCGCGGCCTGGGGTCGGGGCCGAGCCGCGCCAACGGGGCGGCAATGGGGGCACCGTTGTCCGGCAGGGTGGCCAGCACACGCATGCCCAGGGTTCGCTCGGCCTGGGCGATGCTGTTGACGGTGTTCTTCGCGTATTCGATCAGGCAGGCGATCAAGACACCGAGCAACAACGACATCGCGAAAGCGATGGCGGCGTACTTCGCCTTCACCGGCCCCGATGGATAGTGCGGCGGTATCGCGCGTGCCACCACCCGGACCTCGGCGTTGCCGCTCTTGGTGCGCAGCTTGACGTCTTCGTACTCCTTGCCTTCCAACTGAAATATCTCGTCGGCAACGCGGAGTTGCAGCTTCAGGCGTTCGAGCTGGCTTTCCTTTTCTGGCAACAGCCTGGACGACTTCTTGCGCTGCTCCAGCGCCTGCACCAGCCGGTCGCGCTCGGACTGCATGCCCAGCACCTTCATGCTCTGCGCGGTGTACTGTTGGCGCAGCCCGGCGAGCTTGGCGTCCGTCCGCTCCAGCGTGGCCTGCAGGTCGGCCACCAGGCGGATTTCAGCCTCGGTTTCCTCGGTGTAGGCGATCATCTTGTTGGCTTCCTTGAACTTGCGCAAGGCTTCGGAGGCCAGCAGCAATCTGGACTCGCTGTCGTCCAGACGCTCTTTCAGGAAGGCGAGGGTGGATTCGACCTCGCCCATGTTCATCTCGCCCATGAATTCGACGAACAGGTCTGCCGTCGCATTGGCGACGCGTGCCGCCTGCAGCGGATCATCAGCGGTGTAGGTGATGGTGAACTGGTAGGCGTCCTTGATGGGATTCAGAGAGATCGACCGCTCGTAATTGTCTCTGGCGATCTCCACCCCCGAAGGCGGGTCCATCAGCCGGCCGTATTTGATGAGCGGCAAGGCGAAGTATTTGAAACTCCGAAGCTGGCGCTTGAGATAGGCGCGAAACTGGTCGCCAGCGGACTCCGATGTCGCGTCTGCATCGGCCTGTTCGCCCAGCTTGAGCGATTGCACCACCTTCTCTGCAATGGCCGGGCTGCGAATGATTTCGACGTAGGTGTTGCTCGGGATTTCCGCCTTCGGCAAGCCACCGCCGACAGGAAAGCTGAGCAGTTGATCCTTCGTGTTCTTGTTCGATGCGATCGTGCTGTAGGCATAGGGCTTGACGAGCACGAGCGCTGTCGCATCGTAGCGGTCTGCAATCGTGTAGCTCAGCAGGAATGCCGCCAGCGTGGCGCAAAGGCAGAACACCGTGATCCACCGCCGGTGCGTGCGCAGAATCCACAATTGTTCCTGGGTGTCCATGAATGCCTGCCGCCTCGTGACCGGTCTTTCGCACCTGTTCGTCAATCAGCACAGGCATCGGGGACTGCTATCATCGAATTGCCGGGTGGGTTGCGTCCGCTGCGCAACCACATCGCCTGCTGCAAGCCCGGCGTTGACCGAGTTCATTCTGACTCACTCCGTGCCGTCTCTGCAACTCCGTGCAAGCCGTTCAACCGTTGGCGGCGCCGTGCTCGCCATGTTGCTGGCGCAGTTGTGCGGTTGTGCGACGGAGCCCGCGCGCAGCTTCGAGCGCCAGGCCGGCGGCACCGTGCAGTACCTGGACAACTGGACCGATGCGCAAAAGGAAGCGGCGCGTGCCGAGGTGTCACGCGCGTTGCGCCAGGTGGCGCCCCTCACGGTGGCGCCTGGAGACACGCTGGAAGTCGTTTTCCATTTCGGGCAAACGGCGGTGGGCGAGTACAAGATCGCTCCCGGTGATTCACTCCGCGTCGAATTCCTGCGCGACCCGGACAACAACGTCGCTGCGCTGAAGGTGCGCCCGGACGGCAAGGTGTCGCTGCCGCGGCTGGGCAGCGTGGCGGCCGCCGGCCTGACCGTCGAGGACCTGGGTCGGCAGATCGGCGGGTCTTACCGGCGCCTGCTCAAGGAAGACCCAGGCACCACGGTCAATCTGGTCGAGTTCGAGACGCCCACCGAGCGCTTTGCAAAGTCGATCCGGCGCGGCGGTGTCGATGGGTCCAGCCGCGACGTGGTCGTTGCACGAGACGGCTCCATCACGCTGCCCGGCCTGGCGCCGGTCAGCGTCGGCGGGCGCTCGATTGCCGCGCTGAAAACGGCCTTCGACGCGGCCTTTGCCGGCCAGGGGCTGGATGTCACGGTCAGCCTGCTACCCAAGAGCTTCAAGGCCGACCGCATCATGATCTTCGGCGAGGTGATCAAGCCGGGCGCGGTGGACACAGACCGGCCGCTGACGGTCTTGACGGCGGTGGCCGGCGCCGGCGGCGTCACCACGCAGGGGTCGCTGGAGAAGGTGATGGTGTTCTACGTGGCCGACGACAACAGTGTCCGTCTGCGCTCCGTCAATCTGCTGCATGTGTTGCAGGAGATGCGCATCGAGGAAGACATGCTGCTGCCCAACAACAGCGTGATCTACGTGCCGCCCACCGATCTGGCTCTGGCCGGGCGCAAGCTCGATGCCATCGTGCGCGACGTGCTGCGTTTCACCGGCTTTTCGTTCGGGGTGTTGATCCAGCAGAACCGCTGATTGCAACGCGCAACGAACATGTTGTAATGCACGCCGATGGTGCAAAGCGCACCGCGTGAGGCCGAATGTGCGCTTGCGTTTTGCGCCCCAATTTGAAGCCCCGCGCATCCCTAATTGAGCGGATCGGAATGCCTTGCGCTAACGCCAGCCGTTGCCTATATTGAACCGTTGCTGACTGCTCGGGGGCCGGTTGATGGGCATCTTGACTGCGTTCCCCCCCAGCATCTCCAGATCATGGCAGAAGGCACAACGTGCCGGCCGCTATTTGAGGCCCGTGCTGCAACACGGCAGCTTTGCCAAGCTGGCCAACATCGCGGTTGTCGAGGCAGAAATGCGGATGCACAAGGTGCGCATGCGCGGCCTGCCCTACTACTACATCATCGACATCTGCAACGTGTGCAATCTGCGTTGCCCACTGTGCCCCACGGGCAATGGCCGGCTCGAGCGCAAGCAGGACTTCATCAGCACCGACGAATACCGCCGCATCCTGGCCCGCGTGAAAGACTATGCGCTGGTGGTTTCGATCTACAACCACGGCGAGCCCTTCCTCAATCCGGATGTCTTCGACATCATCGCCCACACGGCGGAGCACGACATTGCGTGCAATGCGAGTTCCAATCTCAACTGGCCCAAGGCCATCGACGTCAAGGACATCGTTCGATCCGGCCTCGGCTATCTGACGGTGTCGCTGGACGGCGTGTCCCAGGACGTATATGCCAAGTACCGGGTGCGTGGCGACGTGCAGCAGGTGTTCGACAACCTGCGCGACTTGCTGGCAGCGCGCAAGGCGCTGAAGAGCAGAACGCCGTTCGTCGAGTGGCAGTACATCGTGTTCAAGCACAACGAGCACGAAATGCAGCGCGCGCGCGAATTGGCCGCGGAAATCGGCGTCGATCTGCTGCGCTTCATTTCGCCCGGCGTGCCGCCGGAAGACATGCACGACAGATCGCTTCAGGACAAGTGGATGCCCGACAACCCCATCTACCATGGCCGGCACCCCAAGCTGAGCGAGCAGCGCGGCTACGTGTTCAACCAGCCGTGCTACTACCTGTACCGCTCGATGTTCATCTACACCGGGGGCGGCGTCACGCCCTGCTGCTTTGCACATGATGAAAAGCACGACTTCGCCAACATCCTGGACCACTCTGTTCAAGAGATCTGGAACAACGAGGCCTACCAGTCTGCGCGCATGCTGTTTGCGCGCCACCCGCCTGAGCAACCCCGCAAAAAGGTGTTGTGCGACACCTGCACGCTCTTCCGCCAGGACGGCGCCAAGGCCTGCGGCGTGCGGCCGGCGTTCAAGCTGATTGCCGAGCAGAGCGACGCACTCCAGCCTCAGCAGGGCGCGATTCCCCACGGCCACCCCTGAAGCGCGTGGCCGCGCACCAAGGCGCGAAGGCCACGGCGATTTGAGCCGGAAAACGGGCGCACCACTGCCCTTCCCTTTTGGCGCTTGTGGCCGACGATCGAGCCTGTATCTGATCAGGGGCTCGCCTTGGGCGCAACGAGATTCACCCGCCGGGTTGGCGGGCTGCTGCTTTGCGGGGTGCTGGCACTGGCGGCCGGCTGTGGCGGCGGCGGTGGCAGCGGTGGTGGCAACGGCACTGCCGCGGGGACCGGCAGCAGTGCCGATGCTGCTGGCACAGGCACGGTGACGCAAAGCACGCCGGCTGGCGCAACGTCGGCACCGGCACCGGTGGTGGAGATGCCGGCGTCCCGCGCCGATGCGGCGCGCTTCCTCACGCAGGCCAGCTTCGGCCCGACCGATGCAGAGATCGACCATCTGATGGCGGTTGGCTATGCCGCCTGGATCGATGAGCAGTTTGCGCTGCCGACCGCTTCGCACCTGGCAAGCTGGGACGCTGCAGACGCGGCCATGAAGGCCGCCGTGCCGCCCGACGCGGCCAGCCAGGAGCAGGTGCTCGAATCGTTCTGGAAACAAGCGTTGACGGGGCCCGATCAGTTGCGCCAGCGCATGGCCTACGCGCTGTCGCAGATCTTCGTGCTGTCGCTGGCCGACAGCGTGGTCGCGAGCGACCCGCGGGCGGCCGCCAGTTGGCTGGACCTGCTGGGTGGCCGCTCTTTCGGCAGCTACCGTGATCTGCTGCAAGCGGTGACCTTGCACCCGCTGATGGGCATTTACCTGTCGCACCTGAAGAACCGCAAGGCCGACCCCAACACAGGCCGCGTGCCCGACGAAAACTACGCCCGCGAGGTGATGCAGTTGTTCTCGATCGGCCTGGTCGAACTCAACGACGACGGCAGTGCACGCGGCGGCGGAATCGACACCTACGGCCAGGCCGACGTGGGTGGCCTGGCGCGGGTCTTCACCGGCTGGAGCTGGGCCTGTGCCGACTGGCCGAGCGACAGTTGCTTCGCCAGCAACTCGCCCTTCAGCAGCAGCGACCCGGGCCGCTCGGCCAAGCCCATGGCTGCCTACGCGCAGTTCCACAGCACCGAAGCCAAGGTCTTTCTCGGCACCACCATCCCCGCGCAGCCCACGGCGGACCCGAACGCCAGCCTGAAAAGCGCGCTCGACGCTCTGGCAGCGCACGCCAACGTCGGGCCGTTCATCGGCCGCCAGTTGATCCAGCGGCTCGTCACCAGCAATCCCAGCCCGGCCTACGTGCGGTCGGTGGCGCGCGCTTTTGCCGACAACGGCAGCGGCGCGCGCGGCGATCTGAAAGCCGTGCTGAAAGCGATCCTGATGCACCCCGAAGCGCGCCGCATGAGCGACAGCGCCGGCAAGCTGCGCGAGCCCGTGCTGAAGCTGTCGGCATTTCTGCGCGCCTTTCCGCACCACTCGGACAGCGGCAACTACCGCGTGGGCAACACCGACAGCAGCGCGCTGGAGCTGGGCCAGACGCCACTGCGCTCGCCATCGGTGTTCAACTTCTACCGCCCGGGCTATGTGCCGCCGGGCACGGCGGCGGCGGCGGCGTCCTTGGTGGTGCCCGAACTGCAGATCGCGCACGAAACCAGCGTCGCAGGCTATGTCAACTACATGCGCGACAACCTCGTCGGCGGGGTCGGACGCTTCAGCGCCGCGCTCGACCGCCGCGACCTGCAAGGCGACTACCGGGCTGAGCTGGTGCTGGCCGACAAGCCGGCCGATCTGGTGGAGCAGATCGCTTTCAAGCTCACCTATGGCAGCGCACCGCAGGCACTGAAGAACGAGATCACCGAGGCGATCAAGAAGATCACCCTGCCCGCACCCGACAGCACCGGCAGCAACCAGGCGGTGATCGACAACGGCAGACGCATGCGTGTTGCGGTGGCGCTGCTGCTGGTGCTGGCGTCGCCCGAATTCCAGGTGCAGAAATGACAATTCGCCCACTTCCGGCGTCGCGCCGCGAATTCCTGCGCCAGGCTGGTGCGCTGTCGGCCCTGCTGGGCAGCGCCGCGCCGCTGGGGATGAACCTGCTGGCCGCCAGCTCTGCGGCGGCACAAAGCGCGGGTGACTTCAAGGCGCTGGTGTGCGTCTTCCTCGTCGGCGGCAACGACGCCTTCAACACGGTGCTGCCCACCGACGCGCCGAGCTGGGCGGCCTACAGCGCCGCGCGCAACCAGATGCCCGACTCGATCGCTCTGCTCAGGCCCGGGCTGCTGCCACAGGCCGCGGCTGCAGCCGGATCGCCCGCCCGGCTGGGCGGCGTGCTGCCGATCCAGCCACTGAACGCACAAGGCCGCAGTTTCGCGCTGCACCCATTGCTGGGGCCGCTGCAGACGCTGTTCGACAGCAGCCGGCGGCTCGCCATCGTGCCCAACATCGGGCCGCTGGTCATGCCCACCAGCAAGGCCCAGTTCGACCAGCCGACGCACCCGCGGCCGGCACGCCTGTACTCGCACAACGACCAACAGAACACCTGGCAGGCGCTGGCGCCGGAAGGGGCCAGCGCCGGCTGGGGCGGCCGCCTTGCCGACCTGCTGGCCAGCGGCAACACGAATCCGGTGTTCACCGCCGTCTCGGCCAGCGGCAACGCCGTGTGGCTGTCGGGCCGGACGGTGCGCCAATACCAGGTGGGCAACAGCGGCGCGGTGCGCCTGGGGCTGGACGCACAGAGCAAGCTCTTCGGGTCGGCCGAGCTGGGCGCGACGCTGCAGCGCATCGTCTCCACCAGCCGCGGAAGCCATTTGTTCGAAGCCGACCTGGCGAGCCTGGCAAAGCGGTCGATCGATGCCGAACTGTTGTTGAGCAGCGCACTGCGCCCCGCGAGCGACACCGCGTTCGGCACCACGCCGGCCGGCGCGGCCTATAACCCCAACACCGACCCCAAGCTGCAGTACGACAACCCGCTGACCGGGATGAAGTCGGCCAATGCGCTGGCGCTGCAGTTGCAGATCGTCGCCCGCATGGTGGATGCCGGCCTGCGCGGCGCCAGCGGCACCCGGCGCCAGGTGTTCTTCGTGAGCCTGGGTGGCTTCGACACGCACGACATGCAAAACCGCAGCCATGCCGACCTGATGGGCAAGGTCGCGCACGCGCTCAGCTACTTCGACGGCGCACTGGGCGCCATCGGGGCGCGGGACAGCGTCACCACCTTCACCGCCAGCGACTTCGGGCGCACCTTCACCAGCAACGGTGACGGCACCGACCATGGCTGGGGCGGGCACCAATTCGTGATGGGAGGCGCTGTCAAGGGCGGCGACCTCTACGGCAACTTTCCGGCGCTCGGCCTCAAGAACGCCAGCAACAACAATTTCGACAGCAGCCCGGACCAGCTTGGCAACGGCGCACTGCTGCCGCAGACCTCGGTCGATCAACTGGGCGCCACGCTGGGCCGGTGGCTAGGCGCATCGGACCAGGACCTGCTGGACGTCTTTCCGAACCTGAAGAACTTCGACCCCGCGCGGCGCAACCTGGGCTTCATGGCGGCTTGACGGGGCACCCCCTCGGATGCGTGGCCCGCGCCACCGCCCTGGCGGGCGGTGTGCGCCCAAAATGACCGCCAGATTCACCGCTGGCCGGACATGCCATGGCACACTATTGGCAGCCTTCCATCGTCCGCGGCGGTGAGATCGGCTGTTCGGGGCGCGTTGCGGCTTGCCGCTTCGGCCCGTGCTGGCCTCCACAGCAGTCTTCTCCAGTTCTCTAGGCACCCCATCATGGACATGCTGAAGTACCTGCGGATTGTTCTCGCCCACCGGCTGATGATTCTGCTGCTGTCGATTGCCGCGATGCTCGCTGCACTCGGCCTGACCTATGTGCTGCCCGAGAAATACCAGTCGAGCGCCGTGTTGCTGGTCAGACCCCAGGAAAAGATCAAATTCGGGCAGGACAGTTCCGGCAAGGAAATCCTTGATTACCCCGTCAGCCAGCTTGCCCCTATCGACGCACCGAGCAAGACCTATATCGCCGTGATCCAGAGCCGTGCGGTGATCGAGAAGATCGTCCTCGCGCTTGGCCTGCACGAAAAGCGGCGTGCGCCCGACCAGAACGAATGGAAGGAGCGCCTGCTGCAATTCAAGGACGCCACGCTGGAAGGCCTGGAGTGGAGCGAGAACGTGCTGAAGTACGGGCGCGGCGCTGGTGAAGACCCGCTGGGCAAGGCGGTGACCAAGGCGGCCAAGAACCTGTCGCTCAAGCCGACGAAAGACACCTACGTGTTCGAGATCACGCACGAGGCCAGCGACCCGGCCGAGGCGGCGGCTGTTGCCAACATGGCCGCCGAGATCTTCACGGAGTACATGTCGAGCGCCAACAACAAAGACCAGATCGGCGTTCGCCAATTCCTGGAAACCCGATTGCACGAGACCGAGCGCGACCTGGAGGCAGCCCGGCTGGCGCTGCGCAAGTACAAGGAGCGCTTCGCGACCTTTTCTCTCGAAGAAGAGTACAAGATCCAGTTGAAGACGATCAACGATCTGGAAATCGAGATCGAGAAGACGAATGCCAAGCTCGCTGCGCTGGGCAACGACTATGCGGCGTCCAATCCGAAGGTGCTGTCGCTGCTGGCTGAAAAGCAGCAGACGACGCAGACCCTGGCGCAGTTGCGCAAAGGGCTGGAGGGCAACCCAGGCAAGCAGAACCAGGTGGACCGGCTTGCGTTGCAGGTGAAGGTGGCCGAAGACAACTTTGCGCTGGTGAGCAAGGCCTACGAAGACGCCCGTTTCGCCGAGACCAAGAAATCGACTGAAATCAGAATCGTCTCGCGCGCGGTGCCGGCCGCCTTTCCGTCGAAACCGATCAAATACTATTACGCAGGCGGCGGGTTCACACTCGCGCTGTTCCTCGGCATTGCCTGGGTGATCTTTCTGGAAGCGCAGCGTGCGCGCATCAGAAGCATTGCCGACGTCACCGCCGCGCTCGGCCTGCCGGTGCTGGCCACCATTCCCATCAGCAAGCGTCTGGCCCGTGCGGGTGCGGCTTGAGCATCGGCGCCTGAGTCGGCGCGGGCGGCAACGCTTGCCTGGCACGGTGCGGCATGGCTAGCGTCAGGTCGGCACTTCCCCGTTTTTCGGTCGCGGCATGGCTGGGGCCGCTGGCGCTGGGCACCGCCATCGGGGTTGTCTTCGCAGTGCTGTTGTACGGTCTCAACTCACCGGCCTTGATCATTTTGGTGGTGGCAGGTCTGGCCGTGCTGCTGCCCAGCATGCTGGTGAAGGACGCCCCGCTGTACTGGATGTGCGTCTATCTGTTTTCATTGCAGTTCGACGTCAAGAAGAATCTGGTCAATGGCCTGGCGGTGCTCGACGACCTGAAGATCGACTACATGCAGTTCGTCTTCACGCCGGAGATCCGGCTGAGTGATCTGCCGCTGATCGCGATGTTGCTGTTGTGGTTCCACGCCATGGCCTTTCGCGGCAAGCCGCTGATCTGGCCCAAGCATGGCTGGCTTGCGCTGGCCTTCATCGGCTGGGCGATTCTGTCCACCATCAAGGCGCCGCATCTGTATCTCAGCGCCATCGAGATCGTCCGGCAATGCAAGTTTTTCATCATCTTTCTTTATGCGGTCAACAACATCACGTCGATGAAGACGGTGACAGCCATTTTCAGCACATTGGCCATCGCGCTGGTGCTGCAAGGGGCGGTGACGCTCGGCCGCTACCAGACGCAGTATTTCGAACCGCTTGAAAGCCTGCTCGGCATCGAAAGCCAGATCGACGCGCAGAAGCGGGATGACGCCCTGTCCATCGACACGGAAGGCGAAAGCGGCTTCGGTATCAGCGAGGCCAGGCGCTCGTTCGGCACCTTTCCGTCGCCTGGCACCACGACGAAATTCTGCCTGATGGCCTTCCCGATCGCGCTGATGCTGACGCTGGCGAACCCATTGACGTCACGCCGCGGAATCTTTTTTCTCGTCGTTCCGCTGGCGCTCAGTGCCTTCTACTTTTCATTCTCACGCTCGTCGATGGTGGCCTGTCTGGCCGAAATCGCCCTCTTTTGCTGGTTCGGCCTGCGGCGTGGCCATGTGCCCAAGCACTTCGCAATCTATCTGCTGTGCGGCGTGATCCTGGCCGGCGTGTTTGCATCGCCGAAGCTCTACGATTTCATGACGAGCCGCTACGACGCGGTGGAGGTTCGCTTGCGGCAGTATGAAGTGACGCTCGACATGATCGTCTCGAATCCCGTTCTCGGCGTCGGTATCAACAACAGCACCGGCGTCAAGAAAAACTCGACCGACGACAGTTCATTCGTCAGAGATCCGTTGCGGCGCTCGGGCGAACAGCCGATCCACAGTTTCTATCTGATGCTGATGGCCGAAACAGGCGTCGTCGGCTTCGCGTTCTTCATGCTGTTCTTCGGCACCACGTACCGGCGGGCGCTGGCGCTGTCGTCCGGCGCGCGCGACAAGAGCGTCGCTTTCGCCGCCACCGCCTTGCTCATCTGCTTTGCCGGACTCGCGGTCGGCATCTTGACCGACCCGCTGTTCGAAGATTACGTGCAAAGCCTGCTGTGGCTGTATGCGGGCTTGGTGGTGGCGCTCAAGAGAATGGACGACGCCGGTGCGGAGCCCGCCGCCGGGGCGAAAGCCAGCGCCACCGGCTAGTACCCGCAGCCTGCCGTTTGGATGGCGGGCCGCCTGGACGCACCTGCTGTTCTAGGGGGGTGCCGTGCGCGGCGTCCAACGCACGGTCAGCACCAGCGAGTCTTCGACAGCGCGCCAGTCGTGCTCGTGCTGTTCGCCCCACAGCACGTAGTCGCCCTGGCGCGACAGGCAGACTTCTGTGTGCGCCGCCGGGTTCAGCCCGTCGCGGAAGCTGATGTTGAAACGGCCGCGCAGCAGAATGCTCACCGCGCGCTTGCCGGACGAGCCCACCCACCCATCGGCGCGCGCTTCACCGGCGGGGTGGATGCCCCATTTGATCTCGACGTCCTTCGTGTTGCGCAAACCAGCGCGAGGAAGGTCGATGGGATTGCCGTCGCTGCGGGTCCATGAGGCGATGTCGCCCACCAGCCAGTGGCGGAACTGCGCACTGTCTTCTGCGGCGTTGCCGACCGTCAACGTGTCCACGGATCGTTTGCTCCAGTCGTGTGGGGCAGCCCCCGGCATGGGCTCCGGCCTCGCCGATTCTTTGCCCGCGCGTCGTCCGTGGAAGTGTACTTGTGGCTCTCGGCCCGGCTTGGGCTCGGCTTCCGCCCCGCCACGACCGGCAACCCACCCGCAACCCGCAACCGCGGGATGGCTGCCATGCCGCACCCCCGCAAATAGCTATTGCTGACACCCGCTGTTGCCGTTCACAATGTCTTGGGATCATGCAGCAGGCGCCCGGCAGGGTTCTTGCATGCTGGCCGAATCGAGGGGCTTCGACAACCGCAGATGCGGGTAGAGAAGCCGATGTTTTCAGCAACGCCATCCGCGGTCCGAGGGTCGTGGTTCTATGTCGATGTCACCGTCCAGGAGATCGAGATGTCCCAGTCTTTGAGTTCAGAATTGCGTCAATCCGAGTCCCCCGCGGGCTCGATCATCACTGGCTCCATGCAGGCGCCGGATCCGGAACTCGAGTACAGCATTACGCATGAATGGAATGCGCAAATAATGACGTACCCGAACGAGGAGTATCCCTTCAACGAGTGGATCCTCAACCGGGTCCGCCTGATGGGCTACAAGATCGACGACTTGAGCTATCTGCACGAGTCGGTCCCTCTCGACGAAGTGTTCAAGGTGACCAAGCAACTGTGCGCGGACACCAGCCTGCCGGAATTCCGTCGCATGCTGCACCGCTTCGTGCGCGAGGTCGTGGTGCCCAAGGGCAAGCTGCGCACGCCGGTCGCCGTCCAGCGCTTCATGAACGTGCGCATCATGCTGCCCACCACGCCGGACCTGTTCTTCCCCTTCCACACCGGTCTGCTGTACGGGCACGGCATCGCGTCGCGCAGCCTCTGGATGCCCTTCACCGACGTGTCTGCAGACGAGGACCGCAGCCGTTCGATGCAGATCATGGACATCCACAAGTCGCGCGAGCTGGCCCAATACGCCATCGACCACGAGTTGAGCCTGGACGAAATGACCGAGCTCTTCCGTCCCCACACCAAGCAGATCAAGGCCGGCCCTGGCAGCCTGTGCCTCTTCAGCCAGCAGCACATCCACGGGTCGGGCGAGCCCAACGTCACCGGCAAGACCCGCGTCAGCATGGACTGGCGTATCGCCGAAGGCATCTACGGCGACCTGCTCGCCCGCAAGATTCCAGGTGGCTACGTGCACCTGGTGCCGGAAACGGAGCAGGAAGAAGACGAGATCGCAGCGCGGCCCCCGCGCGAGGGCTTGTTCAACAACGGCAAGCAGAACATCTTCTACGTTGCCAACAACACCGCGTCCACCTACTCGGTGCCGGTGCACTTGCAACGCTACTCCCTCAAGGAGTACTGCGAGAAGTACGGCCTGGTGTCGCACCTGGAACTGTTCGACCTGGAAGACATGCCGCACGTCCCCACGCTTCAGCACGTGGTGTACGAGCGCAATTCCAATTGCGTGCTCTACAGCATCTTCTCGCTGCCGGAAGACGAGGCGGTGCGCAACAAGATGCTCGAGACCTCGCTAGAACGCGGCAACATCCTGCACTTCGCCAATGAAGACATGGCGCTCGCCACCGAGTACGACTTGAAGGACATCAAGAAGTACCTCGAGTTCTCGAAGTATGGCAAGTCACGTCTGCCTATCGGCTTGCCGTTGTCGCAGCTCAGCCGCGACTACTTCTCGAAGTGGAACGCAGCGCTCAGCACCTGAAGCCCTGCACCGGCCCGGTTGACACCGGGCCGGCTTGTGGAACGCGATCTTCTGGCCGCTTCGGCGCCTTGGTGCCGAACCGGCAGCCCCTCAAGCCGGCCGCAGCCGGCTGACCATCCAACGACGTGCTTCGTCGGCTTGCTGGATGACGAGGGACGCGGCAAAGCGGGCGGCAATGCCGGCGGCAATGAGCCAGGTGGCAGGGTGCCAGTAAGAGCGCATCATGTGGCGCTCGAAATAAATCCAGGTGCCGCGGTGGAATTCCACCACCGACTTCAGCCGTCGGCGGGGGTTGACCAGCGTGCCGCCGCGATGGTTGAGGTGGATGACCACCGATTCAGGCACGTACACCACGTCGAACCCGGCCTTCCAGATGCGGGCGCAATAGTCTGCGTCCACATGGTAGGACAGCCGAGGGTCGAGATAGCCGATCTGCTTGACGATGTCACGCCGGATCAGCATGGCGGCGCTTGAAACGTATCCGGCCTTGAGCGGGACATCGACCTCTTTGCCGATGTTGAGCAACTCGTGCTTCGACAAGGCATTGCTGGGAAACCAGCGGTAGGCATAAGAGCGCGCGCCGAAGAAGGCGGATCGCACGTTCGGCAGCGTCTTCACCGATTCCTGGATCGAGCCATCTTCGTTCAACAGTTTGCTGCCGGCGCAGCCCACGCCCGGGTGCGCCTGCATGTAATCGACCAGACGATCGACGGCGGCGGGTTCGACCAGAGTGTCGTTGTTGAGCAGGAAAAGATACTCGCCCTTCGCGACATCGAACATGCGGTTGTTCGACGTGGCGTAGTGCAGATTGGCCTCGTTCCTGTAGGTGCGAACCTGTGGAAACCGGGCCTTCACCATCTCGAAGCTGTCGTCGCTGGAATAGTCATCGACGACCAGCACTTCGAAGCTGTGCCGTGAGGGTTGGCGGTAGATCGAATTGAGGCAGTCGGCCAGCAAGTCGCGTGCGTTGTAGTTGGCGATGACGATGGAGACGCGGACATCACCCCCATTCAAGGGGTTCAGTTCTTCCGTTGGCGTGGCAGCGGGGACGGCTTGCATGTGCACCTGGTTCGGACTCAAGACATTGCTGCGAAAAGGCCGCGCGGCAAGAGATTGCGAACGGCCGCCGAGTGGGACGGAGGCAGTTTAGGGAGAAACGGCCGGCCGGTAAAGTGCGCAACTCAGGGGCTTGGCGACCATTGCCATGGCCGCCAGAATGCGGCAAGCGGCCGGCTTTTCGACCGCGGGATGCGCCCCCGGCATCACTCCACCCTGGTTGCTTTCCCCTATGCGGCGCTGCACAATGAACCGTCACATTTCCCCAGGTCTCGACCTCAAGCCTGTTTGGAACCGTCGGAAATGAATCCAGATCGCACCGCTGCGCAGCACCCCGCCCCCCCAGCGTCCGCCACCGATGCCTGGCGCCGCGCTGACGCTGCTCCTTTTGCCATTCCAGCGCCGCAGCCTTCGTCCACTGCTTCGTCCACGGCCCACGCCGATACCGGCGCGGCGCCTGCTGTCCGGGCTGCGGGCGGGCAATGGGCCGCCCGGCTTGCCGACCTGCTGATCTCGTCGGTGGCGCTGTTGATCTTTTCGCCTTTGATGCTGCTGATCGTTTGCGCCATCAAGATCGATTCTCCGGGGCCTGTCCTCTTTCGCCAGAAGCGTGTCGGGATGGACCGGCGCTCGGGCACTGCCGTGCAGCAGCCGGCTGCTGGCGGCCTCGACGACAGGCGCACCCAGGACCAGTACGGCAAGCCGATCTACCTGTACAAGTTCCGCACCATGTACGTCGATGCGCGAGAGCGCTTCCCCGATCTCTACCGCTACGAATACCGCGAGGGCGAGCTGGACAGCGTGCCGATCAAGGTGCTGGTGGGGCACCGCCGCATCGACGGTGAAAGCCAGGGGTTCGAGCATGCCGACAACCCGGGGAACGACCCCCGGGTCACACGGGTGGGCCGCTGGCTGCGCCGCACCAGCCTGGACGAACTGCCGAATTTCCTGTCTGTGCTGGGTGGCGACATGACGCTCGTCGGCCCGCGGCCGGACATCGTCGAGAACGTCCGGTGGTACCAGCGCAGGCACTTGTTGAAGTTCCGTGTGAAGCCGGGCGTCACTGGGCTGGCCCAGGTGAGCGGCCGCGGCAATCTCAGCTTTCATGACACCAATGAGCTGGACGTGGAGTACGTCAAGAGCCGGTCGATGCTCGGCGACATCAGGATCATGCTGAGGACGATCTGGGCCACCTTGACGCGCAACGGCGCGTTTTGAGCGCCGCGCGACTGGGCGCCCGGCGTCTCTTGCCAAAGCCCGCCGCTGCACCCCCTTGCTTGAAGGGGCAGCACTGCGGCTCCGGGCCTGGGACTTGCAATGATTGGGCGGTACAACACGGTCTCCGGGTAGGCCTCGGCGGCGATACCGGGGATTTCAAGCTTCGCATCCATGGGCACGGTCTTGCAGCGCAAGCCGGCTCGAAACGTCAGCATGGCCGCACCGCTGTTCAGGGCAACAGTGCGCCGCCACAACAAAGGCTCGGTGGTCCATGAACGCACTGGTGAATGAGCTGACGCGCCACTTGAGCTCACCGCTGGCCAATCTGATCCTTCAGATGCTGGTGATCCTGGTGGTTGCCCGGGTCAGCGGCAGCATCGTGCGCCACATCGGGCAGCCGCGCGTGATCGGCGAGATCCTGGCCGGCATCTTTCTCGGGCCTTCGTTGCTTCAGCCGGCTGCGCCCGAGCTGCATGCATTCCTGTTCCCCGAGGGCTCGGTGCAGCGGCTGTATTTTTTGAGCCAGGTGGGTGTGCTGCTATTCATGTTCATCGTGGGCCTCGAACTCGATACCAAGATCCTGCGCTCCAAGGTGCGGTCCATCGTCGTCATCTCGCAAACGAGCATCGTGGTGCCTTTCGTGCTGGGCGTCGGGCTGGCCTACCTGCTCTACGCCAGCTATGGCCCGCGGGACAAGGGCGAACTGCAATTCGCTCTGTTCATGGGCATCGCGATGAGCATCACCGCGTTCCCGGTGCTGGCACGCATCCTCCAGGAACATGGGCTGACCCGCACTCAACTCGGAACGGTGGCGCTCGCCTCCGCCTCATTGGACGACGTCACCGGCTGGTGCCTTCTTGCGGTCGTCTCCGGCCTTGTGCAATCCGGAACGGGAGCAGGGGCCGTGTGGACGGTTGCGCTGGTCGTCATCTATACGGCCAGCATTCTGCTTGTCCTGCGGCCTTTCCTGCACCGCCACGCCAAGCGCTTCTTCGGCGCGGGTGAATTGACGTCGGGGCATGTGGCCTTCGCGTTCATCGGGTTGCTGTTGTCGGCCTGGCTGACCGAGATGATCGGGATCCACGCGCTGTTCGGCGCGTTCCTGGTGGGTGTTGCGATGCCATCGCACAATGGCTTCAAGGAGAAGCTGATCGCGCGCATCCATGACGTGACGATGGTGGTTCTTCTGCCGCTGTTTTTCGCTTTCACCGGCTTGCGCACGCAGATCGGTCTGCTCGACAGCGGGGAGTCCTGGATGGTCTGCGGGCTGGTGCTCTGCACGGCGGTTCTCGGCAAGTTCGGCGGCGCGGCGCTGGGCGCGCGCATGTCCGGCTTCAGTTGGCGCACGTCGTGCACGCTGGGCGCCTTGATGAACACGCGGGGCTTGATGGAACTGATCGTTCTCAACATCGGCTACGACCTCGGCATTCTCAGCCCGACGGTCTTCACGATGATGGTCATCATGGCAGTGGTGACCACGATGATGGCCGGCCCCATCCTCGGCCTGATGAAGCGGGATTTCGTCGGCGTGGCGGTGAAGGCGTGAATGCGGCGCGCACGCGGCGGCGAGCCATGCGCATCACCGGCGGCAGAGGCGGGCTGATTTGACTGGCGTGCTGCGGATCGGGCTGGACGGAAAGTATCTGACGCCGAATTCGACCTACGGGTCGAAGTCCGGCAACAGCGTCCATGCCAAGCAGCTCCTTCAACAGTTGACCGATCTCGACAAGGACAGTCGGTACACGATCTATTGCCTGGGCGCGAAGCCGCCTCTACCGGACGCCGACAACGTCCATTGCGAAACCTTGTCGGCGTTGTCTGCCAGCGCCTATATCCGCTATGGCATCGAACTGCCATTGCGTCTGCTGTTCAACCCCGTCGATGTGCTGATCTCGTTCTACGTGCTGCCCCCGGCCGCACGTTGCAAACACCTGCTGTGCCTGCCCGACATTTCATGGATCGTCCACCCCGACTGGTTTCCGCTGAAGCTGTCGATGGCGATGGGGCTGGCGACCCGCGTGTCGGTGCGGCGTGCCGGGCTGATTGCGGCCGCGTCACACCACACCAAGGCAGAGATCGTGCGCCACCTGGGCGTGCCTGAAGACAAGATCGTCGTCGTCCCACACGGCATCCAAGAGCGCTTCCTGGAGCGCATGCCGGCCGCCAGCGTCGAGGCGGTGAAGGCCAAATACGGCATCGCTGGCAGCTACATCCTGTCGATCAACGACATCCACCCCCGCAAGAACATCGAGGGGCTCGTCGCCGCCTTCATCCACCTGAACGAAACGCATGACGTGCCGCACCAGTTGGTGCTGGTCGGCCAGTCACTCTGGCAGCACGAGAGCGTGCTTCAGCAGGCGCTGGCGGGCAAATACGGCAAGCGCATCATCCGCACTGGCTATGTTCCGGACGAAGACCTCCGGCCGCTGTACCAGGGCGCGTCTGTCTTCGTCTATCCGTCGTTCTACGAAGGCTGGGGGCTCCAGGTGCACGAGGCGATGGCGTCGGGCGTTCCGGTGGCCATTTCCAAGCGCTCGTCGCTTCCCGAGGTGGCGGGCGACGCCGCCTTGCAGTTCGACCCGTCCGACAGCCGCGAGATGGGCGAAGTGATCTTCCGCATCCTGTCCGACAGCGCGTTGCAGGCGGACCTGGTGCGCAAAGGCCATGAGCAGATCAAGAAGTTCTCGTGGCAGCAATCGGCACGGCAGATGCTGGACCTTTGCAGGCAGCTCTAGCGCAGCGGCTGGGCAACGGCGGAGTCACTCGCCGAGCGGCGAGGTCAAGGCGATGGCTTGCTCGCCATGCCCACTTCATTGGCCATCCGTAAGGACGCAGCGCAACGCGGTATGCCAGAGGCCAGGCCGCCGCAGATCTTGGCGAAGGCGCACCCCAGCCCGCCCCAGCCCGAGATCAACAGCAGGCTGGCGCCCATGTTCACCACCACGTTGCCGGCGAAGAGCCGGATGTCCAGCCTTTCCAGACCCGCCGCTTTCAGGGTGATGGACATCACCGTGTCGATGCTTTCCACCACCAGGAAGATCATCAGGATGCGCAGGATCGTGCTGGCCTCGACGAAGTCTGCGCCGAACAGCAGTTGCAGCAACTGCGGCGCAAACACCGCAATCGCGCTTGCCAGCGCCACCACGATGCCCGTCATCCACGGCAAGGCCGCCGCCAACAGGGCTTTGACCTCCAGGGCGTTGCGCTGCGCAAAGCTGCGCGCCAGGCGCGGCAGCAGCGCCTGCGCAAAGATCGCAGGAACGATGAGCGACAGCTCCAGCACCTTGGTGGCCGCTGCATAGAGGCCGACAGTGTGGATGGCCGCCCAGGCCGACAGCAGGATGAGGTTGATGCGCATGGACAGCGTGCCCAGAACGCTGCCCACACCGAAGGTCAGCAATGTGGACAGCAGGCCTCTCAGAAAGGCCGCGTCGAAGTCCGGGCGCAGCCTGGGCACATCCCGCTTCAGGAAGACGAGCGACAACACGCTGGTCAACAGCTTCACGCCCAGCATCGTGGCAATGAAGGCGACGACGCCATGGCCTTCGATTGCGAGATAGCAGTTGATGCCGCCGCCCAGCACGGCTTCGACAATTGCGACCAGAAAGACGTAGCGCGGCTTGTCGTGGGCCAGGAAGCACGCCCGGCAGATGCTGGACACCGTCATCGGTGCCAGCAGCAGCACCCCCAGGAAAAGCGCATGGCGCATGTTCTCCGGGTAGCTGACGAAGAGCACGATGCCTGCCATCAACACCATGCAAATCGCCGACGCGGCCACGCCGATCAGCAGGCTGTGGCTGATCTGCTTGCCGTGGGTGTCGGCCACACGCCCCAATTCGCGCATCGTGAGTTCTGTGAGGCCGAAGTTGGCGAGCGCCTGGAACACCGCAATCCAGGCCAGCACTAGCGAATACTCGCCGAGCAAGGCGGTGCCGCCCCAACGCGACAACACGATGGCGACGGCGCCGCCGGACACCGCGAAGGCAATGGCTTCGCCGAACAGAAAGGCGATGGGAATCCAGGTTTTCGACATGTGCCGGTCAGCGGGCGGGGGGCCGGTGGCTGCGCGTCAGCAGCGCGGCTTCCGTCGGCTGGCTCTCAAAGCGCGGTGTTGCGCAGCGTGGCCGGCAAGCGATAAGGCCGGCGCGACAGCCCGACCAAAAAGACCTTCCAGAACCCCTTGAGGCGCGCCGCCGCGAGCGGGCGGGAAGCCTGCCTGAACAGATAGATCGGCATGAAATAGGCAATTCTGATCAAGGCACCAAGCATCATCAGCGGCCGCAAGAGAAAGAGCTGCAGGCTGCCGTAGTGCTTGTGAAAGAAATAGAAGCGGTTGACGTGCGAGCGCACGATCTCTCGCTCGGCGCGGAAGCTGGTGTTGATGCTGTGCTGGCCGCCCACGTGGGTGATGACGGCATGTGGCACATACGCCACCTTCCAGCCTGCCTGGTGGATGCGGTAGCACCAGTCGGGCTCGCAGACATAGGTGTAGTAGTACTCGTCGAGAAGGCCCACGCGCGCGAGCACCTCGCCTCTGACGAGCATGAAGGAGCCGTTGAGCCACTCCACCTCCTTGACAGCCGCGGTCTCTTCGTAGATGCGGCTTGGCCAGAAGG
This sequence comes from uncultured Rubrivivax sp., assembly GCA_964244245.1. Classification (GTDB taxonomy): domain Bacteria; phylum Pseudomonadota; class Gammaproteobacteria; order Burkholderiales; family Burkholderiaceae_C; genus Rubrivivax. The sequence continues at coordinate 30,800 of CAXTHW010000006.1, read as the reverse complement.
CGCCGGGCCGGAATGCGTTGCGCAATTCGGTCTTCAGCCCCGGCAGCAGCCCGTAGGACTTCTGGTAGCTGCCGTCGGGGTTGAGCGTCCTGCAGCCGGCGATGCCCACGTCGCGGTTGGCGTCCATGAAGGCGACCATCGCCGCCAGCGTGCCGGGGTGGATCACGGTGTCGTCGTCCAGCACCAGCACGTAGCGGCCCGGGTGGCGCTCCAGCACCATGTTGTGGGTGCGGCAATAGCCGAGCGGGCCTTTCTCTGACAGCACCGTGACGCCCGGAAACTGCGCCTTGATCCTGCCGGTGACGTCGTCGTCGTTCGCCCCGTTGAAGACCACCCAGACGTGGCAAAGCAGGCCCGGCGTCGCCTGCGCGAAGATCGATTGCAGGCAACGCTCCAGCATGCCGTAGTTGCCGAGGGTGCCGATCGATATCGCCAGATCGGGCGTGGGCTGCGACGCCGTTGGCGCCGGCCCGGGCATGGCCTTATCCGGCGGCTGCATGGGCGTAGTACGACCCGTAGTAAGGATGGACACCGGTGCCGTGTAGCTTCTCGTTGAACCGGTTCATCACCACGCCGATGATCGTGCCGCCGGCTTGCTCGATGCGCTGCTGCGCCTCTTTCGTGTCCTTCTCGCTGGCCACGCCGGCCGCGAGCACCATCACCACGGCGTCCGCGAAGGGCGCGATGAACAACGGGTCCGTGACCGCCAGCACGGGCGCCGAGTCCACCAGCACCAGATCGAACTGGGGTGCCAGCCCATCGAGCAGCGCCTTCAGTTGCGGGCTTCCCAGGCCCCAGACGGCCTTGGCGGCCGGTGTGCTGCCGTGGGTCAGCACGCCCAGGCGGCCGGTGATGGCTTCGGCCGGACCCTGGCGCAATTCCACCGACCTCACGGCCTGCAGCACGAGTTCCGGCGCAGCGTGCCCGGCGAGCAGATCGCCCAGCCCGTTTTCGTTCTCCACCCCCAGCAACTGGTGCAGCCTGGGCTTGCGCAGATCGGCATCGACCAGAAGCACGCTCTTGCCGGCCATGGCGGCCGTCAGCGCCAGCATCACTGCAACGGTAGTCTTGCCTTCCTCGGGCCGCGCGCTGGTCACCAGCAGCGTTTTGATGGCCCGCTCGCGGCCGGCAAGCTGAAAGCTGCCGTAGAGCGCCTGGTACGCATGCTCGGTTGCAGGATCGGACTGCAGCAATTGCAAGTACTCTTGATAGGGAGCACGTCGAGACCTGGTGTTGATGTCCGCTCCTTGGTGGGTGTCTGCATGCCACGGCCAGGCCGCATGAGAACTCACTCTAACAGTTGTGTCCACGCCGACTTCAGGGGGGCCGCAGAATCCGCGGTCGATCCGCCGTCAAGCCGCCGTCGATCCCCCGTCAAGCCGCCATCAAACCCGGCAGATTGGCCATCGCCGCGGCGGCCTGCTCCTTCAGGCGCGCCATCGTCGCCAGCTTGGCGGTGTCTTGGGGATCGACGCCCGACATCAGCTTGCCGAAGCCGTCCAGCCGGCTTTCGCGCACCCATTTGCGCAGTTCCTTGTCCTGCCCCCATTGCGCCTGGTTGCGCATGGTGGCCAGCATCGCGCGCGGGTAGTCGGCCAGCGTGTGCGGGAAGGGCACCGTGCCGCAGAGACGGTTCTTGTCCTCGTCGCTGCTGTCGCGCGCCTCCACCCAGGCCGTCAGCGCGGCGCTGAAGGCAGGCTGCGGCAGGCGCACCATCTGCAGCACGATGCGCCCTTGCTGGAAGATCGGCTGCAGCGGGCGCGGCTCCACGGCAGACGCGGTGCAGTCCACGAACACCGTGCCCGCTGCCACCGGCACGCTGCCTTTGTCCAGCACCATTTGTGCAGGCGTGATCGACCGCACGCGGCCGAGCCGGATCACCTGTTCCACGCGGCGCAGCAGCGCGGCCTCGGCCGGCGTCACGGTGGCCAGATGGAACATGCCGGGGGTGCGCTCCGGATGGATGCGCAGCAGCGCAGCGCAGGCCTCCAGCCGCAGAAAAAGGTCGTCGATGGAGGTGGCGCGAGCAAAGGCCTCCATCTGGTCGGCCTGGCCGCCGATCACCTGATCGAAGAACTCCGGCGCCGGCTGCGTGGTGATGCGGTTGACCAGCCAGGAGTCGCGCGGCATCACCCACTGGATGGCGGCCGGCTCGGCCCCGGCATGGAGAAGCCAGGCGCAGGCGTCCATCGCCGTCTTGCCGGCGCCGATCACGACGAAGCGGCGCGGCGGCGGCGCTTCCGGCGCCTGCTGCCGGCCCTGCCAGAGGCCGGGCAAGGCGTTCGGCGCCAGCAACCGGACACCGGGCGCCACCTCGAAGCGCGGTCTGTGGGTGGACGGCACGCAGGGGCTCAGCCAGGTGGCGTCCACGACCTTGCGGCGCACCTTGACGGCGGTGCGCGCGCCCGACAACAGGGACTCGAACTGCCCGCCTTCGACGTCGGCCGGGCCGCCCAGCCAGTTGCACATCGGGTGGTAGGCCACGCGCTGGCTGGGCAGCAGCCTGTGCCGCATCACCTGCTCGAAGTAGGCGTTGATCTCGGCACCCGATGCCAGTTCGTACAGTCCGGCGTTGAGGCCTGAAGCGTCTTTGCGGCGGCTGCCCAGCTCGGTCGAATTGACGCCGTAGAAGGCCGACGGCTGGTGCAGCGTGACGAAGGGATAGGCGTCGTTCCAGTGCCCACCTGGGCGGCCATGCCGATCGACGATGGTGACGTGGGCGTCGCTCTGCTCGATCAGCGTGTCGGCGAAGGCCAGGCCCGCGGTGCCGCTGCCGATCACCAGATAGTCGGTTTCGATGCTGTGCAAGAGGCTTGCCGGTGGTTGCGGTGGGCGGCATGATGCCACCGCAACGGCGGCCCGCAACGCTTGCCGCCACGCCGGGTGCGAGGCTCGGTGCCCGGCTCAGTGCCGCGTTTGCGGGGCCGGCGGCGCCTGCGTGCAGACCCGGTCGCGGCCCTCTCGCTTGGCGCGGTACAAGGCCATGTCGGCGCCGTGCAGCAGCGTCGCAGCGTCGTAGGGCGGCGCGGCAGCCAGGCCCATGCTGATGGTCAGGTTCAGCGGCAGCTCCACGCTGCCGAAGCCGTCGTGCGCGGCAATGCAGGCGCGCAGCCGCTCGCACACCTCGCCCGCGTGCTCCAGCGTCATGCCGGGCAGCACGATCACGAATTCTTCGCCGCCGTGGCGCACCAGCACGTCGCGTGCGCGGGTGTTTTCGCGCAGAAGCTGCGCCAGCGTCACCAGCACGCGGTCGCCCTCGGCATGGCCATGCACGTCGTTCACCGCCTTGAAGTGGTCGATGTCCAGCAGCGCCAACGCCACCGGCCGGCCCTCGCGCTGCAAGGCAGGCAGCAGCTCGGCGCAGCGGCGGTCGAAATGGCGGCGATTGCCCAGCCCGGTGAGCGGGTCACGCTCGGCGCGGGCGGCCAGCTCGGTGGCGCGTTCGCGCTGCGCCTGCGCGTCCTGGCGCGCCTGCTGCGCCTGCCACTGCGCCTGCTGCGCCTCGACCCGGGTCACGAACAACTGCGACTGCGCGCGCAACTGCATCACGGCGCTGCGGCGCTGCAGCCGCTCCACCACTTCGAAGTGCGCCAGCGCCTGCGCCGGCTGCAACAGCAGGCGGCAGGCCTTGTAGGCAACGTCGTGCGCGCGGATGGCGCAAGACTGCGGCGCCGTCTCGCCCATCTCGGCGATCAGGCTTTGCATGTTGGCCAGCGCCTGCGCCGGCTGGCCGGTGGACAGCAGCCAGGCGCCCATCGAGGCATCGATGCGCCAGCGGTGGGCCAGCAGGCCCATCCGCCGCGCTTCCACCTGTGCGCCTTGCAGCAGCGCCAGCGCCTGCTCGCTCTCGCCCTGGTAGAGCAGCACCTCGCCCAGGTTGGCCCGCACCGTCAGCTCATACACCGGGTTGGCCACGTCGGCCAGCAGCGCGCGCGCCTGCGAAACGGCCTGCCGGCCGTTGTGCAGCATGTCGTCGGCGCCCATGTCGGGCCCCAGGCCGGCCAGCCGGTGGTATGCGCCGATGTGGATGGCGCCCAGCATGCTGAGCGCCATCACCCGCGGCAGGCCGGCGGCGGTGGCCTCGGTCTGCGCCAGTGCCTGCGTCAGCACGCGGATGGCCTGCCAGGAGTCGCCCATGCGTTCCAGACACACCGCCATCGTGAACGCCGCGTTCAGTGCCAGGCCGTCGTCGCCGCCTTCCTGCGCTGTGCTGGCGGCCAGCTTTTCCGCGGCCTGCAACGCGACGCCGAACTCGCCCAGGTCGCTGGCCGCAATCACCAGCACCCGCGTCAGCTCGCAGCGCTCCGCAGCCAGCGCAGCGCCGGCCATCAGCGGCAAGGCCTGCACCGCCTCGCGCACCACCTCGTGGTACAGGCCCAGCCGGTACAGGTGGGTGCAGAGCCAGGCGCATGCCCGGCGCCGCGCGTCTGCGTCACCCAGGCTGGCCGCCAGGTCACGCGCGCGCTCGGCGTGGGCGCGCGCCTGCGCCGGAGGCAGCCCGCCGGCGGGGTCGGCAAGGGCCAGGTCCGCGACGAGGCGGCGTGCGGCTGCCGCCGACGTCGAGTCGGCGGCCGTCATCGGAGCCGGGCCGCGGGGTTCACCCCTGGGCTATCGGCCCTCCGAAGGCGCAACTTGATGGCCTGGCCCGGCATCCGGGCTGGCAGCCGGCACGGTGTCACGCACCGCGGTCCAGGGCAGCAGGAAGCCGCGCGTGGTGGACAGCGTCATGCCTTCCAGCCTGTCCGGTGCGACCTGCCTGCCGGCGCTCTGGTAGGCGCCTTCGCCGGGGTCGGTGAAGAACGCGAAGTGCAGCAGCGGGCCGCCGTCGTAGAAGTGGCCCTCGATGCGCGTGCCATCGACTGCAGTGATGACCTGAGTCTTCAAATACGGCGCCGAGCCTGGCGTCGGCCGCAGGTCCACCGTCCAACTGCCAACGGACGCCGCACGCGACGGCCGGCCAGCGGCTCGGCCCGAAGCGCATGCCGCCGCCGCGCGCCGCGCACCGCGCACACAATGCAGCGGCGCCATCCCGCGTTGCCAGCGGCTTTCAGACTCTCAGATGCCGGCCCAGGTCCTCGTCTCCGGCGGCAGCGGCTACATCGCCGGCCACCTGATCCGCCAATTGGTTGCCGCGGGCTGGATGGTGCACACGACAGTGCGCAGCCTGGCCCGCGAAGCGGCCACGCGGCAGTTGCTGGCGGTGGACGACAGCCGCTTGCGCTTCTTCGCCGCAGACCTCGACGCAGATGCCGGCTGGGCCGGGGCGATGGCCGGCTGCAGCGCCGTTGCGCATCTGGCGTCGCCGCTGCCCGCCGCCATCCCGAAAGACGCAGACACGCTGATCGCCCCGGCCCGCGACGGCAGCCTGCGCTTGCTGCGCGCGGCCCGCGCGGCAGGTGTCGGCCGCGTGGTGATGACGTCGTCGGTGGCCGCCATCTCGTATGGCCGCGGGCGCGGCGTGCACCACTTCACCGAAGCCGACTGGACCGATCCGCACCAGAAAGGCATCACCGCCTACATCCGCTCGAAGACCATTGCCGAGCGCGCGGCGCGCGACTGGGTGGCGGCCGAAGGCGGCGGCATCGGCCTGTGCACCATCAACCCTTCGGTGGTACTGGGGCCGGTGTGGAGCCGCGACTATTCTGCGTCGCTGCTGGTGGTGCAGAAGCTGCTGGACGGCAGCATCCGCGCCTGCCCTGACATCGGCTTCGGCGTGGTGGACGTGCGCGACGTGGCCGACCTGCACCTGCGCGCGCTCGCAGCGCCGGGGATGGACGGCGAACGCTTCATCGCGTCGGGCCGCTTCGTCACGCTGCGCGAGATCGCGGCGCTGCTGCGCGCCGAACTGGGGCCGCAGGCGCACAGGGTGCCCACGCGCAACGCGCCCGACTGGCTGGTGCGCGCGGCAGCACTGTTCAACCCGGTGGCGCGCGCGCTGGTGGGCGAACTGGGCTCCGTCCGCCACCAGGACGCAGCGCATGCGAAAGCGGTGCTGGGCTGGGCGACGCGGCCGGTTGAGCACAGCATCCTGGACGCGGCGCGCAGCCTGATCGCACTCGGCACCGTGCCGGCCTGAAGGCGGCAAGCCGCGACGCTTCAGCGGTGGAAGGCCTCCACTCTGCCCTTCAGCTTGAGCATCAGCGGCTGGCCCTTGCGGTCCACCGACTTGCCGGCAGGCACGCGGATCCAGCCTTCGCTGATGCAGTATTCCTCGACGTCGAAGCGCTCGTTGCCATTGAAGCGGATGCCGACCTCGCGCTCGAAGGCCGCGGGCACGTGGTGGGGGCTGCGCGGGTCGGTGGACAGGCGGTCGGGCAGTGGCGGTGCGGTGGGAGCTTCGTCCATGGGTGCGGTGCTGCGTTCGGTGGTGTTGAAGGACAGCATTCTGGCGCGGCCCCGGCCCGCCTTATGCTGGCAGGACCGTGACCCCCGACCGACGCTCACCGATGGCTGAAGCTTCCCATCTCCTTGCCGCTGAACACCCGCAGCGGCTGGCACTCGCCAACGAAGTGCATGCCCGGCCCTCCGAGCCGCTGTCCACGCCGTCGCGCGCCACCCATGTGGCGGTGCTGGTGGACCGGGAGGCCCGCCCGCAGGAGGTGGCGCACCTGGCGGCGCTGTGCGCGCACTTCGGCGCAGCGCCGCCTGACGCCGCCGCCAGCCACTTCAGCGTGGAGCTTGGCGCGCTGGCGCTGAAGTGGGAGCGCCACAGCGAATTCTCGGGCTACACCTTCACGGCGGCGGGCACCAGCCCCGCGCCCTTCAGCCACCCGCCGGTGCTGCTGCTGCCGCCCGGCTGGCTGGCCGCCGTGCCGGGGCGCGTGCTGGTCGCAGCGCACGGCAAGCTGGTGGCCATGCCGCCGGGAGAGCCCGATGCAGCCTTCCTGGCGCGGCACTTCGGCGGCAACATGGTGATCGGCGGCAGCGTCGGCGGTGGCGCGGGCGCCGCCTACACCGACTTCCGCATCCACCGCGACGGCTTCTCCCGCCTGCTGCTGCTGGACAACGGCTTCACGCCGCGCCAGGCGGGCCGCATGATGCAGAGGCTGTTCGAGATCGAGGCCTACCGCATGATGGCGCTGCTGGCGCTGCCCATCGCACGGGAGCGCGCCGCACACCTGGCGGAGATCGAAGCCACGCTGGCAGCAGTGACGGCAGAGATCGCGGCCGGTGGTGGCGACGACGAGGCCTTGCTGCACAAGGTCACGCGGCTGGCGGCCGAGGTCGAAAGCGGGCTGGCGGCCAGCCAGTTCCGCTTCAGCGCCTGCCGCGCCTACGACGAACTGGTGAGCACCCGCATGGCCGAGTTGCGCGAGGAGCGGCTGCCGGGCGTGCAGCCCATCGCCGAGTTCATGGCCAGGCGCTTCACGCCGGCGGTGGCCACCTGCGCCTCGGTCTCGCAGCGTCTGCACGACCTGTCGGAACGGGTGGCGCGCGCCAGCGGGCTGCTGTCCACCCGGGTCGATATCGCGCGCGAGCGGCAGAACCAGGCCTTGCTCAGTTCGATGGACAGGCGCGCACGGCTTCAGTTGCGCCTTCAGGAAACGGTGGAAGGGCTGTCGGTGGCCGCCATCGTCTATTACGCGGCCGGGCTGGTGGGCTACCTGGCCAAGGCGGCCAAAGGCAGCGGCCTGAAGCTGGAGCCCGACGTGGTGGTGGGCGCTGCCGTGCCGCTGCTGGCCTTGCTGGTGGTGGTGGCCACGCGGCGGGCCCGCCGCCGGCTGCGCGCGGCGCCCTGAGCGGCCGACCCATGGGGACCACGGGGAGTGCAGAGGCCGCAGCCGGGGCGCTTCAGCCGTCCAGGTTCTCGTGGTGCGCCACGGCGCCCTGCTTCCAGTAGGCGGCAGCGCGGATGGCATGGCGGTCGTGCCCCTTGCCATCGACCAGCAGGCTGCGCAGGCTGGCCGTGGTGGCCGCTTCGCCGGCGCACCAGGCGTAGCCCTCGCCCGGCGGCAGCGCCAGCGCCTGCACCGCGTCGAGCAGTTGACCGGGGCTGCCTAGCCATTGCAGGTCCAGCGTGGCGGCGCTGGCCAGCGGCAGCCGGTCGGCCACGTCGGCCACCAGCAGCCGCACGATGGCGTGGCTGCCGGCGGGCAGTTCTTCCAGCCGGCGGGCCACTGCCGGCAGCGCGGTCTCGTCGCCCACCAGCAGGTGCCAGTCGCAACCCGGCTGAATGATGAACGAGCCGCGCGGGCCGCCCACCATCACCTGCTGGCCGGGCTGCGCCTGGGCGGCCCAGTTGGCGGCCGGCCCGTCGCCGTGCAGCGCGAACTCGATGTCCAGTTCGCAGGCCGCGGCGTCGAAGCGGCGCGGCGTGTAGTCGCGCATCACCGGCTGCCCGTCGGCGCCTTGCAGGATGAGCTTGACGTGGTCGTCGAACGACGCGCTGACGAAGTCATGCAGCGTCTCGCCGCCGAAGGTGATGCGGACGAAGTGCGGGCTGAGCCGCTGCACGCGCAGCACCTGGAGCGGGCGCCGCTTCAGTTCGTGGCGCACGCGCTGCGCGCGCGGCCGCTCACGCTGGGGCGGCTGGCTGGTCGCTGGTTCCATGGCCTGGCTTTCGGATTGGTTGATAATGTCTCCAGTATGTCCAACTCAGTTGATAAAGTCAACCATCCCCGCAGCGCTGCCGGAGAGGGCGTGCTCGACCTCGTGCACACCCTCATGCACAGCGCGCGCTCGCAGCAGGGCCAGGCCCTGCGTGGCGGCCCGCTGGAAATGACGCACATGGAAAGCAAGGTGCTGGGCTTCTTCTCGCGCCACCCCGGCGCGACGCAGAGCGACCTGGCGGCGCACAGCGGGCGCGACAAGGCGCAGCTTGCACGCCTGATCAAAGGGCTGCGCGAGCGCGACCTGCTGGCCGCCGAGGAAGACGCCGCCGACCGGCGCAACCTGCGGCTGCGCCTCACGCCTGCGGGCCTGGCCGCGCAACGCACATTGCGCTCTTGCAGCCGGCAACTGGAGGAGCAGGCCGTGGCCGGCCTGAGTGCTGCCGAGCAGCAACAGTTGCTGGACCTGCTGCGCCGCGTGCAGGCCAATCTCGGCGCCTAGTGTTCAACGGCTGAGCGGACGAACCGCGCCTCAGGACAAGGCGTGCGGCGCGTCGCTGCGGATCTCCAGCAGATGCTGGTTGGGGTCATTGAAATACAGCGTCGGCGCCATGCCTTGCGCCCCGGTTTCCTGCCCCGGCCCGGTGTTGTTGCCCACCGCGTGAAAGCTCGGCCCGTGCGCGATGCCCGCCGCTCGGATGCGCTCGAAGATTGATCAAGTGCCGCCATCCAGACGCTCCGGCAGGGCCCGTTTGAGCAGTTTGCCATTGGCGTTGCGCGGCAACGGCACGTCGCACCAGGTGATGGTCTCCGGCACCTTGTAGTCAGCCAGCGCGGCGGCGCAGAAGCGGCGCACCGCCGCGTCGTCCTGCGCCAGCGTGAGGCTGTGGATGAAGGCATGCACGCGCTCGCCCAGCACCGGGCAGGGCCGGCCGACCACGGCGGCCTCGATGACACCCGGCATCGCCATCAGCGTGTTCTCGACCTCCACCGAATAGACCTTGTAGCCGCCCCGGCTCAGCATGTCCTTCTTGCGGTCCAGGATGCGCACGAAACCGCTCGCATCCACGCTGCCCAGGTCGCCCGAATGCCAATAGCCGCCGGTGAACGCCGCTGCGGTGGCAGCCGGGTCGTCCCAGTAGCCCGGCACCAGCATCGGGCCTGTGATCCACAGTTCGCCCACGGCGCCGGCCGGCAGCTCGCGGCCCTGCGCGTCCATCACGCGCAGATCGGCGCAGGGCAAGGGGACGCCCACCGTGTCGGCGTGGTCGCGTGTCAGGCCGGCAGGCATCAGCGTGGCGGGCGACGTGGTTTCGGTGGCGCCGTACGCATTGAGCAGCAGCAGCCCGGGCAGGCGCTGCGCCAGCGCGTCGATGGTGGCCACCGGCATCGGCGCGCCGCCGTAGCCGCCGCTGCGCCAGTGCCGCAGGTCCTGTGCGCCGAAGTCCGGCGCCAACAAGCAGAGCTGGTACATCGCCGGCACCATCAGCGTGTGGGTGATGCGCTCGGCAGCCATCAACGCGATGAACGGCCCTGCCTTGAAGACCGGCACGATGACCGTCGCGCCGCCGACGAGCACCATGGTGGCGATGCTGGCAATGAGCCCCGTCACGTGGCTGGCGGGCACGGCCAGCGCGGAGCGGTCAGCGGCCGTCAAGCGCATGCAGGCCCGGTAGTGCAGCACCGAGTGCGCAATGCCGATGTGCGTGAGCATCGCGCCTTTGGGCCGGCCGGTGGTGCCGGAGGTGTAGAGGATGACGGCGGTGTCCTGCTCGGCCACCTGGGCCACCGGAGCATCGGCATCGGCATCGGCATCGGCATCCTGCGCCAGCGCCTCCACCGAGACGCGCAGTGCGAGCGACGGCACCTCGGCCGTGCCTGGCACGCGGTCTGCAAGCGCGTCATCGAAGACGATGCCTTTGGCGGTGCATTGCTGAAGCATGAATTGCAGCCCCGGCTTCTGCTCCCGCACGCCGATGGGCACCGCAATCGCACCCAGCCGCTGCAACGCAAAGAGCACGAAGACGAATTCCGGCCGGTTGCCGATGAACATCGCCACGCGGTCGCCGCGCACGATGCCTTGCGCTGCCAGCACCGCCGCCATGCGGCGCAGCACCGCGTCGGCTTGCGCATAGCTCCAGCGCCGGCCATCGCAGACCAGTGCCTCGGCACCGCCGCTGCGCTGCACGGCGTCGGCCCACATCGCATGCAGGCTGGCCGGGCGCGGGCTGAAGCAGCGCACCACGCGGTCGCCGTACAGCGCCTCGTGGCGCATCGGCGGCAGCCCGAAAGGCTGCCAGTGGCCAGCCGGCGTCACGGTGGGGTGGCAGCCGTGGCTGTTGTCGCTGCCGGGGCGTTGGCGCCGCGCTCGATGACGAATTCTGTATCGACCAGGCGGCGCGAGTGGTTCAGGTCGGACTGTGCGATCAGCACCGCCATGCCGGCGTCTGCACCGGGGCCGGCGCCCGCCGCACGCGGTGCGCTGCGCAGGCCCGCGATCACGTCGCCCAGCCGCTGCGACAGTGCCGGCGCCACGCCTTCGAAGGGCTCGTCCAGCAGCAGCAGCCGCGTGCCCAGCGCCAGTGCCCGCGCCAGCGCCACCATCTTTTGCTGGCCGCCTGACAGCAGCAGCGCGCGGCGCTCGCGCATCGGGTGCAGCTCGGGCAGCACTTGGTACACGAACGCCAGCCGCAGCTCCGGCTTGAGCGTCTTCGAGGCCCAGACCGGAAGCAGGATGTTCTCTTCGACCGTCAGCTCGGGCACCAGGCCGCGGTCTTCCGGCATGTAGCCGATGCCGAGTGCCGCGCGGGCGTGGCGCGGCAGCTTCGCCATGTCCTGCCCGTCGAACAGCATGCGCCCTTGCGACGGCGCCAGATGGCCCATCAGCGCGCGCATCAGCGTCGTCTTGCCGGCACCGTTGCGGCCCACCAGCCCGACCATCGTGCCGCCGCTCACGTCGAGCGTCACGCCGCGCAGCACCTGTACCGACCCGATGGCCACGTGCAGCCCCTCAACGCGCAGCATGCGTTGCCTCCTCGCGCAGGCTGCCGGTGACGTAGCGCCGCACGTCGTCGGTGGCCAGCGCCTGCGCCGGCGTGCCGTCGGCGATGATGCGGCCGCTGTAGAAGGCCACCACCCGGCTGGCGTGGCGCTGCACGATGTCCATGTCGTGCTCGACGAAGAGCACCGTCAGCGGTGCGCTGCCCAGCGCCGTCATGATGGTGTCCATCATCGGGAACTTCTCTTCGGCAGAGACGCCGCTGGTGGGCTCGTCGAGCAGCAGGAGCTGCGGCTGGCCGGTCATCGCCATCGCGATGTCGAGCAGCTTGCGCACGCCGCCCGGCAGCTCGGCCACGCGGCGCATGCGGTGCTCGGCCAGACGAAAACGCTCCAGCAGTGCATCGGCCCGCGCCACCGCGTCGCTGCGCCGCGCGGGTTGCCAGAAGGACAGCCGCTCGCTTTGGCAGGCAGTCGCCACCAGCATGTTGTCGAGCACGCTCAGTTCGGCGCACAACTGCGGAATCTGGAACGAGCGCGCCACGCCCAGCCGCGTGATCTGGCGCGGCGCCAGCCGGGTGATGTCGCGCCCCGCAAGGACGATGCTGCCTGCATCGGGCTTCAGGTAGCCGGTGATCATATTGACGAAGGTCGTCTTGCCGGCGCCGTTGCTGCCGATCAGGCTGACGCGCTCGCCGATGCCGATGGCGATGTCGATGCCACTGGCCGCCACCACCGCGCCGAAATGCTTCTCGACGCCTTGCGCGCGCAGCAGCGCGGGCGCTGCCGTCATGGCCGGTGCTCCCGGCGCTTGAACCGGCCACCCTCCAGCCATAGCGAGCCCAGGCCGCGCGGCAGGAAGCGGATCACGAACAACAGGAACAGGCCCAGCGCCAGTTGCCAGGTGTTGGGAAAGTAGAGGCTGGAAAACGAGCGCACCACTTCCAGCACGGTGGACGCCAAAAACACCGCCAGCACGCTCTGCCAGCCGCCCAGGATGGCGACGAAGACGAACTCGCCCGAGGTCGTCCAGTAGCTGAAGTTGGGGTCGATGTGGCCCAGCGACAGCACCGTGAGCGCGCCGCCCGTGCCGCCGGCAAAGGCGGCCAGCACGAAGTTGATCGCCATCGCCTGGCGCACCGAGCCGCCCAGGTACTCGACGCGCAGTTCGTTCTCGCGCACGGCCAGCGTGATGAGGCCGCGCGTGGAGTCGAAGTGCACCCGCGCCAGCAGCGCCAGCACGGCCGCCACCACCACCGTCACCGCATAGAGCAGGTAGCCGGCATGGGCGTCGGGCAGGCTTTGGCCCAGCAGCGTGGGCCTGCCCATGTTGAAGCCGTCGGAGCCGCCGAGCGCTGGAATCTTGACCAGCGCGCCGAAGGTCACCATCGACAGCGCCAGCGTCAGCATCGCGAAGAAAATGCCGCGGTAGCGGGCCAGCAGCGCAGCGAACAGCGCGCCCACCGCCGCCGCCGCCAGGCCGCCGAAGAGAGCCAGGCCGAGCGCATCGGTCCAGCCCAGCCTGACGAAGGCCAGCGCCGCGGCATAGCCGCCCACCGCGAACACCATGCCCTGGCCGAAGGACACCACGCCGCCGCGCATCAACAGCACGATGCCCAGCGACACCAGCCCATGCGAGGCGGCCATCGTGACGAGGAAGGTCAGCCACTTGGGCATGAACAGCCCGGCCACAAGCAGCGCCGCAGTGAAGCAGATTCCAGCCAGAACCACGCCCGAGGCTGGCGACCGCATCAAGCGGACGCCGCGGACGGGCTCCGCCCGGCCGCCAGCGTCGCCCCCTTGAGGGGGAGCGCCGAAGGCGCTTCGGGGGTGGGTCATATCCTGCGCGCCTGGATGCGCTGGAACAGCCCCTCGGGCCTGAACATCAGCACCACCGCCATCACCAGATAGACCGAGAACAACTCGGCCACCGGCGCCAGGTGCACCGCCAGCGACCGCGCCAGCCCGACGATCAACGCACCTGCGGCGGCGCCTTCGATGCTGCCCAGCCCGCCGATGATGACCACGGCGAAGGAGACGATGATCACGCCGACCGACACCCCCGGCTGCACCGAGATCATCGGCGCGGTGAAAGCGCCTCCGATGGCCGCCAGGAAGATGCCGATCGAGAAGGCCAGCATGTACACGCGCGACACGTTGATGCCCATGCTGGCGGCGACCTCCTCGTTGTGGATCACGGCCAGCACGATCTTGCCCTGCCGCGTGCGGTTCAGGCCCCACCAGACGGCCACGCCCACCAGCAGCGCCAGCGCCATCAGCACGAAGTCGTAGCCGACATAGATCTGCGTGCCGATCTCGACGTTGCCGAACATCGCGTAAGGCTCGGACACGTAGTACGGGTTGGCGCCCCAGACCAGCTTGGTGACGTCTTCGAGCACCAGGAACATCGCGTAGGTCACCAGCACCAGCAGCACTTCGTCGCGGCCGTAGAAAAAGCGCAGCAGCCCGCGCTCGGTCAGCGGCGCGACGAGGGCCGCCACCGCCACTGCGGCCAGCAGCATGGCCACGATGGCGAAGGCCGGCGCCAGCTTCATCGCCGCGGCCCAGGTCACGAAGCTGGCCGCGGCGTAGGCACCCAGCGCGTAGAAGCTGCCATGCGCGATGTTGAGGATCTTGAGCACGCCGAACACCAGCGTCAGGCCCAGCGCGACGATGAAGAGCCAGGCCGCGTAGCTGAGGGCGTCGATGAGGATGGTCAGCGCGGCCATGGCTCAGGCACTCAACATTTCGCGCCGGGGAAGCCGGCCTTGATCCAGTCTTCGGACTTCATGTTGGCCGGCGGGTTGACACACTCGGCGGGGAAACGCTGGATGTCGTCGAGCACCACCATTTTCTTCGCGGCGTCATAGCGCGTCTTGCCGATGGCGGTGTCCTGCACGGCCTGGTGGCCGTTGCCATTGGCCATGCGGATGCGGCCGGCCGGCGAGTCCCACTCCAGGTTGGTCAGCGCCGCCGCCAGTTGCTCGGTGGTGGGCTTCTTGCCGCCGTTGGCCGCCATCGCCTTCTCGACCGCCAGCTTCAGGCCCATCAGCGCCTGTGCCATGCGGTACGGGGCCTGCACCGGGTAGGTGGAATAGGCCTTCTGGTAGATGCCCCACCACCAGTCGTTGAGCGCCGACTTGGGTGACAGCAGGCCATAGGCGCCGCGTGCACCGATGATGGCGCCGTCGGGCATCTTGTCGCCCAGCGGCGTCAGCACATGGTCGGCCGCCGACAGCACGACCTGGCTGCGCTTGAACAGGCCGCGCGGGCCGGACTGCAGGATGAAGGACTGCAGATCGCCGCCCCAAAGGCTGGAATGCGTGACATCGGCCGGCTTGGACATCAGCGCCGAGATCTCGGTGCCGTACTGGCCGGCGCCAAACTTGGGCAACTGGTCCTCGCCCATCTTCGCATTGGGGTACAGCTTTTCCATCGACAGCACGAAGTCCTTCTTCGAGTCCTGGCCCCAGGCGTAGTCCTGGTTGATCAGGTTGAAGGTGTCGGCCTTGATGTTGCGCGCCTTCATGTAGCGCACCAGCGCCACGTTGTCCATCGTGGCATGCGACGCGGTGCGGAAGACGGTGTTGTACTTGCCGTCCTCGAAGATGCGCGGTGTGCCGCAGTCGTAGAGGATCAGGAACTTCTTCATTTCCTCGGCCACCGGCGCCACTGCCAGGCAGTCGCCCGAGCCGACGTAGCCCACCACCGCATCGACGTTCTCGCGGTCGTAGAGGTTGCGCAACTCCTGCACCTGCTTGGTTGCGCCGCCGTTTTCGTCCACGAAGACCGGCTCGATCTTCAGCCCGCCGAAGCCGACCTTGTTGTACGGCGCCGGTGCTTCGCCCTTGTTGAAGGCCTCGATCAGCACCTTGCCGCCGTTGACGGCAGGTATGCCGAAGCTCTCGGCGGCCTGGCCCGACAGGAAGCTGACGATGCCGAGCTTGAAGGTCTCCTGCGCCTGGGCGGTGGCCGCCGCGCACAGCGCCGTGATGGCAAGCGCCAGGCTGCGTTTCTTGAAGGTCATTGCTGTCTCTCCGTTGTTGTGGGCATCTCGATGGGCGCGCGCATGTCGAGCCCGGCCAGCGCGAAGCCGCGTTGAAAATCGACCATGTGCTTGCGGGTCCAGTCGGCGGCCGCGTCGGCATCGCGCGCCACCAGCGCCGCGACGATGGCGCGGTGCGCGGCCAGGTTGCGCGCTTTCGACTGCGGCAGCCGCTGGTGAATCTGGAACAGCGTGGGCTTGTAGAGCAGGCTGACCGGCTCGCGCGCCAGCATCAGCGCGCGGTTGTGGCTGGCGCGGCCGACGAGGGCGTGGAAGGCGACGTCCAGATCGACCAGCGCGTTGTTTTCGGCGTCGCTTTGCGGCCCGGGCAGCGTGAGCGCGGCAGTGGCGGCCACGTTGGCCCGCAGCGCGTCGATGTCGCCGGGCTGGGCCTGCTGTGCCGCCAGCCGCGCAGCCAGCGGCTCCAGCGTCACGGCCACGTCCCACAGCTCCTGGAAGGTGGTCTGCTGCAACAGCAGCACGCGGGTGGCGCGCGGCGCCATGTCGAAGAGGCCCGGCAGGCAGACGTAGAGCCGGCGGCCCTCACGGCGCTGGAGCAGCCCTTCCTGCTCGACCTGGCGGATGGCCTCGCGCACGGTGGAGCGGTGCACGCCGAAGCGCTCGGACAGTTCCTGCTCGGTGGGCAGCGGCGCGCCGGGCTGAAGCGCGCCATTGAGGATGATGCGTTCCAGCTCGGCCGACACCGCCTTGTAGGCCGGCGCCACGCGCAGCCGGCGGAAGACATCCGCCGTGGCATGGGTGCCAGGAGCCAACTCCTTGACGGTCAAGCGCGCCTCCTGTTTCGACAGGCCGCACTTTGTCGGACAAACGGATTGTTGGAATGGGCGGAAACCCTGGACAATGGGACGCTTCTCATTCCGAGCCCACCATGCCTCTCATCAGCAGCTTCTACGGTGTTCTCGTCTATCTGTACTGGCTGGACACGCGCCAGCATCATCTCCCGCACATCCACGCAATGTACGCGGGTGATGAAGCCGTGTTCGGCATCGAAGGCGGCGATGTGCTCGATGGCGCGTTACCGCGTCGGCAGACCCGGTTGGTGCAGGCTTGGATCGAGCTGCACCGAGACGAGTTGATCGCCGACTGGTCATTGGCAGTCAAGGGCGAACCAGTGTTCCAAATCGATCCTTTGAAATGAAAGGCTGCCCAACATGAATCCCCGGGTCACCGCAGTCACGCCACTCGAAGGCCATGTGCTGCTTCTGCAGTTCAACGACGGCGCCCGGCGCCGGCTTGACGTGCGCCCGTACTTGACATACCCGGTTTTCGCCCGGCTGCGGGACCTTGAATTCTTTGCGCTGGCACGAGCCGACCACGGAACCGTGAGCTGGCCGGCGGGTATCGACCTGGATCCGGATTCGGTTTACCTGGAAAGCGAAGCAGTGGAGCAAGCGGTAGCGACCTGAGCGCCATCGAGCCGGCGCACCTCAAGCCTTCAGCCGATACCCCGTCTTGAACATCCACGCAATGATCGCCAGCGCCAGTGCCAGAAAGGCCGCCGTCATCCCCAGGCTGAGCGCCATGCTGACGTCGGCCTGGCCATAAAAGCTCCAGCGGAAGCCGCTGACCAGATACACCACCGGGTTGAACAGCGCCACCGTCTGCCAGAACGGCGGCAGCATGTCGATGGAATAGAAGCTGCCGCCCAGAAAGGTGAGCGGTGTGACGATGAGCAGCGGCACCACCTGAAGCTTCTCGAAGCCGTCGGCCCACAAGCCGATGATGAAGCCGACCAGGCTGAAGGTGACGGCCGTCAGCACCAGAAAGCTCAGCATCCACACGGGGTGCTGCACCTGCAAGGGCACGAACAACGCCGCGGTCGCCAGGATGATGAGGCCGAGAATGATCGACTTGGTGGCCGCCGCGCCGACATAGCTGAGCACGATTTCGAGGGTGGACACCGGCGCCGACAGCAGCTCGTAAATGGTGCCCGAGAAGCGCGGAAAATAGATCCCGAACGACGCATTGGAAATGCTCTGCGTCAGCAGCGACAGCATCACGAGGCCCGGCACGATGAAAGCGCCGTAACTCACGCCGCCCACTTCCGGAATGCGCGAGCCGATGGCCGCGCCGAACACCACGAAATAGAGCGAGGTGGAAATGAC
This sequence comes from uncultured Rubrivivax sp., assembly GCA_964244245.1. Classification (GTDB taxonomy): domain Bacteria; phylum Pseudomonadota; class Gammaproteobacteria; order Burkholderiales; family Burkholderiaceae_C; genus Rubrivivax. The sequence continues at coordinate 13,083 of CAXTHW010000006.1, read as the reverse complement.
CGGCGAGATGATGCTCTGCATCACCGTGCGCCAGGTGCGCGCCATCTCGAAGCCGTAGATCGCGCGGACGGCGTGCAGGTTCATCGGCCTTGCCTCACGAGGCTGACGAAGATGTCTTCCAGTGAACTTTGTGTGGTGGCCAGGTCCTTGTAGCGGATGCCGGCATCGGCCACATGCTGCATGAAGCCGGTGATGTCGGCACCGCTGTCGCTGCGCGTGTCGTAGCTGTAGGTGAGCGCCGTGCCGCCATCCGACAAGGCCAGCGCATAGGCGGCCAGCGATGGCGGAATCTGCGCCATCGGCTGCTGCAGCTGCAGCGTGAGTTGCTTCTTGCCCAGCTTGTGCATCAATTCGGCTTTGTTCTCGACAAGGATCAACTCGCCTTTGCTGATGACGCCGATGCGGTCTGCCATCTCCTCGGCTTCTTCGATGTAATGCGTGGTCAGGATGACGGTGACGCCGGTGTCGCGCAACGCGCGCACCATCTGCCACATGTCGCGCCGCAATTCGACGTCCACCCCTGCACTCGGCTCGTCGAGAAACAGGATCTTGGGCTCGTGCGACAAGGCTTTGGCGATCAGCACCCGGCGCTTCATGCCGCCGGAGAGCGTCATCATCCGGCTGTCGCGCTTGTCCCAGAGCGACAAGTCCTTCAGCACTTTCTCGATATAGGCCGGGTCTTTCGGCTTGCCGAACAGGCCGCGGCTGAAGGACACGGTGGCCCAGACCGATTCGAAGGCGTCGGTCGTCAATTCCTGCGGCACCAGGCCGATCAACGCGCGCGCCGCCCGGTAGTCGCGGGCGATGTCGTGGCCGTCCACCAGCACCGTGCCGCTGCTGGCGTTGACGATGCCGCAGACGATGCTGATCAGCGTGGTCTTGCCGGCACCGTTGGGGCCCAGCAGCGCGAAGATCTCGCCGCGGCGGATGGACAGGTCGATGTTCTTCAGTGCATGGAAGCCGCTGGCATAGGTCTTCGACAGCGCCTGCACCGCGAGGATGTCGGCCATCTACTGCACCGTCTCGCTGATTTCGAGCTGCAGCGCGCGCGTGCCCAGCGCCACCGGGGCGCTCAGCACCTGGAGGTCGCCTGGCTGCGGCATCGCGTTGCCGCTCTTGCTGATGCGCGCGCCCACCACCACCTGCGGCGACGACGACAAACGCGCTGCCGGGCTCATCGCCAGGCTGTCGTCGAGCGTGAAGTCGAGCGGCAGGTCGCGCACCTGCTTGCGCAGGATGGCCAGCGGCATCTTCGGGCCCGAGACAGCGCGCGCGAAGATGAAGACGGTGTCGCCCGGCGCGGCTCTTGCCATCAGCGCCGCTGACAGGCTGACGCGGCCGGTGACGCTGGCGGCCGATGCCGATGCCGATGCCGATGCCGATGCCGATGCCGATGCCGATGCCGAAGCAGACGCCGATGTTGCCGGCGCCGGCCCCGCCGCGACCGCTGCCTTGCCACTGTTCGGCGGCGCGGCCTGCGCCACCGCGGGCATGCCGCCGCGCTGGCGCGCTTCGTCCATCGCACCCTGCAACTGGCGGGCGAGTTCACCGCCCGGCTCGCTGATGTCCACCGCCTTCTGCCAATAGGCCACCGCGTTCGCGTAGTCGGCGCGGTTGAAGGCCACGGTGCCGGCCAAAGACAAGGCCTTGACGTTGCCGGGGTCGAGTTGCACCGCCTGCATCACCAGCTTCTCTGGCTCGCCGTCGAGCGAGCGGTTGTTGACGACGGCCAGCGCATCGGCGTAGTCCACCAGCGCCTGCGCGTCGCGCGGGCGCAGCGCCACAAGGCGCTTGTAGAGCGGCAAGGCGTCGCTGAAGCGGCGCAGCGCGGTGTAGGAGCGGGCGAGCATCGTCAGGCCATCGACGTCGTCGGGCTTGTCCTTCAGCCGGTCGGCCAGCTTGGCCACCATGGCCTCGATCTGCGCGTCGGCGGCGGCCTGGTTCTTCGGGTCCTCGGGCGCGTTGGCCGATGTCTGCACTGCCTCTCCGGGGCCGACGCTCCAGCCGCCGGCATTGCCGCGCCAGCCGTAGCCCAGCAGGCCGAAGGCGAGCACGAAGACGAGCACGCCGCCGACCAGCCTGCGCGGCAGCCGCGGCACGGCCGGCGCGGTGACGGCGGCAACCAGCGCGCGCTCCAGTGCGTCGCGCTTGGCGCGCGCTGCGTCGCCGGTCAGCACGCGCTCGGCGATCAAGGCATCGAGTTGCGCCAACTGGCGCTTCAGTTCATCGATGGACTGGGAAGGCGTCGGCATCGTCGGCGGGTTCTGGATCATCGGGGTCGAAGTGCTCTGCGCCCATGCGCTGGCGGCGGCGCAACACCAGCAGCAGCGCGCCCAGCGCCCCTGCCAGCAGCAGCGCAGGGCCGGCCCAGAGCAGCGCGGTGCTGGCCTTGAACGGCGGGTTGTAGAGCACGAAGTCGCCGTAGCGCTCGGTCATGTAGCCGCGGATCTGCGCCTCGTCCATGCCGCGGCCGAGCATCTCCCGGATCTGGCGGCGCAGGTCCACCGCCAGGTCGGCGTGCGAGTCGGCGATGGTCTGGTTCTGGCACACCAGGCAGCGCAACTCGGTGGCGATGCGCATCATGCGGGCTTCGGTGGCCGGGTCGGCGGCCATCGGGGCGGCGTCCTTGGCGGTGGCGGCGCCGCACAGCAGCAGGCATGCCAGCAAAGCGCGCAGCACGCGCCAAAGGCACCCGGGCAGCCACGACACCCGCTCAGCCATTCAGGCGCCTCACCAGCGGCTCGATCTTGTCCCGCAGCACCTCGGGTGTCAGCGCGCCGATGTGCTTGTAGCGGATCACGCCCTGGCGGTCGATCACGAAGGTCTCGGGCACGCCATAGACGCCGTAGTCGATGCCGATGCGGCCTTCGGGGTCGAACAGCGAATCGGTGTAAGGGTTGCCCCAGCGCGCCAGCCAGCCGAGCCCGGCGTTGCGCTGGTCCTTGTAGTTCAGCCCGTAGATGGGCACCACGCCGCGGCGCGAGAACTCCACCAGCAGCGGGTGCTCTTCACGGCAGGCCACGCACCAGGACGCCCAGACGTTGAGCAGCCACACCTTGCCCAGCAGTTCGTCGCGTCGCACCTGCGTCTCTGGCTTGTTCAGCAGCGTGGCGGCAAAGGCAGGCGCGGGCTTGTCGATCAGCGGTGACGGCACCTCCCGCGGGTCAAGCTTGAGGCCGTAGGCCAGAAAGCCCGCCAGCACCAGAAACAGTGCCAGCGGCCAGAGAAACCGCGTCATGCAGCGGCCTCGGCGCCGCTGCGCGCGGCGACGGTCTTGGCAGCGCGGTAGCGGCGGTCGCTGGCGGCCAGCACGCCGCCCAGCATCATGATCAGGCAGCCGCCCCAGACCCAGACGATGAAGGGCTTGTATTGCACGCGCACCACCCACTCGCCACTGGGCAACTGCTCGCCCATCGAGATATAGAGGTCGCGGAACGCATTGCTGTGCACCGCGGCCTCTGTCATGGGGTTTTGCTGGACGCGGTAGATGCGCTTCTCGGGCTCCAGCGTGGCCAGCAGCCTGCCGCCGCGGCTGACCTCGATGCTGCCCTGCGCGGCCACGTAGTTGGGGCCCTGGATATCGCGCACGCCCAGCATGCGGAAGGCGTAGCCGGCGATCTCGGTGCTGTCGCCTGGGCCCATCTTGACGTCGCGTTCGGCTTCGTAGGTGCGCACCATCGCCACGCCGAAGGCGAAAGCCGCCACGCCCAGGTGCGCCACCATCATGCCCACCATCGCCACCGGCAGCATGCGGGCGCGGGCGATGATCTGCCCTGCCCCGCTGCCGCGCGGCAGCAGGCGGGCCTTCAGATCGACCAGCAGCGAAGCGACGATCCAGTACGCCAGGAAGAGGCCGCCGGTGGTGACGAGCGCGATGTGGCCGGCCAGTGCGCCAGTGACCAGCGCCGCAGCCAGTGCCAGCAGCGCCGGCACACGCACGCGCTTGAGCAGCGGGCCGGCTTCGTCGTTCTTCCAGCGCGTCAGCGGCCCCAGGCCCATCACGATGATCAGCGGCGCCATCAGCAGGCCGAAGACGGTGTCGAAGTACGGCGGGCCGACGGAGATCTTGCCCATGCCCAGAGCGTCGAGGAACAGCGGGTACAGCGTGCCCAGCAGCACCGCGCCGCAGACCACCGCCAGCATCATGTTGTTGGCCAGCAGCAGCGACTCGCGCGAGAGCAGGCCGAAACGCTGCCCCAGGCCGACCTTGGGCGCGCGCCATGCAAAGAGCAGCAGCGACGCGCCGATGACGAGCACCAGGAAAGCGAGGATGAAGAGGCCGCGCCGCGGGTCGGTGGCAAAGGCATGCACCGACGACAGCACGCCCGAGCGGACCAGGAAAGTGCCCATCAGTGAGAGCGAGAACGCCAGCAGCGCGAGCAGCACCGTCCAGGCCTTGAAGCCGCCGCGTTTCTCCGTCACCGCCAGCGAGTGGATCAGCGCGGTGCCCGCCAGCCAGGGCATGAAGGAGGCGTTTTCCACTGGGTCCCAAAACCACCAGCCGCCCCAGCCCAGCTCGTTGTAGGCCCACCAGCTTCCCAGGCCGATGCCGAAGGTGAGGAAGATCCACGCTGCCGTCGTCCACGGCCGCGTCCAGCGCGCCCAGGTGGCGTCGAGGTTGCCGCCCAGCAGCGCCGCGATGGCGAACGAGAAGGCCACCGAGAAGCCGACATAGCCCATGTAAAGCATCGGCGGGTGCGCCACCATGCCTGGGTCTTGCAGCAGCGGGTTCAGGTCGCGCCCATCGGCCGCGGCGGGCAGCAGGCGGTCGAAGGGGTTGGACGTCATCAGCATGAACAGCAGGAAGCCGGCCGACACCAGCCCCAGCACCCCGAGGATGCGCGAAATGAAGGGCCGCGGCAGCGTCTTGCTGAACAGCGCCACCGCCAGCGTCCAGACGTTGAGCATCAGCACCCACAGCAGCAGCGAGCCCTCGTGCCCGCCCCAGACCGCGGCGATGCGGTAGTGCAGCGGCAGCGCTGAATTGGAGTTGGTGGCGACGTAGAACACCGAGAAGTCGTTGCGCACGAAGCAGGCCATCAGGCAGGCAAAGGCCGCTGCCACCAGCAGCGCCTGCCAGGCGGCCGCGGGCCGGGCCATCAGCATCCAGTCGAGCCTGCCGCGGTGGGCGCCGGCCAGCGGCAATGCGGCCTGCACCAGCGCAATGCCCAGCGCCAGGATGAGCAGGAAATGGCCGAGTTCTGGAATCATGGTGCTGCCCCTGGTTTGCCGGCGTCCACCAGCGTGCCGGCCATCTTCTGCTTCATCTTGTCAGCCCGCTGCAAGGCGTCTGCGGCCTCGGGCGGCATGTAGTTCTCGTCGTGCTTGGCGAGCACCTCGCGGGCGACGAAGATGCCGTCAGCGCCCAACTGGCCCTGTGCCACCACGCCCTTGCCTTCCTTGAACAGGTCGGGCAGCACGCCCTGGTAGCGCACGCTGACGTTCTTGATCGTGTCGGTCACGGTGAAGCGCACCGTGACGCCTTCACGCGCCACGCTGCCGGCCTGCACCAGCCCGCCGATGCGGAAGGTGCGCGCCTGTGGCGCCTCTTGCGCGGCCACCTGCGACGGCGTGTAGAAGAAGACCAGGTTGCTGTTGAAGGCGTTCAGCACCAGCGCCACCGCCACGCCCACGGCGGCCAGCACACCCAGCGCCACCGCGGCGCGTTTGTGGCGCGGCTTCACGGTGCGGCCTTTCGTGCCCGGTGCAGCCGCTGCCGCACGCCGACGGCCTCTGCGGCCAGCGCCAGCAGCGTCACGCCATAAGAGCCCCAGACATACAGCCCGTAGCCGCCCATCTGCCAGAAATCGCCCCAAGATGCCCAGTTAGTCACCGTGCCACTCCGATCGTCAGGCCGCGCACCCATTCCGTGTCGGCCTCCTGCTCCAGCACGATGGCTCGCGCGCGCGTGAACGCGACGGCGAAACTGTAGGCCCAGAAGCACAACGTCATCAGCAGCATGGATGTCAACATCGTGGAGGCCATTTTCGGCGCACTGCCCACCCCGATGGTGGCGCCCTGGTGCAGGGTATTCCACCAGCGCACCGAGAAATAGATGATGGGGACGTTGACGGCGCCCACCAGGGCGAGCAGCGCACCGGCGTTGGCCGAGCGGCGCGGGTCGTCGATGGCTTCGGTCAGCGCGATGTAGCCCAGGTAGAGCAGCAGCAGGATGAATTCGGACGTCAGCCGCGCGTCCCACACCCACCAGGTGCCCCAGGTCGGCTTGCCCCACAGCGCGCCGGTCCACAGCGCCAGCACGGTGAACAAGGCGCCGGTGGGCGCCAGCGCGCGGGCGTACATCGATGCCATGCGGGCATTGAACATCCAACCCCAGGCGGCCCAGAAGGCCATGGCCAGGTAGATCACCATCGACATCCACGCCGCAGGCACATGGATGAAGATGATGCGGTAGGCGTCGCCCTGCTGGAAGTCGCTGGGTGCGATGGCAAAGCCGATGTACAGCCCGGCGGCGCCGAGCAGCAGCGTGGCGGCCCAGCACCACGGGATCAGCGCGCCGGCCAGGCCGTAGAAGCGCGATGGCGCGGCGTAGGTGGACCAGTTCATGAGCCCATTCCAGCCGTCATTCCAAAGAGATGCGCAACGCTGCCGCAGTGGCCAGCGGCGCGCCGAGCGCAGTGACGATCAGCAGCGCGGTCAGCAGCGACAGATGGGCCTGCGGCGACAGCCCGGAATCCACCGCGGCCACCGCGCCGGCGCCGAAGATCAGCGTGGGCACCGTCAGCGGCAGCACCACCAGGAAGACCAGCGCCGCGCCGCTGCGCAGGCCCAGCGTGAGCGCGGCGCCCACGGCGCCCAGCAGGCTCAGGATGGGCGTGCCCAGCAGCAGCGTGGCGGCCAGCATCGCGATGGCGCGGCCGTCCATCTCGAACATCAGCCCGATCAGCGGCGATGCCACGACCAGTGGCACGCCCGAGGACAGCCAGTGCGCCAGCACCTTGCCGATGACGATGACGACCAGCGGCTGCGGCGCCAGCAGCATCTGCTCCAGCGAGCCGTCTGCATGGTCGCTGGCGAACATCTGCGTCACCGACAGCATGGCTGCGAGCAGCGCGCAAACCCAGACGACACCGGGGCCGATCTGCTTCAGCGTCTGCGGCTCCGGGCCGACACCGATCGGAAACAAGCCGGCGGCAACGACGAAAAAACCCAGCGGCAGCAGGGCTTCCACCTGCCGCCGGCGCGCCAGCAGCAGGTCGCGCCGCGCGGTGGACCAGAGCATGGTCACAGCGCTGGCCTGGCGCCCGGCAAGCGGTGCTCATTGCACACGCCGCGGCTCGAGGTCGAATTCCGCCGCGCCGTCCAGCGCGATGGCCTGGTGGCTGGTCAGCAGCACCGCGCCGCCGCGCTGGCGGTGGCCGTCGATGAGTGCCGACAGCGTGGCCATGCTGGCGGTGTCCAGCGCGTCATAGGGCTCGTCCAGCAGCCAGACGCGTGGCGCAGCGTCCAGCGCCAGGCGCGCCAGCGCACCGCGCCGCCGCTGGCCTTGGGACAGCGTGCGCACCGGGACGCTGCGCCAGGCCGCCAGGCCCAAGCGGCCGAGCGCTGCGTCGGCGCGCAGCAGCGGCGCGTCCAGGCCCGCCAGTTCGGCATGGAAGGCCAGGGCTTCGGCCAGCGTCAGGTCATCCTTCAAGGCGTTGGCGTGGCTGACGTAGAGCAGCCCGCGGCGTGCGGCAAGGCCGGCCGCGCCCAGCGGCACGGCACCGAAGGTGACCTCGCCTTCAGCAGCCGGCGCCAGCCCGGCCAGGATGCGCAACAGGCTGGATTTCCCGCTGCCGTTGCTGCCGCGCAGCCAGGTGACGCTGCCCGGCGCAAGCTGCAGATCGACGCCGCGAAACAGCAGCCGCCGGCCGCGCCGGCAGCCCAGCGCATGCGCGGCCAGCAGGCCCGGGGACGGCGAAGTTGCAGGGGAATGGGAACGCACGGCGACGCGGATGCTAACCGCTGGTGCAGGAGCCGGCGGATCAGCCCGCGGCGCGTGCGGCGTTCTGTGCAATGCCGGCCGCGAAGTGCGGCAGCAGCGGCAGCGGCAAGTCATGCCCCATGCCGGGCACGATGTCGGCCACCGCACCGGGGATCTGCGCCACCAGGTCATGGCCGGCCGCCACCGGCACCAGCGGGTCGGCATCGCCGTGGATCACGCGCGTCGGCGCCTGGATGCGGCCCAGCAGGCGCGAACGGTCGCCGTCGGCCGCCACCGCGACGAGCTGGCGCGCGGTGCCCGCCGGGCGCCAGGCGCGCGCCACGCTCTGCTGAAGCCGGCGGCGCAGCCGCTCTGCGTCGGGCGGGTAGGCCGGCCCGCTGATGAGTGCGATGACGCGCTGCAGATGCGCGACGATGGCGTCGCGGTCGGCGCCGGTGCGCGGGCGTGACAGCAGCGCCCGCTGCACCTCGGCGCGGGCCTGGGGCAGCCGGCGCGCGCCGCTGGTCGTCATCATCAGCGTGAGGCTTTTGACGCGCCGCGGGTGCAGCGCCGCCATGTGCTGGGCCACCATGCCGCCCATCGACGCGCCGCAGACATGGGCGCTGACGATGCCCAGCGCGTCGAGCACGCCGATGCTGTCGGCCGCCATGTCGGCAATGCCGTAGGGCGCGGTGATCTTCAGCCGCAGCGCATGGCGCAGCGCGGCCCACGCGAGGCTAGGCACGCCGGCCGCGTCGAAGCCCTCGCTCAGCCCGGCATCGCGGTTGTCGAGCCGGATCACGCGAAAGCCCTTGTCCACCAGCAACTGCACCAGCTCGTCCGGCCAGCCGATCAACTGCATGCCCAGGCCCATGATCAGCAGCAGCGGCTCGCCGTTCGGCGCCCCCTGGTCATCGACTTCGATGGCGATGCCGTTGGCCTGGACCTTCATGTCTTGTAGAACCAGCGCCGCGCGCCGCGCAGGTCGAAGCGCTGCCAGCGTTGCGGGTCTTGCGCCAGCCGGTCGGCAATGGCATACAGCGCCAGCGGGTTGACGCCCATGCCCACATGGCTGGCATGCACCTCGATGTTCTCGGTGTTGGGCGCCTCTTCGTTGATGCTGCACTGCCAGGCCACGATGCCGTCGCTCTTGCTGTAGATCGACGTGGTGGGGCACGGCGGCGCAAAGCGCAGTTGCGGCGCCAGTTCATGGTTGCCGGCCGACTGGCCCGAGACCATCTCGTAGAAGCGCCAGGCATTGGTGGCGTGCGCCGGGCCGGCGAAGGGCGTGCCCAGCGTGATGACGCAGCGCGTGTTGTCGGGCTGCTCCTTGGCCAGTTCGCGCGCGTAGATGCCGCCCAGGCTCCAGCCGATCAGGCTGACCTTCTCGCGGTGCTGGTCGGCCAGTTGCTTGACCTGCGCACGGCAGGCGTTCAGCACGCCGCGGCGCGGGCCGAAGTTGAAGCCCTCGGTCCAGGTGTAGGCGGTGTAGCCGCGCTCGCGCAGAAAGTTGCGCAGCGGCGCGGTGGTGAAGTCAGACGCGCCGAGGCCGGGGAACACCAGCACCGGGTGGCCGTCGCCCAGCGGCAGCCGCGCCAGCCATGGCGACGCCGCGAGCATGGCCGCGTACTCCCAGGGTGCACGCGCCTCCAGCATCATCAGCAAGGCGCCGGGGGCCTGGATGCCGGGGTCGGCCGGCGCCGTGGAAGGCGTTGAAAGCGGGTCTCGCATGGAGGCCATGTTATCGGCGGCGCGCTGCCGGCGCTGGCGCGCCCGCCCTGGCGCGGCCGGCCGTCTTTCGGACCCCTTCGGTCACTTGCGAGACAGCACTGTGCACCGCCGCGCCCGCCGCCGCCTTGGCGGCCTTGCCGACCGCACCGGTCAAAGCGCCGGTCAGCGAGCGCCGTGCCCGCGTGACCAGCCCTTGCGGCGGCACGGTGTCCAGGTGGTCTGCGTCACCCGGCTGCGGCAGCGCGCGCAGGTCGTCGAAGGCGATCAGCAGCGCATCGGCCAGTTCGCGCACGTCGGGCATCGCGGCGCTGTCTGCCATCAGGCCGAAGTCGAGCGACTGGTCGTAGCTCTGCACCGTGATGTTCAGCGCCAGGCCGTGGACGATGATGGACGTGGGGTAGTTGGTCAGCATCCTGGCGCCGGCCATGTACAGCGGCACCGGCGGGCCAGGCACGTTGCTGATCACGACATTCGCCACCTGCGGAATGCGGTCGGCCACGCGCGCCTTGCCGTACAGCGCGGTGGCGGCCTCGATCAGCCACGGGATGCCGAGCGACGGAAAGTCGGTCGGCAGGATGCTCTTGACGCTGCCCATGGTCGATTTCATTGCCGCGGTGGCGGCCTTCAGGTGGGCCAGCCGTTCGCGCGGGTCGGCGAGGTGGGTGCCCAGGCTGATGAGGCTCATCGACGCCTGGTTGTCGGCACTGCTGTCGCCTTTCTCGCGCAGCGAGATCGGCACCGCGGCGACGAGCGACTTCTTCGGCAGCGTGCGCCGCTTGCCGAAATAGCGGCGCAGCGCGCTGCTGCAGAGCATCAGCACCATGTCGTTGATGGTGGCCTGGTGGGCGCGGCCCAGTGCCTTCAGCTCCTGCAGCGGAAGCGTCGCGCTGGCAAAGGCACGGCCGGCCGACAGCGATGTGTTGAGCGCCGTGCGTGGCGCCAGCGTCAGGTTGCCGGCGCCTTTTTTTCCGGTGAACAGCGCCGAGCCGGCCACCGCCTGCGACGCGGCATCCTTCAAGGTGCCGACGGTCGATGGCAGCTCGCGGATGATGCCGGCCACCTTCTGCGCCTGGTTGCCCAGCACGCCGCGCAGCATCTCTGCCATCTCCAGCCGGAAGGTCTTGGGCCGCTTGCCGGCCGCCATGTCGATGGCGCGCGGCTCGGGGCCGATGTCCAGGATGGCATTGGCCAGCGCCACCGCCGCCTGCCCATCGACTGCCGCATGGTGGAGCTGGGTGTAGAGCGCGACCCGCCTGCGGCCGTTGGCGCCGGGCGCCAGGCCTTCGAAGACATGCATCTTCCACAGCGGGCGCTTGCGGTCCAGCAGCACCGGGTGCAGTGCGCTGACCTGGGCTTCCAGCTCGGGCAGGCTGGAGCCTTTGTCGAGCTTGATCTCGACGATGTGGGCCCGCATGTCCGGCTCTGCATCCACCCATGCCGGGTTGGCCAGGTTCAGCGGCATCCACCACAGCTTGCGGCGCAGCACCGGCGCCACCGGCAGCCGCTGCGCGATGTGCTTGCGCAAGGCGACCGCAAACTTGCCGGGGTAGCCGGCAGGCAGCTCGAAGAGGTGCAGCGCGCCGACATGCATCGGCATCTCCGGCGTTTCCATGTACAGGAAGCTGGCGTCCAGGCCGGACAGTTGTTGCATGCGCGCGCTCCAGTGGGCCGTGCATGCTAGGGCGGTGCCCGCGGCTGCCGGCTACGGGCTGACCCTAGATGCCCGCAGCGAGACCGCCTCGTTGGCGGCCAGCGCGCCCAGCACCAGCAGCCCGCCGCCGACCACCGGCACGGTGGGCGATTCGCCGGTGCCCAGCCACGCCCAGGCCACACCGAAGATCACTTCCAGCAGCGCCAGCAAGGCAGCCTCCGGCGCGCTGAGCACGCGCGCCGCCGTCACCGCCAGCAGGCAGGGAATGGCAAGCTGCACCACGCCGAGCAAGGCCAGCCAGGCGACATCGGTGCCCGACGCCGCGAACGGCAGCGCCAGCGGCAAGGTCAGCGCCGCCGACAGCACGGCGCCGATCAGCACCGCGGGCAGCATGTCGCCACCTTCACGGGTGCCGGCAGCGGCATCGCGCTGCTGCTGAAGCAGCGTCCAGTTCAGCGCCGCGGCCAGCGGCACGGCCAGCGCGACCAGCGTGCCCAGCAGTTGCCGGCCATCGCCGGTGCCGACCTGCTGGCCGTACATCCATGCGATGCCGGTGCCTGCCGCCACGATGGCGGCCCAGGTGCGCGCGGCCAGCCGGTGGCCGAGCAGCGCGCGCGACAGCAGCGCGGTGAACAGCGGCGCCAGCGCCATCGTGACCAGCACGTTGGCCACCGTCGTCAGCGTCAGCGCCACCATGAAGGCGGTGAACATCACGCACCAGCACAGGCCCGACAGCCACAGCGTGCGGCCGCCGCTGCGCAGCCGCTGCCACAGCGCCGCCGGCCCGGCGCGCCACGACAGCAGCAGCACCAGCGCCAGCGCGTTGAAGGCGCTGCGCCAGAAGGTCAGTTCGAAGCCCTGCGCAGCGTCGAGGTGGCGCGTCACGACACCGGCGATGCTCCACATCAGCGTCACGGCGATCATCGTCAGGACCGCTCTGCGGTGGCTCATGGATGCAGGTTTGTTCCGGTCGCGGGGCAGCCATTTGACGGGCGCTGCCCGGCCTGGCCGGGCGCCTTCAAGCCCCTGGCCGCCCTGCCCGCTTGCGCTCGTGCTCGGTCAGGAAACGCTTTCTGATGCGGATGCTCTTCGGCGTGATCTCCACCAGCTCGTCGTCGCCGATGAACTCCACTGCGTACTCCAGCGTGGCGTCGATGGGCGGGGTGATCTTGATCGCGTCTTCCTTGCCACTGACGCGGAAGTTGGTGAGCTGCTTCTGCCGCACCGCGTTGACGACGAGGTCGTTCTCGCGGCTGTGGATGCCGACGATCATGCCTTCATAGACCGGGTCGCCCGCCTTGACGAACATCCTGCCGCGGTCGTCGAGCTTGCCCAAAGCGTAGGTGACGATCTCGCCCGAATCCATGCTGATCAGCACACCGTTCTTGCGGCCTTCGATCTCGCCCTTGTAAGGCTCGTAGCCGTCGAAGATGTTGCTGATGAGGCCGGTGCCGCGCGTCAGGTTCATGAACTCGTTGGAAAAGCCGATCAGCCCGCGCGCGGGAATGCGGTACTCCAGCCGCACGCGGCCGCGGCCGTCGGTTTCCATGTTGACGAGTTCGGCCTTGCGCTCGCCGAGGGCCTGCATCACGCCGCCCTGGTGCTGGTCTTCGATGTCGGCCGTGACCAGCTCGATGGGCTCGTGGCGCTCGCCGTTGACCTCACGGAAGACGACGCGCGGCTTGCCGACGGCCAGCTCGTAGCCCTCGCGGCGCATGTTTTCCAGCAGGATGGTCAGGTGCAGTTCGCCGCGGCCCATCACTTCGAAGATGCCGTC